>NZ_OY762974.1:1487152-2974304 GCF_963667135.1 uncultured Macellibacteroides sp. | reverse complement strand
CACTCCTTCGCCACCGCTTCGTAGGCAATAATTGCTTTGGGGGTGCTACGGTAAAGTTTCCAATATTCTTCGTCCTCATCAGTTATTAAATCCATATTGATGGGAAGGTCGCTATCCCAGTCGGTACACCGTTCCACATCGGAAAGACCAGGAAACTCAGCACTCAGGGTACTGTCTTGCTGCAATTCGGCTAATGGAACAATTTGCCGCACCCGCAATTGGATGGTATCCGTATGCAATATCTTTAATTCCCGGGAAGTAAAATAAGAAACCTGTATGGTATCGCCCACCCCGGCATGCAGCCTGCGGGCCGAATAATCGGAAAGAATAATCTCATCCTTCTGCAATGAATCTCCTTTATACCGGTCTGTCGCCGTTACGAAAGAATAGGGAATGGAAGCCCCGTCCAACTCTATTGAATTGGCGAAATAAGAGAACATCCTATTTGGCTCCCTGTTATTTCGCCGTATTGTTTCCACCACCTCTTCCTGCAGAAAAACCCGGTCGGAGGTAATTTCAGTATATCCGTTTTTTCGGTCCACCTTTAGTCCGGAACTAGTATAATCCCAGACTTTGGCCAGATCGGAATCAGACACAGGCTTGTTGTTCAATATCAGGTTTATTTTCCCTTCCACTTCCAGAACTTCGGCCAGTTTATCGCGGTTTACAAAAATATTGAACGGAATGATTTGTTCGTTTTTCATGCTGATGTTGCCACCTGCTTGTGCTTCCACAACGCCGACGTAGGACAGGCGAAGACTGGTTGTGTAGTTTTCGGTCACAAACAGTGAGCCCGACGGGACCAGACCGGTTGCCGGCAGACGAAGTACGATATCAGCCGGACCTTCTTGCTTCAATTCGTCTGCCAGTGCGGGATTCATCCTGACGGAATCTTCGGAGATCGACATATCGTCCACTCCCCACACAAACACGGGAATCAGTTTTTGTCCCTGCGAGACAAAACCATTTGTCAGCAATATGCCTCTGGCCGATTCTTTAAACAGGGATGTCTTAAGCAGGTTAGAGGGCATAAAGGTGTTCCTCGAGAAAATAACAGTTTCAGTATCTCCAAAACGATCCTCCATCTGCCTTACCAGCGTCATCCGGACAGAATCCCCTACCACCAGACTACCCACGATTATGGCAACGGTAATAAGCGAAGCTACCGCTATTAACTTGTAATAGCGTATATAAAAGGAGATGTTCTTATGAGCCAGATTTTTTATATTCATCTCAAAATACCTTCTTTAAGTGTGAGGATGCGGTGCGCTACAGAAGAAGTTTCTTCCGAGTGTGTAACCATCACGATCGTAGTATGCAAATTCTGGTTGATTTCCGAAAGTAACGAAGCAATATTCCATGCATTCTCGGCATCCAGTTGTCCGGTTGGTTCGTCGGCAAGAAGAAGCTTGGGCTTCATGATCAATGCCCGGCAAACGGCAACACGGCTTGCTTCCCCTCCAGATAAGGTTGAGGGATATTGATGTGCTACACCGGATATATGTGTTAGCTCCAGCAATCTGTGCGCATATTCAGTTTCTTCTTTTCCTGTCTTGGAAGCATATGCCAGGGCAGGCAGTAAAATATTTTCCAATACCGTATATTGGGGCATCAGCCGATGATCCTGAAATACAAAGCCGAGCTGTTTATTGCGAACCAGCGAATGATCTACTCCTTCCATTGTCATTTCCGTCTCATCCAATAAATAACTGCCTCCATCAGGTTGCAGTAACGTTCCCAGAATAGACAACAGCGTTGTTTTACCCGAACCTGAAGCTCCTTTGATAGCGACGAACTCACCCTTTCCGATCTCCATATTTATTCCACGGAGCACGTTATTCAGCTGGTTTTCTCCATCCCGGAAACTTTTCTTTATATTTGATAATTTGATTAAAGGCATATATTTTACAGATTATGACTATTTATTTCCAAAACATAAAAGCGTTCCCTTGGTCGTCAGCACAAAGAAATGATCTTTAATAATTGCCGGCGAACCTACGATCTGTTCCCCCGTATCGTATTCCCATTCCAGTGTTCCCTTTTGGGTATCCAGGATGGTGACAATACCGGTTTTCGTACAAACAATCACTTTATCATCGCAGACCAGCGGAGAGCTTTCACCAACATTTCCTTTCAACAGATATTTCCAGTTCACCTTTCCGTCTTTACGGTTTATCGAATACAAATATCGCTCGTAGGAAAGCGCGTACACTGTTTCGGAGGTGATGGATAAGACTGAAACAAATGAGCTGTTCTCATTCGTTGATTTCATTATTTTCTTGTGACGGACAATCTTCCCCTTTTCCAGCAAAAGTTCGTAGATGTTGCCTGAATAATCGCCAACATAGCAGAAATCGCCCATAATAGCTGGCGATGCAGGTATATAAGCGTCGAGCAACAACGAATCTGTCGGCATACCTGTACGGGTGTTGATGATGCGCAACCAAGAGTCGCAACCTCCGAATATGACATGTTCCTTCCAGACAGCTACAGCTCCGTTCAGGTAGTATCCGGACTCAAAGCGGTTTATTTCGGACCCGTCGCGGGCATCCACACAGTAAAGGAAATTATCGTAACTACCGAACACAACCGACTTCCTTCCTTCGAAATTTACAGTATTGGGTGTGGCAGATACCTGTCCCATGGTCTCAAAATTCCAAAGAGTGTCTTTCTTACTTAGAGAAACAGCACTCAAAAAGCCATCGATGCGTCCAATATAGAGAATGGAGTCGTGGATCATCGGAGTGGCTTCGACGGCTGTATTCAGATCATAACTGAAAGCCGGATTTCCTTTTATATCTATCCCCTGGATGTGACCTTTTTTGTCGCACCAATAGGTTGTTCCTTTATCCACCACCGGCGAAGAGACCGTCCGGGTATTTCCTTTGTAGCTCCACAACAACACCGGATCCTCGGGAAGAGGGGTATCAGTATACCCACTCAAAGCGGCATCTCCACGGAATAACTGCCAGTCCATGTCGCCTTTGCCGTCTGTGAAACCGGGGCTTCCGGCACAGCTCATCAATAAATACACCATTCCTGCAAACAGAACCAATCGTTTCATATTTACTACCTGAATTTTGTTTTGCTTTTCAAACTCTGTACAATGCTCCCGTAGGACACAATTCCGCTAATTCTTCCTTTATATTCTTCCGGTTTTCTTCGGGAAGCACTACTTGCATCCCGAACCCTCTGTCTCTAAAGGTAAAGCCGTTCTCACTGTTATAAACACATAATCCGCAGCGAATACATTTGGCCTGTTCGTACCATAAATTTCCAACAATATGTATTTTATTCATGGCCGGCAAAGCCGAACTGGCTTCATACCGTGATCGTTTTATTCCTTGCAAGGTGGAATAATACCTTAATTTACAATCCCCTCGTCCCGAACAGGCACAGTGCAGGCAATTGGACGCCGAATGAATGTTTGCTTTTAGAAAGGTCCTTTCTTTTTCCGTAAACCGTCCCAAACGAGACAAAAAAGCTTTTTTATCCGGTTTCGGGAAGTTCATTTCCATAGCCGCAGACTCAGCATCGGCCATTCCGGCCACCTCCCGGATAATCACACGGATTGATACAGGTTCATCCACCGTTCCACGGCGGCAGGCCTTTTCGCAAGGAGCTTTACAGTTGTCGCAGGCTATCTCCGGAAGTGAAAAGGCAGCAGCAAGAGTATCGTAAGCCTCCTTCTTCCGGTCTGCGTCATAATAGCCCAGCATCCGTTCAATATCTAATCCCTGAGGGCAGACCAAAGTACAGGGTGCTTCGCAATCTGCCCTATGGTCGCTTAGTAGCAATTCGAGCGACAAGGTACGAACAAGCCGCACCTCTTCACTATCTGTTTCGATCTGCATTCCACCCACAGGAATGGTGGTACATGAGGGTATTATTTGTCCTGTCGAACAGTTCTTTACGGCGCATACCATGCACGAAGATTTATGCTTGGCTCCCTTTGCATAACAAAGCGAAGGAATTGTATATCCGGCTCTGCTGGCAACTTCCAGCAAGGTTTCGCCCTCCAATACTTCAACATTGGTATTATCTATCGTAATCACCATATTATTTCTATTTTGTATTGATTCTTTCTCTGTTTCATATCAGGTATTATCCAAACCGGACATACCATCAGTTTGCCTTTAAAGGCACTTTCCGAATGGCATCGTAGTTACATTCGTTTACACACAATCCGCAAAGAACACACTTACTTACGTCTATCGTATGAACCTCATAAGGCGTATAAGGTATGGCGTCCACCGGACAAGCTTTCGCGCATCGGGTACATCCGATACATTGTTCCGTAACCACGTATTTCACCATCTCTTTGCAGGTTCCCGTTTTGCATATTCCGTTCACGTGAGCTTCGTATTCTTCGCGAAAATACTTCAGGGTTGTCAGCACCGGGTTGGGGGCTGTTTTTCCCAATCCGCAAAGAGAAGCCTTCTTTATGTTCAATGCCAGTTGCTCCAACTTGTCGAGATCGGCCATCTCCGCTCTTCCACTGCATATTTTGTCTAGTATATCAAGCATTCGGCGGATACCCACCCGGCAAAATGTACATTTTCCGCAGGACTGGTCGCAAGTAAAACTCAAAAAGTAACGGGCCATATCAACCATACAATCGCTTTCGCTCAGCACCACCAATCCTCCGGAACCCATCATGGCTCCCATCTGATTAAAGGCGTCGAAATCCACCTCAACATCGCATAGATGAGCAGGAATACAACCACCCGACGGACCACCAATCTGTACGGCCTTCAGCTTCTCTCCATGTTCCAGTCCGCCTCCGATATCCTCGATAATCTGATTGAGGGTGATACCCATAGGTACTTCAATGAGTCCGCCGTGACGAATCTTACCAGCCAACGCAAAGACCTTGGTGCCTTTGCTACTTGGGGTACCAATCTGGCGATAATAATCCGCTCCGTTATTTACTATATACGAAATCTGACTCAACGTCTCCACATTATTCACCAATGTAGGCAATCCGTGCAGTCCTGCTACAGCAGGAAAGGGGGGGCGTTGTTTCGGAAAACCTCGTTCCCCTTCTATAGAGGCGATAAGAGCAGTCTCTTCTCCACACACAAACGCGCCGGCTCCTTCAAAGATTGTTATATCGAATGAAAAGTCACTTCCGGCAATGTTCTCACCAACAAGATTATGTTCCCGGCACAGTTCGAGAGCCCTACGAATTCGAACAACCGCAAGCGGATATTCGGCGCGTATATAAAAGATTCCTTTATTGGCTCCCACAGCAAATCCGGCAATGATCATGCCTTCTATCACACGGAATGGATAGGATTCAAGCATCATGCGGTCCATAAAAGCACCTGGATCTCCCTCGTCGCCGTTACAGATAACATATTTATCTTTCTTACCGGAAGCTGCCACGATTTCCCATTTCTTTCCTGTTGTAAAGCCTCCTCCTCCACGTCCGCGGATGCCGCTTTTCAGAATGGTACCGATTGTTTCTGCACTGGTACTGGTAAAGAGGACTTTTTTGAGGGCATCGAAACCGCTGTGGGAGATGTATTCGTCAATGTTAAGCGGCGCCAGAAACCCGTATCCCTGTGTAGAGATGTGTTTCTGACCAGACAGAAAACTGTCTATCACGCCTGTTCGTTCGTTTTCGGACTTCCATATCACATTGTCCCACGTGGAATCGGTATGAAATGTATCAACTTGGTTGAGGAAGCTGTTTTTCAAACGCTTCAGATAACCCGCTGGTTTAAAATGATAATGCAGGATTTCTTTGATTTCGACTGCTTTTACATTCGGATAACGTGTAATTGAACCATCGGCATGCACCACATCAATGAGGGGTACCTTATTACATACCCCTACACAGCCCACCGGCTTGATATTCACATCGATACCCAACTCCCCAGAAGCCTTTTGCAGCTCCTTATATATGTCAGAAGAACCACTGGCCTGACAACACGATCCCATCCCGAGACGGATTTCCCCGGCTATCTTTCGTAATTTATTTTTAGTTTCCTCTTTTTCTGTTTTATTCTGAAAACCAAGGAAATCCTCTATCACTTCGTTTACTTTCCCAGGCTGCACATGGCCATATATTTTTTCATCAATCTGAACTACCGGGGCCAATGTACAACAACCCAGACAGGCTATCTTCTCGATCGAGAAAAGCTGATCGTCCGAAGTAATGTTCTCGCCTTCCATTTTCAATTCCCTGCGAAACGAATCATATACGTTTCCAGCTCCTTTTACGTGGCAGGCGGTTCCTGTGCATACCTTGATAAGATGCTTTCCGTAAGGGATATGACGGAACTGGGAATAAAATGTTGAAACGCTGATCAATTGAGCCCGGTCTATCTCCGTCCGTTCATAGATATGCTCAAGAGCAGCCGAAGGCAGATAACTGAATTCATGCTGCAAAGCTTGCAACAACGGAATAATAATCTGTCGTGATGTGCCAATCCGATCGATGATAGCGTCAACTTTGGCTATCATCTCCTCATTCGCTTCAACGCTATTGTTTTCACAATTACATGCCATATCAATTTGCAGTTACACAGTAAATACTATTTTCGGTACGCACCACTATTTTATTGTCGGTAAAAGCCGGTGTTGCAAAAGTATGCTCACCCGTTTCGAACGAATCCAGCAGTCGGAATTCTTTGTCGGCCGAGAATACAAACATCTTTCCATCGTTGCTGAAAAGATAAACCTTTCCATCAGCAATAACCGGAGACGAATAAAATTCCGTATTCAGTTCATGCACTTTGCCGGTTTGTCCGGTTTTGGTGTCAAAGGATGCTACCACTCCATAGCTGGTAGCCAGATACAGGTTGTCTTTTGTTGCTACCGGACTGGATACTTCCGGCAGGTAATCGTTGGATTCCCAGAGCACACTTCCATCCGTGGCGTTGATTGCCACCAATTTGGCATATTCACTGGCACCAAACACGATTCCGTTGGCACTGCATGCACTGGAACCTACTTCCCCACTCAGACATTCAACACGCCAAAGTTGCTTCCCGTTATTGGGATCATAGGCGGTGATTGCCGGGTTACCCATCAGAACAAGTTGAGGTTTGTTATTTACATAAGCGATAACAGGCGAACTCCATGTTATCTTTTCCGTACGGCTCTTGCTCCATCGTTCAGCGCCGGTGGCCATATCCAATGCTACCACTTTGGGAGAGTTCTGGTTATCGTACTGTACAATAACTTCGTTTCCAAATGCCAGCAAAGAGGAGGCGTATCCGTAGTGATTGCTCGGGGCACCCAGATTCTTAGCCCATAATTGTTTTCCATCCATATCTGCGCATATAATATCGCCGGTGGCAAAAATAGCGCAGACCTGCTTGCCGTTTGTAGCCACACTGGATGCAGCCAATCCGGTATCCTTCGTTGTTTTTGGCATCTGTTTGGGAGAACCCTTGATATTGACTGCCGGCAGAGACCAAAGCTTTTTCCCTGTATTCAGGTCGTAACAATAGAGTTCGCGAGCCTGATTATCAGCTCCTGAAAAAAAGACTTTATTTCCATTAATAACAGGCGAATTAAATCCTTTACGAGGTATGCTTTGTTTCCAGGCTATATGGGTACCACTGCTTAAATTCCATTTAACAGGAACCCCTTTCGCCGCAGATATTCCATTGGAATTGTTTCCACGGAAAGAATTGTGGGTAACTTTTGAAGCTGCAACTTCCGATACTGCCTCCTCAGCGGCCGTTTGCAACGTATCTGCTCCCGCTTCAGGTACTGCGGATTCTTCCGCAACCAAGGCTGTTTCCTGCGGATTTGTCTCAGCCGCACCTTCTTTCGATGTTTTTTCTTTCGTGGTCAGATAAGGGGAACTCAGCAATACAAAAACCAAGGCTACGGCAGTCATCCCCAAAGCTACCCAAACAACATATTTGCGTGCCTGGGTTTTATCAACCCACTCATCAACCGGATCTATTGTTTTAACCGGAATATTTTTGTCTTTTGCAAAGTAAAAACGGGCGCTGACAATGAACACAACCAGCATGCCCAAAAGTATATAAACACCTGCCATCAAATGGTCGAGCCTCACAAAATAGGCTTTTCTGGCTAACAAATCCAGTTGTCGTATCTGCTCCTGTAGTGCGAGATTGGTGTTATTCGCATCATTCAATTGTTTCAACGTTTCCACTACTTCCGTTTGGAGAGGTGTCGTGTCTCTTACCTGAAAATAATTGGTAATCAACATGATTGAGAAGGTTACTATAAACAGAGCCGAAACAATGGCTATATTTCTTAGAATCGCTTTTTTCATAATGCTATATTTCCTGATTCGTTTCCTATTTTATATTGTGGACAATAACTAAAACATCTGGCGCATCCAACACAGGCAGCATGATCAATTTCATATTGTTTGCGTGTGCGTTTCACCGAAAGGCCAATCAGCGTGATTGCTACAACCAATCCCATTAAGGCTCCTGCAATCGTTGTATATAGTTTAAAATCAGCCTGTACCTTTTCATATCTTTGCGCTAATTTTTCAATGGAATCTCCTTGTCCGTAAAAGGCTTCCAATTCCAGCGAAAGTACATCTCCCGGATTGGCTTCGTGTTGCATAACCATATCATACAGCCTTGCTTCCTTATTGGCCCTGCTGAGTTCACTGCTTACTGAACGCATCAAAAAAGCTCCGCAGAGTATCAGGAGAGGCAGGAGGACAAAATAATTTAAAAGTCTTTTTACTCCCCGCAGCCTGCTCTCTTTCGCTTTGTTGGCATAGGGCGGTCTGATAGCGTCAACCGGACAGGCATTGTGGCAAAGTTCACAATTGATGCACGGTTTGTCCGTCAATTTAATTTTCCATATGGATACGGAAGAGAATATACTGAGCAGAGCACCGTAAGGACAAAAGAAACGGCAGAATGGTCTTCCTGTAAACATGGCCATAATCAGCAGTATAACACCGCATGTAATCATGCCAATATCACCGCCCAGACGGAAAATACCTACAAAAGGATCGAAACGGCAGATGATGAAACTACTCCTTGTTACAGCATAAAGCAGAGCAAAAATAAGATAAAACCAGGGCATCATGCCTAATACGGTAGTGAGCGCTTTTGGCAATCTGTAATTCTTTATGTTAACCAACTCTTGTAAAGCTCCGAAAGGACATACTCCTGCGCAGAAAACCCGGCCAAACAAGAAGGCAAACAAAACTGGCAAGATAAAAAACAGTAAAACGGACAAGGGCAATGCATACGTATTGTCCGTCAGTGCAAGAGCTACATTCTGTACCGATCCGATACTACAGACACACCCCTTGCGAAAAAATCCAAAGTATGCCACAGATATAACTGAAACCCAGAGAATAGGTCCTCGGGTGCGCTTTTTGATTACAGCCCAGGATACGATACCCATTAACGCCACCAGCAGGATGATATCTATCGCTACAAACAGCTCTTCATTGGGAATAGCGTGGTGAATTTCCGGATACTGGTATCCCGACTCAAAATCAGGTTTCGGAAACCTGTTTTGTGCCATACCTTCTCCAAGAATAAGAAGAAACAAACAGATATACAGTATTTTATTCATAATTCTATTAGTCTTTAAGGTTATAGGCCGTATCCATTGAAACGCGGGTGATGGCATCCGACGGACATACTCTGGCAATTTTACATTCGTTGCAATCGGTACAGAGATCTCTTTTTATCTGCAAGTAAAGCGAGCCGTTACCAAACGAGCTGCATCCCTTCACACATTTACCGCATCCATTGCACAGACTCTCGTCAATAGTATATTCAAAATAAGGATCCTCAACGAATTTGCGCTGGATAGCACCAGTAGGACACATCAGGTTTTCGGCAGCCGTATTCAGTTCTTTGGCATTGGAGCGGAAATAACCGCCGCACAAATCACAGTAACCACATACTTTGTTTGCATGAAAACATTTGACTGCCGATACCTGCAGTACACAATCGGTTTCACATCGTCCGCAATGGGTACATTTCTGAGGATCTATCTGCCAGTAATAGCTGGCCTCTTTTTCGCTCTTCAACCTGCTTGCCAATACACCCGACACAGCCAGTATGGATCCTCCTGCCACAGCCGTTCCAAGTACACGCAGAAACTTGCGACGGGCTATCGGACTGTTTTTATTCTCTTTTTTCTGTTCCATTTTTCAATCAAATATTTATTCCTTTACGTAACGGGCAATCGACAGAGCATGAAGAACAGGCCGTTTCTGTCGCCGCTTGCAGATCGTATTGGAATGTGGATATTTTATTTTTTGCAGCAACATATATCTTGTCCTTGTTTACCTTGAAATCGAAGGCAACATTCCCTCCGCCCAAGCTTTTGCTATCTAATAAAATGGTCCGAAACTCTCCTTCCGGACTGTAACAGCTGATACGGGGAATTCCTTTTTCAGAAGTAATTATTTCGCCGGCATTAAAGCTAAGATAAACGGGATTACAGCATCCGCAGAAGGATCCTGCTGCTGCTCCTGACTTTCCAAAGGAGGCTATAAACTCTCCTTCCAGGGTGTAATTTTCCACCTGGTGTCTGCCTGGATTCGAACAGAAGATACTTCCGTTGGCATAGGTAATACCAAAACAATAGCTGGGAACAATAAAGCCTTTGGGACTTTGAATGAATTTGACAAAACCACCTTCGGTTGTATATTTGCAGATGTTTTTATTGGCTGCATCTGTTACAAAAACAAATCCGGGGGCGACTGCCAACGAGCAGTAATCAGATTCTTCGCTGCATGCTTCCCACTCACGCAAGCGCTCGCCTGTCATACTAAATACTTCAATCCGGGTAGGGTAAAGAACATAGATCATTTCTTTTTCTGCAACGATATCACGAATGGTATCGCCTGCGGCAAATTGATGCAATAAGTTACCAGACAGATCGTAAACGGACACTTTCTTTGAGATTGCCACAATCAGCCGGTCTCCAGAGAATTCAAAACCCTCTATCGGATCAGTGGTTTTAAATGAAGATGCTAATTTATAAGGCGATTTGAAGCCGCTTTCTCCTGATTGCACGGAAGAATCCGGCTGGTTGCCATTAGCTCCGGCATAATGATTTTCGGGCTGCACTAATATCTTATGCATCAACACTCCGGAAACAGCCAGGATACTTCCTCCTGCGACTACAGAACCACAAGTACGCAAAAACTTTCTGCGAGACAGTTCGTGATTGTTATTTATTTCAGGCTTCATATTTTATTCTAGTAGATTTATACAATTTTCAGACACTTTACCGTATGAGCATCCCGTACGATCAGCATTCCATCGGCATAAGCCAATGGACCCCAAGCATCGGCTCCTTCCATGATACGTTGCTTCTTCAATAGTTTCATGCTCCGGGCCTGTAATTCGTACACATAAAGTTCTCCGTCATCCTTGAATGCGAAAAGCAGGTTATTTATAACCACGTAAGGACCTAATCCAAAGCGTTCGTCGGATGCCGAACTCCACACCAACGTGTGCAGGTCGGATGCCGAATAATAAACCAGTCTCTCCCGCTGACCACCACCGTCTTTTGGCATTACGCTGATGATCATGCTTTTATAGAGAACAGGAGTCTGCTGTTCACTTGATAAACCTTCGTTCGGTTTGTATTGGTCCGTTACCGAGGCTGTCCATTTTCCACCCGAATTTGTTACCTGCAATAAGGCCCCACCTGTTCCGTAACCGGCTACAAGAAAGAGACTGTTGCTGGAAATTTTCAGAGGTGACGGGGCAACAACAGACGGCTGCCATTTGCTGGTTTCCCATAACAGCGTTCCACGGTCTGCTTCTTCTGCGGAAACTCCACACACCCCGCCTACTCCAACATAGACATATGTTTTTTTACCTCCCAACGTCATAGGCATCACAGACGAATGCGACATTTTATACTTCACCGTATTGGGGGTTTGCCAAAGCACCTCACCCGATTCGCAATTAACTCCTGCCAGCAAAGTTTCTTCTCCAGCAGGAGCGAGTATCAATGTATTATCCTCCACACGCGGACACTGTCCTGTGTACCAAAAAGGCACTTCTGTTTTAAAAGTCTTCTGCATATCGAGCGACCATTTCAAATCGCCTGTCAACGGGTCGCAACACATCACATGCCCTTGCGGTCCAATTGTGATAACGTACGTATCACTCACCACCGGAACAGTTCTGGAGAAACCATGATTCCGTTTGATGGGAACACGGTACCATCTGCGCCAAAGCTCTTTACCTGTTTCCAGAGAGAAACAGCGAAGCGCATCCGATTTTAATCCCTCATCATAATCCAGCAGATAAACCCTGCCATTATAAATGACCGGGGCGGCATGACCTTCTCCCGTTTCAAAGCTCCATAAGACAGGATATTCGTTCGCGGAAGTATTTATCTTTTCGGCAGTCTCAATCAGATTATCATAACGTTCGCCCCGAAAGCTACTCCATTTTCCGGTAAGAGACGAAGAGGTCTCTCCATATTTCATAAAATACTCGCCGATAAGTACGTCATCAGCTTTCCGTGCAGACCCTTCCGGACGATTGTCGGCTCCCGGAGCCTGGACAAATATATTTTCGCGGGGCGCGTACAGATGCCAACCTATGATAGCTCCGGCATAAATAAGCACCAGCAAGACGGTAACACTAACAATTGTTCTTTTTCCTTTCACGATATACTTCGGAATTTAATTAATAGAAAGCAATGTTCCTTTATTTGATTTTGTAGGCCATTAAACTATCCCCGTGACGCACATAAAGAACTCCCTTATAAATTACCGGATGCGCCCAATGCTGTTCCGTTCCCTTTGTAATCTGAAAACGGCTTACTACTTCAAACTTTACTGGATTTGCTTTGGCAAGAACCATGTCTCCCCGGTCCGTATAGCAGTACAACAGACCTTCGTCAGCTATGATATTACCCATTGCGAAGCCTTTTTCTTTGTATTTTATTGCACCTGTTTTCCAATCCGCACAGAACCAGAACCGGTTGTTATCTCCGGAACCATAAACATAAGCTCCTATTTTCACCATACCCCCGATACGATTGTCCATTTCTTTGGATGACCATGCCTGCTCAACACTTCTACCTCCGTTTTTGAGGCGTAACATAATAGAGCCGGATCCGTACCCACTGGTACATAAAATCATACCATCTCCGTAAACCGGTGTGTTAGCATGGATGGAATAACGGTTTGTGTGCTCTTGCGACCATAGTTTCTTGCCAGTGTTAGCGTCGATACCTAGTATATGATTTGCGGTCATCGTTACGATAAGCGGAACCTGCTGATCTTTTATATATAATGGCGAGCAATAGGCCGCTGCATCACCTTCTCCCAAGCTGCTCCATACCAAAGCCCCGGTGTTCTTATTAAGAGCCACCATGTTGTGTTCTTTGCCTCCAGGGGTTGCAATAACCTTGTCGCCGACAATCAGTGGAGCTTCATTTATACCCCAGACAATATTCGATGCCTTGAATTCTTTCAGTATATTCTTTTTCCAGACCACATTCAGCGTAGCTACGTCGAAACAATAAAGATCGCCCACCCCGCTCATCAGATAAAGCTTTCCATCGTTCAGGGTAACAGTACCACGGGGACCGTTGTAACTTTCATTCCATTCCGGTCCGTACATCTTTTTATTCAGCAACTTACCTTTCAGGTCGAATACGTACAGGTAACCTTTGCCATCCGTCATTCCTGTCAGGTAAATCTTATCCGAAGCGATGGCTGCCGAAGAATGTCCTTCGCCCAGGCCATCGTAACTCCATAACATTGCCGGACCTGCAGCAGGCCAGGATTTCATTAAACCGGTTTCAGTATAAATCCCCGTACGATCGGTACCTCTCCATTGAATGTTGTCTTGCGCAAACAATGTCAACGAAGCAAGAGATAAAATTGCGATTAGTCTTTTTTTCATGATTCTATTATTTATTATCAATCAATTACTGTCTGAAACTTCTTCAGCGCATTTAGCGCGAATGTTATATTATACAGCCTCTCCGAATACCAGAGACGGGCGAAATAAAGTCCAATTGGTTCGGCCTGAAACAACTGTCCGGCTTCATATTTACGACGGAGGTATTCAAAAGCCTGCTCCATGGCTCCTCTTTCCGTTTCGGGAATCAGGTAAGAGGCAAGCGCACTCAGCGCGCGGGATGTGAGCGTCACTTTAGAGGGAACACCTTTAGCTCCTCCCCAACCACCGTCGGCGTTTTGTACGGACAGGATGTATTTTAATCCTTTCTCTCTCATCTCACGGGCCAGAGGTTCTTCCGAAGTGGCAAGATATTCGACCACCATAGCCGTACCGTAAACAGGCGAACGCTCATCTTTGGCATGCTGATCTCCAAACCAAAGCGGCGTCCATGAACCATCTTCCGCCTGGTTCTTCTGCATCCATTGCAGCATGCGTTGCACACTATTTCTGCATCTCTTTTGCAATGCTTCCGGAAGTCTATCCATCCATAACTGCATGGAAAGCAACGCATGAGCGGAAATATCGGCACAACTCCGGTCGAAAGGAAGCTTACCCCATCCCTTACAGAAAGTAGGCATACCACCGTCCCTGTTTTGCAAAGCCAGTAACCATTCAATTCCTTTTTCCACTTCCGGACAATAAGCTCCATCCAGCAGTATATGTAATGCAACCAATGAACCGGAGGTATCATCTGCATCAGGTGCGGCACCAGGTAAATTTGTCCAACCCCAGCCTCCTTCCCTGGCACCGGTAAAAGGGTGCCGGGAAGCAAAAGCATTTCGTTTGATGCAATTTGCCAATACCTGCTTATCTTCTATATCATCACCCAAAGCCCTTATGCTTAATGACGTTACCCAGCTTGAGAGATTTGTATCAATAGGCCATGAACCATCTTCGCGTACCGTATCCGTAAGAAAACCCGCAGCACTTTGTGTGGCTGCATGTTCACGGTAACCTGCACCGGTCATACACATGGCAACAAAAGCCGTTAGCGGCGCCGCTTCGAGAAATCCGCCGTGAGCCGGTTGTAACTTTAGCAATACCTTCAGCGATCTGCCTATAAATGCTTCACGTATAGGCGAATCGAATCCTTTCTTTCCCTTTCTGTACCGCATGATTCCCACGGCAATCAGCGCCGGAATAGCGTAACTCACCACAGGGAGCTGCAAGAAACGGAACAGCCGCTGAGGCAAAACCGATAACTCAAAGGGAAGCTGAGGAATCTCTTTCCAGCTTTTTATGACACCAGCCAAAGCACACATAACAAGTATGGGAGCAGAGAAAGTCAGGTCTTTTCCGTAATAAGCCAGTACTCCTTTTATGATATCCTGATCTGTTGTTCCTCCGAAACGAACCGACAGGTATCCTTTCGGTTGCGATGGCGCACCGTCCGTCGCGTAAAGACAAGCGTAACTTAGCAACGTAGCAGTCAGATTAGAAGGACTTTCCATACTGTCGCCCCAGGAACCATTGTTTTGCATGGTGCTTTTCAACCACTCCACACCTTTCCGGATATGAGAAGCATACCTCTCCTCATCAATCAGATGCAACGCAAAAACAGCCACAGAGGTGGAGATGGCACTCGAAGACAGTTGTCCTTTCCACATCCCCCCCGGTGTACGCGCCTGTAAAAGTTCGGCACGCAGCGTTCCGATCATCTCTTCTATCTCGTTTCTTTTATTCATACTGTTCCTAATGCTAAAAGTCCGTAGAAAGTATATTCCACATCACTGTTTTCCTCTAAAAGCGTGGCAGAGAAACCTCCTGTATCCAGCCAATGGGCTTCGATAAAATGGCTGGGAGAAAAAGCCGGTTTTACCTCGTAACACTTCAGCATAAAAAGTGAAGTGGCAGTCGATAAAAGGTCGGGAAGCGGAGAACCGATAGCGGCACTGAATCCGCCTGTCTTCTCCTGAAGTCCCTGTAAATATAAAATATCCTCGTTTTTCCTGTAATTCACCAAAGCTCCTCTTACAGCCAGAGCTGCCACTGTCGCATTTGTCGTTGCCCTTTCGCTGTCCGGTACATTTGCATATCCTCCTCCCGGCACATGGTATTCCGACAAGGAATCAAGCACAGCCTCTTTGTTTTTTACTGAATTCCCCGTATCCTCAAGCAACGACAACCAGATATATTGCGAATAAGGCGACTGCGGATCGTTATGCGGCACACCATTAAATTCAGACAAAGGCTTCACCTCAACTGAAGAGATTCTTGTAAACAGCAAACGAGAAATACCACCTTCCATCAGGGTCAGCATCATCCGGCAACGCATACAAGCGGCGTAGTGAATCAGATCCATCTGCCCCATATCTTGTCTGGCAAGGTAAGCAGTCATTTTTCTTGTATCCAGCCGGACTCCTAACACGTAAGAAAGCATCCAGCCGAACAACGTATAATAGATATCTTCCCTTCCACTTTTATTCATAAAACTATCCACATCCGTCCTTTGCGAATTAACAAAGTCCGCCATCCGGTGGAGGGCTTCTTCGCTGAGCTTCTTTTTCCCCATTTGCAGGGTCTTGAATAGCTTTATGGATAGAATGTCTTTCATCATTTTATTGTCAGCTTCTTTATTTCAAAATCCGTTTGGCTACTCTGAAAAGCAACCGTTTCAATTCAATATTGGATACTTCCTGCAATGCGTTTAAAGTCTCATCACGGTAATTATCAGCCATTTGTTCCACCCGACTGATAGCGGCAAGCAGCAAAGGTTTATTTTCGGGAATCGACAAAAAGTCTTTCAAGTTTTCCGTATGTAAGAGCGTTTCGATAAACACAGGATCTGCCGATTGCTCGCAAAGAGCAGCCAGTACCGACGACGGACGCAATTCTACAGGTTGATCCGTTTCAAAGTCCTCTATATCATCCAGCAGTTGGTAAGCAATTCCCAACGCACGAGAATATTTATGCAAAACGCCGCGAAGCGCTAAATCATCGCCGGAACAAATGATGCCCATGATTAAAGAAACATCAAAGGCCGGTACTGTCTTGTTACAAAAAACATCTATCACAAAATCCATTGTAAGCGAACGAGGAGAAAGACTCCATTCCAATTCCATACCTTGCCCTTTACAGAGGGCAATATGTGCTTCGGAAGCGACCTTTATCAGTTCCATTGTTCCAGTTTCTACCAGCAAACGATAACCTTCACCTAAAAGCATGTCGCCAACATTGATAGCAACGGGAACTCCATAGGCAGAATTAACCGTCTGTTTGCCATAACGTTCGGAGTCATTATCCTGAATATCGTCGTGAACAAGAGATGCCTTATGAAAACATTCCACAGCAACTGCCGCCAGCTGAACTGCATTCGGAAATTCGTTGTCGTGGCTCAGTGCCTGGTAGGTAGCCGCCAGTAAATAAGGACGCCACCGTTTCCCGTCTCCGCCAAGCCAATCAACGGAAATTTGTGAAGTTTGCTCCATCGCGGGAGAAAGTAACTGCTTCAGATTGTCGGTCGAGAACCATTCCCGGATAGTTGATTTCAAGTGATTATAATCCAGCAACGTGATTTCATTGTCCGAAAGCATGCTCATCAGGCTACTTACGTAATTTAAATCCACATCCGTATCCTTGCATCCGGCTTTATTCAGCGGAATAGCAAGACCCGGAACGGCATTGTTTATGAGTAGCGGGAAAGCTTTTTCCAGCGACTCAAGGCAGCTCACCCCAATGACCACATCCACCACCCTGTTCTCAATCAGCCCAATCACCGAGGTAAAACCTTCGGCAACCAGACTCATCATACCAAGGCTGTCAGCTTTATCCTGCAAATCTGGAATAGAGCAACGGTTGCATTTATGGCACAACAATCCCAGCTCGTCTACCTCAGCCTCGCATTTTGAAGAGTTGCTTAAACATTTGGGAAGCAGCAATATTCGTTTTTCATAAGGAACTGAAGAAACAGTTTCCTGCCACACACAGTTGTTAATCTCAACCATCATCCAGCCTTTAATTTCCGGATCAAGTAAGTGCTCTTTTATCATTCCGTCGGCCAGGGAAGACAGATCATCCATCGACAAGGGAGGTCTGAGCGACCGGCTGCCGATAAAGGAATTAATAAGCGTTCGCAGTTCGCTGCGCTTTTTGTATGTATCCGGTACGGTATGTAACATTTTGTTTTTCATACTTATTCAAATTAACCGTAAGCACCAAAACCAAAAAAATATTTCTTTTTAGCCAGTTTGTAGAAAATACTCTGTTCAGGTATTTCTTCACCCTCCATATTATGACCAGCCAGAGAGGTCATTTCCTTATATTCTTTTAGCACGGTACCACGGCTGGTAGTATCCGTTGCCTGATGTTTTTCGAGAAATTCAGCCAGCTTTTGAGGATTCTCCAGCAAGATACATCCCCTTGAAGTTTCTGCAGTCATCTTCCTTAGGTCAGCCAAAAAGGTTGAATTTTCGAATAATTCCGCCAGATTAGAGGCGTCTTCATTGATAAAATCCTTTGCCATCTGTAAAGGAGGACAAAATTCCACCGCTCCCGAAGGAGAGATATGGTGACTCATCCCTGTGGCAGCCGGACAAATTGCATTGCCTTTGTCGTCCCAATAAGTTTCGATAAGAAATAACGGAGCATCCTTGCGTTGCTCAACAATAAAACGGCGAAACTCCCTAATCTGCTCCTTATCAAGCGCATTTTCCGGATGCGGATCGCTTCCTACCGGACGATATATATAGTACCAAAGGTAATGAACACCTTCTTTGGCAAGCAATTCGATATAGCTACGGTTCACCAGGTCGTTGTAATTGCTTTTGCAAATACTGGCTGACGCACCGAAAATTAATTTTGCTTTGTGGCAAGCCCTAACGCCAGCCAAAGTCCGGTCAAAAACATCGTTCTTTCCGCGGCGGGCATCACTCTCCTCTTCCAGTCCTTCGATGCTGATAAGCGGAGTAATATTGCCGGCCTTTTTAAGACGCATTGCCAACTCTTCTGTAAGCAGCGTTCCATTGGTAAACAACTGGAAGTAGCATTCCGGATGCCTCTCCAGCACTTCCAGCAAACCCTTATACATCAATGGTTCTCCACCAAGTATTCCAAAGAAATAAGACCCCTTCTTTTTGCCGCTTTCAATAACCCCTTCGAGTTGTTGCATGGACAATGATTGCTTTCCGCCCTTCGATACCCAGCAGCCGCTGCAAGCCAGGTTGCAAGTTTCCGTTACAGAAATCATCACAAAAGCCGGAAAAAAAGGTTTGCCTTCTTTCTGCCTTTTTTCAAACCGGTTCATATTCATTACACTTTGCCATCCGAAGTTGTAGATAAACTTCCATATCAGCCGGGGGGAGCTTTCCCTTGCAACGCGCAGCGAAGTCTTTGCCGTTGTTATATATTCTTTATACGTCATACGTTACTGATTTTTGAGAAGTGAAACGCCTGCCTTACGTTGGGCAAGGCGCATTTTAAGTCTTTCTCTGTACATCTCGTCCATTTCTTCGGGAGCGAAGTGTTCTTCTTCGTCCAGACCGCCATTTACAGGAGATTTTTCGTATTTGGGAAATATGATGGCTTTACTTGGACACATGCGGGCACATGCCGGGCAGTTGTTTTTACAGTTTTGTGGTTGAGCCACCTTTATTTGTCTGTTTTCGGAAGTGTATACACCAAACAAACAGAAGTCACGACACCTTCCACATTCCGTGCACCTTTCTTTATCTATAACGGGATACCAGGCATCCGTTCCGCTTTCTACGGGAAAGGCATCAATTTCCTTTCGGATGGATTCTTTTCCGGGTATATTTTCTTTATCGGAACAAGGCTTGATCTGCAATTGGCCTAGAATTTCTTCACAACTCATGTTACGGATATCCAGAATATTTTCTGCAACTAAATTCAGTCTGTGTAAATGAGATCGAATGGCACGGGGATAACATGCAATAATAAGAGAAGAAGCTATTTCCGTTATTTCGGGCGACGCCTGCATTACTTTTTCGCAAAGATCAGGTATAACGGTTACTGTGTATTCTTCATTTCTCAATATAGCAGCAATTTCGGCCACTTTATCTTTATTGACAAAAGAGCGCGACGCGCAAGCACAAATCGTCACTTTCTTATTTTGTATCATGAATTCAATTAATTAGGTACACAAATATGGGTAAAATATAGAATATGTGTACCTATCCGTTCATGAAAAGGAAAAAAGCAGGGATAAAGACGAAAGATTTGAAAAACTATCGATCTGAATACAAGTTCCAGACATCATTTGCAAAAGACTTTACGCATCCTTGGATAATTCGATGACTAAAGTGGTCATCAGAATAATACCTATCGCCACACAAACAGACACAAGCAACCAGTTGATATACTTTGCTTTAGGATTAGTATCCATATGCAAATTGGAAAGAAAATATTCTTTAAAGAAAAGATACAATGCAGGAACAGAAGCACTGGCCAACAGAAAGTCTTCGGGAATCTTAAAGAAAAAGGTCTTTGACAAGCCAATCAGCGACCAATGGCTCAACAATAAAATAATAAAAAGATTAGTTTTCTTCGAAAACAAAAGTAGCATGCCGATGGTGAAAGTCACAACCGAACAAGGCATAACAGGCGAAGTTATTCCTGGAAAGTTCAGGCCTCTTAACGTAGAAAAAATTGGATAAATGAACGGCATCAGCAACAACAAATAACCTAGCACATTGTACTTGGGATTACGTTCCAACTGTGTATGGTCTGTCAGTAAATCCCATAGCCAGGCAACAGCCAGTATTGCCCAGAAGATAGACAAGACGTTATTGTAAGTTCTTTCGGAGCAATAGATATGATAATAAACCACCGAAATCCACAGAGAAGTGCCAAAAAAGTATATTTTCATCCCCCTTTTCACCCAACGTTGAGGGTTACGAAGAAGCATCAGAGTCAGAAAAACACCAATAAGCACAATGATAATTTGATAAAACCAGGTTGCAGAATTGTACACTGCAATCGTTTTCCAGAAAGTGTTCATAAAATAACCTTTAATTTACTGTACAAGCCCAGGGAGAACTTAATTCTATAATTTACACCTATTTTTCTGATTCCCGCAAACCGTTATCATCTTCTCGACGAAACGAGGGGTGTATTCGTACACCTAAACCGGGCACAAAAGTAAATAAAAAGATTTCAGGACCAATGAAAATTCAACAATATGTTTACAATACGGTTGTAACCATTTTACTACTCTATTCGTCAAATGTGAAAATAGATCAGTACGAATAAATAGAAAATGAATTATGAAAGTCAGAATTAGTATAATCGTAGCCGCAATTTGTATTTCTATTGGTAGTTTTGCCCAGGCAAGTTCCGGTATAATTACAGGTAGAGTCCTGGGCGGTTCCGAACCAATAGCCTACGCAAATGTTATTATGCTCACAAAAGATTCGCTGTTACTCGATGGTACCACGACTTCCTCTAATGGCGAATTTTCATTAGAGAGTCCGTCATCCGGCGAAAAGCTAATCAAAATATCTTATCTTGGATACCTGAGTAAAATAATTCCGATGAATTTTAGTGCAGGCAATCATTCTATGGGTGATATATCGCTCGAACAAAGCAATAAAGTGTTGAATGAGGTTGTTGTAACGGCATCTGTACCTGTTTATTCGCTAAAGGGGAGCAATATGGTGGTTAATGTTGAAAATTCGGTACTAAAAAACATAGGAGCGGCAATTAATGTGGTGGAGAATATACCAGGCATACTGATTAGCGACGACAAAGTAACGGTTTTCGGTAAAGGTACGCCAATCATTTATATAAACAATCGAAAGATAAATGATGAAAGGGAACTCCAGCGGTTACAATCGACCGACATCTCAACCGTTGAATTGATTAATAACCCGGGAGCAAAATATGATGCCGAAGGACGGGCGGTTTTGATCATCAAGACAAAAGAAAAGGCGATGAATGGCTTATCTGTTCAGGTTTCGGAGGAATTCCGTAAAGCTGGTTCGTGGTACGATTCCGAATATGTAGGCTTGTCATATAACCTGAATAACTTAAGCATGTTTTCCTCCTACTCTCATGGAGCGGGAAAGGGCAAAACACGTGAAGAGACTGCTTATACAATTTTTGCTGATACCTTATGGGAACAACAGGTTAAAACTCCGCACAAGTTTCAGTACGATTACAATCAGCTTACCGCAGGATTTGACTGGTCAATCACTCCAAAACATGCTGTAGGGGCCCAGTATCAAGGCTACTTTAGTTCCGAAAAGTCATTTATTTTTGGAGAAACCAGTATCCTGTCCAATGGAATACCTTACGACCACATGAATTCCGGATCAAATTCAAAAACCTCCCCCCGTCAACATTTAATGAATGGTTTCTATAAAGGGGATTATTCGGATAAGTTGAAGATACAGATTGATTTTGATTATCTGGATAATAAATCCGAACGAAGTCAAAATACAAATGAGACTACAGACGTTGAAGGCGATCGGACAGTCACGCTGTACAGTCAGTCAGATTTTTCACTTTATGCAGGCAAATTTACCGCCGATTATAACTTAAATAAAAACGGAAGCTTCGAATTTGGGGGAGAATATAATCAGGTAACAGGTAGCGGATACTTAATAAATCCGGAAGGATATGTAAAAAGCGATGAGTATACAAACAAAGAAAAGAAATCGGCCACTTTCTTAAGTTATAAAAATAATTTGGGAAAATTGAATGTACAAATAGGATTACGATACGAGCATGCCCTGGAGCAAATGACAGAAGGCAACGAAAAAGTCGTTAAGGTAAATAAAACAACAGGAGATCTGTTTCCAAGTATCTCCCTTTCTATTCCCATCAAAAAAGTTCAAATGAGCCTTACATTTAATAGAAGAATCAAACGTCCATCTTTCTCTCAGCTTAATCAGAATAACATTTATATCAATCGGTTTATCCTCCAAAAAGGAAATCCTTACCTGCTTAAAGAAGATATTTATGAGATAAATTACAACCTGATGTATAAGTTTATCAGTGTCCGGTCAAACTATATATATAAAAAAGACCCGATTCATATGAGTTTTATTGTAAACGAAGAATCGTCTTCAATATCAACAGTTCTGCCAGTTAATTTCCCCAAATATCAGGCTATAAATGCTTTAGTAACTCTCAATCCCAAATTAGGCTTATGGCAGCCCAAATTTACTACAGGATTTGAACAACCGTTCTTTGAAACACATTATAAGAATGAGGTGGTTAGATACAACCGGACCAATTTAATTCTGCAATTTAATAACGATTTTGTTTTTCCAAAAAAATACATTTTATCTGTGAATATGTACTGCCAAAGCGATTACGACAGGTATGCTACTGCTGAAGGCGGATACAAACGTCTGGATTTAGGACTTCGAAAATCATTTCTTAACGATAACCTAACATTTAATCTTCAGGCAAGAGATGTTTTTAATTGGGTCAAAGAAAAGCACATACAGAAGATCAACGAAATCTCCTTCAATCAGGATAAAAAAAGAGAAACTCAATACCTTACCTTCTCTGTAAGGTATCAGTTTAACAACAACGACAAAAAATACAGAGGATCTAATGCAGCAAAGGAGGATATCAATCGGTTATAAAAACGGAAAAAGGTTATTAAATAGTTTATCTGTAGAAATTATCACTTTAAAATGGAATAATCTGAGCAAATAGGTCACTACATGCAAACACCAAACAACCACTCCGGGAGCTGGAGTGGTTGTTTGGGTAGTAGCACAAACGATCTATGAACTTTGTGAAACAATAAAGTCCAGACCGGCAGTTCTCGAAACCACTGTATGCGGAATCAGGAGATAATTCCAAGGCTTGCCTCCGTTTGCCGCAGTATATTCGGTGGCATATGCACAAAAGATCTCTGCTGCTTTTTTCTTTGCCTGTACATCCTCATTATCTATATCCTTCTCCGCTTTAGTTTCAACCATGAATATACAGCTAACAGTTTCTACCACAAAATCAGGTTCGTATCTCTTTGAATTATTGTCCCAGTAGATACGAAACTGATTAGGAGCCGGACGTAACCACTTCCGCACACTCCCGTCATTTTCGAGAACAAAAGCAAAATCTTGTTCGGTTTTACTGTCAAATTTGTATTCAAAGTGACAAGCTTTTTCAAAACCTCTGAAAACATGTTTAGGTATCATAGATACTGGCTGAATAATATCTCGATAGTCCCTCGACCCATTATTAATCAATGCAGCCCCGTTCCATTCTTCAATCTTAATAAAGGGGCGTACATTTGGTTTTTCATAATCAGCAGCCGAAATAACAAAATGACTTTTCATCTGAGCATAAATACGTTCGGCTATAATATGTTTAAATTGATAAATGGTTTGAATTATTGGCTCCTGACTATCATCCCAATTAGCTAAAACAGTCTCATAAGCTTGTTTGGAAAGATGATACAGCAATTCGGCATTTTCATCATAATCAATCTCATCAAAGTTCATCAGTTGTACGACTATCATCTTAACCGGATCTTTATAAAATCCACTGGATTGCACCTTTAATGTTTCCACCTGATTATCCGTTAAACCAATCCGAATTATCTCTTGCTTCATCGATGGTAATGAAAAACCGGCAGAAGTATCCAAATCAAACCATTCAAAAAAAGCCTTTATATCTTTTTGAACCAAATCAATCCGCGGTATCTCAATAATATTATCCTTATAGTCTATAATAACTGCTTCGGCTACTTCCTTTAATTCCGCAACCTTTTCTTCAATAAACAAATCCCCTTGCGACTGATTTCTCAAATTAGTTTCTGCTTTTTCCAGCACTTTGTAAAAGATTTCAGGTCTGGTTAGATCGTCTACTTTGCGCACTTCCTGTAAACTGCTAATATCATAAAGCGCGTTTGTTATAGCTTTCTTTGCATCCAGATTAATCTGAGCCTGTTGCTTTTGATATTTATCCTCAATCAGTTCTATTCGCGCCTGCTGTTGCACCAACTTCTGATGCACAGAAGAAACAACCGTTATCACCTCTGTTTTATCCGTCAACTCCTCTTCCGGCAATTCAATAAAACTGAATTTGTTAAGTAATGAATTCGGATCCTGTGCTCTGGCTAACACCGCCTCAAAGTTCTCGTGTGCAATTACAGTAAGCTTATCTACTTTGTCGTTTCCAGTTCGTTTACCACCATAAGGCAAGCGCAAACCCCGGCCAATGGTCTGTTCAATCAAAATCATAGCATCTGCAGCGCGTAAGGGAACAATTGTATAAAGGTTTGTAACATCCCAACCTTCTTTGAGCATATTTACGTGAATAACTATTTCAATCTGGTTATCAGGTTTTTCTAACGAAAGAAACAGCTCCTCCACCTCTTCATCCTTCTTCGTAGAACTATCAATCTGCAACACCTTGCCCTTGTACCGACCGTGAAACATCTCGCCTTCAATCATCGAAACAGTCTCCCTGGCATGATCAATACTTTTACAAGCCACCAGAATAAAAGGCTTTACAATCTGCAAATCATTATTTCGGGCATAAATCTCCAGTTCAATCTTTGTATCTTCGTGTACACTAATGGCATCTTCCAGCTTTAGTAAATCAAGCTCCTTTTCTGTAAGAGAACCTTTGTCGAAGTTCTTACGTTTGGCAATTGCCGGATTCTTCACATACTTTCCATCCGCCAACGCCTGAGCAAGGTTATACTCATAAACAATATTCTTAAACGAATTACCTTTCTCATCCATGGGCGTTGCTGTTAGCTCCAACCCCAAAACAGGCTTTAACTCGTTTATTGCATTTTTGGAAGCATCCGCATGGTACCTGTGTGCTTCGTCCATCAAAATCACTAAATCATCCAGTTTGGATAAATATTCAAAATAAGACTGACCAAGATATTCCGACAATCTTTTCATCTTAGGCGCCAATGCAACGCCACCTTTCTTCTGCCCTTTATTATCAGAATTAAACTTGGATATATTGAATATATTAATCTGAACTTCAGCATCCGTGAACAATCCGATTGCCTGCGTATAATTATCTCCAGTAATTACTTTTGGCCTATTATGAACAAACTCAGCTATTCCATTAAAAACATATTTAGAGTAACCCGGATCACCAAAATCACGAATCAGCTTTTCATATAAAGTAAGGTTGGGAGCCAGCACAAAGAAATGTCGAATCCCCTTTTTCAAATACAAATACGTAATGCAAGCCCCCATTAAACGCGTCTTACCAACTCCTGTCGCGATAGAAAATGCAAAAGACGGGAAGTCACGGTCAAACCCAGTGCAGCCAGGAAAGAGTTCATTCACTCTAGCCAGCTCTTCTTCCAGAAAAGCCGAAGCAGCATCAGTCTCTTCCGGTGACTTTTCCAAACAAATTCTATCCGTAATCTGCACCACCACATCCAGTGCCTCACAAAGAGGCTCCCGCATGGAAAGGCGTTGTTTTATATTGTTAGCTATGTTGTTCATAATAAAAATAGCAGTTAATAGTAAGCTCCCAAAGGAAATAATTATTTAATTTACAAAAGACCTATCAAATAAAATATGATTGAATACCAATCATATAGGATTTAAAAACAACCTGCAATCAAATAACCATCAAATAAGAATATCTGGTCATGCTACGAAAGACTTCTGTTATTCTTGATCGTTATTGTATTTGTAGCCATTATAATAATTTTATGCTGATGAAGAAAAGCAGTTCTGTCTCCTTGATGAATAATTTGATTATAATAGTTTGTCTTTGTCTTATTAGGAAAAGATATCACTGCGTGAGCATTCTTTCCTTTTGGGATAACCTCTCTATTACGAAAATCAGCAACTGTTGCAACAATTTGTTCTTTAGCCTTCTTAAAATACTCACTCATATTCCTCACTTTACAGTCTTTAATCTCAACAAACAAAACCCATGTTCCTTCATCATTTTGATGTGGGAAAAGAACACATTCACAATGTGACATTTCTTTGTCAGTTTCAGGATCGGTCATAGATTGCTCATTCAAAGTAGCAGCTGTAATATGTAAAGCACCATCATTTATCAGTGTAAGACTATTAATATCCGCGGGTTTGGTTTCATGATACTCTATAGTACGAGTAGAACCCGTTTTATCAGAATAATCTGCCACGTGAATTTCAGGCCAAGACGTTTCAACAAAACTAATTTTAGGATACGACTTCTCAATTCTACTCTTCATCCTCGTAATAGTTTAGCATTTGATAATATTCGTTGGTCAGTTCCGTCATTTTTTGATCGAAATAATTTTCCGAAACAATATTATCTTTATCCTGAATATTACGCAATCGCCCATCAACTATCTCCCAAACAGAAACCAGCTTAGGATCAATCCATGCCGGATAACAAAGCAACTCTTTAGCTTCATCTTCCGGCATATTATCTTTTACCAAATACCCCATCATGCAGTTATTTAAAGCATAGAGGATATAAGGGCTATGTGTTGTTAAAAACAATTTATGATCCATATTCCCTTTTATAGCTTTTAAAAGAAAATACATCAAATCTCTTTGAGAGGATGGAAATAGATTTTGCTCCGGTTCTTCGATATACAATTCAGTATTTTGATTTTTAGTCAGCTTGCTTAACTGAGTTTCAAATTTAGCGGCATCTTCTTTTGATAAAGAAGAAAAAGAAAAATTAGTTTTAACTCCGTCTGGTCCAATTCTAATTGTTCTTTTATCCCCTGTCCTGTCAATATCTTTTGTAGTTTTATTATATACTTCGTCAAACAGTTTAGAAGATAGTTCAATTGCTTGTTCAATATACTTAACACTCTGATTTTCGAGATTATCGTATATCCATCTTGTAAGATATTCAATTAGGACACAAAGAGGTATAATTGACTGTAGGCCACTTGATGTATTTGTTAGTTTAAGATCGTTATTTTCATCAATACTAACATAATCAGCGCCGCTTGATTTATCATAATAATATTTCACGCCTAACTTTAATATTTCCAGAGGCGAATCAACAGTATATGGCACACGTGACTCATTCCATTCTGCCATAAAATTGCGAATATTATTGCCTGAGAATTTCACTTCCCACCAATTCGGAATAGTTGCTATAATATTGCGTTCGGATGGAATAAATGATATTTTGGGTCGTTTATATGCATATTTGTCTTTCCAATCAAGATTGACAACTCCATACTCACAAATCATTTTCAGGACATTCGATTCATAATGAATATAGCTATCATCTCTTATATATCCATCTAGTTTATGGAAGCTAATTAGTTTGTTCACAAAAATATCATGATTAAAATTATCAAAAGACTGTTCCATCAATACAGTTTTCTCCACCCACGAACAATAGCAGGCAATTTTATTAATTGTGCTTTTGCCACTACTCTGTGGACCCATAATGACATTGATCTTGTTTAGTTCGATATCGACTTCCTTGATAGGACCTATATTTCTAATTATTAAATGTGCCATATCTTTTTGAATTAAAACAAACTTCCCTGAATAGGTAAGTCATTATGGTTACTATTATCTTCTGTATTTGACTGTTCGTCTAGATTTGAGTTTTCATCATCAAATATATCAATATCCTCTTCATCGTCAAAGCAACACGCTTCATCATCTTCACTATCGGCAGCTGGCATGTTTATGATATTGAGACTGTAGTCTTCTTTTCCGAATTCACATCTACCCAATAATATTTGAGGGATCTTTTTGATGGTGATATTTCCAAAGCGATTTTTACATTCTTTCTGAAATGCTGTGCAGCAAATAAGCAAACTCTCTCCTGGTTGCATCTCGTCGTGAATACATTCTAATGTTTCCACTGTGATGAATTGAGTAGTTGTATAGATATAATCCTGCTCACTGGATTTACCTTGTTTCCAATAAACCGTTTCATCGGGAAGATATTTATATCCTTCTTGCTTTGTCATCGCTGCAGCCAGCATAGACGAATTGTACTCTTTATTAATAACAAGATTTCCATACTTATCCTCATTCAATAAACTAGGAGCCAGTTCATAGAACTTAAAACCGCCACCACCTTTCCAATTTACCGATTTAGAAATACCCCCCTGATCAGATCCGTCAACAACCATCTTTAAACGCGGAAAACAATGTGTCTTAGCATGCTCTCCTAACTCCACTCCTATCCATTTACGTCCCATCTTATGCGCCACGGCAGCAGCAGTGCCAGAACCTAAAAAGCTGTCAAGAATGATATCACCAGGATTTGTAGCTATATGTATAACCCTTTGTAATAATGATTCTGGCTTTGGTGTGTCAAAAGCATTTACTTTGCCAAACAATTGATAAATTTCTTTTTTTGCAGAATCGGTATGTCCAACCTCATCACTAGGCCACCAGGTCCAAGGTGCAACACCAGAAACTTCACTTAAATAACGAATAAGGTTGGGTTGACTATTTCCATCTTTACCAAAGTAAATTTTCCCTTCTTTTCTATACTTTTCAAATGTATGTTTCGAGATACCCCAACATCTTCCTTTCGGTGGGATATGGACTTTCCCTCCAGGAGCTGTTATCTCATAAAATTGTTCAGATGTAGCATGACCAGCTTGCGCTGTTAGAGGTACAGCACGCCATCGTCCTTTAGAATCATTATTCGGATTTTTATAAACTGCAGTCTGAACATCAGTCATTGGCACTAAATTTCTTTCGCATTTAAAACTATTAGGATTTTTTGAGTACACAAGAATATATTCATGAACATCCCCAATCGCTTCCCTATTTTCTCGCGAATACCTTTTTTGCCACACATTTGATGCTATAAAGTTTTGTCTACCAAATATTTCATCGCATAATATCTTTAAATAATGACATTCATCATCATCAATAGAAATCCAGATTGAACCATTACTAGACAATAATTTATGCAGCAATTTTAATCGGGAACTCATTAACGATAGCCAGACTGAATGCTCCACACCATCGTCATAATGCTCGAAAGCATTTCCTGTATTGTATGGAGGATCTATATAGATACATTTAATTTTGCCAGCATAATCTTGCTCAAGAGCTTTCAAAGCCAAAAGGTTATCTCCATGAATCAGCATATTCTCGGAGTTTGGATCACCAAAGCTATATTCTGGATTTTCTATTAAAATCCGAGGCTCAAGTACAGGTTCATCCCCTTTACCTATCCACGTTAATTCCAGTTTCTGTAATTTATCTTGTTGCATAGTTGTTTGTCAATATTATTTTCTTCATCAGAAGCTTGCCAATATAGTTGGATTCGTTATTATGTTTGCAATTATATTTGAAAGAACATCTCCTCCAAAACTTTTTAATTTTTCAATAACTTGAGGTTTAGCAATGCTAATGTCTTTTATTTCTTTTAGAATTTCTCTAATCTCATCCATTTGCCTTCCCGTCAATTCACCTCTGATAGATTCAAGATATATGCTAATTGCTATTTCTTGAGTTTGGTTCTGATGTTGGGTTACAGTTAAACTAACTTCTGGTAATTTCTCTATTTTATGTTCAGGTAAACCCATTTCAACTATTTCTTCTATGAGTACTTCAACAAGATTAATAAATGCATCTTTTAGTCCCTTAAATGTTTTATAAACTTTGAACCCCGATATATTCTTATTCGTGAAAAATTTCACTTCCCCTTTCATTCGTTGTATTTGAGAAATATAATCACTATCTTTATTATAATTACACATTTGTAAAACTGAAATAACAGAAGACATCCCAGATTCAATCTTATCAGGGGTTAGATTCGTTTCTTCCGAAATAATCTTTTCCAGCCGAGTTATTACTTTTTCCTTTTCCATACCTCTTGATATTATTTAGTAACCACATCACAAAGCTTCTCTACCCATACTTTAAATCTTGGGCACTTTTCCAAAATTGAACTTATGCCTACTTCCATTGCTATCAAATTTCCTTCCAAAACCTTGTCGTAATCAGGTTTAATAAACAACAACCTTTTGGAAGGCGCTGTTTGAGGGGAGGAGTTGATGTCTTCCGGGTTAGCAAATGAATCAACGATTTGCTTTGTTTTATTGTAAACTGTAAGGTCGTAAAAATATTCAAAACCTTTGTTTGAACTAAAAAGCAGGGCTTCAAATTCATGCAATTGAATGTAAGGAATAAACCGGCAATCATTAATTGCATCACCTAAAGCTACTTCCAAACGATCCACCTGATCTGTATGAGGAACTCCTTCAATCACACAATCCGCATAGCCAGGCATATTGGTTGGAATTCTGAAAAAGTCGATAAAAGTAGTCAGAACAATATCTTTTTCAGACTGTAAGAATTTCATTATATCATTCTTTAGGTGATCATAGTTAGACATTCCTCCTTTACCCCCGCCACTTTTATGAATAGGAACAGCTGTAACCGAATAAATCTCTTTCTCTCTTAAGTATGGAGCTAAAACATTATTGACAAATTCCTGCTCTGTTTGTCCTTCAACAATAATAATCAGTCTTTTCATGGCTGACCTCCTATTAGATTCTTTTCCCACAAATCACCAAGGGTATAATCTTCCAGCCAGGAAGTCAGATTATCTTTATCTAAACGGTTGAAAACAGACTGATTCTCCTTTCTATCTACAACCACTACATCTTCCGGTTCAAACTGATTAACTAAATTGGGAGATTGGGTAGACACAATTAATTGACTCTTTACGGATGCTTTACGAATCATAGCTGCCAGTTTATTAATGGCTGCCGGATGTAATCCTAATTCCGGCTCATCTATAATAATTACTTCCGGCGGTTCTGGCTGCATAAGCAACGTCGTTAAAGCAATAAAGCGCAATGTTCCATCAGAGAAATTATAACCATTAAAATACATATCGCTCTCTTTTTCCTTCCATTCCAATTGAATCATTTGCGGTTTCAGCTTGTCAGGTTTGAGGTCAAAACGTTCAAAAAATGGAGCCACAGAGCGAATCACACCCTCAATCATTTTAAAGACCTTCGGATTGTTTTGAGATAAAAGATAAAGTAAAGCTGCAAGATTAGAACCATTCTCTCTCAAATATTGATTATCGGAGATATTACATGGTTGTTTCATTGCTGAAGAACGGGTTGTATCATGAAAGTGATAAACAAGGAAACTCTCCAGGTATTTTTTAACATGAGGAGCTCTCCAATGAATCTTTTCTTCGATAAACTTTGATTCTTCAACTGCTTTATCCCAATATTTCCTATCCCACAAACTATATTGCTTTCCGATCTTATTCCTGTTATAAAAATCTCCAGTATCTTCAATAAAACCTTTACTTTCTGCAGGTTTTAAAGTAAAGAAATAAGCATTCGTATTATTAAAATCAATCAATCCTTTAATATACGGAGATTGTTTTCTACCGAAATAGAGTAAGTTATCAATACCTCCTCTTTCTAAAGTATATGAGCCAAACCGTTGGTTATAGATCGCATTGATCATCTCGAAGAAGGAGATAAAATTACTTTTACCAACCCCGTTTGATCCTATCAGGATATTTATTTTCTTAAGCTCCAGTTCAAGGTGCTTAATAGATTTGTAATTTTCAATGATAATATTCTCTATCATATTTTATGTTATTTTCCACTTAATGGTAAATAATTCTATTTCTTCAATCTTTTTCTCAAGCCTCTGTTCTACTTCGGATAAAAGAGTCTCTTTCTTATCATCAATCTCGTCCTGAGCCTCATAAAGATTCTTTCTTTTAACACTCCGTTTCTTTTCAAGCTCCTTTACTAAGCGTTGCGCAGCAATTTTCGCCTCTAAGTTAAGCAATTTCTTGGCTTCAGCCTTCCTTAATTTAATTTCGGCATCCAGATCTTTTATCTCTTTTTCCAGACTTATCTTCATATCGTCTGCCCAAATATCCAGTTTATCAATCTCTTCATCAAAGAATTGCCGGTTTCTGATATTATTTACCTCTCCGGCTTTTTCTTTTTGAGCAACAATTAATTCTTCACATCGAATCTTCACTTCTTCGGGAACAGCAACTTCGTATGTTTCATAACCATGTAGCGAAAAAAGCCTTTCAGCAAACTCTGTTTCAAGCTCAGTTCCATCTTCCGCAAAACAAGCTATCAAAAAAGAATCATCTTGTTCGAACGAAAGAATAGAATATAGATTTATCCGAAGCCATCCCGATTCGCCTACACGGCTTTCCAACAATGAGATTTTGGTTGGCGTGTTAGAATAATCAAAGATAATTTCTTTTGACGGGGTGTTTAATGCTTTACACGAAGATAAAACAGCTTGTGCCAATGGATGACCTTTTCGGTAAATATGATACTCGTCCGGGATAGCCTGCTCATTTTTTTTCCCATGTTCGTTGGTTTTAATGAGAGAATAATATCCTAAAGGAATCCCAGAACCATGGAAAGGATTCATTCTTAAGACAAACTGATTTTCCTCTGCATTGAATTCGGCATAGGGACTTAAAAAAAAGCTTGTAACATCCCAAAATCGTTTTTCAAACTTATTTAGATTTAGTTGACTTTGTGCAAAATTAAATCGCAGTTTTTCTCTTACCGCTTCGTCAAAGTTCTCAAGAAGTGTGGTACGTGCTGATAACATTCTATCAGAAATTTGTTCCTGTAATTCTTCCTGTAATACATTAAATGCCTCATTTATCTCGTAGGGTGTACGGTAATTGTTATATATTTGAGCAATCCGTTTCTCAAAATCAATGCCGTTACCTATACTTCCCAACACTTCGTCGCTGGATCCAAACACACCATCAAATAACCGGAACTTTTCGTCCAATAACTTATATACACGCGCATCAGCTGCATTTGCTTTATTCAGAAAATTAACCACCACCACATCAAACTTCTGGCCATATCTATGACACCGGCCAATCCGTTGTTCGATACGTTGCGGATTCCAAGGCAAATCATAATTAACAATTAAGGAACAGAATTGCAGATTTATACCTTCGGCTGCAGCTTCGGTGGCAACCATAATGGTTGCTTCGTCCCTGAAGTAATCGACCAAGGCGGCACGTTTGTCGGCCGAAGCCGATCCGGTAATTCTATCACTGTCTTTATGCTGTTTTAACCAAGCTTTATATATTGCATTCGATTTAGGATCGTTATTTACCCCGTTAAAGCGTATCACTTTTCCCTTGTAACCGTTCATTTCCAGTAATTCGACGACATAATCCTGGGTACGGCGCGATTCTGTAAAAATTAATGCTTTCTGATTAGCCCCAAGTTTTTCGAGCTGATCAAAACCTTTTTCTAAAGCCACTTGCAAATGCGATGCCTTGCTATTTTCTTTAATAGCAAATGCTAAATTGCGATACTGCTTTAATTCGTCTAATTCCTGTTTAATCTGTTCAATATCATCAACAGAATAAACCACTTCTTGGATTAGTTCTTCCTCGTCTGTGTCGGCATTCCATTCATCAGAAAGTTCATTTATCCCTTCGAAATCCAATTCCAGATCAAGGTTATTCTTAGGCTCATTTTTCAAAAGGATTGCTTCCAGTCTTACTATTAAACTGTCTAAAGTTCCTCTAATAGCATAAGAAGAAGAAGCCAAAAGTTTACGTAAAATAAGCGTCATTAACTGGCGCTGACTTGATGGCAGGGCATATAGTTGCGGACGTTGCAAATAATCGGATATATTGTCGTAAAGTAATTGTTCGTCGTCTTTGGGATAAAACTCTTCCAGAATAGCAATACGCTTAGTATAATTAATATACTCCAGCACCTGCCTGCGAAGCGTTCGCTTACATACTGTTTGCAAACGCGACTTTAATATTCCGTAATTGCCTTCGTCCAACTGGTGACTATATTGACTTTTAAAGCTTTTCTGATCTCCAAAAATATAATCATCTATCAGGCTTACCAATCCATATAATTCGAGTATTGAATTTTGAAGAGGGGTAGCTGTAAGCAATATTTTCCGCTTTTTAAGCAACGCATTCTTAATAGAGTTACCAATTTTATTGGTTGGTTTGTACACATTACGCAATCTGTGTGCTTCGTCTATTACAACCAGATTCCAATCTGTAAGTTGTAAATAGGCTGCTTTAGTTTTTGCAAACTGAAAGGAACAAATAATAACGGCATCCATTTGAATAAAGGGATTCAAATTTCCATTGTTACTTATTTCTTCATTAAACGACTTATTCTCAAGAATAACTGAGGGAATAAAAAACTTATCTTGTAATTCCTGATTCCACTGTTTCCTTAAATTAGCAGGACAAATAATAAGCAGTCTCCGTTTCCTTTCAGCCCAATGCTGTGAAAGTATTATTCCAGCTTCAATTGTTTTTCCCAAACCTACTTCATCTGCTAAAATAGCACCATTAGACAACGGTGACTTAAAGGCAAATAAAGCTGCCTCCACCTGATGCGGATTCAAATCAACCTGTGCATCATGCAATGACGCAGTTAGTTTATCCAAATCATTGGATGGAAATTGCCTGGTAAGGTCGTAGGCAAAATACTTAGCATGGTAGGATGTGATACGATTATTCATCGGTTCGGCACTCATAACATTAACTTCTTTCTACAAATGTAAAACATATTCTTTACTATTGACTCATTGAATTAAAAAAATTGGTAGCCTATACTCGTTTTAAGTTTGTATTTTAATTATTTCTGTCCACCACCCTATACACATTGCCGGCATTGGTGTGCTTCTTGGGTATTTTGTTCTTTAGGAGCAGGCGGCCGAAGCTGTTCATGGAGGTGTTGCTGAATTTTGTTTTGCTTCGTTGCTGGAGGAGTTGGAGGATTTCGATGGCGGGCAGGTACTCGCCTTCTTCATCGTTGACCGGGGCGCGGAAGTGTTGGTGGAAGAGTTGTTCTTCCAGGGGTATTTGCTGAAACTGGGTGTTGCTTTCGGTTGTTTCGGTTTCTTCTTCTTTCGTGAACCAGTAGCGTTGACCGGCACGCAGGGCGGATATGGCCTGGGCGTAAAGTTGGGCATGATCTACCGGGTGGCTGTGGTTGATGGTGCCTTGTATTTCTATGCAGAGGTAACGGCGACTTCCGGTTGGATCGGTCAGCAAGTCGAAGTTATTGCAGGTAGCGATAAAGGAGGCATAGCGTTTCAGTATACCGGCGCTGCGTTTGAAAGGTAAACGGGTGTTGAGCTCGGGCTTCTGCAGGAGGTGTTTCAGGAAACTCTGGTCTTTGCTTTTAATAGAGTCGTACTCGTCGATGTTGATCAGGGCGTAGCGGTTCAAGGCAAGTTCGGCGTTGCGCTTGTTTGAAAGGTCGATGCTGTCGGTATAGTATTCCCTTAGTTCGAGGGGCAACAGGTTGCGGCACCAGGTGGATTTACCACAACCTTGGTCGCCTATCAGCAAAGGCAGGGAGCTGTTGGCGTGCGATTGATCCATTTGTTTCCAGTGTGCCACCATGCTGAGGAACCAAATGTAAAATAGCTCGCTCCACTTGGGATTGGTACAAGTGATGGTGCCGGCAAGCGGACGTATCCTGTCTTTGCCATCCCACTCGGGCAGGCTATCCAAATAGTCGTCGATAGGATTGTAGGTCGGTATCTTATTGGAAAAAACATAGCGTTTCACATCACGGTCCCACACTTCGATTTCCTCTTTGTGCGCCATGATGCCAATGCCGTTCAACTCTTCTTCGGTTACAGGTTTAAAATCAAAATAGAATGATTCACGCTCGCGGTACTCCACATCGCCCCGGATAATGTTGCGCCGGAACTCGTAGCGCCGCTGCATGAATTCCTCCAGCTGCATGATAAGCGTCCGTGCCTTATTAACGCAGGGATTTCCTCCGAAGTTTTTCCCTACCTCGTAGGTTGTGCGAACCGTGGCACGCAGCTCGGGGTCGAAGCGGTTAAAAGGGGTATGGACAAGCGACCACTTGATGACATCCTCTTCGGGTATGGCCGAGCGAAAACAGTTTTCTGCCAGCCGGATAAGAAAGGGCTTCGGGTCTTTGTCGTTGGCCGTTATACCGGTGGTTTCCATGGCGTCCTTCAGGCAGCTTTCGAAAAGAAGGGAGATGATGCGGCTTCGTTCCAGTCCGGGCATCATACGCAGCAACGGATCGGATTCCTTGTTTACGGTTTCCGTATAGGTTACCTCATCGGGAAGTTGCAGGGGTTGCTTCATCTGAATGGACACTGCCAACGGATTGTAATAAAGGGAGGGATCAACCGAGAGGCGGCATCCCCGTTGTAGACCTGGTTTCTTAATCTCCACATGTTTTTGCAACTGTTCCTTGTAATAGGCTGCCGCCCGTCGATAGGCATGGGCATGAAACAGCTCCGCCTGTTTCTCGTTTTGTGGCAATGATCCGTCGGGAAGAGTAAAGGGTACGACAATTTTGACGCTTCGTCCGCCCGAACCGATAAAAGCTACCATGGTTTGAAGGGATTCCGAGGCCAGGTCGCGGACACGGCGTGCTTCATCGTTGTTCATCAGTCGGTTTACTTCCAACAGTATCAATCCGTTGTAGCCGGAAAACCGTATCTGTTCGTTGTGATTCCGAAAGGTGGTTGCAAAGGTAATAACAGGAAGTTTGTCCGCGCTATGGCAACGGATTCCTCGTATGCTTTCTTTTATTTGTTGCCGGAGCCGGGAAACGGGGCTTCCCTTCCCATCTGTTTTCATTGATTCGATAAGTTCTGATAACTCAACACTCTTTTGGGTTTTCCCATCACCGCTAAACCGGGTTACTTTCATAGTATTTATTTATAATTAGTAAAAACGTAAAGATAACTCTTTAATTTATACATTAACTATTAAATAGTCAAAAAATGAATTTTCCTCCTTCAAAAAGAGGATGTATTTTCAGTTTTTATCCGAAAAGTGAAGGCTATGAAGGCAAAAGTGAAGGATTTTTAGCGAAAAGTGAAGGCTAAAAAAGGATAGCCTTCACTTTTAATTTACTGATTGTCATCTTCTTAAAGGAAAAAGTGAAGGAATGAAGGCTATTTTTAATATAAACTTTCCCGGGAAGAGAAAAAAAGTCCCGGGAAAGGTGAATTTTCCCCGGGACTTTTTGAACTTTCAAACATAGGACTTTGAGTTGCCAAAGTATATACTTTCGCAACTCAAAGTCCTATGTTTGAAAGTTCAAAATTATATTAAATTTTTTACCGCAAAAACCTTTCGGCACGGCCGGGAGTGTATAGTTCCCAAAGGGAAGCAACTGTCCAGCCCGGAGCGAAAATGTCGTTGTAGAATCCTTTGCCGTTTTTACCGTAATCCCACTGGGTATGTTGTACCACTTCGGGATAATAGCCTTTGGCGACTACTCCGCAGAGGTGTCCTTCGTAGGGTAGCAATTGCTTCATGGAACTGGAGATTACTTCGGCGAATCCTGCAAAACGCGGTTCGTTGTATTGGGTTGATAACCAGTTCAGGATGGAGGCAAATTCGAAGATAAATACGTCGATGTGATTATTTTCGACCGACACATTACCCCACCCTCTTGTTTTCATGCCCAGGTCGCCAAGCATTTGTCCGCGGGCAAAGGGTACATCCCATACGTAGTACCACGACAAGGCAAAGTAGGCTGCTTTTTTGGTGAGCGACGCATAGTGTTCTTTTTCCTGTCCCTTGGATACCAACGCCAGGTAATAGGTGGCGGTGGCTGCGTAAAGGGAAGCTTCCTTATCTTCGCAGTTGGCGTCGAGCGTGGATGAGAAATAGTCTGCCTTGGAGATCAATTCCTTTTCCAGGTAAGCGGCTGTGCGTTTGGCCCCATCGAGGTAGCGCTTGTCGTTGAAGTATTTGTAACCCATTACCAGAGGCAGTGTTGCCGAAGGGGTACTTCCGCCGCTTTTGTCTAGAGTGGTAAAGTCGTCGTTGAATTTTCGGGGGAAGCTCCCGTCTGCTTGCTGAAGGCGAAGGAACATGTCGAGCATGTGTTTCATCTTCTTATCCCACTGGGGATGTTTACGTCCTTGTTCTTTTTCGTACTGCAGGTAGTGAAGCATGGCATATACGCCTTCTGACTGACGGCGGATGCTATGCACCGGTTCTTCGAATCCAGTTTTAAAGTCTACGAACTCCTTGAAGAATCCGGCAGTTGTAAATCCGTTTGCCAGATAACTTTCAAATATACGCGAGCTTTGTTCGGGCAGGGCTGCGCGCTTTTGTTGTTCGCCGTATTCGAGGGCATTAAAGGCGTTTAGCAGAACGCGTCCCACAAATCCCACCTCAGCGATACCCCCCGGGGTACAGTTGGCGGTTGGTAAATGCACGCCCGAAGTGTACACCAATGGTTTATCTCCTACAAAACTTTCGGTAAAGTAATTACTAATCACCTCTTTCATTCTGTCTGTCGTGTAGTCTGTTGCCACTGGTTGCGGCTTAAATGCATCGAAGGCATATTCCCACATCCGCTGTACAAAGGAAGAATAGTCGGCCGACTGGTTTTCCTGAATCTCCCAGGTAAGAATGATGGTTTCTCCTTTTTCCATGTGCTGGAATGCTCTTACGGAAGGTGCCAGTGTTAATTTGCGGATGTAGGTCTTGGGGGTTTCCTGGTAGGGAAATCCAAATGACAGATTGGCTACTCCTTCTTTGTTTTCGAAACCGGTAAATCCGAGGGATGTCTTACCGGATATAACCACATCTCCTTCTTTATGCGAGGTAAGGGCTTCGTGGGTAAAGGCATCTTTTCTGGCAACGGTGAATGACTTACCGCTTTTTTCGTCGTAGATTCCTGTAAGGGGTGCACTTAAACGATCTTCGCGCACAGTCCAGCTATCGGACGTATGGAAAGAAGGTGCTTCTTTGGGCGAACGCAGGTTGCGGCGGTACCAGAATCCGGGCAGATAAAACAGACAGTCGTCGTGCCGGAAGCCTGTTTTTAGCTGCTGACCGTAATGGAGGTATACCTCTTCGGTGGCTGTAATATATACGGTTAGCTCTTTGAGTGCACCTTTTTCGGTTACCTTCTGGAAGATGGTTACCGGAAGTGGTTTGGCTGCCGTGAGTTGGTACGTGAAATTACTGTTTGAAAGACTGCTGAACGTTAGCGGATACTCTGTGGCATTGTTTCCGGGAACTTTTAATGCCAGGCTGGCGGTTGTGTTCTGCGGTCCATAGGTATCTGCACGTAGGCTGAAAATTGAAAAGGCGGAAGCGAGCATGGCTCCCATCACGATTTTTTTACAATCAAATATCATATAGCTTGCTTATTATTAAAATACAGGTTTATCCGATCCGGTTGAAGGAGAACTCGTTTTAATGAGGGGCCAACCATCCTTCCACTGCACCCGATCCAGCAAAAGCACGCGGCCATGTGGATTATTTACGTCTACTCCGTGGTAGAATATCCAGTCGTTTCCGGCTTTGTCTGACACGATTTCGGAATTGTGACCGGTTCCCACAAAGGAGGCATTCTTTTGGATCAGCACTTCGTGATGGTTCGTAAGCATGGTCTGTCCGCTTTTATCGAAATAGGGTCCAAAGAGGTTTTCCGAACGTCCCACCACAGTTGTATAGGTACTCTTAAGTCCTTCGCAACAGGTACCGGTGGAAGCAAAAAGGTAATAGTAACCGTTGTGCTTATGGATATAGGTTCCTTCATAAGCAGTTCCGGCTACTTGTTTCTTTTGGGCTCCGGCTTTAACAGAAAGTCCATTGTCCGCCAGTTCGATGGAGTAAATTCCACGGAAGCTTCCCCAGAACAGGTATTTTGCTCCATTATCTTCTATAAAAAACGGATCGATGGAGTTTTGCACACCTATTTCGTTGCTTCTGAACAGCATCCCTTTATCAACGAAAGGTCCTTCGGGCTTATCCGAGGTTGCCACACCAATACCACAGGTCCACTCTCCTCCCCAAACCGACATAGAGTAATAAAGAACGTATGTGTCGCCAATGCGGTTGATATCCGGAGCCCAGATTCCACCTTTGGGTTCGAACGAGGGACGCGTCTGGTCGGTGAAAGCGGTTCCGATCTCTGTCCAGTTAATAAGATCGGACGAATGAAGAATGGGCACATTTCGGATATCTTCGGTGGCATAGAGGTAAAAGGTACTGTCGGCCGCCTGAATGATTGTTGGATCGGGCAGACTGAAGTTGACTACCGGATTTCTATAACCGGGTTTAACTACCGGTACTTCTTCCGGTACGGTTTCGCCGTATGATCCCGACGAACAGGATAGCATGCTGCAGAATACCAATAAATTTAAAGCTGTTTTCATGGAATTATTTTAATGTATAAATACGTTACAATTAATGGGCTGTTCCAGACAGAACAGGGGTTATGTAATCAGGGTCGATCACAAGTTTATCGACACTATCCGTGGGTTGAAAGGAAGCGCGACCAATATACATGCCTCTTGGATGTATTTTTTGCTTATCGTAATGGGCATGAAAAACGATGCGCAACGAACCTTCTTTGTCTGTAAAGAACGCGCTGTGTCCGATTCCCACCAGATTTCCGGGTTTTTGCAGCTGGGGATTGTCGGCATATTTAACCCAATCGCCTTTAATGTCTGTGGCAGTAGCACATCCGATACCGTAAAACTGACTTTCGTAGCTGTTGGCCGAATAGGTCATATAGTATATGCCATTGTGCTTCATCACATAAGCTCCTTCATTTACTCTTGGCCATACCTCTTCCCAGGCTTGCGATACATGAATACAAGGATGCATGGTTTCTTTCTTTATACAAAGCAGGTCTTCGGTTAATTCGGCTACCCAGATATTGAGGCCGTCGTTAAACCTGTCAAAAAAGAGATAGGGTTTTCCATCGTCGTCGATAAACAGGGAATTATCAATGCATTTTTCGCCTTCAATCATTGGCTTTTGATCTGCCTGCACAAAAGGTCCCACGGGCGAATCGGATGTGGCGACACATATATGCTCGTCGGCCGAGTAGTACATATAGAAACGACCGTTCACATGGTATACTTCAGGAGCCCAGAACCATCTGTCCGCCCAAACATCTTCTTTTTTGAGTGCTAGTCCGCCGGGTATCTGATCCGACAGTGTCCATTCATTTAGATTGTCGGAAGTATAAACCTGAATTCCATTCTGCGCATTGGTTCCGTATGCATAGTAGGTATTGTTATAAAGCATGATAAAAGGATCGCCCAAAGGAACCGGAGCAGCTTGCACTTCCTGAACTTTCTCGCTTTTGCATGAAAGGAAAACAGTAAAAAAGCCAATGGCGATGAATAGAATTTTTCTCATATATTAGTTTATTAAGTTGACTAAATACTGAAAACAAACCGACTGGCGTGTTTCCGAATCGTTGTTGCGGTTAACACGCAATAGAACCGAAGGCAAATGTATCTGATTAAGTAAAAAAAGAGTGAAACAATCTATCCAATCTATAGAACAATCGAATCAAATATCCTTTCTGCAAGGCCCTTTGATCAGATTGTTCCAATAAAGATCGGTTACTTTATAATTCCGGCTTATAAGTTAACGAACTACAAAGTTGGTTTCACAAAATCTTTGGGTAGCACTCCGAATTGCTTTTGGAAACATTTGGTAAAGTAAGACGGGGTATTGAATCCTACACGATAACAGATTTCGTTTATTTTGCATTCTCCTTCCTGCAACAGTTGAGCGGCTTTCTTTAGTCGTTCGAGGCGGATGTAGTCGTTGGGAGTCAGATCAAGCATCCCTTTTATCTTTCGGTTAAGGCTTGAACGGCTCATATTCATAATACCTGCCAGATCGTCCAGACAAAAATCCAGATCTTGCATGTGGATGTCTACCTGAAGGTTCAGGTTCTTAAGGAATGATTCGTCTGCTTTGGTTATTGCCATCGAATTGGTGCTTACGAACGGTGAGCTTACAAAGGTTTGCCTCAGCTTCTCGCGATTGGTAAGCAGGTTGGATATACAGACCTGCAGGTATTCTACCGAAAATGGTTTTTCTATATAGGCGTCCGCTCCGGATCTCATTCCTTCGATCTTGGATTGAAGGTTGGATTTGGCTGTTAGCAAGACAACCGGAATATGGCTGTAAGATAGATCTGATTTTACCCGGCTGCAAAGTTCCAATCCATCAATTTGGGGCATCACAATATCGGTAACAATCAGGTTTACATAGTTGGTATCGAGCAGCTCGATAGCCGCTTGTCCGTTTGCTGCCGATAATACGGTATAGAAAGGCGACAGGTGACGACAGATATAGGCATTCATTTCGGGGTTGTCTTCCACAACCAGCACAACGGCCATTTGATGTGTATCGGCTTCGGGCAGATTGATTGCCTTGATTTCCGTTTCGTCTCTTGAAGTGCTTATCTCCGGATGCAGCTGGATTGTTTGCTCATGCTTTACAGGTAGCGTTAAGATGAAGTTGTTTATTTGAAGCGAATCGTCCATTTCAAGCGTTCCCTCATGCAACTCGGCTAGCGAGCGCGAAAGTGCCAGTCCGATGCCTGTTCCGGATGTTTGTTTTTTATTCCCTTCTTTGTATTGCACAAACGGTTTAAATATATCGTCGCGTACTTCGGGTGGTACCACCTCTCCGTCGTTACTTACCCGGATGGTAAAACACGTACCGGCATCCAGAAGCAAAAGCGTTACCTTGATGTAGCTTTCGGCATGGTTTACAGCATTGGAGAATAGGTTGCTTACTATTTTCATCAACGCTTCACGGTCGCAGGAAGCATAGAGGGTTTGTTCAGGAAGATCGAGGGTGAAATCAATTCCCCTCTGTTTGGCAAGGGGGATAAACCGAATGTGAATGGCTGATAGTATATCTGAGATATTACAATCCACATAGCTAAGTCTGAATTGTTCGTTTTCCGTTTTTCTGAAATCCAACAGCTGATTGGTTAAATCGAGCAGCCGGTTGGTATTCTGACTCATTATCTGAAGGTCTTCTTTTACCTCCGGTTCAAATTTATTTTCTTTCAGTACATTTTCCAACGGGCTTTTGATCAGGGTTAAAGGTGTCCTGATTTCGTGCGCCACGTGGGTAAAGAAATCTATTTTAGATTTATATAGTTCCCGTTCTTTTTCTCGTTCAAATTTATCCATCTGAAGGCGGTGTTTCTGAGCACTCCGTTTTTTCAGGTATCTGAAAATTCCATAGATTATGAGTATGCCAATCAGAAAATAGCCGGCAAATGCCCCATAGGATAAATAGAATGGCGGAAGAATACGAATTCGTAGGGTGGTTGGTGTTTCGTTCCACAATCCGTCGCTGTTCGATCCTTTTACCATAAAGGTATAAGTGCCATAGGGTAAGTTCGAATAGTTGATAACCGGTGCTTCTTTTGCACTAAACCATTCTTTGTCGAATCCCTCGAGCTTGTACATGAGTTGGTTCATTTTCGGAGACTGATAACTTAGCGCTGCAATCCGGAATGAAAATGAATTCTGATTGGATTTTAAGGTTATTTGTTTCGATAAAGTAATGCTTTTTGTTAGCGGTGATTTTTTGGCGCCTACCGTAACCTGACGGTTGAACAGCAAAAAGTCTGTTATAACAACCGGGGGGGTGTAATTATTCTCTGTAAATTGAGCGGGATCGAATCCGATAAATCCATTAATGCTTCCTGCATATATTTTCCCTGAATCGTCTTTATAGCCTGACTGGTAGTTAAACTGGTTACTTAACAATCCGCTGGAAACGGTATATATTTGGGTGGCCAATGTTTCGGGATTAAAAGAAAGAAGCCCGTTGTTGGTGGTTACCCAAAATATTCCGGTATTATCTTCAATTATATTGAAAACAATGTTGGATGGGATACTTAAAGACTTAGAATCGTATCGAATAAATTGTTTGTTGTTTTCATCGTACTGGCAAAAACCTCCTCCTTGCGTAGTAAACCAAAGCCTTTTCTTGCTGTCTTCGAAAATACTGAGCACTTTATCGTTAGGCAAACTGTGTAGATTATTTTTATTGTGTACAAACTGATTCCATCTTTTTGTTGACTGATCTAAGTAATAAACGCCATTTGCATAGGTTGCAATCCAAAGATTTCCGGAATAATCTTCCTGAATATCATAAACAAAGATCCCATTCAGTTCACTTATACAGGTAAAATCGTCGGTCTGTCTGTTATAAGTAAGCAATCCGTAGGTAGTACCTACCCACAAAACACCTGTTTTGGAACGGTAAATGGTAAAAATATCGTTCGAATTTAACGTATTCTCTCCGATTGCTTTAACGTAGGTTTTTACTTCTTTATTTTTTAAATGAATCCGGTTAAGTCCTTTCGAAAAAGTTCCCACCCACAGGTAATCGCCGTCAAGACAAAGTCCATGCACATTGTTATGTATCTTGGGGTTAACAAAAGGTTGAATCCTGCCTGTTGACGGATTAAAATTAAATAATCCTTTATCTTCTGTTCCTATCCAAATAGTACCATCATTTCCTTTGCAGAATTCGCGAACCCTTTTGCCGAATTTGAATCCATCTGCTCCCTGAGGATAAAACTTCTCAAAGTAAGTATACCCTTTGGGGTAATAATTAAGTCCTCCGAAGAAAGATCCGATCCACATTCCTCCTTCCCTGTCTTTATAAAGGGAATAGATTGCATTATCGGACAATGAATAGTTATCTCCGTCGTCGTTAAGCAAATGAATAATTTTCCCTGTATACATATTGTATATATAGAGTCCCGACTCTGTACCTATCCAAAGTTCATCGTCCGAATTGAAAGCAATCTCACGCACGTAAACAGGTTCTTTTGCTTTTATTTCGGATAAAAGGTCGCGCACTTTACCTGTTTGCAGATTGATTTCCTTAAGTCCCCCTTTCGAAGATCCTACAAACAAGGATTGGTGTGGACCAGCAATAATCTTGTTGATGATATCGTCCTTAAATGGGTTGTCGCCAGTATCGGAAACAAATGGTTTGAGCGTTTTAAAGTGATCGTCTGTGTAATAGAGATTATCTGAATATATACTTATCCAGCATCTGCCTTTTTGATCGAACAAAAAATGGGTAACATTTCCTGAGACAGTCTGCTTAGATTTGTTGAACAAGTAATTCTGGAGCGTATTTTGTTCTGGTTTATAACAGAACAGTCCCTGCGAATCGACTGAAATCCAGATATTACCCTCTTTATCTCCGATAATGCTTGTTACAGGATGCATTATAACCGTATTTTCACTGCTTTTGACTAAAAACGGTCGGAAGGATTCCGTTTCGCGGGAGTACACATATACTCCTGCATCTGTACCTACCCAGATATTTCCTTTGGTGTCTTCGTAAAGCGTAGTAATAAAATTATTACCAAGTGTACCTCCTTCTTTACGAAAAACCCGAATAGAAAGACCATCATACCTGTTTAAGCCGTCTTTGGTTCCAAACCACATAAATCCCTGACTATCCTGCAAAATATCATGGATAGTATTTTGAGAAAGCCCGTCGCTGATATTCAATCGCTGGAAATAATATTTTTTATCTTTATCTGTCGTTATCCCCCAGACAAAGTTGGTTGCCAAAGAGAATATGAGTATGCAGACAATAGAGTGAAAACGTTTTCCCATTTTTACTTGTTTTTGACCGATACTCTTTCCCAAATCCATCGTGGAACCAGTCGCCAGAAAAAAACGATTACCGCGTATCTGTAGTCGATTACCACAACTCGTTTCTTCTTTTTCAGTGCTTTCATAATCTGTTTTGCCACCTTACCGGGTTTCATCAACATGGGATAAGTCCCGGTTTTTAAAAGATCGGTTTCCACGAAGCCGGGGCGTATATCTGTAAAGGTGATGTGTAGCTTTTCCATGTGTGCTTGCTGCGCCAGAGCGTCCATGTAAAGATTCTGAAACCCCTTGGTTGCCGAGTATGCCGGGGCAACACCCAAACCTTTGGTGCCGGCAACAGAACTGATTACAGACAAGTGTCCTTTGCCTTGTTCTTTAAAATAATGAAAAGCGGTGGTTACCATTCGAATAAAACCTACCACGTTGGTTTTCGCAGTATTGATTTCTATCTCAGGATTTAGCTGCCGGTTCTGGTGACCTATACCGGCACTTAGCACAAACAGATCCATCCCGCCCAGCTTATTTATAAGCAACTGCAATTTTTCGGAAGCATCTTCACTGGTTACATCCAACGGTTGTATTTCTATCATTTCAGGAGCTTCTGTACGTAAGGTTTCCAATTCCTTTTCGCGTCTGCCTGCCACGCCTACCCTCCATCCTTTTTTTAGATATCCTTTCGCTAAATGGTATCCTATGCCAGAGGTACCTCCTATTATTATTACTCGTTTCATTTGATAGTGCTTTATTTCTTCAAGGTATCTTTTTTGTGCAAAACCTTTATTTGGATATAAAGATAAATCAATTTAAGAATCTTGCAACACAATAAAACCTATGATCTTTCGAAATTGATTATTCAGTAACTTAGAGTTTGACTTCAGGTATTTTATTATCTTTGCCAATGATGAGTCGTAAATCGTCGGGGTTTTTCCGTTGTTCATCGCTTTTTAGCCGCTAATGGGCTAATTTCTATTGTTTAATGAAAAGACCAGCTATACATTTGCGGTATATTAATTTAATACAAATGAATTATGGAAATTATTGATCCTCCTCAGCAACCCCAGGAACCCAGACAACCTAAGTCGGGCACACCTAAATCTGTTCTTATCCCCATTCTGTTTATTATTGGGGGCTTCCTGTTCTTGGCTAGAAATATGAACATGATCGATCATTCGATTTTTAGTTTTCTTGTTTCCTGGCAGACGCTATTAATCGTTATCGGAATTATTTTACTTGCCAGCAAAAATTATCCGGGTGGTTTTGTGCTTCTTCTTTTAGGTTGTGTATTTATGGCTCAGGATATGGGATTCATTGATCATGGGATGATGTTTACTTTCTGGCCGATAATCTTTATTCTTTTAGGGATCGGACTCCTGATGAAAAAAAGAAACAGAGATGACGGGTATGAGTCTCATGAACGACGTGATTATCATCACCATCATGAATTCACAACGGTATATGAAGGAAAAGACGGGTATGTTGATTCCAGGAATACCTTTGGCGATGTACAGCGTATAGTACTGGATCCTGTATTTAACGGTGGTTATATTGAAAACGGATTTGGTGCCACCCGGATTGATTTGCGTAAAAGCTCATTGCCTTACGGAAACACGGTGATAAACGTGAATTGCTATTTTGGCAGCATTGAGTTGTATGTTCCCATTGGTTGGAATGTCCGTAACGAAACACGTCCTTTCCTGGGTTCGTCGGATGATAAACGGTTTATGACGAGCACGGAAACAGACAGTAGCCGCACACTTGTTATACGGGGTACAGTAACTTTCGGAAGCCTGGAAATAAAAGGATAATCTAAGTAAAGCATGCACCCATTCCTTGCGTCTACAAAGGTAAAAATATTTGGCGGAGTACTGATTCTGCTTACAGCTTCGGTTCAGTGGGCGTTTCTTATGTATTACGGAAACGCTCCACTGGAGGAAACTGTGGCCGATAGTCTCTTCTCTGTTCTTTGGTTAAGTTGTTTCGGCTATTTTCTTTGGTATATGTTGGATGTAAGCCGTTCGCTGTTGCTGGATGTGTTGCTAACCTTAGCTGTTATTGGCTTCTGGTTATTCATTACGTATGCCAGCCTGTATCTTTGTCATTTTAAAGATCAGTCTATCTATTCTTTTTTTATTTATTCGCTTCCTTTTCGGGTTATTGCGGGGATTCTGACCTGGGTTATCTTGCTTCAATGGTACAGACTATGTCGGATTACGGAAAACAATGAGGTTGCTTTGGTTCAAGAAGTACAAAATTCACCCGCATTGGCTGAACAAACACAAGAGATTACCGACCATGTAGCAGTTAAGTCGGGTACCCGTATTCACATAATCAGACTGGAGGAACTTATTTACCTGCAGGCAGAGGGCGATTATGTCCTCCTATTCTCACCCAACGGGCAGTATCTTAAAGAACAAACAATGAAGTACTTTGAGACTCATTTGCCTTCGAACCGTTTTGTACGAATACATAGGTCGTGCATTATTAACATTGAACAGATTCTTCGTGTGGAGTTGTATGGTAAAGAAACGTATCATGTGTTGCTAAAAAACGGGACTTGCCTTCGGGCAAGCAGTGCCGGATATAAGCTTCTGAAAGAAAGACTTGCTTTGTAATATATTATAACTTTCGGGGCTGAGGGATACAGATTCGGAACTCATCATTTTGTTTGAAATGATTGGCAAACTCGATCCATCCTTTTTGCTTTTTAGTAATCGTTTGTATGTAGGATAATCCTATTTCAGGCTGACTGATTTTCTTCATTTCCCCTTCTTTCGTTTCCACATAATAGCTGTTCTTCTCTTTATTTATCTTTATTCCATCTGCAAAAATTGAAAGGAAAAAAACGTTTTTTTTCTTATCCGTTATCAGTTGGATATAGGCACTTTCGGGAGAGTGTCTGAGAACAAACTCAATGGCTAGTCCAACACAAAGCAACAGGTGTTCTTTATCTGCTTCAACCAGTGGAGACTCTAGTCTGTCGGTTATTCTGATAGTAAGCGGAATTGCTGTTTCTGATAAATACCTGTCTTTAAGAAGTTCCAGTTCTTCTACCACATTAAACTGTGATAAATTGACTTCCAGCAAACCTTCCTGTTCCTCCGAAAGAGCCATAATAACCTGAAGGATGTTGTTGCCTCTGTGTAGTTCGGCTAAAGTTGTTTTTAAATCGCTGGCATGGTAAGCTTTTTGAAAAGGTTCTTTCAACTGAAAGGAAACTTGCTTGAAAAAATCTTTTTTTAAACCATCCAACGATCGTTTGTTGTAAAACAAATACAATAAGAATAAAGAGCAGAAAACAAAAAAGGAAAAAATCAATAACGATGAAAGAACAAGAAGAGCCATGCCATGAGAAAAATGGTCCATCAATATATCATAGCTGTTATAGAGCAGTATTCCCTGCAAAACTATAAGAATAGCCGCCAATATGCAGCAAACTAACCATGGTATATATGTATGCTTTATTTCCATTATTTACTAAAACTACAAATATATTGAAATTAGTTTTTAATTCATAGATAATTCTCGCATTTTTATCGATCGATAAGGCTACTCTGCTGATTTATTTTTTACAATCACCTTGAGGTTTGTATATTTGCTAACATGAGAAGCGATCAAAAAAGAACGTATGAAGACGTGTTGTCTCTTATCCAGCAATTCGATTCTGTATCACTGGACGAGATGGAAGCAGTTAAACTGATGAATCGTATTGATACAAAGTATGTAATGCGGATTGAAGAGGCCGTTGCGTTATTGCAACAATTAATTAATTCGTATTCGGTTTTGGAAATCGTATCTCAAAGAGTGGGTTCATACAATTCTGTTTATTACGACACGGATGATTGGCAAATGTTCCATGCACACGTAACCGGTCGTTATCCGCGGTTTAAGATAAGGGAGCGGTGTTACTCGCAAAATAACCTGAAGTTTTTTGAAATAAAGAAGAAGGGGAACAATGGGCGAACCTTAAAAAAAAGGATTCCTATCGGTTCGGATGATAGCAAAGAAAATCCTTTATGTTCCTTTGTTAGCCAGACTCCCTTTTGCTTTACCAGTTTAAAGCGGAGGCTGACAAACTATTTTGACCGGATTACGTTAGTTAACAAGGAGAAAACGGAACGGGTTACACTCGATTTTAATCTTCGGTTCAGATCAGAAGAAGGACACGAAACTCCTACGTTCCTACAGGTGGTGATACTGGAAATGAAACAATCTAAACGTTCTGATTCACCTCTTGGAAGTCTTTTGAAAGAAAAGAACATCCGAAGAAGCGGAATGAGCAAGTACTGTGTGGGGACTCTCTTGCTAAATAGCAAATTCACCTTCAAAAAATACAAACCTACTTATACTCATTTTATAAAAGTTCAAAATGGAAAATCTGATAGATTATAAATTGTTCGGAGTATATGCGTACGACTCCATTAATTTTGCAAACCTCATTATCCGGTTTTTGTTCAATCTCTTGGTTACCGGTTTTATCATTTACTACTTCTACTATCGAAAAGCACAACGAAAAGACTATCTGATGACCTTCAGTCTTATTAGCATGACGGTGTTTTTTCTTGTTATTTTGCTGGATAATGTAAAGCTTCAGGTGGGTTTTGCCTTGGGGTTGTTTGCTATTTTTGGTATTATCCGTTACCGGACTATCACTATTCCCATTAAGGAAATGACCTATTTGTTCGTCATCATCGGTCTAACGGTTATCAATGCGCTGGCTAATAAAAAAATAAGCTATGCTGAGCTTCTTTTTACAAATACCATGTTTATTATTCTTTGCTGGATTTTTGAGAGTGATATATTTATCCGTCACATCTCCACCAAGATGGTTATTTATGATAATATTAAGCTGGTAAAAGCCGGGAAGGATGAAGAACTGAAAGCCGATCTTGAAAACCGGCTTGGACTTAAGATTATCCGAATTGAAATCGGGACAGTAGACTACATCAAAGATTCGGCTATACTAACTATTTCTTATGCTTCCAAAGAAGTGGAAGAGAACACGGCAGATCTGATTGATAAATATAAGCAATAAATAACGGATTAACAACAAATTAGATGATAGCGATAGACAATAAGAAATGGTTCATATGTGCTTTGTTCGTTGTGTTACTTAGCGATACAGCATCTGCACAGAAAAGTGACTGGGGAGTGTGGAGTTCCACCGGAGTAGAAGCAAATCTATCGAAGAAATGGCAACTGACTGGAAATCTTGAATACCGCCTCAAAGACGGTGCTTCGCAAGCTGACCAGCTAAGGGGAGCAATTGGTATAAACTACGACCTTATAAAGCATATTAAAATATTTACCGGTTATCAGTTGATTTCTGACTTCAAAAATAGTGGTGGCAATCAATACCGGAATCGTTTTAAGTTTTTGGCAACGGGCAGTTATACGTTCGCGGGATTTACTGCCAGTCTGAGAACAGGCGTTCAGGGTACATTTTCTGATGCAACCAACGAAGAAGATCTGGATAATACAAAGTGGGTATATAGAAGCCGTTTTGGTTTAAAGTACAAGATTCAAGGAATCCGTCTCCGTCCTTACGTAACATTCGAGATGTATCAAAGGCTATCCAACGGAACAGATCCGGTTCATTACAAGAACCGCTACAGTGCAGGTCTTGAATACGATATAACCAAACATCACCAAATTGATGCAGGGTATCTGAGAGATAGCGAAATAAAAGATAATAACAACTATTCTTTTGATGCCTTGTCAATTAGTTATACCTATTCGTTTTAATAATAAAGTTCATTATCTTTGTTTCCATAAATTAAACTTTACTTTATGGAAAAAGAAAATGCCCGTATTGACGTGGCCGATGTTTTGAGGGGACTCTCTGTATTGGGAATTACGTTACTTCATAGTATTGAGCACTACAATTTTTATTCTTTCCCTAGCGAACAACTCTTTACATGGTTACCATTTACAGACAGTGTTATCTGGAATTCCCTTTTTTTCACTTTTAGCAACAAGGCTTACGCCATCTTTGCATTACTTTTTGGATTTAGTTTCTTTATACAAGATGATAATCAGCGCAGGCGGGGAAATGACTTCCGACTACGTTTTCTATGGAGATTGCTTCTTCTTTTTCTTATAGGACAAATAAATGCCATGTTTTTTACAGGTGAAATTTTGGTGATGTATTCGCTTATCGGTATAATACTGGTACTCACATGCAGACTTTCTACAAAGACTGTATTTTTTATTGCCGCTATTTTTATGCTGCAGCCTGCCGAATGGGTAAAGGTTATTTATGCAAGCCTGCATCCGGAATTTATACCCGGAGAAAACCTTTCCAGCTTCTATTTTGCTGAAGCTTTCAAGGTACAGACAAGTGGAACTTTCTTTGAAACAATAAAGATGAATCTGTATGAAGGACAGCTGTCTAGTTTAACATGGGCTTGGGAGAACGGACGTATCTTCCAGACTGCGTCGCTCTTTATGTTGGGTATGTTGGCAGGAAGAGATCGTCTTTTTATTTACAGTAATTCAACTATGAGATTATGGCTAAAGACTCTGGCTTTTGCCCTTATTTGCTTTTTCCCCCTAAAGGGGCTACAGTCGATGCTTCCGGAGTATATTTCCAATAAAGCTGTAATGGAGCCGTTGGGGCGGATTTTAGGTTCTCTCGCTAATTTCTCTTTCATGTTATTGCTAGTTGTCGGTGTATTAGTCGCTTTTTATAACACCTCACTCAAAAAGTTCTTCATGAAACTGACTCCTTACGGGAAGATGAGTCTTACCAATTACATTGGACAGTCTGTTATTGGTTCAATGTTTTTTTACAACTGGGGATTCGGCATGTATAAGCACATGGGAATTACATTCAGCGTCTTGTTTGGCGTAGTTCTGGTTCTGGCTCAGTGGGCTTTTTGCTCGTGGTGGATGAAACATCACAACCATGGTCTGTTGGAAGGTTTATGGAAAAAGCTTACATGGATTAATAAATAATAGATTTACATTTCAAATAACAGAAGCAATATAATAGTGATGACTAAAGATGAATGGTTTCCGGTGGTTGATGCCACCGGATTAGTATTAGGAAAAGCAACCCGAAGGGAGTGTCATAACGGAAGCAAGAAGCTTCATCCGGTTATTCACCTGCATGTTTTTAATGAGGCTGGTGATTTGTATCTGCAAAAGCGTTCGGAAACCAAGGATATTCAACCCGGGAAATGGGATACGTCAGTAGGTGGTCATGTTGATTATGGCGAAGCTGTTGAGGTTGCCTTGTTAAGAGAAGCCAGGGAAGAGTTAGGTATTACTGGTTTTATTCCAGAATTTATTACCCGCTACGTCTTTGAATCCGAAATAGAAAAAGAGTTGATCCACACTTATAAAACTGTATATAATGGAGTTTTCACTCCGGATACTGGTGAACTGGATGAAGGTCGTTTCTGGTCGCTCGCAGAAATTAAAGCGAACCTTGGAAAAGGGATATTCACTCCAAACTTTGAAGGAGAGTTAGATAGGGTACTACCCAACCTATAAAAAAAGGGAGAGCCGTAATTGACTCTCCCTTTTTTATATAATATATTTACTTACACATATTGTTGATTATAGTAATCAGCTGACCGCCCAATTCATCTGCCTCTTCCATAGTATGAGCCTCGGAATAGATACGGATGATGGCTTCTGTATTGCTCTTACGCAAGTGAACCCACTTGTCGGGAAAATCAATTTTCACACCATCAATGTCTGTGATATCGTTTCCGGCAAACTGTTCTTTTACCTTTTCAAGAATCGCATCAACGTCAATTTCCGGAGTTAGCTCCACTTTCTGTTTGGAGATAAAGTAAGGAGGATAACTGGCACGCAGTTCGCTTGTTTTCATCTTTTTCTTAGCAAGGTGACTTAAGAATAAGGCAATACCAACCAACGCATCGCGGCCGTAATGACTGGCAGGATAAATTACGCCACCGTTTCCTTCACCTCCGATTATCGCGTTAGTCGCTTTCATCTTGGCTACTACATTTACTTCTCCAACAGCAGCAGCTGTATAAGTACATCCGTGAGCTTCAGTTACATCGCGCAATGCACGGCTGGAACTAAGATTACTTACTGTATTCCCTGGAGTGTGACTAAGTACGTAGTCGCTGATAGCGACAAGTGTATATTCTTCACCAAACATTTCGCCGTTTTCGCATACTAATGCCAAACGGTCAACATCCGGATCAACAACAAAACCGACATCTGCCTTAGCATGCTTCATCAATTCTGAAATCTCAGTAAGATGTTGCGGCAGCGGTTCAGGATTATGAGCGAAGTTTCCATGAGGAGCGCAGTGTAGTTTAAAAATTTCTTTTACACCAAGTGCATAAAGCAAATCAGGTAAAACGACACCACCAACAGAGTTTACACAATCAATAGCCACACGGAAGTTAGCAGCCTTGATAGCTTCGACATCCACCAATTCAAGATTCAGAACGCTCTCGATGTGTTTTTGTTTGTAGGTAGTATCTACCGTTACTTTTCCAAGGGCATCAACTTCAGCAAAGGTAAAATCTTCCGAAGCCGCAAGTTCAAGCACTTCGTTACCCTCTTCTGCATTTAAGAATTCACCTCTTTCATTCAATAATTTAAGCGCATTCCACTGTTTAGGATTATGACTGGCAGTCAGGATAATTCCTCCGCAAGCCTTTTCCATAGTTACAGCCATCTCTGTAGTAGGGGTAGTCGCAAGGTCTATGTCTACTACATCAAATCCCATACCGGTTAATGTGCCCAAAACAATTTGTTTCACCATAGGACCCGAAATACGGGCATCTCTTCCAACAACAATTTTGTTGGAATCCATCTTTGTGCTTTTTCTAATAAAGGTAGCATAAGCGGCAACAAACTTAACAATAGCCAAAGGACTTAAGCCGTCTTCCGGCTTGCCGCCAATCGTACCTCGAATACCGGAAATAGATTTAATCAGTGTCATAAGTTATATTTAATCAAATTGATATGTAACCAAATCAAAATAAACAGCTGTACCAGAGCTTTGTTGCGAATATGTTCCCTGAGTACTTCCCGCCTGAAAAGGAACAATTAACTTTACTTTAGCACGATCGCCTACATATTGTAATGGTGTTCCCAGTCCTTCGCTCAAAAATGCATTAAAAGCATTATTATCGACGGCTGTGCCGTAATTACCATACTTAAACTCAACTGGAAATTTCCAGCTGCTGAAGTTTTCGAAGCTAGCCGTATCTGTCACCATCAGGTTACCCCTAAAACGGGTTAAAACAGTAGTTTTGCTGAGAACTGCACGGGTTCCGTTACCAGAATCTATAACGTTCATATAGACATCATTGTCCAACAATACAAACTCATTCTCTTTAAATACACCGTTGGCAGGATATTCGTCCAACACCTTAATTCCTTTTTCCTGAATAAATGTTTCGATAGCCTTTTCCTGCGCATTCAACATGTCGGTATAGGATTTAGTTTTATCGCCACACGATACCACCGTAAGCGCAGCACATAATATCAACAGAATATTAAAACTCTTTTTCATCTCTTATTTTGGGATTCTATCGGCCTGTTTAGCCATTTATATTAACATTGAACGACAAAGATAAATAATCAGCGTAACATCCTACTTATCTTTCACAAAATCTTCTGCTTTATTCGGATAAAAGTGTATCAAACCCTCTTCAAATGTTTTTATAGCATCAGCCAATGATCCGTAAAACTCGCCGCCTGAGGCATTTTTGTGTCCTCCTCCATTAAAATATTTAGATGCAAATTCGTTACAGGGAAAGTCTCCAATCGAACGAAGGGATATTTTGGCATAGTCCGTATCTTCACGAATGAAAACAGTAAAGGAAATTCCATCGATACTAAGAGGGAGATTTACAAACCCTTCAGTATCCCCAGTCTGATAATTAAATCGGTTTAACTCATCCATCGACAAAGAAATCAATGCTGCTTGTTTTTCGGGATAAACCTTCATCTTTTCGTAAAGAGAATAACCCATCAACCGTAATCTGCCTTCCGAATAAACCTGGTTAATCCTTCTATAAATTAAATCCTTGTCGATTCCTTTTTTAATAAGCTCTCCAATTATAGTATAAATTTCTGGGTGATTGGAGTTATATGTAAATGAGCCTGTATCTGTCATCATCCCAGCATAAATACACTCTGCTCCTTCTTTACTGATAAGATCGAAAAGCCCCATACGGCAAATAAAACGAAATACCATTTCACTTGTAGAGGAAATAGAGGGATACGACATGGTGACATTGCAAAAATCAACCGGATTGAGATGATGGTCAATCAACACCTTTCGGGCTTCAGACTTGAGAATTGGATCGGCTAATTTTTCCACACGTTTGGGATCATTAAAATCCAAACAGAAGATCACATCGGCATCTGCTATCAATTGATCGGCAAATTCAGAATACTTTTCATAGATTGTAACATCTTTTGAACCTGGTAGCCACTTAAGAAACATGGGATAATCGTTCGGAACGATCACCGAAACATTGTCTTTTCCATAAGCACCCAGAAAATGGAATAAACCCAACGCCGAACCAATGGCGTCGCCATCGGGCGAAACATGCGTAATTATAACAAAGCTCTCTCCTTTTTCAACATATTTGTGAGCTTTCTGAATCTTATCTTCGTGAATGATTTTTGTAATCATAGGGTATTATTTTACGATGCCAAAGGTACGATTTTTTTATGTACCTTAGTATACAAATCTTTCTTTAAGCATTATAAGAAGGATAATTAACAAGCAACTTAGTCCTGCCAGCAATGAAAAAGGAGTACGTCTACGGATGTAGAATAGCAAGAATCCAATTATGCCATATGCAAATAACATTTCAATAAATCCTATTGTAAATGTAAACGAAGCTCCGGGAATACGACCGAAAGAAGTAACAATCCATAGCAAACTTCGTGTTAGCTTTTCTACTATCATTTGCAGCCAGGTTAAAGACGGAACTAATTGAGAAAATATTGTCCAGCCTAATGTAAGAGGAATCAATATAGTTGCTATTGCTGCTACCGGTATATTTGTAAGTAAGAAAACAAGTGAGAACCGCCCAAACGCATATAGACTGAGCGGAGTAGTCCCTGCCTGTGCAGCAACTGTCACAGTTGTCCAACTCCATGGTGTTGAAAGTATTGGATTTCTAATTTCGATAAGGCGGTTTAGTCGTGGCTGCAAATATAGAATAAAAAATACCGCTATATAACTTAACTGAAAACCTGTATCGAACAAATAATAAGGATTGTAAACAAGCATTATAAAAGCCGAGGCAGCAAGAATATTGTAACTGTCTGCTCGCCTGGAAAGAAGTCGGCCTGTAAGAAAGAATGTCAACATCAGTCCTGCTCGTACTGCGGGAGATGACAAGCCAGAAACATAAACAAATCCCCAAACCACCGCAACGGTAACACCATACCTAAGCAAATGAAATCCGATAGTATTTGGAAAGAACGACATTAAAAAAGAGATGAAAGCACAAACAATAGCCACATGAAAACCGCTTACTGAGATAATATGCATAACACCGGTTGTTGAAAAATCGGACATTGTTTCTTTATCGACGGCCGATTTATAACCAAAAGTCAGTGCAGAAAGAATAGCCTTTTCAGTATCCGTTAAAGAAAGCTTTTCTATTTGTTTTACTAGTTTATGTCTAATATGCAGTGCATAATATCTTATTGAAAATGAGGTGTCTGCCCTTGGCAATTGAGTCCAGCTGCCCGAAGGACAATATCCCGAAGCTACAATTTGATTGGAACGCAGGTAATTCAGATATCCCAAGGGTTCATTTCTATGACCAGGAGGCATAAAAGACATATTCAACAGTAATAAATCTCCTGGTAACAAGGAAAATAGCATACTATCTTTTGGAAAATAAACCTGTACACGCTGACCCGACAAAGGGTTTCCGTCTGGTAGTTGTGCGATAAGTTTCATATCACATAAATAGGATCGGTTTTTTTCGGAGGGAGAATCGGTAAGTTCGGCTACTACCGTAATTTTCTCGCTTACGGGTAAGCTCCATTTCAATTTATCTGAAGAAAAGGCCATCGTTTGAATAGAAATAAAAAGAACCAGGCAGGAAAATCCGGATCCCCATAACCAGTTATATTCGTAACGGAATCTGATCCGCGAATGCTGAGTACAGACTATAATAGCCAACCCTAAAGCTAACAATCCCCACGAATATAATCTGCAGGGGAGGTTATTTTGAAGTAAGATTCCGGTTATCCAAAAAAAAAGCAGCCTTAAAAAAGGCCGCTTTCTAATTTCTTTTATCATGAACTTATTATAAAGCCTTTAACTGTCTGATGGTTTCGACAGGATCGGGCGATTTAAAAACATAGTTGCCGGCTACCAATACATCAGCTCCCGCTTCAAATAAACGTTTGCCTGTTTCTGCGTTAACCCCTCCGTCTACTTCGATGAGCGTACTTAGTTCTTTACGGGTAATCAGAGATTTTAACTCTTTTACTTTTTGAATCGAGTGTTCGATAAACCTTTGTCCACCATATCCTGGATTCACGGACATAAGCAATACCATATCCACATCATAAATAATATCTTCCAATAAAGAAACCGGTGTATGAGGATTAAGAGTGACTCCGGCTTTCATGCCAGCTTCCTTTATTGCAGCTATTGTCCGATGAAGATGTGTACAGGCTTCATAATGCACATTCATCATATAAGCACCTGTAGCAGCAACTTCATTAATGAATTTATGAGGCTCGACTATCATTAAATGAACATCCATGGGTTTTTTACATACTCCTTTCAGCGCCTCCAAAATTGGAAACCCGAAAGAAATATTAGGAACAAAAACCCCATCCATAATATCCAGATGTAACCAATCGGCTTCACTTCCGTTAATCATCTCCACATCGCGCTGAAGATTAAGAAAATCGGCGGCAAGTAAAGATGGAGCAATTTTATGATTCATATTTCCTTTTGTTTTTTTGCAAAGATAGAGAAAAAGGAAATTAATTCATAAAAATGACAGACAAGTCTGATGATTGAACAGGAGCTACATAGAAAACACGGGCTAATTTTCTTATCAAATCCAACGTGTTGTCAGATGGACCAGATCCAAAATCTTTACTATCCAAATAATCCAGAGCTTCTTTCTGCTCTTCCATACTTTGTGTAGAATAAATTTTCATAGGCGTCATTATTAATTCGTTTAAATAATAACGCCTTTTATTATTCCATATTGTATGAATACAATTATTTAAGGTTATTTAAATCAATGATAGTTCCATGTTATGTTCCTCAGCCATTTTCCTCATATTTAAAATAGCATAACGCATGCGACCAAGGGCTGTATTAATGCTTACTCCGGTAAGATCTGCTATTTCCTTAAAACTCAGATCCTGGTAGTAACGCATCTCAAGAACTTCACGTTGATTGTCAGGAAGGTGTTTAACCAATTTCTTAACGTCCGAAAGCACTTGCCCACGAATCATTGCATCTTCAATTGTAGAGTCACAAAGCTTACTATTATTAAACAAATCCACTTCTACATCATCGTTGGAAATTGTATTTTCGCTACGTTCCTGACGGAAATAGTCTATTATAAGATTGTGAGCAATACGGGTTATCCATGCTTTGAACTTTCCATTATCGGTATATCGACCTTGTTTAATGGTAATAATCACCTTGACGAAAGTTTCCTGGAAGATATCTTCTGCAAGATCTTTGTTACGTACGATAAAATAAATATAAGAATGAATACTGCTTTTATAGCGATTTAACAGAACATCAAAAGCAGAATTATTGCCTTGTGCATACATCGTAACCAATGTTTCATCGGTCATGGATTCAAATCTGTTCATTACTTCTATGTATTAAATATTATTGAGTAATGATATGCAATAGGCTGAGGGGTTTTTATTTGTTTAATAATAATCTTTAAGACAAAATAACGAAGATAAATTAAGACTTACAAACATTTCTTATTCTATTTAAAAGAAATGTCCCCTACCCGTACTTTTCATGTACGAACTGGGGACATTAGACAACAAAACCCTATTTTATCAGAATTTATATCCTAGAGTAAGTGCAACACGAGTTGTATTGGTTTTTAAAGAAGCTGGAGTAGAATCTACCTTTAAATCTCCATTATCCAAAAAAGTTCTGGAAAACATATACGCATCTTCTTTATGTGTTTTGAAAACACAGGCAATATCACTATAAAAATTAGGCGTAAAACGATAACCTAACCCTACAGTAAAATAATTAACTCCCTTATCAACCGTATAATGAGGAAGTGTACCTGCGGTAAGAACCTCAACATCACCGTTTTTAAGTCCTGTATTTACAGGACTGGATTGCCATGCTCCACCAGCACGTACAGCGAACTGTGGAGTTACTTTAAATTCTGCACCTATCTTCAACATATTTCCTGTCCCAAAATCCTGTTTGATATATTCATTATCAGGAGATGCATCTCCGTTATAATCATACAATCGCATTCCCTTATAGTTCGCAATTTCATAATCTACACTGATCAATCCATACTGTTCAATAACCGCTGCAGCACTGAAAATCCACTTATCTGGTGTGCGAAGCTCATAATCGGAATACATCTTATCGGGTGTAGACGCATCCATCTTTGCCGGATCATACTGAGCAATACTGGTTCCCGCATCTGCATGGAAATAATCTGTCATTTTATACCATGTAGGTGAATTATATGCTACACCTAAACGGAGGAAATCAACAGGTCTTACAATTGTTCCTACGTTAACCGAGTAGCCAGTCCCTTCACTGCTTAAAGCATTATCAAGATAAAGATGATCTCCTCCGGAAAATTTTTCATCGTAAATGGTCCTGGTGCTGTAGTTAATGTCAGTCACCGCGAGATTAGCACCAATGAAAACAACATTGGAGATATTGGTTGCAAAAGAAAAGTTATACTGATCTACCGCTCCCTTTTCAGTCACATTCAATGAAGTTCTTTCAGGACTATATCCATTCCATTGTTCGTTATTTCCCATTTCACCAAAACCTGAATGATATTCAGAATCAGTACCGGGATAAGATCCAAAATAACCACCTTCGTACCCAAGTACAGGCATCCAGGGCAAGTTTGCATTATTATAAGGATCGTAAGAGCCTTCTTTATAAATCAAATCGGCTTCATTAATACCATAGGCTTTATCGGCTACATAGTCTGCCATAGAATAAGCCTGAGATCCGGATATACGATAATTGCGGTTAAAATTCTTTAGCCTGTTATAAGAGATACCGATATTCCAGCTCATTATTCCGGACTCATTGGCTGTAGGGAAATAACCTACATAAGCAAAGTTGTCAAAGCTCACCTTTGATTTATCATCTTTGGCTACACTACCCGACCAATCAGACTTGGTGTCAATAGTAGAAAGGCTCAGCGTTCCAACAACTTCAGAACTACGGTAAATACCTAAGCCCGCAGGATTCGAATTCATGGCTGAAATATCTCCACCTAAAGCTCCGAAAGCTCCTCCCATTCCTAAATAACGAGCAGTACCATTCAAATCTCCAAGTGAATATTTGAAAGCATCCATCTCTCCCTGAGCAAATGCAGCTGCACCCGAAAGGAACAATGCTGTTGCAACTAAGCAAACAATTTTCTTCATTACGTTAAGTTTTTTATCAACTAATACTATTCTTTCTACTCTCTTTTAACGACCGACTATTACCGGCGACCTCCGCCAGAGCGACTGCTTCCACCTCCGCTACTGCTGCCACTGCTTCCGCTTCCGCTTGAACGGCTGCTGCTTGAGGAAGAGTTGCTGTAAGAACCACTGCTCTGTGAACTACTGCTTCTTGAAGGAGTATAACTTTCGCTACTTCTTGTACTTGCCGGTTGGGAAGAATAGGACGAAGAACGGCTGCTACTGCTTCTTGAAGGAGTATATTGTCTTGTAGATGTATTATTTGGAGATTCACTGCGAATAGTTCTGGTACGTGTACTTGCTTCATCCGATCTACGAATAACATCACCTGAACGTACACTCCGATTCGTTGTTCCTTCGGAAGAACGAACACTAGGTGTTGTTCCTGAAGAAGAACGAACTGAAGAAGAACGGCTTGAACGATTATTTATAATTGACTCTGACCGGTCTGAGCTAACTGAACTTCTTACAGAAGAACTTCTGGAGCTACTACGCAATCCCATATCACTTCCTGATACAGATGATCTGCTTGAACGGCCGCTCGTATTACGACCTGCAGTTGCACGTCCATTAGGAGAATGCGTGTAAGGTGATGAATAATAACCGCCTCCTCCATAATAGCCTCCATGGCTGTGTCCATAATAGCCGCCGTAGCCACCCCAGTAACTTCCACCCCATCCCCAGGATGGGCCATACCAAGAACTGTAATACCATGGGCTATAAAAACCACCCCAACCCCAAGACGGGCCGTACCATGAATTATAGGACCAAGGACTGTAATACCATGGGTCGTACCAGGAAGAATAACCTCCATACCAAGGAGATCCCCATCCCCAACTATTTCCAACATTAATATTAAAGTTCACATTGGAACCAGCATCAGAATATTCTGTTTCATAACCATATCCATAATAACCATCACTCAGGTAGATATTTACATTATCAGCACCTGCAATAGTCACCTTACTCGGAGAATGATAGCGAATGATACGTTCACTATATTCTGTATCAGAACGGCGTTCATCAACAACTACAGTGTCATCTTCTGCATATAAACCTTCGTCTTCGTAAGTTAATTCTTCATTATCCTTCAAATTACGACGATTGTAAGCATCAACCTCGTCTTCAGTAAGACCAGATTTAACATTAACAGCAGACAAATCAGCATTATTAGCCGTTACAGTTCGCTGAGTTTGTTTTTGGGGTTCTATAACCTTTTTAACTTCTTTCTGTTCTTTTTTCACTTTCTTCCCAGAAGGAAAATATACATCATCATAAAATTCTCCCTGTCCGAAAGCAGTAGCTGCAACCAGAAGCATCAGAAGCATCGATGTTAGTTTAATGGGTTTCATAAATTATCCTCCTCACATTTATTTATTATACTTTAGACTACTTTTACAGGGCTATGGTTTAATTTCACTCCTAATAAAAAGTTTATACTATATTTAATGTACAAATATAATCAGTATTATAATACAAAAATCAAAATATATACTATTTAACGTATAATTATTTTTTGATATACTACTTAAAGATTTCTTTTAATTTCTTTATATAAGTAAGATGAAAACAATCACATGAAAGCTGCATATCTATTATGCAGATGCAGCATTTTTTTGTCTATCCATCTAATTTTTACTACCTTTGCGGACTCAATTGCAATTAATAGGTATACATATATGATTACGGTTAACAATCTGGATGTACAATTCGGAAAACGCGCATTGTTTCAGGACGTGAATTTAAAGTTTACACCGGGCAACTGCTACGGTATTATTGGAGCCAACGGCGCCGGAAAATCAACTCTGCTCCGGGTTATCAGCGGACAACTTGACCCAACTCGCGGATCTATTTCTTTGGGCCCGGGAGAACGGCTTTCTGTTCTTAGTCAGGACCACTTTGCATACGACGAATTTAGTGTTATGGATACGGTTATCATGGGACACACCATCCTATGGAGCATCATTCAGGAAAAGAACGCACTTTACGAAAAACCTGATTTTTCTGATGCTGATGGTATCAGGGTTTCAGAACTGGAAGAGAAGTTTGCAGAAATGGAAGGATGGAATGCAGAAAGTGACGCAGGCAATCTTTTAAGCGGCTTAGGTATCACTGAAGATATTCACTACAGCATAATGAAAGACCTGAGCGGTAAACAAAAGGTACGTGTTCTTTTGGCGAGAGCTTTGTTTGGTAAGCCTGACAACTTGTTACTGGATGAGCCAACCAATGACCTTGACCTTGAAACAGTTTCCTGGCTAGAGCACTATCTGGGTGAATTTGAAAATACGGTATTGGTAGTATCTCACGACCGTCACTTCCTTGATTCGGTATGTACTCACACTGTTGATATTGATTTTGGCAAAGTAAAACAATTCGCCGGCAACTATAGCTTCTGGTACGAATCAAGTCAGCTTGCCCTGCGTCAGCAACAACAACAAAACAAGAAAGCAGAAGAAAAGAAGAAAGAACTTGAAGAGTTTATTCGCCGTTTCAGTGCCAATGTGGCTAAATCAAAACAGACTACCAGCCGCAAGAAGATGATTGAAAAGTTGAATATTGAAGAAATTCAGGCTTCTTCCCGTCGTTACCCGGGTATAATCTTTACACCTTCACGTGAACCAGGTAATCGTATTCTTGAGGTAAAGGGCTTATCAAAATCAATTGAAGGGGTTACACTTTTTAAAGATGTTAACTTCAATATTGAAAAGGATGATAAAGTGGTATTTATTAGTCACGACCCACGTGCCATGACAGCCTTGTTTAACATCATCAATGATGAAGACAATGACTATGAAGGCTCTTTTGAATGGGGACAAACCATTACAACAGCTTATCTTCCTTTGGAAAATACCCAGTATTTCAATACGGATCTGAATCTTATCGACTGGCTTTCCCAGTTTGCTGAAGATACAAACGAAGTATATCTGAAAGGATTTCTTGGAAAAATGCTTTTCTCTGGTGAGGAGGTGCTTAAAAAGGCAAGTGTTCTTTCCGGTGGTGAAAAAATGCGATGCATGATTTCACGAATGATGCTTAAGAATGCCAATACTATGATTTTAGATTCTCCTACCAATCACCTTGATATGGAATCTATTCAGGCATTCAATAATACATTGAAGACATTCAAAGGAAATGTACTGTTCTCCAGTCATGACCATGAATTTATTCAGACTGTTGCCAACCGTGTAATCGAACTCACACCGAATGGTATAATTGACAAGATTATGGATTACGACGACTATATAGTTGATCCTATTGTTGCTGAAATGAAACAGCGGATGTATAGATAAAAGAACAAGCGCATTGCAGAATGAAAAAAAGAGTATTGTTTCTATTTGCGTGCTTCATAACATTCATACTGGTCTTTGCTATGCAAAAACCAGTATTTATGTTGTATAACCATTCGATTGGCGGAGCACTTTCAGTGATGGATTATATACAGGTAATGATTCATGGACTTAAGCTCGATGCAACGGTTTCAGGATATCTTACCGTAATACCCTTGTTATTCACGTTACTATCCGTTTGGATTCCCGGACGGTATATCTCATCAATTTTAAAAGGGTATTTCTTTTTGATATCAATAATAATTGCACTTATCTTTGTGGTAGACATTGCTTTGTATCCTTATTGGGGGTTCAGACTTGACGCAACCCCTCTCTTCTATTTACAGTCGCCTGGTGATGCACTTGCCAGTGCTCCTGCCAGTACGTTGATACTACAAACACTGGTGTTTTTTGTTTATACGTATGGTATATTTTGGCTATTAAGAAGATATATACTGCCTCTTATACCTGAAGTTCATGTAAAAAAAGAGCTTCACAATTCATTTAGACTACTTGTATTAGGTGGAATTTTATTTATCCCGATTCGAGGAGGGGTAACAACTTCTACAGCTAATGTGGGAATGGTATATTATAGCAATAACCAGTTTTTAAATCATTCGGCTATTAATCCTTGTTTCAGTTTTCTTGCCTCTCTTTCCAAACAGCAGGATTTTGCATCTCAATACAACTACTTATCAGAGTCGGATCGCAGTAAAACATTTAAAGAAATGACAGGTCATCCGCAAGGCGACTCGATTCCTTCGTTGCTTTCTACAAAACATCCCAATATTTTGCTAATTCTGATGGAAAGTTTTTCTGCCAATGCTATAGAATCGCTAGGCGGAGAAGCAGGAGTAACTCCGAATCTGAATAAATTAAGTAAGGAAGGAATTTTATTCACCAATCTTTATGCTAATTCATTTAGAACTGACAGAGGATTAGTTGCCGTATTAAATGGATACCTGGCACAACCTACTACTTCAATAATGAAGTATCCTGCAAAAAGCCAGACTCTTCCCTCCATTGCTAAATCACTCCAAACGAAAGGATATACTTCAGACATGCTTTATGGGGGAGATATTAACTTCACTAATATGCAAAGTTACTTCTTTAGCTCAGGATATAGTAAAATTACTGCCGACAAAGATTTCCCGCTATCAAGCCGACTGTCTAAATGGGGAGCAAACGATGACATTACCTTTACTCATCTTTACAAAACATTAAAGGATGGAAGTAGAAAAGAGCCATTCTTCAGTACATTTCTTACTATAAGCAGCCACGAGCCCTTCGAAGTTCCATACAAAAGACTTAAAGATCCCTACCTGAACTCTGTAGCATTTACAGACAGTTGCCTGGGGAATTTTATTGATAAAATAAAGGCATTACCGCTTTGGGATAATACTCTTATTATATTAGTGTCTGATCATGGGTTTAAATATCCGGATTCAGTAAAAGAGCATGATCCTAAGCGTTATCGCATCCCCATGCTTTGGCTGGGAGGAGCTATAAAGGAACCTCGAATAGTATCGGGATATGGTAATCAGACAGACCTTGCTGCAACGTTGCTTTGGCAACTTGGAATTCCGCACAATAAATTTACATTTAGCAAGAACTTGATGGATAGTGTACAGCCTTCGTATGCATTCTATAGCTATAATAATGGATTTGGATTTATAGATACGACTGGCGTCTCAGTATATAACTGCGAAGCAGAAAGACCGTTGATTCTTAAACCAGAAGCTGGAAACGAGACTCGGCTAAAGAAAGGAAAAGCTCTATTACAAACATTGTATGATGATCTGGGGACCCGTTAACCTCTGGTTAAATAATATACTTTCTTCGAACTAAAAAAAGGGCGAATTCATCCAAATGAATTCGCCCTTTTTTTATTAATTCTTTAATAGATAATTTTACATCCCACAAAATAACTTCGTGGAAGAGCTGGTCCGTATACATAACCCGCATCACGACTTCCTCCTTTATCGAAATCACTTTGATAAGAGTCAAATATGTTCTGAATCCCTGCGTTAATTTGAAGCGTTCCGCTGGTTAACAAGGGGAAATCGTACGCAAGCTTCAGACTCATATCCACAAAATCAGGCGTCTTCTCTTCACGGTCCTCCGGAACATACCCGGCAAAGTGCTGAACCAGCATACCGCCTGTATAAGTTCCTGTTAGTGAAAGAGAAAGTTTCTTAAGCGGATTAAATGAAGAAGTTACATAGCCGTATACATCCGGCGATCGGAACATTTTTTTCTGAGGTTTCAGCGTCGGATTATCACTCCAATGTTCAGGCTCTTTATATCGGCTCCGCTGTAATGTAGCACCTGCCTGAAGTTGAATCCACTCGAATGCGAGTTTTCCTTCCAAATTTACGCCCATTACACGGGCACCTTCTCCATTACGGCGTTCCAGCAAAAGATTATTCTGGTCGTCGCGTCCAATCTGTTCAAGCAAAAAAACATCGCTTAAATCCGTATAAAATCCTTCTATAAGAAAATTAGTCTGAACTTCGTCAAAACGGTTATAGAAATCGGCCGAGGCGCTTATGCTCTGAGACTTTTCTTCTTTAAGATTTGGAGATATTTGAATTATTGCGACATCTCCTCCAACAGCTGTGATATGCAAATCTTCGTCGAAAGCCTGAGGTGCACGGAAACCACTTGAATACGAAAGGCGAAGATTGATATCTTTAGTCGGGTTATAACGAAGATTAGCCCGTGGACTAATTATCAGATGATCTATAAGATTATGTTTATCAAATCGGCCTCCAACAAGAAAACTCCAACGGGTATTTTTCCATTCGTTCTGTAGAAAGACACTTCCTATGTTGACTTTTTGAGCAATAGTACGATTGTATCCAATCATCACATCTTCTAAATTATCGTGGCTATACTCAGCACCGCCTGTAAATTCGGCGGGCATAAAAAGACAATTAGCCCATTCGTAAGCATATTGTGCTCCACCAATAAATGTAAGGTCGGTCGTATGTCCATAGGCATTAGGATCCTTTCCAGCACCATAATAACTCTGACGTTTGGTGTGTTGTGATGATGCATACACATTCAACCGATGCTTATAATCTTTAGAGAAGAGATCAAACTTCAACCCTCCACCATTAATATTATGTTCGGTCTGCTCCGTTATATCAGTTTCGTGAGGAGGTAAATCGAGATTATTTCCTCCTCTGCGAAATTCGCTTATGTTATGATATTCGAACGTTAACTTAGAGTAAGTGCCAGTTTTAATATAAGAACGAAAACCAACTGTTTTAGCATTCAGATGACCAATCTCCGAAAAACCATCACCATCGTGGTCGTAAGCAGAACGGGTACGGTTCTGTCCGAAAATATACACGCCCGCTTTATGATCGTCTGTAACCAGCGATGCATTTAGAGTTGTATTATTATCTGGTCTGCTTCCGCCAATCATTGTTAGCGAATGAGCCAGTTGAGCAGAATTTCTTTGAGGTTCCTTAGTTATTATATTTATTGTACCTGCAATTGCAGAAGAGCCGAACAAGGCCGAACCACCCCCACGCATTACTTCAACCCGTTCGATCATATTGGCTGGGATTTGTTCGAGGCCATACACTCCGGTCAACGCACTAAAAATAGAGCGGCTGTCGATTAATATCTGTGTGTAAGGTCCCTCCAGTCCGTTAATACGAACTTGTTGAAATCCACAATTCTGACAGTTGTTTTCCACCCTCACTCCTGGTTGAAAGTTTAATCCATCTGCCAAACTTGTCGCATTTGCTCTCTCGAACACCTTTGTATCCAGTACATTTACCAGAGAAGGCGCCAAACGACGGGTTGTTTCATTCCGGTTTGCCGAAACAACTACCCCATCTAAAGAGACCGCGTCCTCTTCCGTTTGAAAGTTAATTTCGAGCGTCTTGCCTTTTTTAGAAACAATCACTTTTTCGATAGTCTTGAACCCGACAGATTTCATTACCAGCGTAAATTTACCTTCAGGCAGATTTTTAAGGTAATAATGACCGGTTCCGTCAGATACGGTACCTATGGTTGTTCCCTGTAAGAAAACATTTATAAAGGGAAGATGCTCACCACTCTTTTTATCAATAATATGACCGACAATATTTGCATCTGAAGGGTTTAATACGGGTTCATCGGCAGCCTGCATAGTCCAGAAGGGACAGCACAGACACAACATGAGAGTTATAATCTTATTCATTATTATATTATTACGTATTTAAAAATAAATAGGCTTTAAGCTTTGTCTTTAGCAGACAAAACCCTGGAGTATTCCCGGTAATTCGGAAAAAAGAAAGCTGGTATTTATCCTCTTAAAGGAGGAGCACGTAATAATGTACTACATGAAAACTGAGAAATATAACCCGGGCAAACTGGTTGGGTTATTAAAGATTGAAAAGGGGCAAAATATAAATGAACATCGAGCGAATGAACTGCTCCATCAGCAATGTTTATATGCGACAATGCATTAAAAAGCTGTATCTCAGATAATGTATGGTGATGACTGGGGCCATTAGCCTGGTTGTGAAAAGGATGAGAGTGAACAATTGTAACACCGTTCTCGATGTGAGTGTGCATAAACAGCGTAATAAAGCCGTAATATGTCACAAAAAGAACTGGTAAAAACCACTTAAGATATGTCCGCAGCGTTTGTTTCACTAACCGTTAATTATTTTCTATGCAAAGATAACATTTTTTATTTGATAAATGTAAAACTAATTACTATGTTTGTAAAATCATCTATATCACAACCTTATGAAAAGAATCATTCAACTAATTCAGCTTTCCATTTTCATTTTTTTAATTAGTGCGTGTAGTAAATCTACGCTCCCGTATGAAACTGTTCCCAATGATCCGCTCAAAACCCGAATCTACACTTTAGACAATGGACTAAAAGTCTACATGTCGGTTAACAAAGAAACTCCCCGAATCCAAACCTACATTGCCGTACGTGTAGGAGGGAAGAACGACCCGTCTTCAAACACTGGTCTCGCCCATTACTTTGAACATTTAATGTTTAAAGGTACTCAAAAATTCGGTACTCAAAATTTCGAACAAGAAAAGCCCATGCTCGATGAAATAGAGCGCCTTTTCGAAATTTACAGAAAAACCACCGACGATGCCGAGCGCAAGGCTTTGTACAAACAAATAGACAGCATATCGTACAAAGCCTCTAAACTGTCCATTCCTAACGAATACGACAAACTGATGGCGGCGATTGGAGCAAACGGAACAAATGCCTACACAGGATTCGATATGACTGTCTACACCGAAGACATTCCGTCGAACCAGATTGAGAACTGGGCGAAAATTCAGGCAGAACGTTTTTCCGACAACGTTATAAGAGGATTTCATACAGAACTAGAAACTGTATACGAAGAAAAAAACATGTCGCTTACCCGAGACTCCCGAAAGGTTTATGAGAAATTACTTTCAGCCCTTTTCCCAAACCATCCCTATGGAACACAAACAGTTTTGGGAACTCAGGAACATTTAAAGAATCCATCTATTAAAGCAATCAAGGAGTATTACAAAACATGGTATGTACCTAATAATATGGCCATCTGTCTATCCGGTGATTTTGATCCTGACCAAATGATAGCCATTATCAATACTCATTTTGGGGGATTACAAAAAAATGATTCCTTACCATCAGTTAGTCTTCCTAAAGAAGCAGAAATTACTCAACCTGTACAAGCTGAAGTTTTAGGACTGGAGGCTGAAAATCTGGTTCTTGGATGGCGCTTTCCGGGAGTTGCTGCAGACTCTACCGGCATGCTTGACTTAATCGGACAAATAATGAGTAACGGTCAGGCTGGCCTTATTGATTTAAATCTGATTCAGCAACAGAAAATATTGAAAGCCAACGCCGGTACTTACTCCATGGCCGACTATTGTTCTTTCATTATGCAGGCTACCCCAAAACAGGGACAGACTCTTGATCAGGCAAAAGAACTACTGCTTGGCGAAATCGAAAAGCTTAAAAAAGGTGATTTTGATGAGTCGCTCATTGAAGCCTCAATTAACAACCTGAAACTATACCAGATTTACCGTATGGAGAGTAATGCAGGCATAGCCGATTGGTTTGTCAATTCATTTATTAATGGCGTCGACTGGAAATTGGCGATCAGTAAGCTAGATCGCACAAGTAAAATTACTAAAAACGAACTGGTTGATTTCGCAAAAAAGAATTTTGGAAACAACTATGCGGTCATTTATAAACGTCAGGGAAAGGATTCAAACGAGTTAAAAATAACCAAACCTACAATTACGCCTATTTTTATGAACAGGGATACGAGCAGTGCTTTCCTTGAAGAAATAAAAGCGGCGAAAGTTACTCCAATTGAACCAGTATTTCTCGATTTCAGTAAAGATCTGGCTCAATTTAAAGTAAAATCGGATGTCCCTGTTTTATACAAACAGAATATAACCAATGATCTCTTTTATATTCAGTATGTATTCGAGATGGGAAACAACAATGATAAGTTGCTGGGAACGGCATTTCAGTATTTGAAGTATTTGGGAACTTCCACAATGACACCTAAGCAAATTCAATCGGAGTTTTACAAATTAGCCTGCTCGTTCGATGTATTTAGCAGTAACGAAAGAGTATATGTAACACTGAGTGGTCTGGGAGAAAATACAACAAAAGCTTTGCAATTATTCGAACAGCTTCTTGCTGATGCACAGGTTAATAAAGAAGCCTACACAAATTTAGCCGGAGATATATTAAAAAGCCGGGGTGATGCCAAGTTAAACCAAAGCACGAACTTCAATAAATTAACGCAATATGGCATATGGGGCAGTAAATCGCCCGAGGTCAACATCCCTTCAGCATCCGAGCTAAAGCAATTAAATCCTGAAGAATTAGTCAAAAAGATTCATTCGATTACTTCTTTTCAGCATCGGATTTTGTACTACGGACCTATGACGCAGGAAACCTTCACTACCGAAATAAACCGTCTTCACCGGGTTCCGAACACATTACTACCGATACCCGAAGGCATCGAATTCAAACAACAAATGATAACCGAACCAAAAGTATTACTGGCAAAATATGATGCAAAACAGATCTATATGTCAATGATATCTAACCGGGGAGAATCTTTTGATGAGGCGATAAACCCTGCAATGTCAATGTACAACGAATATTTTTCCGGAAGTATGAATGCAATTGTCTTCCAGGAAATGCGTGAGGCAAGAGGATTGGCATACTCGGCAGGCGCATATCTTATTACACCTTCAAAACTTAAGTATCCATACATCTTCAGGACGTTCATAGCTACCCAAAATGATAAAATGGACGACGCACTTAAGGCTTTCGATTCCATTATTAACGATATGCCTCTTTCCGAAAAAGCATTTAATCTGGCTAAAGACGCGCTGATTACTCGTCTGCGCACTGAAAGAATAATCAAATCGGATGTACTTTGGGCTTATATTCAGGCAACTGATCTTGGGATGAAGCACGACAATAGAAAAGAATTATTTGAACAAGCTCAAACTATGACTTTAGCTGATTTAAAGGCTTTTCAGGAAAAATGGATTAAAGGACGGAATTATATCTATTGCATACTTGGGGACGAAAAGGAATTGGATATGAAAAAGCTATCAACTTACGGTCCAATACAACGGTTAAGTCAGGAAGAAATATTCGGATATTAACTCATTCACATTCAATTAAGTTATTATGGGAGGAAAATAATTAGTATTTTCCTCCCTGTTTTTTTTACTAAAACATTAACTGACAGTTACGACTTATTTGATATTTAAAATATCGACAAACTATTTGATAGCAAATCATAGGTTATATATAATAATTTGTTACTTTTGTCTGCGTAACCAACAGAATAATCACACTAGAATCAAATTATAATAATATCAATATATTTAGTAAATCGATGGCAAAAATTACAAAAGAAGATGCTCTTCGGTATCACTCCGAAGGTAAGCCAGGGAAAATAGAAGTTGTTCCCACTAAACCATATAGTACACAGGCTGATTTGTCCCTTGCTTATTCACCAGGTGTAGCAGAACCATGTCTTGAAATTGAAAAGAATCCGGAAGATGCATACGAATATACAGCAAAAGGGAATCTTGTTGCTGTTATTTCAAACGGAACAGCCGTATTAGGTTTAGGAGATATAGGTCCTTTGGCTGGTAAACCTGTTATGGAAGGAAAAGGCCTCTTATTTAAAATATTCGCAGGGATCGATGTTTTCGACATAGAAGTGGATGAAAAGAATCCTGACAAATTTATACAGACTGTAAAAGCCATTGCTCCTACCTTTGGAGGTATTAATCTTGAAGATATAAAGGCTCCCGAATGTTTTGAAATTGAAACCAGGCTTAAAGCAGAGCTCGACATACCGGTTATGCATGATGATCAGCATGGTACTGCCATTATCTCTGGTGCCGGCTTGATTAATGCGCTTGAAATTGCGGGTAAAAAGATTGATGAAGTGAGAATCGTCGTGAATGGAGCTGGAGCTGCATCGACTTCTTGTACCAAGTTATACGTGATGCTTGGGGCAAAGATGGAAAACATAATTATGTGTGATAGCAAAGGTGTTATTTCAACCAGACGGACTGACTTGAATGCATCAAAAAAAGTATTCGCCACATCATTAGATGTTAATACTTTGGCTGAAGCTATTGTTGGAGCAGATGTATTCTTAGGCCTCTCGGTTGCCGATGTATTAACGAAGGAAATGGTTCAGACCATGAACGAAAATCCGATCGTATTCGCACTGGCAAATCCAAATCCCGAAATAGCGTACAGCGAAGCAATGGCTTCTAGAAAAGATTTAATTTTTGCAACCGGACGATCAGATTATCCGAATCAAATAAATAACGTACTTGGTTTCCCTTATATATTCCGTGGAGCACTTGACGTAAGAGCGAAAGCCATCAACGAAGAGATGAAATTAGCCGCGGTAAAAGCAATTGCCGGATTGGCCAAAGAACCTGTTCCCGACGTTGTAAATGCAGCTTACAAGCTTAAACGCATGAGTTTTGGTAGAGATTATATTCTCCCAAAAGCTCTTGATCCGCGTTTACTTACCAGGGTGTCAACTGCTGTTGCAAAAGCGGCTATAGAATCTGGTGTAGCTCGTAAAACCATAACAGACTGGAATCTATACGAAAACCATCTGCGCGAAATGATGGGATACGACAACAAAATGCTGCGTTCGTTTACAGATATGGCTAAAGCCAATCCCAAACGTGTTGTTTTTGCCGAAGCCAATCATGTTAATATGCTGAAAGCTGCTGCAGAAGCAAAAGCAGAAGGAATCTGTTTCCCTATTCTTTTAGGTAACGAGGAGCGACTTGAAAAAATCGCTAAAGAAGAAAACATCAGCCTCGAAGGGATGGAAATAGTTAATTTGCGTCATGACCGGGAATCTGACCGTCGTCTTAAATATGCAGAAATGCTGCTAAACAAGAAAGAACGTGAAGGATTAACTTTTGCAGAAGCAAGTGAAAAAATGTATGACCGCAACTGCTTTGGTATGATGATGGTTGCAGCCGGAGACGCTGATGCATTTATAACCGGTGTATACAGCCGCTATTCGGAAACGACTAAATTGGCTGAGCAGATTATCGGTATTCGCCCTTCATACAAACATTTCGGAGCGATGAACATTGTTACTTCGAAAAAAGGTACATTTTTTATGGCAGATACGTTGGTTAACAGACATCCGTCCGCCGAAGTACTGATTGACATTGCTCGCCTCACCCACGATTCTGTAAAGTTTTTCGCTCATGAACCTACTATGGCGATGATCTCTTATTCGAATTTCGGTGCAGACAAACAAGGAAGTCCGTTAAAGGTTCGTGATGCGATCACTCACCTACATAATAATTATCCTGAAATTCAGATAGATGGAGAAATGCAGGTTAACTTCGCACTCAACAAGAAATTAAGAGACGATACCTATCCTTTTAACAAAATCAAAGGAAAGGATGTTAATACATTGATATTCCCCAATTTAAGCTCTGCCAACAGCGCTTACAAATTACTACTTGAAATGGGTGTTGTTGAATCAATCGGTCCGATTCAGATGGGATTAAATAAACCAATTCATTTCACAGACCTTGAAAGTTCAACACGTGATATTCTGAATCTTACTACGGTAGCCGTTGTTGATGCTATCGTTCAGGAACAGATTGATAATGGAAACTAACAAATAAAGACGTGATAATTAAAGCGTGGTTTGGCATGGTAAAATAATATACAGTCAGATCACGCTTTTATTTTTATAGTCAAAAGCTATAACAGTTAATTTGCCTGCGAATAATACCTGGTTAATTATCCAAAATGAATTTTCCTCCTTCAAAAAGAGGATGTATTTTCAGTTTTTTCTCAAAAAGTGAAGGAATGAAAGGTGTTTTTAATATAAACTTTCCCGGAGAGGAGAAAAAAAGGCTATAAAAGGCCGATTTTCCCCCGGTATTTTCTGGTCTGGAAGTATATACTTTGAGTCGCCAAAGTATATACTTTAACAACTCAAAGTCCTAATTATGAAAGTTCATAATTATATTAAAATTTTCAGGATTCCATTTGATTCATTAAAAGTTTCAAAGAGCCTCTTTGTCCATTAAAGATTATTAATAGCTCAAAATGTTTTCATATATCAAAAAACCTGTACCTTTGTACAAATTTTATTCCTTAAAGGAACAATTAGCGTTAAATGGCAAAAATTATCCGTTACATATTTCTATTTGTCCTTCTATTGGCAGGGACAAGCACATCAAATTTACTAGCTCAACGAATTACATCTGCATCTGGAATTGTAAAAGATTCCATTACAGGAGAACCGATGTCGTATGTGTCAGTGATTTTTGAGAATTCAACGATCGGAACAATGACCGACGATAATGGGCTATTCTCTGTTCAAAATGACAAAGGGCTTACAAAGTTGTTGATTTCTTCTTTGGGATACGAAAATAAAAGAGTTTCTATTTCTTCGGGGAAGAAAAACGAAGCGCTTTCTGTACTCATTCGCCCTACATCTATCCAAATATCGGAAGTTGTTATCAAACCTAAAAAAGAAAAGTATACAAAAAAAGATAATCCTGCGGTAGAATTGATCAAAAATGTAATTGATCGAAAAAACGAAAACCGTATAGAAGCTAAAGATGCTTATCAATCCGAACGATACGAAAAACTAAGTATCGCTCTAGACAATTTTAATCCGAATCTTGATAAAAATAAGTTTTTGAAGAAATTCAGTTTTATCAAAAACTACCTGGATACATCTGAATTTAATGGCAAACCAATTCTTACAGTTTCTGTCCGCGAAACTTTATCCGATATTTATTATCGTAAGGATCCGAAATCGGAGAAGATTATAACCAAAGGGCAAAAATTACAGGGAATAGATAAGTCTCTGGATGAAGGTGGCATCACAGCTAACTTGCAAGAGATTTTTCAAGGCATCAACATATTCGACAATAATATAAACATATTATTAAATAGATTTGTAAGTCCACTCTCCTCTGCACTGGCAACTTCCTATTACAAGTATTACATCATGGATACTGTAATGGTTGGCAACAACGAGTGCGTTGATTTGGCTTTCGTTCCATTCAACAGCCAGAGTTATGGTTTTACAGGGAGATTATACATTACACTGGATGGTAATTATGCCATCAAAAAATTCCTGCTTAACGTACCTTCAAATATTAACCTGAACTTTGTAGACAATCTTCGGATAAGTCAGGAATTTAAGCAGATGCCTGACAGCACATGGGTGCTTGATCAGGAAAATACTTTCATTAATTTCTATGTGATTAAAGGTACTCAACAGCTTTACGCACATCAGATGCGTAGTTACAATAGCTATAACTTCTCAAGTCCACCAGACTCAGTATTTAATATTTTAGGAAGCAACATCGTTCTCGAAAGCGCAATTAATCAGCCTGACAGTTTTTGGGTTGCTAATCGGCATGTTCCTTTAAAGGAAAAAGAGAACGCTTTAAAAGATTTGCTTGCAGAGTTACGAAAGGTTCCGACTTTCAATGTAATGATAAAAACTGCCGAAATCCTGATATCCGGCTACGTTCAGACTGGCAAAGACCGAAGTACAAGTAAATTTGACTTCGGACCTATGAACACGACTTTCAGTGCAAACCAGATTGAAGGTTTCCGCATGCGAGTTGGAGGGATGACAACCGCTAACTTCCACAAACATTTATTTGCCAGCGGTTATATGGCTTATGGAGCCACCGATCGTAAATTAAAATACAACGGGAAGTTAACATGGGCGTTCAATAAAAAACAATATCACGAGGGAGAAACACCCCGCAATAACCTGTCGTTAATGCACGAATACGATATTTACACACCTGGTCAGGACTTCCTCTTTACCAGTAAGGATAATATTTTCGTAGCATGGAAGGTTGGAGAACCGATTACAAAAATGAGTTATATCCGTAAAACCATGCTTACATACGAAAAAGAATGGTTAAATGGTCTGACAATAAAAACATGGTTACGTAATCAAAACGACGAACCTACAGGAACACTACGCTATGTGCACAGAGATGCATCAGGAAATATGTTCCGGGTGAACGACATCACTACTTCTGAAGCAGGAGTTCAACTACGGTTTGCCCCAGGCGAAAGGGCTTACAGTGGAAGAGCGGGCAAAGAATCTCCATTCAACCTGTCGAAAGATGCCCCCATATTTAAAATATCGCACCAACTTGGGATAGATAATGTATTGGGAAGTGAATATGGATATAATCACACAGAAGTATCCGCAGAAAAACGAATCTGGTTATCATCATTTGGTCATATCGACGCGAAGGTTAAAGGGGGTAAGGTTTGGGATAAAGCTCCATTCCCTTTATTGATTTTACCCAATACCAACCAGTCTGTTACTATTCAGCCGGAAGCATTCCACATGATGAGTGCGCTTGAATTTGTAACTGACCAATATGTATCATTGGATGTAACGTATTACATGAAAGGTTGGATATTAAACCGCGTACCAGGCATCAACTGGCTTAAATTACGAGAAGTAGTTTCATTTAATGCCATTTACGGAGGTCTGACTGATAAAAACAACCCAATGAAGACTCCCGGTCTTTTTATGTTTCCTGAAGGAACACAACCATTGGGAAGTAGCCCATATATGGAAGCAAGTGTCGGACTTGAAAATATTTTCAAGATACTCCGCGTTGATTATTTCAGACGATTAAGCTATCTTGATACTCCCAATACTAAAAAAAGCGGCATCCGTATCGCACTTAGATTCTCATTCTAAGCAGTATATTATGGATAAAGAAGAGTCTATAAAAACGCCTTACAACCATACACCAAATGTATGGGCATTAACGCCTTTGGCTGTTTTTCTTGTTGCCTATCTTGTTGTATCAATACTGGCAGGCGATTTTTACAAAATGCCTATTACCGTTGCTTTCTGTATATCTTCTGTTGTAGCTATCGTCATCTCAAAAGGAGGCAAGCTTAATAACAGGATTGAACAATTTTGCAGGGGAGCTGCCAACACGAACATCATGCTAATGGTGTTAATCTTTATTCTCGCCGGAGCATTCGCCCAAACAGCAAAGGCGATGGGAGCTATAGACGCAACCGTAAACATGGCTTTAGCTATACTTCCGGGAAATATGCTTGTGGCTGGTATTTTTATAGCAGCCTGCTTCATCTCCCTGTCGGTTGGCACTTCTGTAGGAACCGTAGTAGCACTAGCTCCTGTTGCTGCAGGCATTGCTCAACGTACAGGAATAGATCTACCTTTAATGATTGGAGCGGTTGTTGGAGGAGCTATGTTTGGAGACAATCTTTCCTTTATTTCGGACACAACCATTGTAGCTACCCGAACCCAGGGATGTAACATGTCTGATAAATTTAAAACCAATATACAAATTGCTCTGCCGGTAGCAATTGTTGTAACTATAATTTATTTTATTACAGGGAATTCATCTCTCGGATATGCCGCTTCCGAATCGATTGACTGGATAAAGGTTATTCCCTATATAATAGTCTTGATAACGGCCATTTCCGGGGTTAATGTACTGCTGGTATTACTTATCGGCACAATTCTATCTGGAGTAGTTGGATTATTGTCAGGAGGTTTCGACATTTGGGGATGGACTGGATCCATGGGAGAAGGGATCAACAACATGGGAGAATTAATTATTGTAACTCTGTTAGCAGGAGGTATCCTCGAAATGATTCGTTATAACGGAGGCATTGATTGGATAATTATAAAACTCACCTCCCGCGTCAGAACAGCAAGGGGTGCAGAGCTTAGCATTGCTGGCCTGGTAAGTTTTGCTAATGTTTGTACAGCAAATAACACCATTGCGCTTATTATGGCGGGACCAATTGCAAAAGATATATCCACTAAATTTAAGATCGATCCAAAACGTTCTGCCAGTATTCTAGACATCTTTTCTTGCTTTGTACAAGGTATTATTCCATACGGAGCACAACTCCTTATGGCATCTGGATTGGCGGGTATTTCTCCTATCGAAATTATGGAGAATTTATATTATCCTTATTTATTAGGCATAACAACCTTTATATCTATATTGATCAGGAGAAGAAAATAAAAACGAAATTTATATTTACAAAACGCACAATAAATAAAGAGGATGAATCACTAAATATGATTCATCCTCTTTATTATTACAATCAAAATGTTGGCTCCAATAAACTCAATCTTTATTAATCAATTTTGAGCGTCAATGATTGCAGCGCCTTATCTGCAGACGAACCTCCATAAAGAACTTGGTATGTTCCGGCTTTTACTTCCAAGGTTTGTGTAGCATCATTAAATGAATAGAACGCTTTCGGTTCCAGTTCAATAGATACAGACTGCTTCGCTCCGGACTTAACTGATACGCGCTTAAATCCTTTCAATGATTTAAGAGGCCCCTCAGGATCATTCGGATTCTTAATGTAAACCTGCACAACTTCATCGCCATCTAGCTTTCCAGTATTCTCAACTTCTACTGTAAGTGTAACCTTATCTGCTTTCCCTATTTCCGAAGAGGAAAGTCTGGCATTACGATAAACAAAAGATGTATAACTTAAGCCGTAGCCAAAAGGATACAATGGTTCCTGCGTCATATAACGATAGGTACGACCCTTCATGCTGTAATCCTGAAAATCAGGAAGCTGATCCACAGACTTATAGAATGTAACCGGTAAACGACCTGCCGGATTATAATCTCCGAAAAGTACATCTGCAACAGCAGTTCCACCCTCCTGTCCGCCATACCAGGCGTTAAGGATTGCGTCCACATTTGCCTCTTCCCAGTTAAGAGCCAACGCACTACCTGTACATAAAACATAAACCACAGGCTTACCTGTTGCTTTCAAAGCCTGTATCATTTCCTTTTGCACCTTAGGAAGTTCGATGTTTGTCCGGTCGCCTTTACGGAATCCTTCGGCGTCAACGGGCATTTCTTCTCCTTCCAGACGGGGCGAAATACCGCCGACATATACAATTACATCAGCATCTTTCACTTTTGATGCTGTACCAATATAATCAACTGGTGTTCGAGTGCCAATAGAAAAGTTCAAATCTGCCATACCGGAACGTTGCATATATTCGATCTTTACAGAATATTTCTTCCCTTTTTCTGCTTTCAAGGTATATTTACGGAAAGCAGTATATTCGCTTTCCCACATTTCTGAAACTACCTGGTCATTAATAAATAAACGAATTCCATCATTTCCTGAAAGTTCAAAATCAATATCACCAGTCAAAGGAGCTTGAAATACACCTGTAAACCTGGCTGTGAAGTCTGATAAGTTTACATTCGGTGCAAATTGGGTATTACCTCCTGTTGTGAAGTGAATACCGTTTACCAAACCTTTGTAAGCAGGCGTGCCTTTAAATTCCGTATTATTGAAATACTCGGCAGCAAAACCTTTACCTGATACAGAAGTAACATTATCTCCCATATCAAGCATTACAAAATTATCTGTATGATTACAACCCAACTCATAAACGACTTCTGCATTTGGAAGTTTCTTTCTGATTCCATCAAGTATAGTTACCGTATAGGTAGGGAAACCATTATAATTTGACCAAAGCATAGTGCTATCAGCTGCATTCGGACCAACCACAGCAATTTTTTTAATACCTTTTTTCAAGGGGAGGATATTGTCATTATTTTTCAATAAAACAATACTCTTATGAGCCATTTCCAAGGCCTGTAGTTTGTGCTTCTGACTTTCAACCACCTCATACGGAATTTTAGAAAATGGGACCTTACTATCAGGATCGAACATGCCTAATTCAAAGCGGGCAGTAAATAACCTACGCAATGAAGCGTCCAGATCGGACTCTTTCAATGTTCCATTTTTCAAAGCTTTTACAAGCGAACGATAGCTACCTCCACATTCAAGATCCGTTCCGCTACGAACAGCATCTACGGATGCACTTACCGCATCGGGGTGGGTTTCATGACGAGGTGTATTTTTGTCTTTCTGCCAAAAATCATCAATGGCTCCACAATCCGACAATATAATACCTTTATATCCCCATGAATTGCGAAGAATATCAATAAGCAACTTATCACTTCCGCAGCATGGCTGTCCTTCAAAACGATTATAAGCACACATAACCTCCTGAACATTACCCTCTTTAACAAGTTGTTCGAAGGCAGGAAGATAAGTTAGCCACAAATCTCGTGGAGAAACCTCTGCATTGTATTCATGTCTGTTCCACTCCGGTCCGCTATGTACTGCATAGTGCTTTGCGCAAGCATGTGTTTTGAAATAATCAGGATCGTTACCCTGCAAACCTTTTACTACAGCAAGTCCCATCCTACCTGTAAGATAAGGATCTTCTCCATAAGTTTCCATACCCCGGCCCCAGCGTGGATCTCTGAATATATTAATATTAGGAGTCCAGAAAGTCAGACCTTTATATCGATCATATTCCTTGTTTTTTTGATACTGATTGTACTTGGCACGAGCCTCGTCACTCACCATTGAGAAAGTTTTTAGTAAAGCTTCATCATCAAATGTTGCAGCCATACCAATAGCCTGAGGGAAGACAGTTGCTTTTCCAGCTCTGGCAACGCCATGCAACGCCTCATTCCACCAATCATAGGGAGAAATCCCTAAGCGGTCTACGGCCGGAGTTTGATTCATCATCTGTCCAACTTTTTCCTCAGGAGTTAGTCTGCCAAGCAGATCGTCGACACGTTCGTTAATGGAAAGGTCTGGATTTCGGAAAGGATATTCATACTTCTGGCTAACACACGAAGCGGATATCAACAATAAAAAAGCTACACCCGTGATAAATTTCATTCTCATGATATTATAATTTAGATATTGTATAAATTACGTTTTAAATAGCTGTAATCTATTTGTCTATAGAATGTTACAAGGTATTATTGGAAACAAAGCTAATAGATTTGATTCAAATATTCAAATAATTCAGATTAAAAAGGAAGGAAAATATAAACCCGAAATCAATTTAGGCAAAAGAACTCCTATACAAATCCAGACTTATCGGACTTGCATCGCATTCAAAAACAATACAAAAAGGAAAACAGTTTTAATATAGAAACAGAAATACTAAAGTAAAAGATCAGGACGCAGACGTTGAGTCCGCTCGTGAGCCTGCTGCAGGCGCCATTCAGCTATTTTGCGTTCATGCCCGGAAAGCAATACATCTGGGACTTTCCATCCTTTATAATCTGCCGGACGAGTGTATACCGGGGGAGCAAGTAAATTATCCTGAAAAGAATCCGACAATGCACTTTGTTCATCGCCTATGGCACCTGGGAGTAAACGTATAATGGCATCGGCCATAATGGCTGCAGCCAACTCTCCACCTGTTAGTACATAATCACCAACTGAAATTTCTTTCGTAATAAGGTGTTCGCGAATACGATAATCAATCCCTTTATAATGTCCGCAAAGGATTATCAGATTATTCAGCATTGACATATTATTTGCCATTGGCTGATTAAACGTTTCTCCATCTGGAGAAGTATAGATTACCTCATCATACTCCCTTTCACTCTTCAGCTGAGAGATTGCACGATCAATGGGTTCAATCTGCATAACCATGCCCGCTTCACCACCAAAAGGATAATCATCCACCCGACGCCACTTATTTGTAGTGTAGTCACGTAGGTTATGCAGATGAATTTCTGCCAAGCCTTTGTCCTGTGCTCTCTTTAGAATGGAACAATTAACCATTCCTTCTATCATTTCAGGCAAAACGGTAAGAATATCGATTCTCATTGTCATACAATTTGATTTCAGCGCAAAAGTAGGCATAATATACGTTTATTACATTATAATCCCGTAAATTTGTAGCTTCAAACCAAACATACTGCATGTACACAAAAGACGAATTGCGGGAATTAAAGATAGCCTTTTGGGAGAGTTTTGCATCATACTGCGAAGTACAACCCTATTTAAGGGATCGTAAAAAAATCTGGATTTTATACAATACAAAGATAAAAGGAGTAGAACTAAAATTTGATGCCACGCGTAATGGTGCCTATGTAATCTTAGAAGTTAACCACAAGCAGGAAGACCTTCGTCTGGAAATGTTTGAGAAGCTAACATGGTACAAGGAAACACTCGAAAAAGATTTCCCTGAAGGTCTAATTTGGGACATATGTTATGTACGTGAAACCGGGAAAGAAGTTGCACGTATCTATACATGTAAAGAAGGAATAGACTTTCACAGAAAGGAGCATTGGGGTGAGTTTTTCCTGTTCATGGCTAGCAAAATGTATTTGCTTGAACGCAACTTTAGTGAAATAGCCGAATATATCAGGGAATAGCAACCGATTATCAAGAAAAGATCCTGATCTTGTTTATATTAGATCAGGATCCCTCAAATAAACCTACACAAATAAATAGTGTTTACTGAAAATCCTTTAAGAAATCTACTATTTTCAACGAACCTAAGGATGAACACATACTGCGCCATCCATAGGAACTTGAAAAAGTTAGTAAATATGTAAAAGGGTTAGTTTGGTTAGAAAACATTGCAAAGCTACTGCTCCTGTCAATACTATACAATAGGTTTATATGTACAGGATATAGACAAATTTCCTATTTCAAGCCCTTATTAGTTCGTTTTATGCAATTTATTCGAAACGTTGTATAATTTCTTCCAAAGAAATATCTCCATCTACATGCATACGAAGTTTCTTTATGCGGGTTCTTTTTGTTAACAAAGACTCATACTTGCAATTGGTAAGATTGGCTATTGTTTCATTTGTAAGACCTAATTTGGTAAGATTACATATTCGTATATCATGCATTGTTAGGTCAGGGAAATTTTCTTCAAGACGTTTACTAAAGTTATTAAATTGCTGATTCATTAATTCGGGTAAATGAGTCCATTCCGCATCCGTTAGAAATGGATCTCCCGGAGTCCAGACTTGCAAGCGTTCTATAAGCGATGTTTGTGATTTGATCTGCTCGTTCATAGCTATTATCTGTCTTTTCTTCTTAGATAAACTGGATATTTGATCTTTTAAATCACGCATTGTACGTTCCAAATGTTCTGTTTCTCTTTTTAGCTCTGCAGTTTCCTCTGTTTTCCTCTTTAAAAGGGTTAATTGATTTTCTTTCTTCACCAATTCATCATTGGCTTCAGACATCTGCTTTACTGTCTTACGAATCCATGTTTCATTCGCTTTTAACATCTTGTTATTTTCAGCTATTTGTTTTTCGTAAACTATCAATTTATTTATATTTTCCTGTAATTGTCGCTCTTTCCTTCTTTTAAACGTAAAGAAAATAATCACAAAAGCAACAGTTAACATTAAACTAGCGGATAAAATGAAGTAATAGTTTCGCCATGCTCTTGTTTTCTCCAGCAAGATTTGATTTTTCTCGTTTTCGAGTTTTTCGTTATCATACTTAGCTACAACTCCAGCAAGTGCTTCGGCACTACTGATGCTACGAATGGAATCTTGATAATCGCTGGATAATTTATATTTAGCCAACGATTCTTTATAATTACCAGCATCTTCTTCAATCTTAGCCAGAATCATATAATATCCTGTTTTAGCATATAAATCGTTATTATTCGCACACTTCTCAAGATAGAATCTCGCAGAATCCAATTGATGTGATTTTCGATATGTATCAGATATACCAAGACATATTTCGTTCATATTAATAATATCTCTATCAGTATTTAATGATTTCTGAACATAAAAAAAAGCACTATCCTGCATTTGTCTGTGATCGTACATTAAAGATATCTCATAATACAAAACAGATTCAATCTGTTTATTCTTGTATCTATCAGCAATACTTAATGCTTCATTAAAATAAACAGAAGATTGATCATATTTCTGCAAAAGAGTTGTCGATCTAGCCATATCCCTTAATATAATATAAGTAGAAGCAGTATCACCAAACTGAAGCATGGCTTTATAAGCCTTTTTATTCCAAGACAAAGCATCTTCATATAAATTTTGATATAAAGACAAATCTGCCAAATGATTACAAATCAAAGCCTGTAACCTATACTCTTTAGTTCCATTAGCTACTGTTTCTGCCTTTTTAAAGCAAAGTGCAGCTTTTTCAACCTGTTGCATATCTTTATTAACCCGTCCTTGATAAAAATAGGCTTTTGCTTTCATCACTGGATCATCTGAGTGCTCAAAATAGTTAACGACAGTATTTATCAATGAATCAGAAGTATGAACTACATAGTTTTTATCTCTGGCTTCAATTAAAAGTAAATTATAAGTGGCCCTCAATTGAACAGGAAGATCATCTATATTTTTAAACTCCTCAAGTATTTTTAGGGCACTATCCGGACGTTCAAGCATTATTTCTTTGGCAATACCCATTTCCTTTGGCAAAAGATAGTTTCTTTCGCACGAATAAAAGCCTGAAATTAGTATAGTGAATGTAATAATAAATAAATGTAGCGATCTTTTAGTGTTCATATGGTAATAGTCTAAAAATTCATATTACTATTTAATATAGTGTAGTTAAATAAAGGAACCTAATCAGTGACAAAAATAGTTTTAATTACTTAATTCCCGCTAATTAAGGCTAATAATTAGAGAAAAACAGACACAACAAATAAAACTCTATACGAATAATTAGCAATAAGGCCATTAGTATATGTACAAATCAATTAATATAACCCATATATCATCAGCATCCATTTTAATGTAAATAGCATAAGAAAGACAAATAAATAAGGTTATTTTATTCAAAAGATAATGAGCCATTTATAAAACCATGTACATCCTTTTGTTTTTACATGTACATAGTTTTTAAAAAGCATGTACATGTAAAAACAAAAGGATGTACATGTAAATAGAATAAAGTAACCATAAAAATAAAAATTCTGGCAGACTTCTAAAAAAAATGCAACAGGGTTACTAATATTTTATCGCAAATTATTGCAGATTCAGGATTTATTGTAAATTTGTAGCGTAAACAATAAGAAATATGAAAGTGAATACGCTACATCATCATCATCATTACAACGGGCAATAGTTCGGTGGGCTGTTTGGTGTGTAGAAGTACATGGATATAAATAGGAAGGCTTACCGTTCATACGGTAAGCCTTTTTTGTTTCATTAGATAGAATATTAATTAAAAAACGAATCATATGTTACGAATTGCAGTACAGTCCAAGGGACGTTTATTTGAGGAAACAATGTTGCTTCTTGAAGAAGCCGGTATCAAGTTAAATAAAGGTAAGCGTACATTACTGCTTGCAGCCAAAGGTTTTCCTGTAGAAGTACTCTTCCTGCGCGACGACGATATCCCTCAGTCAGTTGCCAATGGGGTTGCCGATATCGGTATTGTTGGCGAAAACGAATATATTGAAAAGGGAGCTGAAGCATTGCTAATCAAACGCCTTGGATTCAGTAAATGCCGTCTTTCGCTTGCTATTCCAAAAGACGAAGTATATAAAGGTCTGGAGTGGTTTAATGGAAAAACAATTGCCACCTCCTACCCCGAAATACTTAAGACCTATCTGAAAAAGAATCAGGTTAAGTCTGAACTGCACGTAATAAGCGGATCGGTTGAGATTGCTCCCGGCATTGGATTGGCAGATGCAATCTTCGATATCGTTAGCTCGGGTAGTACGCTGGTAAGCAATCAACTGAAGGAAGTGGATGTGGTTATGCAAAGTGAAGCTCTTCTTATTGCCAACAACGAACTTTCCGATGAGAAGAAAGATATTCTTAATGAACTTATCTTCCGCTTCGAAGCTATTCAAACAGCCGAAGGAAAGAAATATGTGTTACTAAATGCACCTAAAGATAAACTAAATGAGATTATAGAGATCCTTCCGGGAATGAAGAGTCCTACGGTTACTCCTCTTGCCGAAGAAGGTTGGGTTTCTGTTCAGTCTGTAATTGCAGAAAAACATTTCTGGGAAATTATTGGCAAGCTTAAAACATTAGGAGCTGAAGGTATTTTGGTTATTCCGATTGAAAAAATGATTTTATAAGCACCTCGTATGGAAGTCATAAAATATCCCGCGCCCGAAGCGTGGGGAGACCTTTTAAAACGTCCGGCTTTGGATGTAAGTTCGTTGTTTAGTACGGTGCAAACCGTATTGGATGCCGTACGTACCGAAGGCGACGAAGCCGTAAAAAGATACGGCGAGCAGTTCGATAAAGTACGTGTTTCGCAACTCCTGACAAGCGAAGCCGAGATTAGCGAAGCCGAAGGATTGGTGGATGAATCGTTGAAGGAAGCAATTCGTACTGCAAAGAATAATATTGAAAAGTTTCACGCGGCTCAACAGTTTACCGGGAGCCGCATCGAAACAACAGCTGGTGTTACCTGTTGGCAAAAGGCGGTGGCTATCGAGAAAGTGGGACTTTATATCCCGGGGGGGAGTGCTCCATTGTTTTCTACCGTGTTGATGCTGGCTATTCCCGCTAAAATTGCCGGGTGCAAAGAGATTGTTTTATGTACACCTCCCAACAAAGAGGGTAAGATTCACCCGGCCATTCTCTTTGCCGCTAAGGTTGCAGGTGTGAGCAAAATCATTAAGGCGGGTGGTATTCAGGCGATAGCCGCCATGGCGTACGGTACAGAGACGGTGCCTAAGGTTTATAAGATTTTTGGTCCGGGTAATCAATATGTAACGGCTGCCAAACAATTGGTAAGTCTTAAAGAAGTAGCCATCGATATGCCGGCAGGACCTTCGGAAGTGGAGGTTATTGCAGACGCATCGGCTAATCCCGAGTTTATCGCGGCCGACTTCCTCTCGCAGGCAGAACACGGACCCGATAGTCAGGCGATACTCGTTACTTCCGCCGAAGGGATTGTAGGGAACGTAATCAAAGCCGTACAAGATCAGCTGGAACTTCTTCCAAGAAAAGAAATTACAGAAAAGGCGTTAACGCACAGTCGCATTATTGTCTTAAAGGACGAAGCGGAAGTGATAAGCTTTACCAATCAATATGCACCGGAACACCTCATTATCCAAACGGCCGATTATGCATCCATTGCGGAGCAAATTACCAATGCGGGCAGTGTGTTTATGGGAGCTTATACACCCGAAAGTGCCGGCGATTACGCATCTGGAACAAATCATACACTGCCAACCAACGGATATGCCCGCTCGTATAGCGGAGTTAATCTGGACAGCTTCATTAAAAAGATTACATTTCAGGAGATTACTCCCGAAGGAATAAAGAATTTAGGAAACACCATCGAGCTTATGGCTGCGGGCGAACAATTGGATGCGCACCGAAATGCTGTAACTGTAAGACTGAATACATTATGAAGGAGTTAAAAGAATTAGTCCGCCCCAATGTGTGGAAACTAAAACCGTACTCGTCCGCCAGGGATGAGTTTCATGGAGAAGCATCTGTTTTTCTGGATGCCAACGAGAATCCGTATAACGCACCTTATAATCGGTATCCGGACCCAATGCAATGGCAGGTTAAGGAGCGTATTGCCGAGATTAAAGGTGTTGAACCTAGAAACATTTTGTTAGGAAATGGCAGCGACGAGCCAATAGACTTGCTGATCCGGGCCTTTTGTGAACCGGCTCAGGATTGTATTCTTGCCATCGATCCAACCTATGGCATGTATAAAGTAGCCGCCGATGTAAACAACGTTCCTTATATACCGGTACTACTGGACGATGAGTTTCAGTTTTCTGCGGCCGGACTTTTAACTCATGATGCAGCAGAAACAGCTAAGCTTTTGTTTCTTTGCTCTCCCAACAATCCTACAGGTAACAGTCTCCGGCGCGATGAAATTCGCAAAGTCATTACTGGTTTCCAAGGCATTGTGGTGGTGGATGAAGCCTACATCGACTTTTCTTCGGAGCCTTCGTTCCTCAACGAACTGAAGCAGCATCCTAATTTGGTGGTTCTGCAAACATTGTCTAAAGCATGGGGAAGTGCAGGCGTTCGGTTGGGTATGGCTTTTGCCTCTCCCGAAATTATCGCTGTGCTTAATAAAATAAAGTATCCTTATAATATCAACCAGCTCACCCAGAAGTATGCGCTTAATCTGCTTGATAATCCGTTTAAGGTGAAAGAATGGGTACGCGTGCTATTGGAAGAGCGGACTAACCTTATCAGTGCGTTGGGATCTCTTCCGCTGATAAAAAAGATCTATCCAACCGATGCCAATTTTGTACTGGTAAAGGTTGATGATGCGAACGGACTTTACAACTACTTGGTAGAACAGGGTGTTATTGTTCGGAACCGCACCAATATCTCTTTATGTATGGGTTGTTTGCGTGTTACCGTTGGAACGCCTCATGAAAACGAGGCATTAATTGAATCCCTTAAAAAAGCAACATTATGATGAGAGCTCTATTCATTGACAGGGATGGAACGTTGGTGATTGAACCGCCTGTCGATTATCAGCTGGATAGTCTGGAGAAGTTGGAGTTTTATCCAAAGATATTCCGGAATCTCTATTTTATCCGTAAGCAACTTGATTTCGAGTTTGTTATGGTTAGCAATCAAGATGGTCTGGGTACAGATGCATTTCCCGAAGATACCTTTTGGCCGGCTCAGAATAAATTGATGAAAGCGCTGGAAGGCGAAGGAATCGTATTTGATGATTTGTTATTTGATCCTTCGCTTCCAGAGGAAAATTCGCCGAACAGAAAACCGCGTACGGGTATGATGGGTAAGTATATGGATGGCTCATATGATCTGGCTGGCAGTTATGTGATTGGCGACAGACTTACGGATGTACAGCTGGCTAAGAATATGGGAGCAAAGGCTATTTGGCTAAATGACGCCGAAGATGCTGATGTGCAACTGGAAGCCAAAGGATTAAAGGATTGCTGCGTATTGTGCACAGGCGACTGGGACAAGGTTACCGAGTTTCTTTTTGCTGGCGAGCGACGTGCTGTTGTACAACGTACCACGCATGAGACTGATATATATGTTGAGGTTAATCTGGATGGAAAGGGAAAGACTTCCATTGCCACGGGTCTGGGATTCTTTGATCATATGCTGGATCAAATAGGCAAGCACTCCGGAATGGATCTTACTGTACAGGTTAAAGGCGATTTACATGTTGACGAGCATCATACCATAGAAGATACTGCCATTGCTTTAGGAGAAGCTTTGCTGAAAGCATTAGGCGATAAGCGAGGTATCGAACGTTACGGATATTGTTTACCCATGGACGATTGTTTGTGTTCGGTGGCATTGGACTTTGGTGGCCGTCCCTGGCTGGTTTGGGATGCCGGGTTCAATCGCGAGAAGGTGGGAGATATGCCTACGGAAATGTTTCTTCATTTCTTCAAGTCGCTAAGTGACGCGGCCCGGATGAATCTCAATATTAAGGCCGAAGGACAAAACGAGCATCACAAGATTGAAGGTATTTTCAAGGCGCTGGCAAGATCCATCAAGATGGCTATCCGCCGTGATATATTTAATTATGAGCTTCCCTCAACGAAGGGGGTTCTCTGAAAGTTTGAAGCTTTCTTATCGTTTAGTACGGTAAGAAAGCTTCTTTTACTCCTTTTTTACTACATTTGTGCAACATTTTAAGATTTCGATCTTCATACTGTAGAATATGCTAACAACAAATGATGTACTAATGAAAAAAATAATCTTCTCCATTTTTGCTTTGCTGCTGTTTACTGCCTGCGGACAGGAATTAAATACACCTCTTGAAGGGAAATGGCAATTGCAGAAAGTGGAGGCCGGCGGCCAGGTTACTGCTGTAGACACCATCTATTACAACTTCCAGAATACGTTATTCATGTATCAGATATACAGTCCGGCTTCGAACAGTTACCGCTCAGAGTTTGGATTTAATTCTATGCCCGATGATAAAACAATGGTTGTGGAGCTGACTGACAATCCAACTCCGGTGAAAAACTTTTTACCCTATACCGACTGGTCAGAAGGTACTCGCCGTTTCACCGTAGATAAGGTGAACAGCAAGCAACTTATTCTGAGTTCGGACGATAAAACCTACACATTCCGCAAGTTCTAACGCCCTGCTTTTACCTGTTTACGTTTAGGGTTCATAGCCGCAGCAGCCAGGTCGCGGGGATTAACAGTAACCGGACCTGTCACAAATTCGGGCAAGTTATACGAATAAAAGCTACGGATATAATCTTCCGGATCCTTTTGCGGTAATAAGAAAGGCTTAGTTACTTTTCCCTGTGCATCTATTCCGGCAATATACGGCCGGGTATATAATCCGTCGATCCGGCGACTACTAAATACAAACCAGCGAGAGTTACTACTCCAGTTGTGATAGCTTTCCACGTCGTTACTGTTAACTTCCGTAAGCGGACGCGATTGTCGGGTAGTCAAATCGGTAAGCCAAAGATCGGCTTCTTTATGCCAGATAGAAAAGTTACCATAATCAGACAGTGTGAACATCAGATACTTGCCATCGTATGAAGGACGCGGGAAGGAAACACTCTTTCCCATAGCCTCCGCAGCAAAAAGAGTATCTACCTCATTTCCAAATGTACGCGAGGCAGGATCAAAAGCGATACTGCATAAATTGTAACGAATTTGGTTATATTCATCGGGAATCGGACGAGAATTCGCAGTACAAAAGTAAAGCGTTTTTCCATCAGCCGAGAAGGAAGGAAACGTTTCAAAAGACTCTTTCTTACTTAACAGCGGGCAGCTTACCATTTCATTCTTCACCACATCATACACAAACACATCCGATTCCAGATCTATCACCTCTACCCTCTTCGCATCCCGGGCGTGAAATCCCTGTTGTGTTTTGTTAGTCGAATAAGCTATATACTTTTCGGAAGGATGCCAGTAAGTATACTGGGCATTCCCAATCATTTGGTCTGTTTTGGTGGATAACATTTCAATGGTCTTATCCTGCACCAGTGCCGTTGCTCCATTTGCTCCACGAATGTGAAGACTCATCTTCTTTGGATTGTTTTTAGGAAAAGTGTGACAGTTCATACAATTAGGAGCCATAAGCTTATTATCCAGGATCGTAGATTGCTCTGCAGTATGAAGATCGGTCTGATAGATACCCATCTTACTCCACACCTCGTAACCCGGCGCTATCAAACGATATACCAGTCCATAATCTATCGGTTCGGACGAAACATATACAGAGAAAGGAAGGTACTGTTTCCACTTTCCGTTTTCCTTTGCTGCAACTATAACCTGCAGACTATCTCCTTTACTTTTATCCAACAATGTACTCCATTCTTTCGGAGATATGGAGGCAACCCTGCTTTCCTGAAGATGGATTACCCCTCCCTTTCCGGTAATAGTTACGTCAATTTGCTCGTAATTGGTTGTAAGAACAAAATTAAGAGGAGCAATACTTGCTGGTATAGTAACCCCCGTATAATCCGGAAAAACAGGAGGTAAAGAGTTTATCTTCTCTGGATTGACAACCTGTTCTCCGCAGCTTGTTAATAAAACAAGTAATACAATTATAAGTGATAATATAGATTTCATCTTGCTAAATTATTTATAATGAAAATAAAACCAGTACGTATCCGAAAATTGCTTTTGCAAGTAGGCTTCCGCATCAGACCTTGAAGTATAAATTCCTGCATAGGTTTGCATCCGTTGTTTAACCAGATTGCTAACCGGGAAAGGAATGTTATTGAGGTCTGTGGATTGCAGACCCCACACATAAAGAGCAGCTTCCTGATAACTTACTGGCATACTACTGTATTGAATTGCATTTCCAAGACTCAGATACTGCATAAAATGTTGTAAATCTTTATTCAGCAGGTAATAGGCCATTAAATATTCGTAAGCCATACGATTGGTCGGTTCTTGCTGTATTAATATCCCCAACATCACATCCCGCTGATCTTCACTAAAAAGAAAATCTTCTTTGGGACGGTATTTTCGAAGTTTTCCCCATTCCGGATGGGCATTTATCTTTGCTTCATCGCCTAAATAAGTTAAGGTTTCTGTTGCCCAATCGCTGTAGAAAAGAGTATTCTGTAAAATAAGAAGGTATTTACGGGCAATATCGTAAGTGCCATTAATAAGATTTGTCTCGGCAAGCCGCTTAATGCATCGGGCACTTTTCTTATAATCCGGGATCGCCTCCATCCCTTCAAATGCAAATCGCTGTGCTGTATTTATAAGTCCAAGATGATAATAGATTTCGCCCACCATCATTGGTAACAAATAATCGCGGTCAAACATGGGAAGCAGACCCTCTGTCCCATTCTGTATATAATGAAACATACGATCTCCCATCACTCCTTTTTGGCATAAAGCCAGATTAAGGCTGGCAACCGATAGCGGATTGGCCGGGGTATCTTTATCCGCCATAGCAATAGCTTTATCCCATTGTTTTGTACGTATGTTATAATCATATCCCATCACCTCTTCGGCAACTCCATTGAAAGAATGGGTTATCAGATAGGCTCCGCCACCGAAAACGAACAAAACAAGTGCGACATAGGCAATTACATTGTTTTTGTTTACCTCAGCTTTTTCTTTGAAACGGCAAAATAAAGCAGCAACAAGAAGAGTAAGCAACCACAAAATAACAATACCGTAAGGCAAATAAATAAGGTAACGATAATAGCCAGCTCCAAAGAGTAGTTGCATTGAAGGGAGTAATACCAGATAATTACGGGCGATAAGCGGACAGATCAGCATAAGAATAAAATAGCCTGCACCAATCTTCCATACAGATACACGTTGATCGGTTGGTCGGGATATTTCGTAAAGAAACAAGATAGCTGGCAATAAGAAAGCCATTCCTCCGGCAAGCCAATAAGTTAACGGTATAAATAGAAAGGTTACCCCTACCCTCATCTTTGGCGAATTTATTTTCATCAATATCCAGGCAAGTTGGAGGGTTAAGATGAGTGCTATTAATCCACCCAACATATAGTTCTCGTCACATAACAGAGCCCAATAAAATAGAGCCGGCACAAACGTAAGTGGTTCAAGAAGCTTGTTCTTGTTAAAGCGGAAAACTACCCATTTCACCATAAGTTGTAACCGGACAATCAGTACAGCCATTAATATGGGTCCCAGCCAGGGCAAATAGAAAAATTGCGTGATAAACTGACTCAAAAAGCTAGAGAAACCCGCAGGCACCTGAATATTTTCAATGAAATACTGGGGTGTAAACTGAAACAATTGCAGTTCTTCCTGATAATGAAGGTGATCTTCATAGAAAAATGCAAAAAATATATAAGCAGCCACTCCACTGATAAGTGTAAGCAGCATGTTGGTATTTTTTAGTAGGTTTTTCATAGTAACTATTATTTTCTTTTTATTTCATCTGCTCTACCTGTGTTTTAAAATAGAGATGTTCTATATCCATTGCTCCGAATGATACGCCTTCTTTGGATAATTCCGGTATATTAAATGATATAAGCGTATAATCATAATATGCAGGGTCTTTTTGAGGAAGGACAAATGGTTTACTTGCAGCACCATTACCATCAATATGTGAAAAGTAAGGTTTACCATATACCCCGTTGTCGCGTTTGCTTGCAAAAACAAACCATTTGCTGTCAGACGACCAACTGTGATACGTATCCGAATAATAAGCGTTGACCTGTTTCAGGGAATCGACAATTCCGGTATGCAGGTTCAGCATCCGCAAATCGGTTTCCTTATGCCAGATAGGAAACGTTCCGTAGTCCGATACACAGAAAAGAAGATATCTTCCGTTTGGCGAGACCTTAGGAAAACTTACCGACTGGTGCAGACTGTCTGCAGCTAATACAGTATCCGCTTTGTTTCCAAAGGTTCCTCTTGATTCATCAAAACCAATACGCATTAAGCTGTACCGAAGAGATCGTATACTATCCGGAAGTGGCAATCTTGGTGCAGCACAATAATAAATAGATTTCCCGTCGGCCGAAAATACGGGAAAGGTTTCAAGTGTTTCTTTTCCCGATACCAACGGGGTGCTTGTTACCGTATTGTGATCAAAATCAAGGATGACCAAATCAGACTCTGTATCATATACTTCCAGACGTTCATTGCGGTAAGTATGAAACTCAGGAATAATTGTATTCTGTGAAAATACGGCAAATTGTCCTGATGGATGAAAAGCCCCGTATACTGCAGGAGCAAAACTATTTTTCCCTTTAGTATTCAGTTTCCGTAGATTGCCGTTACGATTCAACACCGTTCCTCCTTCTTTCCCCCTCAAGTGAAACAGCGAAGTATTCTTCTTATTTTGGTTATAAATATGGCAATTCATACAAGAACCATCGGTTAGAATATTATCTGCCAATACTTCTTCAGTAAAATTTTCGAGGTTACGCTGACAAAGTTGTATTTTATTCCACACTTCGTACCCTGGTTCAATTCGTCGGTAACTCAGGTAAGGATCAATCTTATCGGTAGAGACCTTCCATTTAAAGGAAGAATAACTAATCCAATGACCATTTACTTTTGCAATTACCTTCACCGTAATGCTATTACCCTTTTCTGTTTCCAACATAGTTCTCCATGTCTTTTCCGGAAACTGTATTTTACTGTTTCCGTAGACAACAAATTCAGTATTAGGTCCTTTTACAGAAACTTCGACCGACTGTGGTTCATTGCGTAACAAAAAATTTAGCGGTGCTATATTACAAGGAATTGTTATATCCGTATAATCAGGATAAATTGGTGGCAACTCTTTGCTTTCCTGCACATCAGACGAACGGTTACATCCGGCTAGTGCTAGTAAGAACAATAATATGTAGTATAATTGATTTTTCATTTTGTCACCATATTTGCAAAGTGAAAATAAAACCAATAGCTCTTTCCATAAGATTTTTGAAGTTGCTTCATTTCGCCTTTGTCTTGTTCGTAAATACGTGTGTAATTAGCAAAGTCACGAATTACGTCGGGGGAGATGCCATATTGTTGCACCTCCTTTTCAGAAGCTTTAGCTTTAAACAGCCATATTAAAAGTGCTTCGCTATAAATGCGCGGCATAATGGACATCCTACCTTTGGCGTAACGGTCAAATAGTTGCACAAATTCAGCAATATTTTTATTTAGCAGATGGTAACACATCAGATAATCCAAGGCCATTTTGTTACCAGGATTACTTTCTACCAATAATTCAAGAGATGCCGGATAGTTATCTCCCTTGCGTAAAATATCTCGTTTAACAAGTTGACTTCTCTTTTCAGACAACCATTTGTTTGAAGCCGTCTGTAATGTGTCTGCTTCAAGCAGAGCTATCCGTTTTAATGCCCAGGAACGATGAAACAAGGTTGGCTCAAGCATCCTGAGATATTTACGTGCAGCTTCTTTTTCTCCGTTAATCAGGTTAATCTCTGCCAAGCGTTTAACCAAACGCGAACTGCGGTTGTTCGGTGAAAATATCATTCCCAACATAGCCGAATGTTGGGACATATTCATATCACCCAGGTAGAAAAACACCTCATTGCTAAATAAAATAGTCAGCGGCGAAGCAGTCGGATTAACAGGAAGAAAAAGACCTTCAGAAGCCGGTTGATAATATTCAAGTAAATGATCAGGCAACACTCCATGGCGTGCCAAAGCCAGGTTAGTATAATAGGAGGCAGTGGTATTATTAATCTTATATGTGTTAGCTAAATGCAAAACCCTGCCCCAGTTTCCAAAATAAGCTTCACTGTCGAGCGATAAAATTTTCTCTCTGGAAAAGTTAGCACCCCAATAAATGCCTCCTCCTAACAAGATTAGCTGAAAAACAATAACAAACGGAACATACCGGATATCTGAGGTAAAGTTTCGGATTTTGTAAAAAGACATACTCCAAACAGTCAACATCAGTAAAAGAGAAGGAGAAAAAGCCATAATTCCCTTATGAGGGTAGAAGTAAGCCTGTTCAAAGGTGAGAAGATAAGAAGAGCGAAACAACAAAGGAAGTATAAATCCGACTAAAAGAAAAAGATATCCTGCTACTTTAAATTTTCCTTTTTGTCCATATTCATAAAATAAAAGCAACAGATTAAAAACAAACAAGCCACATCCGGTAAGCATATATAACAACGGTTGCAGTAAAATAGCCGCACAGATAGCGAGCCATCGTTTATTTATCCAGGTGTATCCCGCAAAAAAGACAAGAGAAAGCAATAACGAAACAGTAGAAGATAGAGAGTAATTAAGTCCGCAATGTAAAATCCATTCAGCTACTATTGGAAAGAAAGCATAAAGGAGTGCATTCTTTTCTGTACCAGTTTTCTTGAGAACATATGAAATAAGCAACCACTCCAGACAAAGAGTTAGTGATATAACTACAGGTCCTCCGCCCCGAAGATAAAAAAACTGAGTAAAGAAATCACCCAGATAACACGACAAAGCAGCAGGTTTATATAAATAAGAAAGTGAATAGTCTGAAGTAAACAAAAAGAGTTGCATCTGCTCCTTAAAAAACAAATGATAAGGATAATAAAAAAGGAAGAAAACAATGCATGCAATTGCAAACAAAGCCACCAAACCCAATTTAATAAATCCGTCTCTTTTTATCATGAATAATTTCGCCCGATTTAGATTTGACAGTCAGTCTATTCTCGCTACAACGAATCAATTTCCTTTTTCTGTTCCGGAGTAAATGAAAATCCTGTCATCTTATAAACGAACTTTCCCACAGCCGTATTTTTATTTTCCTTTACAAAATTATAATTAAAATCGGAATATTCTTTATCAAACTTCACCTGAAGCAATTTTAGTTTTGCTTTCTTGCTTTCATCAGCTTCACTAATTTGCTGATTTAAATAGGCATAAGTAAAGTCTGCATTTTTTTTACGTTCTTTCCATTTCTGTAAAGCATCATTTTGAGGAGTGCCTTTGGCTACACTGATTGAATCGATGACAACATCAATTTGTCCAGGCTCCGTAACAACCAAAAGTTCTTGTAACTCCATTCGTAACAGCGGACGGGTTCTCAAAATATGTATTCCTGATTCAGATGCATCTCCTTCAAACCTGAAAGCACCGTCCTTTATCAGTACGGAATCTACAGTTTCCGCTGTTGCACCCTCAATTGGGACTAAATACATATATTCACCATCATACGACTTATCAGTCAACTGTCCTTCAATCACATAATTATTTTCAATTGAAGAGCAAGACAACATCAGAATAAAAGCAAAAAAACAAAAGAACTTTTGCATAATATCTACTTAAAGTTAATTAGAAAAATCTAATAAGAGATAAAAAGAGTGCAGGAGTTTTCCTGCACTCTTTCAAATTATATACAATCTATCATTCAGCTTTAAACATCCAGAACCATGCTGTACCCCAAGCTTTAGCACCTGGTTCAGGATATGCAAGTACCATTTTCTGGTCATCCAATTTCAGAATATCGTACAAATAAACCGGAGCATTACCTTCATTGGGTGATTTACCACAAAGCATAGTAATATTCTTGGTTGTAAGCTTCCCTTTCGCCCAAAGAACCCCTGCATCATCATTTGTTATAGCCGACATATCAAATGCAAAAGCACCTTTAGTTGTTGTACCATCCGATTTAGTCTTTGTCAAACTGGATCCATCGACCGAAAAAGTCATTTTAGCGCCAGCACCTTCACCTGCAGCCTGACCATCAACATCAGCCAACGCGACAGTCCACCAACCCGGAGAAGTATTTCCTAAGTAACCGCCGTTACCCCAAACAGCACTTAGGGTATTATCCCAAACCCAGTTTTTTTCACCGGTACCACACAAAATTCCCCATTCAGGAGCAACACCGATCAATGTATCAACCTGTACAGTTATTGTTTTCGTAATATACGTTCCATCGTGATTTAATCCTGTAAATACAATTTTGCGTTGACCATCAAGTACTAGCTGAACTGTCGTCTTTGTACTTGTCGTTGTTCCGTTTCCGTAATACCATGATGTTAGAGAACCAACTCCATCACTGTTTAAATCGATGTAGTTTGAATTTTTACCATCAACCACTTGAGGTACTGCTGTTATATTCAAGTCGTCGGCTGTAATGGCTCCAGAAAGGACGTCTCTGTCCTCTGCAGGGTCACAAGCAACCATCATCATTGAGGCAGCCAGCATGGAATATATTAATGTCTTGTTCATATTATTCTTATTAAGATTTAAATTTAACATTTTACTATTCATTCCAACTTACAAATACTGCAGAAGCATCCCATCCGGCATTTTGTTTCAAAACGCCATTAGAAAGATCTATTTCAGATTGTGGAATTGGCATAAATCCCTTTGTTGCAGCGTAACGAGCAGCATAACCAGCTCCTTGGTTTTTCATCACAGTAGCTACACCGCGGTTCCAGATATCTGAACCTAACTGATTGCTAAGAGCCTGCTCAGCAATACCCCAACGTCTGATATCAGCCCAACGTGTACCTTCGAAGGCAAGCTCCCAACGACGTTCATTTCGTAAAGCTGTTTCAGAATAGGTAACAGCCGGAAGCTTTGCACGAGCACGTACTCTGTTTATTCCGTCCGCAGTTTGGGTAAGTTCAGAGTGCATAAGAAGTACATCTGCAAAACGAATTACATTTAGGTCAACCTCATGTCCCAACTGGAAATCATCATCTTCACCATCTCCGTAATAATCTTTTGAAGATGTAAAGCTATTAAACAACTTATCAATTATTGTTTTGTCTTTATCATCTTTTTTAGTACTCTTAGGAGCAGTTGTTGCAATTATTTTTTTCTGCCACAAACCTGTTTCCTCCATCTGCTTATCAGCTCCATAAACATAATCTTGAGTTTTTGAGCCGTCCAGGATAGAAGCTTCACGACGTGGGTCGTTAGGTTCAGCAGCTTGCCATTCTTTCCAAAGTTTTGGACTAACAGGACCGGCACCCCAACCTTGACCGAACGGAAAAAGATTTTTAAACTGATCGGCGCCACCGTGACTACGAATTGCAAAGTGCAACATATATTGATTTGAATAACCAATAGTTGTACTCCAGTCAGCCAAGTGAGAACACTTAATTGCAAATACCTGTTCAGGATTTTCACCATCTCTCACCCATTCAGGAGCGTTTTCCACATAAGGATAAAATGGCTTTGATACAGTATTGGTATAAGGCCACAAACTACGATAGTCACTAACCAATTCGTGTCCACTGTTATTAATACAATCCTCTAAACCTGTAACAACCTCTGCTTTGGCAATAGATCCGGCAATTGTACCATCTTCACCCATTAAAGGAAGAGATTCTTTACCATAAAAGCCTGTATAGAAAAGGAATACACGACCCAATAAAGCTTCTGCAGTCCATTTGGTTAAGTGTCCGCTACCAGAAACGGTATTATTCCATTTGTTGTCAGGCATAATTTCGATCGCTTTTTTCAAATCGGAAGCAATAGCAGCATACACATCATCAACAGGAGACTGTGCCGGATAAACCTGAGCTTCTGATACATTCTGAGGAACAGTTGTAATCAAAGGAACACTTCCAAACATCTCAACTAATTCGCTGTAAAAGAAAGCACGAAGAGTTAATGCTTCACCCATCATCTGATTTCTCATCTCTTCATTTGTAACCTTATCCAAATTGGCAATTGCCATATTAGCACGGTTAATTCCAGAATAGCGATCGGTCCAGAAAGACTGGAAACGATTGATATTGGTATACAATAAGTGGTCCAAAACCTGCATATCCTTATCATTTTCACCACCACCACCAAAACGATCGTCGGCTGCCAGTTCAGATAAATAGAAGTAGGTATTCTGGCAATTAGCGATTGGTTTATTTAAAGTGGCATATACACCTGTAACCATCTGAATCGCATCCTTTTCAGTTACAGGATAGTTACCTGTCGTTTTCTTTGTGTAACTTTCTGTATCCAAGAAACTTTCGCAACTTGTAAACATAAGTGCAGTAACTGCAATATATAATACTTTTTTCATATTTGTTCTCTCATTTAAAATTTAAGATTTACACCTACCATATATGTTCTCGGGCTTGGATAATAACCCAAATCAATTCCGGAAACCCAACTCTTACCGTAGCCATAACCAATTTCCGGATCCATTCCTGAATAACCTGTAAATGTGATCAAATTCTGAGCGGTTAAGTACAGACGAGCCTGTCCAAGAGGCATACTTGGGAACAACTTTTTAAAGTCATAACCAATAGTAAGGTTCTGTATTTTCAAATAATCACCATCTTCAATGTAGATATCAGAAATATTCTGCCAGTTTGTATGGCTACCTGATGTCAAACGAGGCAATTTGTTTGAAGTTCCTTCACCTGTCCAGCGACCAAAAATATCTGTTGTATAATTTTGCAAAGGAGAGTCTGCAAATGAACGATAAGATTTAGCTATCTGCTGACCAAATGCGCCTGTTCCTGTAACATTCAAATCAAAACCCTTATAAGAGAAGTTCAGGTTCAGACCTAATGTAAAATCTGGATGAGGATTACCAATCTGAGTACGGTCATTTTCCGTAATCGATCCATCACCATTTGTATCAACAAAAATTAAATCTCCCGGTTGAGCACCTGCATACTTGGCAGAAGTATTATTCACCTGATCCCAGTTTTGGAATACACCAGCAGTTTTATATCCATAAAAATATCCAATAGAATAACCTTCCTGAGCACGATACATTTCTGTAGTTCCCTGACTTAGTACGTCGGCATCACCGTGAATGATTCCTTCGGCGTTAGCAATACGAGTTACTTCATTCTTATTATGAGCTAAATTCACAGTTGCTCCATAATTGAAATCACCGACTTTATCATTCCAGTTCAATGCAATTTCAAAACCCTTATTCTCAATATCTCCACCATTTACAGAAGGAGCATTCAATCCCCAGACTCCTGAAATTGGAGCAGTAACCAACCAGTCTTTGGTAGTCTTGGTATACCAGTCGAAAGTTAAGCCTAAACGGGAATTAAGAAAACGCGAGTCAAAACCAATGTTAAGCTGTTCTGAAGTTTCCCAGGTAACATCCGGATTGGCTAAAATATCGGCATAACCACCTACAGTCTGAACTTTTTTACCAGAATCGAAATAATAACCATTACTTGCATCAAATGCAAATGTAGTTTGATACTGGAAATTATCGATAGCAGCATTACCATTCTGTCCCCAGCTGGCACGGATTTTCATAAAGTCCAACCAACCTTTTGTGTTTTCCATAAACGCTTCATTACTCATTACCCAACCTGCAGATGCAGATGGAAAATATCCCCAGCGTTTTCCTTTTGCGAAGTTGGAAGAACCATCTGCACGCATCGTTAAAGAAGCCATATATGTTTCTTTATAGTTGTAGTTGGCACGACCAAAGAAAGAAGCTAAGGCGCCTTCTCCCCAAGGAGATCCACCAGCACCGCGTTGAGATAACTCAGTAGGTTTCGTATTATTTACCCATGCATGGTCAAATGATCCTTCAAAAATTGAATTGTTGCCACTTGCATTGATGTCAGAACCCATACCCCATTTTTCTACCGACTGACCTAATACTACATCAAACTGATGTTTATCTGCAACTTTGAATTTATAAGCAATAGTATTATCCAATGTAATGTTATGACCAGAACTTGCACTCTGATAAACATTATCCATTGTTACATTTGTATTGTTAGACAAATGGCGGATACCATCATACGAACGATAACTAGATGCGGTCATCTTATAACCAAACTGAGATCTGAAAACCAAATTTTTAATCGGTTGAATTTCCAGGTAGGCACTTGATTGTAAAGCATAATTTTTAGACAAGTTTAATCCCCAGCTAGACAGAGCTGTTCCGGCAAGTGGGTTAGCAGTGTTACCATCAAATTCCCAACCATTATTTACCTTATCGTCATAATCATAAAAGTTACCTTCTTCATCATAAGCAGGAAGCAACGGATTTCCAACCAACAAATTGTGGATTGAATTACCATATATATTACCAATCGCAATACCTGACTTGGTATTATAGTTGAAGTTTAATGTCTCACCAATCTTAATAGCATCAAAGTCTTTTACTTTTAATAATACATGATCAGAGTTGATACGAGCGGTATATCTATCATACTGAGATTGAACAGGCTTTCCTAAAATACCTTCCTGAGATGTATAAGAGAAACCTAAAGAAAATTTCGATTGCTCAGTACCTCCGGCTAAATTAATAGCATGATTCTGAGTTGGAGCTGCTTCATTATAAGACTCTTTTAACCAGTTTGTTCCTTGCCAAGAACCATCCATTATTGAATTGTAAAGAGTTGTTGGAAGAATATTTGCCCAATCGTAAACTGGATTCGCTTCGTTAAAACGAGTTTCATCCATCATTGTCATATATTCTTTTGCTTTTAACAAAGAAGGCATTTTAGCTAAATACTGTGTACCATAGTACCCATCATAAGTTAGCTGAAGTTTACCAGCTTTCCCTTGCTTGGTTGTTACTAAAACCACACCATTGGCAGCACGTGCTCCGTAAATTGCAGCAGAAGCTGCATCCTTCAATACGTCGATTGACTCGATATCGGAAGGGTTCAGCGCATTGATATCACCACCAGCAACACCATCAATTACATAAAGAGGTCCGGATGAACCAATAGTACCCAAACCACGAATAACCACTTTGAATCCTTCACCCGGCTGACCTGAACTCTGTGTGATGTTCACCCCTGGAGTTTGACTCTGTAAAGCTCCCAAAGCATTCGTTGTGCTTAATTTTTGAAGATTATCGCCGCTTACCTGTACGGTAGCACCGGTAACCAGTTTCTTTTTCTGAACACCATAACCCACAACCACTACTTCATCCAGTGCCTGAGAGTCTTCTTTTAAAACGATTTTGTAGAGAGAAGTTCCTGAAACCACTTTTACCTGTTGGCGAAGATAACCAATGTAAGAAATGTCGAGAACTGAATTAGAAGATACGGTTAACTCAAAGTTTCCATCAAAATCTGTAACTGTACCGTTGGTTGTACCTTTTTCGACAACGTTTACCCCGATTAATGGTAATCCGTCGGCTCCTGAAGTAATAACACCCTTAACCTTTGTGCTCGTTTGAGCCATTGCCGGAAGGCAATTTACCAGCAAGAAGGCTGTAACAATTACCATCTGCATAAGCCTTGAAGACAACTTACGCAAAGAAAATGTACTGCATTTTTCTTCCATAAAGAACTGATTTAAGTTGATAAATAATTAATGTAATGTGTAAATATCATTAGTGAACATCAGTCAAAAACACCGTGTCCTGACTTGGTCAACAATTTCTGAACAAAAGTATGGAGAAGGATATGAAACTTAGGATAGGTAATGTAAAACAACAGGGCCTGTTTTGTTTCAAAAACAAAAAAAACGTACCTTTTCTTTATAATTATGTATCATTTATTTAACAAACACAAAATTCAACAAATATTACCATGAATACAATCAACGTCTATATGTCTGATTAACAGTAAAATAAAAATGGGGAAGACCGGATTTACCCGTCTTCCCCATTAAACATATAAAAACAATTTCTAATTTTTATTTTTTGCCTTTCTGTTGCTTCTTCAATTGCTCCTGTTGGGCCTTTTGGGCATCTTCGAGACGCTTCATAAAACCTGATTTTTTCTTTGCAGGCTTCTTTTTGTTTTCTTCTAGTTTTAACAGTAACTTTTCTTCGTTAATGGTATATCTGAAAATCAACGTCTGAACAATAGTAATTAATGTAGAGATGAAGTAATAGTAGCTTAAGCCTGAAGCATTCTGATTAAAGAATACGAGGAACATAAGAGGCATCATATACATCATAGCCTTCATACCCGGCATCTGTTGCTGACCGGTATTTGTCTGATCCATATTAAACTTAGTATATATAATGTTTGTGATAGTCATCAACAAACAGAATAAACTAATATGGTTACCAAAATAAGGCGTTATTAAAGGTATATTGGTTGTCCAGCTAATAACAGCATCATATGTTGAAAGGTCTTGCGCCCAAAGGAAGCTTTCGTGACGAAGTTCAATGGAAGACGGGAAAAACATATACATGGCAATTAAAATAGGCATCTGCAGTAACATAGGCAAACATCCGCTCATCGGACTTGCCCCTGCCCTGCTATACAACTCCATCGTAGCCTTTTGACGCTCCAACGCTTTATCCTGTCCCGGAAACTTTGCATTAATTTCTTCAACCTGGGGACGAAGAACGCGCATCTTGGCCGACGACATATAAGATTTATATGTAAGAGGGAAAAGAATAAGCTTTACAAGCAGTGTAAGCAAAAATATGATAAGACCGTAACTACCGATGAAGTTACCAAAGAAATTAAATAATGGCAGGATAAAATACTTATTAATCCAACGGAAAATACTGGCTCCAAGTGGTACCAGATTATCCAAATCCAGCTTATCTGCGTTTTCAACTCCCTTATCATAACCAGCCAACAAGTTATATTTGTTTGGTCCAAAGAAATAACGCAACGAAGTTGCCTTTTCTCCTCTTAAATCAAAGGGTATAGAAGTCGTAGTTTTACATTCCTTTATATACTTACCTTCGGGAATCAACTCAGATGCAACATTTGTTGCCTCGAAGCCGTCTTCAGAGATTAAAACTGTAGAGAAGAACTTATCTTTATAGGCAACCCATTTCAACCGATTGGAAAGCTGCTTGCTATCGTTTTTAGTTTCGCTCAGGTATTCAACATCATCTGCTACAAATTTATAATATACAGCAGCATACTGATCTTCGAATTTACGTCCTTTCTCCTGTTGACGAATTTTTTGATCCCAATTTACATCCAGTGCATTTGTACCAGGTGCCAATATTCCGTTTAAACCAGTACCTTTAATATCCATATGAAGCATATAGTCGTCAGGCTTCAACGTATACGTAAAGTCCAGATAACTTCCTTCTCCGGCAGACAAACGCATCACAAGGGATTTTGAATCTTTACCCGGAATAGCTTTAAAATACATGCCCGCAGTATTTACAACACGATTGGTCGATGTTACCAATGTAAAATCCAACAAGGCTTCATCTCCTTCAAAAAGTATCAAAGGCAAAGAATCATGTGTTTTGTACTCTTTCAAACGAGCAGAGTAAACTCTTCCGCCTTTATTAGAAAAACGAAGCTCAACTTTATCATTTTCAAGTGTTGTAAACTGTTCTTCACCAGTTACTGATTCGGCAAAAACGCCGAATTCTTTTTGGAAATGAGCCGAACGAACCGAATCGGGCTGACCGGCAAGTGAATCAGGTACTGTTGCGAGCGAAGATGCTTGTTTTTCTTTCTGTACCAACTGACTGGCTTGTTCAATCTTTGCGATTGAATCCTGATAACGGCGCTGAGCTTCTGCTTGCTCAGGAGAAGGCTGATTAAACCAACTAAAAGCAAATAGAACAACCCCTATAAGCAGAAAACCAATTAAAGTGTTTTTATCCATTTATTATTGCTTAAATCTTATTATTAGTAATAGCCGCTTTAATAAAGCTTATAAAAAGAGGATTCGGATTAACAACTGTACTATTATATTCAGGATGATACTGAACACCAACAAACCAGTTTAAAGAAGGAATTTCTACCACTTCCACTAAATTGGTATCCGGGTTAGTTCCCACACATTTCATACCAGCAGCTTCAAATTCGTCTTTATAACCTCCGTTAAATTCGAAACGATGACGATGACGTTCCTGAATGTGCTCCTTACCATATGCCTCGTAAGCTTTTGATCCTTTTTTAAGGATACAATCATAAGCACCAAGACGCATAGAACCTCCAAGATTAACAACCGTCTTCTGTTCTTCCATCATATCAATTACCGGATGAGGCGTATTAGGCTCCATCTCCGTCGAATTTGCATCTGTATAACCTAGTACATTACGGGCAAATTCAATAACCATACACTGCATTCCGAGACAAATACCAAACAAAGGCTTGTTGTTTTCTCTGGCATACTTAATAGCCGAAAATTTACCTTCTATACCACGCTGGCCAAATCCGGGGGCAATAATAATGCCGTCCATATCAGCAAGTTGTTCTGCTGCATTTTCATCTGATAGTTTTTCTGAATGGAAAAGATGAAGATCTAGTTTCCTATCATTATATATAGCCGCATGTAGCAAGGATTCATCGATTGACTTATAAGCATCCTGCAATTCAACATACTTTCCTACCAATCCGATTTTTACAGTTTCTGTTGCAGCAGCCTTTTTGTTAAGGAATTCTTTCCACTGTTTTAGATCAGGAGTTTCACCCACTTCCAACCCAACTTTCTTTAACACTGCCACATCCATTCCCTGGCGTTGCAACATTAAAGGTACTTCATAAATAGTTGGAACATCCACCGATTGAACCACACACTCTTCAGCCACATTACAAAATAATGCAACCTTACGTAAAATATCTGTTTTCAAAACTTGCTCAGTACGTAAAACCAGAATATCCGGCTGTATTCCTAACTCCTGAAGTTGTTTTACAGAATGTTGAGTTGGCTTCGTTTTAAATTCCTTAGCAGCTGCAATGTAAGGCACATAGGTTAAATGAACATTCAAACAATTTTTACCTAACTCCCATTTTAACTGACGAACGCTTTCAATAAAAGGAAGAGATTCGATATCACCTACAGTACCTCCGATTTCTGTAATAACGAAATCGTATTTATACTTAGTTCCCAATAACTTCACATTGCGTTTAATTTCATCTGTAATGTGAGGAACTACCTGAACTGTTTTTCCTAAATAATCACCTTTACGCTCTTTGCTTATAACGTTTTGATAAATACGTCCAGATGTAATATTATTTGCACGAGTTGTCTGAACATTCAAAAAACGTTCGTAATGTCCAAGGTCAAGATCGGCTTCATGTCCGTCTACTGTCACATAACATTCTCCATGTTCATATGGATTTAATGTACCAGGGTCAACGTTGATGTAAGGATCAAATTTTTGAATAGTAACCTTATAACCTCTTGCCTGAAGCAACTTACCCAATGATGCGGAAATAATCCCCTTACCCAAAGAAGAGACTACCCCACCCGTAACGAAGATGTACTTTGTATCTGCCACGATAGTAATATTTTAATTTTTCAGTAAATACATACTCATATTTCAATCTGCAAAGTTAACCATTTTCGGAGAAATTCAATCATTTAATTGTTACATTTATAGTTGAATGTTGATTTCCGGATTGTTAACAAGATAATATTTAACATGGAATAACCTATCATTAATACACAACAACAATCTGTTTACCAATCAACTATAATTATAAGAAAAAACAAGGAGGGTGTTATAGGATGTAAAAATGTAGCTTATTTCATTCTTTTTATCTAAATTCGCCTCCTGTTTATCAAATAAATGTAAAGATATTATGATGATGAAAAGATGTACAATGGTATTAGTATTCATGCTTTTACTGATAAGCGTTAACGCAACTTCGCAGGATATTACGGGTTTACCAGACATGAGTACAACAGATTCAATTCAGGTTTTGGATCAAGACACAATAAATACAGAGACTCCTCAGTCTGATCTAAACAAAATTTCAGATTTACGCTCGCAGTTTGAAAAGCAAAACAGCTCGTATTCGGCTCCGGTTCAGCCTGGAGAATCTTTGAAGAGATTCATAAAGAAAGATAGTATCGGGCTATCCGAAAAAGCTCTTTATTGGGCGCGGTATGCAAGAGATGCCTCCATGCAGTTTGATAAAAGCACAACCTTCAAAGACACGGTGATTGTTAATCCTATCTTCATGACTCCTTTGTTTAAAGGGAATATTCTTCCTAAAAATCTCTCTTTTTATAATTTCAACGTGCTGAATACAAAAGATCCATACAGTAAGTATTATAAATCAGATTCCGTTTTCAAAGATGAACTGAGACAAAAAAGGATTGAAGAAATGGCAATCCTATATATTGAAAAGAATAATCCCGAAGATTTTCATTACACTATGAATAATCTGCCTAAAGACGTAATCAGACCCAAAGAGATACAAAAGGATCCAACGGAAAATCTATTGTCTGTTTCTAATGATGCCAACTTTAATGATGTTAGCGGACCGGGAAAATTCATACCCGAAAGAAGATACTGGAAATCTAATTTTGAGAGTGCCATACAGTTCTCGCAAAACCATGTGTCAGCCAACTGGCATAAAGGAGGAAGCAGTAATCTGAATGTATTTACAAGAAATTACCTGAAGTACGACTACAACAAAGATAAAGTGCAGTTTGCAAACGAGGTGGAAATGAAATTAAGTTTTTACAATGCACCAAAAGATACAATCCATGATTACAAAATTGGAGACGATGTGTTACGGCTTCACAGTAACTTAGGTTATAAGGCCTTCAATAATTGGTTTTATACGTTTGACGCCGAATTCAAAACGCAGTTATTCACTAATTACTCGGAAAACTCAACAAAACAATTAGCCGCATTTCTTTCTCCGTTTTCTGTTAACGTTGGGGTCGGTATGAAATACGAGCTAAACAAATCCTTTAAGGACAAGCACAAAAACCTAAGGTTAACAGTCAATCTGGCTCCTGCTTCTTTTACCTATTTATATAGCTTAAAAGATGATATCGATCTGGCTCGTCACGGATTCAGAGATAACAAGCATAGTCTTAGCAAGTTCGGTTCGACTGTTCGTACCGATTTAGCATACAATATATCCAGGAATATTAACTGGCAATCAAGGTTTTATTATTTTACCAGTTATGACCAGGTAGTAGGCGAATTTGAGAACACATTAACGCTTGCTATCAGCAGATTTTTCTCTACCAGAATTTATCTTCACTTACGTTTTGACGACGGAGTGAGTAAAAAAGAGAACATTGACAGCTATTTCCAAATGAATGAGCTTTTAAGCTTCGGTTTTAATTACAAATGGTAAGTAAATTTAAAAAAAACTCCATATAATCTTTGTTAATCATGATGCAGTTCCCAAATATTCCTTACTTTTGCCGCGAATTGTAATGTCGAGTTTACAAATATGAGCGAAAGCATAGATCACATGGGGATTATCGAAAAGATAGATGGCAATCTTATCTCAGTAAAGATTGTTCAGCAATCGGCTTGTTCCGGTTGCCACGCCAAGTCTATGTGTACAGCCTCGGATAGTAAAGAGAAAATCATTGAAGTAACCGATTACTCCGGTAAATTTAATGTAAATGATACCGTAATTATTTGCGGAGAAAGTTCTCTTGGATTACAGGCTGTACTTTTTGCATTTGTTATTCCTCTAATCATTATTGTTCTGACTATTGCTATAGGGACAAATCTACAACTAGCGGAAACAGAAAGCGCGCTACTTGGATTATTTGCTGTAGTACCTTACTATGGCATTTTGTATATGTGCCGCAATAAGCTAAAAAAGAAATTTGTTTTTACCTTAAAAAAACTTAATTAATATATACCATGATTTTGATTGCTGTTATTTCACTAGGAGTAATTGGGGCTGTTGGAGCCATCATTTTATATGCTGCTTCCAAAAAATTTGAAGTTTATGAAGATCCGCGCATAGCTCAGGTGCAGGAAGTTTTGCCTGCTGCAAACTGTGGTGGCTGCGGATACCCGGGATGTAGCGGATTTGCTACTGCCTGCGTTGGTGCTGATACATTAGAAGGACTATTTTGTCCGGTAGGTGGAGTTGATGTTATGGGAAAAGTTGCCGGTATTTTAGGTAAAGAAGCAACTTCCGCCGATGCGATGCTGGCCGTAGTACGCTGCAATGGTACCTGCGAAGCCCGTCCAAAAATCAACCAGTACGATGGAGTTAAAAGTTGCGCAGTTGCGTCCAGTCTTTATGGAGGCGAAACTGGCTGTTCATTTGGCTGTTTGGGCTATGGCGACTGTGTAGACGTATGTAATTTCGACGCAATCTTTATCAATCCGGTAACCGGTATTGCTGAAGTAATTGAAGACAAATGTACATCCTGCGGCGCTTGTGTAAAAGCTTGTCCGAAAAATCTGATCGAGCTTCGTAAGAAAGGGCCCAAATCCCGTCGGATTTTTGTAAGTTGTATGAATAAAGACAAAGGCGTAGTTGCTAAAAAAGCATGTTCAAACGCATGTATCGGCTGTTCGCTTTGTTTTAAAGAATGTGCCTTCGATGCCATAAAAATCGAAAACAATCTGGCCTACATTGATTATAACAAGTGCCGACTATGTCGTAAATGTGTTGATGTTTGCCCGACAAATGCCATCCATGAACTAAACTTCCCTCCAAAGAAAGAGAAAAAAGTAGAAGTAACCGAATAAAATAATTCATAAAATCTAATTATATGCTTAAGACATTTCGTATCGGAGGAATACATCCACCCGAAAATAAATTGTCTGCCGGAAAACACATAACTGCTCTTGATATCCCCAAACAGGTTATCATACCCCTGGGCCAACACATCGGAGCACCTGCTCAGGCGTTGGTAAAAAAAGGAGACCTGGTAAAAGTTGGAACACTTATTGCTAAAGCAGGTGGTTTTGTTTCCGCCAACATACATTCGTCCGTTTCAGGCAAGGTTAATAAAATTGACAATGCACTGGATTCAAGTGGATACAGAAAACCGGCCGTTTACATTGACGTTGAAGGTGATGAATGGGAAGAAACCATTGACCGAACCGAAAGTATTGTACGTGACTGTAACTTATCTTCGAAAGAAATTGTTGATAAGATTTCGGCCGCAGGTATTGTAGGATTAGGCGGTGCTACATTTCCTACACAGGTAAAGCTTTTGCCTCCTCCCGGAACTAAAGCGGAAGTCCTTATCATAAACGGAGTGGAATGTGAGCCGTATCTAACTTCCGACCATTCGCTTATGTTGGAAAAGGGGTTAGAAATTCTGTCGGGCGTAAGTCTGCTAATGAAAGCAACGAATGTTTCGAAGGCTATTATAGGAATCGAGAACAATAAATCCGATGCCATCAATCATTTTAAGAAGCTGGCAACAGAATTTAAAGGGATTGAGATAGAACCTCTTAAAGTTCAGTATCCACAAGGTGGAGAAAAGCAATTAATTGATGCGATTATAAGTAAACAAGTAAAGAGTGGAGCGCTTCCCATTTCTGTGGGAGCGATTGTACAAAATGTAGGTACCGCATTTGCTGTGTACGAAGCTGTACAAAAAAACAAACCTCTTATCGAACGCATTGTAACCGTTACAGGTAAAGGGGTGTCAACTCCCTCAAATTTCAAGGTACGTATCGGAACACCGATCAGTATGCTTATTGAAGCTGCAGGAGGAATTCCCGAAAATACAGGTAAAATTATTGGTGGCGGCCCTATGATGGGTAAAGCTCTTATCAATGCAGAAGTTCCGGTTACAAAAGGAAGTTCGGGTATATTGATTCTGTCGAAAGAAGAGTCTGTTCGCAAGCCTGTGTACGACTGTATCCGTTGTGCGAAATGTGTAAAAGCATGCCCAATGGGATTAAATCCAAGTCTGCTTATGAATGCGACAGAGTTTAGCGAATGGGGACTTGCCGAAAAGAATTATATAACCGATTGTATTGAGTGCGGTTCCTGCAGCTATACGTGTCCGGCTAATCGTCCATTACTGGATCATATTCGTCTGGGTAAAACCAAAGTGATGGGAATTGTAAGAGCAAGAAAGCAATAATTAAGCGTTATCATGGAAAATAAATTCATTGTATCTCCATCGCCGCATATTCACGGCGGCGATTCGATAAGTAAAAATATGTACGGTGTACTGATCGCCCTGGTTCCGGCGTTTCTGGCATCACTTTATTTCTTCGGGCTTGGCGCACTGGTGGTTACAGCAACAGCTGTTATTGCTTGTGTTTTGTTTGAATATCTTATCCAAAAATTTCTGTATAAGAAGCAACCAACCATCTGCGACGGATCGGCTATTCTTACAGGATTGCTGTTGGCCTTCAACCTTCCTTCCAATCTTCCGGCGTGGATTATTGTTATCGGAGCTCTTGCTGCTATCGGCATTGGTAAAATGTCGTTTGGCGGATTGGGAAATAATATTTTCAACCCTGCATTAGTAGGACGTGTATTCCTTCTAATCTCGTTCCCGGCGCAAATGACCACCTGGCCAGTTCCTGGTAATCTTCCCATGAGTTACACCGATGCCGAAACCGGAGCTACGGTTTTATCGGCTCTTAAACAACATGCCGGAGAGCTTCCAACCTATTCAGATATGCTTTTGGGTAACATGGGTGGTAGTTTAGGGGAAGTTGGAGCGATTGCCCTTCTTTTAGGGTTGGCATTTATGCTTATCCGCAAAATTATTACCTGGCACATTCCGGTTTCGATTATCGGAACAGTTGCTATTTTTACAGGTATAATGTACTTAATTGATCCTATTTCCTATGCAAACCCGCTGATTCATATTCTTTCGGGTGGTCTGCTTCTTGGTGCTATTTTTATGGCGACCGACTATGTTACTTCGCCGATGAGCACCAACGGGATGCTGGTTTACGGAGTAGGTATTGGCTTAATTACCACTATAATTCGTTTATTTGGTGCTTATCCCGAAGGGATGTCGTTCGCAATTCTTATTATGAACGCGCTTACTCCGCTAATTAACACCTATATTAAACCTAAACATTTCGGAGGGAAATAAGCATGGCTAAATTAAAATCTACATTACCAAATATGTTGCTGTCGCTTACCATTATATGTGGTGGTGCCGGAGCTATCCTTGCGGGTGTAAACGACTATACAACCGCGCCAATTGCTGCGTCAAAAGCCGCAGCTCTCGAAACCGCTATCAAAGAGGTTACTCCTCCATTCGATAACAATCCTACAAAAGAATCTTACAAAGCAGCTACAGCCGAAGGGGATTCTCTTTTGATTTACCCTGCAAAAAAAGACGGAAAGCTTATTGGTGTTGCCGTTGAAAGCAATACGCAAAAGGGTTTTTCGGGTGAGATTAAAGTAATTGTTGGCTTCGATGCCGATGGAAAATTATTTAATTACTCGGTACTGCAACATTCCGAAACTCCCGGACTTGGTTCTAAAATGCAGGAGTGGTTCCGAATGAACAAAAATAAACAAAGTGTACTTGGCCGTTCTTTATCGGACGGTAATCTGCAGGTTAGTAAAGATGGCGGAGATGTGGATGCCATTACGGCTGCCACCATTTCGAGCCGGGCTTTTCTGGATGCAGTAAACCGTGCTTACAGTGCCTATGCAGGAACAAAAAAATGGGATGGCGCATCTGGAGCTACAACTGATCCAGCTAATCCTGAAGAAATATCACAAACTGAAACAGTAAAGGAAGGAGGCAATAATGAATAATATGAAAGTTCTGATGAACGGCATAGTAAAAGAGAATCCTACATTCGTAATTTTGCTTGGAATGTGTCCTACATTGGGTACCACTTCGTCGGCAATGAATGGATTTAGTATGGGTCTGGCCACAACTTTTGTGCTTGCTTGTTCTAATATTGCTATATCTGCTCTCAAGAATGTTATACCAGATCAGGTACGTATCCCGGGATACATTGTTGTTATTGCAGCATTTGTTACTGTGGTTCAAATGTGTATGGAAGCTTTTGTTCCTGCATTGTATGCCAGTTTGGGATTATTTATTCCTCTGATTGTTGTTAACTGTATTGTATTGGGTCGCGCAGAATCATTTGCAGCAAAAAACGGAATTATTAATTCGGCTTTCGACGGACTAGGGATGGGTCTCGGATTCACAATGGCTCTTACCATATTGGGTACCATTAGAGAATTTATTGGAACAGGAAAGTTCTTTGGCGCTACTGTTTTACCAGAAGAGTTTGGCTCACTTATCTTTGTACTGGCTCCGGGAGCCTTTATTGTCTTAGGCTACCTTATTGCCATTGCATCTAAATTACGTAAAGCCTGATCATTAAAAGAAAAAGAATATGGATTATATTTTAATTTTTATCACGGCCGTTTTTGTTAACAACATTGTACTGGCACAATTTTTAGGGATCTGTCCTTTTCTGGGCGTATCCAAAAAAGTTGATACGGCGGCTGGTATGGGTGCAGCAGTTACCTTTGTTCTTACTATCGCTACGATTGTAACTTATCTGGTACAAAAATATGTTTTAGACGCATTTGGATTAGGATATCTTCAAACTATCAGCTTCATTCTAATCATTGCAGCTTTGGTTCAAATGGTAGAAATCATACTTAAAAAGGTTTCTCCCGCATTGTATCAGGCGCTTGGCGTATTTCTTCCGCTTATCACAACAAACTGTGTTATACTTGGCGTAGCCATTCTTGTTATTCAGAAAGATTATAATTTAATGCAATCTATTGTATTTGCAATCTCGACAGCCATTGGATATTCGATGGCCTTGATTATCTTTGCAACTATTCGCGAACAGTTAGCCCTTACACGGGTACCGGACGCGTTAAAAGGAACCCCAATCGCTTTGATTACAGCAGGCTTGCTTGCTATGGCATTTATGGGTTTTTCGGGGGTTGTATAACGTCAAAGCTAAAACAATAGAATTTAATTTAAAAGAAAATGAAGACAAAAATTTTGGTAACCGGAGGCACAGGTTATATCGGCTCGCACACAGTAGTCGAATTGCAAAGTGCAGGATATGAGGTAGTGATTGTTGACAATCTATCAAATTCGAATGCTGATGTTGTAGATGGTATTGAAAAGATTTCGGGTATTCGCCCTTCTTTTTATGAAGTTGACTGCAACGATAAAGCCGGATTGACAAAGGTATTGTCAGAAAATGCAGGTATTAAAGGTATTATTCACTTTGCAGCCAGCAAAGCGGTGGGCGAATCTGTACAACAACCATTGAAATACTACCGGAACAATCTCGTGACTTTGATTAATCTGTTAGAGCTAATGCCTGAATTTGGTATCGAAGGAATCGTATTTTCTTCTTCTTGTACCGTATATGGTCAGCCAGACATTCTTCCTGTAACAGAAGATGCCCCTGTAAAACCAGCTATGTCTCCATACGGAAATACAAAACAGATAAACGAAGAGATTATCAAAGACACCATCTATGCCGGTGTACCTTTCAAAAGTATTATTCTTCGCTATTTCAATCCAATTGGTGCTCATCCAAGTGGTATCATTGGCGAATTACCAAACGGAGTTCCTCAAAACCTGATACCTTACCTTACTCAGACGGCTATTGGCATTCGCAAAGAGCTGAGCGTGTTTGGTAACGATTACGATACTCCCGACGGATCTTGTATCCGCGACTATATAAACGTTGTGGATCTTGCTAAGGCGCACGTTATCGCGATGGATCGTATGCTTGGCAACAAGAGCGAAGAAAAGGTTGAAATTTTCAATCTTGGTACAGGTCGTGGCGTAACTGTTCTCGAGCTAATTGAAGCTTTCGAAAAAGGAACTGGTGTAAAAGTTCCTCACAAAATCGTTGGCAGACGCGAAGGTGACATCGAAAAAGTATGGGCTAATCCCGAACATGCTAATAAAGTATTGGGATGGACTGCCAAAGAATCGGTAGAAGACACATTGGTTACTGCCTGGAACTGGCAATTAAAGCTACGCGAACGCGGTATTCAATAAGTAGAATACATTTCAAAATAATAAAGAGGCTGCTTCGGATTACCGGGTGCAGCCTCTTTATTATTTTAAACGTAAGCGTTCAATATTCGGTTGTCTACCTGATTTAATGAGCAAAGTACATCCTTAATAACACATCTCCATTCGTAGGATACTGACGCAACGCGTATCCGTAAAACCATCGCATAAATAGTAATTGAGAGTTGCGGTAAGTCCAAACATATCATACGGATAATTTTCGGAGCAGCGAGATGGCTGAATCCAGGTTAATATTCTTTTGACTACAGAAGCTATCAAAAATGAATATGAGTTGTCATACAGCGGTAGCCGTTCTCTAACAGGTGGCGCTCCGATAAGCGTTAGAAATGGAGATGAAAAAGTCGTTCACGGGGCCTATGTAAAACTGGATAACGGCGGAACAATAGTTGCTTTTGGCGAAACGATGACAGGACTTTTCATGGGAGGTGTAGAAATGTCGTTACCCAACGGGATGAAAATAATATGGAAAGAAAAAGACGATCAGCTATTTATGCAGGAATTTATTGAATGGCTGCTCAAATAGTGCTTCAATAATTCTTAACCACAGGTTAGTTCAATTCCGTTTTCAATGGCATTAGAAAATCCCTCGTAGGTATATCGATAGGCTTAAAAACCCTTTAATTTTGTATTCGCTATCGTGTAACTATTAACCCAATCACGGTATTTTGTATTTATTTCATTAAAGCTGTTCATGAATTAATTTTCTATTTGATTCGTGCAAAATAGGGATAATATCTCTATAAGTAATCCCCTTTTAATGTATATACCGTAGAAAATAAACAAAGAATTAATCAACTAATTGTCTAAAATAGATTTTCCACCTTCAAAAAGGTGATGTAAATTCATTAAAAAAAGAAATTGATTTAATAAACCTAACATAGGTTTGTCATACACTTTAATTAATCTATCTTAACCCTATAATGCAGTATTTGTTAATAAACTCAAAAGTTCATATTGATATAACTACATATTCATTGATAATCAATCTATAATACATAGATTTGCAATGATATATATTTTTCGTGCACATTAACTTATTTATCACTGGAAAATGCAATAATAGATCACAGACCTTTTAATTTATTAACCTATTTATTACAAACCAATTATTAATTTAAAATGAAACAAAGAATCAATCCAACACCACCCGCAAACCCTGGACTAAAATTCGAAATGAATCTAAAATTGGAAATTTCTTTCAGGAAAAAAACATGGCTGGGATGGGCAAATTACTCTAGCGTAACTAATACTAATATGAAGTTTAATATTGATGGGAGCGAAATTACCTATAACTTCTATAAGAATGCCGATTCATCACATGATTGGCTCGATAGTAAATCTCTTCCTTGGGGAATAACAGGTAATTATGATAATGGAAGGCCTATTTATTTTACTCCACCTATTAACGCTGAGTTTAGAACCGAATTTAGAGCCTTTGATGGAACTCCAGTCATTATTTGGAATTGTTATCTGCCAGGAGCAACTTTCGTTGAATCATAAAAGGAGTAAATATTTAATAATAACTAACATTATCATATATAATATACAATGAATAAAAAATTAATTACTATTTTACTATTGCTTTTAGTTTGTTTGTCCGGATATAGCCAAATATACTGGAATGCAAAAGCCGGAATAAATATCAGCAATATTATTAACTCGGGAGAAGTGGACTTTAAGCCCGGATATCAGGTTGGTGTTGGAATGGATTATTATTTCAATGACCATTGGGGAATTCAACCTTCACTCATGCTGATATCCAAAGGGTATAAGGATAAAGGAGATTATCATATCCCTCCTTTTATGGATAATTCAGAGCAGCTGAAATCATATAAACTTACAGATAATAAAGTATATGTTGAACTACCTCTTTTATTAACTTACAGATTTAATGTCTCAGAGAAATTTAAACTTATTTTAAGTGGTGGAGGGTATATAAGCTACGGAGTTGGCGGAAAGTATAAAAATACCGACACATTATTGGATGGGACATCAAGAAAGATTAACGTGGATTCATTTTCTGCAGGCGTAGAAAAATTTGATACCGGTCTTGCAGCCGGAGCAACTTTGGAATACAACAAATATTCTATTGGTCTCAGCAGTGATTTCGGACTACGATCAACTACAGCTCATTTTAAAAATCGGACATATGGACTAAATTTCGGATACAGATTCTAAAGCAATTACTGTATACTTAAAATTTGCGTAAGTTTAAAATAAAAATTCCCCGTTGTATATTAAAACAACGGGGAATTTTTATCGTATTATCTGCATTCAGCACCTAACAATAAGCTAAATTAATACTTTATTTTGAAGTAGTTAAGAATAGCTTTATAGCTATCCTGAGCCGAAAGGCAAGTATCGAGCAAATAACCTCGTTGAGTATTCCATTGTTGGAGTCCTCTGTAATAGAACATTTTTAGTTCATCGGTAATAATAAACGGCACTGCGGCATTCGCCAAGCACTCTTTGAATGTGACGAGTCGGCCAACACGACCATTACCATCTTGGAATGGGTGAATACTCTCGAAACGCTGATGCAGGTCAATAATATCTTCAAAGGTCTTATCTTTTTTGGCATTATATTCGGAGAGCAATGCTTTCATTTCTCTGTGAACATTTTCCGGTGCAGTAGTTTCATTACCTCCAACCTCGTTGGGCAGGCGTTTGTAGTCACCCACTGCTAACCAATCCTTACGACTGTCAGAGGTTCCCTCTTTGAGTATGCGATGCAGTTCTTTAATAAAACCCTCCGACAAACGTTCTTCGGTTCGGTCAATGATTAAGTCAATGCAACGAAAGTGATTTGTGGTCTCGATAATATCGTCCACATTAACGCTTTCGTCTGAAATACCAATTGTATTAGTTTCGAAAATGTAACGAGTTTGATCATGTGTAAGGCGGCTACCTTCAATGTGATTAGAATTATAGGTCAGATCGATCTGGGTGCGGTGATAAATGCCACCTTTCAATTTCATAGACTTCTGCTCACGTAGTGCTTTGAGTATTGGAGATATTACAGATTGTAATTTTTTACGTGATGGCAAAATGGAATCTTCGGGTATACTCCAAGTTTTACCCGTTAAAAATGCTCCGTCAATTTTACCAACAGCGCAGTAGTTTCGGACAGTACGTTCCGAAATATCGTATTTTTTAGCGAAGTCTCTTACTGAAATATATCCCATAGTAGAAAGCTTATCGGCAAGTTTTGAGCCACAATTAGACTTTAAAAATAGCATTTCTTGCCGGTAACGGCAAGTTTTAACGCATATAATTTCTCTTTAATCTTTCAAAAGATCTCTTTAAGAGGAAAAACAAAACGCTATAAGTGAAATAAACTGCACTTTCACATTGTTTCAAACAAAAAATGCATTAAATTTGCGACGAAGAGGTAAAATAATGCACTATGGATTTTTATTCAATCATACGGGAACGACGCACCTTGCTGGGTTTAACTCAACAAGATTTAGCGGATTATACGGGGTTAAGTTTGAGGATTATCAAAAGTATAGAGGTCGGCAAAGGTAATCCATCTATGGGTACACTTACTAAAATAGCAGAAGTACTTGGTTTGGAAATTACAATGAAAGTAAAAGAGATGAATAGATGAGACAGGCACATATATTTTGCAATGGCATTTTTGCAGGTGTTCTGACCGAAACTGATAGTGGAAAGTATATTTTCCGCTATGACGAATCATTCTTGTTTGATGAAAAGCAGACTGCAATCAGCCTATCGTTTCCCAAGAGCCAACGAGAATTTACATCTACAGAGCTTTTTCCATTTTTCTACAACATGCTATCTGAGGGAACAAATAAGGCTATCCAATGTCAAAGTTTGAAAATTGACGAGAACGATTCATTCGGATTATTATTAGCAACGGCACATACCGATACCATCGGAGCCATAACCGTGAGAAAAGTATGATAAAAATAGAAGTTTGCCCCGGCAACCTGACTCCGGGATTTGATACATATAGCCCTCCTTGCCTTCGCAAATTGTTCGAAGGCAAGAACATCTCCCCACTATTGGATTTTGACTATGATGCGGACAGTTTTGACCTTGCCGATAGCATCAACCAAATATCAGTATCGGGAATACAGGAAAAATTATCGGCTGTTGTAGAGAAGGGGAAGATAATCCTCACTCCAACAGGACAGCAGGGACGATATATAATAAAACCAGCTCCAAACTACAAACATCTGCGTTTCCGTAATTTTATACCTGCTAATGAACATTTGACGATGCAGATAGCAAAACAGGTTTACAAAATAAATGTAGCCGAAAATGGACTTGTATTCTTTGCTAATGGCGATGTCGCATACATTACGAAGCGATTTGATTATGATACCAATGGGAATAAAATCAAACAAGAGGATTTCTCATCGTTGGCTCAAAAGACAGCTCTTACACACGGCAAAGATTACAAATATACAGGCAGCTATGAAGATGTGGCGGCACTATTAAAACAAAATGTATCGGCTTGGCAAGTGGAAATGAGTAGATTATTTACACTTGTAGTTTTCAACTATCTATTTGCCAATGGAGATGCACACCTAAAAAACTTCTCGCTGCAACAGTCTGCCAATGGCGACTACTTATTGTCACCTGCTTATGATTTGATGAACACCTCTATTCACGTTCAGGACGAGGATTTTGCCCTACAAGATGGGTTAATGCCACAAAGTGAGCATTCCGAAATATACAAAAATAGTGGACATCCGTGCAAAGAAGATTTTATCAGATTTGCCAATCGCGTGGGAGTATTGCCAAAGAAACGGGACGAAATTATAAAGATCTTCTCAACTGAAAGTCCACACATTAACAAATTAATAGATCATTCCTTTCAAGATAATAAGACGAAACGGATGTACAAAAGTTCGTATAAGGAACGGTTAAGTAGGTTTTTGAGAGAAGATACTAATGCCGACTGCAATTGAACAGTTGCATTATTGAAACGGTAATCTATCGGACGTCCTTTAAAAACATCCGCATGTAAATCATCAAACTCTTTAAGCATTTGATCCCAGTTTCCCTGATACATCGTTATAATATTATCAAGACGATCTTTAAACCGCTGATATATTCATTTTATAAATTGGGGGTGTTAATATATACGCCTCCATCCTGGATTTATCCCCTTCCTGGTCCTTCAGGTCATTTGTATACTCACTCAATATCCGGTGTACCGTAATGCGACTAAAGCCTAGCCTGAGTGAAATCTTCCTTTCGCTCAGACCCTCATAATTTCGTAATCTGATAATTTCTGATTTGTCTTTCATGCTAATCAATTTTTAACGCCTTCCATCCCCATGATCCTTTCTTTTTATTGAAATTTTGAATATATCACACCAAATGGTTCTTCGTGATAATATCACTTCAAATGTGCCACCTATATCACTCACAAATGTGCCGGAAAAATAACTTCACAGCGCTGTAATCATATTAACCATTCATGATATCTTTATCTCAAAAGTTTTTTCACAGCAACAATAATATCCTAATCTTCATTTAGAGATTGTTAATTGATCCAGGTTTATCAATTATAGGCAAAAATTTCTTCATCTTATCCAGTGCTTCTTTGACAATCCTTAATCTTTTTAGATCAATATTTGATTTAGTTTTGATTTTTTGAATAACAGTTTTTATTGTGCTAATCTCATTTTCAGAAAGTTTTCTTGTCTTTTCTCCAATTGCAATGATTTGTTTCCATTCTTCTGACTTTATTGAGTATACATAATGGAAAATCATATCAGCATCTTCAATTGAGTCATCCTCAAGTTTGCTTAAAAGCTTGATGTCTTCAAAGTCAATTCCCTGCTCTGATAATGAGTCTAATATTTTAATTCCTTTTTCTATATCAATGTCAGTGAAATCGCAATTAACCCTGATCTTGTTTCTTATTAATGACACATAATTTTGCTGATATATGGTCAGACAATTCTGTTTCAACATGAATAAGCAAAGACCATCCCAGAATTTAAGACTTAAATTAGATATAGTTTGTTTAGCTTCATATTTTGCTATTTCTTTAGCATCGTCCGATTGAGTTTCATATCTTACTTTGTTTTCATCATCTGTAATTAAATATGAGGATACGACACCCATGTTCATTGGATTAATTCCATTTTGGATTAACCTTTGCCAGTTTTTTTCGCTCTTAGCTGCTTCACTAATTAAAGCAACATCAAGGTTTGTGAAGAAATCATACACTTGCAATACAAGTTTTCTAATCTCCAGTAAAAGCCTTTCATCAACATATTGTTTACGCCAGATTTCTCCAAGATTTATCTTATTAGATGTAAGGTAGTGAAAATAGGATAGAGCATATCCGGTAGTGTGTGATTTAATGTTAGTATCACCAATTGCATTTACGTTTTTACGGCCAAACAGTTTGTCTGTTTCTCTAAATAATATAGCGTTAGCTACAATATCTTCCCAATAAACACGGTTTATCTTTTTGGATTTTGATTCTTTATCAATTTCTTTTATGAAACTAACGTAGTTTTTTTGCGAACCCTTTGACACCTGATATGGTTGTAATTTCCATATATTCATCACCTTAGCAACGTCAGATTTTATCAAAACCTGTTCTTTCGGATATTTTAATTTGAAGGAGTTCTGTTTACTGATACTACCCTCTTTATTCAAAGCTTCCTTATACTGACCGGATACACGTTCAAAAAACCAGATTGTTTGTTTACTTCTATCTTCAGGGTGAATTGCATATGTCGTTCTTGACAGCTCTTCAAGTCTCTGTAAAAATGGATTATTGGATGATAAATCAAGTTCAGTAACCTTATTTTGGCTGTTTGCGTATCTGGAAATGAGTGGTATAGTTTCTGTTTTTTTATCTTCGTCCTTTATTACTGTTAGCTTCATCTGTACAAACACTTCATTTATGTTTGCTTCTTTATATTTTCGTGAGGTATGAAAAAGTGAAGCTGTAGTCTGTCCTCCATTTACAATTTGAAAATCTTTAATGGATACTATTTCAAGCTGACCATTCTCGGATCTACGGGTACGGACTTCCTGGGCAGTAGTGGAAAGTCCGTTATTATAGGTCAAAAACATGTGGGGTTTAAATCTGATAGTATCTCTAATGCCCTGATTTATTTTTCCAGTCTGCTGAAGGAAGGCCCGAACATTACTTTCCAATAATCTGGTACCGTAATTCTTATACAATAGAGATAATATACTCCCAGGTACTATCGCCAGATAACATTCATATAAATTATTTTTCACAGGCATTTCAAGACAAGGAATAGTCGTTCCTAACATTTCATCAAAATCAAGTTCAATGGGTTCTCTGTTTCCTTTGGACTGATCCAGTCTATATAATCTTTCAATATCCCATATTTCAAATCGTACAAGGATATCTTCCATATTCTTTAAATGAAAATCTTTAGGAGTATCATGTGTAATTTCACCGTTTGAAATAAGAAAAATTCTGATTCTAATTATATCATTACGATTCTGGCTCAAAATACGTGCCAGACCATATGCTTCTGACGATTGTTCAATTTCGTCTAAATATCCTTTTAATCCAGCATTAACAAAGGATGTCGACCATTTAATAAGTTTTTCAAAGTCAGCTTTCAGAACGCGGTAATGTTCATTAGTATCAACATAGTAAGAAATAAAAATATCAATATTTTCATATCCTTCTTCCAATGCATAACCATTAATTTTGTATTGAATATTTTCAAATTTGTTTTCTTTAATGTAAGGGCAAAGTCTGACTCCTTCTGTTTCGCCAGATTCAGCCAGTTTTTCCATTACATATTCAGTAAACTTATTTTCTTTCGAATCACCATCTTCATCAGAATAAGTTAAAGATTGAATTTCGTGGAACAAGTTTTGAATAAATAAAGCTAATTCAAAATCAGTATTTGTTTTAAGGTCAACAGCAATCATTTTTTAGTTTAGTTATAATTGAATTGAAAGGAATTTCAAAATCACTGCATTGATTCGGTGCTATCTCATAAGAAATCTTTGAAATAGCATTATCGATAGTCTCAGTTGTAATTTTGGGAAACTCAGGAGTTACTAAATAATACTTTTCGTCCCGAACAGAAAGAGTCATTGAATTAAATTCAGCTTCATTGTCGGTAGTTATACCTAAACTTTCCAATTTTATATTGAATTCTGTCAAAACATCCGGTTTAGATTTCAATTTAGTTCTAATGTCCATAATAATACTTAATAGTGTATATTCTTTTCCAGGATATTCATTCAAATTATAGAAAGCAATAAACAGACTCTTTAATCCGGTTGTATCAAGTTGATACTCATTTGAAATGCTTATTGAAGGTGAATTTGATTTAGAAGTTTTTATTTCAATAGCATTACCATCGAAAATAAAATCCTGATTTTTGCCAGAAGGTGCTTCCCATGCACGAATCACTCTCTCACTACTAATCAAATTATCAAGAATTAATTTCAGAAAATACAACTCACCAAACAATCCACGCTGTTGCTGGGGGGTCAATAACCCTCCGGTATATTTACTGAAAAGTTTTTTCCAATAATTTATTTTACGGGATATAATTATAATTGCATCTTCCTGATTATTTACACTTGTCAATGAGTTTATTATGTCTTCAATGAAAAATGTAAAAATATCTGACAATTCATTTTCAAGTAAAATAATTGCTAACTCTTTTATGCCTTTATTAGCTGGTAGTACCTGTATTTCTACACCAATAAAACGCGTTAAATAATTTGAATGTACAGGACATGAAGCATTTAATTCAAGTAAAAAAATCTTAGCTTTTGACCAAGATATAGTTCCTACATAACAGTTTAAACCGGGAATACTTTCTACTCTTTCCCTGATTACTTCATTCTTTATAGACGAAGCCTGATTTTCCCATATTTCTTTTAGTTTACTCATCATCTGAATCTGTATCATCATCTACCTGAGTTTCTTCATAATCATCTTCATAATCAGATGGCATAGAACGTGTAACATATTCCACCTTAACTTCATCTTGAAAAGAAGGAAACAAAACACCATAACCCACCAATGGACATTCTATGTCAAGTTGGTCGGAGATGCGCGGGTCAAAAGGATATAAAACTAATAATGGAGTTTCTAATTCATTTCTTCTGGCTTTAATTATATCTTCAGCCGGATTTACATCTTCAAGATTTAGATCAACCATTCTCGCTCTTTTATCAAGGATTGCATTCTTACCACCTGCAACTGTCAATGTATTTACATTTTCCGTAAAATTACGGGCAGGAAGGCCTCCGTTTTTACTGCCGTTAGACCAATTAAATACATGTTTAGAAACTGGAAGACCTTTTAATTTACCATCAGCTGAAACTGTATTTTGTGAATTTAAAATAACCGCAACTGACCAAAGTAATAGTTTTCCTCCTTTTCTTTGTTTTTCAATATACCGACATAAAACATTATCATTGAAATAGTTTTGCGTGTAAAATTCAATAAAATCAACAATTAAGTCAGAACTAATATTTCTCCACAAAAGTGTATTAGCTTCGTCTTTGTCCGGCGTAGGTAATTTCAACAATAAAGATGTAAAAAATTTATAATTGTTTAAAACTATTGATTTGTTTTTTTCAAAAATATATGTCTGTATTGTTTTACCGGAATAACTTACACTTAATATTTCTGTATCACGCATTTTATTGGCACTGGTAATACTAAGCTTGTTGATAGCAACCATTTCAGGATGTGTCCTAACCTTCAATTGATAGTCAACAGGGCGTTTATTAAGTGCGGACATTTCATCAAAATCTGCACGCATTTCTTCAGTTGCCAGTGTTACGTGTCTATACCAGTTTATCAACTGTTCAGTGGTGTAGAGTCTACACAAATCAACATATCCTGGTCTAAAGCCAAACCATCTTCCCATTTGCATTAGGGAGTCATAAAGCCTTGTAGTTCTGAGGTAATAACTGACAGACAAACCTTCAAGTGTAATTCCACGGGCTAATCTATTACCTCCGACAGCAATAACAGACATTCCATTGTCATAATCGTTATAGTTAATGTCTTCTATATTATGAAATTCCAGATTACGAGTGTTCTTTGTTCCATGAACTGCACGAACTTCAATTTTCATCACAGCATCAATTAAAACAGCTTTTACTTCTTTCCATGTATGTTTTTTAATTTTATAGTCATTGTAAGAAAGATTCTCAATGATATTATCTGTTGTAGGTATAAAGTCTTCAATGAAAAGGATTTCCAGTTCTTCAATCAACGTTCCCTGACCAGAACGGATTTGCAATTTATAATCTCTGATAATCTCATTTACCAGCCAAGCGACTCTGTCAATCCATGATACATATAATGCCACATGAACCAACATTGAATTATGCTTGTTTTCCTGTCCTCTGAGCCTTCGGATTGCACAGGTTAGTATAAACGATTTAATGGCTCTTCTTAAACTACACGGTACATCCTCAGGCAATTCACTCTTGTTTATACTATTTAATCTAAGAGGAAAGTAAGGTTCCTGATCCTCAGCAGATCGAATGATATCCAAACCACTAAACTTCTCCCCTGTTTCATTATTCTCATAACCAAACACTTTAACTGCTCCAATATAATTGGACGGTGCTGGAATGTTGACAATAAAATCACGTGGAAAAAGATCTTCTCCAACTTTTAGTCTCACATCCTTAACCATTGTTTCCAATTCTTCATTCCAAGCTGTTGGTATAAATATATTGGCGTAAGGTGTTGCAGTATAGCCAATGAATGTATTTTGATTAAACAGATTTAGTAAAGTACGGATTAATCTGTTTATTGTTTTGATATCTGTTTCAGTTCCCGAATTTACGGACGCATTATCCGCCTCATCATCAATTACAAGTAATGGAACATCGAAAATCTTTTTATCTCCGTTTGAATCTTCTGTAGCGAAATTATGAAGCCATAAAATCAGATTCTCAAGAATACTCTTATTCTTTTTAATAACTAAAACTGTTGGACTTTTACCGCCTATAGGTACATTTAATCTAGTTGCTGTTGTTCGATTAAAATCACCTTTATTATCTGTAGAAGTATATGAATAGATTTCAGTATCAGCTTTTATTAAACCAACACCAATTCTGCTATTCCTCTTTTTAATTATAAAATCCGAACTGTCTCTTCCTATGAATCCTTCATCAATTCTATACTGTGTTTGAGCCCTTAAACTATTATGAATCCCTGCAATTATGATAATTAGTTTATATCCGGCATCAGTAGCTTTATTTATTAGTCCGGTATAGTTTGCTGTTTTGCCTGATTGCACATTACCTACCACCATACCGCGTCTGTCCCAACGCCCTTTAGTCTTTGGATTCACACATTTATCCAGAATTTTATCTGTAATATCATCTAAATTGTCTAGTGGAAAAGATGAATCTTTTTGATTCATATAAATCCGGTATCGATTCCATAAATCCGGTTTGATTTTTGATTTTTCTTCATACAACCAGGGTTTAATATCTTCAGCCACAAGAAGAGTAGCTTCTTTAGCATGAATTTCAAAATCCCCAACAAGTATTGATATTAATTCCTCTTTATCAATATCTTTAAATGCAGGCATTAAGTAGATATTATTAACCTCATCAATTATTGTATCAATTGTAACGTCTCTCCTATTATATTTAGAAAGTAAAATGTGACCAATGTTTCTGGCATTTTCAATCATAATGTTCTATTTAAGGTATTCAACAAGTTGTGGGTACTCATTGAATGGTTGTATATGAAAAATCTGTTTAAGTGCATAATCATTACTAATTCCCGTTTGAAGCAACGAATCAAACATAAGTTTAGCCAGTAAAATAGTACCTTCAACAAGGTCACTGTTTTCTGACCTTAATTCAAGGCTTTCAGGATTTTCGCTGTAATTCTGAATTATTGATTCGATTGGAGTCGTATTTCCTATAAGATCTAAAATTCCCTTAAAATCATTTTTACTGATAATATCTGATTCTAATAAACGTTCTATGATTGGATGTTTCTGGTTGACATAATACTTTACTGAACCATCTCTTAACTTAGAGGCTTTCCAAACTGATTGAAAATCGAAACTTCTTATGGAATCGTCCAACATAATTTGGTTTCCTCTGAACCGGTAGATATTTGCCGCGGCAAGTCTTGTCATTTTGCCAAGGCGAACCAAATCCTTGCGAATGGAAATCGAAGGTGTTGCTGTCGCTTTTTTAATATCTATTTTCCAAAGATGATCAAGTTTGTTTGGAATATCAATCAGAATTCTGGCATTTTTGCAATGTTCATTTTTTGAAAATAATCCAAGCCAGTCACCATAAAGTAACAGTCTTTCATTTCTATAGATATAGAATCCCTGCAACTTATACCAGTCGTCTGTTTTGGCTTTCTTTCTAGCTTCAACATCTATATTTGAAATGTGCGGTAATACGCAACATTTTATAGTTATACCATTTGCATCTGGTCCTTCTGAACAAATAAGCTGTCCACCGTTTTCTTCTTTCATAAATGGATCCCATGGTTCAATTGAAATCCCATTAATGAATAATTTAAGCTTCTTTTTCTGGAGATACCTATGAAAAACCAATCCCAAGTGCTCTTCCACAAGAGCAAATTCTTCAAGAAAAACTTTTCGGGCAGCATCATTTTCTTTGTGTGAATTACCAATAAGTCTGTCAAGATTCTGCCATAAAACCAAAGTCCCTGATTTCATTTCAGAAAGCTTATCCAAATTGCTTTCGTCAGAAATATAATCAAGTAATGACCATTTTCCTGTTTGATTTACAAAATCTAAATCCCAACATCTTTTCAATACAGCATATCCTTCTGTTTTTGAAGCAACAGTCAAAACCTTACATTGAGAAAATGAAGAAGTTTTGAGACCTAATCCAAATCTGCCTAAATCGTTTTCATCTCTTTCATCATTTGGGTCTTTACTCCCTGGAGTCATTGCATTTACAAGCGAACTGCGGTTCATTCCTTCACCATCGTCAAGGATAGTTACCCATGAATCTGTGCCATTCCAGGCATAATTAATCCACACATTCTCTGCTTTAGCAGAAATACTATTATCAATGATATCAGCAATGGCCGTTTGCAGGTTGTAACCAAATGCTCTGAACGTATTGATCATAGCATTTGCTTTTGGTGGGGTTTCTTCAGAAATAAAGCATGAAAAATCTACCATATATTATTTAATTATGATCCAAACATAAAAGTTAACTATTTATTGAACAATTCTTTTTTTTACATTCAAGATAAAAAATTCCTTGACTCCCTTTGAGTACCTTTCTGCATCCCATTTCCCTGGTTTTAAATACCAACATTGAGAAATTTTAAAAGCTGCTGAGAAAATTGCTGATGTTACTGTTTGAATTTTATTCCCCGTCAATCCAATCTCAAACGGGAAATTGTTAATAATGTAGTAGTTATAATAATCTTTTGCAATACGTTCTAATATTTCATTTGAATCATTTTGATTCAAATAATGTATTCTAGTTGAGTTAAACTTTCTTAATGAAAACTCAGCTGATGTACGAGCTAATTTTTCCCTTGGAGTATCACCATTATTTACTATAATATTTATTTGTTCGAACTCACGTTCATCAATGAGTGTGTAAAGTCTTTCATGTTTAGCAGACGCAAATGCAAACAGAACTCTTGGTGCTGAAATATTTGTGTAGTGTGGAAGTAAATTTATCATAGAATAAGGGCCATCTTCTCCTTTTAGTAAAGTTGACATCTGTTCAAGTAAAATAGATGAGTCATTTTCACAATTTGAATCTATGAATTTCTGAACATCTTCATCTAAAGGATATTCATTTTCAGGGATAGTTATTGAAATATAAAAATTGATATTTCTCAAATATACATTTCTGATTGAATTAAACATTACTCCTTTTGGTAGACCTGTTACATCACACAATACAGTTTTATCATCCAGTAAATTTAAAACATTATCAAAATCATCTACATCGATAATAATTATTTGCTGTGATTCAAATTTTTCAAACACCTTTAGTATTTCATTTGAGAATCCAACTTCTTTAAATCGTACAAAAATGACTTTTTGTGGATTCAGTTTTTTTATTTTTTTTGCAGAATGTAATGTTGCTTCTTCAAATCCTAATCCAATAATTGCAATATCGATAATTGTATCTTTATATAATTCTGAATCAAGTTTAGTAACACTTGGCAACCTATCTAAAATATATGAATAATCATAATCCAAAATTGTATTCTCACATAACTTGTCTTCAAATATAATACTTTGTTGTGCTTCATTAATTTCTTTACTTTCACGATCAATAAAGTTCGTTTCAGCCAAGATTCTACCGATATCTTCGTCTGGTATTGGATTTAAATTTTTAATTAAAATACTCTTGCCGTTTTTGGGATTGTATAACCAGTTTTCCAATGATTCCCCAGATAATTCAAATCTATCAGAGCTAGAAAGTCCCATGTGTTTGTTCACTCCATACAATTTTCTAAATACTAGTTTAAATTGCTGTTGTGGTTTTAAGCCTTGACGATTTGTTCTCGATGCTTCAGGACCTCCTTGCAAATTAAAAATACCAGCATCTATAAGTTGCCTAACCTTTTTATATTGTTCCTCCTTATTCCCAGTTGTAATATTTATAAATATAGATGTATATTGTCTTAAGCGATCGCTTTCTCCTCTAGCTCTTCTTATAGCAGATTGGATTAATAAATGATGTGACGCTTCAGCAAAAGATTCAACGAAGTCCATATAATTCGTATTTCTTCGATTAAGATCGTATAAACGACTATTACATAACTCCAAATAACAAGCATTTTGAATTTTTGCGTCGATTGGGTATTGGTCAAGATCAGAAGATCTTCGTAATATAAATTCATATAATGTTATAACATCCCCTAAATCACCAACACACACGGCTGTCAATGCTGAAATTCCATGATATAGTTCTTTTTTTAAAGAACCTTTTTCTTCTTTTACAATATTTTCTGCAATTGTAATAAGTTTCTCATCGCCTAATATTCTAGAAGGTTTTATATTCTTAGGATGAAGAGGATAGTATTTTGCTCTTTTTAATAAAATATCTTCAATAAACCGTTGACCTTCGTGATGATCCTCATGAATTATTCTATTAACCTCTGCCCCTAAATCAAAAATAGAATAGTCGCGACCTATTTTTGCTTGAGAAGTACTCCCTGGAGCCATAATAACCATTTCAAGTGTTTGAGCTTCAGTTGTAAATTTAAAAGCACAAATTTCGTCTTGAAACAACAATTCAGAAATTAGCTTAATAATATTTTTATCGTTCAGATATCTCGTAGATACGTCATCTAGAAGGAAGTAAATATTTGATTGGGCAAAAATATCAGATGATTTTTTTATTGCATCTGCCAATTGTGGAAAAGTAATTTTTGGATGAATTGTTATTTTGTAGGTTGATTGTCCATCACTGAGTGAATTTAAATACCTTTTTAATTTATTTTCAAGATCATAATCACTTGTTACATTTACTAGATCTTGTCCATTATTTATTAATGTTGATAAAGTATTAGCTATTGGTACAAAATAGTCTTTTCTAACAATATCTGCTTGTAATTCTTTAAGATGTCGTATTGAATATAAGGCTTGTATTGCATATCCTATTAATAATTTAGAATAAGGTTCAAATATTTCGTTGTTATCGGTATCTTGAGAAACGTTAAAATCTAATAGCTTTACACAAGAAATATATAACCCAACGTATCTCTCCGAATCACTCTTTAATCTTTCAATTATTGCATTGACATTGGATTCTTCATCAAGATTTTGAGGCATTAATCTTGCATGAAATTCCAATGCTCTTAATAACATTGTTTTTCCACATCCACGCATTCCTGTAATAACTTGAGGACCTTTGATACTTATACTTTTTGTCCATGCATTGTCTTTATCTACAAATAATGAAGAAACATACCATGGGCTTAATGACTGAGCATTTACAGCATCATCAAAACTTTTTAGTTTCAATTCGTGCCGCCATGGGCTGTTTTGTTGATAAAAGGTATCTTTTATTTGACCTATAAGATCTGTGTAAGTTATCTGCTTTTGATAAATAACTTCTGGTTTTAAGAAATCTGATTTCTCTTCCAAAAGAAACGCAAGTCTCCAATCCTTTTCTTCATATTTATCCAGATTGTCTGTTATTTTTCTACTTAGTAAATTTAGACATTGAGCAACCCAATGTAAATCTCCAACACGATTACTTTCATCATTACTTTTTGTTTTTTGATCTAATGATCCTAAATCAATTGCTACAACCCTAATATTCTCATCGATTTCACCATAACGTATTCTTGTAGCTGGCAATTCTTCAACAATAATGTTTCCAGGATGTAAATCGTTATGATACTTCTTATTTGATCTCAATTCTTGTAAAAGAGTTATTAAATCTATTGATATTTGAGCTATCGTTCTAGCAGGTATATTTCTATCTTGAGATAAATAATCTTTTAATGTAAGCCCTTCTAAATATTCTAATCCAACGACATGACAACTTATTGTTACTGAATTTGTGAAAGTAATGGGAATACTCTCATAATAAATACTTGTATCTATTTTGACAAAATGATTTGAGTTTTGTGAAAGCTCTAAATGATTTTCACATTCTTCTGTAAAATTTTTATTGTGTAACTTGTACAATTCTACAGGTATTATTTTAATCGCTTTTTTTATTTTCAGACTACCAAATGGAGCGATTTCTCCAATGAATGTTGCACCATAAAATCCTCGGGCTAAAGGTTTTATTATCTTAATATTCCTTATGCTATCTGGATGGAATTCAAGTGGAAAGCCATATTGTAATTTACATAATGGACATTTATCATTCAATTCTTTATATGAATAATCTTTACTTGGGCAATTAAAACAACTATATTTTTCCATAAGTGACAATTTCTAAATTTCCTATTGAATTTGTATTTTCAGAAATGCTAAAAGCTGCTTCTATATTTTGTTTAAACTTTTTCATAAATGAATTCTCACACCTTAATGTGCAGATCACTTCACCTCTATCAACATATTGATTTGACATTCTCATTAGTATAACTCCACACGGATCAGAATACTTACTAGTATGAACAGAATTTTGAATTTCCACAATAGTATCTCTGATTTTTAACAAGTTAATAGATAAAAAACCACTTTTAGTCGATAGAATTACTTGAGTATGTCCATTTTCTGTTTTTTGAACTATATCATTAAAAGATTTTATACTTCCACCTTGTACTTCTATATTCTCGAAAAAGGCATTTTTTACATCTTCTTTTGTAAAATCAATTTTTTTATTTAAACTAATTGCTAATGACATTTTAAGACATAGAGTTGAGTGGTTTCTTAAATATTCATTATCTTTATTTTCGAATATATTCTTTAATGCAAGAAGAGACTCACCTCTACCGATAAAAGGTTGTTGAGGTACCATGCCATTAGTAATAAAACATTTAGAAGAAATTCCAAGCAATGATGCAATTCTATTAAACCTCTCACTATTCCTTCTTGCATCTTCAAAATTTGTCCCGAAATTACCATATTCGGCCACTCTAACATCGAGACCAACATTTTTTAAACCAACAGCTATTTTTTTTGATAATAATGATGAAATCACAAGCGCAGGGATATCTAAAGCATTAATCTGTTTTCTGAAATGAAAAAGCTTAGAGTCTGCAGGTGTAAATTCTTCATTTGCTATAAAATGAACATAATTGCTTTTTGCCAACCAACTTTGTATTTCAAAATATACTGGATTAATTCTATATCCTTCAATTTGGCTTAACACATCAATTCCTCCAGCAGGTCTTCCGGGCACTCCTAGCTTCAGGACTTTATTCCCAAGTAATTTTAAATATATCGGACAGAGCAATGTAGACAAAGATGATAGACCTCCTGTTGAAGGGATATCACACAAACTATTCTCTTGTAGCATTAATGTAGTTCCAGATTCAGCTAGTCCTTTTGTAAGTATAACTATTTCTGAATCAGTTAAGTCATACATTTTTATATACTCAATTAATTTCGTCATGTTTTGAACAGAATTATCAGCAATGAAATTGCTGATAGGTATCAATGCATTTAATGTTGTTCTGTCCCACATATCGTCAATATATTAATATAGTTTTTTTATTTCTAATGCAATTTTCTCTGCTAAAACAACTGGTACAGCGTTACCGATTTGTTTAAATGCAGCTGTTCTGCTTGGTTTTTCTGATTCTCCTTCAAAATAAAAATCATCCGGAAATGACTGTAAGCGAGCTGCCTCCGTATCGAAAGGGAGCGATTTTGTTCTATGTCAGGGTGGATATAATAGTGTCCATCTTTTGCAATATGCGCTACCACTGTTTGCGAAGCACTAAGGTTGGGTGCTACGACTTTAAATCGGTCAACAAAAGAATGCCTGTTTTTATGAGTTTTTAAGCGACCTTCCAAATCGTTATAGTTAAGTCGCTCACCTTTATCCAGCCATTTATTAATAGCTATACGGTATATTTCCTTGTCTTGTTCATTTTGAGGACGTGCTATATGTAAGGTTGTAAAGTCAAGGCCATTAGTAATCTTCTTTTGTAATAGATATTCTGATACTTCTCCAGCGATATAAGGGGTTACACCCATTTTACCTTCACCTGCCTGTAACTTTGGAAGTCCTTTAAAGATTTCATCAACATTAAATGTATTTGCTTGCTTTTCAAAATTGGGATAAAAAGCTTTATCAGCACCCTTTTTCCCTATAAGAATCACTCTTCGTCTTTGTTGAAGAACACCATAATCAGCCGCATTAAGGGTTTTATATTCAGTTTCATAACCGATTTCCCTATAAAGTTGAATTAGTTTATCCAGATAGCGAATGCCTTCTTTATCTTTGGCAGAGTACAGCCCAATTACATTTTCGAATACAAAATAATCCGGTTGATACCTTTTCAGGAACTCTCCATATTGTATATACAGAAAATTCCGTTGATCTTCAATTTCTTTTCTATTTATTGACTGCCTGTTAATTAACGAGTACGCCTGACAAGGCGGACCTCCAATGATTAGATCAACTTTTTGATTCCCGATAATTTCATCAATCTGCTTAAATATTTTCTCATTATTATCTTCTCCAATAGCAGAATGAATAACTGATTTTCTGAGATTATCAGGTAAAAAATCATAAAGAGTTGACCTTTTTATTTTGCCTTCCAGGTAATCTGTATACTTTTCAACCTGGTTTTCTTCTTTTAGATAATGGTAGGCGGTGCGTGTACGTAAAGTATTACATGCTGCACCATCTATTTCAACATGTGCAATAGGCTCAAAACCCTGACGGATAAATCCCTCGCTGAGACCACCTGCTCCCGCAAACAGATCTATAAACCGTATTTTTTTAGTTTCTGATTTCATCAATTATTCTACTGTAAACAGTCTTATTCTTTATTTCACACTCCCAAATCACAATTACCTTGTAACCAGCTTCTGTCAGGATTGTGTGCGTTTTTAAATCGTTTTTTATATTTCCTTCTATCTTTTCTTTCCACCACTCGGTACGTGTTGCCGGTAGTTTATAGTATTTACAGTTTTCGTGTCCATGCCAGAAGCAGCCATTTACAAAAATGACTGTTTTATATTTTGGCAAAACAATATCCGGCTTTCCCGGCAGTCTTTTGTCATTTATTCTGTATCTAAATCCATTTGCAAATAAGAATTTCCGAACAAGAATTTCCGGTTTGGTATTTTTGTTTCTTATTCGACTCATGTTATAGCTACGCGTTACTTTGTCGTGGACATCAGTCATTTCTTAGTCATTGTCACAAATTCTCAAAATTTGAAGTACAAATGTATTAATAAAAGCTCATTAAAAAAAAACTACTCAATCGCTTCCAAAGACAACAAAGCCCCGTCAGTCACAAATAAACTACCTTGTGGTTTTTTCTTTGAGTTCTAACAAAAATGAGAGCTTGGAATCCAATTTTCACTTTCTGTCCTCAAATATAACTATTATTTTTAACAATACAAGACATATCAATTGATTAAAAGTAAGTGTTTTTCTTATCGAAAGGGTCAATAAATATACTGAAAAATTAGCCTAACGCAAACCTGACGCAAACTGAACGCTCAGAACCCTGCACCCGTAAGGCTTTTGAGAGATTCCGTTACACAACCCTAACGCAAACCTGACGCAAACCTAACGCTCTATCATTATATATAATATAAGAATATAAAAAGGAGTACATAAAGTACTTCCCAAAACAGAAGAAACTAACCGACGGATTCCGAAAAAAGAATGGAGTCTTTTGCCATTTATATCCTGTAAAGTAGCATTTTCACCATATACTTTTATATCTTTGCCTACGAACAAGTATTCGTTTGACAATTGGATACTTTCCGTTTGCGATATGGATACCTTGCGTTTAACATATCGCAAACGCAAGGTATCCATATGTTGACTTTGCGTTTGTCAATTGGCAAACGAATACTTGCTTTAAGTCTTTGCGTTAGTTTACTTAATACTTTCTAATACTTTATCGTTTAATGAGTGCTAAATATAAGTTGATTGAGAATCCTCCTGCTGCTGCAAAGAACGGCGTTACTGCCTTGCATGCGCGTATTGTGCCTTCACGTACGGCGACCATCGATGACCTGGCTGCCGAAATTTCCACGATGTCGTCGTTTTCGCTGGGCGATATCAAAGGATTGCTGGCTAGTTTTACCCAGGTAGTGGGCAGTCGCCTCAAAAATGGAGAGAATATAAATCTGGAGGGACTGGGGAGTTACTCGGTTTCGCTGGGTTGCCCCAAAGATATTACCAGCGACAAGCAGATCCGGTCCGAGTCGGTTCACTTTAAAAGTGTAAATTTCCGTTGCTCGCAAAAAATGAAAGCGACCTTAAGATCAATGAAGCTGGAACGTGTGCCTGCCGAAAAGAAGAAGGAATATACCGGCGAAGAGCGGTTACTACGTATTCTTGCTTACCTTAAGGACCATCGCACGGCCAACAGCACCGATTGTATGCGCGTGAATCAGTGTTCGCGCTACCTCGCTTTGCAGGACCTGCATCTGCTTATTGAAGCAGAGAAGGTAGAGAAACTGGGCTCCGGAAAGAATGTGCTATACATGCTGCGTGCCTAAAATAAAAAGGTGACAGGTGACAGATCTTTTGCATCTGTCACCTGGAATCTCTCACCCGCCCAACCCTGACCAGCAAAGGGTTCTGACGCCTTTGGTGACAGGTGACAGATTAAAACGACATTAATTCGTTTTGTATGTTTTCATAATCATGTACAAACAAAAAAGAGTCTGAAACTAAGTTTCAGACTCTTCACTTTGCACTGGGTGGAAGACGGGATTCGAACCCGCGACACCCTGAACCACAATCAGGTGCTCTACCACTGAACTACAACCACCATGTTTTCTTTAAGACGGTGCAAAGATAGGCTTTATTTCTAAATATGCAAAGCTTTCGCTCTATTTTTTCACTTATAAATCGCTTTTTTCCCTGCAAGCAGCGTGTTTCTCATAAGAGAGATGATCGTCATCGGTCCTACTCCTCCAGGTACTGGCGTGATATACGAACACTTAGGTGCAACTTCATCAAATTTAACATCACCGATAAGCTTGAATCCGCTTTTGGTAACACTACTTGGCATACGAGTTGTACCTACATCTACGATAACTGCGCCTTGCTTTACCATGTCGCCTTTCAGGAATTCAGGAACTCCCAATGCAACGATAATAATATCTGCTGCCAGACACATTTCTTTTAGGTTTAGTGAACGACTATGGCATACCGTAACCGTACAATCGCCCGGATAGGCTTTTTGCATCATTAGCGTAGCCATTGGTTTACCAACTATATTACTTCGTCCCAACACAACGCAATGCTTGCCTTTGGTTTCAATATCGTAGCGTTTTAATAACTCCAGAATACCAGCAGGGGTTGCCGAAACAAAACAAGGAAGACCAATAGCCATACGGCCCACGTTAACCGGATGAAATCCATCAACGTCTTTCCGGTAATCTATTGCTTCAATCACTTTTTGCTCGGAAATATGATCAGGTAAGGGAAGCTGAACGATAAAGCCGTCTACATCCGGATCGTTGTTCAGTTCGTCTACCTTGCTCAGCAATTCTTCCTCTGTAATATCAGACTCGTAGCGAAAAAGAGAAGACTTGAATCCCACGTCTTCGCAGGTTTTTACTTTGCTGGCTACATATGTTTCGCTTCCACCATCGTGTCCAACCAAGATGGCAGCCAGATGAGGAACTTTGCCTCCGGCAGCAATTATCTGGGCAACCTCGGCTGCAATTTCCTGTTTCATCTGGGCAGCAACGGCCTTTCCATCCATTAATTGCATTTGTTGTTCTTCCATATATTTTTCTCCTATTGTATTATCTTTTCAGGGAAGGCATCTTTTTGCTACCCGGCTTCATTGCCGTCATCATCTTCATCATCTTACGGGTTTCATCAAATTGTTTGATCAATTTATTTACTTCCTGGATGCTGGTTCCACTACCTTTGGCAATTCGGGCACGGCGTGATCCGTTCAGAATAGCCGGATTAGTACGTTCTCCCGGAGTCATCGAATAAATGATAGCTTCAATCCCCTTAAATGCATTATCGTCGATATCTATATCTTTCAAAGCCTTACCTACCCCGGGAATCATGGAAGCTAGCTCCTTTAAATTACCCATCTTCTTTATCTGCTGTATCTGTGAGATAAAGTCGTTAAAGTCGAACTGGTTTTTGGCAATCTTCTTTTGTAGTCGCTTAGCTTCTTCTTCGTCATATTGTTCCTGCGCTCTTTCAACCAATGAAACGATATCTCCCATACCAAGGATACGGTCGGCCATACGTTCGGGGTGAAATATATCCAGGGCATCCATCTTCTCGCCAGTACCAACAAACTTAATAGGCTTGTCTACAACCGAGCGGATAGAAAGTGCAGCACCACCGCGGGTATCACCATCAAGCTTGGTAAGAACAACACCGTTAAAGTCGAGTCGCTCGTTGAATTCCTTTGCCGTGTTAACAGCATCCTGACCCGTCATCGAGTCTACAACGAACAAAATTTCGTCTGGATTAAGGGCCTTTTTAATGGCAGCGATTTCGTTCATCATCTGCTCGTCGATAGCCAGACGTCCGGCGGTATCCACAATAACAAGGTCGTGCCCTTTAGCTTTAGCCTGCTTAACAGCATTTAAAGCAATTTCTACCGGATTCTTGTTTTCAATTTCGGAGTAAACGGGAACACCAATCTGTTCACCCAGCACGCGTAACTGTTCGATAGCAGCCGGACGATACACGTCGCAGGCAACCAACAAAGGATTCTTTCCTTTTTTTGATTTAAGCATACTGGCAAGCTTACCAGAGAAGGTTGTTTTACCAGAACCCTGCAAACCGGCCATCAAAATAATAGCAGGAGAACCTTTTAAGTCAACATCAGTAAAAGTACCCCCCATTAACCGGGCAAGTTCATCGTGAACAATCTTCACCATAAGCTGACTTGGTTTCACGGATGTAAGTACATTCTGACCAAGCGCTTTTTCTTTAACTGTATCTGTAAATTGTTTGGCAACTTTATAATTAACGTCGGCATCGAGCAATGCTTTACGAACATCTTTCAGCGTTTCAGCAACATTGATTTCGGTAATTTTACCTTCACCTTTCAACATTTTGAACGACCGGTCGAGTCTCTCACTTAAATTCTCAAACATAATCTATTGTATTTTATATTATTTCATTTTCTTAGTAAAGCGCAAATGTACAAAAAAGGGATGGAATCTCTATATTTTTTTATGTTGCCAACTTCCTTTTTTTAAATAAATGACACTGAAAGCAAACAAGCCTATATAATAGACCAGTTCGGTTGTAAAACAAACTTCGACTGGCAAATTCAACTGGATGCCAATCACATAAATATAAAACCCGTAAAATACCAATGTAACTACTTCCATCAGAAGTGCAGATCGGGTATTGCCGGTGCCGGTAACTCCGCTAAAATAGATACTGCCCACCGAGCTTATAAGCATTGCAGCCGAAATAACATAGATTGATGAAACAGCATCGGCTATCAGTTGCGGATCATTGGTATAAACAGACAAAATCGTTTTTGGAAACAAGACGACAAAAAACACGAATACGGCCATAATGTATAATGAAAGACGTGCTATTTTATTTATTATCTTCATTACATCTCCGCTATTCCCTGCTCCTATGGCATTGCTCACAAACGTATTTGCGGTTGTAGAAAGGGAGCTGACAGGAATAACCATCACAATATAAACGCTTCGAACTATATTGGCAATAGCCAGATCGCGTGTACCAATCCGCTCCACAACAACAAAAAACATAAACCAACTACCCATGGAGAGAAAGTACTGCATCATCGTAAATACAGATATACCCAAAACACGTTTTAATAATGAGAAATCGAAAGACGTAAACCGATTTAGACCGTACTTCAGCTTATTCACGGTAAAACGTGTATAGATTACAAAAAAGACAATCGATACCCCTTCGGCTATCACCGATGCGATGGCGGCCCCTTTAATACCCATAGCCGGGAATCCAAAATGGCCGAATATAAGAATGTAGTCAAGAATAACATTGGTTACAGCCATCAGGACTGCATTTAATGTGAGCACCTTGGTTCGGGTAATTCCTACATAAAGCGCCCGGTACATCACATTCACAAAAGAGAAAAAGAATCCAAACACACGCCAGTCAAGGAATTCGATCGTCGCATTACGTACCGGGTCCGACGAGATAAGCAAATTGAGTATATCTCCGGCAAATAAGCGCGATAATGTAAACATAAAGGCTGCAAGCAATAGCAGAAAAGCAATACCTTGTATCATAACAGGCCCCACTTCTGTGTATTGTTTTTCGCCGTTCCGGCGCGCCATCACAATCTGAGATCCTGTGCTGAATCCAAAAGCAAGGGTATAAGCACAAATATAAAAAAGGCCACCCATTGCTGCTGCACCCAGTTCAACCTCTCCTACCCGTCCGAGAAATGCAGTGTCTGTCACATTGATGACATTCTGTGCCAGCAAACTAAGCAGTATCGGATAACTTACATGCCAGATTTGTTTATTTGAATACATACATGGTTAATTTATATATGAAAAAAAAGCCCGCCTGTAATATAGCGAGCTTTTTTCATTTATTTGAAAAATACGTTCTCGAAGCAATCTTTTGCTTAGATTAACTTATTTGTTGCTGTATCCGGAAAAACCACTGAGGGCTTAAATAGCTTTGCTTCTTCAAACTCCATCGTTGCGTAAGACATTATAATAACAACATCCCCGGGTTGCACCTTTCTGGCTGCAGCTCCGTTTAAGCAAATTACGCCCGTTCCCCGCTCACCTTTAATAACATACGTTTCAAAGCGTTCGCCATTATTGTTATCTACAATTTGAACTTTTTCGTTTTCAATCAGGTTGGCTGCATCCATTAGATCTTCATCTATTGTTATACTTCCAATATAATTCAAGTTCGCTTCTGTAACAGTAACTCTATGAATCTTCGATTTTACTACTTCTATAAACATTGTTATAAAATTGTTTTTTTCCTTAGTACTTTACATTATCTATCAACCTTACTTCTCCACAGTATACGGTAATACATCCAACAGGATAGGTGGTATCCGACCAGTTTGTTATAGATTCCAGCGTATTTCCGTCTACTATCTCAAAATATTCGACGCTCATATCAGGTACATTATTTAGTGTGGATACCACATAATCAATTACTTGCTGAACGCTCTTTTCCGGTACAAAGGTAATACTTTCTTTTAATGTACGGTCAATCACCGGGGCTTTTTGGCGTTGTTCCGGAGTAAGACGGGTATTCCGGCTACTAAGAGCCAGTCCGTCCGATTCCCGCTGAATAGGACAGTCTACTATCTCAACAGGTATTTCCAGCTGCTTCACCATAGCACGAATAACCGCGATCTGCTGAAAATCCTTTTCTCCAAAATAGGACACATCCGGTTTTACTGCATAAAACAGCTTACTTACAATTTGGGCCACTCCGTTGAAATGACCCGGACGCCGGGCACCTTCCATTACCTGGGCTACTGTTCCAAAATCAAATACCCTATTATCAGGTTCCGGGTACATTTCTTCCACCGAAGGAGCAAAAACATAGGTACAACCGGATGATTCCAACAATTGGCAATCTTCATCCAGCGTTCTCGGATACGTGAGTAAATCATTTGGATTATTAAATTGTGTGGGATTCACAAATATACTTACCACACATACATCATTCTCAGCAACGCAACGTTTAACCAGGCTAATATGTCCTGCATGTAATGCTCCCATTGTGGGAACCAACCCTACCTTTTTGCCTTTTTGCTTATCTTCATCAAGTTGAAGACGCAATTCCTTAATACTGTTTACTATTTTCATCATTTAGATGCTTAATGAGGATGCAAAGCAAATAAATAAATACCGGATATGAAAGAAAAGATGCATTTTTATACTCTAACAAGCAGATAACTCACTAAACTATTGATAATTAGAATTAATAATAATTTTATCCAAAAATCATTCATCCAAAACCTTTGATATTTAACCGTTTTTTTTTACTATCTTTGTACCGTTTTTAAAAAAGTGTTTATAGAATGGATGCAAAAAAGATCTTGTTTATTACTCAAGAAATTACACCTTATCTTCCTGAATCAGAAATTGCAACAATTTGCAGAAACTTGCCGCAAGGAATTCAGGAAAGAGGTCGCGAAATAAGGACATTCATGCCTAAGTTCGGAAATATCAACGAACGTCGTAACCAACTACATGAAGTTATACGACTTTCAGGAATGAATCTTATTATTGATGACACTGATCATCCGCTGATCATTAAGGTTGCATCTATACAATCTGCCCGAATGCAGGTGTACTTTATCGATAACGACGATTTCTTTCAGCGCAAAGCGACAGTTACCGACGATAATGGAACCGAATTCGAAGACAACGATGACCGATCCATATTTTATGTACGCGGTGTACTTGAAACCGTAAAAAAACTTAGATGGATTCCGGACCTGATTCATTGTCATGGCTGGATGTCTGCTCTGACTGGTTTGTACATCAAACGGGCTTATGCTGACGATCCTTGTTTGAAAAATGCAAAAATTGTTTATTCCATTTACAATGACGATTTTCAGGTTCCTTTCCGTAAAGAGTTTTTCAATAAACTTAATATGGATGGCATTGCTGAAAATGATTTACGGTCGATCAAAGATGATACAAGTTTTGTATCTTTGGCCAAATTAGCCATTGATTTTTCAGATGGAGTAATTCAAGGAAGCGAAACAATAAATCCCGAGATTACCAAGTATATAGAAACAAATACTAAAACTCCGTTTCTTCCTTATCAGACACCTGAAACGTATATGGATTCATTCAATTCGTTTTACGATGTAGTGTTGGACAATAATCAATAACAGCAATGAAAATCAAGCTTTTAATACTAGGACTTGGTGCAGCCGCATTATCGATGGTCGGCTGTGATGATGATTTGAACCTCGTTGGCTCTTCTATTCAACCAGACAGCGATAAAATAGCTGTGTTTACCGATACCTTTATGATGAAATCATCAACGGTTAAGGTTGATTCTATTTTTGCCAGAAGTGTTACAGGTTTATTGGGTGAATTCTATGATCCTTTATACGGCAATCTGAAGTCCGACTATATTTGCCAGTTCTATTGTCCTGAAAATTACAAGTTCACTCATACTCCTATTGGTGGAGCGATTGACTCCGTAGATTTTCGCATTACATATTATTCGTCTATCGGGGACACGCTGACTCCTATGCGTGTTCAAATATATAATGTAACGACTCCGCTGACTAAGAATTATTATACTAATATGAATCCTGCAAATTACAGTGATATGAATACATCGCTTGGTATGCAGACTTATACAGCGTATGATGCAACTGTTTCGGATTCTATACGTAAAATAACTGACACGGACGACGCTAATTACTACGTTCCTCATATTACCGTTCGTCTTTCTAAAGGGATTGGTCAGAATTTCTACAACGAAACGATTACAAATCCAGGCTCATTTAAGAATCAGGAAAATTTTAATAAATTCTTTCCGGGTTTATATGTTACAACTACCTTTGGTAGTGGAAATATATTAAATGTAGCCAACTCTACTTTTAGTATTTATTACAAATACATGGCAACTGTTAAGGGAAGTGCCGGACAGGACTCTTCTTTTGTAGCACAGGGTGTTGAAAGATTCAATGTAACAAAAGAGGTTATTCAGCTCAACAGAATAAAAAATTCAGGGATAGAAACTCTTCTGCAACCTAATGATGAGTATTCTTATCTTAAATCGCCTGCAGGCGTATTTACACGTCTAACAATTCCAGCCGCTGAAATAATTAAGAAGGTTAACGGACATATTATTAACAATATGCCCTTAACACTAAAAGCAATGCCACAGGAAAGCTGGAAATATGCTTTAGCACCTCCTACCAATCTGTTGCTTATTCCAGAAGACTCCGTAAATACGTTCTTTGAAAATGGTCAGATAGAAAACAATATTACTTCTTTTTTGTCGACTGATTATAAGGCAAGTACAAGACAGTACAGTTTCAGCAATATTTCCGCATTGCTGAAGAATCAGATTGAAAAGAATCCTGACAAAGACTTAAACTTATTGGTGATTCCTGTTGAAAGAGTAAAAGGTAGCTATGGCTCCTCATATTATAGCAGTTCAAGCACATATTATACAATCTCACTTAATCATTATCTGGCTCCTTCGGGTGTTAAACTTCGCAAAGATGCTGAAAGCATGAAGCTTCAGGTAATAAGCAGCAAGTACAATCAATAATATAAAGTACTAAAAAAGGCGTTTCAATCAGATTGAAACGCCTTTTTTATTTATCCTAATTTACTTATTTTCCTTAACCGATCCTCATCAATAATTTTAATCTTCCTTCCATCTAAGGCGATTATGCGCTCCGTTACAAAATTAGATAAAGTACGAATAGCATTGGATGTTGTCATATTCGACAAATTGGCAAGATCTTCTCTGGATAGATAAATGCTAATAGTAGCCCCATCTTCTTCCAAACCGTAACTATCTTGCAGAAACAATAAAGACTCCGCTAAACGTCCACGTATATGCTTCTGAGTAAGATTAACAGTTCTTTCGTCCGCAATTCCTAAATCGACAGATAGCTGCCTGATAAAGAACATGGCCAAATCGGAGTTGCCAACAACCAATTCCGTTACTACTGTCATAGGTATAAGACAAACCGTTGAGCCTTCAAACGCAGACGCATTGGTAAGATAATTTTCCTGAGCAAAGTTTGCACGGTAGCCAAAATATTGTACAGGCTTAATCATTCTGATGATCTGACTTCGCCCACCTACCCCTTCTTTAAAGATCTTTACTTTGCCTTTTAATAAACACATCATGTCCTTAGGCTCATCACCTTCGCAATATATCAACTCATTCCGTTTAAAAAACTGAATAGTCGCATTATTACGGAGAATGTCACGTTCTTTGTCGTTCAACACTCTCCATACCTCTGATAAACTGGCCGAAAAATCGACTTCTTCTTTTTGATGCTTCACCACGATTCTGCTGTATAACATACTTGTCAAGCACAAATATAGAATTTAATTTGAAAATAAAATAATAAAACAATAAATAATTTCATTTAATAAATTATTAATCGAGCTTTTCTTCTCATTCGTAAAGAAATTAAGTAAGTTTGTTATTAATTCGTTTTGAAGGCAATTATGAATAGGTTTAAATGTATTTCTATATTTCTTCTTATAATTGGGAATATCTTTTGGACATCGTATTCCTTCGGTCAGGGATTTGCATATAGAACATGCAATAATCCCGCTATGGAGTGTTTGGCTGATTCTATTATGAATAAAGTTATACAGAATGCAAATGGTTACAAAAATGCATTGATATCGTATGAATCAGAAATTTATATTAAAGGTCATTCTGAAATTCTTAAAAGCAACGTATTAATGAGGTATGCTCCTTTGCTTTTTCCATTCGACTACAAAAACAAAGAGATTATTTTTGAATTAATTACCAATTCCAGGTTTGTTGCACCTAATCACTTTTATCATCAATTCCAGGCAATAAACGGCAACACGATTCCATCAAATAAACATATTTATGAAGTACTGAATTTCTTAAGTTTTAATGCAAATTCGGAAACAGCATACAACGATATTCTCATTACCCCGGTTACTCCCAGAGCTTTTAAGTATTACCGCTTTTGGGTCGAAGATATTATAGAATCAGACAGCAATAAAGTCTATAAAATATGTGTAATGCCTAAACAATGGAGTCAAAAACTTATATGCGGTTACCTCTATGTGTCCGATCAATTCAATTATATTGAAAAGCTAGATATAAACGGAAGAATCTCTTTTGCCGAATTTAATATGATTATAGACTTTCATAAGCCTCATATGCAATTTTGCTTACCAGAAAAAGCTAGTCTGAATTTACGTTACAAAGCATTGGGGAATTCTGTTGAGAGTAACTATAATTTCGATTTCTCTTATAATTCAATAAGTTGGACGGAATATGATGACATTACCAACAAGGACAAATACCAGACTCTTGACTTATCCAGTTACTTTCATCTGACTGGAGACACAATCCCTGTTGTAAGGGATACAAATTACTGGAACAGTAAGCGAAAAGCAAATCTTACAACGGAAGAACAAATATTGCTAAACAATCCTTTGGCTACAAAGAAAAGATCAGATGATTCAACAAGATTACAAAAGTACTTAAAGCTGACTGAAACGCTCACTAATACGATGAAGTTCGACTTAAGTTCTACCCGAATGAAATATTCGGGACTGCTTAATCCTTTTATGTTTGGATATACTAAACTTGATGGAATAAGTTTCAGACAGCAACTAAGAATAAGTAAACGATTTAAAAACGATAAACAGATTCGCTTCCGCCCGGAAATTGGATTTGTCTTCAAAAGAAAAGAGCTTTTCTACAAATTAGGCGGAGATTGGGTTTATCAACCTAAACGCATGGGAACTATAGGTCTTACTTTTGCGAATGGGAATCAAAATTATTCGTCTGAAATCACAAATCAGATTAAAGAACTAATAAAAGATTCGTCTTTCTCTTTCAGCAACCTGAATCTTAAATATTACAAGGACTACTATGTTGAATTACGAAATAAGATTGAAATTTTTAATGGACTTCAGGTGTATACAGGTCTGACTTATCATCATCGTACCCCTGTAAAAGATGGAAATACTATAATTACCGATGGAGATATCAATAATATCATAAACGATAACTACAATGACTTTACTCCTTATATTGGCGTATCATACTCTCCCTACCAATATTATCGCATGGACGGTAAGAATAAAGAGTATGTACAATCTTGTTATCCGACATTTTCTTTTGAATATGCACGTGGTATTCCCGGGGTTATAGAAAGCATTGGTGATTACGAGCGAATTGAAGCTGATATTCAGCAAAGAATTAATCTTGGTATGCTACGTCAACTGAATTACTACGTGAGCGGCGGATTTTTCTCAAGACAACGATCCGTTTACTTTGCTGATTTTCGTTATTTTACAAGAAGACATTTTCCTGATTCATGGAATGATGGAATAGGCGGAGTATTTCATCTGCTACCTGGCGAATGGTACAATGCTTCCAGCTCCTATGTTCAGGCTCATCTGATGTATGAAAGCCCCTTTATATTGATGCACTTTTTAAAAAAAGATGCATCAAAACACATCTTTTCTGAACGTTTATACTTAAGTCAGCTCTTCACACCGTACCTGCCAAGCTACACAGAAATAGGATACGGAATTGGAAATCACATTTTTAACATTGCCTTATTTGCCGGATTCGAAAAAGGGAAATATCAGGGAGCAGGCTTTAAATTTGCTTTCGAACTGTTTCAATAACTTATTCGATTGCCCTTACAAACAATACCCCGTGGTTATGGTTAACCCCATCAATATAGGATTGCATCGGTTCCGGATTAACAATCACCTTCTTTGCCGACGAAGAAGCATGAATAAATGTAAGAATTCCATTTTTCCAATAAGCAAAACCGACATGCGATACATCCAATCCTTTTATAGTAGTAGCAAAACAGACCATATCTCCACTGCGTATACTCTTCGACACTTTATATAGACTTGCCTTAGGAATATAGTAATGCGGGCGGCCATTAATAATATGTTCTTGTTCTTTAATCTTTTCAATTAGTTCAGGATTCCCTTTAAGCTGTTTATATTTTTCGGCGTTAGTCGACATAATAAACAGATTTACAGGCAAAACAACGCCTCCTACTTCACGGGAAATATCTTTAACAATTCCGCGTTGTTCGTTCGTATAAATCCAATCTGAAGTATAATGTAACCGGGAACTGTAATCTTCAATACTTGCCTCTCTGTAGCGAAGCTGCTGTAAATTACCACAGAATTTTTGAAATGAGGGATTTTTATCTTTAACAGTCCGGGCTAATGCAATCGTTGATTCCACAAAAGTAGTACAGTCCAATTCTCTCAGATTAACAACAAGCTGTTCCGGCGTGTATTCCAGCGTTGAAGCAACATAGGGCGTTCCTCTAAAATACAAAGCTGTTTCGACAATCAACTCTTGCAGAGAAAGATCCTTTTTCGGTTTCATCACTTTTAGATACTCCTCAAAGACAATAGAATCTTGCGCTGTATAAATAACCTGAGCCATCAACGAAGTTTTCAGCAAAAGAAAAACTATCATCGCAACTATTCGTTTCATATACAGTATTTTAAATAAATGAATTACACCTTCGATTTAAGCAGATCTTCCAGTTTTATCAACTCATCGCGGAATTGAGCAGCTTCGAGAAAGTCAAGGCTTTTAGCCGATTCCATCATCTGTTTCTTCGTCCGTTCTATAGCTTTTTCCAGCTGAGCTTTATTCATATATTGTACAACCGGATCAGCAGCAAGATTGGGTTCCGGTTCAATATAAGCGTAAGGTTCAACTCCCGTCATCTGCGTTTGTCCAAGTGAAGAAAAAGTATTCTTAACAATTTGCGTTGGAACAATACCATGCTGTTCATTATATGCAAGCTGTTTTTCCCGACGCCGGGTTGTTTCGTCCATAGTGCGGCGCATACTTTCCGTAATTCTATCGGCATAAAAAATCACTTTGCCATTGATATTTCGCGCTGCACGTCCTGCCGTCTGGGTTAATGAACGATGAGAACGAAGGAATCCCTCCTTATCAGCATCCAGAATAGCAACCAGAGAAACTTCAGGTAAATCCAGACCTTCTCTCAACAGGTTAACGCCAACGAGTACATCAAACAGACCTTTCCGCAAATCATCCATAATTTTAACCCGCTCCATCGTATCAACGTCACTATGAATGTAGTTACACCGAACTCCCATTCTGCCAAGGTAGGCCGTAAGTTCTTCTGCCATTCGTTTAGTCAGCGTGGTAATAAGCACCCTTTCGTCGACAGCTGTTCGTTGACTTATTTCTTCCATCAAATCATCAATCTGATTCAATGAAGGACGTACTTCTATTACAGGATCAAGCAGTCCGGTTGGACGAATTACCTGATCAACAACAACTCCTTCGCATTTAATCAGTTCATAATCAGCTGGAGTCGCACTTACATAAATAGCCTGAGGAGTCAATGTTTCAAACTCCTCAAACGTGAGAGGCCTGTTATCCATTGCTGCCGGCAAACGAAAACCATATTCGACCAGATTCTGCTTGCGGGATCTGTCTCCACCATACATCGCTCTGATTTGCGGAACCGTAACGTGACTTTCGTCTATAACCAGTAGAAAATCTTTGGGGAAATAGTCGAGTAAACAATAGGGTCTTTCTCCCGCACTACGGCCATCAAAATACCTCGAATAATTTTCAATTCCGGAACAATGGCCCAACTCCCTGATCATTTCCAAATCGAAAACAACCCGTTCGTATAATCGTTTAGCCTCATAGGGCTTTCCTATTTCTTTAAAATATTCAACCTGTTTACCGAGATCCACATCAATTTGCCCGATTGCTCCGTCAATTCGGTCTTTAGAGGTAACAAAAAGATTGGTAGGGTAAATATTCAATTCATCCTGCTCATCAATTTCTCTGCCGGAAAGTGGCTCAAAGGAAGAGATGCGGTCAATTTCGTTATCCCAAAACTCAATCCTGTATGCAACACCATCGAACGTTTCTATAGCTGGAAAAATATCAACGGTATCTCCTTTTACACGAAAGCAACCGCTTTTAAACTCCACCTTATTATTCACATAAAACGCATCCACAAAACGACGAAGCATTTCATCTCTGTCAATCTTCATTCCCCGGAATAAATGAGTTACCTTCGATGCAAAAGCTGTTGGATCGGCCATACCATACAAACACGACACCGATGATACCACAATTATATCCTTCCGTCCCGTTAAAAGAGAAGCCGTAGTACGCAACCGCAGCTTTTCAATCTCCTCGTTGATAGCCAAATCTTTTTCGATATAGGTATCGGTTGTCGGTAAATAAGCTTCCGGCTGATAATAATCGTAATAAGAAACAAAATACTCGACAGCATTATTCGGGAAAAAGTTTTTAAATTCGCTGTATAACTGGGCCGCCAGTGTTTTATTATGACTTAAAATCAAGGTCGGCTTTTTAACCTCCTTGATTACGTTGGCAATTGTAAATGTTTTTCCCGATCCGGTAACACCCAATAAGGTTTGAAAAGGCACACCACTATTTATGCCTTCGGTTAAAGCAGCAATCGCGTCAGGCTGATCACCTGTAGGAGAAAAGACTGAAGATATTTCAAAATCCATTAATAAGTATTTTCCTTAGGCATTACAATCCAACAAATAATATACATAAGAAAACCCGCGAACACAGTAAATATACTTAAGAGTATATACCCAATGCGAACTAAGGTTGGATCCCAGTCAAAATAATTGGCTATTCCGCCACATACGCCGGCAATCATGCCATTATTAGAACGTGTAAGTCGTCTATTTTCCATTTTTTAATAATTATAAATGTTAGGTTCTTGCAAATTTATTAATTAGTTTCGACATAGAGCAGATACTAATACATATTTTTAGATAGCAAACCAATAATTAAGTTTTACCATAAATGTATTTCTGGCTGGAAGGCCAAACATCCTGTCAAGATTGTCTCCCCACCCATTAAGAACACTCGTTGCCCTGTCAGACATATGGTGTTCCCAAACAAAATAAAGTGTTGAACCTGGCAGATATTCCCAACGGGCCACTATGTTTGAACGGAACTCATTGAAACTAAAATCGGGTTTTTTGAAATTATACAAAGGAGATCCGTTTTGCATTACCGTATAAACCCCATTCTCCAAATGAAGCTTTTCGGAATCCAAACGTTTGAAACGCTCTTCATAGGTTGATGATGTTGTTTGAGCTGCTTCTTTGTAATCACTGAATGTAGCTGTAGATGTAAATGGAGATCCATAAAGCTGTAATGAAATATCAGGTGTAAAATTTACCTGAAGCTTCATTGTCATTCCATAAGTCTTTTGATCCATATTCCCCATAATATACCTCGACGGCAACTGACCAAAATAATTCATCAACTCGTATCCTGTTAGCCTTGCTGTTGCAACATACTGCAGGTTGTCTTTATTCCAGGCGTAATCAAACTGACTTGACAGATATACATGATTGCCCAGACGAAAAGTAAAAGACGGACTTATCTTATTGAACGAATTGTATCCATCTGTATTATGAGTCCCTTCATACAACAGAGTAAACAACACTCGTTTTGCTTTATCTGTATTAAACTTTACGTAGGTATTGAAGTAGGGATCGAACTTCATATTCTGCCCACCTCTCAACATTCGGCTATCCAGAAAATTCCAGCTATAAGTTTCTTTTAAATCAAGTTCATATCGCTTCATGGTCATACTTTGCCAACGTATTGCGGCCAAGTTACTGAAGGCATCTCCTCCGTAATTCCATATGTTTTTCTGGGTAAACGTAAACGTGTTAGATCGGAACATTTTCCAGTTTGTTGTCTGTCGGTATCCAACCTCCGACTCGTTTTCATAAAAATCAGCCTCTTTCAGGTATCCGATAGCATTTAAGTCAAATCCGGGCGATGACCACGCCAATGTTTCTGAAAAAAACCATTTGGCATTTCCCTTACGGCCAACTTTCAAATAACCTCCGGTTCCACTTAACGAGGTACGCGATTGATCTACATTTACATAATCCTGAGAAGAAGCACGTTGGTAATAATGCACTGCATTCTGCTGAAGTGCTGCTATCGAATTCGCGGAACCATTCACTAAACTGTAAACGCCCTTGAAGTCTAAATAATACAGCCTGTTTTTAAAATACTGTGTAAAATCGACTCCTGCCGAATAAGCATTGGAAAACATGACATTCTTCAGATAAGATTCCTCCATCAAACGGTTAACGGATGTAACCATCCCTCCCAACAGGGTGTTTCCCTTCCAGTTTTTCTGTATCCTTGCCACAGAATAATTAGTAAGAGGTTCAACCACCTCTTTCGTTTCGGCAGAATAGCGACTTACTTTGGCCGACGATTGGGCGGTAACACTCTGTAAAACACCAATAGTGACTCCATGTCTGTTCGTTCCGGTAAGCTTTAGCGCGCCCAAAATCGGAACGTTTTCCTTCGTTTCGGCAAATGAATTGATTCTATCAATACCGGATGGTGAATACGAAGGCGAACCTCCTATCCGGCGGGTATAAAACATCATATTATTTCCAGTTGCGAAATCCAGTATATGTTTCCCTTCCAGAAAAAAAGGTCGTTTTTCATCATAAAAAGTTTCATAGGCAGTTAGATTCATTACAGACGGATCAAGCTCAACCTGACCGTAATCCGGATTGATTGTCATGTCCAATGTAAAGTCGGACAAGGCAAACTTGGCATCTATACCCACATTCCCTTTCCAGCTATTTCCTGTTTGATAAGGACTACCCGGTAAAACAGGCTCTTTGGTATATTTCCCCATAACATAAGGAAGGAATTCTATCCCCCGGGCTTTGGGTAACTCCGTCATTCCGTGCGCCTCACCGAACGAGAAAACATGTCCGTTATTCTTCAAGGGAATCATACTCCAGTTCTGAACTTCGTTATTACGGCGAATGATACGGCGAATATGTAAACCCCATATCCCATCTTCAGAAAGCTGATTATAGCGAAGCTGACTAAAAGGAATCTTCAGTTCGGCAGTCCAACTTGAATCCGCTTTGTTCACATTTGTTTTACCCTCCCATACCGTATTCCAGCTCAGATTCACACTAAGCTTATCTGTTACAACTAAATCGGTTTTATTTCCTCCTGCATTGATATTAAATTCCGGAGCAGCCCGAAAATCATGATACGTATCAAAGGCAATACTTACCAAATCGCCCAAGCTGTTATCATCGCGGTTTCCTATAAAACGATTTATATTACCAGGCGATGCGTCTTTACAATAAATACCAACGTAGATATATTTGTCGTCGTAAAACAACTTGGCAACGGTTGGCGAAAGAGAGGGTACCCTCTCAAAAGGCGACACCTGCACGAAGCGCTCGGTCCAGGCTCCTTGTTCCTGCCAAAGGGGGTCGGAAAGCATTCCGTCTATTACAGGTTTTTCCCCTGCCACTTTCGTTGCATTATATATCCGTTTATATGCTTTGTCAAAAGGCACAACAGTATCTTGCTGAGCATAAGTTGTCCAGCTAAAAAAAAGGCTAACAATAATAAGAGAATACTTCATAGGATATAGGCTAAAGAACGGCACAATATACTAAAAATTAATTTTATAGCAAACAGGCTGCTACTTTCTTGCTATCGGTTTGTTGTATTTCAAATTCCGATCCTAAAGCAGCGCTACCCATTGGTACGTTCTCATTGCGATATATCATTTGACTATATACAGTACTTCTCGCAGATGTGTGAAACTCTTTTGCTCCGGTAGCCTGTTCTATCTGAGCTATATTATTTTCTCTCACACCACATCCAGGCATGATTATAATCCTGTTGCCGGCCTTTTTTATCAATTCTGTTAGTAAAGGAATTCCGAGAACGGCATCGCGTTGCTGACCGGATGTCAGAATCCGGTCGCACCCTGCTTCGATAATTTGTTCTAATGCTTCAAATGGATCTCGGCAAACATCGAAAGCCCGGTGAAAGGTAACCGACAAAGGCCTGGCGGCCTCCATTAACTTGTTGAGCAACGGCACATCCACATCCCCATCTTTTGTCAGACAGCCAAACACGACACCGTGTACTCCCAACTGTTTTGCCATCTCAATGTCATACAACATGGATTGCACTTCGGCCGTCGTATAGAGGAAATCACCTCCCCTCGGTCTAATAATCACATTAATATCTATTCGGGAAGTCAAATCCAGGGCTGTTTTTATTTCACCATAACTGGGAGTTGTTCCACCCTCCGGGATACCGGCACACAATTCCACTCTGGCAGCCCCGCCTGCCTCCGCTTCTATACAACTCGTTGCCGAATTTGCGCAAATTTCAAGAATCCGAGTCTGACTCATACGTTCTAACTATTTTAAAATGAATTGTCCCTACACATTTATTAGCAGGGACAATCAATTACTATATTATTCTACTTTTTTACCACAGGAAGAATTTCAATCCAATAATCATCGGGATCGCTGATAAAATAAAGCCCCATGGAAGTATTCTCATAGCAAACACATCCCATTTCTTTATGATATTTACGTACCTCATCGTAATCTCCTTCAACCCGCATGCAAAGATGACTTTCATTATCACCCAGCGCATAGGCTTCTTTTTTATCTCTCAGCCAGGTTAGTTCCAGCAAAAAGTCTGTAGCTTCATCTCCCAGATAGACCAGAATAAAAGAGCCATCCGCAGCTACCTTACGTTTCTTCTCAGTAAGACCAAGTGCTTTCTTATAAAACCCAATGCTTTTGTCAAGATCGAGTACATTGAAGTTAAAATGATCAAATCTGCTTTTAATTTCCATAGTTCAATATTTATATTAAAATTCTATACTTTCTCCAGGTTTAGTCCATACCGTAAACCTGACTCCTTTTGAATGCGCATAGGCTGCAAAGGCATTAGCCTCTTGGTATTTTAAACCAAAATGCATGGGGGCAAATAGCTTAACTTTGATATAATCTATAAACTGTTCTGCTCCCCTCATAAAATCCTTGCCTAAACGAGGATCCACCGGAAACATGGCAAGATCAAGAGTTGAAACATGCTTAGCAAAAAATGACAGCTCATTCAAAAAGAAATCTTCATACTCGGCAGACTCCTGAGGTGTTGATTCCTCATTCCAATGCCAGTTATTCAGGTCTCCCGCATGAAAAAGACGCTTTCCATCGACTTCCATATAGAATGAAACACCAACATCAGTCGACCCAAATGCCTGAATCTTTAGCAGATCGTCCTGATAGGTTTCTCCTTTATCAAGAAAGACCGCAGCTGCAGGAGAAGCCTTTCCATCATTCAGAATATCCTTCGAAAAGATATAATGAATATCAGGTCTTATATCCCTCCAGGTCAGAATCTCCGGATTGAAGTGGTCTGCATGACCATGAGTTGAAAGAACATACAACGCTCCTGGCCTGCTTAGAATACCATCGCGTACAATAAATTTACCATTCGCCTCAGTCTGATCTTTATAAAAATCAATCAAAATGGTGTATCCGTCTCCTTCTATCGCATAGCAACTGTGATAAATATATAGTAGTTTCATAGAAATAAAATTTATTTTCTGCATATAAAACCTTATCCGGACAGATTAAGTTCTCTGCATTCACAAAATATACCATTTTGCGTTTCCTCTTATAATCAGTAAATTACAATTCACAAAGGAGAACATGCATACAAAAATAAGTCATTTAGGGCAGAAAACCTATGCAAACAACAAAAATGCAGGAATATTTGGATTGTTAAAATATTATCATACCTTTGCACCCGCTAAGAAAAAGCAATGCCTCTTTAGCTCAGTTGGCCAGAGCACGTGATTTGTAATCTCGGGGTCGTTGGTTCGAATCCGACAAGAGGCTCAAAAAATAGATATTTTTCTTGCTGGGCAGTTACCAGAGTGGCCAAATGGGGCTGACTGTAACTCAGCTGACTTCGTCTTCGGTGGTTCGAATCCATCACTGCCCACATCCTTAAAAACCATGCATACACCAATGCATGGTTTTTTTGTTTTATAATAGGACGAGAATAATTACATTTGCATAAAAGCTAAGTTTACAGGCTATGATGACAAAGGAAAAGTACACAGGTCATGTGTTGATACTTATTGTTAATATATTGTTTGCAATCAATATCACCATCTCCAAGTCATTGCTGCCCGACCAGATTTCGCCAGAAGGATTAACACTGTTACGCATGTTGTTTGCCAGTGTTATGTTCTGGATTACCTCTCTCTTTACAACCAGGGAGCATGTTACACGAAAAGATCTTGGATTACTTTTTTTATGTTCGATGACCGGAATAGCCCTAAATCAGGGACTCTTCTTATTTGGATTGAGCCAAACCTCTCCCATCGATGCCTCCATTATTTCTACCTCCTCCCCAATCTTTGTAATGATACTTGCTGCCATCGTTTTAAAAGAACCAATCACGCGGTTAAAAGCTTTTGGTGTTATGTTGGGGGCGACAGGTGCAATAGCCCTGATCCTTTCATCCATACAGGTTGCAACCGGACAAAGCAATCTGTTTGGTAATCTTTTGTGCATCACGAGTTCCTTCTCCTATTCCATCTATCTGGTTATTGCAAAACCAATAACCCAACGATATTCATCAGTCACAATGATGAAGTGGATGTTTCTTTTCGCCGCTATTGTAATTTCTCCGTTTACTTATCAGAATCTGCTTGATACTCCAGCATTTCATGGAGCAATCAGCTTTCAGAATATTGCTTCTATTCTATATGTTCTTATCGGAGCAACCTTTATTCCTTACCTTCTTATTCCAATGTCATTAAAACGCATCCGTCCCACTACGATGAGTATGTATAACTATATCCAACCCATGGGAGCTTCCACTATTGCCATTATTATAGGGCAAGACACCTTTTCTATTGTCAAGTTGATTGCCGCTGCGTTTGTTTTTGGGGGTGTATACATGGTTACCCAAAGTAAAAGCCGGGAAGATATAGAAAAATCTAAAGAAGAAAAAAACAAGAAAAAGTAAGCAAAAAGGCCTCTTTACAAACAAAACATCAAGATATTTGCCCAAATCTGCTTTCAATTGAAAAATTATCACTAATATTGCCGAATTAATAACAACGAATTCAAGCGAACAGATACTAATGATTGCAGATTTTGCATACCATACCTGGGCATTGACAATGACCCCTTAGGGGGGAAGAATCTACATATAAGCATATGCAGTAACCACGTTCTGCAGTGTTGCAATTCCTTTATTGCATCTCTCTTTGCCGGCATACCCGGTCCGTTTAATCAATCAGTATAAATTAAAATACGTCATACCGATGAAAGTATTAAAATTCGGCGGAACATCCGTAGGTTCCGTGAATAGCATTTTGAGTGTGAAGAAGATAGTAGAGGCCATTGATGAGCCCGTTATTGTGGTTGTTTCTGCTTTAGGCGGAATTACAGACAAATTACTAGCCACCTCAGCTATGGCGTCGAAAGGCGATATTTCTTACGAAAAAGAGTTTTCAGAAATTATTACCCGTCACCTGGATGTGATCGAGGGTGTAATACCTGACGTAACAAAGCGCAAGGAAGTACAAAAGCTCACCATGTCTTTGCTTGACGAACTTGGGAATATTTTTCGTGGTGTTTATCTTATCAACGATTTGTCTGCCAAAACTTCAGATACAATTGTTAGTTATGGCGAACGCCTCTCTTCACTCATCGTTTCAAATGTAATCAATGATGCCGTATTATTTGATTCACGCAAGTTTATCAAAACTATCAAGCAGTTCAACAAACACATTGTAGACTTCGACCTCACAAATGCTCTTATAAAAGAAACGTTTGCTACTTTACCTAAAGTCTCGCTTGTTCCCGGATTTATTTCGACCAGCAAGGAAAACGGAGAAATTACCAATTTGGGCAGAGGAGGTTCGGATTACACTGCTTCCATACTTGCAACAGCACTTGATGCTTCCATTCTTGAAATCTGGACAGATGTGGATGGGTTCATGACTGCAGATCCAAGAGTGATTAGTTCTGCATACGTAATCGATCAGCTTACATTCATCGAAGCCATGGAACTTTGTAATTTCGGGGCTAAGGTGATTTATCCTCCTACAATTTATCCCGTTTATCATAAAAATATTCCTATCCGGATTCTTAATACATTTAATCCTGAGGCTCCGGGTACATTTATTTCCAAAGAAAAGCCTGTCAACGAAAAACAGAAATCCATTAAAGGTATTTCGTCTATCAACGACACCTGCCTGATTACCGTGCAGGGATTAGGTATGGTAGGTGTAATTGGCGTGAACTACCGCATTTTCAAAACGCTTGCCAAAAGCGGGATTAGTGTATTTATGGTATCGCAGGCCAGCTCGGAAAACAATACATCTTTTGCCGTACGTAATGCGGATGCGGAGGTAGCTGTTAAAGTGCTTAACGAAGAATTTGCTCTTGAACGTGCACAAGGTGAAATAAACGACATAGAGGCAGAGACCGATTTGGCAACTGTGGCTATTGTAGGCGAAAACATGAAACGTACACCTGGAATAGCAGGTCGTCTTTTCGGTACACTTGGCCGAAGTGGCATCAGCGTAATCGCTTGCGCACAGGGTGCGTCGGAGACTAACATTTCTTTTGTTATCAAGGCTAAGTACTTAAGAAAAGCTTTAAACTCTATACACGATTCATTCTTTCTTTCGGAATACAAGGTACTTAACCTTTTTATAACCGGTGTCGGAATTGTAGGTGGAAGTCTGATTGAACAGATAAAGAACCAGAAGATAAACCTGATGGAACAAAACGGACTTAAGCTAAACGTAGTGGGAATCGCCAATACAAGAAAGGCTTTGTTTTGCAGAGAAGGGATTGATCTTACAAACTGGCAAGAAGATTTAAAAAGCAAAGGACAGGATAACACTCCGGCCAAACTGTGCGAAGAAATTCTGCAGATGAATATATTCAACTCCGTATTTGTTGATTGTACTGCCAGCCCGGATGTGGCCGGATTGTATGAGACCTTGCTTAACAACAACATCTCTGTTGTAGCTGCCAACAAACTTGCGGCTTCATCATCGTACGACAATTACTTTAAGTTAAAAGAAATTTCCCGTCACAAAGGTGTTAAGTTCTTATTTGAAACCAATGTGGGAGCCGGACTTCCCATTATCAATACAATGAACGACCTCATCAACAGCGGCGACCATATTTTAAAGCTGGAAGCTGTTTTATCGGGCACGCTCAACTTTATCTTTAATACGCTCAGCGAGGATGTTCCTCTTAGCAAAGCGATCCGGATGGCTAAACAAGCAGGTTATTCTGAGCCGGATCCCCGGGTGGACCTTAGTGGAAAAGATGTTATCCGCAAACTTGTTATTTTGGCTCGCGAAGCAGGTTACAAGGTAGAACAAGCCGATGTGGTTAAGGATCTCTTTATCCCCGAAAAATTCTTTAGCGGCTCGCTTGATGATTTCTGGAAATCCATCACAGAACTTGATGCAGAGTTCGAAGTAAAAAGAAAGCATCTTGAAGAAGAGAAAAAACATTTCCGTTTTGTAGCTTCCATGGAAAAAGGCAAATGCCGCGTAGGACTGCAGGAAGTGGATAGTCACCATCCTTTTTACGAACTGGAGGGTAGCAATAATATAATAATGATTTCGACCGAACGCTATCACGAATATCCGATGATTATCAAAGGATATGGAGCCGGTGCCGATGTAACGGCGGCAGGCGTTTTTGCGGACATCATTTCTATTGCGAATATACGTTAGTAAATTAGTTTGGGAGGATTACATTATGAAACACATAGTTATTTTAGGCGACGGTATGGCCGATGAGCCTATCGAAGCATTGGGAGGACTTACTCCCATGCAGGCTGCCAATACACCTTATATGGATAAATTGGCTTCACTGGGAAGAAACGGGCGGTTACAAACTGTTCCGGAAGGATTTCATCCGGGAAGTGAAGTCGCCAATATGGCCGTTTTAGGATACAATATGCCGAAAGTTTACGAAGGACGCGGTGTACTTGAGGCCGCCAGCATCGGAGTTGAACTACAACCGGGAGATCTTGCCATGCGTTGCAACCTGATTTGTGTGGAAGGCGATATACTTAAGAACCACTCTTCGGGTCATATTTCGACGGAGGAATCCGATGAGTTGATTAAGTTTCTGAACAAGGAACTTGGAAACGAACGTATTATTTTTTATACCGGTGTATCTTACCGCCACTTGTTGGTGATAAAAGGTGGTGATAAACGGTTAGATTGCACGCCTCCTCACGACGTTCCTTTGCGTCCGTTCCGCCCGTTGCTTATCAAACCGGAAGTTGCGGAAGCAAACGATACAGCTGAGTTGCTGAATAATCTTATATTGAAATCGCAGGAAATTCTGCCGAATCATCCGGTTAACCTGCATCGCATTGCTATCGGGAAAGATCCGGCTAACAGCATCTGGCCCTGGTCGCCGGGCTATCGCCCTGCTATGGAAACGATGCAGCAAATGTACGGCTTTAAGAAAGGTGCCGTAATTTCGGCTGTCGACTTAATTCGTGGTATCGGTGTTTATGCGGGGCTTGAAGTACTCACTGTGGAAGGTGCAACGGGTTTGTACGATACAAATTACGAAGGAAAAGCCCAGGCTGCCCTTGAAGCCTTGAAGACCAACGACTTTGTATACCTGCACATTGAAGCAAGCGACGAAGCGGGTCACGAAGGCGACGTGGATTTAAAGATAAAAACCATTGAGAATCTAGATAAAAGAGCCGTAAAGATTATTTACGAAGCCTTGCAAACGTGGGACGAACCGGTGGCTATCGCTATCTTGCCAGACCACCCTACCCCCTGTGCAATCAGGACTCATACAAGCGAGCCTATTCCTTTTATCATTTACAAACCAGGGCAAACTCCGGATTCTGTGCAGCGTTACGATGAATTTGCTGCCAAGGAAGGTAGCTACGGTGAATTGAAAGAAAATGAGTTTATGCTAGAATTTCTTAAAGATTAACGACATGAAGTATTACAGCACGAATAAGCAGGCCCCTGTTGCTACCCTCGAGGAAGCAGTGGTTAAAGGTCTTGCCGGCGATAAAGGATTATATATGCCCGAACACATCAAGGTACTGCCCGACACATTTTTTGAAAAGATGAAAGAGATGTCTTTTCAGGAAATCTCCTATGTGGTTGCCGATGCTTTCTTTGGCGAAGATATTGATGCCGACACACTCAAACAGATTGTTTACGATACGCTTCCTTTCGATGCCCCGGTGGTACATGTAAGTGATTCTATCTATAGTCTGGAACTATACCACGGACCAACGCTTGCCTTCAAGGACGTGGGTGGTAGGTTCATGGCCCGTCTTTTAGGTCACTTTATCCGTAAACAAGGAAAGAAAGAGGTTAATGTTCTTGTAGCCACATCCGGTGATACAGGAAGTGCCGTAGCAAACGGTTTTTTAGGGGTTCCGGGCATCCATGTGTATGTGTTATATCCCAAGGGAAAGGTTAGTCCTATCCAGGAGTGCCAGTTTACTACTCTGGGACAAAATATTACCGCTCTCGAGGTTGAAGGAACCTTCGACGATTGTCAGGCTTTGGTAAAGTCGGCCTTTATGGATGCCGAACTTAATGCTCACATGCAGCTTACCTCGGCCAACTCAATTAATGTGGCGCGTTTCCTTCCTCAGGCTTTTTATTATTTCTATGCTTACGCCCAGCTGGCTAAGTTAGGTAAGGTGGATAACCTGGTATTCTGTGTTCCAAGCGGAAACTTTGGAAATATTACGGCCGGATTGTTCGGTAAACGGATGGGATTACCGGTAACCCGGTTTATCGCCGCCAACAATCGCAACGACATCTTCCTTCAATACCTGCTGACAGGAGTTTACTCTCCTCGTCCTTCGGTAGCTACCATTGCCAATGCAATGGACGTAGGCGATCCGAGCAACTTTGCCCGTGTGCTTGACTTGTACGGAGGATCGCATGATGCTATCTGCAAAGATATAAGCGGTTGCATGTTCACAGACCAGCAGATTGCTGAAACGCTTAAAAAGACGTTCGATGAAACCGGCTATCTGTTGGATCCGCATGGTTCTTGTGGTTACCGGGCATTGAAAGAACAGCTAAAGGATGGGGAAACAGGAGTATTTCTTGAAACAGCGCATCCGGCCAAATTCAAAGATACAGTAGAAGAGATTCTGGGCTCATCCATCGAAATTCCTGCCAAATTACAGGAGTTTATGAAAGGAACCAAGCAAAGTATCCAGCTTGACAAAGACTTTGCCGGATTCAAAAGCTACTTATTAAGTAAGTAAGCCTTCTAAGATACAAAACGGACCTTGTTTCATATACATGAGACAAGGTCCGTTTATTATTACTTAACTTCGTTATTTCACTTCCAGCACAATAACCTGGTCAGGTTCCGTTGCCGTTGGTGCAACAGTCGGGATTGTTAACACTTTCTTTTTAAAGGTAACCTTTACCGGCGTATTATCATTCATCATATAGGCTTTGGTTACTTTCTTGTAAGGAAAGTTTTCGAGCACAACCTCAAGTTTTTCTCCTTTTAAAATGTGAACAAATACCTTTCCTGGTTTTGTAGTAAGACAGCCCCATGACTGCGGACGAATATATCCTCCTTCTGTATTGTAAATGCTTTCGCCATAAACCTTGATCCAGTCGCCCATTTCGTTGAACACATTTACAAACTCGGGCTGAATCTCACCGTTGGGCAGGGGACCGATATTAAGCAACAGGTTTCCACCGTTACCAGCCGATTTAACCAGCAAGCCAACAACGTCCGCTTTCGATTTGAACGAGGTGTCTGTAATAGAATACCCCCAAGTATTGTTTATTGTAGCGCAAGTCTCCAACGGTAAGTGCGAGATAGACTGGAAACTTAGTCCGCTGGTATTCTCTCCGGGTACATCTTGTTCAAACATCTGGAAATCTTCGCCAGCAAGTGGTGTCATATGATGGTTGTTACCGATAAGGCATCCCGGCTGAAGGGCATGGATATGATCATAAATCTCACGCATGTGCCAGTCAACATACACATCCGTATCCTTACGGGTAGCGCTCTCTTCCGGCATCTGATCCCAGTAACCATCAAACCATATCCCTGAAATTGGTCCGTAATTGGTAAGCAATTCGGTTAGCTGATTCTTCATAAACTGGATATATTCGGTCCACTCTCCCTTTTCGGTACGACCCGTTCCCTTGCCTGTGCGACCAGTCCACCACGAATAATCGTCGCGGCGCCAGTCAAGAAGAGAATAATAAAAGAAAAGTTTCATATCCTGTTTCTGACACTCTGCGGCAACCATTTTAAGTATATCCTTATTATAATGGGTATTCATGATGTTGAATTCCGAGCACTTGGTATCCCACATACTGAATCCGTCGTGGTGACGGGTTACGAATGTAATATACTTCATTCCGGCTCTTTTTGCATCGGCCACCCATTTAGCAGCATCAAAGTCGACCGGATTAAAGCTTTTCTCAAGCAATGTATAATTCTTTACCTTGATGTTTTGGTTGTTCATAACCCATTCGCCGTTGCCCAGCAAGCTATAAAGACCCCAATGAACAAACATACCAAACTTTGCATTCTGGAACCATTCGCGGGTTTGCAAATTAGCCTCGGTAGGCGAATAAGGCTGAACCTGCGGCTGAGGTACTATAGCCGGCTGCGCATGCAAGCTAACCGACATTGCCGCTAGCGCAATGCAAGTAAATATTATTCTTTTCATGATAAAATATATTTTGATAAGCTATTTATAAAAATAACAACTCAATCCACAGCCCACTGCTTCATTTCGTACATATCGAGGTATTCATCCCAATCTGGATCCACCTCCGTGTAAATCTCGATAGGCAACGTTTCGAACGATGCGAGGGCCTCGTTAAGCCGTTCTCCAAAAACACGCACCGTACGGGTATAAAAAATCCACGTCTTCTCGCCTCCACCCGTATAAACACCTGTAAGAATAGCCAGTTTATCTTTTTCCATGGCTGCGGTAAGCGCATCCTGCACGCTTTCCATTTTTTCTGCCAGTTCGTCTAAAGGCATACCCTTTTCGTCGCCTTGGTATTTCCATGAAATCTCGGCCCGTTCTTTAAATTTTCCCGACTTTACAAACTCCGTAAGTTCTTCTCGTCCGCATACTATTACCAGCTGACCCTCTTCATTCTCCGAAAGAGCCGTAAACCATTCCTTACTTAGTCTCATATTATATATTGTATTTATCCGATTTCCTACTACAAACTAATCCAAAGATAACGATCTGTTTTTAAAAGCATGTACATAGTTTCAAATTTACATGTACATCCTTTTCGATTTACATGTACATGGTTTTCCGTTTACATGTACATGGTTTTATAAAAGCCTCACTATAAGCAACAAAAGAAGTAACTACTTTTGAATCAATTTCTCCTTGCTTTCGCGGCGTCCTTTTAGCCAAAGCTGATAACTATTAATTATATTTTGCCACAAAACATAGGCAGCCGGAGCAACCGAAGAAATAGGATTAAGGTAAACCTGAGCCATCCAGATGGCAAGAATGGTATTTTTTTGCCCCAGTCCCTGTCCGGACGAAACCGGATCTCCGAAAGGTTTTCCTAATCTTCTTCCCAGTAAAAACTGACCTACACAGATTATCAGCGACACGACAGCAAGACCAATTTCGGTCGAATAATCAGGATCTTCCTGTTCGACAAGAAACTTAACCGTACTTCCCGTCACAATTGTCAACGCCACAGCCCAAAGATAGAAAGAAAGTTTATGAATACTAATCATTTTGGCATGCACTTTAGGCAGAAAAGCACGCAAACTCCAGGCAACCAATAAAGGCAGCAACAACAAAGGACCTACCTGCCGGCAAATAAATAGAAAAGAATCCAGAAAAGGCATGTCACTGTTAGTACCCAGAAAGGAAAACAGTATGGGAGCCGCCAGCGCAACACCAATATTACAAAGCAGCACATAATTTGTAAGAAAGGCAACGCTTCCTCCAAGCATTCCGGTAATTACGGCAGCCGAAGTAGCTGTTGGGGCAAGTACACATATAAGCGCACCCTGAGCCACCACCGGATCATAGAGATAAACCACGCCGTACACCACTATACATCCAACCAACTGAATTAGTAACAACCATTTGTGCAGCGGATGCAGCCGCATATCATGAGGCGAAAGTTTACTGAACGTAACCAGCAACATCGTAAAAATGAGATACGGTGTAAGGAAAGTAAGATAACCTACAACCTGGTAAGCAAGAGCTCCCGTAAGCATGGCTAACGGCAGCATCCAGTCCTTTATAAATTTGAGCACGATACCTATGTATTAAAAACCTACACAAAGGAACGGTTTTAATGGGAAAGTAACAAACTAAAGGATGCAAATAACACCTCCCGGCATTAACCGGGAAGTGCCTTTGAATGTTTTTATACGTCGCAAATGCGGATACATTTTTCGAGCGAAGCGATAGGATCGGCTTGTTTAGGAACAAACTCCTGACCAACAAATCCCTTATAGCCGGTCTTAACAATCGCCTGCATAATGGCCGGATAATACAGTTCCTGAGTTTCGTCTATCTCATTTCGTCCGGGGTTTCCTCCCGTATGAATATGGGAAAAGAACGAGTGATACTTCGTAATGCTATCGATAATATTGCCTTCCATTATCTGCATGTGATAAATATCATACAGTAACTTAAAGTTTGGCGAACCAATGCGGCGGCACAATTCTACCCCCCATACTGTATGGTCGCAAAGGTAATCTTTATGTCCCACACTATTAAGAAGCTCCATAGTAAGCACAACATTATGCTTTTCGGCAATGGGAACAATTCGTTTCAATCCTTTTTCGCAGTTCTCCCAACCCTGCAGATCGGTAACACCATTACGCTTTCCGGCAAAACAAATCAGGTTCGTTAGTCCGGCTGCAGCCACCTGTGGAATTATTTCTTCGTAACTCTTTACCAGCTCATCATGAAGCGACGAATCGTTAAAGGCCCGGTCTATGCCAAGTCCGGCGCCCTGCGCCATAGCAACAGTGAGTCCGTTTTGCTGAACAATTGGCCATTCTTTGGGATCAAGCAACTCAACAGACCCAATACCAATACGTTTGCATATTTTACAGAACTCATCCAATTCGTAGTCTCCGAAACACCATTTACTAACCGAGTGACGGATATTTCCTTTTAAAGGAGCCTGAACTGGTTTCTTTGCGGCCTGTACCTGCGAAGTTACTCCGGAAATCGCCATAGCTGCTCCTCCGGCTAATACTGTTTTAAGCGCCGTGCGCCTGTTTATGCTTTTCATAGAGATTCAATAAATATAATTAAAAATCAAATATAGTATTTTTTTGAACATTACACCTTTAACCGTACCTTAATCTTCATTAACCCCCATGCCACGGCCAAAATGGCAAACGAGTAAACAAGCGACCTAAACAACCCCGGGATACCAGTAGAAAGCACGTCGGGATACGAAAACTGCAACAAAGACTGTACACTGTACCAAACATAGGGAATAATATAGCAAGTGAGCGTTACCGTTCCGGCTGGTTTAATCCAGGCAAACCAATGGGTCTTTCCCAGTACATCGGTTAGCATATATACCATGGCAAACAGAGGAAGGAACAGAGAGCAACAATAAAAAAACCAGGTAGGCGTAGCCTGTTGCTTGGAAATTATCCAGAAATTATTGGAAACAACGCCGGCAATCAGCATACCGATACCTATTTGAAGGAATAGAACAATAAACCGGTTGGGGTGCTGAGGATTGGCATATCTCTGCATCAGGAGGGAAGCGCATAAACCAGCCATTCCGAAGGCATGCAGTGTGGCTTCGCTTGGTAGCCACTGCGCAAGGAAAAAGTGCTGAAATAGACCTGCTTCCGAAAGAATGGAACAAGCTAAGATAAGGCCAAACACCGTTAGGTTTAATGCAAGATTTGTTCTAACAACCAGATAAACAGCTGCACAGACCAGGTAAGTCCATCCGATAAGTCCCAAAATACCCCACCATTGAGGAGAGAATGCCGCGCCATCTGTTCCTTTGTAACGATAGAATAAGAATAACAATAAGGCAATCCCTATCAGTTTCATTCCCTGAAAAATATATTTTTTGATATCGCTTACCTTAGGATAGACACCCCAGATAAGGAAAAAGGCAAAAACCATGCAAATGGAAAACCAGGGTTGCAAGATACCGGTTGCTTCCGGGTCCATGGTATCGCGGTTTACAGTATAGAGCCCCATAACCAGCAGGGCTACTGTTCGCCAAAAGATATGTTCTATTACCTGAAAGAAAGAATCGCCCTTACGAAACCGGTTCTCGATAGCAAATGGTATAGCCATACCCATGGCAAAAAGGAATCCGGGAAAAATTGTATCCGAAAAACCAAGCATATCTTCGTCCGGTTTTGCATGCAGCAACCAGTAAGGAATTTCATCTAACCCGGAAATATCATTCACAAAAAGCATCAGAAACATGGTGATTGCCCTGAAAACATCCAGAGCCTCTATTCGTTGCAATTTAATGTCGTTCATAAATCGGATATCTTTTAAGGTAAACAAAGAGACAACAACAAAGATAAATCAATTAACGGGAAAAGCAATACTATCTTTATAAAAGAGAAAAAGCTCCACCCTTTTATGATAAAGGGCGGAGCTTTACATGTATAGTTACTTGCCCAACAGGGCAAATTAGTCAGTTTGTTATCGTAATGGTATGTACTGAACAAATGCTTCGATTGCTTCGTAAGAGGCAAGACCCAACTGATTGTACAATTCGGCGGTTGCACGGTTACGATCTTCGGCACGTTGCCAGAACAAACGTTCGTCGTTACCAAGGAAAGGAGCACTTTCCATTTGAGATTGGTGCTTCAAGATAGAGTTACGTTTGAAGCGTAATTCTTCAGGACTGATAGGAACTGCCATTTCAACATGGTCCATTTCCCACTCTGCCCAAGCTCCACGGTACATCCAAACACGGCAATTTTTCATCCACTCTTCGTCCTTAATCTCATCAATAGCAGCCAGAATGGCATCCAAACATACTTTGTGAGTTCCATGTGGATCGGCAAGGTCGCCAGCCACAAACATCTGATCCGGTTTGATTGATTCAATCAAAGCTTTCACGATATCTTTATCGGCTTCTCCCAAGTCGTTTTTCTTTACCAAGCCTGTTTCATAGAAAGGTAAATCAAGGAAGTGAACATTTTCATCTTTCACGCCGGTATAACGACATGCCGTTCTGGCTTCTTCCCTGCGAATAGTTCCTTTCATAAAGAGCACATCCGGAGTTTCTTTCTCTCCTTCATTCTTTTCATGAAGCAGGTAGTTCTTAATTTCATCCGCCTTTTTCAGCAATGAATTATCTTTTGGAGCGTACTTTTCGCATACATTATGCAGGTAAGATACATAACGGATTACCTCTTCGTCGCCTACGGCTATATTTCCTGAAGTCTGATAAGCCACATGCACATCGTGATTTTGAACGCAAAGACGACGAAGTGTTCCTCCCATCGAGATCACATCATCATCCGGGTGCGGACTGAATACAATCACTTTCTTAGGATATGGATTGGCTCTTTCCGGACGGAAACTGTCGTCCGCATTGGGCTTACCACCAGGCCATCCTGTAATAGTATGCTGCAGATCGTTGAATATCTTTATATTTACATTATAAGCCGAACCAAAAAGACCAAGCAACTCGCCTAATCCGTGCTCGCTGTAATCTTTGTTGGTAAGCTTAAGAATAGGCTTTTTAGTAGTCTGACAAAGCCATACAATAGCACGTCTGATTAGCTTATTGTCCCAGTCGCAGTTGGTTACCAACCAGGGGTGACTGATTCGTGTAAGGTTATAAGCGGCAGAGAGGTCGATAACCACTTTGGCGTTCTCTTGATTCTGCAAAAAAGTTGCAGGCATAGAATCGCTCATTTTACCTTCAACGGCGCTACGGATAGTTGATGCTTTATCTTCGCCCCAAGCCATCAAAATAACGTGCTTCGACTTCAATATCGTCGACATTCCCATCGTAATTACACTTGAAGGAATATTCTCGATAAAATTAAATGTACGTGATGCTTCTTTGCGTGAATCGTTGTCCATAAATACCAGACGGGTAGCTGTATTTATGCTTGAACCCGGACCGTTAAAACCAATATTGCAAGCATGTCCGATACCGAGCAACATATAATCAATTCCTCCGGCCTGTTGAATCTGACGCTCGTAATTGCGGCAGAATTCGTACACATTGTCTTTCTCCATAAAACCATCCGGAGAGAAAATATTAGCAGGATCGATATCCACATGATCAAGAAGAGCTTCTTTGAGTTGTGAAATATTACTGAATGCCGTAGTTGTTAATGGATAGAATTCATATACATTAAACACCTTTACATTGCGGAAGCTTAATCCTTCCTCTTTGTGCATCCGAACCAAATTACGATAAACACTGATTGGTGAGCGACCACCCGAAAGACCTAACACGAGCTTTTCGCCGGCTGCCTGTTTCTTTCTTATCTCTGTTGCAATTTCGGTTGCAATTGCGAGTGCGCCTTCGTCGGCAGATTCGTAAATGTTTGTCGGAATTTTTTCGAAGCGAGTTAAGACAGAATGTTCATAGGCGTTATTAGGACGATAATACCGCTCAGGAATGCGGGTTAACGTAATTTGAGAACTAAGGTTTGTCTTCATTTTTATTCTGATTTAGTACAACATATTATCAAAAACGTTTAAGCTGCAAATATAACCTTTTATTAACTTAATGGAATGCCTTTTAAATAAAAAAGCGTTTTTTAGTAACATTCTTTATATTTTTTAAAAACCATAAAAACTACTGTTGTAAGTCTTCCAGCTCTTGAATACAACAACTCCAAAGGTCCATTGTTTCGGACAATTCTTTTTTTATGGATGCATATTGTGCATAAAGCGTTGTATCAGACGATCCTTCGGGGGTTGCCAGACGTGCTTCTATTTGTGTTTGTTCGTTTTCAAGACGCGCAATTCGTTCCTCGGCTTCGGCTACTGCTTTCTCTGTCTTCTTAAGTGCCCGGTTTTGTTCCTTGCGGGATTCGTAGGATAGCTTATTCTGCGATGGTTGTTCGTCTCCCAGCGCATTTTTAGCAATATTAAGTTGCGTTGCACGTTCCAGTTCCTGCAGGTTATCCATCTTTTTCCGATTCAGGAACTCATAGATACCTCCCAAGTGTTCGGTGATGCGCTGGTTCCCGAATTCATAAACCTTGTCTACCAGTCCGTCAAGGAATTCCCGGTCGTGCGATACAAGAATCACCGTTCCGTCGAACTCTTTCAGTGCATCTTTCAGCACATCTTTCGAACGCATATCCAGGTGATTCGTTGGCTCATCCAGAATAAGCAGGTTTACAGGTTCCAGCAGAAGACGAATCATAGCAAGACGGCTTCGTTCTCCTCCCGATAGTACACCAACTTTCTTGTCGGATGCTTCGCCTCCAAACATGAAAGCGCCCAGAATGTCTCGTATTTTTGTTCGGATATCGCCTTGGGCAACATAGTCGATGGTATCGAAAACTGTTAATTTATCATCCAGCATTTGCGCCTGGTTCTGTGCAAAATAGCCAATCTTCACATTGTGACCCAGCTGCAGTTTTCCTTCAAAATCGATCTCGCCCATGATACATTTCACCAGGGTGGATTTACCCTCGCCATTCTTTCCCACAAAGGCTACTTTATCTCCTCTGTTTATGGTTAAGGTAGCATGTTCGAAAATAAGGTGATCTCCATACCGTTTGGCAACTTCTTCCATAATTACCGGATAGGAACCCGAACGGGGTGCCGGCGGAAACTTAAGATTAAGCATGGCAGTATCTACTTCATCCACTTCCAGCCGGTCTATCTTTTCCAGCTGTTTGATACGCGATTGTACCTGTACGGATTTAGTTGCCTTGTACCGGAATCGTTCGATAAAGGCTTCGGTATCCTGAAGCTTTTTCTGCTGATTCTCGAAGGCTCGAAGTTGTTGTTCGCGTCTTTCCTCCCGGAGGGTTACATATTGCGAATAGTTTACTTTGTAATCGTATATCTTTCCAAGAGAGATTTCTATCGTTCGGAAGGTTGTGGCATCTATAAAGGCCCTGTCGTGCGAAACAAGAATAACTGCATTCGCCCGTGTGGCCAGAAAGTTTTCGAGCCATTGTATAGATTCGATATCAAGGTGGTTGGTAGGCTCATCCAGCAAAAGCACATCTGGCTGACGAAGCAGCAGTTTTGCCAGTTCGATTCGCATACGCCAACCTCCGCTGAATTCGGATGTAAGTCTTTCGAAATCATCCCGCACAAATCCAAGACCAATAAGTGTTCTTTCCAATTCTGCCTGATAGGAGTTACCTCCCATCATCTGAAAGTGTTCGGTAAGATGAGTCACCTTATCTATCAGGTTGTGGTAGGATTCCGTTTCGTAGTCGGTACGTTCGGCCAGTTCGAGTGTAAGTTTTTCAAGCTGTTTCTCAAGCTGATGTATCTGATCGAAAGCCTGTTCTGCTTCCTGCCGTACGGTGCGTGTGTCCGTCAGCTGCATTTGCTGGGGAAGGTAACCAATAGTAAGTTCTTTGGGAATGCTTACATTTCCGCTTGTAGGAGACTGAAGTCCGGCGAATATTTTAAGCATAGTCGATTTACCTGCGCCGTTTTTCCCGACCAAAGCAATCCGATCTTTTTTATTAACTACAAACGAAACGTCATCAAAAAGCGAAAATCCACCAAACTCTACTGTTAGTCCTTCAACCGATATCATAATTCTCTGTTTATGACAGCAAAGATACAACAGTTTACGGCTTCTTTACAAACTTTTCAATCAATAAGAGCATATAAGCATTTACCGGCAACGATGGATCTGTATAAGTTACCGCTTGCGCCTGCTGTTCTGTAGTAGTGCAGGTTTTAAGTACATGGTTCATGTTGTCGATTAAATAGTAATCGGCTTTGGGAGCGGCTTTCTTGAGTAAACCGGCATCTGTAATTGTAACCTGAATATCTGTTTTTCCTTGTAAAATCAATACAGGCATGGTTAAAGTACCAATAATCTCGCTGGGATTGTACTTGTAACAGGATATCAGATACGGTTGTACGGAGGACCTGAATAAAGCCTGTAATCCCAACGGAACATTGGGCTGGAGTTTGCCAACTTTAAGGGAGTCGTTTATACCTTTTACCATATCCTTAATTACTTCCGGCTGAGCGGCAAGCTGAGATTCTATAACTTCATAAAGCGGACGTCCGGCTCCCGCCATGGAAATATAGCCTTTCACTTTTGGATTATCCTTGCACGCAAGCATTCCTATCAGGGCACCTTCACTATGACCTAGAACATAAATACCGGAGAAACGACGGTCGCCTGCAAGTTTATCTATCCAGAGGCGTACATCATTTATATAATCATCAAACCTTAACAAATACTCTTCTTTTCCGGAGGCAGCACTGGATGCGACACCTCTTTTATCAAAGCGCACACTTGCAATTCCTTTTTCTGACAAGCCTTGTGCCAACAATTTTAAAGAATTAGGGTTCAGTCCCATCTGAGAACTATTACCGTCCATATCTGTAGGTCCTGATCCGGCAATAAGTAAAACAACAGGGTATCCCTCTCCCATTCCGGGAGTCAGCAACTTTCCTTTTATATCTCCACTGGGGGTACGCAGATCGAATGGTCTGTCGTTCAGGTTAACTGTTTGCTGTGACATAAGTGATGAAACGCAACAAGAGAGAAAAAGACAAAGTGTTATTAAATAACCGACGGGCCTCATATTTTTACCATTTAAAGGTTTTAAATCTGTTGTAAAATTATCATTTTTATCGAATAATCTGAGCAGAACCAACGAAAAGTTATATCTTCGCCGATTATAAACTAACATTAATTAGTCATGAAAAAGAAAACTTTTACTCTATTGCTTGCTACAACTCTAAGCGGCAGTTTATTATTTTCATCATGTATTGGTTCGTTCAGTCTTACTAACAAGCTTTTGGCATGGAACCATACTGTTGATAGCAAGTTTGTTAACGAGCTGGTTTTTATCGCATTTTGTATCGTTCCTGTTTATGAAATAGCTGTTTTGGCAGATGCTGTTGTAATCAATTCAATCGAATTCTGGTCTGGAAGCAATCCTGTAGCCGAAGCTGGTACTGTTAAAACAATTGAAGGCAAGGATGGCACATATACAGTTGAAACGAAAGTTGATGGTTACCACATTGAAAAAGAAGGTGATGACAAAGCTGTTGATCTTGTATTCGACAAAGCAGACAAAAGCTGGAATGTTGAAGCCAACGGTGAATCTACCAAGCTGTTGAAATTCACGAAAGACGACGAAGTTGTTATGTATCTTCCTGATGGCAAAGAGATGAATGTTGAATTGAATCAGTCGGGTGTACTTGCTTTCAGACAAGTAGCTGATAACTTCAGTTTCTTCGCTGCACGTTAACAACGAATAAACACATAAACATAAACAGGTCTCTGCAATCATTATTTTGCAGAGACCTGTTTTTTTATATGTTCACATACTCCCGTTTGCTAAATCTGAGAAAAAGCCGGTGCATGGTTTTATTTCTTAATAAAGCTTTTCGGGAATTCGGTTTGTTGTATAATGCGATCACCTTTTAGATGAATCCAACTCTTGAATGAGCTCTCTCCTTCTTTTAAAGTAATTACCCTTGCTCCGTTCTCTATATTAATGTATGTTGTTTTTCCTCCGGTAAATCTTCCATAAACCAAAGCTATACCATTAAGCCAGGCAATATAATCATTGTCGTGGTCGTGACCGACAAATGTCCCAATTACATCTCCTGCTTCCAGCATGGCTGTAAACATTCCGGAGTTTACTTTGGGATTACACTCGTCTTCGAAGCGTAAACCAATCGCCCGCGTATTATAGGCCTTGTTGTATTCAGGAAGGGCTATATGAAAGAATGCCAGGGCTGGAAGAGGTTTCCCTCCATTTTGCAGGGTGTACGTTTTACTTTGCTTACTGTACCAGCTTACCTGATCTTGTGCGAACCAACCGTAACCTTCAACCTGTTTCAATTTGCTATAAGATCTGGAATCCATACAGTATAGTACTGCTTCTACTTTTTTATTTTTGGCGCCTTGAATAGCTATCGTGTAGTTTCCGTAACCCGATACATTTGCCGTTGTATCCTTAAATAGACTATGTGGATAACTTGCAACCAATTTAGCTACTTCAGCACGTGACAGATCTTGCTCATCGTCATGATTTCCCAAAGTAACAGCAAAAGGGATTCCTCTTTTGATAAGAGGTTCTGTTACTACATCCCATCCTTTTTTTGCAGGTGCTTCCGTAACCACATCTCCTGTAAAAATTACCAGATCCGGTTTTTCAGAATCTAATACTTCATTTATTACCTGTAAGGCTTCCTTAGATTCTGGTTTGGACAAACAATAGTGAACGTCTGTAAACTGAACAATTTTGAAAGTACCATCTGATTTGAATGAAAGTTGCTGCGCGTTCAATTGGGACACACCGCAGACTGAAAGCATACACAAACATAGTGTACTTGCTTTTTTTAGAAAGGAGTTCATCATAGAATTTTATAAAATTTAAGTTATCAGAAGTCTGCTTCCAACCAATCTATCTGTAGAAATTTTCTCACAGCTAACGGCTCTCAAGGATTCCTTCTGCTATAAATACAAAGTTAAGGCAATAATCACCTAGTTGTGTTAAGATAATATTAAAAAAAAAGGTAAACAAGACATTCATCTTGTTTACCTTAAATCTGTATTATTTATAGAAATCGGAGTAAAACGTCTCTCTGTAAAACAGGGAGGTCAGTTTTTTCTAATTAGAATAATTAATATGACCGTTTAGGAGTTGCTTCCTTCAGTACCATTTGACGGCCCTGATATTCTGCTCCATCTAATTCTTTGATTGCGTTTCTTGCTTCAGCCTCATTAGGCATTTCAACAAATGCAAAACCTTTAGATCTGTTTGTGTCACGGTCAATAATCAATTTTGCTGATTCAACTGTACCATAGTCTTCCATAACTTGTCTCAAATCCGATTCCTTAACTGAATAGCTAAGATTGCCAATGTAAATGTTCATACGAAAAAAAATATAAAATAAATAAATTAATGAATTAAAACAATTCAGTTTGGGGAAAGATCCATTGCTGCAATAAATTTCTCAATAAAGAGAAAGGTAAATCAGAGACAAAGAGCTATATAAACTATCTTTTGTTTGTAAGTGCAAAGATGAATATATTATTTTGAACTACAACTATAATTTACTATTTATTTTCTGAAAAATAAGAATTAAAAAGAAATAAGCCATTTTCAGGCCATTAAATTAACTTCCATTCACCAAAACAACTCTTTCTCTGAAGCTTACTGCATAAAACACACTCCATACAAATGTTTTACAAAATAGCCGAAACTTTATCCCGTCCGAAAAGAAGATGGCAAATTCAATTTCACGCACTATAATTACGCGCGAGCATTATGAGTATTAATAAGCTAACGTCATAGGGTTAAGATGATGTATCTTTAATTTGGCTGGTGTAAACAGACGTAATAAATTTAATACTATTTTGTTCATTTAAAATTAGGGCTTTGACTTATAGAAGTATATAGTTTGGCGACTCAAAGTATATACTTTCAGCTCAAAAAGTCTGGGGAAGTTCACCTTTCACTGCACAACGTACACACTGGTAAAATTGTAATCTCACTTCAAAATATTGGATAATAATATTGTTATCATTTTGCATTATCAATTATTTATCACATCTTAGCAGCGTCTAACAAAATTTATTATAATCATGAAAAAGATTCTATTTGTATTTATATTGATCGTAGCAAATATAGCTTTGTATGCCCAAGACAAACAATTTAGCCATGTAAACAATTGCACAATTTGGTCAGAACCGAAATTGTTCACAACTAAATTAATAGTATGGGCAGACTGGGGGGAGGGCCCAACCCAAATTAAGAATGAGAATGGAAACCCGTATGAAGTAAAATCGACAATGGAATATATAAATAAAATTTAGAAAAACGGGTGGGAAATATCAGCGGTGTATTATAACCAAGAACTAAAGCTTGAACACTATGTCATGACAAAAAAAACAACAGAAACGTTGACTAAGGAAAAAGAGGATTAAAATAGGATCAACGACAAAAGTTGGGTCAAAAATTAAAAAGGTATATCTTTGTCTTCATAAATACGATCGCATGGACAAGGATATCAACCAATCATTATTAGAGTTAATATTACCAGAAGGAATACTTGAATATTTTGACATAGTAGGCTTTGATAAAGGGAATAGTGGAAAGTATGTTTATGACAAAACACTGACCATTTATCTGGAAGAGAAAAACCAAATTCCGAAGGAATACAAAAATTATAAATTCAAGGCAAGTGGTTTTATGGATCCACGTCTGATAAATGATTATCCTATACGGAATATGTTGGTTACTTTAAGTGTGAAAAGACGGCGATGGGATGTTGAAATAGAAGGCGAAGTTAAAAAGATAAGCAGGGATTGGAATGTAGTTGCACAGGGTACTCGCATGAGCGCAGAGTATGCTTCTTTTTTAAAAGAAATTAGTCGATACTAACGCAATCAGTTGTCAAAGCATTGAAATCTATCTGGGAGTTAACGGGCGTAACTTTCAGCGACAATATAAAGAAAAGCTAAGTGATTTTCGCCATTGGAGACAAGGTCCACATGCGGAAAAATACATCGTTTACCCCAAAAATCTAGGACCTTACCTGACCATTGATGAAACATCCCTCTCGAACGGTGAGCTTTATACCATCATCACCAATAAAGCCAGAAAAGGCCAGAAAGGTTCTATTGTTGGTATATTTGAAGGAACCGAATCCAATGAGATCATAAGACTTATACTTAAGCATTATTCAGAACAACAACGCAAAATAGTCCGTGAAGTCACACTGGATATGGCTGCCAATATGAACCTGATTGTCAAAAGTTGCTTTCCCCGGGCTAAACGGGTAACGGACCGTTTTCATGTACAGAAGCTGGCTTATGAAGCCGTACAGGACATCCGGATTAAGCATCGGTGGGAAACTCTGGACGCGGAAAATACAGCTTACAAAAAAGCCAAAGAAAAGGGTATTGAATATCAACCAGAGGTATTAGCAAATGGAGATACCCGAAAACAGTTGCTGGCCAGAAGTCGGTATCTGCTATTTAAACCAGAAGAAAAATGGACCCTTTCGCAATGGCATAGAGCACATATATTATTTGAACTTTATCCTGATATTAAAAAAGGCTACGAGCTATCTTATAGTCTTTACAAAATCTATAACCGTCAAATATCGCCTGATGTGGCCAGAGCAAAACTGGCTCAATGGTTCAACCAGGTAGAAGAAGCGGGATTTAATGCATTCTCTACAGTTAGAAAAACTTTTGAAACACATCACAATACCATTATAAACTACTTTAACAGCAGAAGCACAAACGCAGCTGCTGAATCGTTTAATGCAAAGATAAAAGAGTTCAGAAGACAGTTTAGAGGGGTAACAGACATTAAATTTTTTCTCTACAGATTATGCAAAATTTATGCTTAGACCCAGAATTTGTTCATGATCCTTAAAATATCCCTATTTAAAGACAAAAAAAAGGTTTGGAAAATTACTTTCCAAACCTTTTACCTAATTAGTTGTTCTACTAGGACAATTTTGGACAGATAATATTCCACTCTATTACAGCAATTTACCTACTTAATCTCATTATCAATAGTAAAACATTTGTAATTTAGATTTACTCAAAATCTATTTATTAAGAAAATCATCAATCTTTTCTCAATTCTTGATTTTCAATCATTAGTTTTTCTTTCTCATCATTTAAATTCTTTATATCATCTTTTAAATACTCAATATCTTTTCTTAATCCTCCATTCTCAGACATTAATTTTCTTACTTCATCATTTAAATGCTTAATATCATCTCTTAAATATTTATATAAAGGAGAATAACTACCTTCATTATCACAAAAGCGATCACTTACAATATCCAACTTATCACTTTTAACACATTCTCCTGTAATTAACCAACGAGCATCAACATCAGGGAATTCTACAAGCAGTCGTTCTATTGGGTCAATTCCCAAGCCTCCTTTATTACACCATGCGTTTACCGCGGCAGATGACACTCCTATTCGCCTTGCATATTCCGTCTGACTAATATTTTTATCAGACAACACTTTTGAAAATCGTTGATTTCTGCTCATAAAGCGATCAGTTTAATTATTTATGAAAATAAATAAAGATATCTATTGCTTTTTAAATAGATTGCTTTATATTTGCAACCATGTTATAAATTATTCACAACAAAGTTATAAAAAAATGACAACACAGGAAATAGGGAAAAAGCACTATTCTTTTAAAAGTGCTTACAAACGAATCCCTATGGGCGACATCCCAAAAGTAAAAAAGGATTTATGCAAAGCTCTCGGAATAAAAAGCAAGTTCGCTTTTTCCAACAAACTAAATCAAGGTTTTGGTGACCCGCGTATAAGTATAATAGAATCTGTTGAAAAGGTATTTAAAAAATACCAAATTAAAAATCCATGGGAAGTAACCGAATCAAAAAAATCGGCAGATGAACTTAGAAGCAAGGCTGACTAAAAGGCAAGATCAAGTGCTCGAACTTATTGCAACTGGATGTCAGCAAAAAGAAGCAGCAGAAATACTGCATATCTCTGTCAAAACAATAGACAATCATGTTCAGGCCATCAAGCAAAGAATCTCTGTAAACAACGATCGCGAGCTTACGGTCTTTTACTTCTGCCGAAGATTTGCAATCCCCTACGCAGTGATTGCAATCAAAAGAGGTACAAGCGTATTACTCTTGTTTATAATTCTCACAATCCAAATTTATTATGGAGATAGCTTCCAGGCGCGCCGTGCAAGAACTGTTCGTTCCGGAAGAAGATACGAATATGTAACAGATAATCCAGAAAGCGATGAGTAACACAATTATTGTAACAGACACCGATACTATTGAGCGGCTAATTAACAAAGCCGTAGCAACTAGTTTCGAAAAAAGTAGACCTAAAGAGGTGCAATTACTTTCAATCAACCAGGTTGCAAAAAGATTACACCTTTCTCACGGCAAAGTAAAAAAATTGGTGGAAGAAGGAACAATTAAAACAACATCTTCCGGTCATATTGAGATCTCAGAACTAGACCGGTTTTTATTAAATAAATAAACAAGTAAACGATTAAAATAGAAGACACCATGCTTAAAAAAAATCTTGAATTCAAAATGGGAAATGGAACCGTTAAAATCCTAACAACAGGTTTTACATCAGCCCAGTCAGCTCGTTTGTCCGACGCTGTAGAAAAAATGACAGAATGCATTGTACTAAGTAGCCGCCCCGGATGTGTATTCGTGCAACTTAAGAAAGGATCAAACATAGATTCATTTACTGATCTGGTATCAAAAAAGTACGAAGAACTCTTAAATAATTAAATCATGAAAAGAGTCTATATAAGTGGTAATACTACTGGAAATGATAGGGCTGAAGTGCAATCAAAATTTGAAGAAGCAGAAAAATCATTAAAGGATTTAGGTCTATTTCCTATCAATCCCTTAAAAAATGGTCTTCCCAATACTGCTAACTGGGATGATCACATGGTAAAGGACATAGAGATGCTGTTAACCTGTTCGGCCATCCTACTCCTCCCCGATTGGAATACTTCTCCCGGCGCACGTATTGAAGCATTTATTGCTAACGAAAAGAAAATGGATCGATTGTTTTTGACTAATCAAGAAAGCTTGTAAAACAATGATAAGAAAACACACATCTGGCCAGTGGCATCCTATAGAGTATGCCGGAATATTTCTAGTTCAAGACGGCGAAACATACGAAGATCATAACCTTTTTGATTCTGATAATTTTGGATATGAACAGGCAAAAGCAAATGCCGAATTAGCGGCTTCAGCTCCTCAAATACTTGAATCACTAAAGCAGGCCATTTCTAGGCTTGAGGAATTGGACGGTAAAAGTATTATAAACATAGATAATAAAGCCTGGATAGAATCAGGGCGCAATGTGATTAGAGTGATTCATAAATAAACAGAGTTGAACTTATGAGAGCATTGATTGCGTGTGAATATAGCAGAATTGTTTCAGAACAATTTGAATTTTTAGGATGGGATGTGACAAGCTGTGATTTACTCCCAGCAGAGAAGCCAGGAAAGCATTATATGGGGGACGTATTTGATATAATTGGGAATGGTTTTGATTTGATGATCGCTCACCCCCCCTGTACGTATTTAACCGTTGCTGGGAATAGGCACATTCCCGGAAACGTTGAAAGGTGGGAAAAGAGATTAGAGGCTTTAAAATTTGTGTACAATCTAATGAATGTCAATATTAAACATATTGCGATTGAAAACCCAATAGGCGTTATATCATCATATATACGTAAACCTGAGCAAATTGTTCAGCCCTATTATTGGGGTGACAACATTCCAAAAAGTACATGTCTGTGGATAAAAAATCTTCCATTACTTACATGGGATCAGTCTACATACGTTGAGCCTGAATATATAGAATACAATTCTAAGAAAAACAAATCTGGTAAATCAAAATACTCTGTTTTTGGGAAGCTTGGAAAAGGGCATGGACATGAAAGAAGTAGATTTTTTCCTGGAATGGCTAAGGCGATGGCAGAACAGTGGACGGCTTATATAAAAGCTGAAAACGAAATCAGCGATATTAGTTTTACAGATTTTAGATCAACTGGATCGTACCCGACAATTAGAGATATTTAGTTCAAATCAGACCAATTAATAACATTTTAAATATATAATAATGAAAAGTAAAGACGAAGTAAAGGCGCTGTTAATGAAGAAGCCTAATGAGTTGACGAAAGAAGAACTTTCCCTGCTGTTTTGGATATTTTGTTTTCACATAAAAGAGTATGAAGCTGGATCTCACAATATATCATTTGAAATCCACTTTCGACGAATATTTATAATTGAAATAGAATATCCAATAGGAGCTGGAATGCAGAGTTTTCATAACGACTTTGTGGATATGGGTGATGGGTTGCATGGCATTTCAATGGGTAAGTCTAGTTCCATGGCTGAATTGATTACAATTTTTATTAATATGTTTTATGAAAGCCTTCTGCTAAAGGCAAGGTATGAGCCATATTTTGATGAAGATATATCCCTGTTTAAATCACCAGAAGAGGCCCAACAACACTTGGAGTGGGCACAGCAGTCCATTGATGAAATCCTTGAAATAGAATAACATTAAAAAATTATGGAAAAGAATAACATTTTAAATGCTATTGCTCGAATGGCGGCAGACGATAACAAAAAGCTTCAGATGTCTGCAACCGTAACAGAGACGCACACGCTAGATCAAGTTTGTGGTGTAATGTTTAGGACAGATAAAGAAACAGCTAAAGACGCATCATTGCAAGCTTTAGGATTGCCTAACGACAATATTTGTGTTGCTTTCTTTATCAATCGAAAAGAGCTTGAGAAATACAAATAACGATGAAACAACACTGGGAAAAATTGTGCGAAACTATTCAAGAGTCTGACAAAGAACTTGAATCTTTTATCGCGTCACAGGCGCCAGGATCAGTCAATAAGATAAGCAAGTTCCTCCAGAATTGGAATAAGCTCAAGTCTCAATTAAATGAGCTGGACGTATATATCACCCCGAAGCCACTCAAAGTAGAAACCGAATTCACCGGCGAAGACTTTACTAAGGCCTGGGACTTTTGGAAAAACTATCTACGGGCACAACATGGCATAGTGATAAGCCCGTATGTAGAACAAATCGCCCTTGAGGAACTACAAACCGATTCCGGTCACGATCCGATAAAAGCGATAGAAAGCATCAGGTATTCTATCTTTAAAATGTACAGGGCAATCTATCCCCGTCCAGAAAAGAAAGAAGAACCTAAAGAACAAACATCAACTCAATTCACATCATCATGGGATTAACAAAAGCCGCGGTCGAATTTGCACTTTTGCAATTGAAAGACGAAAATTTAATGAAGCATAATAAAAATGCCGAGTATAAGTGTCCGGATCTAACTAAGGAAGATTTTTGGAAACTTTTTGTTAGCAATGCAACTGGAGTACTTAGAAAAAGAGGATTATATAAGGAATTTGTAGTCGATGATTGTAATCGCGAAATTCTAAAACAGCTTTTCCTTTACATCACTGGAAACAAAGAATGCTCACTTAATGTAAATGCCGGAATTATTATTGGCGGACCGGTTGGAAGCGGGAAATCAGTAATTATGGAATCGTTCGTAAATACTTATAATCTCTTATGTAAACGCTCCACCATAACAGTGCATGCAAAAGACCTGTCAGCACAGATAAAGAAAGAAGGCGTAAGTACCCGAAATAGATATCAGCCACTCTATATTGACGACCTTGGCCGCGAATCGGACGAAATAAAAGACTTCGGAAACGTGATTACTCCCATGGTAGACCTGTTTGCCGCAAGATATGATTCCGGATCCAGAACATTCGCAACAACCAATTTTAACTATAAACAACTGGAGTCTAAATACGGAGAGTTCATCGTTTCCCGAATGAAAGAGATGTGTAATTTTATAGTTTTGGTAGGACCATCAAGACGGTCCGAAAACGAAATACAAACATATGGCAAAAAGATTTAAAGCAACCGAGATCCCTGCCGTAGGTAAAGTAGATAAAGTTACCCTGGTAAAAGACTTCCTTAAAGAAAACTTTGAGATACGCGTTAACATATTCGATACACACAAAGGATATATTAAACCTCTAAAACAAGAATATACCTACGATGTACAGTTTAACGACATATACATAGCCATGGTAGAAGCAGGTGTGGCCGTTTCTCAAAGCTTTCTAAAAGTACTTATAACATCGCCTAATCATATTACGATGTTCAACCCTATCCGCGAGTATTTCGACCGGATAGCTGGAACATATGCCGGCACGTCTCACATCGACAAACTGTGCTCCTATCTTCGTGCTCATGATTTTGGAGATAAAGATCAACCTGAATTCTATCAAAACAGACTTCAGTATATCTTTAAGAAGTGGATAGTAGCTTCAGCCGCGTGCGCACTAGAGATAAGACCTAACGACGTATCGCTAGGTCTTATCAACTCCATCGAAGGATCAGGCAAAACTACGCTCATCAGCTTCCTTGTTCCTGAAGAATTAAAAGACTATTATAAACTATCAGATAAAGAAACTCGAGGTTTTGATATGCAACAAGAATACACGCGTAATTTCATCATCAACTTCGACGAATTCGTTGGAATTACAAAATCAAATGCCGAATTATTTAAGAAGGTGCAATCTGCCAGTAAATTAAATATTCTCAAACAAGGGAGCGCATTTTCTGGAGAAGTTCCTCGCATTACAAGTTCTGCTTTTACAACTAATAAAACAACCGAAATGGGCGGTTTTCTAACACCACAGATGGGTTACAGACGGTTTGGAGCTGTAGAGATAGATCACATTGACAAAAATTACTCTAATGTGATCGATGTAGACCAAATTTGGGCTGAAGCAATTATGCTTCTTGACGAAAAAGGATTCAGCTATATATTCGACGAAAAAGATTATTTAGATTTCCAGGAATACAATGCCAGGTACATGGTCCAAACATCCGCCTATGCTTTGATAAAAGAGTACTACGAAATTCCGGAAAACGAAGAAGAAGGAATACGCCGTACGCCAACCGAAATTCTTCAAGACCTGCGCCGTTCAAGGAAGATTCCTTCCAGCTCTTCCAATATTACTGAAGTAACAATAGGAGCCGCATTAAAAGCAATCGGATTCCAAAAAAAGGCCGTTAAACGATCAGACCGCCGGGTAGTATATCCATACTTAGTTAAACAACTTTTTTGATCAGTTTTTTAAATCATATCTATATAATATTATACAAATCATTACACTTTATGTGTAATATATAAAAACAATATAAACATGAAAAATATCAAAATTCACTTTCAACCTTTCAACCACATACATAAGTATTTGAATATCAATTTAAATAGGTTGAAGGCATTCGATTTTATTGTCTCTTTCAACCGCTTTCAACCACTTTCAACCAGTGTCATAATTTGCGTGCTTTCAACCTATTTTTTTAGTATATATCTTTGATAGAAAGATCATTACAGAATAAAATTAGGTTGAAAGCAATATTTGAATATTTTTATTTTATAAAAAACAACAATTATGAACAAAGCAAGACGTATAATCGAAATAAATGAGTTTTCCACGCGCGGAGTTAGCACCATCAATACTGAGTATGCCATTGACGCTGTCAATGAAACAGCAAAGCAATGGCGCGAACGCACTATCAAAGCACACCGCGAAGTTTGCCCGGCTAGACTGTTGAAAAAAATAGCCCTGTGCCCGGCCCCAACTGTAAACACAAACAACTCCCCCGAAAAGGGTTGTAACGACTGTTGTTTTTACATGCAAGACTTTCTTAATAGTATAAATCAGATGGAAGATAAATTTTAGCAACCCTATGCAATTATCAAATAACCAGTATATTTATAATTAATCAATACAGTTACTATGTGCGTTACATCAAGAATAAAAATTAAAGAATACCTCAAAGAATATCTCATTTCAATTTATGGCAGCGAACCCGTGCGTTTCCCGGACGATTCTGACTTGTTGGCTACATTACACGATGTTCGTATCACTCGCCCCAGAAACGCCCCAGACGACGAAGATAATAACCTGGAAATCGTTATTCCTTACCAAAAGGTTGGAAAAAACGCCCGAACTCATAACTATATTAGCCGTCGCGGTCAACTGGAATTACAGAAAAAGGTTCAGCGACTTTTCTCTGCAAATCTGAATGAATACGTTTCTGATTGCAGAACCAAAGGATACGAATATCATGCATCAATTGAAATGTTTGCCGACCAACATAATCTGCAATCCATATCAATTGGAGGCCTAAAGAAAAAAGATTATCGCAAACGTGTAAAGAAACGTTTACGCAATGTTAAATAACAATAATAAGAACTTTTTATTTAACCACCTAATTGCCTAATTTGTAGCACGTTTGTCCATTATTTTAAAGCATAATTACAATAAAATAGTAAAACATTAAACATCAATTCATTATGAGTAAAGTAATATGTAGTCGTGTAGATTTTATATCTGCAGCGAAAATCATAAGCCAGGGATACGATTCTTTCCAGTTTTCAGAAGGGGCTAATTTCTCTCCACTTAAAACAGAAATAAAACCGGTATACCAATGTGATTACAAAAAAACAGATGCAGGAGCGCTAATGGAAGTGTCAGTAAAAGCAACTGTAAAATACAATCCTGATGCAGATTATTTAAAAGATATTATCCACGGATACGTTCTCCGTATGTACACCGATTCAGGTATATTTTATTTCGGTCATAAAGATTTTCCTGCAAGATTAGTATATACACATAACCAGATAACAGCTGTATTAACGTTTTCGAGCAGTATTCCTACAACTGTATTGAAATAATAAGTCCTTTCCCACCCCTTTATATAGTTCTAACATTGTGTAAAATTCATCGCGCAATGTTAGAACTATACCTTCAGGAACTACTTAGCCCACTTATGCTCCATAATAGCGGTCGGGTAGCTCTTTCGCTTATCGCCGAAAGAATCCTAAACGGGCAACCAGTAAAACTTCCCGAACAAAAAAAACAAGTATTTAGCAATCGGGGTACGTTTATGTATTCTGATCATCAGGACGAACCGTCATACAACCCGTACGACGAATACCCTGACGATACAATTGCAATAATTCCTCTTTCCGGATTTATGACAAAATATGGCAATTGGTGGCGTGCCGGAGTAGACGATCTTGCAAACCTCATTCGCCTGGCCGATAAATCAAACAAAATAATCGGAACAATTCTTCTTACCGATTCACCTGGTGGTTCAACTTCTTCAATCTTTCAACTAGAGGATGCAATGCGTAACCGCACTAAAACCTGCGTTGGCCTTATCGAAGGATCAGCAAACTCCGGAGCATGCTACGCTATCTCATTTTGTGATATCGTAGGCGCAATTAATCCCATGTGCGAAATCGGAAGCATTGGAGTCATGGCAAAGTTTATGGACTTCACAAAATCAGACGAAAAGTACGGAATCAAAACAGTCGAAGTCTATCCTCCTGAAAGCAAATTTAAAAATCTTGAGCTCCGCGAAGCTATTGAAGGTGATACAAAAAGACTTATTGAAGAGCAGCTCTCTCCTTTTGCCATTCACTTCCAAAACATAATTAAAGCAAACAGACCTAATCTCGATTTAGGCGTTGAAGGCATTATCGAAGGCAAAGTATTTTATGCCCGCGATGCAGTAAAATATAACCTCGTAGATCGAATCATGAACCTCGATCAGGCCGTAGCCGAAGTCAAGAGGATCAGCGACAACAGAAAATCAATTTATTCATTCAACTAAAATTCAACCGTATGAAAAAGTGGCAAGTAAGAGTAGAACAGATACTCAAAAAATTAGACCTCACGTCCAAAATCAAATCAAAGGATATGACTTCAGATGATTGGAAGTCATTTTGTTCCGATTACAAAAAAGAACACGGAGTAACCTTTGAGGAAGATCGCGCTGCAGACGAAGACTCCGAAGACCCTGCCTTATCCCAGGAGATGCAACAGGAAATTCTTGACATCATCGCAGCTTCAAAAACCGATGAAGAAGGTGGCGAAGGTTCTGACGCAGGCAATGGCGAAGGCGAACCAAAACCTACTACACAGAAACAAGCAGTTACAGCCCTAACAAAAACTGCTAAACAACAACAAAAAACTATCCAGCAGTTAGCAAACAAACCAGAAGATGGGGCGCCTGTAGCAGTTGTTGGAGCATCCCCCGAAATGTCTGTACGTGCCATGGCCATGGTTATGGGCCGTACTGCTCATACTCCTACCCATCTGTTTGGCATCGAAGATAAACTCTTTGCCCGGGGAAACTGGTGGACAGACCTAACAGTTACCCGTAAGGAAGTAGAAGTAGACGACCTGAATTCAGATCAGAAAGAAGCCTTCCGTACTGCCTTCAAACAATTTGCAAGCAACTTCCGCGATCGAGCCAAACAATTACATGAATCAAATCAGCTTTCCGCTTTGGATTTCAAGCAAATGGCATCCGGCGAACCAAGCATCGATTATTCCGAAGTTACTGGAAAACTGGGCGAATTTGTAACCCGTCGTACAGATATGGTTATCGCATATCTTCGTAGCTTACCTTCAGTAACGAATATTTTCCCGCTTGTTAGTGGTATCCAAAACAAAGCAACATCACCGGGTGCTTACTTTGGCGAACTTTCTCAGGGACATCGTTCAGGTAGAATCTTCAAAGGTTCAGCCTCATTCACTGCCGAAATTTACCAGGTGATCGATTTGATGTTCAAGTTCAAGTTTACCGACATGATCAAGCTTGAAAAGCAGTACATCGGTTACATGAACCGCGAAGGATCAAACCCAATCAAATGGACATTCATCGAATGGATTATGTCTCATTTCGGTGAAATTTTGATCAACGAACAGAACCGTCGTCGCGTTGTTGGAGTACGTACACCACAGCAAGACGTTGTGTCTAACCCTGCCATGCTTGGCGCAGACGGTGCCCTTCGTGCAATCGAACGCGTAGAAGAAGAACTCAAAGTTCTCCCATTCAAAGACATGCGCTTATACGACGAAACGACCATCGGCGAATATGCCGAAACATTGTGGGATAGTGTCGAAGAGATTCTCCCAACCATGGAAGGCCTTAAGTTGCACATCAACGCAAAACACAAAAAGTGGTACACCCGTTGGTTCCGGGATAAGTATGGAAAGGATAACGATTTCACTGGTGTTAAAGAAGGACTTCAGGACGTTTCTCCCGAAACGATCGTATGGATTCCGAATATGCCAATGTCGAACTGCAAAATGTGGATCACCACTCCTGGTAATGTTGAGCTTTATGAAGATAAGCCCAACGAGATGCACATGTTCGACTTCGAACAAGACTTCGAAGACATTACCGTACGTTCTCGCTGGAAAGAAGGTTCTGGATTATTGATGGCCGGTATCCAGTATAAAACACTGGCTCTTCTAACATCTTCCGGACGCGAAAGTCAGTACATCTTTACAAACTATCCCGTCACAGTTCTTGCGGCCAACGCAACTAAGGTTAATGGTCGCATTAACAGTACTTTCGAAACAGCAGCAAACACTGCAGCCACAGCAATCACAGACATTGAGAACGCCTCAATCGAGACCGTTTATAAAATTGTATGTGGTGAAGCTGGAGCAAATAAAACCACAATTGCAAAATCAGGTAAGTTTGCAAAAATAGCATCAGCGTGGACCCCTGCAAACGTAGGCGATTACATCAAGCTATATGCAGAACTGGAAGACTACACCGAAACCATCGACGGCGAAACTGTAAAGAAAACTCGTTCAACCGGCAACTTCCTGGAACTTGAACGTAAGGCATACGCAACCGCGTAATCTGTCTCTGTTATATCCTCACAGCACCGGGCAAAATCCCGGTGCTTATAATAATCCAAATCAATTCATACCAATATGTTAGTAAATCAACCTATGAATCCCAAATCAAGCAAGGTGCTTTCAATCAAGTACCGAATCCACCTTGCATTATTGAGGGATGTTGACATAGATAATTTCCCGGTAGCGTTAGCCGCTACTCTGGCAAACATTCCATTGCTTGCAGGTAAAAAATGGCATTACCTAGATTGTCAGCAAAACAGTATCAAGCCCCTTGCGGCCAGTGTTGGCGAAGTAGCGCCACAAGGTCAGCTCAACATCAACGCAAGCGTAGAAGGTATCACCAAAGAAACGCTGGCGTACCTGTACGAAATCAACGGTGAAGATGTTATCTGTGTATGGGAAAACTGCCAAACCGGAGAAAAGTTTGTAGGCGGTAGTCCATGTTCCAGCGGCCTCCGGTTAACCTACCAGTCTTTAGGCGCACAGGATAATTGGCAAGGAGCTACCATCCAAATGAAAGGCGGCGAATGCCCTGAACCTTTCTGGTTCTATAGTGGAGATACTCCAACAGTAGCCGTCGCCGGATAAATCATTGAGTAAATAACCAGGGCACAGCACTAAAAAGCTGTGCCTTTTTAAATCCCATCAATATGAAATTCTTAGAGAAAAACAATCACATAGTACGCCTTAAAAGTGAATCACACTTCTATGCTGATTACAAACTATTCAATAACTATTTTCCATCCCATCAGCTAAACAGAGATTTAGAAAAAGCTAATCAATTCAATCGGGCACGACTCGACGGTCAAATGATTATGCTTCTTCTTGATAAAGTATCCCCCGAAACAATTGTAAAGTTTAGAGAAGGATATTCACCCAATGAATCCACTGGATCAAATATTCAGTATGACCCAGACGCAATCGCTTCTATTGATGAAGCAAAAGAACTATTCTGCCGACATACCGGTTGGCCGATGAATAGCATTGATGCCGTTACTATAGTCAAAAATGCTGTAGGAGTAAACAGGGAAGATTTTATTAAAACCATTATCTCTGACAAGCATTACATGATATTCAAAGAAGATATTGATAAATTACCTGATAATCCAACCGAACAACAAAAACCAGTAGAGCAAACTGGTAAAAAAAAAGTAAGTACGACGAGTTCCCTGCAATAAACTGGACAGATAATTCAAACCTAGAGATTCAAACGTGCATTCTCCTGTATGATGATCGTGTAAAAACATACCATCGCATGCAGGAGATTGACGCTTTATTAGAAGACCATACCGAGCTATCCCTTGAAATGGTAGAGTGTGATATCAGAAACAAACAAGCACATGATGAACTAAGCCACTACAACCAACACAAAGCATTTAACTATGTACATCCATTCACAAAAAAGAATAGACTGTATAACGAACAACTAAACGAACTAATGCAATTAAAAAAAGTGGATCCAGAGGCCTTCATAAAAGAATCTTCAAACACCCTACAAAACATCCGAAGAATTGAAAGCAACATAAGAAGCAAGAAATATAAGACGGAAGATGAACTGCAATCCTGGCTGCAAAATTTAGCAAGGGCAAACGTCCGAAAAGATATAATAACAGAAATAATAACGAAATAAATTTGAATCCACAGCTAAGGCCGTGGATTTTTTATTTAATACCTGTTTTTGATTCGTTTGTTTTGAAAAAGATACAGATTAAGTATAAGTGTTATTTAAAAGATAGTTAACTATCAAACAATCAGAGATATAATAAAAAATTAGAAATTAGGTATAAATGTTTATGACAGCCATGCCCGTACCGCTCAGTACGCGGGTTGTAATGCAAATTCGATAAAAGAAGGGTTATATGATTATGCCACTGATTTTCAAACCATTGCTCCAATTTTACTTGGAGCGTATTTTTTACTACTGTTTGTAATAGATTTTTTTCATTTTGATACGGATGCTATTCGTCCTTTATCATCATGTTATACTCTGCTTTCTTTGTTACAAACAAATTCGTATGGATAAATTATATTGGACAACACAAACGAGAGTAGTAAAAGACCTAGTTCCTTTGGACTTCAATCCTAGAAAAGTCAATGAGAAAAAACAGAAACAACTTTTAGATAGTCTTGATGAGTTTAACTTGGTCGACATTCTAGTAATTAATCTTAATGATCAGTTGATATCAGGCCATCGTCGCATTGAAGCTCTGATACTAGCCGGCCGATCCACCGAAGAAATTGATGTCCGCGTTCCAAATAGATTACTAACTGAAGAAGAGGTAAAGCGTTATAATCTTTTGGCAAATACTCATGCTGGTGAATGGGATATTGACATGCTAAATGAGTACTTCACTGACATCAATTACCAGGACATCCTTGGAGATTTACCGGATTTCAATCCTGAAGAACTTATGCCTGCAGAAATGGTAACCGCTGTAGCAGAACAAAGAGAAGTTGTAGAAGATGAGTTCGACGAACTTCCTCCTGTAACTCCTATAACTCAGTTGAATGATTTATACGAGATAAATGATCACAGACTGTACTGTGCCGATAGCACAAACATTGATGCAGTCGGACGATTAATGGCGGGTAGATTAGCAACAATGATATTTACCGATCCTCCTTACAATGTAAGAGTAAAGGATATCAGTTCGATGGGTAAGATAAAACACAAGGAGTTCGCAATGGCCTCCGGAGAGATGACCCGTTTTCAGTTTATCAAATTCTTAGAAGATATCTTCAGTAACCAGATTCGCTATAGCCAAAAAGGATCCATCCACTTTGTATGTATGGATTGGAAACATATACTCGAAATAACAACTGCTGGTCAGCTTTTCACAGAGCTTAAAAACCTAATTGTTTGGAATAAAACCAACGGAGGGATGGGCTCTTTTTACCGATCCAAACACGAACTCATATTCGTATTTCAAAATGAGAGCACTCCCGACGAATCTCATGTTGAGAAACTACTGGATGAAATTGACCAACACGGATACATGCCCGCGCATAAGTTGATATATGTCTTTAAGAATGGAAGAGAAAGACACATAAATAATTTTGGATTAGGCCAGACAGGTAGATATAGAACAAATGTATGGGATTACAACGGATTCAATTCAACTCAGGGAGTAGAAAGAAAAGAAATGGAAGGACATCCAACACCAAAGCCAGTTAAAATGGTTGCCGATGCAATGATAGACTGCAGTAATCCAGGAGATATAATACAGGATTTATTTATTGGATCCGGAACTAGTATCATAGCTGCTGAACAAGTTGATCGGAAGTGTTATGGTCAGGAACTTTCTCCTGCATATTGTGACCTAACTATCCGGAGGTATATCAGATTTATGCGCCAAATGAGGAAACCGTTTACCATTACCAAGAATGGGCTCAAGTTAACCAATATCCAACTAAAGGAATACGAACAATGATTTATACTGATGAATATTTAGGGCAAATTAAAGGATTTGGTGTGCTTGGATTCTCCGTTGAAGCAATTATCAATATGCTTAACCCTGACGATCCTGAGCAGTTAAAAATGGACATTATCAACCCAGGGACTGAAGCATACAAATCCTATTGGGCAGGGAAAACCACAGCCAGATATAGCATGGATAAAAATATTTTTGACCAGGCTACAAAAGAACGCTCTTTGGAGGCCAACGAAAAGATGGAAAAGAGGATGTATACAAATAAGATCAATGATGCTTTAAACGAAAAATTCGGACTATAATGCTTCCAGACTTACAAAAACTTCCCGTTGATATTGTCGAACGATTCCTCCAAACACGGAATGCCGAATCATGCGGAATCCCGGCAAAGCTTGCAGATTATATCCTGCAAATCAATTATGCTGCAAATCTGCATAAGAAAAATTCTTCTATAAATGATTGTGCTAGAAAGTTACAGAAAGAATACCCTGGACTTTCTATGAGCACTTGCAGACAAAGAGTTTACGATGGAATAAATTACTTAAATACCGATTGTACTGTTACAGCCGAAGCATGGAACCTCTATTTTGCTGACGAAATGATGAAACTTCGTGACATCAATTTAATAGCTCATAATTTCAAAGAAGCCAGATTCTGTATGCAGGAATCTCGAAAATATAGAATTGCAGCTTCCGAATCAGCGATTAATCCTGATTTAAAGAAATTCAAACAGCAGCTAGTTTCACCAGATTTAGAGATAGCTCGTATGGGTATAAAAAAACAAGGGCTTCTTGGGGCTTATAAAAAAGCGATTGACATTATTAAAGGGCGTGATATCCCAGAAGCAGAAAAACAACGACTAATAGGTGAAGTAGAAAGAGAACTTAATATAGAGGACGCTGAATATGGCCAATAAAACAGATTTGGAATTATTTAAAGAAGAATACCTGTCTGTTGTACAGATATTGATGAAGCTTGCAGACCCAACATTCTTGTTTGGTGAAGTCGGTCGTGGTTCTGGAAAAACAACTCACATGATGGGACCACGAATGGACCGGGTACAAAATGATATGCCGGGTTCCGTCCTGGTACTTGGGGCATCCACTTTCAAAAGCATCTTCGATAATATTCTCCCTGGACTTATGGAATATTTCATGGAAAATTACGAACGCGGTATTTATTTTGAAGCAGGCAAGAAACCCCCAGCACACTTTAAGCAGTGTGCTACGTACATAGATGATTGGAAACAAACATTCTCTTTCTGTGATGGTTCTGTTCTCCAGTTTGTATCATGCGATCGACCAGAGTCTATGCTTGGGAAGAACGCAGCCCACTTATTTGCTGATGAGCTTATCCGGATCCCGGAACAAAAGTTCACAGAACGTATTATTCCTGCTCTTCGTGCTGACAGGTCAAAGTTTGGACATAGTCCCTATTTTATGGGTATAACCGGATTCTCTTCAACTCCAAATTTCGAGACAGACGAAGATTGGTGGACAAAGTACGAAAGCAACATGGATATTGACTTGATCCATTGCATTCAGGAGATGTCCTACGAGCTGGATTTAAGACTAGTAGAATTGGCTCTTGCAGAAAAAGCTTATAATGAAAAAGAAATAAAAAAATTAAGGCAATTTGTTGAGAGATGGACAACCCGAATACGAGAACTCAGAACTGGAGAAACTTTCTATCTTAGAGCATCGTCTTTTTCAAACATTAAAATTCTGGGCATCGACTATATTCTAAATCAGATTAAATCAATTAAAGATGAAGACAAATTAAATACATCCATTTTTTCAGTAAGAAAAAACAAAGTTAAAACTCGTTTTGTAGGTAAGTTTGGAAAGGAACACATCTTTGATGATAGTTACGATTATTCCAACTTTGATAACATAGCCATTGCCGGAGAAAAGACAGAAACAAATAGTTTAAGCCTTAAGCATTGCGATCGGAACCAACCATTATACGCAGGATTCGATCCTGGCCCATTTATGAGTATAGTGTTCGGCCAAAAGAAAACAATACCAGGAAAGAGAAATAAAAAAATGAAAACGATCAAAAATATGTGGGTGATTCATCCAGAGCAACACGAGGAACTTGCACATAAGATAGATACCTTTTTCAAACATCATTCCAGAAAAGAAATCATTCTGCATTACGACCGTGCTGCCAACCAAAATGACCCGGCATACAGAAAGTACTATCCATTGATGACAGACGTAAACGACACAGATGCTGTGATGTTAAGAAATGCCCTGGTAGCAAAGGGATGGCGGGTAATACTCATGTCAATAGGCCAGGGCACTATCTTCTATGGCACACACTATAAATTATTAAATATCATGTTCGGAAAGCCAGATGATATTCATGATGAAATAGAAATCTGCAATAACGAATGCGAAGAACTTATAAGCAGCATTAACCACTCTCCACTAAAGAGGACAGAGGGAAGAATCGTTTTAGATAAAAGTAGTGAACGTGAACTTCCGTACGAAGAACAAGCCATGTACAGCACTCAAATATTTTCAGCGTTCACATACCTCATTTACGGTGAATACAAAAAAATACTTCCTGAGGGTAATGTTCTAGACAGTATGCCAAATTCTTCAGGTACATATAGTCGATAAAATAAGTTCATCCCCACCAGACCCGGTGGGGATTTTTGTCCTTTCCCTCCTATCTTATCTCCATTACTTTCGTTTCAACAACCGAAAGTAATAGCATGGCAACAATACTAAGTAAACCGGACGAACTCTCTTTGAGTGGCAACCTTAAGCCATTTAAAGTCTCAACTTCCGAATCTTTAAACTTTACCCTTTCTGTAGGTACAGAAATCCTTGTAAATGAAACATACCATCCGAGCGACGGTATCGTGGAAGTAGATGTAAAAGACGTTGTTATTAACGCCCTTAGCTTCGTCCTTCAATACAATACATCCTATGTGCAACCATCAATCATCCGAATGTTTGTTGCTTCAATTGATGGCGTGGATTATTCATTTCGGGCAATTCGTACCGGGATATCCAACTTGGCCGATACTCCGTCTAACTGGCTAAAGGGAAACTTTCTTACCTGGCAGCCAAAACTTAAAAAAGTCACGAATTATACTCCGGAATGGATCACCTATTTCGCGGTAATAGCATGCAATATCAAAGTTAAAGCCTTTTTCCCTAACAACACCAATGAAACTGTTACACTACAAAGCTGTTCGGCCGGTAATGCATATACTCTCAACATGCAATACGCAGTTGTTTCCGGACTATTCTCCGGAAAGAAGCCAATATATTACGAGGTTGCTGCTTACTCAGGATCATCCCAATTAAGCTATATACAAAAATATGTAGTTTCCGATCAAATATCTGAAGACGAACAATGGATTCTATTTGAAAATAGCCTTGGAGGAATCGATACATTTAGGGCGTTCGGTGTTACAGATTTTTCGGGAGAACATACCTTCAATAGTTCAATCATCGACGACGTGATGGAAGAATACCGGATCGATACAGAGAGACTGTACACAAAAAACACAGGCCATCTAAATAAATACGAACGTCGCTGGTTGCTTGATTTCTTTCCAAGCCGGGCAAAGTATATCTATCAAGAAAGTGCAATCCATAAAATAGCTGTAAAAGAAAGCGACGTTGCATATAAGTCATCGGACCTACCTTCCAGCTATACTTTTACTTATTGTTTTGCAGACATTAGCCCTTATTTAAACCTTATCAGGAACGAAGACGAACTGCCTGCTAATATATCAATTCCAGTGCCCGATGCGCCAAATTTTACTATACCCCCTCGTCTTGCTGAGTTTCCTCGTGTACTCCTTCGCGAGGGGGTGGTCTTTCCTGCTTTCGATCCTAATAGCGATGATCCAACTATATCTACATTAGGTTCAATCTCAGAGTATATTAGATCGTTAATTCTTGATGACTTAAATGGAATCATTCAGAGTAAACCATGGATTGATCCGAATGCTCCATTACATTCTCACTCTAATAAACTCATTATAGATTCGATTACCCAAGGAAACATAGACGTTCTATCTCATTTATCAATTATCGAAGGCCGGCTAAAATCAGACATTGATTTTTGGTCTGTAGGCGAAATTTCAGCCTACGGAGCCGGTGTATCAGGCGGCTCAGGTGCTTCAGGATCATTGGGCGGATTAGTGAATGTGGGCTCATGGGCCGATGAAATCCCTACAGCGAATCGGGTGATGGTCCAATTGGCTGGTGAAACACACTGGAGTAGCCGGTTGTTATCTGATATAGCCGGGCTAGATACATTAGCACTTGGAAATTACCTTACATCAAACCAGTATGCTACGCAATCTTATGTAAATGCGAAGGTTACTGAACTTATTGGAGCAGCTCCTACCACCTTAGACACTCTTAACGAGTTGGCCACAGCATTAGGTAATGATCCTAATTTCGCTACAAGCATGTCTACCTTGATAGGTACTAAATGGACACAGGATAATACAAAGATCGCAAATTGGAACATAGCCTATTCGAACAATCACACACATACAAATAAAGCTGTAATTGATAACCTTACGCAAGGACACATAGATGTACTTTCACATTTGAATGTTGTAGATGGACGTATAAAAGTCGATGTAGATTTTTGGTCGACAGGGGAATTGTCTGCTTATGGTACAGGTTCCAGTACTGGCGGTGAATCAGGTTTGATATCTTCTGTCTATGGGAGTACAGGTTTAGGTGGAAGCTACTTGAATAGCGATCTTAACAATACATTTAATGCATACACAATAAATCTAATAAACAATAACCTTACATCTGCTTTAGGACGAATAGGAGCTTTAGAAACAAGTACTCCCAACGTGGCTTGGGGAATTTCAACCAGTCAGTATACACCTCTTTCGATTAATTCGGTAAGTCGTAATTTATCGTTGGACGGGCATACACATAGCTATCTTCCTTTATCAGGAGGTTCTATGTCTAATACGAATGTGGTTACGAATTTTAATTCAGATTTGTTGGATGGTTTTCACGCTATACTGGGTGGTTCGGCTTGGAATAAAATTCCAATAGTAGCATCAGACGGAGTAATAGAAATAGGCAAATACATAGACTTCCACAGTATAAATAATGATGGATTAGATTATTCAACGAGATTGCAGGCGTTTGGAACTAGTGGCAATGTGTTAAATTTACCAACAACATCAGGAACATTGGCTATGTTGAGTGATAATGTAGCTTCCGCAACTAAATTAGCTAATGTCCGTACATTTTGGGGACAGACCTTTGATGGAGGGACTAATGTAACAGGGAATATAACAGGAGGTTACTTTTCTATTGCTGATAATAATTCTAATCCGAATTTAAAACTAACAGAAGGTGCAAACAACTGGTATTTACAGGGCTATCAAAATAAACTTTATTTAGGTTCGGGTACGTCTAATTCACTAAACCTTGATGCGGCTGGGAATGTCGGAGTTGTGGGTGTGTTAACTGCTAACAGAGTTAATACCGTGTCTGAATCTCATATGTCTGTTGGAGCTTATGCAGACCCTGCGAGTGGAATTGGAGCAGCATTGAAAGTGAATGGAAATTTTGCGGCTGGTGGTAATAGCTATTTTTCTGGTGGAAACGTGTTAATTAATACATTGACAGATGCTGGCTATAAACTTGATGTTAATGGTACATCTAGAATTTTCGGAGGGCTTCATTTAATTAGTGAAGGTTGGTTAAACTTATACAATGGTTCCAATACGAGTCGAATTAGTTTAAGCCATAATGCAGACGTGGCCAAGTTGGATATATATAATAGAGCTACTGGGTCTTGGGCAACAATACAATGCGGAAATATCGAGGCTCAAACAATTTCAATTTACAATGACCAAACAGCAAGGTTTATAAGGTCAAATGTCTTCGGTGGAGCTATTCGTCTAAGGGGAAATTCAGCAGCTGCAACTGATAGAGGTATTCAATTTGGACGAGTTGATAATTCTCTTAGCTGGCTGGCCCAGATGGTAATAAATGCGGATTCAGGGAATATCAGTATTGGGACTACAACGGATTCGGGACATAAATTATATGTCAGCGGAAATATAGTGGCATCAGGGGAGGTTACTGCTTATTCAGCTTCTGATATTCGTTTGAAAACAGAGGTTACTACTCTAAAAGATTCATTAAGAATTATTGAATTGTTGAATCCTGTATCTTATAGATGGAACTCAATTGCAAAAGGACTAAACCCTTTAAAGAATGATTCACAGGATTTTGGACTTATAGCGCAAGAACTAGAGTTAGTTCAGCCGGAGCTTGTACATACAATCTACGGAGGGCAATATAAATCAATTGACTATGTCAAGCTTATCCCTCATTTAATCTGTGCAATTAAGCAGTTAAAAACGGAAATGGATCAATTAAAATATAATTATTCACGTATAAATTAAAATAAAAATCATGGAAAAGAAAGAAGTCAAAATGACAAGAAACGAAGCCACGGTGTTAAATCAGGTACTTGCTGGTGTTAAGGTAACAGGTATGAATGTAGACACTAGAAGGAAGCTGATCGGCATAAAGATAGACCTAGGTAAGCTAGCTAAATTGGGGGAAGAGTTTCAGAAGGAAACGATTGATTCTCACAAGCCTGAAAACTTTGAGACACTTCAATCTGATAAAACGGAAGAAGGAAAGAAAAACTTTGATATCCTTTCAATAGAAATTGATGCAAAGGTCCGTGAAATACTAAATCCTTATTACGAGGAAGAGATATCCATCTCATTCGACCCTTTAACAGATGAAGAATTTGACAAAATTTCGGAGGTAAACGATCTTACCTTATCTGCTTACGAATTTATCAACGAAAAATTAATGCAGTAATGGCACTCCCAACAACCGGAATAAAAACCGCTATTGTGTCGCAAGCAATTGGGCTTGCATCCAATAGTGTCAATGTATTGTGTTCAGGCAAACTTCCGGCTGAAAATATCAGTGCGTCACGTATTAATAAGTGGAGCAAATACAAGCCTGTAAGATATAACAATGTCGCCCCTAATAGGGGAGTTGGTGCCGATTGGTGGAGAGCGGAAAACGGTAACTGCGGATTGAATATCCCCAATTATCCTACTTTGCCAGCTTTGTTTACTGCATTAAGGGCAGGAACAGTAATGTGGGATTATCTTCCCCCACTTGGAACGACTGGTCAACCGTGTAGATTAGCAGATTTTGGAGGCTACGAGCATGCAGCACAGCCTCCATTGGTTCCAATAGTGCTAGATTCAGAGTATTACGCAAGTTTTGGGACTTTAGGCACATCGTTGAGCTTAAGAGTTCAAAGTCAATATGAGCTAACCGTCGACGACTTAGGTTATACCTATAATTTAGGTCAAATGTATTTTGGCGTTGCAATATGCAAGAAGGGGACAAGTGGCTATAAATACAGGACACAGGGTACAGCCATATCTGCAGGTCAAGGTGGTGCACTTGATATTTCTATCTCTTCCGAATTAGGCACATACGAGGTTGTTTATTTTTTGGCGGATGAAAAGAAATTATCACTTACGGACCCCGACATCGTTAATACCTTCATACCTATCCCGAACGCCATGCAGACTGTAATAATAAAGAGTACTCCTATATCAGTTCAGCTAAACGGTACATTTGGTTTACAAACAGCCAACTATACAATTAAAATTTCAAATGGGTACAACACCGGATTAAATCTGAAGGGTTGCAATATAGCGTTTCGATATGGAAATAAAGCTCCTGCAGATGCACTTATAGTCGGCGAAAAACTAAAAAGTCTTGGGGATATTGTAGTTCCTGCAAAATCATCAGTCACATTAACGGGAACTATTACAAGCGTTGGGATTGATTATGATGAGCTAGGTGGATATTTATATTTCACCAGTATGTCTAACACATTGTATAATACTAGATTTGATCTATAACCAAAAACAAATAAAAATTATGGCAACAACAATTAAAACAGAACAGAGAATCCTAAATCTTGAAACGATTTCTGGAGCAGTTAAATTACAAAGTGAAGCACGCCTGGAATCAACAGGGGGTATAGTAAGTGCTAACGGGCAGATACAAGTAGATAATACATACGTTGGATCGTTCAATGTGTCTCAGAGTTCGGAATCTAAGTTGAGTACAAACATCAACGTAAGTGATTCGGTCAGCCTATCTGCCGCTTCTTCAGCCGTTAATGAGCTTATTGCAGATATTGAAGCGATGAAGACGGTGTAGAGGAATAAAGGTCTAACAATGTTTATCTTAAGAAATATGTTAATATATATTAAGTATACAACTAATTTATCATTGTATCAGAAAATAAATAATTTTTTTATTTGAATTAACACTTCGAACGAATAGCTTTGCAGAAAAAAATAGGGGATTGCTGTAACAACCCCCTATCGGAAATTAGAAATTACTTTCTACGATCTTTGGAGCAGCAGCGAACTACTCCATAAAAACATAAACTAACGATTGCAAAACAAATTTCTGTCATAAGTTTTCTTTTTTATGGTTTATAATTATCAAAAGTAGAAATGGTTTCTTAATTCCACAAATCTTCCGTGTTAAATAACACACTTTTACAACATTTTTTCCAATTTAAAAATGCAACATTCTACAATAGAGGGTGTTGCATTTTTTTATGTTGATCTAAAATTTCATTATAATTGGATTTTATTTGATATTTTATTTCGTAAAACGATCAAATAAATGCAATTACAATGGATTATAAATTCATAGCTACATTATCCAACCCACCTATATGTTCTACCATATTAGCAATTCCAAAATACATTTTAAATAATAGTCTTCCCATGATTCTCACTAATTTTAATAAGAATAGTTTCTAACCCTATTCTTTGTTTTCAATGAGATTACGGAAAAAGAGAGGAAGTTATTCCGCGTAAATTAGCAATCTTCATAACATTCATTTTTTGTCCTTTCCCCCCACCCCTACCCATCATATCTTCGTTTCCATGAAACAGGCAAACGATATATCAGGAACCGAAGCAATCAACCGAATGCGATTGCTCAAGAAAGTACCCGGTGCGCATTTCACCCTCATACACCTCACGTGCAACTTGCGCAAACGAACAACAGACGGCATGCGTAAAGTAGAGCGTTGCCGGCTTAGGGCCTCCATGCGTAGTGACCAGGCCGAAACCGATCCGGATCACTATCTGCCATACGAAGACCTGGACACAGAAGAACCCCGTCAGTGCTTCAAGAAACTTATCAGATACGTAGGATTTCCACCAACATACAAACTGCAAAGAGTAAACTGGTTTACAAATGAAAAGGAATAAAGAACAACAACCTGTTGTCATCGACATGACTTCAGACACCAACGAACCCATAACCATTTCCCGATATGGAAGTGCCCATGGAGTCGTTAAGAGTAAATCCGGAGGAGTACTAAGCTTCGAGGTACAAGGCGTTTCCGAGCGAAACGAAGTCATGAATCAAGAATATCGGAACATCTACCGAAACTACATGTCCGAGAGCACCGGCATTCAGATGGGCGATTACCTGGTACCCATGTGGGGCGAAGGGCACAACCTATACCCGCAAGAAGTCTACAACGTCATCTCAGACAACAAACTTCTTCCGGAACTTTTGTCTAAACAAGTCCAGTTCTTGTTCGGAAAAGGGCCATACTTGTACAAAGAAGAAATCGTTGGCGAAGGCAAAAACCAGAAAAAAACTAGAGTCCCGGTTCAGGATCCCGAAATACAAGCCTGGCTAGAAAGTTGGGAAGACAACGGATATCCATCCGTGTGGGAATACCTTATCAATATCATCACAGACTACTACCACGTACTATCAAGTATATCTCAATATCACTTTACCCGGTCCCGGCGTATCATCGCTCCAGGTAAAAAGAACAGCACCGGAACACTCCCTGTCGCAGCTCTTAGCTATATAGGCAGCGAAAAGGCCCGTCTGGGAGTTCTACGATCAAAGGTACATCCCGGTCAACCTATTCGCAATGAAGACTGCCAGTTTATCCTCGTTGGCGATTGGTTTAACCCGGGTAAACGAGGCTTCGAAGTATATCCCCGTCTCCGGATCCAGAATCCCTTCCAGTACGAAACCGCTATCAGTTGGGTAAAAAGCAAAACATTCACCAAAGAACTATATCCATACAACGAGTGGTTCAAAGGGTTGTACGAGTGGATAAAAGGGTCTAATCTTACACCCAAATACATCAATTCTTATTTAAGGAACGCCCTCAATGCTCACGTACATGTAGTTATCCCGGGCAGTTGGTATCTTAAAATGAAAGAAATCCTGCAAGACCTTTGCCGGCAAAACATGGTTGGCTCATCTAGTATGCCACTTCAGGCAGAGTTCCAGGGAGTAAAACTTATCGACCCCTTAACTAGCGAACCATACGAATTCTACGAAGGCATGATGGACGATCTTATCAACCACAAACTAACAGAAATAACCACCTTTCTTTCCGGCGAAGGAAAGAACCAGGGTAAGTTATGGGCAACAACCAAATGGGGAGAAGACGGCTGGGAATTCAAAGAGTTCCCCGGCAAATTTAAAGAATACCTGGATTCGCTCATATCTTACGATAAGCGGGCCGATCAGGTAATCCTTGCCGGCAAAGGAATCAACTCAAGCATAAGTAACGTCGAAGCCGATGGTCTTATCAGCAAATCCGGATCAGATGTATTCTATAATTTCATGATCTATGCCATTGCTCTAACCATCCCCGAACATCACGTAACGAAAGACCTTAACCGGGCAATCCGGATGAACTTTCCTCGCGTAAAAGAGCAAGGCATCAAACTTGGGCTTCAAATTGATGTACCGGCAAAACAACAAGAAACAACTCCGGCCGACCGTCCGGCCAATAACATAAATAACTAAACAAAATGATCAGAATTCCATTCGACCGCGACACCTTTTCCGAACAGGCAAAGAAAAGAATCTCAGGAATCAATGTCACGCTTAATTACGACAACATCGAAAGCGGACTAATCAAATCCGGAGTAGAAATCCAAAAAGTAATTGGAGAAAAAACATATCACCAATTGAACGATATCATGGACGAGGCCAACGACCCCGCACGTGATGCCCTCCAACGCGCTATGCTCCACATGACCATTAATGACCAGCTGATCTTTCTCATAGCAAGAATTAGTAACGACGGCGTTACGGTTAAAAAGAACGACGACGAAACAACCATTTTCAAGTACCAGGAAGATGCACTCCGGAACGCACTGATAAATACCACTTGGTTCTGGATGGACTACCTTATCAAAACCCTTAACAACGACCCGACCGAAGGCGAAAGTACAAAGTATCCGGATTGGCATACTTCAGACGAAAAGAAGGAATTCTCTTCCATGCCCGTAAGCCAGGAAGATTTCCGCAAATGGCTCGGTATCGATAACGCCTATTTTGTTGCCCGTGCAAAGTGGCTTATCCTGAGTACAACCATCAACCAATTAAACCCGCGGATAAAAGACCACGCAAAGTGGGCCGATCATCACGAAGCAATTGCCCGGGCGGTCTGTTATTCAGTAATGGCCCAGGCATGTCTACGCCTTCCGTACGACGATCTTCCCGAAAACATCCGGAAAGATATCGACAACGAACAAAGCAAAAGTAACAAGACACAAGCAGAACCTTACATCCGCGACCGTATCAGCACGCAGTTCTTCAGCGAAGCAGAACGTTACTGGGCAGACCTCGACCGCCTCCTGCAGGGAGAAAAGCAGATACAGCGCCGTCCCGTTCGCGAATCACAAAACAATGAGTCAAACAAATTTTATCACTGTTAAGCCATGATCCAAATCAAATTACAAACCCGTACGCTTCAGATTCCCAACAGCTGGGAATCCCTCACGCGCAAGCAATTTCTTTATACCATTCAGGTGCTGATTAACCATATACAGGGCCAACTTTCAAAGCTCGACGTCCGGATACTGCTACTAATAAAATATACCGGTTATCAGCCAACGCGTAAACTCGTCTGCGTATGGCCATCAAAAAGCATCTACTACTCACGGATGCAAATAGCAGCCATCCGGTACCGCTTATTCTATAAAAAAAGCGCCTACAAATCGCTTATGCATAACTGGATCAGGAATAGCCGGCCGGAACCGGAAACAGAAAGCCAGCTTCGCGAGAACATAACCCACAACCTCGTTGCCTTGTCCGAAAAAATAGCATTTCCCTGGCGTCAGGAAAACGATCAAACCATCATCAACACAATGATGCTTCGGAACCCTATTCCTTTTATCAGGATCCGGACAAAAAAGGTCCGGGGGGTGTATTTCAATATCGGAATTATTACGCAGACAAATATCACCGCCCGTCAGTTTGCCGATGCATTCGATATCAGTCGCGCGTTTGCCCAATCACAGGATGCCCGGTTACTAAACCACCTTTGCGCTATTCTTTATCCTGGTAATTATAGCCATGCAAATGCCGTAAACAGCAACTATCACGAACGGTTTACACGGGTTCCGTTCATTGTGCGTTATGCAGTGTACCTATGGTTTACCGGAGTCACATCCTACTTTGTCAATCACCCGGTATATTCTTTGCTGTTTAACGGATCAAAAAATGATAATCCGGACCGCATTAGCCTAGGCCTTTCCGAATCAATCCTGCAACTGTCATTAACAGGTTTCGGAGGTATAGACGAGATGAGCAATCAATCCGTGATCACCTTTTTCGATGCTCAGGTAAAGTCACTCAAGAAAACAATATCCGATGCCCTGGGGAAAGGCGTTAAAAAGGAAGAACTCCCCGCATTACTCAATTTATCAATCTCACAAATCGACTCGCTATGTTAAATGCACAATATATACGCTCATTAATGACCTATTTCGCTGGGTTCGTATCAGCCGATGCTATCAATAAACTAGGCAAACTACCAAAACCCGCCCGTTTATCAGGATACGACATCCTCATTTCAGAACTCCAGGAGGTCCCCAAAAAGGCCGAAACAGGAATATCAAACTACATCTTCAGCATCAACGAAAAATACCTGTCAGACAATGTCAAGGCCATGAGCGGGAAACTCCTGTTTGTCGAATACGGTAACATTACCCTTCAGGGACAAGTCGTCATAAATACAGAAGTAGAGCTGGCCATCACAGTAGCCAGCGAATTTACAATCTCAAACAACGACATCATCAACGAAGCCCTGATGATGGAAAACAACCTGGCAACCCTAAACTCAATCCTCGAAACCATGCAGCAAGAACAAGAATCCCTCGAAGCATGCCCTGCAATCAAACTGCTAGAGTTCCCCGCCACCATCATCCCGGTATCTCCTTCCACCTTCTACGACCACGGCGGTTGGTGCGCCATGTTCACCCGTAAAGCAAATGTATCTTCATAAAAAAGGGGAGTAAAATACTCCCCTTTTTTATGAAAAAAATAAGACTTTAAAACTTATAAATTTATAGACAAAAGTTCTTGTCCTAGTTTATGTAATGCCGATTCTAATTTCTGGGCTTGCTCAGGTCTAGGATTTCTTAGTCCTGAAGCATAATGCCATAATTGTTTTTGATTAATACCTGTAATACGTTCTAAACCTGATTTAGTAAAAATCCCAGAATAAAAATCTAACAACGATTTAACATCCATTTTAAACACGATCTCATATTCACCTTTAAGTTCTTCAGGAATTTCATAGTCATATTCATTGCATACTTGAAGATAATCATCAATAGCAAGACACATATTATTCTTTATTTCGTCTACTGTATTTCCTGTAACAACAACACCATCGATACCATCAAGGTAGGCAGAAAAGTTTTTATCTGCTTTTTCTACGATAGCTCTAACTGTTTGCGTTTTCATTTTAATTGTTTGTTTAATCTAAATTTATAAATAAATGTATGTATATATATATTGTGCTTTGAAGGTGGGGGCTATTTAAGCCCCGCTTCCCTCAAAATTGAAATTAATGTTCCATCTCTTAATTCGTCGTTTAGATTCCCTGGCACAACGATAGGCCTTCTAGCGCCCTTTTTGGCAAAAATTTTGTGACCACCTTTTCCCCTATGTTTGGATGATAATTGCTCCCATCCGTTCTCTTTTAAAAGGTCTATCACTTCTCTAACCGTTTTTGTCAAAATTGTCCTCCTTTCTTATTGGTTAATATTAATTTAATTATCACGCCACAAAGGTAACTATATTTCTATCATTTGCAAACATTTTGATAACTTTTTTTCTATCATTTAGCGATTTTATTCGCAATATAATATTATTAATTATTTTAATAGTATCAAAAGCATGCGCGAAGATGGAGACGAAATTCCCGAACCGCTTCAAGGAGAATACGAATTGCATTTTTTTCTTAATACTCGGGCACTTCTACATTATACCGAAAGAATATAACTTGAGCTAAACGGCATACACCACCTTGGTCGCAAACTTATTTCGGTAGAATAGTTTTTGTTTGACAACTCAGCTCTCTACATTCTAGTCCTCCACTAGTTAAGGCCTTTTGTATTGTACTTTTTTCAAAAAACAATTTACTTTATCAATTATTATCCTCATATCAACGAGCTCATATATGGAAAATGCCATGCCTTAGATAAAAAATAACTGAAACAGCTAAAAGAAAAGTCAGAATCCAAAAAATAAAAAATCACCTTGAAAAAGATATGGATGTAGACAAAAGGGCAATTGAGCTTTTTTTAATCGAAGTAAAAGGAACATCCTATACTGAATCCAACTATAGGACTCAGATTTATGCTTAAATGCACACCATCCTCGCGGCTTTCCTATGTTAATCAACCTGTAAAAACAAATTATAAAAGATAGAGATTATGTGTTTTTTTATATGTTTTTTTGAATACCTTTGCGGAAAAGGTTTATAATCGTACATTGGGTTGCTATGTCATTGAAAAAAGAAATAGGAGTAATAGATTTATTTTGTGGTATCGGAGGCTTAAGCCATGGTATGTATAATAAGGGATTTGATATCATTGCCGGATTTGACATTGACAAGTCTTGTAAGTATGCCTTTGAAAAAAACAATAACACTGATTTTTATAGTCAAGATATAAATAATATAGATAATAGCCATATTAAATATTTATTTAAAGAATATAAGATAAAAATTATTGCAGGTTGCGCACCCTGTCAACCCTTTTCTTCATATGCTTACAAAGTTAAAGATAAAGACGAAGGAAAATATGGTTTGTTATACTCTTTTGCCAGAATAGTACAAGAGGTTTTGCCTGATATTGTTACTATGGAAAATGTGCAGCAAATATTGTCTTTTAACAAACCTGTACTTAAAGACTTTGTTGATGTACTTGAAAAATGCGGGTACCATGTTGATGTAAAAAAAGTATTTTGTCCCGATTATGGAATACCTCAAACAAGAAAAAGACTGGTTCTTTTAGCCTCCAGATTAGGAGAAATATCATTATTGCCTCCAACGCATACACCAGATAAATATGTAACTGTTCGTAATGCAATCGGAATGCTTCCTCCTATCAAAGCGGGAGAAAAATGCAAAGATGACCCTTTACACATTTCTAGTGATTTAGGAGAATTGAATATGAAGAGAATTATTGCAACTCCGTATGGAGGAGGATGGAAAGATTGGCCGGAAGAGTTAATTCTTAACTGCCATAAAAAAAAATCAGGTAAATCTTACGGGAGTGTATATGGTCGAATGGTTTGGGATGAGCCGTCTCCTACCATGACAACTTTATGCACAGGTCTGGGGAATGGCCGCTTTGGGCATCCTGTTCAGAATAGGGCTATTTCTATTCGAGAAGCGGCATTATTGCAAACATTTCCGCTTAATTATATGTTTTTTTCTCCCGAAGAAAAAATTTCCATGGCAAAGGCATCTAGATATATTGGAAATGCAGTACCACCTAAACTCGGAGAAGTTATTGCTGAATCAATTTTAAATCACTTAAAAGATAAGTAAACCTATTATGGCAAAACAACGAAAAAGAAAATTGACAATTTCAGAAAAGATGGAAATTGAAGAGCAAATCAGAATAGAGAAAATACCGTACGATTATGACACAAAAGAATACCCAATTGAAGTAATTAAATTGAAATATTCAAAAGGTCAATTGTTTGTTCCTGAATATCAACGTGATTTTGTCTGGGATGAAAAACAATCATCAAGGTTTTTAGAATCAATTTTATTAGGAGTACCTATAATGCCATTTTTAGTTTCTTCTGTTTTTGACGGTGGCGGAAGATTGGAAATTATTGATGGCTCTCAACGCATCAGATCAATTTACAAATTTTTAAACAATGAATTCAAACTAAAAGATCTTCATAAATTAGATAAATTAGAAGGTTTATACTATGAAGATTTACCGGAATGGGTAAAAAATGATTTCATGCTTAGAGATTTTCGTTTCCATGTTATAACTGAAAAAGCTGATTTTTGTGTACGAGCAGATATTTTTGACAGAGTAAATACAAGCTCAAAAAAATTAACAGATAGTGAAATTAGGAAAGGTGCATTTCAAGGAGAATTCTATTCCTTCATAATCGACTGTGCAAGAAACGAATTATTTAGAAGTCTATGTCCTATAAGTGGAGACTCCGCGAAAAGAGGAGAATATGAAGAACTTGTTTGTCGCTTTTTTGCATATTCTGAAAAATATACTGAAGCAAGACATGAAGTCGCAGGATTTATAAATCGTTATATACAAGAAAAAACGAAGACTGGATTTGACAGAACTGAAATGGAAAGAGATTTCAACTCAATGCTAACTTTTGTCCAAGATAATTTTGCTCCTAATTACTTTTCTCCGGGAAGAAAGGCTACACCTCGTGTACGTTTTGAGGCTATCGCTGTTGGAGTTTGTTTAGCACTAAACAATGAACCAACCTTAAAAATATCAAACATTGATTGGATAAATTCAAAAGAATTTAAAGAAAAAACAACATCTGATGCTAGCAATAATCCTGGTAGATTAGTAGGGCGAATTGAGTATGTAAGAGACCAATTATTATTAAGTAAGCAAATTTAAAATGACGACGGTTGACAATTTATTTATGGTTAGAAAAGAAGAAATAGAACTATTTTTCAAGTATTTAACTTACTTTAATAATTCAATCTGTAAAATACAATATGAGTCAGATCGTGATGGTATTTCTCATGAAATTAATCTTGAATCCGATTTTTTCAAAATCCTCAAAGCAAATGGATATTTATTATTATACAATCTAATAGAGGCTGTTGTAGAGAAATCTCTTGATATTACATTTAAAGCAATTAATGAAGAGCAAATGTCGTATACTTCGACTTCAGACTCATTACGAAAGCTATGCATAAAGCTTCATAGTAATAAAATAAGAGAGATAAATAAAAGCAAATCTATTTCAACTGAAATAAAAGGGATAATAGATTATTTCATTAATAGTAGATTGATAGAATTATCGAAAGATTTACTTTCTGGAAGATCAGGGAATTTAGATTCAAAAAAGATTAATGAAATTTTAATGGAGCTAGGAATGACTCCAACAAATTTTCCAACATCTTTAAGAAACGTAAAACAAAAAAGAAATAATCTGGCTCACGGAAATATCAGTTTCACCGACGGAGGAAAAGATGTTGTTCTTACAGATTTAGTAGCATGCAAAGATGAAGTTATTAACTACTTAGATGATTTTATTAACAAGGTTAGGCAATATGTAAACTACAAAGAATATATTGCAACAGTATAGCCATATTGTCCTTCAATTTAGGACTCAAAACAGACACTTGTGTTTGCCGTATCTTATAACGAAATAGCCTTAACAAGGATCACATCAAATAAAAAATCTAAAGAATTAATATTCAGACTAATAAGATAAAAAAAACGCCATTCAACCCAAAGTTCTTTGCAATTTGCAAAGAAAAAGATTTACTAATTAGCCCCCATATTTAATGGACTAAACATACCGAAGAGATTATTCTTACCGAAGAGCATTGGATAAAGCTCGCTTTTTACAAGGTAGGTCCGTTTTTCTACACAGACTACTGATTATATTAAAATATAGGCGGCTGTATACTATTCTTAAATAAATATTATCGCACAACTAAAAAAGAAAATAGCCGATCAAAACTATTTAATCAGCTATTTAAAAGAACTTATATTAATAATTATCATTCTATTGATATGAGTTTTGCAAATTCCTGTATTTGGTTAGTCATACCAGGTATTACTTTAGATGCATTAATCATCGAAGAAACATGTTTAGAAACATCAGTTAATGTTTCATCTTGCCTCAAGAGCTCTGTGTAATTTTTACCTTCAAGATATTTTGAGGTAAAAGTAAGAATAACTTCAATAATGGGCTGAATAGACACAACTATATCATTAATACCCTTATTGCTTTTATATGAAAATTCATTTGTTAAGGATAAATATTTTAAATTAATCTGCCGCCCCATTAATGTTTCCATAGAAGCTCCAACTACTGCAATTAAAAAAAACTTAAATCTTAGATTTGTGAATAAGGTTAGCATAAATTCGTCATCATTCGTAATATCTGTACCTTGTTTTTTCTTTAATTTTAAATTAAACCTAATGTTATCAATTGCCTTATTAATGCAATGTACAAGAAGTATATGCCTTGCTTTAACATCTTCAAAAGCATTTTTATAAGCCTTATCATTTTCAAATAAAGAATTTTTCCCTCTATTAGCATCATTAAAATTGCTAATAAATGCTATAAGTGGTTGCATACTGTTTTCTATACTAATTTCAGCTTCTTTATTAGAAAATCCTCTTTTAAAGCTATAATCATGCCCTAGTTTTGTAAACTCTGACAATAAAGATAGCTGTTTAGTATCATTACTAAACTTATCCCAAGTTGTTATTTTATTTTGTGTATTATTAAATTTAACAATATCATCTATAGTTGTTCTATCACTGCATTTTATTATTCGTGTCAAGACCCTTACTCCATCTAAACTAATCGTACTATCTAGCGATCCAATAGAACCTGTTGTTTGAGCACCGTTTATAATAGACATTCCCGTTAAAATCGTATTTCCGACTTTCTTTTCATAATTATGAGTTAAAATTGTAATGCCATTATTATACGCCCAAAAATTAGTGGATTTCTTTTCTGCGGTGCTTTTAATTCCTGTATTTATTCTTTTTCTTTTCGAAATACCTAAAAACCCTCTGTAGTTTGCTGAAAATAATTTGTCTTGATATTGAATATACTGTTGCCTTAACCAAGCTCCTGGTACTGACATTATTCCGGAACTCCATCCATCACCAGATTCTTCAAATTCAATCTTAGCAGGACAATTAATTAATTCATTAATAATGATTTGTGAAGATTGTTCATCAAATAAATATTGCGTTTCTTTTAGACCTAGCTCTTTAGAAACTACAGTAATTGAATCGCTAGCTAATACATTTTCCAAATGATCTTTTACAGTTTTTAGCTCTTTAGCGACATTAACCGATTCAGGCAAATTATGTAAATACAATAATTCTATTTGTTCAATTTCATTACTTGATATAACCTCTCTAGCATTTTTAATAATTTCCTTTAAGGGAGAAGGAATGTCATCTATATTTCCTGAAATTAACCAAGCTGCAGCAGTATTTAAATCACTAGCTTTATTTGATGGAGCGGCATCAATTTTTCTTTCAGAAAAGTAACCTTGAACGAAGACAATTTTTTTGTTATCATAATCAATTCGAATAAAATCAATTTTTTTATCATTAGTATCATCGGTTAGGCTTTCGTCTGCAAGCTCATTTAATTCTGAATAATCTAAATACAATCCCATAACCCATACCAAATAAGCTTTATTGATTCCATACTTTTCAATCAAAGGTTTACTGCTTTTAAAGATGTCTAAATAAGTGGTCATAATATTAAATTTATAGTTAATCTACAAATTTAATATATTATTTCAGTTATCAAAAGAAAATAAATAGATTAGTAATTATATAATTTCATTAGGAATGTGGAAAACTTAACATAGCAGCGAAAATTAGCCCGAATAATTACTATGTACACTACAATCTGGTAATCCATAATCTGAGAATAAACTAAAAATACTTCATCAAATAGAAATCTAAAGAGGTAATATTTTTACTAACAATGTAAAAAACGCCATTCAAACCCTAACTTCTTTGCAAATTGCAAAGAAAAATCTTTGCAATTTGCAAACTTTCCCCCCTTATATTTGCGCATACGAAAAATATTACGCAGATTTGCAGTGCTAAACATTTCTTTGTATTATCGAGCGACGTAAGTTGCCCAAATTATTAGGGCTTTTTTTATGCCCTCTAAAAAGATATCTAAAATAAAGACGGCTACCGTCCCGGTTTTTTCATTCGAGTTCGCTCGTTTATGAAGAAGTGTTTAGCGACATGGGAATTGGTGGCCGTTCTTTTTTTTGTCACCAAAGAAGAATTAAAGCGTGTTCCCACGGCGCTTAATGCTAAACACTTCTTCAGTAATGGATCAAAAAAACCTCCGGCCGACCTCATACATCGGCCTCATTAATCGCTTCTGGCGATTAGACGAAACCTACCAGTTCTCCCCCACAGAGACGCGCGTATTCTTTTATCTCCTCAAAGTAGCTAACACTCTCGGATGGCCCGAATCATTTCCACATGCAGATTCACGTGCTGCAGCAACATGTGGAGTATCACTCCCAGTCTACAAAGCAGCTCGGAAAGCATTGGCCGATGCCAGTCTTATTCTCCATATCCCCGGCGGATCCGGACACGGAAAAAAGACCATGTACCACTTTGCCGGATGCGATAATTGCCAGGAATCAGACCGTGCAAAATGCCAGGTACAGTGTCATAGCAAAGCAGAAGAATCAAACAGAAACGAGAGCAAAAACACCGATCTAGGTGAAAGAAAACAACTACCTAAGTCCGAACCTTATATTAATATTAAGACTAGACTAAACGAAAATCAGATCAGATCAGAGTCTGAAGAGCGCGAAAAAATTGTTACCGAAAAGATCGAAACACAAAAGCCAGGCGACGGCACCCAGCGAAATACCGAAGGCCTCCTGCGTAACCTGCAGTCCCTGCATGCCTCGCAGGAAGATATCCAATCCCTGCTAAACCTGTCCAACCACGGTCAGATAGGACACCCCATCTGGAAACTCATCTCCGAAGTAAAAAACTCCAACGGAGCAATTAAACAACCGGTTAGGTTTATCTTTAGCCGGCTGCTTCCAAGTGCAAATGCTGTTACAAACTAATTAAAAAGAAAAACTATGAACCCAATAGTATTAAAAACCAAGATAAAAGCGGGGAAGAAAGAATCTTTCTGGCAAAGAATGATGAGCGTTTACAACAGTCTCCCCGGAGGTATAACCAAATGCAAAACAACCAACGACGCTAAAATATACACCAGCGTATTATTCACAGCCCTATCTGTACTAAGTATCATATTTGTCCCTGTAGCAGTATATTTTTACTTCTCAGCAAAGAAAGGAGGTAACCAATGATACTCCCTATAAACGAACACCCCGAATATTTTAAGTCAAAAGAACAGGTCGTGAACAAATTACAGAGTGTAATAAACCGGATTAACAACATTCCGAATAATCAACCAATGTGTATGACGTCTCGAAAGTCCGGGGATTGGACAGAAACAATCATTTCAAATTCCATGGAGCCACATGCATTTGCGGTAAACATATTTACTTGGGAGGAAGAGGCATGAAAAAGTTAGAAATAAACGGAATAACGCTGTCTGAAGAAACGATCGATACGATTCGCCGTTTTCAGGAAGAAAACAACATGATGACCACCGAACTAGTCCGTATTCTTGACGACTACATAGCCCTCAGGGCGTGGATCGGAATAAATGTTACTGAAGGAACATCTATAAATGAAGGACCAAAATCTACGCTCATAGATATCCAAAGTACAACCGAATTAAAAAGTATGATTTTAAAACTTAAAGTATAATATGGAAATAAAAAACGAAAACACTTCAGCCGGCATCAGCGAAATGAGCAATCTTCAAGTAATAGAAGAATGTGGCCGTCTTAAGTTCTCAATAGCTCAAATCGTTGCCCTGCTTCGCTACAGGCTCACAGTCCAGGAAAAGAATCAGCTTATCATAAATCTGAAAACTCCCTGCACCGCCGAATACGAAGCCTACGAAACCGGATATGTACAAGCCGACTTCGAACTCCAGCGCGCACTACACACCCAAGCAATGGCCGGCGGCAAAGGCGCCAAAGATGCCCTCAATGGACTAAACGAAGAACAACGCCGCCAGGTAATCAACAAAGCCCTGGCCGACAAGTTCGGTCTCGAAATAGAAGAATAGTTATTACATTTGCAAAAAAATAATATCATGGGAATAGTCATATTATACATCATCGTAAGTATCATCTGCATCGTGGCTCTACAGCCAAAAACAACAGAGCAATGGGCCGTAGCCACATTCGCTGTATTTGCGGCAACACCAATTGTAGGCGTGCTTATATTCCTTATGATCTACCGAAGCAAAAAGTAACTACCAAAAGGCTCTCCCGTACACCACAATAAGGAGAGCCTTTTTTTTGTCCTTTCCCCTCCTATCCTACCTCTGTAATTTCGCTAAAAAAGCCGATCATGATTACAGATGGTATCGTAAAACAAGATTTTATTATCGAAAAAGTTCAAGCCGGTTTTACTAAAATAAACCAGGCCCAGCGAGACATATACCAAAAGAAGCTATTCCATTCCGGAACCAAAGACACCCAATATTCTCGTTTGGGAAACAATATTCAACGACGTACCGGTCAAATGGAAGAAATACTTGACCATCCTCAAATACGAATTGTAACAGCCGGTCTCGATTTCATGTTTACAGCAACCATCGTGAAACAGATGCGATTCCTTGACATGAAGCGTAACGGCAACTGGCGTATCTATAATGCCCAGGTATGGGGTATATTCTACCGCGAAACATTCCCGGCAATTAAATACGATTATGGAGAACACGTAACATCTCGGGTAGAAAAAGGTATTCGAGATGCACTAACGTACAAAGAATCAAATTTCGGAATAGAATACAACAAAGCAAAAGGAAGATAAATCATGGCCAAATCAAGACTCACAGACGACGAAATCAAGCTCATCCTATCACTTGATGCTAGCGGGGCACAAAAGTCTATAAACGACCTTGCAAAAGAAAATAAGGAGTTAGAAAAATCGAATAAAGATACCCGTCTTCGCATGCGCGAGCTAGAAGAACAGGGAAAGAAAAATACCTCGGAGTGGAATAACCTCAATAAATCCCTTAAGCAAAATAATGATGCGCTCGAAATCAACCGCCAAAAGATATCACAACACGAAAAAACGCTCGGACTGGAAAACATGACCATGGGCCAGCTTAAGAAACGTGCCCAGGAACTCGAACGGCAATTAAATTCAACTGCAAAAGCTCTCCAACCTGAAGAATACGCACGGCTTGATAAAGAACTAAAGGCCACAAAAGATCAGATGGGCACTTTAAAAACAAACACAAAAAGTGCCGAACGAACTTTATTCGATTTTAATGCGGTAAAAGCTACCGGTGTTGGCCTACTCATAAACTATGCAACAAAGGCAGCAGCCGTCGTAACAGAGCTATTCTCTTTAGAAAAGATTATAAACAGCAACAATGCAACTGGCGATGCTTTTGCAGCCGTCCTCGGTGGACTGAACAATGCATTGACTTATGTTCGGGTATCACTGGCAACAATGGACTTTTCAAACTTTCTGGATAACCTGGCAAAAGCGTACACAGTAGGTAAAGAAGTTACAAATATACTGGATGAATTGTTCGAACGTCAAAACTCCTTTCGTATTACCGACACTCGCGTCCAGGCCGAAATCGAAGAACTTAAAACCTCACTACGTGATGCAAATAAGTCTCTTGAAGAACGTAAGGCAATCGGCGATCAAATCATTAAACTTACCAACCAACAGGCCGAACAAGAAAAAAGCATTGCTAATCAAAAAATCGAAGCTGCAACAAAACAGCTCGAATCAATCACAGGAATGACCGAAGCTGAACGCAAATATTTCATCGAAAACTACGAAGGAAATCGAGAAGCAATATTAGCTGCGAACGAACGGATCGAACTAGAAAAGAAATTAAAGAATGCCAGGGTACAATCATATTCCGGTGGATCCGGAATGTTTGGTTCATCGCTATCAAATACCGCTTCAATGGAAAAAGAAACGGCATCGATCAGAAAGCAGATAGACAACATTGTAAAAAGTACTCCAGGAATAGAAGAGGCCTATCGTATTGTGTCAAAATACAATAAAGGAAACGATACACTCGTAAGCGCCTTTGTCGATTCTATGGTAAATTTAGACCAGATCGACATCAAAACAACAACAGGGCTTCGCAAGGTTCAAACAAGTGTGAGTTCTACCATAAAAGAAATGGCCGATCAGTCGGCAAAAGAGGCTATCGAATCCCGGAAAAAACAAACTGAAGCCAATAAAAAAGCCATTGAAGATAAAGTAAAATCTGTAGATCAAGGTATCGCAGATGAAAAGATTGCCCTGGCTAAACAATATGCCGGAGGCCTGATTGATAAATCTAATTACAACAAGCAGATCGAGGAACTTGAACTTGAAAGCCTTAGGCGTAAGTTATCCATCTATGGACTGGAAGAAAGCAAGCGCAAGGAAATCGAACAAAAAATAGCCGACTACGCCATAAAAATGCGCGAACAATTTTCCATTAAAGGGGTAGAGTTGGAAAAGGCAAAGGAAATTTCTATCACTTCAATTCAGAAAAAAGAATCAGAGAATCTTAAGAAAATCTCTGAGCAGAACCTTAAGATTAAACAGGCAGAGTACGCCAAAGAAAAAGAACTCGAGCTTAAGCAACGCCAGGAGATGGTACAACTCGCCACCGCATTCTCTACCGAAATGGGTGGAATCATTGGCGGAGCACTGGCCGGAAACGATGATATGATAAAACAATCGATGGTTTCCATTATTAATATGGGTCTGGACTATCTAAAAGTACAAGCACAAATGGCTATTGCCGGCGCGACAATGCAATCCCTTGCAACTCCAGACTCCATTTTAACCTTTGGAGCAGCTGGGCTTGCACGTGCAGCAATTCTAACCGGGCTTATCGAGGCTGCTTTCGCCGCAGTCAAATCAGTAGTAGGGAGTATGGTCGGTAACATTGGCTCCGAAAGTTCAACCTCCAGTACTACATCCCAAGGAACAGTAAACACCATCGTTCCCCAGCGCGCCGAAGGAAAGTACGACGTTATCGGATCAACAGACGGTCATCAGTACCGGAACGTACCCTATATCGGAACGCCTCAATCCGGAATTATCGAAAACCCCTCTTTAATTAGCGAACACGGTGGCGAACTAATTATTTCCACTCCGGATATGGAAATGCTAAAGAAGGATATCCGTTATCCAATCATGGTTCAGGCAATCAACGACGCCCGCGATCGCCGTGTCTTTCAACGTGCCGAAGGAAAGTACGATCAGATAACTCAAATTTCCGGAAGTGCATCCAATGCCAATGTTCCGGATCCGGAAACAAAACGATTAAACAACCGCCTTATTTCTCTTCTTTCCAGCCTCGAGAAGAAAGGAGTAACCATCAAATATGGTCACATTGAGAAATCGGTAAACAGAGCTAATAATATTCGCATAAAAACAAGCCGAAAATAATGAAAATACAACTAGGAAATATGTCCATGGCCATTAGTCCGGACACAGAGATATCGCTTTCACTTATCAATCCCATATTTAACGATAATGGAAGTTTTGGTATTGGAATCACATTACCGGCCACGCCCGCCAACCTAAAGCAGCTTGGTTACCCAAACCGTCCGGAACGTCGCGTAAGGATTGGCTCAGAACTCCCTTGTACCATAACTTGTGGAATTATAGCTCTGTATGGAACAGCAATAATGCAAAGTATTTCCGATAGCGGAATAGAGTTCGATATCACACTTTCCGAAGGCGATTTTTACGACACATTGGATAAGATACAGCTTAATCAGATTGTAACAAAGAAAACCCACTATCCAATGGTAACCACAACTCCCGATTTTTTTGTCGATCTTACCACAAGCGTAAGCACCGATAATGGCGAGTATTCCGCATTCGAGCTATGTACAAAGATTACTGATACCAACGGGAACGTCGAATTCCAGATCAAAAACATGGCAGATTCCGATGGCACGTACGGAACAAGAGACGGGAAAAAGTATACAGGATACACCCCTTTTCTTTATCTTCATTATGTTCTTTCAAGCGTCTATTCCTATTTTGACCTAAGTCACTCCAACAACCCTTTTGCTTCAGGTGAATTACGCAAAATAGTACTCCTAAACAATGCATCCAGTCCCATCGATGTCGGCTGGCTTAAATACGAAAATCTAGTTCCGGATGTCTCAGCGCTAGAGCTGCAAACCTGTGTCGAAGATAAGTTCGGCTGCCGGTTTATTTTAGACTACAATAAACGATCCATACGCTGCGTATTTCTTAAGGATATGCACAACGCGCTCGCAACAAAAGACTGGAGTCGTAAATTAAACGAAAAACTATACCCAACATTTAGCACGGCACAAAAACTAAGGTTATCATCCGGAACATCTTTAGATAAAGCAGCTCCGGCATTTGCAAACTATCGGCAATGGCTTGCCACCGATGCCAATGAAGTGTTAGGGTACGCAGAACTTGTAAATGGAAGCGAAACAATTTCTTATGTAAAAAAATACGGATGGTTTGCCCGTAGGCGTAGTACCGGAGCTCTTGAGATAAAAAGCACGGCCTATTTCTCTTTTTCCGATACATCCGATAATGAGGAAATTGATATTACAACTTTAGACGAATCCATCTCCATGATAGATGCGTCTTATTACACAACCCTCGATTACGTCAACCAATATTATCCTTACTTTTCAGTAGAGCAAAAGAACATAGAAAAAACGGTAGATACAGAATCAGGTTCAACTACCGAAGCAAGCAACGTATCATGTCCTATAGCCTTCTGTTTTGCCCAGGGATTTGTTCCTATTTCATTCACATCAGGGTATACAGTACCTTCCCTGGGAAAAAGAAAACCAACCGGATCACCGTTTGGAGCCAACCTAAATACAAATCCAGGTACCGGCGATTTACAGCTAGGAAATCTTTCCCTCGAGTGGATTAGTTCTCGTGGGTTATTCCGTACATATTACCAGGAACACAACAATTTTCTGAAGCACGCAAACCAAATATTTAAAGGAGAATTTATCCTTACTCAGCAAGATATAGTTGGTTTAAAATGGGAAGAAAAGGTAATGATAAACAACCAACCTTACTTCATTGATAAGATAGATATCACCCTCCTGGCAAACGATACCATTCGCACCGAAAACATTGAACTAAGGCAATCCCGGCTGTTCGACGAAGCGTAAATCAATCGGCCCGCCACACTCCGGCGGGCTTTTTTTGTCCTTTACTCCATCACTATACTAAGCCACATTTGTATAAAAAAGAACGAACATGGAGCAAATACTAATTATTCTCGCAAGCCTTTTTGGAGGTCTAAATATCCTACAGCTTGTTTTCTGGCAGGCCGAAAAGAAAAAAGCAAACGCATCGGCCGAAGCCATAGAACTCGACAATGAGAAAAAGCAACAAGAAATGCGCCGCGACGAAGTAGAACGACTTTACAAACAACTCGATGAACTTACTGAAAAATGGTTCAAAATGCAAAAAGAAGCGAACGAAGCCATGAATCAGGTTGCAGTAATGAAAGCAGAACTAACCTACCTAAAGGGATTACGCTGTTACAACACCCTCTGTAGTGTCAGAATAAGACATAAAGAAAACGAACCACAATTAATTAATACCCAACAATCATGAGAAAAATTTATCTTACAGCCGGGCATAACCTCACACCTTCAGGATCAGGAACAGGGGCAATCGGAATTATCGACGAAGCAAAGGAAGCAATCTACTTGCGAGACTTCATTTTTGCCGAATTAAAGCGCCAGGGAGTCACTTCAGAACGCGACTGCAATACCAGTTCATTAAACACAGTTATAAGCTGGTTGCGCAGCAAAGTGTGCAAAAAAGACATCCTTATCGATATCCACTTCAATGCATCAGCGTCGCCATCTTCCAATGGTACCGAAATCATTCTTCCTAACCAGTATACTTCAGAAGAAAGAACTATTGCCGAAACACTCCTGGACACAATTACAAATACACTGGGTACAAAAAGCCGTGGAATCAAAATAGAAAAAGATACGGCCGTAGGAAGCATTGGAATTCTAAATAAACCAGACTGTCTTAATATCCTACTCGAAGTATGCTTTGTTTCCAATCAAAGCGACGTAGACGCATACAGGAAATATAGCAAACACCTTGCTATAAATATCGCGCTCGATCTCATTCACTTTTTAAAAACAGCCTAATGAAACATGCAATCTATTTTCTTATCCTTCTGTTTTCCATATCGTGCAAAACTCAAAAAGAGACACAGCAAACCGTTACAGAAAACGTAACGAAAATACAAACAGACACGATCCGGATAGTCGAACGCGACACAACATTCCTCTATCACCCGGCCCCCGAAGTAAGTACATCGGTAGGCATAGACAGCAGCTATCTGGAAACATCCCTGGCATGGAGTATGGCCATGTTAAAAAACGGCATTTTAGTTCATAAAATAGGCAATAAGCAAAGTATACCAATTCGTGCTCCTGGCATTAACCGGACCGAAAATAAAAGCAAATCAGCAGAGACAGATATCAAAAAAGAAAGCGAAATAAATCAAACCAAAACGGTCGAAAAATTTCGCTTCCTAAACGCCTTCTTTTATTACTCCGGTATAATGCTTTACATACTTGTATCTATATTCCTTACTTTCAAATTACTATCAATAAAAAAAGGGGCTTAACAGCCTCCTTTTTTTATAATCATCATTTATCCTTTTCCTCCGCTTTTTTCTTATCATTCAGGCTCCACTTTTCAAGTTCCCGAACCTTAACATTATCCGAATACTTTGCGTAGATACGAGTAACTTTTACATCTGTGTGCCCCAACAATTGGCTTATTACCTCCAATGGAATCCCCAATTCAATCCCGTTTGTAGCATAACTATGCCTGGCACAATGAAAAGAAATTTGTTTATCAATTCCTGCAAGATCCATAATATTCTTCAAGTACTCATTCGTCTTTTGATTCGTAAGAACCCTGAACACCTTAAGATTTTTTAAAGTAGAATCCGGATTCGGTAAAAATTTCTTTGCCCGCGCTATGATTGGAACTCTAATTTCATTCTTAGTCTTTTTCATCTGCAGAGAAATCACATCTCCATTAATATTCCCCAAGCGTAAATTCTGCACATCACCATAACGCAACCCGGTATAACAACTAAATAAAAAGTAACGCAACACATTCGTATACTTAGCATCAAGATCAATAGAATCATACAAAGCAGACAAACTGTCAAGTTCTTCAATAGTAAGTCGGTTACGATGTCCCTCTTTAAATCCCAATTTCCTTTTTTCAAAAGGATCAATATCCGTCACATTCAATTCCCTGGCTTTATTAATAACCGATTTAATGAAAGCAAACGTTCGGTTTACAGTATTAGGTTTATTTTTCAAAACGTCAGTCATGTATTTCTCATAGCGATTAAGAAAAGACGAATCAATTTCAGCAAAAACAAGCTCCTTTTTAAAAGCCTGAAGTTTGGATATCTGCGCGTCATACCCCCTTAATGTCTCAGTCGAAAGCTTTTTATTCGTTCTCACCTCGTTAGTCACAAATTCATAGAACGACGAACTATCATAGTTTATCGAAAATTGTAAAACAAATTCATCCAACGAAAGATATTTGTTCCGCAACGTAGCTTCATGCCTTATATTAAAGGCCCGCGTCTCATACATATGAATGATTTGATTTACAGAGAAAGCATTTGGTTCAGACAAACGAACCTGACAGGTACTAGGATTCCAATTCTTCTCCTTAACCCTTATCCGGAGAGAAATATACCTGTGAACCCTATCAAGAGTAGCTCTTAGATAGATTACACCATCTCCTTTTTTGTATTGATCAGCCCGGAGATATATCTTAAATGTTAATAATTTCATGCTGTATGTTATTATAAGTTCGTAAAACTTTAGTAAAACATTTCAGCAAACGATCATAATAGAAGACTCCAAATATTGACACCACTCGCATTCAAAGCCCTGAAAAAATCAAAGGTTTGGAAAATTACTTTCCAAACCTTTTACCTAATTAGTTGTTCTACTAGGAGTCGAACCTAGAATTTCAGGCCCAGAATCTGACGTGTTACCATTACACCATAGAACAATCTGTTGTTTTTGTTAACTCTCTTTCGTTAACGGGTGCAAATTTACAGCTTTTTTTTATTGCTCCAAATTTTTTCAGTTATTTATTTTGAATTTGAACAAAATTACCCTCACCTTGTTTTGATTTACACATCATATACGTATATAAATGAGTATTATTCGTGCGGATACTAAATTTATGAAGTATATTTGCAGATTCGTAAATACACATAAGAAATAATAAATGGATCAAACAGAATTATTAGTAAAGAAGATCGTTGAAGGTCTTCAGGAAAAGAAAGGTAAAGAAATTGCTATTATAGACTTAACAAAATTGTCTGGAGCCATATGCCAATATATGGTAATATGTGAAGGAAATACGCCAACTCAGGTTGGTGCTCTTTCAGACTCAGTTTGGGATTATGTAAGGAAAGAACTTTCTGATAAGCCTATTTCCATAGATGGAGAAAAACAGGCGCAATGGATAGGAATGGATTATGGCACGGTTCTTGTACATATTTTTATACCGGAATTACGTTCTTACTACAATTTGGAGAACCTTTGGGCCGACTCGAAGGTTATTCGAGTACCGGACTTAGATTAATTACCCGGGAAAATAAACAATATTGACTATCATTTATGGAAAATAATAACAAAGCGTTTAATAAGCCGCCTAAGAACAACAAGTCAAAATTATTCCGTTTCAACCTGTACTGGATGTATGGGGTAATTTTCATTATGCTTGCCGCTCTATATATGACCAATGACTCTTCAGCTACTAAAGAGTTAGGGTGGACGGAGTTTCAAAAACTGGCTCAAAAAAACGTATTTGAGCAGATGACAGTATTTAATAAGAAGAACACGTTGGAAGCTACAATAAAGAAAGGACAGCTTGGCGTTGTTTTCAAAGAAGATACTGCCAAGTTAGGAGCTACACCAAAAATCTTCGTAAAAATACCATCAGCTGACAAGTTTTCTGATTTTTACGACAAGGCCGTAGAGAAAAACAATATTGATACACTGGTGAACTTTGAAGAAGGTGATGACACCTTTTGGAATTTCTTTATTTCTTTTGGACCGATTATTCTCCTCGTTCTTGTATGGATATTCTTGATGAGAAGGATGTCTGGTAATGCCGGAGGTGGTGGCGCCGGAGGTGTTTTCAGCGTTGGAAAAGCAAAAGCCCAGTTATTTGATAAAGATAACGACAAGAAAGTTACATTTAAAGATGTGGCTGGTTTATCAGAAGCAAAACAAGAGATAGAAGAAATCGTAGCATTTCTTAGAAGTCCGGAAAAATATACTGAACTGGGAGGTAAAATACCTAAAGGAGCTCTTTTGGTTGGCCCTCCGGGAACAGGAAAGACTCTTTTGGCTAAAGCTGTAGCCGGAGAAGCAAATGTTCCCTTCTTTTCTTTGTCTGGTTCAGACTTTGTTGAGATGTTTGTGGGTGTTGGTGCTTCCAGAGTACGAGATTTATTCCGTCAGGCTAAAGAAAAAGCTCCTTGTATTGTTTTTATAGATGAAATTGATGCGGTTGGACGTGCTCGCGGTAAGAATGCGAATATGAACAGTAATGATGAACGTGAAAATACGCTTAACCAACTTCTTACAGAAATGGATGGTTTTGGTTCAAACAGCGGAGTAATTATTCTTGCTGCCACAAACCGTGCTGACATTTTAGACAAGGCTTTGCTTCGTGCCGGTCGTTTTGACCGTCAGATTCACGTGGAATTACCTGATTTAAATGAACGAAAAGAAATATTTGGTGTACATCTTCGTCCTATTAAAATCGATGAAAGTGTTGATGCCGAGTTTCTTGCAAGACAAACTCCAGGATTCTCGGGAGCCGACATTGCCAATGTTTGTAACGAAGCTGCCTTAATTGCAGCCCGTAGCTTAAAGAAATTTGTTCAAAAAGAAGATTTCATGAATGCGGTAGACCGAATCGTTGGTGGTTTGGAAAAACGTTCTAAAATAACAACTGCCGAAGAAAGACGAAGCATCGCCAATCACGAAGCTGGTCACGCAACCTTAAGCTGGTTACTTGAGCATGCCAATCCATTGGTTAAAGTTACGATTGTTCCCCGCGGAAAAGCGTTAGGAGCAGCATGGTATTTACCTGAGGAACGGCAGATTACGACTAAAGAGCAGTTGCTTGATGAAATGTGTGCCACATTAGGTGGTCGTGCTGCCGAAGAATTATTCCTTGGAAAAATATCTACCGGAGCATCCAACGACCTGGAGCGCGTTACTAAGCAAGCTTATGCCATGGTAGTCTATTTTGGTATGAGTGAGAAACTCCCTAATTTAAATTACTACGATTCTACAGGACAGGAATGGGGATTCACGAAACCTTATAGTGAGGAGACAGCTAAGCTCATTGACGCTGAAGTTCAGGCAATAATAAATAATGAATACTTACGGGCAAAACAAATCCTGTTGGATAATGCGCCAAAGCATCACCAATTAGCAAGTGTTCTCCTCGAGAGAGAAGTTATTTATACTGAAGATGTAGAACATATATTTGGCAAACGTCCTTGGATTTCACGTTCGCAAGAAATTCTAGATATCCAGGAGAAGGCTGCAGAAATTGCATCTTCTGCTTCTCAGGAAGAAGCCGAAGCTAAACAGTCTGAATCGGGAGAAGAAAACAAGGAAAAAATAGCAGATTAATCCGGGTTTAAAATAAACTATTACAGAATCAGAGGCAGGAAAGTAACATAAAGTTGGTTACTATCCTGCCTCTTTTGTGTTATTACCAATTTATTATCTATATTTGCAGGCTGAAACAACTAACATAAAGTCTATCTTGAAAAATCTAATTATACGAGGGCTAACAGGTGCGGTATTTGTAGCCATATTAGTAGGAGGTGTATATTATAATCCATATACATTTCTAATACTTTTTAGTATACTTACCGGACTCTTGATCTGGGAATTTTATAGTCTGCTGAAAGAATATTTTCCTTCAAAAACAAAACGAATAATAAGTACTGCAGGCGGAATTTATCTCTTCGCTTCAGCTTTTGCCTATTCGAACGGTCTCTTTGGCTGCTCAATATTCTTGCCTTATATGGCTTTCATTCTTTATTCTTTTATATCAGAACTATACAACAAGCACCAAAATCCACTAATCAATTTGGCTTTTACCTTGTTAGCTCAGCTTTATTGTGCCGGCTCCTTTGCTCTAGCGAATTATATTGTTTTGGTAAAATCCGCGGATGGAGAGATATCCTTCACTCCTCTCCTATTACTTGCCTTATTTGTATTTGTATGGATAAATGATACCGGAGCGTATCTTATTGGATCACAATTTGGAAAACACAGGTTGTTCGAGCGAATTTCTCCAAAAAAATCATGGGAAGGCTTCTGGGGTGGTATGTTCTTCGCACTTGCCAGCTCGCTGATATTTTCCCGTATGGTTCCCGAAATCAGCTGGTATAACTGGCTGGGATTCGCAACAACCGTTGTATGCTTCGGAACTTGGGGCGATTTAGTTGAATCGTTGATAAAACGAACAGTCGGAGTAAAGGATTCCGGAAAGATGTTACCTGGGCACGGCGGTATGCTTGATCGCTTTGACAGTATTCTTTTGGCAATTCCTGCCGCCTATATCTATATTGAATTGTTTATTCGAAATTAAAAGTAAGCACAATCATTCGGGTAGTCGCTTTAGATAAAGACTGTGAATACTTCAAGATAGATTCATCCTGGAGATCTGTTCTGTCTTTTTCCAACAAATCAACTAATCCGAAACAAAACTTAATTTCCGGACATAACTTAAAATAAGGCAAATAGAAATCGCAACCCAAACCGAATTCAAGACCCACGTCTGTTCCCTTAAGTAAAAGAGGATTACCTTTTTTTCTTCCTAAGTCGAAGCTTCCATAAATTCCTCCCAAGATATAAGGCCTGTAGTTATTTATACGGAAAGCGCTGTATTTAATATCAAGCGGAAATGTAAGATAATTCGATCGTAGCGAAGTTGTGAATTCAGGATCATCCGCAGGCACATTTCCTTCAAAAGATTTAAACACAAACTTCTTGTCACCAAAATGCAATGTTGGAGAGAACCTTAAATTAAAGAACTGATTAAGATACATATCGCCAATAACACCAACAGTAAACCCCGGAGAATAAGACGGTATTTCAGCATACCAAGTCCTACCATCAGTCCCTGCTACTCCATTATTTGTTACTATCATATCCTGGGAATGAAGTCCGACATGAAAACCCAAATGAAATAGCTTTTGGTCAGCATAAGGCTGATTCTTCACAACTTCCTTTTGGGCCAAGAGAGAGCCTGCAGAGAGAAAGCTGGCAAATACTATCAATATAGAATATCTCAATTTATTGTATAATTTTAGATAATAACGCAAGCTTACCTTATTTATTGCGCTGCGTCTTGCTATTAGAAATACGAAAGACAATGAACGCATGAGTCATGATTCAAAAAAAAAGAACATTCTTCGTAAATAATAGGGAAACTAATTTTTTTAATACAAAGAAAGCCCTATTTTTGCATCAACTAATAGTTACAAATTTTAAACGTTTAAGAAAATGGCTTATTTAATTAGTGAAGATTGCATTGCATGCGGTACTTGTATTGACGAGTGTCCGGTAGGAGCAATTTCTGAAGGCGACATCTATAAGATTGATCCTGAAATGTGTACAGACTGCGGTACTTGCGCTGATGTATGTCCTACAGAAGCTATCCATCCGGTAGCATAATTACAAGTAAAAAATGAATAGGCATCTAATAAAAATGCCTATATAAATAACGGGCTGTTTAATCTGCAATCAGATAAACAGCCCGTTGTATTTTGTATTTAAATTTTTTAAAAGTCTATTGAAAGTTTTATATCCCCGTCAGTTGAATCTTCCAAATCATCCTTTTTCTCCTGACTTGCGGTTGCGTCACCGTTATGTATCTGAATATATCCAATTACATCGGACAAACCTTCTACAAATTTTTCAAAATCTTCCTTATATAAAAAAATCTTATGTTTTTCAAAAGTTGCCTGATTTCCATCTTTAGACTGAACCTTTTTGCTTTCAGTTATAGCCAGGAATAAATCATCTTTTAGATTCTTCTTCACATCGAGGTAATAAATTCTCTTGCCGGCTTTGATTGCTCTTGAGTATATGATCTCTTTATCACTCGTCTCAACATTTATTTTCTTCTCTGAATCTTCCATAACAGCAAACTTTGTTTAAATAATCACCCTCAACTCTTAATATGTTCCAAATATGGATATTTTTTTTTAAATATCAACTATATTAACGAAAAAAAACATAACGTATTGTGCCATAAAGTAAAAGAATTTGCAGTAATAATAAAAAAAGTATAAAGGGAATACGAAAACAAAAAAGAATACCTACCTTTGCAATCAAATTTAAACAAGTAGTTCCTTCAAACGATGATCAACAGAATTTTAATTCGCATTAAAGTTTTACAGATAGTATATGCGTACTATCAAAACGGAAACAAAGACCTCAAAACTGCAGAAAACGAATTGCTTTTCAGTCTTCAAAAGTCATACGACTTATATCATTATTTTCTTCTTCTGATTGTTGAAACGACAAATCTTCAAAAAAGACTTCTGGACAACCGTAAAAACAAGTATGTGCCAACCCAGGAAGAATTGAATCCGAACATGCGTTTTGCAGAAAACCGTTTGGCAATGCAAATTGAAGGAAATGAATCGCTAGCAACATACGTTAAAGAACAAGGCATTTCCTGGAATAATGATGAAGATTTCATTAAGTCTGTACTGGATTTAATCTTGAATTCCGAGCTTTATAGTGAATATCTTGCAAACGAAAACGATTCATACGAAACAGATAAAGAGTTCTGGCGAAATGCTTTCAAGAAACTAATTTGCGGAAACGAAGAGATTGAATCCTACCTTGAAGATAAAAGCATTTACTGGAACGACGACATTGAGATCATCCAAACATTTACACTGAAAACAATCAAAAAGTTTAGCGAAGTCGCAGGTACTAAACAAAGCCTGTTACCCATGTTCAAGGATCTGGAAGATCAGGAATTTGCAATAAAACTATTCCGTCAGTCTTTGCTAAAAGGAAGCGAATATCGTGAACGCATTCAGAAGCACATGAAAAACTGGGAGAGCGAACGCATAGCCAATATGGATCAGATTATCATGCAGGTTGCTCTTGCCGAAATTTTAAACTTCCCTTCTATTCCAATTAATGTAACTCTAAACGAATACATTGACACTGCAAAACATTATAGTACACCCAAAAGTGGTATATTTATCAATGGAATCCTGGATTCTGTGGTTACTGAGTTAAAAAATGAAAGGTTATTGATCAAAGATTGATAATAATCGTTACATTTGCAATAATTACATATGTAAACCAGTATAACGTTTAAAATTAAAAGTATGAGCTTACTTAGTATTTTCCTTCAGGCAGCAGGAGGACAGTCTCAATGGACTGGCATTTTAATGATGGTTGTGGTAGTAGCCATTTTCTACTTCTTTATGATTCGTCCGCAGCAGAAGAAACAAAAAGAGATTCAAAAATCTCGTGAAGCGCTTAAAGTTGGAGACAAAGTGATTACTGCCGGAGGTATCTACGGTAAAATCAAGGAAATCAGCGATCATTATATGTCTATCGAAATAGCAGAAGGCGTTCGTATCCGTGTTGACAAAACTTCAATCTTTGCATCTGCAGAAGACGCGCAACAAAAGTAAATAAAATTACATGTCACGACTTGAAGTCTTTATTTCAACATTCAAGTCTGCACCAAAAAAGATTAAGACTCTGTTACGTCAGCAAGGATGGAAGGAAGTCTTAATCTTTTTCTTTTTTGTACTTCTTTCTATTGGCTTTTGGATGTTACAAAGCCTGCAGCAAGATTACGAAATAGAACTTTCTATACCGGTCAGATATAAGAATGTTCCAACCAATATCGCATTCTCCGACACGCTACCTAATAGCATTAAGGTAAAAGTCAGAGACAAGGGAAGCGTGTTGCTTAACTATTCTTTGGGCCGAACATTTTTACCGATTGAACCTTCACTTAATTCCCTTTCAAACAAAAAAGGAACATTTGTAATAAGTAAAAAAGTTATAGAAAGTGATATTCTAAAACAACTTATAGCCACCACCACCCTAATTAGCTTTGAACCCCAGATGGTGAAAATACCCTATACTCCATTAAAAAGCAGGAATATTCCTGTTGAATTTAATGGATCTCTTCGACCTAAACCCGGTTACTCACTTGCAGGCGATATAACCGTTAGTCCGTCCGTCGTAAAGGTATATTCCGGCGAAAATTTATTAGATAGCATCACGACAATCAAAACGGTATTCACAAAGATAGACGGAGCTAAAAAAACATTTACTCGTACTTTTAACATACTTCCAATTAAAGGTGTACGTTTTGAACCTAAGCTAGTTACAATCACATTTCCTATTGAAGAATATACAGAGAAAACGCTCAACATTCCTGTAAAATGCAGTAATCTGCCCAAAGAATATACATTGCGTACTTTTCCATCATCAGTTCAGGTTACCTGTAATGTACCACTTTCCCGATTTAAGCAGCTTAACGCAGACGAATTCGCTGTAGAAGTTTTATATGCCGATCTCGAGCAAAATGTATCCGGAACAGTATCCATAAAGCTAACTAAGAAACCTGACTGGATTCTTTCTCCGACAATCCATCCCGACAAAATAGAATTTATACTCGAACAAAATAACTAGGAATGATAACGATAGGTATTACCGGTGGAATTGGAAGTGGTAAATCTATAGTATCCACATTAATGGAACTATCTGGAATACCCGTGTATATTGCCGATGAGGAAAGCAAACGTCTTACGCAAAAGTCTCCTGTCATACGAAAAGGACTTACCGATCTTTTTGGAGAAACAATCTACACGCCCAACGGTATTGACAAAAAAAAGCTGGCAGGACTAATTTTTAATGATCCTGAAATCCTTCAGAAGGTTAATAATATAATCCATCCGGAAGTCTTCAAAGATTTTATCTCATGGGCAGAACTGCAACACAAAAATATATGCGCGTTAGAGTCTGCTATTCTTTTTGAATCAGGCTTCAACAAATTTACAGATATTACACTTCTTGTATATGCCCCTGAAAAGATTCGTATTCAAAGAGCTATGGATCGCGACCATGCAAGTAAGGAAGAGGTAAAAACCAGAGTAAATAATCAATTACCGGATGATATAAAAAAAGAAAAGGCCAACTATATTATATATAACGATGGAGTAAGGGCACTTATTCCTCAAGTTAAAGCATTTATTGAGAAAGTCCAAAATACAGAAGAAAATGGCAAATAATCCCCAAAAAGCTAAACAAACTGCACTCTTTATTACAGACAAACCATGTTTTATGCATTTTTCCAATTTCAATTATCAATATTTCGGTATACTTGTGCTACATTTGCAGCTTAAAGTTTAACACTATAGAAAAGAAAATTATGTTGAAGACTATCTTGTCTATTTCCGGTAAACCCGGATTATTTAAACTGGTTTCACAAGGAAAAAACATGTTGATCGTTGAATCACTGATCGACAAGAAAAGAGTACCTGCTTATGCCAAAGATAAAGTAATTTCTTTAGGAGATATTGCTATATATACGGATGAGACAGAAGTTCCTTTGCATGAAGTGTTGACTTCTGTAAAAAATAAAGAAAACGGAAACCAGGCATCAATTGATTCGGCAGCTAAGCCAGAAGTGCTACGCGCGTATATGGCAGAAGTGCTTCCTAATTTTGACCGCGAACGCGTTTATCCCAGTGATATAAAGAAACTGATTTCATGGTATAACATGCTGATCGCAGCAGGAATCACGGACTTTACTCCAGAAGATAAAACGGAGGAAGCTGAAACAGAAACAGAAAATTAAAAAAGAATAAAGGCGTAAGATAATCCCTACGCCTTTATTCTTTTTTAGAAAATCGGATGATCAACCTTATCATCCAACAAAGCCAGATCAACAACCTGCCTTATATCTTCAACATAGTTAAATTCCAACCCTTTCAGGTAATCCTCCTTTATTTCATCTATATCTTTTTTGTTTTCACTGCAAAGAATTAGAGTTTTAATACCGGCACGTTTGGCAGCAAGAATTTTCTCTTTTATTCCTCCAACAGGAAGAACCTTTCCCCGCAATGTAATCTCACCAGTCATAGCCATATTGGGTCTAACCTTACGTTGTGTAAAAGCAGAGACCAACGAAGTTACCATAGTCACACCTGCACTGGGACCGTCTTTAGGTATTGCTCCTTCAGGAACATGAACATGCACATTCCAATTTTCGAAAAGATCCTCGTTTATACCAAACTGTGATGCATGTGCATGAATATATTCAAGTGCCAAAACGGCAGATTCTTTCATCACATCACCCAGGTTACCAGTAAGCGTCAACTTTGAACCTTTACCCTTACTCAGACTTGATTCAACAAAAAGGATCTCTCCTCCTACAGAAGTCCATGCAAGTCCGGTTACTACTCCCGCGTATTCATTTCCCTGATATTTATCACTATTGTAGGTAACAGCTCCCAGATACTCATGTAAATCTTCAGGCATAACAGATTCTGGAACAGTATCATTTGTAGCAATTTTACGGGCAATCTTACGAAGTACCTTTGCAATCATCTTATCAAGTTCACGTACGCCACTCTCACGAGTATAAGATTCAACAATTACCTGCAGCGTTTTCTTTGGGAACTTAACAGACTTTTTAGGAATACCATGCGCTTCCAATTGTTTTGGAACAAGATGCTTGGCAGCAATCTCAACTTTCTCCTCAATGATATATCCGCTCACTTCAATCAGCTCCATACGATCCAGCAAAGGCTGTGATATTGAGTTTATATTGTTCGCGGTAGCAATAAACATAACCTTGCTCAAGTCAAAGTCTACGTCAAGATAATTATCGTGAAAAGCATTATTTTGCTCGGGGTCCAGCACTTCAAGTAACGCAGATGCAGGATCACCTTTAAAATCGGCAGTGATTTTATCAATTTCATCCAGAATAAACACAGGATTAGAAGTTCCGGCCTTCTGAATATTTTGAATAATCCGACCAGACATCGCGCCAATATAGGTACGACGATGACCTCTGATTTCCGCTTCATCATGTAAACCTCCAAGCGAGATACGTACATATTTACGGTGCAATGCCTCTGCAATGGACTTTCCTAAAGAAGTCTTTCCAACTCCAGGAGGTCCATACAAGCAAATAATCGGCGATTTCATATCACCTTTAAGCTTCAGTACCGCTAAATGCTCAATGATCCGTTCCTTTACTTTCTCCAAGCCATAATGATCTCTGTCAAGCACTTTTTCTGCATGCTTCAGATTAAAATTATCTTTACTGTACTCGTTCCATGGCAGATTAACGATGGCTTGAACATACTGTGTCTGAATAGAAAAATCAGGACTCTGAGGATGAAGCCTTTCAAGCTTACGAAGTTCCTTTTCAAAAACTTCGGCAACTTCGGCAGGCCATTTTTTCTTGGAAGCCTTAGCCCTTAATTCTTTAATTTCCTGCTCATTGATGTTTCCGCCTAATTCCTCCTGTATTGTCTTAATCTGTTGCTGTAAAAAATATTCGCGTTGCTGCTGGTTAATATCTTCATGCGTTTTCAATTGAATTGAATTTTTCAATTCTAACAACTGATATTCCCTGTTTAGAATAAACAACAAGCGGTAAGCTCTGTCCTTCATATCTCCAATAAGCAACAACTCCATCTTTTCCGCAGCACCACTTGGAATGTTACTACAAGAGAAGTTTACGAGATAGATAACGTTTTTATTGTTCTTTATTGAAAAAACAACATCGCGGCTAGGTTCTGCATTGGATTTCAGCATCTTTATTGTCAGATCCTTGATTGTTGAAATCAAGGCCTCAAACTCACGATCTTTCTTGTCAGGAACTATATCGTCAAGAAGTTCAACTTTTCCTTTTAAATAAGGCTCTGTGTTTGTAATCTCCTTTAATTCAAATCGCTTTTTCCCTTGTAAAATTGCCGTAGTTGTACCATCAGGCATATCCAGAATACGGACAATTTCGGCCACCACTCCAACAGTATACAAATCATCCAGCCCTGGATCATCAGTATCTTTGTCTTTTTGGCAAACCACCCCGATTAATATTTTTTTGCCCTGAACTTCTTTCACTAAACGAAGTGATTTCTGCCGACCAATCATGACAGGCATAGCTACTCCTGGAAAAAGAACCATATTACGAAGAGGTAAAATGGGAAGTTCGTTACCTACACTCTCAATACCTTCCATGAAATCTTCATCCACGTCGCATTCAGTTAGAATTGGAACTACCAATCCCATATCATCTTCCAGATCGTCGTACAAATCTTCGGTTAATCTTACCATTCTATTTTTTATCATACTTAATTACATTGTTTTCATACACAAACAATAAACGTGCCAAAGATAATAAATTAAGCCCAAAAATGTATACATTTGCGCCACCTTTAATTAAAGTATGGCAACTCCCTTTTTTAAATTTAAGAATTTTACAGTCTGGCATGATAAATGTGCCATGAAAGTCGGCACCGACGGTGTTTTGTTAGGTTCGTGGGCAACTGTTTCGGATTCTAGCAGAATCCTTGACGTTGGTACCGGAACCGGATTAATTGCTTTAATGCTTGCACAACGGTCCAATGCAATTATTGAAGCTATAGATATTGATGAAGCAGCCTGTAATCAGGCAAAAGAAAACATTGAAGCCTCTGTATTTAAGGATCAGATCAAGGTTAACTGCACTTCAATTCAAAGCTATGCCGCGTCTACGGACCAAAGATACGATCTGATTGTATCCAATCCACCCTATTTTTTAAATTCATTAAAAGGGCCCGACAATCAGCGAAACAAAGCCCGCCACAACGATACTCTTCCTTTAAGTCAGTTACTTAATGGAAGCAGACAACTTCTTACACCAAATGGAAAGGTCTCACTGATTCTTCCAGCATCACAGCAGGACGAGTTAAACGAACTGCTCCCCTCCACCCGACTTTTCAAAACACGCGAAACGCTTATTTTACCAACACCTCAATCCGCTCCCAAGCGAATATTGGTTGAGCTGTCTGCAAATCAAGCCAAAACGTGCGAGAAAACACAGCTTATCATCGAAGAAGGCCGACATCAGTACACCAATGACTACAAGGAACTAACAAAAAACTACTATTTAAAAATGTAAGGAAGTCGTTTATCAAAAAAACGGGTTACTTCTCCGAAAAGATTATGAACTTCTCTGGAAAAAGAGATAACTTCTGGCGTAAATACTTTTAATGCAGCGGGAATAATATTTATATTTATAGTTGCATCCGCCATAACCGGCTCTCCGTCAAGATGCATAACTCCATCCTGCTGGCGTATAATTGTTACCTGCTTTGCTTTCATAGTCATAATTTTACTATTCCGGTCAATCTGCTTCGTAAACAATTGAATGGCAAGCGGAGCAATATCAAGCGGAGTAAATGGCGAAAGAATCGTAAGATCCATCATTCCATCCTGTATATTTGCATGAGGAGCAATAAACGCATTGTTACCATACTGTGAAGCATTTCCGCAAGCAACAAGAAAGGCTTTTTCTTTGATAGTCTGATTGTCGACCAGCAATTCATAAGGTTGAGGTTTGTAACTAAGGTATTCTTCAATCGTGTTTTTTATATACGTGAGGGATCCTCTTCTTTTCTCGTTGGCAAACTTCTGACTTACAGCTGCGTCGAATCCCACACCGCAGGTACAGAAAAAGACCCGTTCGTTTGCTTTGCAGCAATCAATTGTTGTTACGTTCCCTTTTAAAATAACTTCAAGCGCTTTTTTTGAATCCATGGGAATATGTAATTCACGGGCAAGTCCGTTTCCAGATCCTTTGGGTACAATACCCAAAATAGCGGGCGAATACAACATAGTCTTGGCTATCTCATTCACTGTACCATCGCCCCCTACAGCAATAATATAATTAGCGCCCGAGTCGATCGCCTGCTGGGTAAGCAGACTAGCATGACCGGCATACTCAGTAAAAGATATTGTCAATGAGCTATTATTCCTGGAACAAATTTCTTCGATCATCTTTGGGATAGCCCGCTTGGAACCTACACCTGAAATCGGATTAATTATCGCATGCACAGATACCTTTTGATCATTCATTATATCTTTTTTTTTACAATTCGATTGCAAATTTAATATTTTTATAAAACTTTTAAAGGGTTACGGGTACCATAACATATTTTTTTACTACTTTTGCGCTGGATTTGCAGAAGCGCTCGCGATAAGAACGTAGCAAATCTATGTTCTTTAAGAAACATATAAGCGATTAAACTCATTCTCTTTTTACAATATGAAACTTTTACAAGAGAAACTAGCAAAGTACGATATTCCGCAAAAAGCCATGGCTGCAGGAATTTACCCTTATTTCAGAACGATTGAAAGTGATCAAGACACTGAAGTAGTTATTAGTGGGAAAAAAGTCCTGATGTTTGGTTCAAACGCGTACTTAGGATTAACTAATCATCCAAAAGTGAAGGAAGCTGCCATAGAAGCTATTAAAAAATATGGAACAGGCTGTGCCGGATCAAGATTCCTTAACGGAACTTTGGATTTACACATTCAGCTTGAAAAAAGACTGGCTGAGTTTGTGGGTAAAGAAGAAGCTATAATCTACTCAACAGGATTCCAGGTTAATCTTGGTGTTGTATCCTGTCTTACAGGACGTGAAGATTATATTCTTTGGGATGAATTAGACCATGCTTCAATCATTGAAGGACATCGTTTGTCATTCTCAACAAAATTAAAGTACAAGCACAACGATATGGATTCGTTGGAAAAACAACTTCAGAAATGCGAACCCGACAAAATCAAGTTAATTGTAACTGACGGCGTATTCAGCATGGAAGGTGATGTTGCTAAATTACCTGAAATCGTAGCATTGGCAAAAAAATACAATGCAAGCGTGATGGTAGACGAAGCACACGGTATCGGTGTTCTTGGCAAACAAGGTCGCGGTACTTGCGATCACTTTGGTGTTACCGAGGATGTTGACCTGATCATGGGTACTTTCAGTAAATCATTTGCATCTATTGGTGGGTTTATCGCTTCAGATAAAGAAACAATCAACTACCTTCGTCATAATTCCCGCTCTTATATTTTTAGTGCCAGCAACACACCTTCAGCCACGGCTGCCGCAGGAGCTGCATTAGATATAATGCTAAACGAGCCGGAACGCATCGAACACCTTTGGAAGCTTACAAATTATGCTTTGGAAGGATTTCGTGCCATGGGTTGCGAAATTGGTCACACATCAACACCAATTATTCCGCTTTATATCCGTGATAATGATAAAACATTCATGGTAGTACGCGATCTATTTGATGCAGGTATATTTGTGAATCCGGTAGTTTCTCCAGCAGTAGCACCACAAGATACGCTTATCCGCTTCTCTTTGATGGCTACACACACACAGGAACAGCTGAACTATGCAATGGAAGCTATAGAAAAAATATTCAAGAAATACGGAATCATCTAATTCGATTCCTTCTTATCAAAAAGGCTCTGAAAACCGGTTTCAACCGTTTCAGAGCCTTTCTTTTTTAAAACACTCCCGTTTTTTTTAAGCCTTTTACAAAAGTGTAAGAATAAATAGCTATTTTTGCATAACTACATATATTATATACTATAAAAATGGATTTTAAACTAAATAAAGGAGGTTGCTGCATGAACTCAAAAGGGTGCAGCAAAATACAAGATAATAAGCTTAATACATACGACTGGTTATGCGATATTCCCGATGCGGAGAACGCTACAGACTATGTGGAAGTTCAGTTCAAAAATACCCGAAAAGGCTATTTTCTTAACAATACAAAAATTCCGTTGGAAAAGGGAGACCTTATAGCTGTGGAAGCTAGTCCCGGGCACGACATCGGCACCGTTACCCTTACAGGTAAGCTTGTTTTATTGCAAATGAAAAAAAACAATGTTCGTACCGAAGGAGTAGAGGTAAAAAGGGTATATCGTAAAGCAAAACCCAATGATGTTGAGAAGTTTGAAGAGGCAAAAGCCAAGGAACATACAACCATGATTCGCGCACGTCAGATTGCAGCGGATCTGGGATTAAATATGAAGATCGGCGATGTGGAGTATCAGGGAGACGGCAACAAGGCCATCTTTTACTATATCGCAGACGAACGTGTGGATTTCCGCCAACTTATCAAAGTGCTGGCAGATGCCTTTAGAGTACGTATTGAAATGAAGCAAATTGGTGCCCGCCAGGAAGCCGGACGTATTGGAGGAATTGGTCCTTGCGGACGCGAACTTTGTTGCTCCAGCTGGATGACAAACTTTGTCTCTGTCGCAACAGGAGCAGCAAGGTATCAGGATATTTCCATGAATCCTCAGAAACTGGCCGGACAATGCGCCAAGCTAAAATGTTGTATCAACTATGAAGTGGATGCGTACGTTGAAGCCCAGAAAAGACTCCCTTCAAGGGAAATGGTTCTGGAAACTAAGGATAGCAATTACTACCACTTCAAGACTGATATATTCAAGAGAGAGATTACCTATTCGACCGACAGATCTTTTGCAGCCAACCTTGTTACTATTCCTGCCGACAGAGCATTTGAAGTAATCGGATTGAACAAGAAAGGCAGTAAACCAATCAGTCTCGAAGGCGATACAAAGCCTCAGCCTCCCAAAAGAGACGCACAGGATATTCTAGGTCAGGAGAGCGTTACACGTTTCGATAATACTGTAAAAAAGAAGAAAAAGAAACAACGTCCGAACGAACCCGGAGGAAGAGAAGAATCAGCGGTTTCTGCCAGTGTTGATGTGCCTATATTGATTAAAAAAGTAATTCCTGCAAGTGGCGAAGTACAGGGACCGATTAAAAAAGTAATCACAACTCCCGACTCCGCGCAACAAAAAGGGAATAATCCTCCGCGTGAACAAGCTCAGAGAAACAGAGACAAAAGAAATCCAAGGGATAACCGGGAAAATTCCAACCGTCCAAGCAATGATAATGCAAACAAGGAAAACGTTTCCCCGGAAAACAAGGAAAATAGCAACAAGGATAATGCCATTCCGCGCGAAGGGAATAAATCCAGAAACAGACATAAATCCAGACAACGGTCCAAAGGGATGAACGATAAGCCAAGAAACAATGACAATAATCAGAGTGAAAACAAACCAAATCCGAACCCTGAAGTTTAGAACTGTTGTTGTTTGCCTGCTTAGCTCTTTATTCTTTTCCTGCACAAAAGAAGCCTTGTACGACCAGTACCAGCCCATCGAAAATGCATTATGGGAAAAGAATAAAGAGTATTATTTCTCTTTTCAGGTAACCGATATCAGCATGCCTTACGATGTAACGCTCGAAATAAGGAACAACAACCTGTATCCTTTTCAAAACTTATGGGTATTCTGCAGCGAAGAACAACCCATTGGTCCGCTAAAAAGAGATACAATAGAATGCATGCTTGCAGACGATTACGGAAAATGGCACGGGAAAGGCATATCCCTTTTCCAATCAAGTTTTCCCGTAAGGAAAAAGTTTACCTTCCCCCATACAGGTCAGTATACGTTTAGTGTAAGACAGGGAATGCGAAACGACTCACTTCCGGGAATTCAGGAAATCGGAATACGGGTAGTACAGTCCAGATAAAACTACAGCCGTTCATTACGGGCAGCATCCATCCGCAGAAAGATAAACAACAAAATGGTAAATCCCCACAGCGAGGATCCTCCATAGCTAAAGAATGGTAACGGTATTCCAATAACCGGAGTAAGTCCTGTTACCATTCCTATATTAATCGCCACATGAAAGAAAAAGATGGCGGCTACGCTATACCCGTAAACACGCTGAAATGTACCATGCTGCCTTTCTGCCAATGTAATAAGACGCAGAATAAAAAATCCAAACAAGAGTACTACAATAGCAGACCCTATAAAGCCTTGCTCCTCTCCTACCGTACAAAAAATAAAATCGGTATCCTGTTCGGGTACATACTTTAATTTTGTCTGCGTTCCATTAAGGAATCCCTTACCTGTAAGTCCGCCGGAACCAATGGCAATCTTCGACTGATTTACGTTATATCCTGCCCCGCTCGGATCATCTTCCAGTCCCAGAGAAACTTTGATACGAATCTGCTGGTGAGGCTCCATAATTTCATCAAACACATAATCCACCGAATACAAAAATCCTATAGACCCAACAGCAAATAATGCAATCAGCGCATAATGACGTACCCAATTTCGCACAGATAGATAAATAAGATAAAGGACCAGTGCCACAAACAATCCTACCGCAATCCAAAGGAAATTAACGGGAATAAAGAAGGTAAGCAGATACCCAATCAAAAAAGCAGAAGAAACAGTTATCAGTATAACCCGAACCACCAGCGAATCCCGTCGCAGCACTTTAACCATGATGGGACAAATAAGCAGTACCATCAAAAAGACAAGAAACTCACCCAAAGGAGTAATACCCCAAAGCACGTCCGAATACTTCATCGAGGTAACAAAGAAAACAACAGCAGAAACACCGGTAAGCAATATATAACCAGACATACCCTCCCTATACAACACAAGGAAGAAAGCCAGATAAACCAATGCAGAACCAGTTTCCTTTTGCATCAGGATTAATACCATTGGCAGAAAAATAAGTCCAAGGGTGATAGCAAAATTCCTAGCCGTAGTAAGCTTAAACCCATAGGAGCTCATAAACCTTGCAACAGCAAGTGCTGTGGCAAATTTGGCAAATTCGGCGGGCTGCAAACGAATAGGCCCCAATACAAGCCATGAGCGTGAACCTTTAATATCGGGAGCCAAAAAGATCGTAGCAATAAGCAAAAGAATCATTCCCAGATAAAAAGCATAGGCATAAATGTCGAAGAAATCGCTCTCCAGCATCAGAATAACAAAAATAAGACCGAACGAAAGTCCTGCCCACAATAACTGCGACCCCGGACGACCGTCTATACTGAACAATCCCGTATTATCAAAGTCATAGCTGGCACCACATATACTAATCCATCCACCAATAATCATGAGGACGTATATGACTATAGTAAACCAGTCGACCGACTTCCATGTATCTATCTTTCTATAAGGCATTTCCCGGCATTACTACAGAATTAACAATAAAATCCTCCGTACTCTTGCTTGATTCCGGAATTTCTCCACGCAAATATTTCTCTATCATCAGCTTGCCAATAGGCACCGCATATTCTGCTCCAAAACCGGCATTTTCGATAAATACGGCAATCGCAATCTTTGGATTTTTTTTTGGGGCAAAACCCATAAAGATAGAGTGATCCTTACCATGTGGATTTTCGGCCGTACCCGTTTTACCGCACACCTCAATATCCGGCATATATGTACCCCGGCAAGTACCGCCAGTTACAGCGTTGGCCATCCCTTCCACTATATATTCGTAATAATGAGTGTCAATCGATGTACGCCGCTTCTTGCTATATAATGTATCCAAAGGCATATCCTGAATCTTCTTTACCACATGAGGCGTAACAAAAAAACCCCTGTTCGCAATAGTTGCTGCCAAATTAGCAATCTGCAACGGAGTAGAAGTTATTTCACCCTGGCCGATTGCCGTAGAAATAATGGTACTCGAATTCCAGCGCTTCCTGTAAATCTTATCGTATACCTTGCTGTTCGGAATATAACCGCGCTTTTCGCCCGGTAAGTCTATCCCAAGTTTATATCCGTAACCCATCGATACCACGTGATTCTTCCACACTTCGAAAGCCTCCTGCACACTGGGATAACGGCGCCGGCTATCCAACATATCATGCAATCCCCAACAAAAATAAGCATTACAAGACGTAGCCAAAGCAGCTATCAGGTTAAGTGGCGAAGCATGACCGTGGCAGGCCGGTTTACCTCCTCGTAAAGGATAACCATGGTTACAGGTATACATAGTGTTCGGCGAAATTATACCCTCCTGTAAAAACACAAGCCCCTGAACAGGTTTAAACGTAGAACCGGGAGGATAATAAGCCATAATGGGACGGTCGAACAACGGTTTGTTCGGATCTTTTTCGAGGAGCTGGTGATTCTTGCCCCTCAAACGACCCACCAATATAGAAGGATCGAAAGTTGGAGCAGATACCATACACAACACCTCGCCAGTCTCCGGTTCAATCATTACAATACCACCCAGTTTGTTCTGCATCAGTTTCTCGCCGTAAGCCTGCAAATCCATATCCACGGAAAGCGTTAGATTCTTTCCCGATTGAGGTACCACATCATGTTTACCACCTTCGTAACGGCCCTTAATACGTCCATGCGCATCACGAAGCAATATTTCCACCCCCTTTTCTCCGCGCAGAATCTGTTCATAGTACTTCTCCACCCCGGTGCGGCCGGAATAATCGCCCGTCACGTAGTAGGGATCTTTTTCCAGATCGCGCATGTTAACCTCGCCAATGTTTCCCAATACGTGTGCCGCATAAGGATACTGGTACTGACGGATTGTTCTGTTCTGAATATAGAATCCCGGAAATTTATATAATTTTTCCTGCAATACCCCATACTCCTGTGCCGACAACTGATTCATAAACACCTGAGGGACATAAGAGGAATACCCCGGATTAATGCGTGGATTTTTAATATCAGTCATCCGTTTTACGAACTGAACCTTGGTTATTCCCAGAATATTACATAAGTCGGTTGTATCGAAAGGCTGGATCTCTCGCATAATCAGCATCACATCATAAGCAGGCTGGTTATACACAAGCAACTTTCCGTTCCGGTCGTACATCATACCCCGCGAAGGATAAAGCGTTTTCTTCAGAAAAGCATTACTATCTGCCCAAGCTTTATAATCGCTTTCCACCACCTGCAGATAGAAAAGTCTGGCAATAAAAATGACAACCAGCAAGATCACAGCCCCGCCAATTACATATTGCCTGTTTTCCTTATCATAGCTAGAGTTAAACATCGATTTTATAAGATTCCAGATTGAAAGCTTCTACTATAAAAATAACCATTACAGTTAACGTGATACTGGCGCCAATACGTAACAGCAGAAATAACGGATCAAAAAAAGTAAGCGATTCGATGCTGAATAAGGCAACATGATGAAGTGCCGTAATCAGCAAAGTATACCTGAAAAACCCTCCATGACCGAAAGTCTTAAAGGAAGGAAAAAGTCCTTCGGGCAGCTCGTTACCCATCAGGATATTTATTATTGGTCCGCGAAGGATACCGGCAAGAGTAGATGCTGCCGCATGCATTCCCGGAGTATTTGCAAACAAATCGATCACCATTCCCATGAGAAAGGAAAAGAAAACAACCTGGGTTTTCGAAGCACCCACAGGAAGTTTAAGAATAAAGTAAAGATACAGGAACGGCGTTGCAATACGCAGGAAGTGAATGTTATTCAGCACAAAAATCTGAATCAACGCAAACACAACAAAATAAAACGTACCTCTCAGTATATTGTTAATCATTTCGTTTCGCCTCTTGTTCTACTTGTAATTGTTCTTTCTGCTTGTAATTTTTTATAATCCGCACATGCTGTAACGAACTAAAATCGGTATCCAGCAATACTTGCAGCGTATAAAAATTATCGTCGCGTTGTTTTTTATGAGCCGAAATTGTTCCCACCCGTATACCCGAAGGGAAAATTGCGGAATAGCCGCTAGTTACAATCGTATCACCCTTGTGAAACACCACATGCTTGGGAAGTTCTTCAAGGTTGGCAATTTTGGAATTACGGCCGTCCCACGTAAGGGACCCGAAGTTATTGCTTCTTAACACCTTACAACTTAAACGAAACTTAGGATTAAGTACCGGAAGAATAACCGAGAAATGCTCGCTCACCATAGAAATAATACCAACCACCCCCTTCGAGGATACCACACCCATATCCGGAGCTATACCATCGGCCTTCCCTTTATTGATGGTAATATAATTAGACAGCGAAGAAACACTGTTGCCAACTACTTCGGCCTGCATAAACTCATATTCAAACTGTTCGGTCGAATCCGGCGTAAATCCACGAAAGGCGACCGTATCAGCCAGCATGGCATCCATCTCGTCTTGCAGACGGAGCAATTCCATTTCCAGCAATCCGTTCCGTTCCATCAAGTCTTTATTTATCTCCCGAAGGTTAAGGTAAGTATTTACAGCTCCGGTCACCGAGGCCACCTTTCCGGTAACCACATTACCGGAACTAAAGATTATATTACGCTGATAGGCATTGCTGCGATATACCAATACGAGCGATACAATCTCCAGTAAAAGAAATAAAAACCAATGTCTTTTTCTAATCAGGAAATCGAGCAGTTTCCGCATAGTTAAAATTTAAAAGAATCCCCGGACTTTCGCCCGGGGGATTACTTATTATCGGATAAGGAAATTAAACTTATCAATATTCTTCAACGCCACCCCGGTCCCTTTCGCGACTGCATGCAACGGATCTTCGGCCACATGGAACGGAATACCAATCTTATCAGTAAGGCGTTTGTCCAGGCCGCGCATAAGAGCGCCACCACCTGCAAGGTAAATACCGTTATGCACAATATCGGCATACAATTCGGGCGGAGTCTGTTCCAACGCACTCAGAATAGCCGCTTCCATCTTGGAGATCGATTTCTCCAGACAGTGAGCAATTTCCTGATAAGAAACCGGAACTTCCATAGGAAGAGCCGTCATCTGGTTCGGACCATGAACAATATAATCTTCGGGCGGATTCTCGAGCGAAGTAAGCGAAGAACCCACATTTATCTTAATCATTTCGGCCGTACGTTCGCCCACCTTCACGTTGTGCTGGCGACGCATGTATTCCATGATATCAGCCGTAAGGTCGTCGCCGGCAATACGGATCGATTTATTGGAAACAATACCACCCAGCGAAATAACAGCGATTTCGGTAGTACCACCACCTATATCAACAATCATATTACCTTCCGGAGCTTCCACATCGATACCAATACCGATAGCAGCAGCCATAGGTTCATAAATCATATATACATCGCGGCCACCTGCATGCTCGGCCGAGTCGCGAACGGCACGCAATTCCACTTCCGTACTACCGGAAGGAATACAAACCACCATACGAAGCGAAGGAGTAAACCAACGGCTTTTGGGGTTAATCATTTTAATCATCCCACGTATCATTTGCTCTGCCGCGTAGAAGTCGGCAATCACACCATCGCGCAACGGACGGATCGTACGAATATTCTCGTGCGTCTTTCCATGCATCTGGCGTGCTTTTTCTCCAACAGCAAGTACCTTGTCGGTACGGCGGTCAAGTGCAACCACAGAAGGTTCGTCCACAACAATCTTACCATTATAGATAATGATTGTGTTGGCCGTTCCAAGGTCCATTGCTATCTCTTGTGTGAAAGAAAATAATCCCATTGTTTCTGTAAATTTAAAACATTAATGTTTAAAGTGACGAACACCCGTTTTAACCATAGCCACACCATGCTCGTTGCAGTAGGCTACCGACAATTTGTCGTTAATTGAACCGCCCGGCTGTACCACCGCGGTAATACCAGCCTGATCGGCAATCTCCACACAATCGGGGAACGGGAAGAAAGCATCGGAAGCCATAACAGCACCCTTAAGATCAAAACCAAAGCTTGCGGCTTTTTCGATAGCCTGTCTCAGTGAGTCAACGCGGGAAGTCTGCCCAATACCGCTTGCACACAACTGTTTGTTTTTAACCAGGGTGATCGCATTCGACTTGCTGTTCTTAACCAGCTTGTTGGCAAACAACAAATCTTCCACTTCAGAAGCAGAAGGCTGTTTGTCTGTTATCGGTTCAAGATCGGCGGCTGTCTGAATGCTCAGGTCTTTATCCTGTACCAGTACACCATTCAGCAAAGAACGGAATTGCATACCGGAAGTCTTGCTCTCTTTACGGATCAAAATAATCCGGTTTTTCTTTTGCATCAGCACTTCAAGTGCGTCTGTATCGTAATCGGGTGCGATAATTACTTCGAAGAAAATCTTGTTGATTTCTTCGGCAACCTCTTTGTTTATCAGCGTATTGGCAATCAGAATACCACCGAAAGCAGAAACAGGATCGCCGGCCAAAGCATCTTTCCAGGCTTCCAGCACAGTAGCACGCGAAGCGATACCGCAGGCGTTGTTGTGCTTTAGGATGGCAAATGTAAGTTCGTCGAATTCGCTTATCAGCGTTACGGCAGCATCAATATCAAGCAAATTATTGTAAGAGATTTCCTTGCCCTGCAACTGTTCAAACATCTCTTCGAAGTTTCCGTAGAAAAGACCTTTCTGGTGAGGGTTTTCGCCATAGCGCAAATGCTTGGCATCATTTACCGCACAACGGAAAGCAGAACCTTCGCCTCCATCAAAATAGTTAAAGATGGCACTGTCGTAACCAGACGAAACCATGAAAGCTTCTTTTGCAAACCATTTACGGTCTTGCAACGAAGTAACGGCACCCTGTTCGTCCAGCAACTGCAGCAACGGTTTGTATTGTCCTTTGGAAGCAACAATCACCACGTCGTTAAAGTTTTTTGCAGCGGCACGGATCAAAGAAATTCCGCCAATATCTATTTTTTCGATGATAGCCTGCTCTTCGGCGCCCGAGGCCACTGTATCTTCGAAAGGATACAGGTCTACAATAACCAGGTCTATTTCGGGTATTTTGTATTCAGTAATTTGATCGTTGTCTTTTTCATTGTCTCTGCGTGTAAGAATACCGCCAAATACTTTGGGGTGAAGTGTCTTAACACGACCGCCCAGGATAGAAGGATACCCAGTAAGGTCCTCCACCGCATCACACGGTATACCCAGTGATTCAATAAATGTTTGCGTTCCTCCGGTTGAAACAAAGCTAACGCCCTCGCGGTGAAGCTTCATTAAAATTTCGTCCAATCCCTCCTTGTGGTATACGGATACCAATGCGCGTTTGATTTTTTTCGTTGCAGACATCTTACCTATCTATTTACTTTATTGTTTTAAAGCACAAAAATAGCTATTTTATTTATAATAAGACTGCACGTATCCGTAAAAAACCTTTTTAAATCTGAATCTTTATAGGATGGCGTAAAATTGCCTCATTTTGCACACAAATCTTGTACAAAATGACAAAAAGAGAAGGGTTGCAGACCGACTTGCGGGGATCAATTAAGCGGGTAAGTTTTTACTTCAGCCGTTTGTACACATTCGGATAAGAGGAAGAGGAAAGTACGTTATTAAGTTCCAACCGGTTAAAATTATCAGTAAGCTCATAGAAAAAAATATCAGCGGCATCTTCTTTATCGGATGAATTCGCATAATACATGTAAAGAAATCGCCCTTCCACCTCATACCTCGAAGGCCGGGCAGCAAATGTAAGTATGTCGTCGTGATACATGATAGTCCCATCCGAAAGAAACTCAATGGAATCGTCGGTTTTTACAGGAACATGCTCTTCATTGCCTGTTACATTAACCCATATACCAACAATAGACTGTTGCGGCGCAGTGTCCTCCTTTTCGCAACTCGTTGCACCAAACAGCAGCAACACAGCCGCCATACTCATAAAAAATAAAAATGTCCGTTTCATACTTCCTTCATTCTATACTAGAAGACGCTAATCCGAAAGCTTTTGCTGCATGGGGGCATTCATAAAATAGGATCAGCACGTGCGGGCAAACAAAAAAGTCCGACTCTCGCGGGCCAGACTCTCCAAACTTTTATTCTATAAAAAACACCATTATATAACAAATACTTAATTTGTTTTCTAAACGATGCAAAGATAGTTATTTATTTGAAACTAAATGATTATTTTAATGTGTTTTATAACACGCTGATTAGTTTGTTAAATTAACAGGCTATACAGGTAACTGGTTCCGGCTACTGCGATAAGGCATCAGCCGAACAAGGTGGCTGCTTCGTTAAACGTGGGTTCATAACGATCAGCCCGGATCATGAGTATTGTGGTAGGTTAGATTTTGTGATTTCTGGTGATGGCTCAGATGTTCACAGAATTGAGCATAGCTATAGCCGTTCGGATCCTCTTTTCGATATTCTTCCCAAAGAAGTCTCCGGGTGACACCAACCCGTTTTAATTCCTCTAAATAACCGGATAACCGCTGATCCTGCACCGCTTTCCTGGGGTTGCCGGCCTGCCTGGGCCGCTCCAGAGAGAGCAGTTCTGACAACTCGCAATCAGATAGTTGTAATAACGATTTGATGCTTAATCTACTGTTCCCGATACGAGCCTGATACTCGCCAAAGGTCCCTCTGCCCATTTGTAATTCCCTGCAGATGCAACGTTGAGAGATTCCTTTCTCGATAAACTGTAAAACTCTTCTAATTTTTAGCATACTGATTGGTTTGTTTGCCATTGCTTTTCATTTTCTCTTTTGGGCAATGGTAATGCTTTCTTACTAATCAGCACTTTATATGAATGCTATTTTTTTAACAAATGGAACCGGTTAAATCAGAATTAATAGTTCTGTTTCGTCCGGAATTACTGGTACTGATTGGTCCAGAATATACAGCATTAGATATTAGTGCTGTAACGACCATCAACTATATTTGGCATGTTATTACAGCCGAGAATTTTATTTTTGGTATTGCATTTATTATCATGGCATTCTATAGGGACAGTAAAAATGTAAGATTCTCAGCATGGTTGATTTGCTCGATTTTAATAACTCGACTATTTGTTATTGTAGGCACTACTTTAATAATGACAGGAGGACAAATAAATGATTTAATGATTGATATAATTGCAATAGTGATTTATACAGCAATAATCCTAGTAGGCACAAGAGCAAAAAGCGATAAAAAACGTTAGCCATTTGATAATATTTAACCTTATCCCAAATCTTCAATTATTATATTTCAGGGATTAGACACCTCAAACGATAATCAAACGATTTTCTCGTATAGTTTGAACCAATCTAGTCCGTAGTTACCGAATCCCAAATCTACGGTATCAATATATTCAAAGCCGCATTTTTCGTACAGCGAGATTGCCGGAAGGTTTTTCTCGTACACATCCAAACGAATGGACTTCATGCCTGTCTGTCGAGCCAGCTCAAACGAATAGTCCATCAATGCACGACCAATGCCCATTTTAAGAAATGAGGGATGCACCACAAAAGTGCGTATCACAAAAATACAACTGTAGTCGGCATCAATATTCCATTTTACACCATTATAGGCTTCATCGGGATAGTGGTCTAAGATAATAGATCCAGCTATCTTGCCTTCGTGTCTTACAACGAAAAGGTTATTATCTTGTATGCCAATAACCGCATTTTCACGAATAGGATAAATGCCTTTTATCCATCCGGGATAATTGGTAGTAGCCGATAGATAGTCATTCAGATCATCATACAGCATTTCCAATTCGTCAATATCGGCAGGAGTGCCGGATTCTATTACAAACTTCATAATTACAACTGTTTGGGATGCAAAGGTATTCAAGTCCTTAAGTTGGTTTTCGTTGTTCACCTCGATAACCATGGGAAGCAGCCCTTAATTTGATTCCAAGCAAAGCCTGACCGATTTTCTTATTTCAATCTGTCAAATCTTTCGTTTATGAGTTGGATGTACTTTTCTTTGAAATCTGGGCTTAAAAAGCTTATTTGAATAAAATCAATCCATTTGTTTCTGACTTTCTCCATTTTAGTAAAAATATTTGTCTGTTGCCTGGCATCTAATTTCATAGTGCTGAATGCAGACTCAAAATCTTTACGATTTATCTTTTTCTTTTTCCCACTTAGAGTAAGCGCTAAATCTTCATCATCTTTAGGGTTCACCAACACAGTAGATAACATATCGTATGCCGGCGACAGCACAGGTCCGTTTGTCGGATCATAAATCAACGAAAAGTTCTTGAGGTGCATGTCGGCATTACCGGTAAGAAAAGAGAACAGTACCAGCTCTGAAAAATTTACGAGATCTAACCCTGAATTAGCTGAGTATTTTAAAATAGCCTTTGCTACTTGTTCGTATGAAGCAAGGTATTTGTGTTCAGTTTGCCTTTCGGTAAGTTGGCACATATCTTCCATGTGTAATTTTTGCTTATCAACCCGATCAATTCGTTTTGTAATATAGGCTAATTGACCTGATTTTAGACGAATAAGAGAATGAGGAACTATTTTAATTTTTGCTATTTCAGCCAAATGCATGGTCAAATCTTCTACTTCGGGCATTTGAGGATATTTCTCTGCCGGTGGTTTTAATATATAGTTTCCCCAAAGCCCAACAATAGTAAAGCGTTTGGACTCCTTTTTAGTCTCCCCCTCTGTTAGGTTTAGTGAAAGTTTGGGTTGTACTCCGGTAACTGTGATTTGGCTCTGTATGACTTGGAGTGCCAGATCTTTCATTTGACTTTCATCGTAAGGTAATTCCGGAGCTGTAGCAGAGCCGAAAATTTTCTTGCTGCATGCTGCATGAAAATCAACTTCTTTTTCGGACAATGGCTGATAACAATATAAACAACGCATGGTGAAATTATAATTTATGATTCTTCATTCTCAACAGGAAATACGCTTACTGCACCAATGCAATCTTTGCAACATGCCAATAATAATCCCATTCTATCTCGGGGGTTTAGTTTCCAGTTTGATTCAGCAATATCTAATAGCCAACCTTCAGGTATTAACCCATCAAAAAAAGGGAATAGTACAGGACTATCAAATGCATTTTCCTGTAAAGGTAACGTAAGACTAACCGGAATAGGTTTTTTACTACTGAGATAGTTTTTTTCGTAGATGAAATGAAAACCATTTTCATCTTGCGAAAGGAAACCTGCTGTATGGTTGTTAAATTTTATTTCAGCTATTCTCATATTCCTTTTATTGAGGTGTTTAATCGTTTGGATCTATTTTTACCGGCCCCAGTTGATGACCAAACAACTGCAATACCTGATTCACTTTGTCCAGCCGTAGGGTTGGTTTACCTTGTTCCAAATCACGTATAAACCGTAGACCAACGCCTGCCTTTTCGGCTAACTCCGGTTGTGTAAGTTTGGCATTGTTTCTTTTTGATTTTACAAATTCGTTTAACGTCATATAAAGTGAAAGTTAGATAAATTATTATTGTATTTATACCCTATCGGGTTCAAATATACTAATTGTTTTTGAAATTATACCATTTCGGGTATAATTTGTTGATTTGTATCATATTTATACCTTATAGGGTATAAACATAAATATAATCTTGCGAATTATATCATTTTGGTCAGCGTCCAATTATGCCCGTATCTTCGCTCGAAGGAATACATAATTATATCTATATCGGGACTTTAAGTAAATTAATAGCACCCGCCATCCAAATCGATTACATTGTAAGTTCACCACAATTTATTGCAGCAGTCAGGGAATTGATAAAAATCATAGATTTACAGGGAGATACAATTATGGAGCAATCGATACATTTTAAAATATACATATGATTACTGTTGATTTGCGACCCCATTTTGTTTAAAGGTTAACAATATCCAACCAAAACGAATTAATGTCGTTTTAATCTGTCACTTAACACAAAAGGCGTCAGATCCCTTTGCTGGTAAGGGTTTGACGAGTGACAGATGCCTGGTGACGGATGCAAATGGTCTATCATCTGTCACCTTTTAATTTCAGGCACGCAGCATGTATAGCACATTCTTTCCGGAACCCAGTTTCTCTACCTTCTCCGCTTCAATAAGCTGATGCAGGTCCTGCAAGGCGATGTAGCGCGAACACTGGTTCACACCCATGCAATCGGTGCTGTTAGCCGTGCGATGGTCCTTAAGGTAAGCAAGAATACGTAGTAACCGCTCTTCGCCGGTATATTCCTTTTTCTTTTCGGCAGGCACACGTTCCAGCTTCATTGATTTTAAGGTCGCTTTCATTTTTTGCGAGCAACGGAAATTTACACTTTTAAAGTGAACCGACTCGGACCGTATCTGCTTGTCGCTGGTAATATCTTTGGGGCAACCCAGCGAAACCGAGTAACTCCCCAGTCCCTCCAGATTTACATTCTCTCCATTTTTGAGGCGACTGCTCACTATCTGGGTAAAACTAGCCAGCAACCCTTTGATATCGCCCAGCGAAAACGACGACATCGTGGAAATTTCGGCAGCCAGGTCATCGATGGTTGCCGTACGTGAAGGCACAATACGCGCATGCAAGGCAGTAACGCCATTTTTTGCAGCAGCAGGAGGATTCTCAATCAACTTATATTTAGCACTCATTAAACGATAAAGTATTAGAAAGTATTAAGCAGGGCAGACGCATATTATTATAGAGCTAAAAGTCCTAGGTGTATCATTTAATATGTACGTATATGATGCAGTATTTCAATATATTACACATCAAATCTTTGATGCTCTATATGTCTTCTTCACCGAATGTTGCTAACATAAACTAACATTAAAATGGGCATAATTAGTATTTATAAACATATTGAGCGTTATAAAATTTGCTTCATAGATAACAACCTTCTCTGAAAATTGGATCTTTCTTTTTACAACGATAATTTCGTTAAGTTGAATAATCAAATCAGAACGTTTATGTTATGTCTGGAATCATATTGACATTACTTAAAAGAGACCAAAAACAGTAATTATAACTACGAAAAGAAAGATAATAAATGTCCAAAACAATCACTTAAATACATTGATATCTCAGTAAATATTTGTATATTTGTCTTATTATCAACGTATTAAATATACAAATATATGACATTGCTTGCATTTGCTTCAAGTATTGAAGACTATCGTTTTGACAGGAATAAAGTTCATTCAGCCGAAACTATTATTTATATTACGTTAGCTGCCGTTATTTGTGGGGCCGAGACATGGAACGAAATAGAGGATTTCGGTCGGTGTAAAATTGATTTTTTCTCTCGCACTATTCCTTCTTTTAATGGAATACCCTCACATGATACTTTTAACCGATTTTTCACAGTATTGGATTCCACCTATTTTGAAAATCAATTCAGAGAATGGGTTAAGTGTATTTGTGGAAAGTATAAAGGAGTGGTTGCTATTGACGGCAAAACAATATGCGGAGCATATGAGTCTGAAGAGGCTAAATTGTTGCGAGGTACCTACCTAAAACCCTCGAGCCCCCAATACAAACTTCACATGGTAAGTGCCTGGGCCGCTGACAATGGAATAAGCCTTGGACAAATCAAAACAGAGGAAAAATCGAATGAAATTACCGCTATCCCCGAACTATTAGAGGCATTAGATATTAAAGAGTGTATAATCACTATTGATGCTATGGGATGTCAAAAGACTATAGCATCTAAAATAATAGAAAAAAAAGCAGATTACGTTTTGGCTGTTAAAAACAACCATAAGCATTTATATAGAAAAATCAAACATTTTTTCACCATTTGGAGAGCTGAGAAGCCTAACCGGGTAAGTGTTTACGAGAATACCGAGACTGGACATGGCCGTTTGGAAAAAAGAACTTGCATAGTCTGTGACAATCTATACTGGTTAAATGCTAACGATTACACCCAATGGGCTGGATTAAAAACATTTGTCTGTGTGCTTACGGAACGTACCATTCCCGGCGAAAATGGACCTCGTAAACAAAAAGAAACCAGATACTATATTTCTTCATTAGTTTTGGATGCTGAATTAATTGCTAATTCAGTCCGCAAACATTGGTCTGTTGAAAATAATTTACATTGGCAGTTGGATGTCTCGTTTAATGAAGATTACGGACGAAAGAAGAACAATGCCGCTGTAAACTTTTCTCTTGTCTCAAAAACAGCTTTATCTATGTTAAAGCACTATGAAAGCAAAAGTAGTATTGCTCGCAAAAGAAAAACAGCCGGATGGTCTGACGACGTTCTGCAAGGCATACTTTCTGTGGATAAATTTTAATGCGTCTGCCCTGAAGTATTAAGTAAACTAACGCTAAGACTTAAAGCAAGTATTCGTTTGCCAATTGACAAACGCAAAGTCAACATATGGACACCTTACGTTTGCGATATGTTGAACGCAAAGTATCCATATCGCAAACGGAAAGTATCCAATTGTCAAACGAATACTTGTTCGTAGACAAAGATATAAAAGTATATGGTGAAAATGCTACTTTACAGGATATAAATGGCAAATGACTCCATTCTTTTTCCGGAATCTGTCGGTTAGTTTCTTCTGTTTTGGAGAGTACTTTATGTACTCTTTTTTTATTTTATATTTATATATAATGATAGAGCGTGCGTTTTGCGCTGGGTTTGTGCTGCAGACCGTTTCAAAAGCCGCACTGGTGCAGGGTTCTGAGCGTGCGTTTTGTGATCAGTTTGCGCTGGGCATAAATTCTGGTTTTACCAGGCCTTTTTGGTGAGTTTAAGCTTTTAATTGTACAACCTAAATTATGGCAATCTTTCGTATCATCAAACTTAAGTCGCAATAATAAACCGGCTTTATCGTTAAAGTCGGTTTATTATTGGTCTATAATTTTAGCAATCAAATGCTTGAAGCGTGAAATCTTCTTTAAAATCGAGAATCTGATTTGTATCATAATATTCGCCAAATAGGCATGGATAATACACTAATGCATAGCCATATTCATCTTCGGAAAGAGTTCCTGCCAAATTAGGTTGCAGTAACCAAAGAGGTGCTATTTATCGACAATCTGCATATTCAACATAGTAACGAAAAAAAATATCAAAAAAAACCTTCATTTATTTGCAGATTATCAGAAAAGCTTTACATTTGCTGCCGATATAAAAACAAACGGAATGAAAACGATATTGGTTAATGCATATTGGTGGCGCTTCTTACAACTCATAAAGTCGTAAGGAACAGTCCTGTGTATATCCAATAATATAAGATATTTTTGAAGGCCTGCCGCTCTTGCGACAGGCCTTTTTTCTTTTGTCGAAATTTAAAATACAATATAATATGGAAACGTATCTGGTTAATGAAGAGGGTTATTACGGTGAGTTTGGGGGTGCTTACATTCCCGAAATATTGCATCGTTGTGTGGAAGAGCTTAAAGACACTTATCTGAAGGTGCTGGAAAGCGAGGATTTTAAGCAGGAATTTGATCAGCTGCTGCGCGATTACGTGGGCAGACCTTCGCCTCTTTACCTGGCTAAACGGTTGTCGGAAAAGTATGGTTGCAAAATTTACCTGAAGCGCGAGGACTTGAACCATACAGGGGCGCATAAGATTAACAATACGATTGGTCAGATTTTGCTGGCTCGCCGCATGGGTAAAACCCGTATCATTGCCGAGACTGGTGCCGGTCAGCATGGTGTTGCCACGGCTACGGTTTGTGCGCTTATGAATATGCAGTGTATTGTTTACATGGGTAAAACGGATGTGGAGCGTCAGCATGTAAATGTACAGAAAATGAAAATGCTTGGTGCCGAGGTTCGTCCGGTTACTTCCGGAAACATGACGCTGAAGGATGCGACTAACGAGGCTATTCGTGACTGGTGCTGTAATCCGTCGGATACTTTTTATATTATTGGTTCCACGGTTGGGCCTCACCCCTATCCCGATATGGTTGCCCGTTTGCAATCGGTGATAAGCGAGGAGATTAAAAAGCAGTTGCTTGAGAAGGAAGGACGGAGTAATCCCGATTACCTTATCGCTTGTGTAGGGGGTGGAAGTAATGCTGCCGGTACGATTTATCATTATGTAGATGATCCCAATGTGCAGATTGTGCTTGCCGAAGCGGGTGGTAAGGGTATTAATTCCGGCGAATCGGCTGCTACGATTCAGCTTGGTAAGATGGGTATCATTCATGGTTCAAAGACGCTGGTTATGCAAAGCGAAGACGGACAGATTGAAGAGCCTTATTCTATATCGGCCGGACTGGATTATCCGGGTATCGGTCCGTTTCATGCTAATTTGTCGGCCACGAAGCGTGCGCTTATCCTGGCGGTAGATGACGACGAGGCACTGGCTGCTGCTTTCGAACTTACTCGTTTGGAGGGTATTATTCCAGCGCTGGAATCGGCTCATGCGCTTGGCGCTCTTCCCAAAGTGGCTTTCAAGCCTACCGATGTGGTGGTTCTTACTGTTTCGGGCAGAGGCGACAAGGATATGGATACGTATATTGATTCAATGAATAAATAAACCACTGTAAATTACATACATCTATGAACTATACCTATAATACGCACAGCAAAAAGATACTCGGAGATCTCCATACTCCGGTTAGCATTTACCTGAAGGTTCGGGATATGTATCCCGAATCGGCTCTGCTGGAAAGTTCGGATTTCCACGCAAACGAGAACAGTCTCTCTTTTATCGCTCTTTGTCCCATTGCCAGTATTGGCATTAACAGTGGCGTGAGTACGGCTAAGTTTCCGGACAACAGTGTGGAGGAGGTTCCTGTTTCCGACAATTATTCGGTTTCGGATGCCTTGAACGATTTCCTGAAACGATTTTCTGTTAGCGGCGACAATAACGAGGTTTGTGGTCTTTTTGGTTACACGGCTTTCGATGCGGTTCGCTATTTCGAAAAGATTCCCGTGATGGAGAGCCACCATGCTCAGAATGATGCGCCCGACATGTTTTACCTTTTATATAAGTATATCCTGGTTTTCAATCACTTCAAGAATGAGCTTACACTGATTGAACTGCTTCGGGAGGGTGAAATTAGCGACATGGCTTCTATCGAGACCATGATAGATAACCGGAACTTCGCGTCGTATAACTTTGAACCGGAAGGCCAGGAAACCAGTCCGATTACCGACGATGAGTATCGTGCCATGGTTCGTAAGGGTGTAGCACATTGCATGCGGGGGGATGTGTTCCAGATTGTATTGTCCCGTCAGTTTAAACAGTCTTTCCGCGGCGACGATTTCAAGGTGTACCGTGCCCTGCGTAGCATCAATCCTTCGCCTTATTTGTTTTACTTCGATTTTGGTGGTTTCCGCATCTTTGGTTCTTCTCCCGAAACTCATTGCAAGGTGAGCCATGGCAAAGCAAGTATCGATCCTATAGCGGGAACGGCTTTCCGTACCGGCGATCTGATGCAGGACAAGCTGCTTACCGATGCCTTGCTTAAGGATCCAAAGGAAAATGCCGAGCATGTGATGCTGGTAGATCTTGCCCGCAACGATTTAAGCCGTAACGCACATGATGTTAAGGTGGATTTTTATAAAGAGCCTCAGTACTATTCGCACGTTATTCATTTGGTTTCGAGGGTTAGCGGTACATTGAATCCGGAAAGCAATGCTATAAAAACGTACATAGATACCTTCCCTGCCGGTACGCTTAGCGGGGCGCCTAAGGTTCGTGCCATGCAACTGATCAGCGAAATAGAGCATCACAACCGGGGTGCTTATGGTGGTTGCATCGGGTTCATTGGGTTCAACGGCGATTTAAACCAGGCCATCACCATCCGTTCGTTCGTAAGCCGGGGTAACAAGTTGTATTATCAGGCTGGTGCCGGTATTGTTTCGAAAAGTGATGATGCCCGCGAACTGGAGGAGACTAACCGTAAGCTGGCGGCTTTGAAGAAGGCTATTGACTTGGCTGCAACATTAAAAAACTAATTCGCATGAAAAAGATATTGCTACTCGATAATTACGATTCGTTTACTTACAATTTGCTTCATATTGTTAAGCAGTTGGGAAATACGGATGTGGAAGTGCATCGCAACGATTGCATTGCTCTTGAGGAAATTGACCGGTTCGACAAGATTATTCTTTCTCCGGGACCTGGTATTCCTTCGGAGGCTGGTATTTTACTGGATGTTATTAAAAGATATGCCCCGACTAAGAGTATCCTGGGGGTTTGTCTGGGCGAACAAGCTATAGGCGAGGCATTCGGCGCGACTCTCGAAAACCTGAAGGAGGTGCATCACGGGATTAGTTCGGAGATTAAAGTACTGGAGAATGATTCGTTGTTTAATGGTTTGGGCGATCGTTTTGAAGCTGGCCGTTACCATTCGTGGGTTGTTAGCCGCGAGAACTTTCCGGATTGCCTGGAGATTATCGCGGAAGACGAGGCCGGCGAGATCATGGCGCTTCGCCATTGCTGCTACGATGTAAAGGGTATTCAGTTCCATCCGGAATCTGTACTCACCCCAAAAGGGATCGAATTAATTGCAAACTGGTTAAATGCTTGATTTTTATGAAACAGATATTATACAGATTATTTGAACATCAGTATCTGGGACGAAACGAAGCCCGCGAGATATTGGAGAATATTGTAAGCGGTAAATATACCGACATGCAGATTGCTTCGCTTATTACGGTTTTTCTGATGCGTAACATTTCGATCGAAGAGCTTGCCGGGTTTACCGAAGCTTTGCTCGATATGCGTATTCCCGTAGATCTTGCAGAATACAAGCCCATGGATATTGTGGGTACGGGCGGTGATGGTAAAAATACATTCAACATCTCTACAGCGGCTTGCTTTGTTGTTGCCGGCGCAGGTTACCCGGTTGTAAAGCAAGGTAACTACGGTGCTACATCCGTTAGCGGTTCGTCTAATGTCATTGAACAGCATGGCGTAAAATTTACAGCTGATAACGATAAGCTGAGGGCTTCCATGGATGGATGCAACATGGCTTATCTGCACGCGCCTCTCTTTAGTTCGGCCATGAAAGCGGTAGCTCCGATACGGAAGAGTCTGGGAGTGCGTACTTTCTTTAATATGCTGGGTCCGCTTGTTAATCCGTGTCGTCCAACGTACCAGTTGCTGGGTGTTTATAATCTGCCTTTACTTAGGTTGTATAATTACACTTATCAGCAAAGTAATGCTAAATTTGCTGTGGTACACAGTCTGGATGGATATGATGAAATATCGCTTACAGCTCCGTTTAAGGTGGCAACAGCCACAACCGAAAAAGTGTATACTCCCGAAATGCTTGGTTTTAAACGGATTGATCAGGCTGAGCTTTACGGAGGAGAAACGCCCGAAGAGGCAGCCAAATTGTTTGACAATGTGCTGCGCGGTACCTGTACTCCGGCTCAAAGGGATTGCGTGCTGATTAATGCCGCTTTTGCTATCCAGGTGATTGAACCCGACAAATCCATCGAAACTTGTCTGGGTATTGCCCGCGAATCACTTGAAAGTGGAAAAACAATGGCTACTTTTAAAAAGTTTGTAGCATTAAACAGCTAATATTACGTAGATCATACATTCAATTAAATACACATTCAAATGAAAGATATTCTGCAGGAAATTGTCGCCAACAAACGTGTTGAAGTACTCCGTCAGGAAGAGGCAATCCCTTTGCATACATTAATCAGTATGTCGGGTAGCCGGATGGAAATGGCAACCCGCTCCATGCGGGCAGCATTGGAAGGTTCTGATTCGGGCATCATAGCCGAGTTTAAACGCAAATCGCCTTCCAAAGGTTGGTTGCATCCTGGCGCTAACGTAAGAGAGGTGCTTCCTGCTTACGAAAAAAATGGTGCTTCGGCCTGCTCGGTGCTGACCGACAGCCATTTCTTTGGTGGTTCGCTGGGCGATCTGGCCAATGCGCGAAAGGTGGTTGACTTGCCTTTACTTCGCAAGGATTTTATTATCAGCAGCTATCAGTTGTATCAGGCCAGAGCGATGGGTGCCGATGCGGTGTTACTTATAGCGGCTTGCCTTACTCCCGAAGAATGTCTTAGTCTGGCTGAAACAGCCCATGTGCTTTCTTTGGAGGTGTTACTGGAGATACACAGCGAAAGCGAACTGGATCATTTGAATCCTTACGTGGATATGATTGGTGTTAACAACCGGAATCTGGGTTCTTTCCATACGGATGTGGAGAACTCGTTCCGTCTTGCGGAAAAGCTGCCCAAAGAGATATTGAAGGTGTCGGAAAGTGGTATTTCGGATCCAATACTGATTGGTCGTCTGCGTAAGGCTGGTTACAAGGGCTTTCTTATTGGCGAAACATTCATGAAAGAAGAGAATCCAGGCGATGCGCTTGCCTCTTTTAAATGTGCGATACCATGCTGATAAAAGTTTGCGGGATGCGTGACCCGGAGAATATCCGCGAGACAGCTTCGTTAGACATCCAGCTGATGGGATTCATTTTCTATCCGGACTCTAAACGGTATACGGAGTATGTGCCCGATTCGTTGCCTGCGGCTATTAAAAAGGTTGGTGTATTCGTCAATGCATCCGAATGCTTTATTAAGGAATGTGTAACCCGATACGGACTTGGATTTGTGCAACTGCACGGTAACGAGTCGCCCGCCCTGTGCAAAGAGTTGCGTGAAGCAGGCATTCCGGTTATTAAAGCATTCCCGGTCGAATCTGAATCCGATTTGCTGCGTACTGATTCGTACAGCGGTTATTGCGATTACTTTTTATTCGATACCAAATGTGCCGGTTATGGTGGTTCGGGAAAGAGCTTCGACTGGTCTGTACTCTCTGCCTATAGGGGAGATACTCCTTTTTTCCTAAGCGGCGGAATTAATCCGGACAGCCTTATTTCATTATCTGAATTTGCTCATTCAAAATGGGCGGGTATCGATTTGAACAGCGGCTTTGAAACTGCTCCGGGCATTAAAAATGTGGAAAAACTGAAGGAATTTATAAAAACGATAAAAAACATACGACAATGAATCGCATTCATACATTATTTCAAACAAAACAGAACGGCATTTTGTCGGTCTACTTCACGGCGGGTTATCCTAACCTAAATGACACCACTACCATTCTTAAAGAGTTGCAGCAAAAGGGAATTAATTTAGTTGAGATAGGTATCCCATTTTCGGATCCTATGGCAGACGGTCCGGTTATTCAGCAGTCTTCTACCATTGCGCTTCGTAATGGGATGTCGCTCCGTTTGCTTTTCGACCAGCTGAGGGATATCCGCAACGAAGTATCCATTCCGCTTATTCTGATGGGTTATCTGAATCCTATCATGCAATATGGTTTCGAAAATTTCTGTAAATCGTGTGCGGAATGTGGCATCGACGGTGTTATTATTCCAGACTTACCCTTTGCCGATTACCTGGCAAACTACAAGGAAACTGCCGATCGTTATGATGTTAAAATGATTATGCTGATTACACCGGAGACTACTGAAGAGCGTATCCGCCTCATCGACGAACACACCGATGGTTTTATTTATATGGTTTCGTCTGCCTCTACAACCGGTGCACAGCAGAGCTTTACTGAACAGAAGCAAGATTACTTCCGTCGAATTAACAGCATGCAATTACGTAATCCCCGATTAATTGGTTTTGGTATCTCAAACAAAGCGACTTTAGACGCGGCTTGCGCCAATGCGTCGGGGGCTATCATTGGAAGTAAGTTTGTTCAGCTGCTTGGACAGGAAGCTACACCGGCTCTGGCAGTAGATAAATTGCTGGACGCTTTGACAAAATAATAAATGACTTGCCACGCGGAGGTTTAACACCTTCGTGACGGCAGGTTTTTCAATTTGCTCTCTAATTAAAAATTACCTCCACGAACGCGGCTAAGTGTTTCGGGAGTCATCTCCAGTAAAGAAGCAATCTGACTAAGCGGAGCTCGTTTGATAATTTCGGGTTGAGTTTTTATCAAACGCTCATACCGTTCGCGTGCTGATTCAAAACGAAGAGAGTCTGCTTTCTTTTGGGACAAAATGAGCGAAGATTCCAGCATTTTACGATATAGATACTCTATTTCAAAATATTGACGCGACAATTTTTCCAATGGGCCATAGGGTATGCCATAAATTATGGATGGTTCAATCGCTTCCACCTTTAACGGACGGGGAACCTGCTTAAGAAAACTTTCAATACAGATAAACAAGTTTCCGTTACAGGTAAAATGTTCTGTAAGATCTTTGTTGTTCTTAAAGTAAAACTGTCTTACCATCCCCTTATAAACATATCCAATCTGATCGCTGACTTCTCCCTCTTTGAACAAGAGTTCGTTTTTCCGCAACTCCGTACGAATAAGAATATCGGCAAATAATTCCAGCACTGGTCCGCTTAAGGGAGTAAAAAGCTTGGAAATAGACGTGGCAGCATTCAATTTAGTATCCATAAGTTGTAATTTCTGCAACAAATGTACATAAAAAAAGAAGCTCTGCAAACATTTCGTTCGCAGAGCTTCCTGGATATGTGTTTTTACGATTATTTATATTCGCTCCAGCTCTTTATCTGGATATCGTCTTCACTTAATGTACAGAATGCTGTTATGAATGCAGAAGCCAGACGGGCATTTGTAATCAATGGAACATTCAGGTCAATCGCAGCACGACGAATCTTATATCCGTTATCAAGCTCTCCGGCAGTAAGGTTTTTCGGAATATTAACCACAAAGTCGAGTTCTTTGTGTCTTAACATTTCCAGCGCCTGGGGCTGTCCTTCTTCGCTTGGCCAGAATACACGTGATACCGCGATGCCATTCTCCGAAAGCATATTGTATGTTCCTCCTGTAGCATATAGCTTGTATCCGTTTAATTCCAGTAAGCGTGCCGCATCAAGTAGTTCCACCTTTTGTTTTGCGTTACCGGTTGACAAAAGGATGTTCTTTTTAGGAATCCTATAGCCTACCGAAAGCATTGACTTAAGAATAGCTTCGGACGAATCGTCGGCAATACATCCCACTTCTCCGGTAGATGCCATGTCCACACCCAGTACAGGGTCGGCTTTCTGCAAGCGGGAGAAAGAGAACTGAGACGCCTTGATACCTACATAATCGAGGTCGAAGTCTGTCTTTGACGGTTTCTGAACCGGTATGCCGAGCATAATCTTTGTAGCCAGTTCGATGAAGTTAATCTTCAGTACCTTACTTACAAATGGGAAGCTTCGGGAAGCTCGCAGGTTACACTCAATTACTTTTATATCGTTTCCTTTGGCAAGGAACTGAATATTGAAAGGTCCTGAAATGTTCAACTCGTGAGCAATCTGTTTGCTTATACGTTTTACGCGGCGAAGTGTTTCAGCATAAAGTTTCTGAGCAGGGAACTGGATAGTAGCATCTCCCGAGTGAACCCCGGCAAACTCAATATGCTCGCTGATAGCGTAAAGCATGATTTCTCCATCTTTAGCCACAGCATCCATTTCTACTTCTTTGGCATGCTCAATAAACTGACTAACAACCACCGGATGCTTTTTAGAGACATTGGCTGCCAGCTGAAGGAATCGCTTCAGTTCTTCATCGTTAGAACATACATTCATTGCAGCTCCCGAGAGTACATAGGATGGACGAACCAAGACAGGGAAGCCAACTTCGGCAACAAAATTGTCGATGTCATCGAGTGAAGAAAGTTCTTTCCAGCGTGGCTGATCAATTCCCAGACGGTCGAGCATGGCAGAGAACTTATGACGGTCTTCCGCATTATCAATACTTTTAGCACTGGTTCCCAGAATATTTACCCTTTGCTCGTCAAGACGCATCGCCAGGTTATTTGGAATCTGACCTCCTGTAGAAAGAACAACCCCGTGAGGATTTTCCAGCTCGAGGATATCCATTACCCGCTCGAAAGTTAATTCGTCGAAGTAAAGACGGTCGCACATATCGTAGTCGGTACTTACCGTCTCGGGATTGTAGTTAATCATCACCGAACGCCAGCCTTCTTTGCGGATTGTATTCAGTGCGTTTACACCGCACCAGTCGAATTCCACAGAGCTACCGATTCGGTAAGCTCCCGATCCTAGTACCACAATAGAGCGATGGTCTCCCAAATAATTTACATCATTTGTTGTTCCGTTGTAGGTAAGATACAGGTAGTTAGTCTGTGCAGGATATTCGGCAGCCAGGGTATCGATTTGCTTTACCACCGGCATAATTCCGCGGTATTTACGATTCTGGCGGATTTTAAGCATAGACTTCTCCACATCTTCCATTGTATCCTTGTAAAGGGCACGGGCAAGCTGGAAATCGGAGAATCCCTGTTGCTTGGCATGAAGCAGCAGTTCGTCAGACAGTTCGGCTATTTCCGAATAGGTTTCAAGCTCATTGGCTGTCTGTATTATGGCATATAACTTCTGAAGGAACCAACGGTCTATCTTAGTCAGGTTATATATCTGGTCAATTGTGTAGCCCTTACGGAAAGCCTTGCTGATAACGAAGATACGTGTATCGGTTGGTTCGTTCAATGCTTTATCGATGTCGTCAATTACAAGTTCTTTGTTTTCGACAAATCCGTGCATTCCGGCTCCAATCATACGAAGTCCCTTCTGCAGGGATTCTTCGAACGTGCGTCCGATAGCCATTACTTCGCCAACGGACTTCATGCTGCTTCCCAATTCGCGGGACACACCCTGAAACTTACCAAGGTCCCAGCGAGGTATTTTACATACCACATAGTCGAGTGCAGGTTCGAAGAAAGCAGAAGTTGTTTTAGTAACTGAATTTTTAAGATCGAAAAGGCCGTAACCCAACCCAAGCTTGGCTGCTACGAAAGCCAGTGGATAACCAGTGGCCTTAGATGCCAAAGCTGAAGAACGGCTCAGACGGGCATTAACTTCAATTACACGATAATCTTCTGAGAAGGGGTCGAAGGCATACTGTACGTTACATTCGCCCACGATTCCGATATGACGGATGATGCGGATAGCCAACTCACGCAGTTTGTGATATTCTGCGTTGGTAAGCGTCTGCGAGGGAGCAATTACGATACTTTCGCCGGTATGGATTCCCAGAGGGTCGAAATTCTCCATGTTACAGACCGTGATACAGTTATCATAGCGGTCGCGCACTACTTCGTATTCAACTTCCTTCCATCCTTTAAGACTCTTTTCAACCAATACCTGATTAGAGAATGAGAAAGCTTTTTCTACCAGTTTATCCAGTTCTTCCTCGTTATCACAGAATCCGCTACCCAGACCACCCAATGCATAAGCAGCACGGATAATTACGGGGTATCCCAGTTCGCGCGCTGCACGACGGGCGTTCTCAACGTCTTCAACCGCTTCACTCTGAATGGTTTTTACGTCTATTTCATTTAATTTATGTACAAAGAGTTCACGGTCTTCGGTATCCATAATTGCCTGAACCGGTGTTCCCAGCACTTGTAGATTGTACTTTTCAAGTACTCCGCTTTGATAAAGTGCGACACCACAGTTCAAGGCAGTCTGACCACCAAATGCCAGAAGAATTCCATCCGGACGTTCTTTGGCGATAACCTTTTCCACGAAAAAGGGAGTAATCGGCAAAAAATAAATTTGATCGGCGACTCCCTCTGAAGTTTGAACAGTGGCAATATTCGGATTAATAAGAACAGTATAGATACCCTCTTCGCGAATTGCCTTCAGAGCTTGCGACCCGGAATAGTCAAATTCGCCGGCTTCACCAATCTTGAGTGCGCCTGAACCAAGAATCAGGACTTTCTTTATCTTGTCTTTTATATCGTTCATGTGTCTAATAATTAAGCCTGTTAAAGCAGTTCTACAAATTTATCAAAAAGGAACTCCGTGTCAGTCGGTCCGCTGCAAGCTTCCGGGTGGAACTGAGCAGAAAAGAATGGTTTGGTTTTATGTTTAATTCCTTCGTTTGTTCCATCATTCATGTTGATAAACAAAGGTTCCCAATCAGCACCGAGGGTCGTATTATCTACGGCGTATCCGTGATTCTGACTGGTAATAAAACACCTTTCGGTTCCCACCATCCGTACTGGTTGGTTGTGACTGCGGTGACCATATTTTAATTTATATATAGAAGCGCCTCCGGCTTTTGCCAGTAGCTGATTACCCATACAAATTCCGCAAATGGGTGTATTGCGTTCCATTGCCTTACGGATGTTAAGCACCGCAGCCTCGCAGGTGTCTGGGTCTCCGGGGCCGTTACTGATAAATAACCCGTCGTATTCCATGTCTGTAAAGTCATAATCCCAGGGAACCCGGATAACAGTTACATCACGTTTCAAAAGGCAGCGGATAATGTTGTGTTTCACTCCGCAGTCTACCAATACCACTTTTTTCTTTCCGTTTCCGTACGTCTTAACTTCTTTACAGCTTACAATGTCAACCTGATTTATTAAGTTAGGGTCAATGAAATCGATCTCGTCTGCAGCATCAAAAACTATTTTTCCTTTCATGGAACCTTTTTCACGAAGCAATTTTGTAAGCTCGCGGGTGTCGATTCCATAGATACCGGCTATTTTCTCGTCTTTAAGCCAGCTACCCAAGCTCTCAACAGCATTCCAGTGGCTGTATTCAAATGAATAGTCCGATACGATAATAGCTTCGGCATGGATTTTTTCGCTTTCCATGAAAGTTGCCAGTCCATTAGCTTCGATCGTGCGGGGTGGAACACCGTAGTTTCCAACCAAAGGATAGGTCAGAACCATTAGCTGTCCTGAGTAAGACGGGTCCGTCAAGCTCTCCGGATAGCCTGTCATGGCAGTGTTGAATACTACTTCGCCGGCCGTAGCCTTTTCATAGCCAAATGATTTGCCGTGAAAAACACTTCCATCATCCAGCATTAATTGTACAGTTCTTTGTTCTTGCATATCGGTTGTAATAAATCAAATTTCTCCTTCAATATAGTTAATATAAGCCTGGTTTACTAAACGGGTTCCTCCTTTTGTAGGATAATCTCCCGAAAAATACCAGTCGCCGGTATGGTTTGGACATGAAGCATGAAGACCTTCGATATCCTGATAAACAATCTCGACTGCAGCCTTTGTTCCTTTCGGAGTTAATATCTCTGCTATTTTCGCAGAAATCTCTTCGTTGCTAAAAGGCGCGTATATATCTTTTACATAATTCACCAAGGTGTCTGTTGGATGATTCTGCTGATCCTTGGCTTTATTATATGTTTCCATAATCAGACTTTCCATGCCCCTCTCCCGCAACAACTCGATAGCTGCCCGGAAAGCTATAAATTCTTTCATCTTGGACATATCTATTCCGTAATAATCAGGATAACGAACCTGAGGAGAGGAAGAAACTATTACTATCTTTTTGGGGTGAAGCCTGTCCAGAATGCCAATAATACTCTGACGCAACGTTGTTCCCCTTACAATACTATCGTCTATAACAACCAAACTGTCTTCGTTTGGTTTTAAGCTTCCGTAGGTAATGTCGTATACGTGTGCTGCCAGATCGTTTCGTGAATTACCTTCAGCAATGAAGGTACGTAATTTAATATCTTTGATTGCTACTTTCTCAGTTCTTACAGACATGGAAAGTATTTCTTTCAATTCATCTTTGGTTAGTTCCTGAGCCTGAGAGATCCTTTCAAGCTTGCGATGGTTGAGGTATTCGTTCACCCCTTCCAGCATTCCATAGTATGCCACTTCGGCTGTATTGGGAATAAAGGAAAAAACGGTGTGCTTTAAGTCGTAGTTTAACGATTTTAGAATCGGTCCCACCAAGTTGCGTCCCAAACTTTTTCGTTCTTTGTATATATCCATATCACTACCACGTGAAAAGTATATACGTTCGAACGAACAAGCTTTCCGTTCTTTTGGCTCCATGATTTGAGATGTTCGCCATTCTCCTTTTTTATTAATAAGGAGAGCTTGTCCCGGATCCAACTCCTTAACATCGACAGATTGAACATTCATCACTGTCTGAATTACCGGACGTTCGGAGGCAAGAACTACTATTTCGTCATCCGCATAATAATAGGCAGGGCGGATTCCCCATGGGTCGCGCACACTAAATGCTTCACCACTTCCGGTTAAACCACATATTACGTATCCACCATCCCACTGAGGACTACATTTCTTAAGCATATTGGAAAGGTCCACATGATCTTCAATGGCATGAGTAATATCCATACCTTTAAGCCCTTCTTTCTCGTATTGCTGATATAAACGTTCAACTTCCCGGTCCAAACGGTGCCCCATTTGTTCCAACATAATATATGTATCGGCAAATTTACGTGGATGCTGACCAATTGAAGTAATTTCTTCGAAGATATCGTTTACATTGGTTAGGTTGAAATTTCCGCAAAGAGCTAAATTTTTTGCTCTCCAGTTGTTACGACGTAAGAAAGGATGAATATAGGAAATACCGGATTTTCCGGTGGTACTGTATCGAAGATGACCTAAATATAATTCTCCGGCAAATGGAAGATGACTTTTGGCGTAGAAAGGATCGTTAAGCTCTTGGCGTGGTATATCTTTGTAATTTTGATGGACGGCGTCGAAGATTTCGGTAATGGCACCGGTCCCCATCGCTCTTTCTCTAAACATATATTCCTCACCGGTATGAGCCTCTAACTTTACACATGCTAAACCTGCGCCCTCCTGTCCGCGGTTATGCTGCTTTTCCATTAATAAATAGAGCTTGTTAAGCCCGTACATCCAGCTACCGTACTTATTATGATAATACTCTAAAGGCTTTAATAAACGGACCATGGCAACGCCACACTCGTGTTTAAGTTGTTCCATCTGATTTTGTCTTGTTTAATACCGGCTGCAAAGATACTTAGATTGTATTACATTCTGATCTTTTTTTTACTAAAATATGTATCACATTTATAGAAATAATGATTTACGAGCGCAAAGAGTTAATAAATATTTATTATTAGAAACAATTAGATAAGGTTACAGATAACACGCGAAAATATATATATATGTTTCAATATGAAACAGAATATGATATATTTAAATCAAATTATCACACATACTCCATTTACCCCCAATTTTAAGACACCTCAAACAGATAATATTGTTACAATATGAAATACATTTACTACATTTGCCAATCAATATGATTAACATTAAAGATATACACAAACATAAGGTCAACAATAATGAAAGAAAGAAGTCATTTTAACAACGAGAAGGGTTTGTATAACTTCTCTTATGAACACGATGCCTGCGGAGTAGGAATGTTAGTCAATATCCATGGCGGAAAGTCTCACGAAATTGTTGAGTCCGCGTTAAAGGTTTTGGAAAACATGCAACACCGTGGAGCAGAAGGTGCAGATAACAAAACCGGAGATGGTGCTGGTATCCTGCTGCAAATACCACATGAGTTTATTTTATTGCAAGGAATTCCGGTTCCCGAAAAAGGGAAATACGGAACAGGACTCTTGTTTCTGCCCAAAGACGATAAATTGCAGGATGTAGTTTTAAGTATTCTTATTGAAGAAATTGAAAAAGAAGGATTAAACTTGATGCACTTAAGAAAGGTGCCTGTTAATTCGTCAATTTTAGGAGCTGACGCTCATTCCACTGAGCCAGACGTAAGACAGTTATTTATAACAGGGTGTACCGACCAGACACTTCTGGAGAAAAAATTATACTTGGTACGCAAACGCGTTGAGAAAAAAATACAACAGACTGATGCCGTAATTAAACAAGACTTTTACATTGTATCACTGTCTACACGTAGCATTATATATAAAGGTATGTTGTCTTCTATGCAACTACGCCACTATTTCCCTGATTTAACCAATAATTACTTCACTAGCGGCCTTGCATTGGTGCATTCCCGTTTTAGTACAAATACATTTCCTACATGGAGTCTGGCTCAACCGTTCCGATTATTAGCTCATAACGGTGAAATCAATACTGTTCGGGGTAACCGTGGATGGATGGAAGCTCGTGAAAGTGTTTTAAACTCCCCATCTTTGGGAAATATTGAAGACATTTGTCCGATTATCCAACCGGGCATGAGTGATAGCGCGTCTTTAGATAATGTATTGGAATTTCTTGTTGCATCAGGTATGAGTTTACCTCATGCCATGGCTATGCTGGTTCCCGAAAGCTTTAACGAGAAGAATCCAATTTCTGAAGATCTGAAAGCTTTCTATGAATATCATAGTATTTTAATGGAACCATGGGATGGCCCGGCTGCCCTGCTCTTTTCTGATGGTCGTTATGCCGGGGGAATGCTTGATCGTAACGGCTTGCGTCCGGCTCGCTACCTAATTACCAAAGATGATATGATGGTTGTTGCTTCGGAAGTAGGCGTTATGGATTTTGAAGCAAACCAAATTAAAGAAAAAGGTCGTCTTCAACCAGGAAAAATTCTTCTTGTTGACACGGAGAAAGGTGAAATATATTACGATGGAGAGCTTAAAAAGCAACTCGCAGAAGCAAAACCATATCGTACGTGGCTTGCCAACAACCGGGTTGAACTTGACGAATTGAAATCTGGTAGAAAGGTTGAGCATAAAGTAGCAAACTATGATAGGTTGCTTCGTGCTTTCAATTATTCCCGCGAAGATATTGAAAAAATTATCATCCCGATGTCTTCTACAGGTGCAGAACCTATTTCATCTATGGGTAATGATACTCCGCTTGCAGTATTATCATCCAAACCTCAGATTCTTTATAACTATTTCCGTCAGCAGTTTGCCCAGGTAACAAATCCACCTATTGATCCGATCCGTGAAGAACTCGTTATGAGCCTTGTGGAATATATCGGTGCTGTAGGAAATAACATCTTGGTTCCTGATGAAATGCACTGCAAAATGGTTAAGCTGAATTATCCGATTTTGAGTAACACTCAGCTTGATATTCTATGCAATATCCGTTACAAGGGTTTCAACTCCTTGAAGCTGCCTATGCTCTATGAAGTTGCCAAAGGTAAGGAAGGATTGCGTGAAGCTATTGCCCATCTTTGTAAACTAGCTGAGCAATCGGTCACAGAAGGAGTAAATTACATCATTTTGTCTGACAAAAATGTAGATACAAAATTTGCACCAATTCCTTCATTGCTTGCTCTTTCTGCCATTCACCATCATTTAGTGTCTGTACAGAAGCGAGTTCAGACCGCGCTTATTGTTGAAACCGGTGAAATGCGCGAAGTAATGCATGCCGCTTTGTTGCTTGGCTATGGAGCCAGCGCTATTAATCCATACATGGCCTTTGCCGTACTTGATGATTTGGTGAAGAAACAGGAAATTCAACTAAACTACGAGACAGCCGAGAAAAACTATATTAAGTCCATCTGCAAAGGATTATTCAAAATCATGAGTAAGATGGGTATTTCAACCATTCGCAGTTACCGCGGAGCCAAGTTGTTTGAAGCCGTTGGTTTATCTGAAGACTTAAGCCGCGCCTATTTCGGTGGAACTACAACTGCCATCGGAGGAATCGGTCTTGATGAAATTGCCGAAGATACGGCAGCGCTTCATCGCGAAGCATTTGGTAACGACATAGACGATATTTTACCTAATAAGGGAATTTACAGTTACCGTAAGGACGGAGAACAACATGCATGGAATCCTGAAACTATTTCTACCCTCCAACTGGCAACCCGCCTGGGTAGTTATAAGAAATTTAAAGAGTACTCAAAAATAGTCGACGAAAAGGAAGAGCCAATTTTTGTGCGTGACTTTCTGGAATTTAAACGCAACCCGATATCCATCGACAAAGTGGAACCAGCCGAAAACATTATGAAACGGTTTGTTACGGGAGCAATGAGTTATGGGTCTATCAGCAGAGAAGCTCACGAAACGATGGCCATGGCCATGAATAAAATTAAAGGACGCAGCAATACGGGTGAAGGTGGTGAAGATGCAGCCAGATTTACTCCTTTGGAGAACGGGCTATCTCTTCGTTCTGCTATCAAGCAGGTGGCTTCAGGTCGTTTTGGTGTAACAACCGAATACCTTGTTAATGCAGATGAAATCCAGATTAAGATTGCGCAGGGTGCAAAGCCCGGCGAAGGAGGTCAGCTTCCGGGTTACAAAGTAGACGATGTTATTGCCCGCACCCGTCACTCGATACCAGGCATCTCGCTTATATCGCCTCCTCCTCATCATGATATTTACTCTATCGAGGATTTAGCTCAACTTATTTTCGATTTAAAAAACGTAAATCCTAAAGCTGAGATCAGTGTAAAGCTTGTTTCTGAAAGTGGCGTAGGAACTATTGCTGCAGGTGTAGCAAAAGCAAAAGCAGATAGAATTGTTATATCCGGAGCAGAAGGAGGTACAGGTGCCAGTCCAGCAAGTTCTATCCGCTACGCCGGATTACCTCCCGAAATAGGATTGAGCGAAACACAGCAAACACTGGTAATTAATAGTCTTCGTGGTCAGGTTACACTACAAACCGACGGACAGATAAAAACAGGACGCGACATCGTAATGATGGCCATGCTTGGTGCTGAAGAATATGGTTTTGCAACTTCTGCCCTGATTGTTCTTGGTTGCGTGATGATGCGCAAATGCCATATGAATACCTGTCCTGTTGGCGTAGCTACACAGGATGAAGAACTACGTAAACGATTCCACGGTAAGCACGAGTATTTAGTTAACTTCTTTAATTATCTGGCAGAAGAAGTTCGTGAACACTTGGCAGAAATGGGATTTACCAAACTGGATGACATTATTGGTCGTACGGATCTGATTGTTCGCAGAACCTCATATACAAATAAGAAATTTGAAACACTCAATTTCTCACGATTGCTTCATATGCCTGAACAGGCTTTAACAACAGCCATTCACCATGTTGCCAAACAGGATCACAACATTGAATCTGTAAAAGACAGGGAAATGATTATCCAGGCTTCTCCAGCTATCCAGTCACTTAAAGAGGTATCATTGGATTATACTATTGCAAATACTGACAGAAGTGTCGGAGCAATGCTTTCGGGAGTAATTGCTTCAAAATATGGTAATAACGGACTTCCTGATGATACGTTGAATATCAAGTTCAAGGGTTCGGCTGGTCAGAGTTTCGGTGCATTCCTTTCTCACGGGGTTCACTTCAAGCTTGAAGGCGAAGCAAATGATTATCTGGGAAAAGGATTAAGCGGTGGTAGAATTTCCGTTATGCCTCCAATCCGTTCCACATTTATTGCAGAAGAAAATACAATTGCCGGAAACACGTTGCTTTACGGAGCAACTTCTGGTCAGGTATTTATCAATGGCCGTGTGGGCGAACGTTTCTGTGTAAGAAACTCTGGAGCAACAGCTGTTGTTGAAGGAGTTGGCGACCACTGCTGCGAGTATATGACAGGTGGACGTGTGGTAGTTCTTGGTAGTACAGGTCGTAATTTCGCTGCCGGTATGAGTGGAGGTGTTGCTTATGTATGGAACAAGAATAATGATTTCGACTACTTCTGTAACATGGAAATGGTAGAACTTTCTTTGATTGAAGAAAACAGTTACCGGAAGGAATTACACGAGTTAATCCGCATGCATTACTATTATACAGGAAGTAAGCTGGCTAAAACCATGCTTGATGCCTGGAACAAATATGTGGATCAGTTTATCCAGATTGTACCGATCGAATATAAAAAGGTACTTCAGGAAGAACAGATGAAGAAACTGCAACAAAAAATTGCAGACATGCAAAGGGACTATTAATCCGTCCGCGAAATTATTTACTAACGATTAAAAGAACAAAACAATGGGAAATCCAAAAGCATTTCTTACAATAAATAGAAAAGAGGCAGGTTACAGACCTGTACACGACCGGGTAAACGATTTTGGAGAAGTGGAACAAACGTTAAACACAAGCGACCGGATGAAACAGGCATCCAGGTGTATGGATTGTGGTGTTCCATTCTGCCACTGGGCTTGTCCCCTGGGTAATAAACAACCCGAATGGCAACATTTAGTTTACATGGGTAAATGGAAAGAAGCATATCAGGTTCTTGAATCCACTTGCGATTTTCCGGAATTTACAGGAAGAATTTGTCCTGCTCCATGCGAAAAAAGCTGTGTTCTTAAACTAAGCGCAGACGAGCCTGTTACCATCCGTGAAAACGAAGTTTCCATTGCAGAGAGAGCCTTTCTTGAAGGTTATATAAAGGTTCACCACCCGGAACGGAATGGTAAAAAAGTTGCCGTAATAGGATCGGGACCTGCCGGTCTGACTGCTGCCAATCGTTTAAACCGCAAGGGATATTTGGTTACGGTTTTTGAAAAGAATGAAATGGCTGGTGGTTTGCTTCGCTATGGAATTCCGAACTTCAAGCTTGCCAAAAATATAGTAGAGCGCCGGATTGATCTGATGAGAGAAGAAGGTGTTGTATTTAAAACAGGTACGCAAATCGATAAGCTTCCTGACGGATTCGATGCTTATTGTATTGCTATCGGTGCAGAAGTTCCACGCGACCTTCCAATCGAAGGTCGTAACCTTAAAGGCATCCACTTTGCAATGGACTACCTTTCACAGCAGAACCGTTTACTCGAGGGCATTGAAGTTGCTCCGGGTAAAATTATCAATGCCAAAGGTAAGAAAGTTCTGGTAATAGGGGGTGGAGATACAGGGTCTGACTGCGTTGGAACCGCCAATCGCCAGAAGGCAAGCAAGGTTACTCAAATTGAAATTCTGGAAAAACCTCCCGTAGGTTATAACCCGGCTACACCTTGGCCAACGATGTATCCGCAAGTACTAAAAACATCTAGTTCGCACGAAGAAGGATGCGAACGTAGATGGAGTCTTACGAGCTGTCGTTTTATAGGCGACAAAGGGATTCTAAAGGGTGTTGAAGTAGAAGAGGTTACCTGGGAAACGGGAGAAGATGGTCGTATGCAAATGCAATTAACTGGTAAAAAAGAAATCATCGAAGCTGATTTGGTGTTTCTTGCGATGGGATTTGTACATCCGGTGCAGGAAGGACTTATCAAATCATCCAAACTGACTATTGACAACCGTAAAAATATAACAATAGATAAGTCTTTCAAAAGCAGCGTATCCAATGTGTTCGCATGCGGAGACGCTACCACCGGAGCAAGTCTTGTGGTTAAGGCGATGGCTGCCGGTCGTGATACGGCCAAGGCTATAGACTCGTACTTGTCGTCGATAACCTTATAAAGTAAATAGTATGTGTGGTATAGTAGCAATATTCAATATTGATTCTCAGACAGAGGCCTTACGTAAGCAAGCTCTGAAAATGTCAAAACGTATTCGTCACCGGGGACCTGACTGGTCGGGAATTTATGCCGAAAAGCATGCAATTCTTGCTCATGAAAGACTCTCCATAGTAGATCCTCAATCTGGAGGTCAACCGCTAAAAAGTAAAGATGGTAATCTTATACTTTGTGTTAACGGTGAAATCTATAATCACCGTGAGATCAGGGCGGAGCTAAAAGATGAATATGAATTTCAGACTGGTTCTGACTGCGAAGTGATTCTTGCTCTATATCAGAAAAAAGGAATCGAATTTCTGGAAGATCTAAATGGTATATTTGCTTTTGCATTGTATGATGCAGTGCAAGACACATTCTTGATTGCCAGAGACCCGATTGGAGTAATCCCTCTTTATATGGGTTATGATGATCAGGGACATCTTATGGTTGCTTCCGAACTAAAAGCTTTAGAAGGAGTTTGCGCTCATTACGAACCATTTCTTCCAGGTCATTATTACTATAGTAAAGACCCTGAGCCAGTTCGCTGGTACACGAGAGACTGGATGGAATATGATGCAGTAAAAGACAATGAAGCTGATGTGAATGAATTGCATGATGCCATGGAGGCAGCTGTTCAAAGACAACTAATGAGCGATGTTCCCTACGGCGTACTTCTTTCAGGTGGATTAGATTCGTCCATTATATCCGCTGTCGCAAAAAAATATGCGGCAAAACGCATCGAAACAGATAATACTTCCGATGCCTGGTGGCCTCAGCTACATTCGTTTGCTGTTGGGTTAAAAGGAGCTCCCGATTTATCTGCGGCAAAAAAAGTTGCTGATCATATTGGAACAGTTCATCATGAAATAAATTATACGGTACAGGAAGGGTTGGATGCAATCCGCGATGTCATCTATTACATTGAAACTTATGATGTAACAACTGTCAGGGCTTCAACTCCGATGTACTTGCTTGCCCGGGTCATTAAATCCATGGGGATCAAAATGGTACTTTCAGGGGAAGGCGCAGACGAAATATTCGGAGGTTATCTATACTTTCATAAAGCTCCAAATGCATCTGCTTTTCATGAGGAAACAATTCGAAAACTAAGTAAACTATATCTGTATGATTGTCTTCGGGCAAATAAATCACTTTGTGCATGGGGTGTTGAAGGTCGCGTTCCTTTTCTTGACAAAGAATTTCTGGATGTGGCGATGCGAATAAATCCGGTGGCCAAAATGGCGCCTGGAAAAGTAATAGAAAAGAAAATTCTTCGTGAAGCATTTTCAGATATGTTACCTCCGGAGATTGCATGGCGACAAAAAGAACAGTTTTCCGATGGTGTAGGTTACAATTGGATAGATTCACTAAAAATGATTACATCAGAAGCAGTATCCGATCAGGCAATGGCTCGTGCAGCTAAAAGATTTCCTATCAATACGCCTCAGAACAAGGAAGAGTATTACTATCGGACAATATTCGAGGAACATTTTCCGTCATCTTCTGCGGCCAAGTCCGTGCCATCTGTACCATCAGTTGCATGTAGTACTGCCGAAGCATTAGCCTGGGATTCAACATTTAGCAACATGAACGATCCCTCCGGGCGTGCCGTTAAGGGTGTCCATACTGATTCATATTAAGAAACTCTCTGCTTATATTCCGACCGGATTTGATTTGATACTGTTATATTATCACAGTACCATGCAAGTCCGGTTCTTTTTTTAAAAAAAAACTAAATAAATGAGAACACACAGAAAAACAAAAAAATATCAATATGAAAGACAATCGTCTTTCATTCTTACAATCCGAAATATTCAGAATAATAATCCAAACAATACGAAAGATTTACAATATATTTTACACTAAATACTCAAATACTATTGCATATATACCAAAACGATGTATATTTGCGATATCAATAAACAAAAAGAAAGCAATATTTAAACTAACGCAATAAAATGACAAACCTGATTAAGTTCACCAAAATGCATGGAGCGGGAAACGATTACATCTACGTTAATACAATGATGTATACCATAGAAGATCCCGAGAATTTCGCTAAAAAGTGGAGTTGTTACCGCACAGGCATTGGATCGGATGGTTTGGTAATGATTGGTGCATCTTCAGTTGCTGATTTTAGTATGCGAATTTTTAACGCAGATGGTTCTGAAGCAATGATGTGTGGTAACGCCAGTCGTTGCATTGGAAAATATGTATACGAAAAGGGGCTTACAAATAAAAACGTAGTTACACTCGAAACCCTTTCTGGAATTAAAGAGCTTCATCTAACAGTTAAAGACGATGTTGTTACTGAGATTACGGTAGATATGGGTAATCCAAAACTCGAAGAGGTTATCTTTTCAGATGGAACAAAAGACATCCTTGTGTCGCAGCATGTATCAGCTGGAGGTTACACTTTTGTTGGCACAGCAATTTCAATGGGGAATCCTCATTTAGTCATATTTGTAGACAAGATAGATGAAATAGATCTTGCAAAAATTGGGCCTCTGTTTGAACATCATCCCTATTTTCCACAACGAGTGAATGTTGAATTTGTACAGGTTTTAAGTCGAAACGAAGTTAGAATGCGCGTATGGGAAAGAGGGTCCGGAATTACTTCTGCATGCGGAACCGGTGCTTGCGCAACAGCTACTGCGGCAGTTATCAATCATAAAACAGATCGCGAAGTTAAAGTTATTATGGATGGCGGTCCGTTAACAATCAAATGGGATTCAGCAACACAAAAAATATTTATGACGGGAGATGCCGTTATAGTTTTCGAAGGAGAATTAAGCCTTTAAGAGTAAAGTAAAGCAAAACACAACAACAACAAAAATTTGAGAAGTATGGCACTTATTAATGAAAATTTTCTGAAGTTACCGGGTAATTATCTTTTTTCGGATATAGCGAAAAAGGTAAATACTTACAAGGTAACCCATCCGAAAGAAAAAATAATACGCTTGGGTATCGGTGACGTAACCCAACCGTTGGCACCCGCCATCATTGAAGCTATGCATAAGGCCGTTGATGAGATGGCCGTACAGGAAACATTCAGAGGATATGGTCCTGAACAAGGATATCCATTTCTGATCGAGACCATTATTAAAAATGATTATGCCAGCAGAGGAATTACGCTGGATGCAAATGAAATATTTATTAGTGACGGAGCAAAAAGTGACACCGGAAATATTGGCGACATACTACGGCACGATAACAGCGTAGGTGTTACTGACCCGGTTTACCCTGTCTACATAGATTCAAATGTTATGAGTGGCAGGGCTGGGAACATAGAATCAGGAGGAAAATGGAGTAACGTTGTTTATATTCCTTGTCTTGCTGAGAACGATTTTATTCCTGAATTGCCATCCAGGAGAGTTGACATACTTTATCTCTGCTACCCGAACAACCCTACGGGTACAACACTGACTAAAGATGAACTCAAAAGATGGGTGAATTATGCATTGGCAAACGATACACTTATATTATTTGATGCAGCATATGAAGCTTATATTCAGGATCCGGATATTCCCCACTCTATTTATGAGATTAAGGGAGCAAAAAAAGTCGCCATTGAGTTCAGAAGTTTTTCAAAAACAGCAGGTTTTACCGGAATGCGTTGTGGATATACGGTAGTACCAAAAGAATTAAATGGATTTACGCTTGAAGGAGAACGTGTTCAGCTTAACAAGCTATGGAATCGTCGCCAGTGTACCAAATTTAACGGTACAAATTACATTACCCAACGGGCAGCAGAAGCTGTATACTCACCTGAAGGGAAAGAACAGGTAAAGGAAATTATAAATTACTATATGACCAATGCCCGTATTATGAAAGAAGGACTCCAGCAGTGCGGTCTCAAAGTATTTGGCGGTGACAACGCCCCTTATCTTTGGATTAAGACTCCTAACGGACTAAGTTCTTGGAAGTTTTTTGAAAAAATGCTATACGAAGTAAGTATAGTTGGTACTCCAGGCGTTGGATTTGGTCCAAGTGGTGAAGGTTACCTTCGACTCACAGCTTTCGGAGACAGGGATAATACCCTGGAAGCCATGGCCCGGCTTAAAAAATGGCTAATATAATTTGAATGAGAAGCGCGCTCTACAGATAGTTATTAGTTTTAAATTAAAAAAGTAAACAAGATGAAAGTATTTACTTTAAATCAATTCTTGACAATGGTTACGGCAACTTTATTGACAACTTCAGGTTATGCTCAGAATGAGAGCAAATTTGAACTCACACCTGCCGCCGATTTGGTCAGTAGCTATGTATGGAGAGGCGTTTATCAAACAAGTGCATCCGTTCAACCTAGTCTGAAGGCATCATATGCCGGATTATCATTAACAGCCTGGGGATCTACGGATTTCAATACCACAGCCAAAGAGTTTGATCTCACACTGGGGTATACAACGGGAGGACTTACACTGGCAGCCACTGATTACTGGTGGGCCGGAGAAGGAAACCGTTACGGAAATTATTCAGCTTATCACTTTTTTGAAGGAACAATCGGTTACAATTTTGGTGAAAGTTTACCCCTCTACATTAACTGGAATACCATTTTCGGAATGGACGGTGATAAAAATGCAGACGGTAATCAGCAATACTCTACTTTCGTGGAGGCCGGATATGGATTTAAAGTATCCGATGTAGATGTAACCGCATCAATAGGCGTATCTCCCTGGACTGGGATGTATCACCGTGAAGGAACTGATGGCTTTGCCCTATCTACAGTATCTGTAAAAGCAAGTAAAAGCATAAAGTTTACAGATAGCTTTTCTCTTCCGGTATTTGCCCAGGCTATTGTAGCTCCAAACCGTGACAACGTATTTTTAGTGTTTGGACTCAGTTTATAATACGCATTAAGGTTATCTAAAATAAATAAAGGAATGTATAGGAGGTTAGCCGTGTTTATTGATTTTATAGAATGTTATGCCGCAACCAGCCTGGCGGTTAACCTCTCTATACTCCCTTTATCAAAAAGAACAAAGTAAAAAGAAAAGGTATGAAAAAGATTGAAGCAATTATCCGTAAAACAAAATTCGAAGATGTTAAAGAAGCTCTTCTTAAAGCAGATATTGAATGGTTCTCTTATTACGATGTTCGTGGTGTAGGAAAAACCCATGAAGAAAGAATATATCGTGGAGTGGTTTATGATACCAGCTACATTGAAAGGACTATGATCATTTTAGTAGTTCGCGACGTAAATGTAGAGAGAACAGTAAAAGCTATTATTGACACAGCACAAACCGGAGAAATTGGAGATGGTCGCATCTTTATTACTCCAGTAGAAGATTCCATCCGTATCCGAACCGGAGAACATGGGGACATCTCGTTATATGATGCCAAATAGCCGAAATTTAATATTAAATAAAGAAGAAATATGAAACGTAGATTAAAAATATATATATCAATTTTAGTGTTTTTCGTATTAGTCGCACCTACATTGGTGGTGGCTCAGGATTCCACTTCGGTCACACCTGCAGCTGTGGAAACAACGACAACTACATCGGCTCCAGCAGAGCAAGTAGTAGCAGCTGTAGAAAAAGCCGCAACATTGGATTCAGGAAATACAGCCTGGATTATTGTAGCAACTATACTTGTTATGCTTATGACAATTCCGGGACTGGCCTTATTTTATGGTGGTTTAGTTCGTCAAAAGAATGTGCTAAGCGTTATAATGCAATGTCTTCTTTGCGTAGGATTAATCAGCATCCTTTGGGTTGCATTTGGATATAGTTGGGTGTTTGGTACCAGCTTCATGGAATCGGGAAGCCCTTGGGGAGCAATCATCGGTGGTTCAGATAAGCTATTTCTAAATGGCATTACATTAGATTCTTTATCAGCAGGAAATATCCCTGAAATTCTGTTTGTCTTGTTCCAATGCATGTTTGCTGTGATTACTCCGGCTTTAATTATTGGAGCATTCGCAGAAAGAATCAAGTTTTCAGGGTTTATGCTTTTCACCATCCTATGGACTATTTTAGTTTATAATCCTATGGCTCACTGGGTATGGGGAGGTGGTTGGTTACAGAAAATGGGTGCTATCGACTTTGCAGGAGGTACAGTCGTTCACATCAATGCAGGTATATCCGCTCTCGTTATGGCTATCATGATTGGAAAAAGAAAAGATTACAAGCCTGGTCGTCCAACAACACCTCACAACATTACTTACGTATTTATGGGTGCCGCTTTACTTTGGTTAGGTTGGTTCGGTTTTAATGCAGGTAGTGGGCTTGCAGCGGATGGAATTGCAGCCAATGCATTCCTGGTAACACATCTTGCCACTTCGGTTGCTGCCATCGTTTGGATGACTATAGACTGGGTGCTTCACAAAAAACCAACCATTGTAGGAACTTGTACCGGTGCCGTTGCTGGATTAGTAGCAATTACACCTGCTGCAGGAACCGTAGGTGTACTAGGCGCGTTTGCCATCGGAGCTGCTTCATCCATCTTATGTTTCTTTATGGTTGCTTGTGTTAAACCCAGATTGAAATATGATGATTCATTGGATGCTTTTGGAGTTCATGGCATCGGCGGTATTGTGGGTTCTATTCTTACCGGAGTTTTCGCAACTCAGGCAATTACAGGAGAAGGAGGAGTACAAGGATCATTATATGGAGACTGGAATCAATTGTGGATACAGATAGTTGCTACAGGAGTCAGTATTGTATATAGTGCCGTACTCACATTCATCTTATTCTACATTGTAGATAAAACTGTTGGATTACGAGTTCCGCCACGTGTTGAAGAAGAAGGTTTGGATGTTTACGAACATGGTGAAACCGCTTATAACAATTAATATCACATCCGGACTCCTGTTTTACACAGGCAGGAGTCCGGTTTCACAATAATAATCAACAAAACAAAAACAAAAGAATTATGTCACTTATCATTCCAAGCAACTACAAGCAAAAGCTTTTGCCAGAAACTACTGAGCAAGCTATTCAGCTATTAAAAGTAAGATTTCAGGAAAAACTGTCGAAAACACTTAATCTTCGCAGAATCACCGCACCGCTGTTCGTCCTTTCGGGAACAGGAATTAACGACGACTTAAACGGAGTAGAACGTGCTGTAACATTTCCCATCAAATGCATGGGAGATCGCAAAGCAGAAGTAGTTCACTCCTTAGCTAAATGGAAACGCATGAAATTAGGAGCTTATGGCATTCCTGCCGGATATGGCTTATATACAGACATGAATGCTATTCGCAGCGACGAAGAATTAGATAACCTTCATTCTCTATATGTAGATCAATGGGACTGGGAAAGAACGATTCGTGAAGAAGACCGGAACCTTGATTATTTAAAGAAAACTGTTCGTCAGATTTATACATTACTGAGAGAAATAGAAACAATGGTCTACGACCAGTATCCTCATATCACGCCATCTCTTCCGGAAAACATTACGTTTATTCATTCGGAAGAATTGCAGCTGATGTATCCTGAACTAGACCCCAGAGAACGCGAAAACAAAGCAGCCCATAAGTTCGGTGCCATTTTTGTTATCGGAATCGGGGCTCAGCTTACCAGCGGCGAAAGACACGACGGACGCGCACCGGACTATGACGACTGGAGCTCTGTTAACAGCGATGGTTTCTACGGATTGAATGGCGATATCATTCTTTGGAACGAAGTTCTGGGATGTGCTTTCGAACTTTCATCTATGGGAATTCGTGTTGATCGTGACGCTCTGACTAAGCAATTAGATATCTGCGGATGTCCGGAACGAAAAGAGCTGGAATTTCACAAAGCATTGCTTGATGGCAAACTGCCTCTTTCTATTGGTGGTGGAATCGGACAATCCAGACTTTGCATGTTCTTCCTTAAGAAAGCCCATATCGGAGAAGTTCAAGCTTCTATCTGGCCGGAAGAGCAATTCGATGTATGCTATAAAAACAATATATTTTTACTATAACTTCAACAACAATAATAACTAGGTATCATGTCAAAATTAAGATTTCACGTAGTAGAAGATGCTTTCAAAAAGAAAGCAGTAAATGTACAGTTACCGAAGGAAAGACCTTCCGAATACTATGCATCTCTGGTATTTAACCGGGCAAAAATGTTCAAGTATTTACCGGAAAAGACTTATCAGCAATTAGTAAATTCTATTGATAACGGAGCTCCTCTGGGCCGAGAAGTAGCTGATGCTGTTGCTGCAGGAATGAAGAAATGGGCGCTCGAAATGGGTGCGACTCACTACACACACTGGTTCCATCCACTTACTGAAGGTACTGCAGAAAAGCATGATGCCTTTGTGGATCACGATGGTAAAGGTGGAATGATTGAAAATTTTGAAGGTAAACTACTTATACAGCAAGAACCCGACGCTTCCAGCTTCCCTAACGGTGGTATTCGTAATACATTCGAGGCTAGAGGTTACTCAGCTTGGGACCCAACCTCTCCAGCGTTTATTGTTGGCGACACATTGTGTATTCCAACTATCTTTATTGCATATACGGGTGAATCTCTTGACTATAAAGCACCGCTTATCAAAGCATTGGAAGCCGTTAATAAGTCAGCTACTGCCGTATGTAACTATTTTAACCCTGATGTAAAAAAAGTAGTTGCTTACCTTGGTTGGGAACAAGAATATTTTCTTGTGGACGAAGGTTTGTATGCTGCCCGTCCTGATTTATTGTTGACTGGTCGTACACTGATGGGTCACGAAAGTTCAAAGAACCAACAGTTGGAAGACCATTACTTTGGAGCTATCCCTACCCGTGTAACTGCTTTTATGCAGGATCTGGAAATCGAAAGTTTGAAGTTGGGTATCCCTGTTAAGACACGTCATAATGAAGTAGCTCCTAACCAATTCGAGCTAGCTCCTATATACGAAGAATGCAACCTTGCCAATGACCACAACCTGCTTATTATGTCGCTTATGCGTAAAATAGCACGTGTTCACGGATTCCGTGTTTTATTACACGAAAAACCGTTCAAGGGTGTTAACGGATCAGGAAAGCACAACAACTGGTCATTAGGAACAGATACTGGTATCTTATTAATGGGTCCGGGTAAAACTACCGAAGAAAACCTTCGTTTCGTTACCTTCGTAGTTAACGTTCTGAAAGCCGTTTATGATCACAACGCTTTGTTGAAAGCAAGTATCTCTTCTGCAACAAATGCACACCGTCTGGGAGCCAACGAAGCACCTCCTGCTATCATCTCGAGCTTCCTTGGAAGTCAGCTTTCTCAAGTATTAGAACACCTTATTAACAGCAAGCCTGAAGACTTCAACCTAGCTGGAAAACAAGGATTGAAACTAGATATCGGACAGATTCCTGAATTGTTGATCGACAATACCGACCGTAACCGTACTTCTCCGTTTGCATTTACTGGTAACCGTTTCGAATTCCGTGCTGTAGGTTCTTCTGCAAACTGTGCAAGCGCAATGCTTTCACTGAATGCAGCTGTAGCTCATCAGCTGGCCAAGTTCAAAGTTGAAGTAGATGCAAAAATTGCTGCTGGAACAGATAAGTTTGCTGCTATCCTTGAAGTAATCCGTAAAGATGCTCAAGCTTGCAAAGCTATCATTTTCGATGGCAACGGCTACAGCGACGAATGGAAAAAAGAAGCGCTTGCACGTGGATTAGACTGCGAAACAAGTGTTCCGGTTATCTTTGACGCTTACCTGATGGAAAGCAGTATCAAAATGTTCGAAGAAACAGGTGTAATGACTGAAAAGGAACTTATCGCACGTAACGAAGTTAAATGGGATATGTATACCAAGAAGATTCAGATTGAAGCACGTGTGTTGGGAGATCTTGCAATGAACCATATCATTCCAATGGCTACCAAGTATCAGTCATCGCTTATCGACAATGTATACAAGATGAAGGATTTATTTGCTGCTGACAAGGCTATGTTGTTGTCTGCCAAAAATCTTGAAATCATTGAGGACATTGCGAACCGTACTATCTTCATCAAAGAAAAGGTAGATGCAATGATTGAAGCACGCAAAGTTGCCAATAAAATTGAATGCGAACGTTCTAAAGCAATTGCATACCACGATCAAATCGTTCCTATGTTGGAAGAAATCCGCTACCATATCGACAAGCTCGAATTGGTTGTTGACGATCAGATGTGGACATTGCCTAAATACCGCGAGCTTTTATTCATTAGATAAGAAAAACTTAATGTTAGTTTTTTGTTGATTGTTTTGTGTTTGCGTAGAAGGGAAGTCTCTGTGATAGAGATTTCCCTTTTCATTTTCCCGACTTCAATCTCTCGAAAGATGAAAAGCACATTTTTGCCAGCTCTGGTGGTTATTAAAAGATTATCATGTACATTTGTATCAAGATTTACAAAAATACAGGTTATGGAACATGGATTTGTTAAAGTGGCAGCAGCTATACCCAGTGTACGCGTTGCTGATTGCATATATAATGCAGCACAACTAAAGGAACTTATACAAAAGGCTTCGGAAGCTGGTGTGCAACTTATCGCTTTCCCTGAATTATCCATTACCTCTTATTCTTGTCTGGATTTATTTTCAGGAAAACTACTTCTTGATCAGGCTGAGAAAACGTTGCTCGATCTTGTTCACAGCACCAGAGATCTGCAAGTGCTGACAGTTGTTGGAATACCTCTTCGCACCGAAAACCGGCTTATTAATGCTGCTGTTGTATTTCAGCAAGGACACATCTTGGGAGTTGTACCTAAAACATATCTTCCTAATTACAAGGAATTTCAGGAACAGCGTTGGTTTACATCTGCCAATGACTTGCAGCACGATACCATCCGGATTGGCAACAGCAACTACCCAATGGGAAGTCATTTGTTGTTCGAATCGGGTAGCATATCTGTAGGTATCGAGCTTTGCGAAGATCTGTGGGTACCTGTTCCGCCCAGTTCACTCCTTGCCATGCAGGGAGCTAACATTATCGTAAACCTCTCGGCCAGCAACGAACTGATCGGAAAAAATACGTACCTGAGGTCGCTGATTAGTCAGCAGTCTGCACGCTGTATGAGTGGTTATGTCTACGCTTCAGCCGGATTTGGAGAATCAACCACCGACCTCGTTTTTGCCGGCAATGCGATCATTGCCGAGAATGGCACAATACTCGCATCCTCCAAAAGATTTGAACAAAAAGAACAGCTTGTAATTAACGAAATAGATATCGATAACTTGCAACACGACCGACAGATTAATACGGGATTCTGTAAAGGATTAGAGAATATGATTTATCCAAATCCGGTACGTATACCTTTCGGAATCTCTCCTGTTGAAGGAGCTCTTACAAGAATAATAGACGCATATCCATTTGTTCCCTCAGGAGTTGCTTTGACAGAGCGCTGTGAAGAAATTTTTGATATACAGGTATCTGGTCTGGCAAAGCGTGTGCTTCATACCCATTCAAAGACTGTGGTTGTTGGTATATCAGGTGGACTGGATTCTACACTGGCACTGTTGGTCTGTGTAAAAACATTCGACGTTCTTGGCTTGTCGCGTAAACAGATACTAGGCATTACCATGCCTGGTTTTGGTACGACCGACCGCACCTATCAAAATGCCCTTGATTTGATGAAGTCGCTGGGAATCACTTCCCGTGAAGTATCCATCAAAGCCGCCTGCCTGCAACACTTTGAAGACATTGGTCAGGATGCCAACGTACACGATATAACCTACGAAAACAGTCAGGCGCGGGAAAGAACGCAACTACTGATGGACATTGCCAACAAGGAAAACGGTTTGGTTATAGGGACCGGCGATCTATCTGAACTTGCACTCGGATGGGCAACCTACAACGGAGATCACATGTCTATGTACGGGGTTAACAGCAGTATACCCAAAACGTTGGTGCGTTCGCTGGTAGAATGGGTTGCCAATTACCGTGTAGACGAACAATCACGCATAACCTTGCTTGATATAGCCGACACACCCATCAGCCCGGAATTAATTCCGGCCGATGAAAACGGTAACATCAAACAAAAAACAGAAGACCTCGTAGGCCCTTACGAATTGCACGATTTCTTCCTCTATCATTTCCTTCGCTTTGGAGCTACCCCCGCCAAGATTTTTTATCTTGCAGAACGTGCCTTCGGACAAAAATACAGCCGTGCTATAATAAAGAAATGGTTACATACCTTCTTTCGCCGTTTTTTTATGCAACAATTCAAACGCAGCTGTCTACCCGATGGACCTAAAGTAGGATCAGTAAGTCTTTCTCCACGTGGAGATTGGCGCATGCCGAGCGATGCCTCAGCAGCCCTTTGGATACACGAGATAGAATTATTACCCGAAAATTAATATCGCATTATCAGATACAAAAAAGGGTATTTTCTTATAAGGAAAATACCCTTTTTGTCTGTACAGTTTTGGAAGATACCTTTTCAGGCAAACAAATCGAGTGTAAGCTGTTGCTTTTCGGCTTCCAACTTTTTGAGGTGTTTCTTTCCCTGAGGAGTTATAATTTCGAGTTTGTCGAAGCGTGTTTTTATCACAGTCGTCACCGAATAGCTAATATTAACTATCTCTCCAACCTCGTTCATTTTACGATCTATTTCAAGAACACAATCGATACACATTCCGCTCGTAAAGGCAATTTTATCGTCTACCATATCCCGCTTAAAATCTTCGTCGCGCATGTAGAAATCAATAATCTCACCCCCTTTATTATAGATCCCTTTCCAACGATACTTGCTGTCCTTCATAAGTACAGGCGATACAATCTCGATGGAAGCCTTCATATCCTTTATCGGAGGCAAATCGTCGGTACGTAATATATAATAGTTGAACTGCTCACGTTTTACTTCCATTAAACCCGAACGGCTTTTGTTACTTTCGTTCAGCTCGCGTACGGAAAACTTGCGAACTTTCGGGTATCCTTTAAGTGCTTCGTAGAAATTAGATTTGCATTTGCATACCCTGGGCAAAAGATTCAGGTCTTCAATCAACTCACGGGGAATATTGATTCCGGGAACCTTCAATTTCAATTCCCTGCGCAAAGCTGCAATTTCTCTCTGCATCCGTTCTTCATCGGCATCCGAACGGTCCAATGTAAGCTGCCCATTGGATGAAACAAATGGATGGGTAAACAACTGCATCATAATACTTAATACCACGGAAATTGAACGGGCATTTTCTCCTGCCACACCCCAAACTTCCTTGTAACCTTCGCCCGTTGAAGGTTCACTGTAAACCGTAAGCTTCACATCCATCAGATCTGCCAGCAAGCGGATAAGCGAAATAACCTCTTTTTCACACCGTTGCTTCACTTGTGCATCGATGTAATACGATTTATCACTAAAATAATAATGCAGTTCCAGTTTGTTTGCAAACTTTATAATTGAGCTATCCATCCACTTTTTTTATTTAACGATTCAAAAGTAATCATAACATTTAAAACTGTAAAAGATTTCCGAGAAGAATAGCAGTTTTTTTTAATTCCATCGTTATAGTCTATATCATGCGGGCAAATTAAGAATATTCCTATTGCACAGAATTAAATAAATGCCTAATTTTGTCGCCTGAAATAGTTTAATAACAATGGAAGCCTGTCATGGTTTCCCGTGTGCTTGATCAACCACGTAAAAAACAAGAGTATGCAGAAAACAGTAACCATTCCGTTTATGCTATTGGCTATACTTTTTAATGTATGTCTTATAGCGTCTAATTTATTGGAAACAAAAGTTATTCAGGTAGGAGGTATTACCGCTACAGCAGGATTGCTTATTTTTCCGATTTCGTACATCATCAACGACTGTATTGCCGAAGTTTGGGGTTATAAAAAAGCCCGGCTCATCATCTGGAGTGGCTTTGCCATGAATTTCCTGGTGGTTGGCTTCGCGCAGCTTGCCGTTATGCTTCCTGCCGCCCCATTCTGGGAAGGCGAAGAAAGTTTTAATTTCGTATTTGGTATGGCTCCCCGAATTGTATTTGCCAGTTTGTGCGCCTTCCTTGTCGGATCGTTTATCAATGCCTATGTGATGAGTAGAATGAAAGTGGCTTCCAAAGGAAAACACTTCTCGGCCCGGGCTGTTATTTCAACGCTGTTGGGAGAATCTGCCGACTCGCTGATTTTCTTCCCCATCGCCTTTGCAGGAGTTATTCCTACCAATGAGCTGTTGATGATGATCGGTATTCAGGCATTCCTTAAATCTGCCTATGAAGTAATTATTCTTCCTGTAACTATACAGGTAGTTAAGTACATCAAAAAAGTAGAAGGAATAGATGTATACGACGAAAAAATCTCCTACAATATTCTTAAGGTAAAAGACATTTAATCAAAATTCAGGGTTTCCCCTCTCCCGCTTCCACCTTGATCAGGTTGGATGCGGGAGTTTTTGTTTTTATATAATAGAAAGTATACTTTTATGAACTATATTTCGTTATAAAAGAACAACTTAATCATCTCATGAATCAAATCGAAAAAAAACTTTATTCCTTCCTCATCTGGCTAACCGTTCCAATATCCTGTTTCCTTGGGTTCTGGTGGACGTGCTACTTTTTCACCAACAATGAAAAAATTATTTCAACAATGATGCTAGTCGGAATAATCACAGGGATTGCAATTGTTGTTGTGCTCCATATTAAATATAAAGTCAATCCCTACAAAATCCCTAAATGGTGGATGATCCTTATTTTCCTGTTCTATAGTATCTGTCTGTTCGGATTCTTTATGGGAGTTCCGTTATTTCATCTTTTTCTTGGATTATTAGCGGGATGCTATTGGTCTAGAAGAATGATATTCGAAAACAAAAGACCGGAAACATACAAAATAGAAATAAAGAAAGTCTCCTTATTTACCGCTACTATGATGGGAATTATATGTGTACTTTCGGCATCCATAGCATTGTCTGATAAATTCACGGCAGGCAATCTCCAGGGAATGCTATCTTTGTCGTTCCATATCACGTTTCCGATGCTTATCGCATTTATTGCTGCAGGAGGAATTTTGCTTGTACTGATTCAGTACTGGGCTACAAAGCTGGCAATGAACATGGTAATGAAAAGATGAACTTTATTATTTAAAAAACTTTTTGAGCAGCTTAACCTTGTCCTTGTAGGGAGGATACAGGAAAGAAAAATCCACCAGTAGTGATTTATTCAGGATGCTCTTTTTATGAGAGAACGCTTCGAAACTCCATTTCCCGTGGTAATACCCCATGCCACTATTGCCAACACCTCCGAAAGGCATGTGCATATTTGCGGTCTGAAGTACGGTAGCATTAATACACCCACCACCAAAAGATACCTCCTTGATAATCCGTTGCTGATCTTTTTTATTCTTTGAAAAGAAATAAAGTGCAAGTGGTCTTTCACCTCCATTGATTATATTAATTACATCCAATAAATCATCATACTCCATTACAGGAAGAACCGGACCGAAAATCTCGTCCTGCATTAGCATGCTATCCCATGTGAGTTCATCAATCAAAGTAGGTTCAATGCTAAGCAACACCCTGTCTTTTTTTCCCCCGCAAATAATATGGCCCTCTTCCAGATAAGCAGCCAGACGGTCGAAATTCTGTTGATTTATTATTCGGCAATAATCCGGACTCATTATAGGATCATCGCCATAAAAGTGTTTAATCTGTTTCACAAGAGCTTTAACAAGTTTTCCCTTCACTTCCCGTTTTACAAGAAGATAGTCGGGTGCCACACAGGTCTGTCCCGCATTCAGGAACTTACCCCAGACAATTCTTTTTGCAGAAAGTTCGATATCAGCCGTCTCGTCAACGATACACGGGGACTTGCCGCCCATCTCAAGCACTACAGGCGTAAGGTATTTGGCCGCAGCAAGTGCAATCACTTTACCCACTCGGGTACTTCCTGTGTAATGTATAAAATCGAACCGTTCATTAATAAGCGAAGTGGTCTCGTTTACGCCGCCTTCCACTACCGCGCAATAAGCCTCATCAAAACACTTCTGTATAATTTCTGCAAGCAAAACAGACGTATGTGGAGATAACTCCGAAGGCTTCAATATACAACAATTACCCGCAGCTAGAGCGCCAACCAAAGGAATCATGGCAAGCTGAAACGGATAATTCCAAGCACTGATTACCAGCACTGATCCAAAAGGTTCGCAATAAATCCGACTTGTCGATTTAAATAAAACAAGAGGTGAAATCACCTTACGGGGCTTTGCCCAACGATGAAGATTCTTTATTGCCAAATCAATCTCATCCAGTGTACCCATAATTTCGGTTGCAAATGTTTCAAACTCACATTTTCCGAAATCTTTTTTCAAAGCCTCAGCTATTTGTTCGTTCCGGGTTTGAATGGCATGTCGCAGCTTCTTCAGGCTTTTAATCCGAAAATCAACATTTCGGGTTACCCCTGTAGCAAAAAAACCTCTTTGCTTCTCCACTAACTTTTTGTAAACTGTCGCCATAATTTCACCTCCCCGAATATTAAATTAAACAGTTAAATAATAAGACAAAAAATCTCTGTCATAAATATAACAAATGTAACCGAAAAAAAGAAAACTTCAACCTCCTGTTATGAAAGAATACGACCTGCGAATTGACAAGAAATGGCAAAAAGAATTAAATAGAATTAATTAAAAAATCAAATTAACATTTGAGAATGAAATTCATTTATATTTGTGGTCAGCTATCATAAATAATAAATCAGTAGCCCTTTATGAGTAACCGTGTTATTATGTCTTTCTCCATTTGCCTGCTTAATCTGGGTCTTATGAATGCTCAGGGGATAAAGAAAGATTCTATATGGCTTGATAATGGGCAAATGGACAAACAGAAAATCCGCCTGAACGAAGAAACAATGCGAGCCATACAGTCGGGTACACTCATCAACTTTGATAGTCCCAAGCCAGTAACCAAACCAAGACCTTACCGATTGAAGGTCGCTATAACAAAAGATTTCGGATTAAAACCCGTTACCGGCGTACCCATGGAAATTACAGACACGCTACATATTCCCCCAAGTGTATTTGCCAAGCTAAAATTCAGTTTTCTTCCTGTTAAAGAAGTAACGGGATTTAAAGTAAGCAGCAAGTCGGACGAACTTAGAGCTACTCCGGCAGGCTTCGCTTTTTCGGCCGAAGACCTCTTGCAATCCATCTTTTCTAAAACTGCTCGTGCAAAGAAACACAACCGCAAACACGCTACAGCCTGGAAAACCTACAACAACTTCCCCTAAAATAGAACTTCCCCACCCTTTAAGGAGATGAGGAAGCTATTATTCATTTATTTAGCCGTTGGGAAAGCCGTTATTCTTAGTCGTGCTGCACCCATCGGAACTAGTTTGATGTCATCTATTTTATCCGATTTCTTTGCATTCTCGTAAGGAAGCACACCACATAAACCATACTCGTCTATCATCCATTCAGGAACAATCCGCCCTTTCGCTTTAAATTCGAGAGGAACACTGGTTATTGTAAACGGATTGTTATCAGCAGGCCAGGCCTTTCGTTCTACTGTAATGGGTAAGTTAGCCATCAAAGCGTAATTCCATGAACTTCCCGGATAAATTTCGAACGTCGGCCACGCAGATGCATCTGCATTTTCCTGCCATTTTGAATCACCGATAGCTGTCTCGCGACTATCCAGCTTTTTGTACACTTCGTCTATTTTGAGAGACAGTGTAAGTGGTCCATAATTTACACTCACGCTATTCTTGTTTACCTGCCACTGACGAACTGTAAAATCCATGGGAACCATAAGTTCAACTACATCATTATTCTTCCATTCGCGGTTAATACACGCGTAACTACCAGAAGCACCCTGTATATTCTGGGTCTTACCATTAATAGAAATGGATGCATTTTTACACCATGAAGGAATACGCAAATAAAGCGGGAAGCTAACCTTAGAAGGGGTACTCACCTTAAACCGGATAGATTCTTCGAAAGGATAATTTGTCTGTTCATGCAATGTAACCTCAACACCGTTGCCTCCAACTTTTCCCTTTGTCTTGCACGCAGTATACATCACGGCAGCCAATCCGTTGTCCGGAGTTGCCATAACCAGATGCTCTGCATAATAAGGCCATCCAAAGCCATGATTATGCTGGCAACAACGGCTGCTGAAAGGGTTCATTGCCAGGAACGGACCACTGTTATCAATACCCGGATTATGATTCTTACTGTCGCTCACCACATGGTTGGGACTTGTTATATAGCGTAACGCTTTATAATCGGGCATTAATGCTGCAGGAAAACTATTGAAAGCAACATCCTCACAATTCTCAGCCCAGATTGGATCGCCGCTGATAAGCAACATTATTTCGTCCGAAGCCATCTGCTCTACAAAACCACAAGTCTCCGTACCCTGACGAGGATCAAAGAAACCGATACGGGCATTTTCATCCGCTCCAAACATACCACCCGGCACCTGTCCGAAGGTTCGGCGTACGAGACTTTGCACATTATAGCTGGCTTCAAGCAAAGCCGAATCTTTATTAAACAAAAAATAAGTGGCCGGTTCGCGGAAACATTGCGCCACATTCACATTATGCCAATTAGGGAGCTGCGTTGACTTAGTCCAGTCGGCTGTATTCCGGTGAATCTTGTCGGCAAGTGCCAGCAGATTCTTATCTCCCGTACGATTGTAAAGCCATACCACACTCCAAAGATTATCACCTCCGCGGCTGTTCTCCCAATAACTTGATAAGAAATCATCATCCGGTACAGTAAGCAGATAATTACAATATTTAGACATGAAATCAATAACCCGAACGTCGTTGGAATACTCATAGTAAGATTGAACAATCCAAAGGACAACCATATTCGGCCAGAAATCCTGTTTTCCTTCATTTAACTGAACAGGACCAAAGTTCCCATCTTTCCGCTGACTCTTAAGAATTCCATCAATCCAGAATTTTGTTTCCTTTAGCATAGCCTCATCTTTCATGATATAAGCCAGGTTGCCATAACCACGAAGCCAGTAAGGCACCTCTTCCCAGCCCCACTTACCATCCGTCTTCAGCCAGGCGTTATCTTCCTTCTGAAGCCATGCACTAATTTCGCCCAAGTGCCCATTCAAACCATCCCTCTGAAGCTCCAGCTGTTTCAACAACCACCCCTCCGGACTAATGCTCCCCACAGGCAGTTTTATAAATTGTTGGGGCATTAAAGGTGTCTGGTTACTCACGTAATGTTTATTGCGTACAGCGACAGGAAGTCTATCGACTCTTACAACCGTAGCATCGTCCTTTGCGGCTGCAAACGAAGCCATCGCTAAAGAAATAAAAAGAAGGATTTTTTTCATATTAATTAGAACGTATCATAAAAGATTAAACACAATGGTAGTGTATTCATTTAACAAATACACTACCATTGAGACGCAAACTAGAGGGACATCCCCTAAAGAGAAGGAATATTTTTACAAACTTACTTTTGCTTTCTCTCCAAAGGAACAATACCGGCCATCTCACTAATCACGTTTACCAGATCGCTACCCGTTGGAACTACGATTTTGGCATTGGTACCAAGAGAAGTTTCCAGCGCCTCCAGCTTACGTAAAAGCTGCGCATTACCAACAAAATACTTATCGGCAGCTTCATTAACTAACCTGATGGCTTCGGCTTCGCCTTCAGCATGCAATATCTTCGATTGCTTATAACCTTCGGCCTCCTTTATCTTTGCTCGCTTTATACCATCTGCAACAGTTTCGGCAGCAGTAGCAGAATCTATTGCTGCGATCTTTTCGTTTTCGGCTTTCACCACTTTATTCATGGTTTCCTGTACATCCTTTGGAGGATCAATTTCCTTTAACTCCGTTCGCACTATTTCAATACCCCAATTTTGGGTTTCGTTATGAAGTGTTCCATAGAGTTCTGCATTTATTTTACCCCGTTCGCTATTCGCCGATTTGAGTGTAAGTGTACCAATAATATTACGCAAAGTAGTACGGGCCAGACTTACTATTTGCAACTTATAGTTATTCACGCTATACATAGACCCTTTTACACTCTCCTCATCACATTTTACCTTAAAATAGACCTGAGCATCCACACTTGCATTCAGATTATCGTTGGTGATAATTTCCTGAGGCTGAGCATCCACCATTTGCTCGGTTACGTTTACAATATACAGCTTATCGATAATCGGAATAATCCAGTGAAATCCCGGATTAGCAAATTTATGATACTTACCAAGACGTTCAATCAAACCACGCTGGGTAGGCCTTACAATTCTGATTCCTGCAAAAAACAAGAATAAAACAACTACTAATAAATACAAGTACAACATTTTATGATCCTTTCTTTTTAAATGAATAATTAATTACGGTTAACTAAATATAGTTGTTAACAAATAAGTAAAGCAAATTGTTTTTCATATACAATAACTTTTATATGATTATCAGCATAACGTCCTATTATAAATCCCAGACTTGAAATCACTCTGGGTATGTTGTAATACCCGCCTTTTAGTAAATTATCCATGGCTAAAAACTTTTTCATCGTATCAAAATTTAATCATTTACATGTTGCTTTAATTAATTGTCCCCAAGGTTTTCCGTTTTTTTCCTTGCAATGAAGCGGCTTTCAGCGAAAAAATGTCCCCAAGGATGTCCCCTTCTTCTTAAATATATTATGCCAATTCTAATACTCTTTAAAAAAAAACGGAATTCAAAGACTTTTCCACTACCGGGCACGCTCCAGACAATCGCTATTGTCGTTCCGGATTTGTTTTTGCCATCCGGACAGGCTTTGGTTAAATCGCATCCGCAAGCGGAGGTGATTTGTTTCGTGTTTTGCTTAAAATTGCTTTCTGTTGCAATATTACAACATATTGATGGAAAAGCAAGTTATACTTTTTTGACGGTTTTCTTAATTCTTTAATCATCATAATAATTCATTAATCTTCTTTATTACAGACTCATACACATTTATTACGGTGTGTTTATCGACGAAATTCCATTCATTTTGTATAATATGCAAATTAAAATTTTTATTTAGCAGTTTGCAGATGCACGTAAGGACATACCGTTTGGACGTAAATATTAATATTTACGCCATGGTGAGGCTATAAATCATTAAAAAGTACTCTATGATCAGCAATTAGTTATAAACAGGTCAAAATTGTAAGGGGTTAGGTCTGCGATAGCTTCTCCTGTCTTGAAATCAATTGATTCTAAGGCTCAGATAAGTTTATTTGAGTGTTGAGATAAGCTTATTTTTAAACGCAAATAAGCTTATTTAGGATAGGAAATTAACCTTGCAATTTCAGGGTTCGCCAGGTATGGAAACAATCTGTTGCACCCTTTTGGGTGTTAATCGGCAAACAATTTATTTACTAACAATTAAAACTATTAAACAATGGCTTTACAATTTACGTGACTCTTTACACATTTATCGAACTGGTGCATGAAATTCGTTTATGAGCTTTAAATTATCTCAATTTAGTTGATTTTGGGTTTTATTTTAAAAATATTTTGAAGAAAAAAACGGATTCGGGTGCCGATTATTTTTTCGAAAGATATTTGTAATAAAGATTAATTAACGTTAGATTCATGCTTTTAAGCATAAAACAGTAAATAAAAGACACTTTAATTGCAATTTAAACCAAAATTCATTATTTTTATACCTTGAATACAATAAACTAATAAGCACCAATGAATTTATTATATATTTATATATGAAAAGAAATCAACTGTTTTTGGTTACAGCCTTTGTTATTCTAGCATCTGGGACGATACTTGCCTCTTTTGTTGAAAGGGATAAGGCAGAAGGTGTTCTATCTGAAATAAAAATAGGAGAAGACAACAAAATTGAGCTTCGTTTCGAAGGCGACAGTTGTTCTTATTACGTAAGTAGAAAATATGACCTGATCAATATTAGTCATTATAACTCCAAATACATAGGGAAATTATTCCAGTTTGAATACAATAAGCCTCTTTTTTTCGACACAGATTCTTATCCCGTTGTAAGCTTAACATTTAACAATGTAGTCGTGTATAAAGCAGATTAAATATTTTCTGCCACTAATTCTACCCGGTTGCCATCGGGATCGGCAATCACGCTTTCTAAAAAGCCATAGCCGGTAATGTGTTGTGGCTCGCCCATGACATGATAACTGTCCGCTCTCATTTGTTCGGTGAAAGCGTTGACCTTTTCTTTATTTTCCAAAACAAAAGCAAAATGACACAAACCGAGATGTTCGGTCTGTCTTATAAAAAGGTATAACAATCCAACTTCAAAACTACGAATTTTAACTGAAATTGACGATTAGACTCTTACTTCAGGATATGCTTGACGCTTAGGAAAGTTACTTTTAAATGAGATTTACCGAAAAATAAAACTAAACATAAGACAACTTCAATTGTAAAACCAGAACGGAATTGTAAAAACGAAGCGTTGGAATCCCAATTTTGTGTGATTAATTGTAAAAATGAGACATTGAATTTGTAATAACGACACATTGTCGGTTCTTTTTCTCCGTAAATTTGTTAAAGAAAAAAAATCGCTAATCTACTCACTCTTTCCAAATTGGGAGGGGGCTTACTTTTAAGAAATCAAGAAAAAACAGGGATGAAAGTCTTTGAAATAAGGAACAAAAATTAAACAATTGGTTTTACCTGACAACAATAATATTTAATGATATTTATTTATGAAAACGCATCAACTGTTTTTAGTTACGGCCTTTGTTATTCTGGCATCTGGGACAATCCTTGCCTCTTTTGTTGAAAGGGATAAGGCAGAAGGTGTTCTATCTGAAATAAAAATGGGCGAAGGCAACAAAGTTGTACTTCGTTTCGAAGGCGACAGTTGTTCTTATTACGTAAGCCGAAAATATGAGATGATCAATATTAATCATTATAACTCTAGATATATAGGAAAATTATTCCAGTTTGAATACAATAAGCCTCTGTTTTTCGACACATATTCTTATCCCGTTGTAAGCTTAACATTTAACAATGTAGTCGTGTATAAAACAGATTAAATATTCTCTGCCACTAATTCTACCCGGTTACCGTCGGGATCGGCAATCACGCTTTCGAAAAAGCCATCGCCGGTAATACGTGGCTCACCCAAGACATGATAACCATCCGCTCTCATTTGTTCGGTGAAAGCGTTGACTGTTTCTTTATTTTCCAAAGCAAAAGCAAAATGGCACAAACCGAGATGTTCGGTCTGTGTCGTGTTTTTTATATGACTGCTGCGCATAATCTCCAGCGATGTATCACCTCCTTCGAACCGGACAAAATAGGATTCAAATCCTTTAACCGGATTCACATACTTTTCGTTGCTAATTCCGTGAAAGTACTTTACATAGAAGGCTCTCATCTCTTCAAGCCTGTCTGTCCATATGGCAATATGTGCAATTTTCATTGGTTTATAGTTTAGGACTTAGGTCTTATCTACGAGTAAAACCTGCTGTTATTTTACAAAAATACACTTTTTATCTAATGAGTGATATTTCTGTTGTTAAAAATATTACTTTTGCCCCTGAATGAAGAATCTGAAAAAAATAGGTATACAATTTACATTGTTCATTACAGTGATCTGCTGTTTTGGAATAATAACATTTAGTATTGCCCATGATTCTCTCGAGCTTACAGACCTGACAGAATATCATGATACGTACGGAAATTCACATTCAGTTGGGAATCATGGTCACCTGCATTTTGATGACTTTATCCACATTGTAGATGTAGCCGATAACAAAAACCTTGGAGATATGGTACATCTCTATTCGATTGAGTTGTATCCCCCCAGCCAATATAAAATATCTGTTTGGCAACCACCTAAACTCATCTAATTTCTATTTACTTTTTCAATAAAATAAAGCAAATTTCGACTTTCCGATTTTTGTCTTATGCTATTTCCTTTATTCATATCCATCATTTATTTTAAATTAAACATATATGAGTTTTAATGAATTTCATCATGACTATAAGCATCATGACAATTCTCCCCATTATAAACATGATAAGCATGACAATTATAATTCAGAGCAAAATGGTCAATTAGGTTGGTTAGGAGCACAAAACTATCAATGGTTAAGTCTGATCAACAAAATTCAGAATAATCCAAAATTGAGATTTCTTTGCTTTGCAGTCGTTGTAGTTTTCATTTTGTTAATTATTGGATTGATTGTTTTGTTTTTCCCTTTGATAGCCAAGTTGACAAACTATATCAGTGAATATGGCATTAATGGAGCAATCAAAGGAATTACAGATTTACTGGAAACTGTATTGAATGGCAGAAAATAACAACCTTATGAATATAGACATCTATAAAGTTAATGTGCAACGAAAAATAGTTGCCATTTCTGTTTTACTCTTAGTTGCGAAGTTTTTAGCATTTTTCCTTACAAATTCCGTTGGAATTCTAACCGATGCTTTGGAAAGTATCGTCAATGTTATTGCCGGATTTGTGAGCCTTTATAGCCTCTTTTTTGCCAGTAAACCTAAAGATGAACGCCATCCGTTTGGACATGGTAAAGTAGAACTGATTTCGGCTTCGATTGAAGGAATTCTGATTATGGTTGCTGGTGGAATTATTATTTATGAAGGTATCAAGCGAATATTTATACCTGCTGAGATTCAGCAACTCGATCTTGGTATTACTCTTGTAGCGGCTGCCGGATTAGTAAACTACCTGTTGGGCTGGTACAGTATCCGCGTAGGGAAAAAACATAATTCGATTGCTTTAGTTGCCGGAGGAAAACATTTACAATCCGACACCTATTCTTCTATTGGTCTGGTTTTGGGTCTGATATTGCTTTATATAACTAAAATAGGGTGGATTGATAGTTTGTTGGCAATTTCCTTTGGAGGTATTATTGTAATTACGGGAGTTAGCATCCTGCGAAAAACAATTGATAATCTTATGGATAAGGCAGATTCTGAAATCCTTTCGGTGATATCTGATTTAATTCGCAGGAACCGCAAAACGCATTGGGTAGATGTGCATAACCTTAAAGTAGTAAAATACGGAAGTACGTATCATATCGATTGTGATCTTACTCTGCCCTGGTATTATAATATTAGAGAAAGCCACAAGGCTTGCGAAGATTTGGAGAGTGCCTTCGGTTGTGAGTTTACAACCAAGGTACAGCTGTCCATTCATTCGGATCCATGTTATGAATATCACTGCCCTACGTGCCAAATGAATAATTGCACCTACCGTACACGTCCATTTGCTGAAAATATAGAGTTATCGGTCGAGCAGATTACAAAATCGGACGAGGCAATTCAAAAAAACTGTCTCTCTTTCTAAAAAACAAAGGGTATCCAATTCGTTTCGGACACCCTTTGTTTTTATTAGCCCACATGCTTAACATGCCTACCTATTTTCTCAGTTTTTTACTTTTGTATTGAGGGGCGATGCGGATTCCTTATAAAATTCATTCTGCAAGGGTTGTGCGTCGGTGTCGGCCTTTACCGTTTTGATAAATTCAGTGAGTTGTTTGACGTAATGTGCTTGCACAACTTTTCCTGTAGCAGAGTTGGCATCTTTCGCATCTCCGGCATAGTGATTCGGATATTTGGCGTACCACCAGATTCCGGTATAACCGTCTTTAAGCGACAGGCGGTTAAGATCGGCGCCTGACTGAGTGATGGCCTGGTCTATTTTAACCAAATCCGGACGGACAATCATCATTTCGCTCGTTTCTTCTTCATGAGCATGTTCTCCGGTCTTGTTTATTAGCAGGGCGTCGATTTGTTTTCGTGCTTCAACATCTGTTTCAGGACTATAAAGGTATACCACATAGTCTTTTTGTTCGGCCAGTTGTGCCTGACAAAAATACTGAAGAAAATTGGTGTTGCCTCCGTGACCATTATAAAGAATGATCTTTTTTAGTCCGTTTCTGGAAATTTCCTTACAGGTTTCATCCAATAATTTATACAATATATCCGGGCTGTAGGTTATAGTACCCGGCTGATGTTTTGCTTCATAAATCTGACCTGCAAAATAATAGGGATAAACAATGCAGTATTCATTACCGGCAGCCAAAAGCGCATTCGAACGGGCCGAAAACACGTCGGTTCCCAATGGCAGATGGGGACCGTGTTTTTCAATTACTCCCAGGGGAATAACACATACACCATTTGATTGCTTAACAGCTTTAATAAAATCGGGCGAAGTAAGTTCATCCCAGGCAACAGGCAATTTCTGACCTTGAGCCGATAATGCCAGCGCAAGAATGGAAAATAAAACAAGGAGTCGTTTCATACTATGTATTTTATATTTTAGGTTAAATAATAGAAATGCAATAGTACGCATTAATACCCTAATAAGCAACACGACAAGCCGTTTTAACACGATACTAAAATTAAAGAAAAAAATAAAATGGTTACACTAAAGATTAATTAACGACCATTTGATTATTGTTTATACAATGAATCATACATTTGTGGTCTAATCAAATGTAGATTGATCAATGAAAAGCTGGATACTCTTCCTTTGCTGTATGTTACTTCCGTTTGGCATATCTTCGCAGACATTAAAGGTTCGTGTTGTTGATAGTGCTGGATCTTCTATACCCAATGCAACTGTTTACATCCGGGAGTTGGCTTTGGGAATTACGGCCGACGATAATGGAGACTTTCAGGCTTCTCTTAATCAGGGTAACTATACCTGCGAGTTTAGTTCATTAGGGTACGAACGTAAAATTACTTCTATAACAGTCGACAAGCCTTCTGTTTCCGTTATTGTTAAAATGGAAAAGAAAACCTATGCCTTGAAAGAGGTGGTGGTTTCAGCCAACAGAGAAGACCCGGCCAATGCCATTATGCGGAAAGCTATTTCGATGGCTCCGTTTTATCTACATCAGGTTAAAAAATACAATGCGGGTGTTTACCTGAAAGGAACCATTAAGGTGGAGAAAATTCCGGCTATAGTGAAAATAAAAGTAAGTAACCAGGAACTGAAAAATATAAAGAACAAACTCTTTTTGATAGAATCGCAAAATGAGGTGATGTTTACGGCTCCTAATAAATATGAACAAAAGGTAGTTGCTTTCTCATCTACGCTTCCCACAGACATGAAAGCCGGAGATGCGATGCAGGTTATGACTGCCAATATTTATGATCCGAATGTTTTCGGAAAAATCTCGCCTTTGGCTCCGGGGGCTTTTTCTTTCTATAAATTTATTTTCGAAGGAGTGGAGACTGAAGGGGATCATCTGATTAACAAAATACGGGTCCAGCCTAAAAAAAAGAATGCCAGACTTGTTTCGGGCTGGCTGTATATTATCGAAAACTCATGGAATATACAACGGGCTGATCTGAGCAGCACCGAATTTGGTATGACAACCCGTTTCAAAGCGGCATTCAACGAAGTTAAGCCGGCTGTTTTTCTGCCTACTTCGTATGATATAAACATGAATGTGGATATTATGGGATTCAAGGCATCCGGAAAATATTATTCGTCTGTTCGATATAAGGACGTTCTGGTAAATGAAGCTCGGCGGACAACTGCTATTCAAGAAGAAAAGAAAAAGGTTACTCCGGTTGCATCCAAAGAGTCAATAACAAAACCGAAGCACCAAATAAAGAAACAACAGCAAGCACAAAAACAACTGGAAGTCCTTTCAGCTAAAGAAAATCTTTCCACACGCGAAGCCTACAAGCTGGCCAAATTGATGCAGGATGCGTCAGAGCCTGATGAGGAAAAAATGAAACGGCAATCGCTTGAGCTGCTTGACACCGAATCACCGGTTAAAATAACAGTCGATTCGCTTGCCGACTTACGCGATTCTCTTTACTGGAACGAGGTGAGAAATTTACCTTTACAGCCGGACGAAGTGCACAGTTACGAGATAAAGGATAGTCTTACTTTGGTAAATGATTCGTTACAACGAAGGGACTCATTGAGTAACAGAACCGTTGGCTATTGGGCTGGCAAGCTGCTAATGGGTGAAACAATCCGCTTCAGTAAGAAATTCCGGATTGGTTATAGCGGATTGCTACGAGCAGTTCCTGAGTATAACTTTGTGGATGGTTTCCGTATTGGACAACGAATTTCGTTTGGCTTTGAATTCGATTCTACAAAATCGCTTGCCATTGCTCCGTCTGTTTACTATACAACTGCCCGAAAAGCCGTTGACTGGAATATAGCAGCTACGTTCAATTATTCTCCGATGCGAGATGGCGTGCTGAAGGTTTCCGGAGGCAATACAGTTACCGATTTTAACGGAAGCAATGGTACACTCCGTCTTATAAACTCCATTTCATCTTTGTTGTTTGCCGAAAATCCGATAACATTCTATCAAAAGAGATTTGTGGAAATAATGAACAAAATTGATGTGTCGAACGGACTGATTCTAACAACCGGAATGCAGTACGAGAAACGGAATTCCCTGATGAACAATACCAGCTATAGCTTCTTTGGTGAGTTGCCCAAACCTAACATCCCTAACGGACAGGGAGAATATATGCCTGATAATACGGCCACAAAAGCCGTTATGAAATTGGAATACACTCCTCGCTATTATTATCGTTCGTATAGGGGAAAGAAAAAATACATCTATTCGCGCTACCCTACTTTCACCCTTAATTATGAGAAAGGAATAGCCACCAACGAGAGTAACCCGGCTTCTTATAATAAGCTGGAGTTCGAAATCAGACAATTTGTCAAGGTGAATGCTTTTGATAACATAAGTTATACGCTGAACGCGGGAAAGTTCCTGACTTCCAAAAGGGTGTTTTTCCCCGATTACAAGCATTTCAACACCAACGAACTATTTGTTACAGCAAATTCATTGGAAAACAGCTTCAGTCTGCTTGATAATTATGCCTGGTCGTCAAACCAACAATGGCTGCAAGGGCATTTTAATTACACATCAGATTATCTGTTGATAAAACGACTCCCGTTTCTGCAGAATTATTTGTTCAACGAAGCCCTGCATGTACGGACTCTTTGGATTCCCTCAAGGAATTATACCGAACTTGGCTACTCCATTGGTTTTAGCGGAGTAGCCCGAGCTGGTATTTTTGCCGGATTCAACAAAGGAAAGTATGATGCAGTTGGTATTACGATCAGTATCCCGCTATTTAAGCAATAGAGTTTACCAATTTTTACCTTCATAATCGAACCAATCAAAATCTGCACGGGATGTAGATTCAGATTTATCGGTTGTGGCAAACAGTGCGATATATATTCCGGTAAATCCTCCGGCTGTTTCCGAACTCAAAAACCTTGTGTTCAATTTGGAAAGCAGCGAATAGTTCTTGTCGTCTGTAGAATAGTAGAATGCGTAATCCTCTTTCCCTCCCACAACGCGGAGATAGGTCGCACCCGCAGGTATTTCAACGCTTTTATCTACATGTTGTATATTTCCCAAGTGGTATCTGACATTGAGCATTCTAACACCTTTCTGATTTGTTACATAGATATCGTAGTGCGAATTATTGCACATATAGATAGTAAGCCCGGCCTCTTCATTGTCGGCGGTCGACTTAAAATCAAGTGATGTGGTTGCTTCAAATTCAATATGTTGTTGACGTCTTCCTACAAATGTGGGCGACGCCAAATCAGAAAGTGTTGAAAGCGAAGGCTTTAGTCTAAGATATCCTTTTCTTTCCGCCAGCGTGTAGTTGGAGAAATTTGGATTGCGCAGATAATTCCATTCAAAGCCTAATTTATTTTCTTTGAAATCCGTGCGTTTATTCATTTGCTTAACCGGAGTCTGCGGTAAAGTATTACAGTTCATATCAATAGAAACAGAACCCGTTGCATTAATTACCGGCCAGGCATTCTCGTCCCATCTTACTGGTGCAAGGAACGTTTCGCGACCTAACAGGTGATGGGTTCCCGACTGCGGACGAAAGCCCAGAAACACAACCCACCAGGAACTATCATGCGCCTGAATAAGATCGGCATGTCCTGTTCCCTGAATTGGATTGGATTGCGTATGCTCATTCATATGTGTCAAAATTGGATTGGACGGATTGGATTGATACGGTCCATATATATTCCGGCTTCTGGCGATTGTTTCTTTATGGCCATACTCTGTTCCTCCTTCGGCTATCATTAAATAATACCAACCATCTTTTTTATAGATATGCGGAGCTTCGGGATAGCGACCTCCGGTTCCATTCCATATAACTTTACTCTCGGTAAGTTTCTTCCCAGTTTTAATATCAATCTCGCTCAAACGAATACCGTTATCGGTAGACATAAAATAGCATTTCCCATCTTCGAAAAGAAGGCTGGGATCAATTCCTCCCTGATTCACCCATATTGGGTCCGACCATTCACCGGCAGGATCATCCGCATACACATAAAAGTTTCCTTTATCAGAAACCAACGTGGTAACCATATAGAAGCGTCCTTCGTGATAGCGGATAGTGGGAGCAAAAATACCTCCCGAAGGCCAGACTCCCTTCAAAGGTAATTGCGACTCACGGGTAAGGCAGTGTCCGATCTGTTCCCAGTTAATCAGGTCCTTGCTATGGTAAACAGGAACACCGGGGAAATACTCGAAACTACTTGTCACCAAATAATAATCATCTCCTACCCGGCAAACACTCGGATCAGGATTAAAACCAGTAACTACAGGATTCTTGTACCCGAAAGCTTTAGAAGCGACAGTTTTTTCTTTAAGCTGAGCAGACTCCGCTTTGGTAAAAGACGGAAACAGTAAACACAAATACAAAGCCAAATAATAGTATTTCATACAGTAACGAATTGAGTGGTTTATACAATTGTAATCGTCGACAAAAATAATCCTTTTTTTGAAGGTAGAAAATACGACATTATATTTTAGACACTCCTTATGTCTTTTTACATTCTAAAAAATGAAAACTGTAAATACCCGTTTCATCAATTGTAAAGTACTTCATTTATTATAATGTTACCTACTTCAGCAAAAATGTCTTGTTCTAAAAAGGCATCATAAATAAATATATCAGGGTTTGTTTTAAAAATACCCTTTGCATTTATATCTTCAACACTTTATTTTCTTCTTTAACCCTTACAAATAACATGATTGCATTAAGTACTGTAAAAGCAATAGCGGTATAATACAAATGAAATACCAACGGAATAATTGCGATTTCTGCAATTACTATCAGGTAATTCGGGTGCTTAACGTATTTGTACGCCCCATTTTTTATCAAGGGAAAGTCCGGGATATGATAAATCTTTGTATTCCAAAATTTTCCCAGCGACCGGATAACCGAAGCTTTAAATATCAAAAGCAATAAATAAAAGACAAGGAAAAATAGATTGAATGACACCGTTTGAGTTATTGAATATTCAATAACTAATGAGACGATGAACAATACATGAAGCATAACAATGTATGGATAATGCTTCTGTCCATATTCAATGGCACCATTCTGCAACAACCAGACTTCATTCCTTCGCGAAAGGATTAATTCTCCTATTCTCAGCAGGATAATAAATGATATAAAGAAGATGAAACCCATCGTATTATTTATTCATTTGAAGTAAAACCATTTCACATGAAAATCCAGGGCCCATGGATACCATCAGTCCATAACCGTTTTCGAAGTCCTGCTTAAAAAACCGTTCCAACACATATAAAACCGTTGCGCTGGACATGTTGCCATTCTCATTCATCACCTCACGGGTGTTCTTCAAAAAATCTCCTTTCACTTCCAAAGCTTCTTCATAAGCTGCCAATACTTTCTTTCCGCCGGGATGGAAAATGAAATTTTTAATATCCGATATTTTCAGATGATGTTTATCTAAGAATGAAGTCAGGTCATTTCGTACATTATTTGCGATTATGGTTGGAATATCCGACGAGAATAAGACCTTAAATCCGCTGTCCATAAACTGCCAACCCATAACGCCCAATGAATCATAATAGATTTTACTTTCACTGCCCAGAAATGTAATTGCCTTCTGGGTTTTAAGCCCATACTTATCTCCTGTGATCAGGCAAGCAGCCACTCCGTCGGCAAATAAACTGGAGCCAATGAAATTACTCTTGCTGTAATCGTTTCTTAAAAAAGTTAACGAGCATAACTCAACTGCAACCAGTAAAACTACCGCATCTGGATTTGCTTTTGCCAGAACACAGGCTTTTGAATAACCGGCTACGCCTCCACCACAACCTAAACCAAATATGGCCATCCGATTGATATTCTGGTTCAGCCTCATTTTATTAATGATGAGTGCGTCTAAACTAGGCGTGGAAAGTCCGGTGGTGGAAATGAAAATGATGTCTGTGATTTCTTCCTTCAGAATGTGTGCCGAAGAAATACATTCCTCAATTGCTTTGACAGAATATTCCAGCGAAATCCGGATATATTCTGCATTTTGCTCTTGAAAAGTATGAAGATCCTCATAGTAATCAAGTGGTTTACAGAAATTTCGCATAATTATTTCTGTGTTGTCAAACGCGCTCAGCATTCGTTCCACTTGTGGGTACGAAGGGGCAAATAATTCGTTGGCATATTGCTTCACTTTCTGCTGATCAGTTTTGAAAGGAAAGTCAATAGTAGAAATGGCCGCTAATGATGGCATAAGTTCTGATTTTAGATAGTTATTTGCCTGACAGGATAATTGTAAAAAGACAACGCTTCTAGACTGATATCTCGCTTATCCGGCTATGAATTCGTTTGCAGTACGATTCATTTTATAAATGAATAATTCCTCTACCAAATTTGAAAAACAAAGTTATAGTTATATAACAATGATAGTGTTACATAATAGTGAAAAAAAATTACATGATTCACACGTTTGTTCATTCCATATAGTCACGACAATTTATGTGAGAAATCACAAAGACAACGGAAAAAATGTTTTTAGATTCGAAGACAACTGATTAGAAGATTTAATACATCAGTAAGATATTTTTACTACAATTATTACTACATCGCCTGTTTCCTTTGGTTTGTTTGTGTTTTCGTATATAAGTTCGTATTGTCGACATAATTTTTTCCGGGCTATAATTGGGCTACATTACCCTGTTTTTTGGGGGTCGGTCTACACTTTTTTCATGTAAGACACCATAAAAAGAAAGCTAACTAGGATCAAGCCGAAAAGTTGGGGGGGTAATAGAAAAGGAGCTACATTTGCAGCTATGGAAACAGGCTATGAATTGCTATTGCCGGAAGGCGTATTAAAATACTTTGAAGTAGTATTTGCAGAAAAGACAAGTTCGACCATTACCATTCATCTGGAAGAACTCAATATTATTCCTGAGGAATATAAAGAAGATAAACTTGAATCAAAAGGATTTTATCCCAGTGTAGCCATACAAGACTATCCCCTACGAGGGAAAGTGGTGATTCTGCAGGTAAGGCGTAGAAGGTGGACCAATCATAGCACAGGGGATATTGTCTGCAGGAATTGGGATATGGTAGCTAAAGGAACTCGTTTGACGCAAGAATTTGCGTCTTTTTTAAAAGAATTACATAGATACTCATCCTGTTAGCTGTCGTACTGTTGGTGAATTTTATGGTGTAGACGGGAAGCAATTGGAAGAACAATACCGGCTCTTCTTATCTGACTTCTATGAGTGGGACCAACGGGAACACGCAGACAAATGGGTTCTTTTCCCCGAAAACATTGGCTCCCATCTGAGTCTGGATGAAACGGCTCTGACTTATGATGAACTTTATACGATTCTCACCAATAAGCAAGCCAAAGGTAAAAAAGGAAGTATCGTCGCTATCGTAAAAGGGACCATGGCCTCTGATGTTCTTGACGTTTTAAACAGAATCAATCATTCTAAACGACTAAAAGTCAAAGAAGTTACAATCGATATGGCCGCCAATATGGAGATGATCGTTCGGCGGGCGTTTCCCAAAGCAACTCTTGTTACCGACCGTTTTCATGTACAAAAGCTAGCCACTGAAGCATTGCAGGACATCCGTGTGGTACATCGCTGGGAGGCAATCGAACAGGAAAGTAAAGAGATGGAGTTAGCTAAAGAAGCCGGAAGAAAGTATTCTCCTGAAATTCTGAAAAACGGTGAAACCCGTAAACAACTTTTGGCAAGAAGCCGCTACCTGCTATTTAAAACAGAGAATAAATGGACTCCGAATCAAAGGGCCAGAGCTGAAGTCCTTTTTCATTGGTATCCTTCCCTGGAAAGATCTTACAACCTGACCATGCAGCTCAGACATATCTATCATACCGTGAAAGAAAAAGTAGTTGCGTTTACTCGTCTGGCACACTGGTATGAACAGATTGAACAAGCGGGGTTTAAACAGTTCAACACTGTAAAAAGATCAATCTCGGCACACTATCAAACAATCATCAATTACTTTGACAATCGGTCGACAAATGCTTCGGCTGAATCTTTCAACGCTAAAATAAAAAGTTTCAGGGCATGCCTGAGAGGGGTAAAGAATATTTCCTATTTTCTTTTTAGATTAACCAATATTTATGCATAGCCCCCAACTTTTCGGGTTGATCCGCTAACTACTTGAATTCCATTAAAATAAAAAAAGCCTCATTCCTAAGAATGAAGCTTTAGAGGTTCCTGGCGGATTCGAACCGCCGTAGACGGTTTTGCAGACCGGTGCCTAGCCACTCGGCCAAGGAACCCTTCGCAAGTGCAAGTCTCTCTTGAATTGCGAGTGCAAAGTAAGGTAATATTTTTCAATTGCGCAAGTGTTACAGTCTATTTTTGTTAAGAAAATATTTGTTTTGCAGATGTACGTAAAAATGACTTACTTTGTTTTTTCTTATAGAATACACACATGGAATATAAAGAAACCGGGATTTCCGGCTTATGGATTATTGAGCCTAAAGTACTTACCGACTCGCGTGGGTATTTTATGGAGGCGTTTAAACAAGAGGTTTTTGAACGTCACGTTGGGAAAGTAAATTTCATTCAGGAAAATGAATCGGGTTCTTCCCGTGGTGTTTTACGTGGGTTGCATTATCAGCTGGCTCCTTACTCGCAGGCTAAACTGGTGCGGGTAATTGAGGGTACGGTGCTGGATGTGGCTGTAGATTTGCGTAAAGGGTCTCCTACTTTCGGTAAATATATGGCGGTGGAGTTGTCTGGCGAAAACAAACGTCAGTTTTATATTCCTCAGGGGTTTGCCCATGGTTTTCATGTACTTAGCGAACGGGCGGTTTTTACTTACAAGGTAGATAATCCGTATACGCCTTCTTGCGAACGCAGCCTGCGGTTTGATGATCCGCAAATTGGCATCGACTGGAGAATAGCTGATCCTTCGGATTTGATTCTGTCTGATAAAGATATGAAAGCGCCTTTGCTGGCGGAAGCTGACATTAATTATATTTACTAATATAGAATAACTATAACAATGAAAACTTATTTGGTTACCGGTGCGGCCGGTTTTATTGGAGCTAATTATATAAAGTATATGCTTGCTACCTACACGGATTGCAAGATTGTGATTTTGGATTTGCTTACCTACGCGGGTAATCTGGGTACGATTGCAGGGGATATCGATGGCGATCGCTGCGAGTTCGTAAAAGGTGATATCTGCGACAAAGAGTTGGCTGATAGCCTGTTTTCCAAGTACAATTTTGATTACGTTGTGAACTTTGCCGCCGAGAGCCATGTTGACCGCAGTATTGAGAATCCGCAGTTGTTTTTGCAGGTTAACATTCTGGGTACACAGAATTTGCTGGATGCTGCCCGTCGCGCATGGGTTACCGGTAAAGACGAGCAGGGTTACCCTACCTGGCGCGAAGGTGTTAGGTTCCATCAGGTATCGACCGACGAGGTATATGGCAGTCTGGGTGCCGAAGGGTATTTCCATGAAACTACTCCGCTCGATCCTCGTAGTCCGTACAGCGCTTCCAAAACAAGTGCCGATTTATTTGTAAAGGCTTATAACGAGACTTACAAAATGCCTGTAACCATTACCCGCTGTTCAAACAACTACGGCCCGTATCACTTCCCCGAAAAGCTGATTCCTCTCATTATAAAGAATATTCTGGAAGGAAAGTCGCTGCCGGTCTATGGTGATGGGACTAATGTACGTGACTGGTTGTACGTAGAAGATCATTGTAAGGCTATTGATGCAGTTGTTCGCCGTGGTCGCGTAGGTGAAATATACAACGTAGGGGGTCACAACGAGAAGCAAAACATTGAGATTGTAAAGCTTACGATTGATACAATTCGCCAATTGATGACAGACGAGCCTAAATTCCGTAAGGTGCTTAAGAAACAAGTGATGGATGCCAATGGCGAGATTGCCATCGACTGGATTAACTACGACCTGATCACTTTCGTGAAGGATCGTCTGGGACACGATCAGCGTTACGCTATCGACCCTTCTAAGATTAGCAAAGAACTGGGTTGGTTACCGGAAACTTCTTTCGAAGTGGGTATCGTTAAGACCATTCGCTGGTATCTTGAAAACCAGGCTTGGGTAGAAGAGATAGCAGGGGGCGATTATTTGAAATATTATACACAAATGTATGGCAACCGTTAATCGCGGATTACAACAATAAATAATAAACACCGTTAGAAGACCAGACAGCAAAAAGCTTCGGGTTTTTTAACGGTGAGTTTTTTGATAAGTAAATATAATATGCGAATTTTGTGAACATGAATCAACCGTTGGCAGAACGAATGCGCCCCAGGACACTGGACGACTATGTGGGTCAGAAACACCTGGTCGGCCCGGGTTCTGTATTGCGCAAGATGATAGAAGCTGGTCGTGTTCCGTCATTTATTCTTTGGGGGCCTCCGGGCGTAGGAAAAACTACACTGGCTCAGATAATAGCGGCCAGACTGGAGACTACTTTTTATACCTTGAGTGCCGTCAGTTCGGGTGTAAAGGATGTGCGCGACGTGATCGAAAAGGCCAAAAGCAACCGCTTCTTTAATACGATATCGCCCATCCTTTTTATTGACGAGATCCATCGCTTTAGCAAATCGCAGCAAGATTCGTTACTTAACGCTGTGGAAACCGGGGTGGTTACCCTGATTGGGGCTACCACCGAGAATCCCTCGTTCGAGGTAATTCGTCCGCTCCTCTCCCGTTGCCAGGTGTACGTACTTAAGTCGTTGGGGAAAGACGATTTGCTTACCTTATTAAATAAGGCTGTTACGGAAGATGTTGTACTGAAACAAAAAACATTTACTATACAAGAAACAGATGCCTTGCTCCGCTTTTCGGGGGGTGATGCCCGCAAGTTGCTTAATATAATCGACTTGCTTGTTTCAGCCAGCGAATCGGACGAGGTGTTGATTACCGATGAAACTGTTGTGGAGAGGTTGCAGGAAAATCCGGCGGCTTACGACAAGGGAGGAGAAATGCATTACGACATTATCTCCGCCTTCATAAAATCGATCCGGGGAAGCGACCCGGATGCTGCCATCTATTGGCTGGCACGTATGGTTGCGGGTGGTGAAGATCCGGAATTTATCGCACGCCGGTTAGTGATATCGGCTGCCGAAGATATCGGGCTGGCCAATCCCAATGCGTTGTTGCTTGCTAATGCCTGCTTTGAAGCATTAAAGAAAATCGGATGGCCGGAAGGACGGATTATCCTTGCGGAAACAACCGTTTACCTTGCTTGCAGCGCTAAAAGTAATTCAGCGTACTTAGCCATCGACGATGCGTTGGCGCTGGTAAACCGTACAGGAAATCTGCCCGTGCCTCTGCATCTGCGAAACGCTCCTACCCAACTGATGGCCGAATTGAACTACGGGAAAGAGTATAAGTATGCACACGACTTTGAAGGTCATTTCGTTCGTCAGGAGTATCTTCCCCACGAATTAAAGAACGAGCGGCTGTGGGTAGGGCAACCCAATGCGGCGGAAAGCAAGTTGATTGAACACATGAAAAACTTGTGGGGAGAAAGGTTTTAATGTTATTCTGTTACTATTTTAGGTATGTTTCTAGAGGATTGTAACGAATTAACACTGTTTCGAAATCATTTTTTCGTATAGAAAGATTGTTGGTTTCGAAAAAAACAGTACTTTCGCCGCTCTAAATGATAAGATGTTACTTTTTAAACAATAATATTAAAAAAACAATGGTATGAAAAAGCACAATTTTTATGCTGGTCCCTCTATCTTAAGTGAGTACACAATCAAGAACACTGCTGCTGCTGTCGAAAACTTCGCAGGCACTGGTTTATCGCTTCTTGAAGTGTCGCACAGAAGCAAAGAGTTTGTGGCCGTAAGCGACGAAGCACGTGCACTTATTAAAGAATTGCTTGATGTTCCTGCTGGCTACGAAGTTGTATTCTTAGGCGGTGGAGCAAGTTTGCAATTCTGTATGGTACCGTTTAACTTGTTAAACAAAAAAGCGTCTTATTTAGACACTGGCACCTGGGCATCAAATGCCATTAAAGAAGCAAAATTCTTTGGGGATGTTGAAGTAGTTGCTTCTTCGAAAGATTCAAATTACTCTTTTATTCCTAAGAACTTTACTGTTTCTCCGGACTCGGAATATTTTCACTTTACAACAAACAACACCATCTTTGGTACAGAGATGCGTTTTGATCCGGAAGTAGGCTGTCCGCTTGTTGCAGACATGTCGTCCGACATCTTCTCTCGTCCCATCGATGTTTCAAAATATGATATCATCTATGCCGGCGCTCAGAAAAACCTTGCTCCTGCAGGTGTTACTTTGGCAATCGTTCGCGAAGGTGCTCTGGGCAAGATGGATCGTGCTATTCCAACGATGCTTGATTACCGGACTCATATCAAAAAAGAGTCTATGTTCAATACGCCTCCTGTATTGCCTATCTTCGCTGCATTGCAGACTTTAAGATGGTACAAGGAATTGGGTGGTGTTGCTGCTCTTGAAAAGATCAATCTTGAAAAGGCTGCTATTCTTTATGATGAAATTGACCGCAACAGATTGTTTAAAGGAACAACTGCTGTAGAAGACCGTTCTATCATGAATGTTTGCTTTGTTATGAATGAAGAATATCAGGAACTGGAAGCCGAATTCAATTCATTTGCATCTGCTGCCGGTATGGTAGGTATTAAGGGTCACCGTTCTGTAGGTGGTTTCCGTGCTTCCTTGTATAACGCAATGCCTAAGAGCAGCGTTGAAGCATTGATCGCAACCATGCAGGAATTTGAAAAACTCCACTAAAATGACAAAAGTATTAATTGCAACAGATAAACCTTTTGCGGCGGTTGCCGTAAAAGGAATCCGTGAAATTATAGAAGCGGCCGGTTTCGAACTGGCTCTTCTTGAAAAATATACGGAAAAAGCACAGCTTCTTGATGCTGTGAAAGATGTGGATGCCATCATTATCCGTAGCGACATTATCGATGCCGAAGTGCTTGACGCAGCAAAGAATCTAAAGATTGTTGTTCGCGCGGGTGCCGGTTACGACAATGTGGATCTTGATGCTGCAACGGCTCATAACGTATGTGTGATGAATACACCGGGACAGAATGCCAACGCAGTTGCCGAACTAGTATTTGGTATGTTGCTTTATTCCATCCGTAACAGATACAACGGTACTTCGGGAACCGAACTTCTTACAAAGAAATTAGGTATTCTTGCTTACGGGAATGTTGGCCGCAATGTGGCTCGCATCGCCAAAGGATTCGGAATGAAGGTGTATGCTTACGATGCTTTCTGCCCTGCCGCTATTATTGAAAACGATGGAGTAAAAGCGCTTGGTTCTACTGAAGAGTTGTTCGAAAAATGCCAGATTATTTCTTTACATATCCCTGCTACTGCGGAAACAAAGAATTCAATCAACTTCGAACTGATGAACAAGATGCCTAAGGGTGCTATCGTTGTAAACACAGCACGTAAAGAGGTTATCGATGAAGCTGGTTTGGTAAAAATGTTCGAAGAACGTCCTGATTTTGTATATCTATCAGATATCAAACCTTCTAACGATGCTGAACTAACAGAAAAGTATGCTGATCGTTACTTCGGAACTCCCAAAAAGATGGGTGCACAAACTTCCGAAGCAAATGTAAATGCAGGTCTTGCTGCGGCAAATCAGATTGTTGATTTCGTGGTAAACGGAAACTGCAAATACAAGGTTAATAAGTAATTTAAGATGTATATAAGGTAGTTAAAGGAAACGACTGTTTCTTCTAACTACCTTTTCTATTCAAATATAAAAAACCATGGCTAACATTAAACCTTTTAGAGGTATTCGGCCCCCGCAGGCATTTATTGAACAGGTGGCCTCCCGCCCTTACGACGTACTTAACTCTGAAGAGGCACGTGCAGAGGCATTGGGAAATGAAAAATCATTATATCATATTATCAAGCCGGAAATAGATTTTCCCGTTGGAACCGATGAGCACGATGAAGCTGTTTATCAAAAAGCTGCCGAAAACTTCGCCCTGTTCAAAAAGAACGGATGGTTTGTTCAGGATGACAAAGAACAATATTACGTTTATGCACAGACAATGAATGGCCGTACTCAATATGGCCTGGTGGTGTGCGCGTATGTTGACGACTATATGAAGGGTAATATCAAAAAACATGAGCTTACCCGCCGCGATAAGGAAGAAGACCGGATGAAGCATGTGCGTGTGAACAATGCAAACATCGAACCGGTATTTTTTGCTTACCCCGATAATGCCGAGTTGGATGCTATTGTAAAGAAATATACAGCGAATACTCCTGTTTACGATTTTACAGCTCAGCCCGATGGATTTGGACATCAGTTCTGGATAATTGATTGCGAAAAGGATATGGCTCGTATTACCGAACTGTTTGCGGATATGCCTTCGCTATACATTGCCGACGGTCACCACCGTTCTGCGGCAGCGGCTTTGGTAGGTGCCGAAAAAGCACAACAGAATCCCAACCATACAGGGAAAGAAGAATATAACTATTTTATGGCTGTATGCTTCCCTGCCGATCAGCTTACCATCATTGATTACAACCGTGTGGTAAAAGACCTGAACGGTTTAAGCGATGCAGAGTTTCTGACAAAGATTGGCAACAACTTTATTGTAGAAGAAAAAGGCGCGGATATTTACAAACCAAATCAGCTTCACAATTTTGCTTTGTATCTTAGCGGCAAGTGGTATTCACTTACTGCCAAACCGGGCACATACAACGACAACGATCCTATCGGTGTACTGGATGTTACCATTTCGTCCAATCTTATTTTGGATGAAGTTCTTGGTATCAAGGACCTTCGTTCCGATAAACGTATCGACTTCGTTGGAGGTATTCGTGGATTGGGAGAATTAAAGAACAGAGTAGACAGTGGTGAAATGCGTGTTGCACTCGCTTTGTATCCGGTATCGATGAAACAGCTTATCGACATTGCAGATACGGGAAACATCATGCCTCCTAAAACCACCTGGTTCGAGCCTAAACTTCGTTCGGGTCTGGTTATTCACTCACTCGATTAAGTAATAGAATTTATATTGGGTCCGGAAGCTGCCCTAAATGCTTCCCGCAAACATAAACATAATTAAGGTCGTGCGACAGGGTTTTTGCCCTCTGCGCGACCTTTTCTTTTTGGCCTTGGGCAATAATCACAAGCCCTTATTCAAAATAAATCGGAATTTCTCAATCAAAATCTAAACAAACTATTTGTAACCATAACCAAAAAAGGTATCTTTGGCGCTAAGAATTAACCTTCTAAATATTCTAATATAAAATTGTTATGGAACGAACACTTGTTATTCTAAAACCTTGTACTATACAGCGAGGTTTGATTGGAGAAATTATCTCCCGGTTTGAAAAAAAAGGATTAAGACTTGTAGGCACGAAGATGATTTGGCTTACAGATGATATTCTTAAAGAACACTACGCACACTTACTTGATAAACCGTTTTTTGGTAGAATCAAAGATGCTATGGAAGTTTGTCCTGTTATTGTTTGTTGCTGGGAAGGTGTGGATGCAGTTCAAGTAGTCAGAACTTTATCCGGACCTACAAACGGACGAATCGCCCAACCGGGCACCATCAGAGGAGATTATAGCATGAGTATACAGGAAAATATGGTTCATGCATCCGACTCTATTGAAACTGCAAAAATCGAATTGAATCGTTTCTTTGAACCTTCAGAGATATTTGATTACAAGCGTCTGTGCTTTTCAAGCCTTTATGCAATTGATGAAGTTTAATCTCATCTAACGAAAACAACCGGAAAAGGGAGGTTTACTCTCTGACCCGGTTGCTATCTCATTCTCGCCACCCTGTTCTCCCGAATTGGATGACCAATCTTTTTACTAATCTTAAAAATCTAATACCATGAAAAACACTATACTGTATTATTATAACAGATCATTATACCGATATGTTTAATTGTTTTTCGGTTTTAAGTTGTATTATTTGCAGATTGCAGCTACTTTTGTGAGCTGTTTTAGCAAGAACAAACAATAAAAAATAGTCGAATATGCATAATTGGTTTGAGTGTAAGGTATCTTACGAAAAGATGATGGAAAACGGAATGCAGAAGAAAGTAACCGAACCTTACTTAGTTGATGCTCTATCATTTACAGAAGCAGAAGCCCGTATTATTGAAGAAATTCAACCTTATATTACCGGCGATTTCACAGTAGCGGACATCAAACGCGCAAAGATTTCGGAACTATTCTTTAATGAAGCGGGCGATCGTTTCTTCAGAATCAAAGTTTATTTCATTACATTGGACGAAAAGAGCGGCGCTGAAAAGAAAACGGCTGCTATGATGCTTGCTCAGGCTTGCACATTAAAGGAAGCCATCGCTGTTTTGGAAGAAGGAATGAAAAATACGATGGCCGATTATTCAATCGCATCGGTTTCTGAAACCATGTTGATGGATGTATTTCCTTTCTCTCTTGATGGTAAGAAAGAAGGCGCAACTAATTGAAATGGGTATAACATCCAACATAAAACAGCTACAAGCGTCTATTCCCGAGGGGGTAACGCTTGTTGCTGTTTCAAAGTTCCATCCTGTGGAAGCTTTGCAGGAAGCCTACGACGCCGGTCAGCGTATTTTCGGTGAGAACAAGGCGCAGGAACTATATTCTAAACAGGAAGTGCTTCCCAAGGATATCCAGTGGCACTTTATCGGACATCTGCAAAGCAATAAAATAAAGGTTATTGCTCCTTTTGTTCATACCATCCATAGCATTGACTCCGCAAGGTTACTGCAGGAAGTAGACAAGCAGGCTGCCCGTAACAACAGGAATATCCGGGTTTTACTACAGATTTATATTGCCAAAGAGGAAACCAAATTCGGACTAAGTCCCGAAGAGTGTGTTGAACTTATCGAAAGCGGGATAATTGAATCCTGTAAACATGTTACCATAGCCGGACTAATGGGAATGGCTACAAACACGGAGGATGAAACACAGGTAAGCGCTGAATTTCAGAAATTACATACTTTCTTTACTGAACTTAAAGCATCTTACTTTGCCAATAAGGAAAGTTTTTGCGAACTTTCCATGGGTATGAGTCACGATTACCCGCTTGCCATTGCCCAGGGAAGCACGATGATTCGTGTAGGAAGCCTCATTTTCGGCGAACGATCCTATTAATTTTTAACCATTTTAAATATCGCCTGCTATTTATTCATTAGAATAAATCGTTAACTTTGTGAAGTTGAACTAATAATTTAATAAATCATGATCGATTTAAAAACTAAATATGCCGGGTTAACACTCCGCAATCCTCTTATCGCCGGAAGCTCTGGCTTAACAAACAATCCGGAAAGAAACAGAGAATTTGAAAAAGCTGGTGCAGGTGCCATTGTATTAAAATCGCTTTTTGAAGAGCAGATCGAAATGCAATCGAGCACACTGATGAAAGAATCCGACTACCCCGAAGCTTCCGACTACTTGCATGAGTACGTAAAGGTGAATCAGGTAAACGAATATCTTGAGCTGATCAAAAAGACCAAAGAACTTTGCACAATCCCTATTATCGCAAGTATTAACTGCTATAAAGCCGATAATTGGATTGATTTTGCCCGTCAGATTGAACTTGCAGGAGCCGATGCCCTTGAGTTGAATGTCTTTTATCTGGAAACCGGACTCACACACGATTATTATAAGTTGCAGACTACCTACGTAAGCATTATACGCAAGGTTAAAGAAACTGTTCGTATTCCTGTTATACTTAAGATTGGTAAAAACTTTGCCAATATCCCTGCCATAGTTAATACAATTAAGGTAAACGGTGCAGATGGCGTTGTATTATTCAACCGGTATTATCAACCGGATATCGATATCAACACCATGCAGATTGTATCTGGCAACGTATTCAGCAACCATTCCGACCTTAGTGACACTTTACGCTGGACAGGTATTGTTGCGGGTAAAATTCCGGGAATAAGCATTGCCTCGTCTACCGGTGTACACGATTGGGAAGATGTTATCAAGTGCTTGCTTGCAGGGGCTTCGGCTGTCCAGCTTACCAGTGCGCTTTATACCCACGGATCGGAGATTATTTCGCAGGTACTAACATGCATCGAAGAATGGATGCATCAGTCTCGTTTCAAAACAGTGGATGAGTTCCGCGGCAAATTAAACTTTACAAACATCAGCGACCCGTCACGTTACGAACGTGCCCAGTTTATGAAATATTTTTCAAACCGCGACTAAGCTGTTTGATCCTGATATACAGCGAGGGTGACTCATTTAATTGAGCCACCCTCTTTTTTTTACTAAACCTTTTTATATATCTCTAACTATTGTTAGAAATATTTTCCATTAAAAACTATTCTATTTAAGAATATATGTTTATCTTTGCACCGTAATAATAGAAATAGAATGGAACCAATTTGTGCAATTAAAGATATCTATAAAACGCTGTACCAGTTCGAGAAAGATTTCTCTGAAGCGTACGATATAACCATTAATGAAGCTATGCTGCTTTGCTGCCTGAAAGACGGCGAATGTAAATCGGCCGGAGTAATCTGCGATTTCATTGGATTGTCCAATTCAAGGGTATCAAAGATAATAACAGCGGTTGAGGACAAGGAACTGATAAACAGAACTATCTGCAAAGAAGACAAGCGCCAGATGATATTTGAACTTTCGGCTACCGGCAAGGAGAAAGTGAAAGAAATGATGAGTGCCGAACTCAACATCGAAACCTTGTTCAACAAGCTGAACGAATGCATGAAAAGGGATTAATTCCCTTTTTTTACCTATTTATTTTCTACTAAAAACTATTAGTAATACTAAATATAATCAGATGAAGTATCTTATTATCGGAGGAGTAGCCGGAGGTGCTACTGTAGCTGCACGTTTACGAAGGATGGACGAGCAGGCAAACGTCATTCTTTTTGAACGCGGAGAATATGTTTCGTATGCAAACTGCGGACTCCCCTACTACATTGGCGATACTATCACCAATCGTAATAACCTATTTGTCCAGACAGCCCAAGGATTTACGGCCCGTTTCAACATTGATATCCGGACTAAACAAGAAGTTGTGTCTATCTTGCCCGACAGTAAATCGGTTATTGTTCGCAATCTGACAACAAACGAAACATATACAGAAACCTACGATAAACTGGTTTTGTCTCCCGGAGCAGAACCTGTACGCCCAAAGATAGAAGGCATTGGAAGCAAACGGGTATTCACACTTCGTAATGTGCCCGACACGGATACCATTAAAGGATACATTAACGAATTAAAGCCCAAAAGGGCTCTGGTAGTTGGTGGAGGTTTTATCGGACTGGAGATGGCTGAGAACTTACATGCGCTTGGCATTGAAGTGGGTGTTATCGAAATGGCAAACCAGGTAATGGCGCCGCTTGATTTCTCAATGGCTGCTATTGTACATCATCATATTGTAGAGAATGATGTCTCTTTGTATCTGGAAGATGGTATTGTGAGTTTTAAAGAGACCGAAAAGGGTATAATTGCTGTTCTTAAAAGTGGTAAACAGCTGGAAACGGATATGGTTATCCTGAGTATCGGGGTACGTCCGGAGACATTGCTGGCTAAGGGTGCCGGATTATCTATCGGCGAACTTGGTGGTATTTCGGTTAACAACCACATGCAGACTTCAGATCCTGACATCTATGCATTGGGTGATGCCGTAGAAGTTACTCACCTGGTTACAGGTAGCAAAGCTTTGATTCCTCTTGCGGGACCGGCAAACAAGCAGGGCCGTATCGTTGCCGACAATATTGTATTTGGTAATAAAAGAACATACGATGGGTCTATCGGAACATCCATCGCAAAGATATTTGATCTTACAGTAGCCGCATCGGGGGCTAACAGCAAGCTGCTTGCCAAAGAGGGTATTCCTTACTATGAATCGTTTACTCACAGTGCATCGCATGCCGGCTATTACCCGGGAGCCTTGTCCATGTCGGTAAAGATTTTGTTTGCACCGAAGACCGGACAGTTACTGGGAGCACAGATTGTTGGTTTTGATGGTGTAGATAAGCGAATTGAAATGATGGCACAGGTTATCCGTGCCAAAGGAACAATTTATGATCTGATTGAGATCGAACATGCTTATGCTCCTCCCTACTCTTCGGCAAAAGATCCGGTTAATATGGCAGGGTTTGTGGCCGAGAATATTTTGACCGGCAAGGTTAAAACGGCTCAGTGGCGCGACATCGACGGTCTTTCTAAAGATGCATTGGTGTTGGATGTTCGCACACGCGACGAATTTGCACTTGGTTCTATACCCGGTTCTATTAATATTCCGGTAGACGCGCTTCGCCATCGATTGGACGAGCTTCCATTAGAAAAAGATATTGTTGTAACCTGCGCTGTTGGTTTGCGTGGTTATGTGGCTTACCGTATTCTAACTCAGAATGGGTATGAACGGGTGCGAAACCTATCGGGAGGATATAAAACATGGTCGCTCGCCAAAATCGAGCCCAATATAAACAAGCATATCAGCTCCAAGCCGGCAAACGAAGATGGTAGCGAGGATGTTGTGTTCCCTGCCATTAAGGATCTGAAGTTAATAAACGCCTGCGGCTTGCAATGCCCCGGTCCGGTTATGCAACTTAAAAAAAATTATGGAGAAATAGGCGTTGGAGAGCAATTACAGATTACCGCTACCGATCCGGGCTTTGCAAAAGATGTGGTTGCCTGGTGTAAGATAACCGGAGCTCAACTGCTTTCGGTAGAAAACAAAGCTGGCATTATTCACGCAACAATCGAAAAAACAGAACCTCAAAGTCAAAATAAAATGATAAGTAACGGAGACAGAAAAACATTCATCGTATTCAGCGATGATTTAGATAAAGCCCTCGCCTCTTTTGTAATTGCCAACGGGGCAGCCTCAACAGGTAAGAAAGTAAGTATGTTCTTCACTTTCTGGGGACTTAACGTAATCAAAAAGAAAGAGAAACCGTCGGTTGCCAAGGATATCTTTGGGAAGATGTTCGGTATGATGCTTCCTGCTCACAGTGGCAAACTAAAACTTTCTAAACTAAATATGGGTGGTGCCGGCAGCTGGATGATGCGTTTGATTATGAAGAATAAGAAAATAGACAGTTTGGAAAGTCTGATGCAGCAAGCCATCGATAACGGTGTTGAAATGATTGCCTGTACCATGAGTATGGATGTGATGGGTGTGAAAGAAGAAGAGCTGCTCGACAATGTTGTTTATGGTGGTGTGGCTTCTTACCTGGAACGTGCGGAAGAGTCGAACGTAAATCTCTTTATCTAAGTTAAGGATACAAACGTACACATATAAAAGAAGAGGGTGAATCAAATAATTGATTCACCCTCTTCTTTTATTTATATGACCGGCTAGATACCGGACAGATTACTTAATCATATCGAAACCTGTGTAAGGCACAAGTGCCTTGGGAATACGGATACCTTCTGGCGTCTGGTTGTTTTCCAACAAAGCGGCCACGATACGAGGCAAAGCCAGGGCACTACCGTTCAACGTGTGACAAAGTTGTGTTTTCTTGCTTGCATCGCGGTAACGGCATTTCAAACGGTTTGCCTGATAGCTTTCGAAGTTTGAAACAGAACTTACTTCCAACCAACGTTCCTGAGCAGCAGAATATACTTCAAAGTCGAACGTGATAGCAGAAGTAAAGCTCATATCTCCCCCACAAAGGCGAAGTATACGCCATGGAAGTTCAAGCTTGTCTACCAGTGATTGCACATAATCAACCATCTCCTTCAACGACTCGTAAGAATGTTCCGGCGTATCTATCCGCACAATTTCTACTTTGTCGAACTGGTGCAAACGATTCAAACCGCGAACATCTTTTCCATATGAACCTGCTTCACGACGGAAACAAGCAGAATAGGCTGCATTCTTGACAGGAAGTTCGGATTCGTTCAGAATAACATCACGGTAGATATTGGTAACAGGTACTTCGGCTGTTGGAATAAGATAAAGATCATCTATCGTTGCATGATACATCTGGCCTTCCTTGTCGGGAAGCTGACCAGTACCATAGCCTGAATCGGCATTTACAACGTATGGAGGTTGTATTTCAAGATAACCTGCTTCGCGTGCATTGTCAAGGAAGAAATTTATAAGGGCACGTTGCAAACGGCAACCATATCCTTTATAAACCGGGAAACCTGCTCCTGTAATCTTAACGCCCAATTCGAAATCGATAAGATCATATTTCTTGCATAGATCCCAGTGAGGAACCGCATCAGCATGCAATTGAGGAACTACTCCTCCTGTTTTTTCGCATATGTTATCTTCAGCTACACGTCCTTCGGGAACCGAATCATGAGGTAAATTAGGAACCAGCACCAGCAGGTTATTCATTTCCTGTTCCGCAGCCGTTTTAGCTGCATCCAACTCCTTGTTACCTTCTTTAATTTCGGCAACTTTGGCGCGGGCTTGTTCGGCTTCGTCCTTCTTTCCTTCCTTCATCAGGGCACCGATTGTTTTCGATAAGTTATTCAGCGTTGCCAAATTCTCATCAAGAACCGACTGGGTAGTACGTCTTGTTTTATCTAACTCGATAATTTTACCGATAATCTCTTTCGCATCAAAATGCTTTTTGGCCAACCTGCGGATTACTTCGTCCGGATTCTCCGTAATTACTTTAAGCGTCAACATACTTTATCTATGCTTTTTAATTGAGCCACAAAGTTAAACAAATTATAGAGAACATACTATTTTAACAGCAAATGATAAAAAACTTTATCCAATGTTTATGGAAAAACCTACTTCTAAAAAAAACTCTTCGGATGGTTAAGTAACATACAACGATGAGTAAGGATTTTGAATACGAAGAATAAGGACGAAGACTATAGTGATTAGTTGGTCACACGTACGTGGGATGTTCGTCACACATACGTGTGACCGTCGTCCCGCAATCGTGGGACCAACGTCACACGGGTGTGTGACCAACTAAACATAGGCATGCGGACGGTTAATGGGTACTATGCGGTACGCTAAACTGTTAAGGGATTACTTTACTCTCCCTCCGGAAATCCAGGTTCGCAGGTAATAGGGTTCGTTCAGACTGCTCACCATCACCCCACGGGATGTACTGGTATGTATAAATTTGTCGTTTTTAAGGTAGATCCCTGCATGATTGGGCAACTTTTTCCGACCGGATTCTGTCCGGAAGAAAACAAGATCGCCTTCGCGTAACTTGCTGCGCGAAATTTTCCGGCAATCGTGCTTCAGCATGTCGGCCGACGATCGTGAAAGTTTTCGGCCATATACTTTTTGATAAAGGATGGCAACAAACCCCGAGCAATCCACCCCTTTCTTATCGGCGCCTCCGTACCTATGGGGCACTCCCAGCCATTGAGCGGCTTGGGTGTAGAGTGTTACGTTATCTTCATTCGTTATTCGTATGCCGTAAAGTTGAGATAAATCGTCGGCGGGAGGCGATTCGGGTGTAAATTGCTTTCTGGTTCCGCAGGAAACAAGAAGCAGAAGCATAAGAAAAAATGAAAAACGAATAACAAGCCTGGATAGAGTCATATCTCAAAGGTTTCGACAAACTTAAAAAAAAGAAGGTTAGAATAAAAAAATTAGTCAAATAAAAAAAGCAGGATATCCTCTAAAGGACGTCCTGCTTTTAAGTTTTTTCGTGAAAGATATATTATGCTTCAGCCTTGATTGCTTCAATCGAAACAAAAGATCTGTCGTCTTTTCTTTTACGGAATTTTACAACACCGTCTACCAATGCATACAACGTATGGTCTTTTCCAATACCTACGTTTTCGCCCGGATGATGTTGTGTGCCTCTCTGACGGATAAGAATGTTACCGGCTTTAGCAACTTCACCACCAAAGATTTTAACGCCTAATCGTTTACTTTGTGATTCACGGCCGTTCTTAGAACTACCTACACCTTTTTTATGTGCCATTTTCTTTCCTTTTTAATCGTTATGCAACAATTTCTTTTACACTCACTTCAGTGAACTGCTGACGGTGACCGTTCAACTTACGGTGACCTTTTCTTCTCTTCTTGTGGAAAATAAGAACTTTATCACCCTTAACAAGTGGAGAAAGAACTTCGCAAACAACCTTTGCTCCTTCTACAGTAGGAAGACCTACTTTAATCTCACCATTGTTGTCAACTAACAATACTTTGTCAAATTCAACAACTGCTCCACCTTCAACATTCTGAATGTGGTGAACGAACAACTTCTTGCCTTCTTCGGCTTTAAACTGTTGACCGTTGATTTCTACAACTACGTACATCTGTTTTTTTTATTATACAGGTTACCTCCCGGGGGTGGATGCTTTTTAAAGAGCCTCGCTTAGTTTACCCTCTGCGGAATTCAGACTGCAAAAGTAGCATAAGTTTATAAAACAAACAAACTTTGCCAAACTTTTTTCACTACCTTTGTGGGCGTAAAACATTAAATAAGAAGCAGTATGAACTATTACGAACTAAAATTTACATATAATTCACCCATCGAGTCCGAAATTATTAATGATGTACTAGCCTCCGAACTTGGAGAGATTGGTTTCGAAAGCTTTACATCTTCAGAAAGCGGACTCACTGCATATATCTCCGAAAAACTATTTAACACAAATACAATTAATGAGAAGCTTACCCAATTTCCGCTCGAACCTGTAACAATTGAGTTTACCTCTGAACTAATTATCAGCAAAGACTGGAATGAAGCCTGGGAGAAGAATTACTTTCAACCCATACGCATCGGCAACGAGTGCATTATCCGCGCATCGTTTCATGAAGCTGTTCCGGGTATCGCACATACTATCATTATCGATCCTAAAATGGCATTCGGTACCGGTAATCATGAAACAACCTTTTTGATGATAAGCGAAATGCTAAAGCTTGATCTGGAAGGCAAAGAGCTTCTCGACATGGGTTGCGGAACAGCTGTCCTCGCCATTCTTGCAGCAAAAAAAGGAGCCGCCAGGATAGAGGCTATAGATATAGACGAGTGGGCTTACAACAACGCGCTCGAAAATATAGAAACCAACAATACGCCCAATGTAAAAATATATCTGGGTGGCGCCGAACAGATTGCCCCGCTGGGCAAGTTTGACGTCGTGTTTGCCAATATAAACCGGAACATTCTGCTTAACGACATGGCCCACTATAGTGCCTGTATGAAACCAAATGGCGTACTGTATATGAGTGGCTTCTACACAGAAGATATCCCGGTAATTGCTGAATCTTGCACTAACAACAGACTCAAGCTGGTTTCTTACGCGGAAAAGAACAACTGGGTTGCTGTACGTGTGAAAAAGCAGTAGATCTATATTTTTAAGAATAAAAGTGGCCGAAGCATTGAACTAACCGGTAAAAAAAAGGGTTACATTAATAGTAACGCTTAAAAAGAATAAGTTATGAAAAGTATCGATTCAAAATTATTACTTGGTTTAGTTGTTGGTGCCGCTGTAGGTGCTGCTGTTGGGTATCTGGTTGCCACCGATAAAAAGGAACAGATTCTTGATGAACTAAACAATGTTGTTGGCAAAGTTAAAGAAGGTTTTAACAGCGCTATGTCAAAAATCAAAGAGGCTAAAGGTGGATGCGAAAAAGGCACACCGGCAGAAGAAGCGCTTCCTCTTGAATAAGTAATTTATGGAAAAAGAAACAGAGCAAATCTTCAAAAAGTTAAAAGAAGATGTATCTACTTATGTGGAGCTTAAAGTTGAGCTCCTCAAGTTAACTGCATACGAAAGGACGGGGGAACTTGTCTCCGTTCTTTCGTATGGATTGATTTTGTTATTCCTCGCTTTCTTTGCAGTACTATTTATTTTTCTGGCACTTGGGTTCTTTTTGGGAGACCTTTTAGACAATGTTGCCGGAGGCTTTGCTATAGTTGCATTGCTTTATATGGTACTGTTTGCGATAATAGTTTTCAATAAGGATAAAATCCGCTTAGCTGTGATTAATGAAATAATTGCTGTTCTTACAGCAGCTGATGATAAAAAAAAGGATTCGGGCAATGAACAAACAACAAACACCTCTGGAGAAGCTGATTTCTGATAGAAACCGGTTGCAGCAACGCTGCCGGCTGAAGGAACAGGAATTAAATTCGGACTTTACCTACATTCAGGAAAACTCGGCATCTCTCCTCTTTTCGGGCATTACATCGCTATTGTTTGGAAAATCAAAACCGGCTCCTGCAGGCGAGAGGAAAGCTCTCCATTCGGAAGGAAATCAAAAAGCTGAAGCACTTGGTTTTTCCGACATCATTTCGATTGGTAAGGGAATGTTGCCTGTTGTATGGGACATTGTGAAACCAATTCTCTTTTCCTGGGGAATGAGAAAAGCTGGCAAGCTGTTTACGAACGCTTTATTTAAGAAAAAGAAATAATTCAGACCATTAATTTATGTTATAGGACATCTTTTTTTGTCTTTTATATTATAAAGAAACAAAAAACATACCTACCTTTGCATACGTAGTTGTTACCGTACTAGTAAAGATGAATTATAATGAAACAAATTAAATTCTGGGTCTTGTTTCTCTTGATGCTTGTTGTGTTTGCATCTTGTGCTACCCCCTGCGGTTGCTGATAATAAGTAACAATTTGAATCTGTTTTAATTATCATTACTTTGATAATAACACAAAAAGTACTAATTTTGCGTAGTTTTTTTTAAAACCCAAATAAAGATTTATAAAAATGATTAAAGTAGGTATTAACGGTTTCGGCCGTATCGGACGTTTAGTTTTCCGTGCTGCTCAATCTAAGAGCGATGTTCAAATTGTAGGTATCAACGACTTGATCGACGTAGATTACATGGTTTACATGTTGAAATACGATTCAGTTCACGGTCAGTTTGATGGTACAGTTGAAGTTAAGGATGGTAACTTGGTTGTAAACGGAAACGTAATCCGTGTTACTGCTGAAAGAAATCCGGCTGATTTGAAATGGGATGCAGTAGGTGCAGAATATGTTGTTGAATCAACAGGTCTTTTCCTTACAGAAGAAAAAGCAAACGCTCACATCCAGGCTGGTGCAAAGTATGTAGTAATGTCTGCTCCTTCAAAAGACGCTACTCCTATGTTCGTTATGGGTGTTAACAACGATACTTATGCTGGTCAGAAGATCGTTTCTAACGCTTCTTGTACTACTAACTGTTTGGCTCCTTTGGCTAAAGTTATCAACGATAAGTTTGGTATTGTTGAAGGTTTGATGACTACAGTTCACGCTACAACAGCTACACAGAAGACTGTTGACGGTCCTTCTGCTAAGGACTGGAGAGGTGGCCGTGCTGCTGGTGGCAACATTATCCCTTCTTCTACAGGTGCTGCTAAGGCTGTAGGTAAAGTAATTCCTCAGTTGAATGGCAAACTTACAGGTATGGCTTTCCGTGTTCCTACTTTGGACGTTTCTGTTGTTGACTTAACAGTTCGTTTGGAAAAATCTGCTACATACGACGAAATCAAGGCTGCTATCAAGGCTGCTTCTGAAAACGAAATGAAGGGTATCCTTGGTTACACTGAAGATGCTGTTGTTTCTACAGACTTTACTCACGATGCTCGCACTTCAATCTTTGATGCTGAAGCAGGTATCGCATTGAACGGCAACTTCGTTAAGTTGGTTAGCTGGTATGACAATGAGTGGGGTTATTCAAACAAGGTTGTTGAATTGATCCAACACATGGCAAAAGTAAACGCATAATCATCGTATTATATAGTTTGAAAGCCACATCCTTCGGGGTGTGGCTTTTTTTATTACCTTTGCCTCGCTATGGGAAGCTATCAACTTATCACCGTATTAGGGCCTACTGCATCTGGCAAAACTTCTTTCGCCGCTGCCCTCGCCGCCCACCTCGATTCGGAAATAATCAGTGCCGACTCGAGACAAATTTACCGTTCGATGGATATAGGTACAGGCAAAGACCTGGCGGATTATACTGTAAACGGAAAGACTATTCCTTATCACCTGATAGATATCTGTAACCCGGGAGACAAATACAATGTCTTCGAATACCAGCATGCTTTTTTCAGAGCCTACGACGAAATACGCAAAAGGGGTAAACTGCCTATCTTATGTGGTGGTACCGGCATGTATATTGAAGCGGTTCTGAAAGGCTATAAACTACTGGACGTTCCGGCCAACCTTTCCTTACGTGAATCGCTGAAAGGTAAGTCGCTGCAGGAATTGGAACAAATCCTGGGTTCATACAAAACACTCCATAATAAAACAGATGTGGATTCGGCTCAACGGGCTATCCGAGCCATCGAAATCGAAGAGTTTTACCTGAATCAGGCTCCCGATGTAAACGATTACGAACCCATCGAAAGTCTGGTTATCGGGTTGGACATATCCAGAGAGTTGCGGAGAGAAAAAATCTCCCGCCGACTAAAAGCCCGTCTGGACGAAGGAATGGTTGACGAGATTAAAGGTATCCTTGCCTCCGGTGTTAAACCGGATGATCTTATTTATTACGGACTGGAATACAAGTATCTTACATTGTATGTGATCGGTAAGCTTTCGTACGAAGAGATGGTTTCGCAGCTCGAAATTGCAATTCATCAATTTGCCAAAAGGCAGATGACCTGGTTCCGGGGAATGGAACGTCGCGGCATAACAATCCACTGGCTTGACGCCACCCTTCCCGCCGAAGTAAATTGTAAAGCCGTAATGGCATTCTTGAATAAATAAACACCAGACATATGATTACTGTAAAGGATTTAACTTCTGCCGATAATTTCTTTCTGATGGCAGGCCCTTGTGTTATTGAAGGAGAAGATATGGCACTCCGCATCGCCGAAAGAGTGGTTACAATGACCAACAAACTGGGTGTCCCCTATATCTTTAAAGGTTCATACCGTAAAGCCAATCGTTCCCGCATTGATTCGTTTACGGGCATCGGCGACGAAAAGGCTCTAAAGATTCTGCAAAAAGTAGGAGAAACGTTTGGTATTCCTACAGTGACTGATATCCACGAAACTACAGAAGCAGCTATGGCTGCAGCTTATGTGGATGTTTTGCAGATTCCTGCATTTCTATGTAGACAGACAGACTTACTAATTGCCGCAGCTCAAACCGGAAAGATCGTAAATATAAAGAAAGGTCAGTTTCTTTCGCCGGGAGCTATGTCGTTCGCTGTTCAAAAGGTTGCCGATGCCGGTAATAACCAGATAATGATTACCGAACGAGGAACTACTTTCGGATATACCGACCTGGTGGTCGACTACAGAGGAATTCCTCAGATGCAGGAGTTTGGTTATCCGGTAATCATGGATGTAACCCATTCGCTGCAACAGCCCAACCAAACTTCGGGTGTAACCGGTGGTTTGCCTCAGCTTATCGAGACAATAGCAAAGGCAGCTATTGCAGTTGGTACAGATGGATTATTCATAGAAACTCATCCGGAACCAGACATTGCCAAGTCCGATGGCGCCAATATGCTGCAACTTGATTTACTTGAAGGATTACTTACCCGTCTTGTACGCATTCGGGAAGCTATTAAATAAGAAGAAATCTACCTGCTAAAGAAAAAAAGGGGATGAATCAGTAAAACGATTCATTCCCTTTTTTTCTTTAATTAATTTGAAGCGGCTTTCTTAGCTTCTTTTTTTTTCAATTTAGCAATCTCTTCCTGAAGCGATTCAATCTCTATTCCCTGATTCTTGATTGTAGTAAGCAGGGAATTTAATTCCTCATTATCTATAGAAGATGGGAATTGAGCATTTACACGTAGGATAAAATCGGAGATCACATTCATGTAGTTATTGAATGCCTCATAAGGATTATCGTACGGACTAAAAGCCTTGCCTCCCATATGCTTGGTACTCATATAATAAAAATGGTCGCTGCTCTGCAGGTAGTTCCAGTCTTGTCGGATACGACGATCTTCACATAAACGTACCCTGTCTACGATTTCTTTCAATTTATTAAAAGCTTCCTGCTGCAGAAGATTTCCCAACCAGGAACTGCAATCGCGTTCTTCGTCCACCCACGAAATGGGATAAGGCACAGAAATAGAATCGACTGGCTTAAGCAAATTAAAGGCTTCGGATGGCAGCGAGAAACTGATCTCTTTTTCAGCCGCATAACGTGGCAACGCCCTAAAGAAATCAAAAATACCCGATTCGGCAGGATGAAGAGAGCCGAGCACCTCATAATTCATGAACAAATTAACAATTTGTTGTTCGGGAGGAGTTTCCGCAATCCATGATATAAATTTATCAGCAGTAAGCGGATATTCATTCCAGGAATAGTTATTAAACCTATCCGATATATCTTCGCTGTAGCGATCGTTTTTAAGTAATAATTTTAACTGGTGTTGGGTGCTGGACGTATACACATAATTAGGACTCTTCCAACCTAAAATATGTTTTGCTCCCTCTGTAAGCATTCCTTTAAATCCAGCCTTATAAACAACTTCGGAAATTTCATCCGAATAGATCAGTTCTGTATTGCGGAAAACTTTGGGTGTTACTCCGAATAAGGAATGAATTTTCTCTTTATGCATTTTTATCTGATCCCTGAACTCTTCCTTATGAGCGAGTGACGCAAGGGAATGAGAGTAAGTCTCCGATAAGAATTCAACATTTCCGGTATCAGCAAGTTCCTTAAAGCTATCGATAACCTCTGGTGCATAAATCTCCATTTGCTCGATGGCTGTACCTGAAATTGAGAAAGCCACCTTAAACTTACCTCCACTACTTTTAATCATATCCATGATAGCGCGGTTTGCAGGAATATAGCATCGCTCGGCAATCCGGCGCATTATCTCTTCATTGCGAAAATCATCATAATAGTAATGGTCGTTTCCTATGTCAAAGAAGCGGTATCTTTTGAGTCGAAACGGCTGATGTATCTGAAAATAAAAGCAGATCGTTTTCATACGATTATTTTTTTAATTAATTTCACTTGTTTATCACCTGATCATATATGCGGCGCACTTTCTGTCCGGCATATTCCCACTTTATGTTATCAACTTCCCGTTTTCCTTCATCTTTAAGGAATTTATACATAGCCGGATAAGCGATGATAGAATAGATAGCATCTGCCATAGCTTCTATATCCCAGTAATCCACCTTTACGGCATAGTCCAGAATCTCGGCACATCCCGATTGTTTTGATATAATTGTAGGTACACCGCACTGCATAGCTTCGAGGGGTGAAATACCAAAAGGCTCTGATACGGAAGGCATCACGTACACATCGCTTGACTTAAGTACTTCATAAACCTGCTTTCCTTTCATAAAACCTGTAAAATGAAAGCGGTCCGAAATATTACGGGAAGCGGCTAGTCGAATCATTTCGTCAAGCATATCTCCGCTTCCAGCCATTACAAAACGAACATTGGGCGCTTTAGCCAAAACCTTGGCTGCAGCCTCCACAAAATATTCAGGTCCTTTTTGCATGGTAATACGTCCAAGAAATGTAACGACTTTATCTTTTACACCTCTTTTGTCCTGTATGGAAACAATTTCAGGACTCAACGGCTCAACCGCATTATGGACAGTGGTTACTTTTGACGGATCCTGATGGTATTTTTCGATAACCGTATTACGGGTAAGATTACTTACGGTAATTATATGATCGGCAAAATCCATTCCGTTCTTTTCGATGGCATACACTTCGGGATTTACATTTCCACGGCTACGATCATAATCGGTGGCATGAACGTGGATAACCATTGGCTTTCCGGAAATCTGTTTAGCATGAATACCTGCCGGATAGGTAAGCCAGTCGTGCGCGTGAATTACATCGAAAGCTTCCGATCTCGCAATTACCCCTGCAACAATAGAGTAATTGTTTATCTCCTCAAGCAAATTATCTGGGTAGCGACCCGAAAACTCAATGCAACCCAGATCATTAACATGACGGTAACTGAAATCGGCATAAATATGACTACGCAAGTCATAATATTGTTCGGGAGTCATTTTGTCTCCCAATCTATTTTTTACATAATCATAATCTACATCTCGCCAGACAACAGGGGTATTGTTTGTACCAATAATTTTAAGGAAACTCTTATCCTCATCACCCCATGGTTTTGGAATCACAAAAGTTATTTCCATATCAGGCTGCATAGCCATCCCCCTGGTCAATCCGTAACTGGCAGTTCCCAAACCTCCCAAAATATGAGGAGGAAATTCCCAACCGAACATTAATGCTTTCATATATTAAATTTTATTCGGCGTTATACTTCTTCAACAAATCAAGTACGCGCAACATGGCTGCCACATTCATGGCAAAAGAAACGGCCCCTCTTCCTTTAAAGGGCGGGTTCCCGTCAAAAGTCTCAGCAAGTGTGCCAATACAATGCAAAGACATTTCCTCCTCCATGCTTATCAACATCCTTTCAACAAATGAAATACCTCCTTTTCCAAACACTTTCAGATAAGATTCAAGGTATGCTCCCAGCAACCATGGCCAGGCTGTTCCCTGATGATAAGCCAAATCCCTTTCCCTCTGTGTACCCACATAGTTGGGACGGTATCCTTCGCTTTTTGGACTAAGCGAACGAAGCCCTTTGGGAGTAACAAGCTCTTTGGTAACCATATCAACAATGGCACGCATCTGTATCTTGTTAAGAGGAGAATAGGGAAATGCAACGGCGAAAATCATATTGGGACGCACACTCCAATCTACGTATCCTCCGCTTACAGAATCCAGCAAATAATTATAACCGTTCAAAAAAGTGTTTACAAAAGATGTATCTATCGATCTTATAATTGAGTCTATCGTATCAATATATATTTCTCCAGACAATTCCTTATAAAAATTCAATGCATTATACCATAAAGCATTAAACTCAACAATATAACCGGAGCGGGAAACAACAGGCTTTCCATCTACCGTAGAGTTCATCCACGTAAGTGCCTTATTGCGACCTTCCACAAAAAGCAATCCATTTTCCATGAGTTTCATGTCGGGATGCTTTTGTTCACGGAAATAGGTAATAATCTCGCCTATGAAATTGAAATATAGCTCTTTTGATTTCTCAACGCCCATTTTTCTGGAATATTGCTGCATTGCCCATATTGCCCAAAGAAAAACATCCGGATTTTCTATTTCCCTTATTACCTCGTCGGCTTTTCCTGTTTGCATAAAAGATCGCATCGCAGGTATGGCCGTATGCATTATTTTTTCAAATCGCACCGGATCTTCGATCGACAAAGTACATCCCGGCAAGGATATAAATAAATCGCGGGCACGAACTTTAAACCAGGGATAACCTGCCAAAAGGTAGGCATCCTCTTCTTTTGGCCGAAAATAAAACTGTTGCGCCGAATTCTTAAGACAGTTATAAAAGCTTGTACGCGGCGTTCTGGCCAATGTCTCGGTTTCAAAAAGCTTTTTCAGTTGATTAGTCGTAACCTGGCTAACTCCGGCACTGAAGATTATAGTCTCACCTTTTTTAATCGGAACTTCAAAGTAACCAGGAACGTATAAATCTTCTTTATAAGGATATCCCCTCTCCTGTTCTTTAGGATATTCTATTCCGTTATACCAATAGGGTTCAAAAACAAATTTAGCTTTCTTATTAAACTGCATGTATAATTCAGGATAGCCACGATACATACAGGTTTTTATTCCGTTGGGAACATCCTGGTATAATTTGTTCACATACGCATTTGACTTGGCAAGTGTATTCACACTCCGGAATGCCAGAAAAGGCTTAAATCTCAAGGTCGTATCCGAGTGAGCATCCTCAAGCGTATATTTGATCATTATTCGGTTTTCATAAAGGGAAAAGACCTTCTCTTTGGACAGGATCACCCCTCCTACACGATAAACTGTGCGGGGTACTGTATCGCAACTGAATTCGCGTATATATTTATGACCTTTGGGACTGTAATTATCTCCCTCGTATTTGTGCAACCCTAAATTGAAAGGTGCATCATGCTGTATAACTGTCTCGTCTAATGATGAAAGCAGCACATGGTTATCGTCGTCCAATTCGGGAACGGGCATTACCAGCAGCCCATGGTATTTTCGTGTATTACAATCCACAACAGTAGTACAATGATAAGCTCCGTTCCGGTTAGTCCGGAGAATCTCCCGTTTAAGAGATTCTTCAAGGTTTATCATAACTGTCTTATCGAATTTAAGATAACTCATACTAATATTGGGTTTTAAGTTAGAATCTAACTATTTATTATCATTTAATGTACCAAATATATCACATAAATATTAATAAAACAAATTCGATTTCAGTTTTTTTTAGAAATTGAATTTCTTGTTAAACTAGAATTGAAAAGATAAATAAATGAAAATGATTTTGCATCTTTGTATCCGAATCCTTAATTTTAATTTATCATGAAACAATTAGTTTTTATTGTAGTATTATTCTTAAGCATAGTAAATATGACACAAGCATCTGTAAATCCATTTTTGGTAAAGTATAAAACACCTTTTGAAACACCTCCTTTTGATAAAATAAAAACCGAACATTATGAACCCGCATTTGAAGAAGGGATCAAACAGCTAGATGAAGAGGTTAAGGCCATTGCCTCTAACCCAAAACCTGCTACCTTCCAGAATACGATTGAGGCGCTTGAACGTAGCGGTAAATTATTAGACAAGGTAAGTTCTGCATTTTTCAATGTACTCAGTGCTGAGAGCAATGACGAAATGATGGAAATTTCGCAGCGCATCTCGCCAAAACTATCGGAAAGTTCTAATAATATTTATCTGAACGAACAGTTGTTCAACCGGGTAAAAACTGTATACGAACAAAAAGAAAAACTGAAACTCTCGATTGAAGAAGCGAAGTTGCTGGAAGAAACTTTTTATGCATTCTCCCAACGAGGCGCAAACCTCTCTCCCGAAGGAAAAGAACAATACCGTACGCTTAGCTCTGAATTGAGCACATTGACTCTCACTTTCGATCAGAACGTCTTGAAAGATGAAAACAGGTATGAGCTTTTGCTGACTTCTGAAGATCAACTGGCAGGGTTGCCTCAGGGAATTATTGATGCAGCTGCACTTAAAGCAAAAGAAAAAGGAAAGAATGGCTGGATGTTTACGCTCTCTGCCCCAAGTTATATTCCGTTTATGCGTTATGCCGATAACCGTGAACTCCGACAGGAACTCTATATGGCCAACATGGCGGTAGGTAACAAGGGAGACGAGTTCGACAATAAGGAAAATATCAAGAATATAGTAAATACCCGTCTTGCCATTGCTCAATTGATGGGATACGCTTCATTTGCCGAATATCAGCTTAAGCACAGAATGGCCAAAAACCCCAAAGCGGTATATAAGCTTATTGATGATTTGCTTACCGCTTACAAGCCTGTTGCAATGAATGAATATAATATGCTGCAGGGTTTTGCCTTGGGAATGAAAAATGAAAATTTCACGCTTATGCCCTGGGATTGGAGTTACTATTCCGAAAAGCTTAAGGATGTAAAGTTCAAAGTTAACGATGAGATGACGCGTCCGTATTTTGAGCTGAGCAGAGTAAAGACGGGAGTGTTTGGTCTTGCAACACAGCTCTACGGTATCACATTTAAAGAAAATAAGAAAATTCCGGTTTATCATCCCGACGTAAACGCGTACGAAGTATACGACGCCGATGGTAATTTCCTTTCCATATTATATACGGACTTCTTTCCCCGGGAAGGTAAACAATCTGGAGCCTGGATGAATAGTGTAAAAGAACAGTACATTGAGAAAGGAAAAGACAGCCGCCCGCAAGTTGTGATTGTAATGAATTTCACCCTGCCAACAGAATCTACCCCCTCATTGCTTACATTCGACGAAGTGAATACCCTTTTGCACGAATTCGGACACGCGCTTCATGGCATGATGGCGAAGGGAACCTATCAAAGTCTTTCCGGCACCAATGTGTACAGGGATTTCGTGGAACTTCCTTCTCAGATAATGGAAAATTGGCTAACAGAAAAAGAGTTTCTGAATCAAATAGCTATCCATTATCAGACAGGCGAAAAGATACCACAGGAAATAATACAGAAACTGATTGATGCATCGAACTATAATATAGGATACCAGTGTTGCAGACAGCTTAGCTTCGGGATGCTGGACATGGCCTGGCATACCCTTACCCAACCATTCGATGGAGATGTGGTAAGTTTTGAAAAGAACGCCTGGGCAAAAGCAAGTATTCTTCCGGAAGTTAGCGGCACATTAATGAGCAGTAGTTTCGGTCATATATTTTCAGGAGGTTACGCTGCAGGTTACTATGGATACAAATGGGCCGAAGTTCTTGATGCTGATGCATTTTCAGCCTTTAAAGAGGCCGGAATATTCAATAGCGATATAGCAGAATCTTTCCGTAAAAATATCCTGTCGAAAGGCGGCACGGAAGATCCAATGGAATTGTACATTCGCTTTCGCGGTCAGGCTCCGGGAATAGATGCGCTGTTAAAAAGAAATGGCATAAAAAATTAATAGACAAACTGACTACAAGTAAGCTAAATATAACTATTTTTGTGGCTTAATTGTACGAAGGATACAATAGCGTACCGTTGCACTTGCATTATGGTACGCTATTTATGCATACAACAGTACATAATTAACGGGATACAATGGGCGAAAGAACTGAGAAACAACTTGAATTAGACAAGCGTTACCTGCGCATGGCTGCTATCTGGTCGGAAAATTCATACTGCAAACGTCGTCAGGTAGGCGCTCTTATTGTTAAAGACCAAATGATTATATCAGATGGTTATAATGGCACACCTTCCGGATTTGAAAATGTATGCGAGGATGAACACAACATCACAAAGCCTTATGTGCTGCATGCGGAGGCAAATGCCATTACAAAAGTAGCCGCATCTTCAAACAGCAGCAAAGGGGCAACCATATATATTACTTCGGCTCCTTGCATAGAATGTGCCAAACTTATAATACAATCTGGCATTAAACGAGTCGTATATTCAGAGAAATACCGCGTGGAAGATGGTTGTAATCTGCTGTTACGCGCAGGAATTGAACTTTCCTTTATTGATTTAAACGAATAATAGATACGATCTAATGGATAAGAATAAGAGAATTGCTATTTGGTTACCTGTTATTATTGCCGCAAGCATCGCTTTAGGTATTTATATAGGAAACCATTATGTTTCTATCTCATCTGGCAAATTCCGTAATTATGCAAGCGGAAATAAAATTAACGCCATTCTTGATATTATAGACGAGCAATACGTCGACACTGTAAACATGGCTCAATTGGTTGAGGGAGCCATTCCTAAAATATTCAGTGAACTGGATCCTCACTCTGGTTATATTCCGGCGGCAGATGCAGAAATGGTAAACGAAGAACTGGAAGGTTCGTTCAGCGGCATTGGCGTATCATTTAATTTGCAAACTGACACAATCCTGATTATCAGCGTTATTCCTGGTGGTCCATCAGAGAAAGCTGGTATCCTTGCAGGCGACCGAATCATTACCATTAATGATTCCATATTTGCCGGAAACAACAGTAGTCAGGGTAAGATTATGAAAACTTTACGCGGAGCTAAAAATAGTAAAGTGAAGCTGGGTATAAAAAGAAGCTCTTCCAGGGATTTACTCTATTTTGATGTAACACGTGGAGATGTTCCTGTTAACTCGGTTGATGTTTCCTATGTGGTAAGCGAAGGTATTGGCTATATTAAAGTTAATAAATTTGCCCGTACAACCTATAACGAGTTTATAACAGCTATTGCAAAACTAAAACAGGAAAACTGTAAAAGCTTTATTATCGATTTGCGTGGAAACACCGGAGGATATATGGATGCTGCAATAAATATGATAAATGAATTTATGCCAAATGGCAGACTTATTGTATACACTGAAGGTAAGGCATTTCCACGAAATGACGTGTATGCCAACGGAACAGGAACTTGTCAGGATGCCCCCATCGTAGTCCTTACAGATGAGTTCTCTGGTTCGGCCAGCGAAATATTTGCAGGAGCGATCCAAGACAATGACAGAGGAATGATAGTCGGTCGCCGTACATATGGCAAAGGTCTTGTTCAATCTCAAATACCGTTGAGCGACGGATCAGCCTTACGATTAACTATTGCCCGCTATTATACACCTTCGGGCAGATGTATCCAGAAAGATTACGAACTGGGTAAAACAGACGAATACGATCAGGATCTCTATAATCGTTTTATGCATGGAGAATTTGATTCGCAAGACAGCATAAAGATTGATAACTCTTTAAAGTACCAGACTACACAAGGCAGAACGGTATATGGAGGTGGTGGTATCATGCCGGACATCTTTATTCCGCGCGACACAACCGGAGTTACTTCTTATTTCAGTAATGTTGTAAACACTGGCGTTTTAAACCTGTTCACGTTGGAATATTCAGACCAGAATCGTGCAAAACTTTCGTCGTTCAAGACTTATCAGGAATTATACAGCTATCTGAAGAAACAACCTTTATTGGATAAGTTTACAAACTATGCAGTAACAAAAGGCATTCGCAAGCGGGTAACATTGATCAGCATATCTTCTAAGCTTATTGAAAATCAGTTGCATTCTTATATCATTCGCAACTTCTTTAATGACGAAGGTTTTTACCCCATCTTCCTAAAGGATGATGTAACCTTGCTGAAGGCGATTAAGGTAATACATGAAAAGAAAGCCTTTCCGTTACCTTCGAAGGAAGCTAAACATTAAAAAGGATTACTTGTTATTATAACATATGATGTAAAGGAGAGGGTTGTTCCTCTCCTTTACGCTTTTGTAAAACTATTGGAATATGTACATAAAAGGAATAAAAATACAAATAAGGAAAGATATTGCTTTTCAGAAAAAACTGCATGATAAGGAATGGCTAAAAACCATGTCTCGGCAGATACTTTCCAAGGTTGAAGAAACGGACGAATTCAGGAATGCTTCATCAGTTGCATTGTATCATGCTATTGCCGGCGAAGTACAGACCTCCGATTTTATCAACAAATGGTATAAAGAAAAACAGATCTACCTGCCTGTTATTGACGGAGACAATCTTACTCTTCGGCTTTATTCGGGTCCGGAATCTGTTAAAGCGGGAGTTTTTGGCATTTTGGAACCTATTCCGACCAACAATAACGGCGATCCGGATATATCCTTAATCATTGTTCCGGGAGTAGCATTTGACAGAAACAGAAACCGGATGGGTAGAGGAAAAGGGTATTACGACCGGCTTTTAAAACACACCGAAGCGTATAAAATAGGAATTTGTTACGGGTTTCAACTTATCGAAGAAGTTCCTGTTGAGCACTTTGATATCCCAATGGATATGATAATTACCGAATCGGAAGTTATCCGTCATGAAATTAATTCAGCGAATCACAATATCTTTAATAACTGAAGAGCCTGCGTACTCATTAAGACTCTTTATCAGTTTTTCGCGACACAGGATAAGTTCGCTGCGCAGTACGGAGGAAGTCAGATATACATATAGCACCTTGTCTCTTACATAGACCGTCCGGGTATACTGCATAACCATAGGGCCAAGCACTTCTTTCCAGGAGCGTTGAATGCGAATTTCCATCATCTTGTCGTACAACTCGGAATTTTCCTCAAAGAAATCCCGAAGCAGATCGCCTAACTTCTGACTATTATTTCGTTTCATCTTCTTCTAACGGGTATACTTCTCCTTTTTCAACTTTAAACAAGCAATAAGCATGATCCATAGCAGCCAAAATTTCATCAAGATACTTTCTGTTTGTATCAGTAATAAAAATCTGTCCGAAACCGTCGCCGGATACAAGCTTAATAATTTGCTCCACACGTGTTGCGTCCAGTTTATCAAAAATATCATCCAGCAACAAAACCGGCAGTGTATGACCTTTGCGGGCCAATAAAGCAAACTGAGCTAGTTTTAAGGCAATCAGAAACGTTTTGTTTTGCCCCTGCGAGCCAACACGGCGAATCAGCTGGTTGCTTAGAGTCATTTCAAGATCGTCTTTATGAATACCAACCGATGTATATCCAATTATACGGTCACGTTCGCGTACCCTCTGCAACATTTCCGGTAAATCGTTGCCAGCTGTTTGAGATACGTAAGACAGTCCGACTGTTTCGGCAGAACAACAGATAGTCTGATTGTAACTATTAAACAAAGGTATCAACTCCTCTACAAGCGTTTGCCTGCAGGCATATACCTTTTCTCCATACATACCCAGCTGCATTTCGAGTACCTCATATAAAGAATAGTCCGTCTCCTGATTCTTTAATAATATATTGCGCTGCATCAAAGCCTTATTGTACTGAATCAGCGCATGAAGATAAGATTTATCATGCTGCGAAATAATCAGATCCAAAAACCGGCGACGCTCTTCGCTCCCGCCCTGTATCAATTCCGAATCTGCCGGCGATACCATAACCAAAGGAAGCAATCCAATATGATCCGATAATTTTTCGTATTCTTTTTTATTGCGTTTAAACTGTTTTCGTTGTTTACGGCGGATAGAACAAAAAATCTCTTCGTCTCTTCCTTCATAAAAATAAGCCCCCTGCAATACACAAAGTTCTTCATCGTTATTGATAAGCAGACTTTCCGGGGTATTAAGATAACTTTTACAGAACGACAGGTAATAAATAACATCAAGTAAGTTTGTTTTACCCATCCCGTTATTTCCAAAGAAACAGTTCATTTTGGGTGAAAAAGCAACCTCTGCCTGGCGGATATTCTTATAATTTAGGATAGAAAGCTTCTTAAGTATCATCTGTTGCTTATTTTGATGTACAAAGTTAAAATAAAAAGGGATGTCAGCAAATGCTCATTTCTTCTAATCTTTAAAAAAATATAGAATAAGTATAGCTTATTTCATTTAAAAAATTTACTTTTGCGCTTTGAATAAAGTATTTGACACAATTAGGCAAACTAATAAATAACGATAAAATATTATGGCTACTAACGGAAATGGCACCCACACTGAAGCGGAAATCGGAGTAATCGTTTCGCGGACTGAAGAATTTATTGAAAAGAATACAAAGAAGATTGTTTACGGCGTTGTAGCAATAGCAGTTGTTGTTGGCGCATTCATTGGATTCAAATACGGTTATCTTGTTCCTCAGGAAAAGAAAGCAAATGCCGCCATGTTTAAAGGCGAGCAATATTTTGCACAAGATTCTTTCGCCCTTGCTTTGAATGGAAACGGAGCCGATTATTTGGGTTTTGAAGCAATAATTGATGATTACAGCGGAACCGACGCCGCTAATCTTTCAAAAGCATATGCTGGTATTTGTTACTTTAAAATGGGTGATAGCAAAAAAGCGTTAGACCTTTTAAAATCATATGACGGAAGCGACAAGATGATTGCTCCTTCTGTAACAGGATTAATTGGCGACTGTCTGGTAAATGCCGGAAAAGTAGAAGAGGGTATTAGCTATTTCGAAAAAGCAGCAAGCCAAGCAGACAATGAAGTTGTAAGTCCTGTTTATCTAAAGAAAGCAGGTTTGGCATACGAAAGCTTGAAACAAAACGAAGATGCAGTAAAAGCTTACACTACGATTAAAGAAAAATATTTCAATTCTCTTGAAGCTTCAGATATTGACAAATACATTGTTCGTGCTTCATCAGCAAAATAATTTGAATTTACGCAAATAACAATACGGAGGATGTCTCTTACAGGGCATCCTCTTATTTTAATAAAAAACTAATGGCTACAGCTTATCAAAATTTATCTGCTTACGATTTCGACAGCATACCCGATGCATCGGATATGACTATTGGTATCGTAGTGTCTGAATGGAACACCAACATCACCGAAAAGTTACTGATAGGAGCGATCAACACGTTAGAAAAACATGGCGTTAAACCTGAAAACATCATTACAAGACGCGTACCAGGAAGCTTCGAATTAACCTTTGGCGCTAAAAGACTTGCCGAAAGTAAAGAATTAAATGCAATTATTATCCTTGGATGTGTTGTTAAAGGCGACACACCTCATTTTGATTACGTTTGTTCGGGCGTTACACAAGGTATAACAGAATTGAACTTAATGTATGATATTCCTTTCATATTCGGTTTGTTAACTACCGACACGATGGAACAGTCGGAGGACCGTGCAGGTGGAAAGTATGGTAACAAGGGAGATGAAGCTGCAATTACTGCAATAAAAATGATTGATTTTGCTTGCAAGTTACAAAATTAATCGTACCTTTGCATCGCAATAGAAAATAATGGGGGCAGTTACCAGAGTGGCCAAATGGGGCTGACTGTAACTCAGCTGACTTCGTCTTCGGTGGTTCGAATCCATCACTGCCCACACACTACTTGCGGAAGTAGCTCAGTTGATAGAGCATTAGCCTTCCAAGCTGAGGGTCGCGGGTTTGAGTCCCGTCTTCCGCTCTCTAAAGAGGAATCCAATTGGGTTCCTCTTTTTTTATTTCCTACCTTCACTTTACCCCCACTCTTTGGGGATCAAGAACAAATTCTGGGTCTAAGCATAAATTTTGCATAATCTGTAGAGAAAAAATTTAATGTCTGTTACCCCTCTAAACTGTCTTCTGAACTCTTTTATCTTTGCATTAAACGATTCAGCAGCTGCGTTTGTGCTTCTGCTGTTAAAGTAGTTTATAATGGTATTGTGATGTGTCTCAAAAGTTTTTCTAACTGTAGAGAATGCATTAAATCCCGCTTCTTCTACCTGGCTGAACCATTGAGCCAGTTTTGCTCTGGCCACATCAGGCGATATTTGACGGTTATAGATTTTGTAAAGACTATAAGATAGCTCGTAGCCTTTTTTAATATCAGGATAAAGTTCAAATAATATATGTGCTCTATGCCATTGCGAAAGGGTCCATTTTTCTTCTGGTTTAAATAGCAGATACCGACTTCTGGCCAGCAACTGTTTTCGGGTATCTCCATTTGCTAATACCTCTGGTTGATATTCAATACCCTTTTCTTTGGCTTTTTTGTAAGCTGTATTTTCCGCGTCCAGAGTTTCCCACCGATGCTTAATCCGGAGGTCCTGTACGGCTTCATAAGCCAGCTTCTGTACATGAAAACGGTCCGTTACCCGTTTAGCCCGGGGAAAGCAACTTTTGACAATCAGGTTCATATTGGCAGCCATATCTAGAGTGACTTCACGGACTATTTTGCGTTGTTGTTCTGAATAATGCTTAAGTATAAGTCTTATGATTTCATTGGATTCGGTTCCTTCAAATATACCAACAATAGAACCTTTCTGGCCTTTTCTGGCTTTATTGGTGATGATGGTATAAAGCTCACCGTTCGAGAGGGATGTTTCATCAATGGTCAGGTAAGGTCCTAGATTTTTGGGGTAAACGATGTATTTTTCCGCATGTGGACCTTGTCTCCAATGGCGAAAATCACTTAGCTTTTCTTTATATTGTCGCTGAAAGTTACGCCCGTTAACTCCCAGATAGATTTCAATGCTTTGACAACTGATTGCGTTAGTATCGACTAATTTCTTTTAAAAAAGAAGCATACTCTGCGCTCATGCGAGTACCCTGTGCAACTACATTCCAATCCCTGCTTATCTTTTTAACTTCGCCTTCTATTTCAACATCCCATCGCCGTCTTTTCACACTTAAAGTAACCAACATATTCCGTATAGGATAATCATTTATCAGACGTGGATCCATAAAACCACTTGCCTTGAATTTATAATTTTTGTATTCCTTCGGAATTTGGTTTTTCTCTTCCAGATAAATGGTCAGTGTTTTGTCATAAACATACTTTCCACTATTCCCTTTATCAAAGCCTACTATGTCAAAATATTCAAGTATTCCTTCTGGTAATATTAACTCTAATAATGATTGGTTGATATCCTTGTCCATGCGATCGTATTTATGAAGACAAAGATATACCTTTTTAATTTTTGACCCAACTTTTGTCGTTGATCCCAAAAAAGAGCCTATGCTATTAAATCGGATCAAGCCGAAAAGTTGGGGGGTAATAGAAAAGGAGCTACATTTGCAGCTATGGAAACAGGCTATGAATTGCTATTGCCGGAAGGCGTATTAAAATACTTTGAAGTAGTATTTGCAGAAAAGACAAGTTCGACCATTACCATTCATCTGGAAGAACTCAATATTATTCCTGAGGAATATAAAGAAGATAAACTTGAATCAAAAGGATTTTATCCCAGTGTAGCCATACAAGACTATCCCCTACGAGGGAAAGTGGTGATTCTGCAGGTAAGGCGTAGAAGGTGGACCAATCATAGCACAGGGGATATTGTCTGCAGGAATTGGGATATGGTAGCTAAAGGAACTCGTTTGACGCAAGAATTTGCGTCTTTTTTAAAAGAATTACATAGATACTCATCCTGTTAGCTGTCGTACTGTTGGTGAATTTTATGGTGTAGACGGGAAGCAATTGGAAGAACAATACCGGCTCTTCTTATCTGACTTCTATGAGTGGGACCAACGGGAACACGCAGACAAATGGGTTCTTTTCCCCGAAAACATTGGCTCCCATCTGAGTCTGGATGAAACGGCTCTGACTTATGATGAACTTTATACGATTCTCACCAATAAGCAAGCCAAAGGTAAAAAAGGAAGTATCGTCGCTATCGTAAAAGGGACCATGGCCTCTGATGTTCTTGACGTTTTAAACAGAATCAATCATTCTAAACGACTAAAAGTCAAAGAAGTTACAATCGATATGGCCGCCAATATGGAGATGATCGTTCGGCGGGCGTTTCCCAAAGCAACTCTTGTTACCGACCGTTTTCATGTACAAAAGCTAGCCACTGAAGCATTGCAGGACATCCGTGTGGTACATCGCTGGGAGGCAATCGAACAGGAAAGTAAAGAGATGGAGTTAGCTAAAGAAGCCGGAAGAAAGTATTCTCCTGAAATTCTGAAAAACGGTGAAACCCGTAAACAACTTTTGGCAAGAAGCCGCTACCTGCTATTTAAAACAGAGAATAAATGGACTCCGAATCAAAGGGCCAGAGCTGAAGTCCTTTTTCATTGGTATCCTTCCCTGGAAAGATCTTACAACCTGACCATGCAGCTCAGACATATCTATCATACCGTGAAAGAAAAAGTAGTTGCGTTTACTCGTCTGGCACACTGGTATGAACAGATTGAACAAGCGGGGTTTAAACAGTTCAACACTGTAAAAAGATCAATCTCGGCACACTATCAAACAATCATCAATTACTTTGACAATCGGTCGACAAATGCTTCTGCTGAATCTTTCAACGCTAAAATAAAAAGTTTCAGGGCATGCCTGAGAGGGGTAAAGAATATTTCCTATTTTCTTTTTAGATTAACCAATATTTATGCATAGCCCCCAACTTTTCGGGTTGATCCATTAAATCCAAAATAATAAGCTTATTTTTGTGGAATATATATGACAAAACGCAAAAATGATATCTACCGATAACATAAACTCTTTCAATAAGCTTTACAACGAATATTACGACCGTTTTGTACGCTTTGCCAATGTTTATGTAAGAGACGAAGCAGTTGCAGAAGATATTGCAGTTGATGCATTAATGTACTATTGGGAAAACAGAAATTCAATCGACAACGAATCTAACATTCCGGCCTATATACTTACTATGATTAAAAACAAATGTCTAAATCATTTGCGACATCTGCATATACGTGAGGGATTTTCTGAAAGTATCAGGCAATATCAGGATTGGGAGCTAAGTACCCGTATAGCAACCTTAGAAGCATGTGAACCAAATGAACTGTTTACAATTGAAATACAAAACCTTATTCAAGAAGCACTTAATCAAATGCCCGAGCGTACACGTGCTATTTTTATATTAAACCGCTACGAAAATAAATCCTATAAGGAGATTGCCATGGAAATGAATATCTCATACAAGGGAGTGGACTATCATATTAGTAAAGCGCTTAAAATCCTGCATGTCTATTTGAAGGACTATTTACCATTTTTCTATTTTTTTTTCAATTAAACTAGGAACATTCACCGTTCAAGTGCTATACATACATAAAGCAAATAATGCACACGTATGGACAGGGAAAAATTATATAGATTCTTTGAAGGAAATGTTACCATTGAGGAAGGCATGGAGATTAAGGAATGGATAGAAGCTTCGGCCGAAAATAAACGTATTTTTTTGAAGGAACATAAGTTGTTTAATGCCATTTTGTTGCAAGACAAGAGGCGGATTGCATCTAAACCTCAACATAACATTCTGAAAACAATCCTGAAATCGGAGTGGTTAAGAGTGGCAGCCATCGCGTTGATTACTCTCTCGCTTAATTATATTTACCGGCAGTACATAGGAGATAGTAAGGAATTGGCCATGAGTATTGTGTCTGTTCCTGCAGGTCAGCGTACCAACGTAACCTTGCCAGACGGAACAAACGTATGGTTAAATGCCCGGACAACGATCCGTTACCCTGAAAAGTTTAGTACCCATAACCGGACTATTGAACTGGAGGGTGAAGGATATTTCGATGTTGTGAAAGACGAACGAAGGCCATTTATCGTCAAAACGGATAAGTATGACATCGAAGTGTTAGGTACCAAGTTTGATGTGGAGGCCTATCCAGATGAAGAGAAATTTGAAACAACCTTGATGCAGGGAAGCGTAAAGCTCACTTCCCAGGCATTTCCATCGCACCATGTAACACTTAAGCCGGAACACAAAGCATCATTAAAAAACGGACGACTGGAAGTTTCAAAAGTGGTTAATTATAAACCGTATCGTTGGAAAGAAGGGCTTATTAGCTTTAAAGATGAATCATTTCTTACTATCATGAAAGATCTTGAGAAATATTATGGCTTCAAAATAATAATCAACAATCAAAATTTGTTGAAATACTCTTATACAGGATCTTTCAGACAAACAGACGGTGTCGATTACGCGTTACATGTACTGCAAAATGATATTAGTTTCAGCTATCAAAAGAACAATGAAACACAAATAATTAGTATAAACTAAACGAGAATATTAATCTTCTTTAATGCTATTGCCTATGAGAAAATGACATGTTAACCTTAAAAATGCCGATAAGTGCGCCAACACTTACCGGCATGAACTCAACACAATTTTATTTTAAACTGTATTAAATTATAAATCAATACAAATGTATGAAGAACGAATATTTTTCAAGCAGACTTTATCAAAAAAACACTGGATTTAAACAAATATTTAGAACTATGCGAATAACTACTTTCCTACTCTTGGTTTGTGTTTTTTGTTCACATGCTAAATCTACCTATTCCCAGGATGCGAGGGTAAGCATTCATATGAACAATACTCAGCTCAATAAAATTCTGACTGAGATTGAACAACAAACAGAGTACCTGTTTATTTATAGCAATGAGGTAAACGCAAATCAATCGGTATCCATCAATGCCAACAAAAAAAAGGTTGCCGACGTATTGAATGAACTTTTAAAGGACCGTAACATCTCCTTTAAGATTGATAGATCTCATATTATTCTATCAAGTAAGAACCACAACTTAAAAAGCAGTGAGACGCCTTTGCAACAACAACAAACACTTAAAATTTCAGGAACGGTTTTGGACAAATCCGGATTGCCGGTTATTGGTGCGAACGTACAGGTTACCAATAGCGTTGGTGTTGGAACCATTACTGACATGGATGGTAATTTCACATTGGAGGTTCCTCAAAATTCTTCATTAACAATCAGTTACATCGGATATCAACCGAAGCAGGTTGCCATTAAAAATACCGAACATCTTCGGATAGAATTGATTGAAGATAGCCAAGCGCTCGAAGAAGTCGTTGTGGTCGGATATGGTGTTCAGAAGAAAGTTAATCTTACCGGCTCCGTATCTTCTGTTAAAGGAGACGAACTAAGTTTGCGACCAGTTGCAAATGCCACCCAGAGTCTGCAGGGACTGGTTCCCGGACTAACGGTTACCAGTAGCAGTTCAGGCAGACCAGGAGCCGAAAGTTCGCTTACGTTACGTGGACAAGGAAATCTATCCAATACTGCAAATCCTTACGTATTAGTGGACGGTGTGGAGATGAACCTTTCAGATGTAAACCCGAACGACATTGAAAGCATATCCGTTCTAAAGGACGCTGCAGCGTCTGCTATTTACGGAGCTCGTGCCGCCTACGGTGTTATATTGGTGACTACAAAAAAAGGCGAAGAGGGAAAAATGCGGGTAAGTTATCAGGGTACTGTAGGTTGGAGTTCCCCGACGGTTTTGCCTGATATGGCCAATTCCTATGATTTTGCTACTTATTTTAATGCTGCATGCGCCAATGCAGGCGTAGCAAAGCAATACAGTGACGAGAAGCTGGGTTTATTACAACAATATGGACAAAATCCTTCTGGAATTGATGCCTGGGCTGATTTGAAAGGACAGAATAACTTGATAGCCGCTTTTGAAAACACAGCAAAAGGGGTGGGAAATGTGGATTATTTTAAATTGCATTACAAGGATGCCGCTTTTAAACAGAATCATAACCTGAGTTTAAGTGGAGGTGGAAAACTTGCACAATACTATGTGTCTGGAGGAGCCTATACTGAAGAGGGTATATTGCGCTACGCCGATATGGATTATAAACGCTTTAACTTTAATGCCAACGTGACTTCACAAATCACCAATTGGTTGAAACTTAAGGTTAATACCAAATTTATGCATTCGGATAATAATACCCCATTTGGTACAGGCGGATTATCCGAAGGCTTTTATCACTCCTTAGCCCGTTTCCGCCCCACGGTGAGTGAAGTCGATCCCAATGGTCATTTTACGGAGCTCACGATGATTCCTTATTTGCAAAGTGGCACCTATACAAACACCAAGGACGACAACATGTCATTAACCGGTGGTTTCGAAATTCAACCCGTTAAAACCTGGCGTATTTTTGTAGATTATACATATCGCAATGACAATCAGGGATATGAAGCGTTAAATGTGGCACCACAAATTCCGGGAGCCGACAATGAAACATTGTATAAAGGTACACGGTCTGAGTTGAACATTGCTGCCAACGGCCGTTTTACCCGATCCATGTCGCAAAGACGTTATCAGTCAGTAAACCTATATACCAATTATCTGTTTACCGTTGCCGACGATCATAATTTTACGGTAATGGGTGGTTATCAGGAAGAGGATAACAGCTACAGTTACCTGTTTAACCAAGTTACAGATCTTATTTCCACAACAAACCCTGGACTTGGATTAAGTACAGGTGATCAGACCATCACTGATACACGCAACGGATGGGCTACCAGGGGATTCTTTGGCAGAATAAATTACGATTATAAGGGACTTTATCTTCTTGAAGCTAATGGCCGCTACGATGGTTCTTCACGGTTTGCATCGGATAACAGGTGGGGGTTCTTCCCTTCCGTTTCCTTGGGATGGAACCTTTCTCGAGAAGCGTTTATGGAAAAAACAACGAATGTTCTTTCCAATTTGAAACTACGTGCCTCCTGGGGATTGTTGGGAAATCAAAGTGGTGCGGCTTTATATACATTTGCATCCACAATGGGCACTCAGCCATTGGGTAGTTACTATTTTCAGGATGGCAGAGATATGATTATTAACGCTCCCGGAGTTGTCGATCCTTATACTACCTGGGAGAAGGTAGAGAGTAAAAATGTGGGTGTAGACTTTGGATTTTTAGGTAATTCCTTGTCGGGTACGTTCGACCTGTTTCAGAGGGATACGAAAGATATGTTAGGTCCCTCGGCCGACCTGGCTGATATTTTTGGGGCTACGGTTCCAAATACGAATAACGCCCGTATGCGTAACAGCGGTTGGGAAGTAACGTTGCAATATCGTGGTAAAATTGGTAAAGATGTGGGCTATACAGTCGGTGCTTCTTTGTCTGATGCCATTTCTGAAGTAACTGCCTACGAAAATCCAACGGGAACAGATCCTCAGGGCCAGTGGTATGTAGGACGAGAGGTTGGAGAAATTTGGGGATATCGCGCAGACGGACTGATTCAATCCCAATCTGAGGCGGATGCTTATAATGCATCCTACGATTTATCGTATATCTCCGGACAGAAATGGAACCCGGGCGATGTAAAATACCGAGATCTGAATGGCGATGGTAAAATCAATAAAGGGAATAATACCTTGGCCGACATGGGGGATGTAACCATAATCGGTAACACAGCCCCACGTTACCAATATACAGCAAACGGATCTGTTAACTGGAAGGGCCTCTCGTTGAGCCTGTTGTTTCAGGGTGTAGCTAAAAGAGATTGGTCGCCCGACATGGGATCGGTTTATTTCTGGGGTTCGGGTCCTTATGCCCAGGTTACGGTTTTTGAACAGCACCTGGATTATTGGAGAGAAGATAATAAGGATGCTTATTACCCGGCACCTTATACAGCCGGAGCTGGTGCAATCAATAATTTTAGAAACAAGACCTCTCAAAAAACTGACCGCTACATGCAAAGTGCGGCTTACTGTCGTCTTAAAAACCTAACGGTTAGCTACGACCTACCCGGAACATGGACAAAGAAGGTGGGATTAAGTAAAACCCAGGTATTTTTCTCGGGCGAAAACTTATTCACAAGCACTAAACTGGCTGAAATGTTCGATCCGGAAGCAATTTTTACCGGTACTTCATATACTAGTGAATCAGGGAAGAACTATCCGATGAATAAGGTTATTTCTTTAGGTCTAATTGTTAATTTCTAATATGTGTAAAAATGAAAAAAGTAAAAATATTTATAGGTTTGGCTCTTATCTTTGGTTTGGCAAGTTGTTCCGACTTGGATAAGCTTCCGGAGGGTGTTCTCTCAACGTCTACTGCATTTAGCAGTACAGCTGAAATTACAAAATACCTGAATCAGTTTTATGAAACGGGAGTGCGCACCCAATCTCAGAATGTGGGTAATGCTTCGGGGATCGCTTTTTCTGATATGGCGAGCGACAATATGATTTCGAATGTGATTGATGATAGACTTGCCGGAGAGACAGCGCTGAGCGATGCAGCAAAACTTACCAACTATACGTATATACGAAATGTAAATTTCTTAATCAATAATTTCGAGAATTGTAAGGAAACAGGAGCGGCCATGAATCAATGTATCGGGGAAGCTTATTATTTTCGTGCCTGGTATTATTATCAGATGTTTGTAAATTATGGCGAATTGACCTGGATCGATGAGGTGCTAGACCCTGTTCAGGAACAGATGGAACGCCCAAGAGATAGCCGTACGGTGATTGCCGATAAGATTTTGGCCGACCTGGATGTGGCTATCGAGAACCTGGGCGAAAAGAACAACAGCGCCTCCATGAGGGTTCACAAGGATGTAGCCCGTGCATTAAAGAGCGAAGTCGCGTTGTTTGAAGGAACCTGGGAGAAATACCACAAAGTAAAAGGGACTGCTTTCTATGATAAGAGCATCACCGATGAGAAAATAAATAATTACTTGCAACAGGCGGCCGATGCTGCAAAAGCCGTAATGGATCGGGGAGTATGGAGCATAGCTTCCGGTAATACACTGACTGCCTATAGGGATCTGTTCATTACATTGGATCTATCCACAAACAAAGAGGTATTGATGTGGAAAAAGTACGATGCAAGCGATAACGTGGGGCATTCGGTTACCCGCTATCTAAACCAGGGTGGAGGTATCACGGGAGCTTCTTTGTCGCTAATAGATGATTACCTTACAATAGACGGTCGTCCATTTGTTGGTAGCGAGCGTGACAATGCCCAGATTGTATATGGAAACGAATTACTACCTACAGTTCGCGATCCGCGTCTTTCGCAAACGATCTGTATTCCCGGTCAGCCGCTTCGTCCAAACAATGCCTACGTATTTGTTCGTCCTCCTTTGGATGGAAATAGTTATAACCAGAATACTACCGGTTTCTCGGTTCTTAAGTACGTTGAATTCAATACCACCTATACCCCAACTATCGATGGCGAAGGTAAAAGTCAGGCTCCTGCCATTCAATGCCGTTATGCTGACATTCTGCTTAACTATTCAGAGGCATTGGCCGAACTGAACGGAGCTGCCAATGCCGACAAAATTGCTGCTGCTTTAAAACCCCTTCGTGATCGGGTAGGTATGCCGGCAATCGATTTTGACAGAGAGTATAACACGGCTTCGGATTATCCGTTTAAGGATCTGGATAAATACATTCAGGCAGTTCGCAGGGAGCGTCGCGTGGAGAAGGCCTTTGAAGGAAGCCGGTTAACGGATATTTTACGTTGGGCTGCAGCCGACAAGCTAATTGTTAACAAGACCCCCCTTGGTGCATTGTTTACGGGAAGTAGTTTGGAGACTGCTTATGGAAATAAACTTGTATATGACCAACCATCTAACAATAATTTATTCCTAAGTGGAAAGCCAGGTGATGCCAAACGATATATCATTCCATTCAACAACAAGAACTACCAAAACGGATGGCAATTCAAACTGGATAGGGATTATCTGTATCCAATACAGTCGCGCATGCTGTCGCTGACTAATAATCAATGGAAGCAGAACCCAGGTTGGTAAGCACCTGCTGAAGTTCTATAATGAAAAAATTCCCTTAAGTGAAAATATATCACTTAAGGGAATTTTTCATTTGAGTTAAGGGAAAATTGGTGAGTAAGACAGTACACAAAAGTATGCCATTATTTGCATGTTAGATTTTCTGGAAAATATCGTAAATACACAAGTAATTCAAGGATTTGAACAATAATATGACTAAATAATCTAATAACTTTGCAAATACATAAAATGGCAGAAACACAAATTAATAATTTCAATGGAAAGGATTGCCGATTTTATTCAAATATGGCCTAACGGTAACAGATAGTTATTATACCTTATTAAATTAAAATATTATGATTAGTAGAAGACAGTTTTTTAAAGCATCTCTGGCTGGTGGTGCAACGGCCTTGATAGGTCAGGACTTACAAGCAGTAAATTCGCATGTAAATAATTCTTTCCAACTGCAGGAAGATATTGTTCCCCATGCAAAAGGAAAATCGGTATTGGGCCTTCGTTGCAAACCCTTGAAAACGGTTCGTATTGGAGTTGTTGGTTTAGGCCGGGGTGCCGGAGCCGTATCCAGGCTTAGCCAAATTGAAGGAACCGACATTATTGCTCTATGCGACCTTAATCCGGAAAGAATAGCAAACAGCCAAAAAACATTGAAAAGCAGCGGTCGAAAAGAAGCAATTGTTTACTCTGGCGAAGAAGATTGGAAAAAAATGTGCGAGCGAGATGATATTGATCTCATTTACAACGCAACACCTTGGGAATTGCATGTCCCCATCGCCTTATATGCGATGGATCATGGAAAACATGTTGCTATCGAAGTACCAGCTGCTTTAACAATAAAAGATTGCTGGGCTCTGGTTGATAAAGCGGAAGAAAAACAGCTCCATTGTATGATGCTTGAAAATTGCTGCTACGATTTTTTTGAATTAGCCACATTAAATATGGCCCGTAAGGGTGTGCTGGGAGAAATAATCCACACAGAAGGAGCCTATATACACGATCTGAGACAAGAGAAATTCGACGGTTATTATAAACATTGGAGGCTTGAATACAGCAAATATCATACTGGCAACCCCTATCCTACTCATGGATTAGGACCTATTGCCCAGATATTAGGAATCAATCAGGGTGACCGGATGGAATACTTGTCGTCTGTATCCACTAATCAGTATGGGCTTGCCTTATATGCCAAGGATAAATTGAAAAACGACGAACGGATTACCCAATCAGAACGATATATGCTGGGCGATATGAATACAACAATCATTCGCACATCAAAGGGTAAAAGTATTATGATACAGCATGACACCACTTCACCAAGACCTTATTCTCGTATTCATTTGGTACAAGGTACTAATGGTATGGCTGTCAAATATCCTGACGAGAAAGTAGCCCTTCAGCCAAGTTCTCACGAATTTTTAAAAGAGGGAGATCAAAAAGAACTTCTTTCTAAATATGAACATCCGCTCAGCAAATATATTGGAGAAAAAGCGAAGAAAGTAGGTGGTCACGGAGGAATGGACTTTATTATGGATTGGCGATTGATTTATTGTTTACAAAATGGCTATCCGTTAGACCAATCTGTTTATGATGCTGCTGCTTGGTCCTCTATTGTAGAGTTGAGCGAACGCTCTGTTCAAAATAAAAGTACTTCAGTTGCCATACCAGATTTTACCCGTGGTGCATGGGAAAATTATCTGCCATGGCCTGTAATTGATATGGAAAAAACTTTGCACGGATAATTATCCTAATTAATTTCTTTGCAAATGGAAAAAGATAATTTCTCTTTCACATCGCGAAGAGTGTATTAGTAAAAATTAAAAAAATAATAATGAAACGAATTTTACTATCGTTAGTAAGCGGATATCTCTTAATGGGTTGCAGTAGTGTAACGGATCTGTCGGTTACACCTTCAAATAGCGACCTGCAATTTCCTGTTCTGGCAAAAAGCTGGGATGAGGGTATGCCATTAGGCAATGCTACGGTTGGTGCCTTGGTGTGGAAACGAGACTCAGCCCTTCGCTTTTCATTAGATCGGACCGATCTTTGGGATCTCCGTCCCACGGATAGTATATCGGGCCCAAATAATCGGTTTGCCTGGGTAAAAGAACAGGTAAGAAAAAAAGATTATCTGCCGGTACAGAAAAAATTTGACTGGCCATACGACCAAATGCCTGCCCCTTCAAAAATTCCGGGAGCTGCCATCGAATTCTCATTAAAGCAGTTAGGAGAGCCGTCGCATGTACAGTTGTATTTTAACAATGCTTTATGTGAAGCCACCTGGAAAGATGGAACACGGATGAAGACGTTTGTTCACGCAACGGAACCGATTGGATGGTTTGTATTCGAAAATCTGAAAGAAGATGTTGTACCTACTCTGGTTGCTCCACAGTATAATAAAACAAGCCCATCCGGAGAATCGGATCCGGTAACAGGTCAGGATCTGCGTCGTCTGGGTTACGAGCAAGGAAAAATTACCCAAAATGGAAATGAAATAGTATATCATCAGAAAGGATGGGGAGATTTCTCGTATGATGTAGTAGTTCGTTGGGAAAAAGTTGGAACCACCTTGCGGGGAGTTTGGAGTGTAACGTCGTCGATGTCGACCGACAAAGCTGCAAAAGAAGTAAAAGAAGCGATGCAACGTGGAGTAAATAAAGATTATGATGCTCATATGAATTATTGGAATAATTATTGGGCTCAATCTTCTATCGAACTGCCAGATACAGTCTTACAAAAACAGTACCAGAGCGAAATTTATAAGTTTGGTTCTGCTTCCAGAGAAAACTCTTATCCTATTTCTTTACAGGCAGTATGGACAGCCGACAATGGAAAGCTTCCACCCTGGAAAGGCGATTTTCATCACGACTTGAATACTCAGCTAAGCTATTGGCCGGCATATTCAAGTAATCACCTGGCCGAAGGTATGGGCTATCTCAATACGTTATGGAATCAACGGGATATATATAAACGTTATACCCGCCAGTATTTTGAAACGGATGGGATGAATATTCCAGGAGTTTGTACCTTAACCGGCGAACCAATGGGTGGATGGATTCAATATTCAATGTCTCCAACTTGTGGAGCCTGGTTGGCCCAACATTTTTACTTACATTGGAAGTATTCGGCAGACAGGACATTTCTGAAAGAACGGGCGTATCCATTTTTGAAAGATGTAGCGGTTTATATGGAACAAATTTCGGAAGTTGATACAAATGGCATACGTAAGCTTGAAATTAGCTCAAGTCCGGAAGTTTTCGATAATTCCATAGAAGCTTGGTTTAAGGATATGACTAATTACGATTTGTCACTGATGCACTTTATTTTTAAAGCGACAGCCGAATTAGCAGCCGAATTGGATTTGAAGGAAGAGTCTGCTCACTGGTTGGCACTAAAAAAACAATTGCCGGATTTTGATGTAGACGAAAGCGGAAGTCTTACCTTTTCCAAAGGATTTCCATACGATGAATCACACCGCCATTTCTCTCATGCCATGGCCATACATCCATTGGGATTAATAGATTGGAGTGATGGGGAAAACTCTCAGCATATTATAAATGCTACACTAAAAAGGATGAAAGAATGCGGACCAGATTGGTGGTGCGGATATTCATATAGTTGGTATGGTAATATGAAAGCACGCGCATTGGATGGTGAAGGTGCAGCCGAGGCCTTGCGAACTTTTGCTGATTGTTTTTGTTTGAAAAATTCGTTTCATGTAAATGGTGATCAGTCAAATACAGGAAAGTCGAAGTTTACCTATCGTCCATTTACGCTGGAGGGTAACTTTGCTTTTGCTGCGGGAATTCAAGAAATGCTACTACAAAGTCATACCGGTATTGTTCGCGTATTTCCTGCTATTCCGGCAAGCTGGGAAAATGTTTCATTCAAAAATATGCGCGCAATGGGTGCCTTTCTTGTATCGGCAGAGAAAAAGAATGGACAAGTAATAAATATTCGTGTTTTTTCTGAACAAGGAGGACTATTACGCATTGCATCTCCTGTAGATGGAAAGATATTGGAATATGAGACAACAAAGGATAAATGGATTGAAATTCCAACCAAGTAAATCGATAAAATGAAATTAAATATCAAATCATGAAATTCAAGTTATCATTTTTATTAACTCTATTTTTCTTTTTACTGATATCGAACGACTCTTTTACCCAGATTAAAGAGAGGGAACGTCCTTCGGAATGGAAACAGTTAGTTAAAGGAGCACGGTTTATGGATCGTTTTCTTCCGATGCCTTCCGGTAAATTAAGAAGCGACACATGGGGAGCCAAGAATGTATTGCCACGCTATGTGGATAATGGAATAGAAGATAGTATTCGGTCCTATTGGGGCGGAAATATCATGTTAGGCGACGATAACAAATATCATTTATTTGTTTGTGGCTGGTTGGAAGACTCTCCCAAAGGTCACGCCACATGGCCAAATTCTATTGTATACCATACAGTTTGTAACAATTCCATCGGTCCGTTTATAATTAAAGACACCATAGGCGCTGGTCATAATCCAGAATGCTTTAGGCTGAATGATGGACGCTATGTTGTTTATGTTATTGACGGATATTATTTAGCCAACACGTTGAATGGTCCGTGGACATACAACAAATTCGAATTTAACAAACGCGACCGTCGAATCATTGAAGGGTTGTCAAACCTTACTTTCTCGAAACGTGAGGACGGATCCTACCTGATGGTCTGCCGTGGTGGGGGTATCTGGATTAGCCAGACAGGACTTTCGTCTTACAATCAAATCTCTGACCGAAGGGTTTATCCGGCTGTAGAGGGAGAATTTGAAGATCCTGTTGTATGGCGCGATCATATCCAATATCATTTAATTGTGAACGACTGGCTGGGACGTATCGCATTTTATATGCGGTCGAAAGACGGAGTTAACTGGGTTACCGATCCGGGCGAAGCTTATCAGCCGGGAGTATCTTTTCATGAAGATGGAAAAGTGGAAGAATGGTTTAAGTATGAGCGTATCAAAGTATTGCAAGACAAATATGGCCGTGCCATTCAGGCAAACTTTGCAGTAGTTGACGTGCAGAAAGAATCGGACAAGGGGAACGACAACCATGGTTCTAAAAACATTAGTATTCCATTAAATCCCGGATTACTGCTTGCAATACTTGACACACAAAAGATAACAGAGAAAACAAAAACAATCCGTGTTAAGATTGCAGCAGAGGAAGGATTCAATCCTCATACCGATATCAATGTTAACTCATTACGTTTCGGAGCATCTGCGGAAGTAAATTACGGAAGAGGTTGCCAAGTAATGAAAACAGAAAAAGCCGGTTCCGATCTGGTTGTTACATTTGATGCAAAGGGAAATGGCATAACAGAAGAAGAGTTCGCGCCCAAATTAATAGGTAAAACGACCTCCGGAAAGTTACTTTACGGATATGCGCGTTTGCCTTACGTAAGCTATAATAATCCGATTCTTTCTGCCCGTATGCCTTCATTTACTCCTTCCGAAAAAGGTTTCGATTTGGGTGCTGAAGTGCAGAATTTTGGACAGATGGCGTCGAAAACAACAACATTACACCTTGAATATAAGAAAAACGGTCAGACTATTAAAGTAGGTAGCTCGAAAGTTCCTGCTCTGGATCCATACCAGAAAACAACAGTACGGCTGTCTTGCGATAAATTATTTGAGAAAGGAGCTTCATACGACTTTGTATTAAGCATTCTTATACCAGGCGAAAAGCCTTCTATATTTAACTTTAGTACAGTTCCTGTAAAGTAACAAGTTAGTCGGCACTATATAATCCAATATCAGGATCATATATGCCGACCATCTTTTTTTATCTAATTTAAAAAAAGACAATGAGTTTTATGGCGAGTTTACTCCTTCCTTAGATCATTAAACAGCATAGCCCTGTACTCACGGGGAGCGTGGTGTGTATGTTTTGAAAATAATCGGGAGAACTGCGACAGATTAGGCAGACCAACTGCTGAGGCAATTTCTTTTATGGTGATTTGAGAGGTGAGCATCAAAGTTTGGGCTTTTTCTATTCGCTTTAGCTGAATGTATTCACAGGGATTTACTCCTTGGATCTTTTTAAACAACCTGGAAAAATGATCGGGGGTAACATACATTAATTCAGCCAAACCAGATACAGATATATTGGTACTTAAATTATTGTGGATATAATTCATTACGACATCAAATTTCTCATACGGATAGTTTATACCTGATAATGGAACTTGAGCAGATGTAATAAATCGGGAAAAAAGCTGAAGTAAGATACCATTGTTTTCAATATCCCTGGCATACTCCAAACTATTTGTTTCCTTATTCATAAAATGGATATTTCGCTTATTGTCATATTTTCGGGGATCGGTGGTTGGTAAAGATTTGTGGGGATTAAGTTCCATAAAACGCTCCATCAAAGCATAGTCAATTGGCTTGGATGGTAATTGCAAATTCATATCCAATCGCTCGTAACGATTTTTTTCTCTGGTTTTGGTATCAAAAAAACAGATATAGTAATGCTCCATAAAATCGTCGCACTCATACCTGTGAGCTACAAACTTGGGAATCAGAAACAATTGATTGGGATGTAATTCATATTTTTTCTTACGTATATAAACAGCTCCGCTACCTTTTGTTATCAAATATATTCGAGAAAAAGGGCTAATTACATTATCATAATTCCACCATGTACCTACTCGATAAAAACCGGCATAAAGAAGTTGCAAAGATAAGTCAGATTCAAATGAAGAAGCTCCCATATATTTAATATTCAATTTACTAAAACGCAAATATATTCATATAATATCGGAATACGCAAACCTTTATTCAAGTTATACTAAGAAAACTTTGAATACCAACAAGATAAAAGCACAATGCATTAAACAGTTAGAACGAGTTTTAAGAAAATATTTACTTATATCTTTGCACTTTCATAATTATATAGCTGGTGTTTCAAAGATATATGATTGCTTGTTAAAAGTATATACTTTCTGTGCTGAAAGTCCCGGGAAGAATTTACCTTCCTCGAGACAAAAGAAGCAAAAACAATATTGCAGCATGATAAAAGCAAAACTTTAAATTTAATTCAAAAATAAATTAGGTGACAAAATGCTGTTAGTTAAGGACTCACACCAAGGATAGGAGTTTCATTCAGAAACTAAATGGAAATAAATTTGGTTTATAATAAAAAAGCTGTACCTTTGCACTCGTTATCAAATAACAAACATATCGCGGAGTGGAGCAGTGGTAGCTCGTTGGGCTCATAACCCAAAGGTCGTAAGTTCGAGTCTTGCCTCCGCAACTAAAAAAGATCGACAAATTGTCGGTCCTTTTTTTATTTACCTCTCCTCCTCCACTTATTTCGATGAAAACAAAACAATGGATCAACCCGAAAAGTTGGGGGCTATGCATAAATATTGGTTAATCTAAAAAGAAAATAGGAAATATTCTTTACCCCTCTCAGGCATGCCCTGAAACTTTTTATTTTAGCGTTGAAAGATTCAGCCGAAGCATTTGTCGACCGATTGTCAAAGTAATTGATGATTGTTTGATAGTGTGCCGAGATTGATCTTTTTACAGTGTTGAACTGTTTAAACCCCGCTTGTTCAATCTGTTCATACCAGTGTGCCAGACGAGTAAACGCAACTACTTTTTCTTTCACGGTATGATAGATATGTCTGAGCTGCATGGTCAGGTTGTAAGATCTTTCCAGGGAAGGATACCAATGAAAAAGGACTTCAGCTCTGGCCCTTTGATTCGGAGTCCATTTATTCTCTGTTTTAAATAGCAGGTAGCGGCTTCTTGCCAAAAGTTGTTTACGGGTTTCACCGTTTTTCAGAATTTCAGGAGAATACTTTCTTCCGGCTTCTTTAGCTAACTCCATCTCTTTACTTTCCTGTTCGATTGCCTCCCAGCGATGTACCACACGGATGTCCTGCAATGCTTCAGTGGCTAGCTTTTGTACATGAAAACGGTCGGTAACAAGAGTTGCTTTGGGAAACGCCCGCCGAACGATCATCTCCATATTGGCGGCCATATCGATTGTAACTTCTTTGACTTTTAGTCGTTTAGAATGATTGATTCTGTTTAAAACGTCAAGAACATCAGAGGCCATGGTCCCTTTTACGATAGCGACGATACTTCCTTTTTTACCTTTGGCTTGCTTATTGGTGAGAATCGTATAAAGTTCATCATAAGTCAGAGCCGTTTCATCCAGACTCAGATGGGAGCCAATGTTTTCGGGGAAAAGAACCCATTTGTCTGCGTGTTCCCGTTGGTCCCACTCATAGAAGTCAGATAAGAAGAGCCGGTATTGTTCTTCCAATTGCTTCCCGTCTACACCATAAAATTCACCAACAGTACGACAGCTAACAGGATGAGTATCTATGTAATTCTTTTAAAAAAGACGCAAATTCTTGCGTCAAACGAGTTCCTTTAGCTACCATATCCCAATTCCTGCAGACAATATCCCCTGTGCTATGATTGGTCCACCTTCTACGCCTTACCTGCAGAATCACCACTTTCCCTCGTAGGGGATAGTCTTGTATGGCTACACTGGGATAAAATCCTTTTGATTCAAGTTTATCTTCTTTATATTCCTCAGGAATAATATTGAGTTCTTCCAGATGAATGGTAATGGTCGAACTTGTCTTTTCTGCAAATACTACTTCAAAGTATTTTAATACGCCTTCCGGCAATAGCAATTCATAGCCTGTTTCCATAGCTGCAAATGTAGCTCCTTTTCTATTACCCCCCAACTTTTCGGCTTGATCCAAAACAATCCTAACTTTTCTACTGTTTGATTACTATAGATTTAACCTGCAAACGGATATTTCTATATTTAATGCCCAAAATATACCTATTGTTTTACCTTATTAACACCTAACACGGATGAAGATACATGAATACCAGGCAAAAGATCTGTTTGCCGCGTATGGAATTCCAGTAAAAAGTTACATTTTATGTCGTACCCCGGACGAAGCTGTTTCTGCATACTCTCAATTAAATGTTAACAAAGTTGTCTTAAAAGCCCAGGTCCTCACAGGTGGAAGGGGAAAGGCCGGAGGAATTAAACTTGCCGATAATTCGCAGGAAGTTCAAACCCGCACCGAGGCTATACTAAACTTAAAAATAAAGGATATCCCGGTAGATCGGATCATTGTAACTGAAGCTGTAGATATTAAAAAGGAATACTATTTAAGTATAGTTGTAGATCGCAACACTAAATCCGCTTTGCTGATGTTAAGCAGTGACGGAGGAATCGATATCGAAGAGGTGGCCCATTCAACTCCCGAACGTATTCACAAATTTCAGATTGATCCTATGTTGGGAACTCCCGATTTCTTTACCCGGAAAGTTGCCTTTTCTTTATTCTCCGACATAAAACTTGTCAATCAGCTTAGCCACATTATTAAATCTCTTTACAGGCTCTTTATCGAAACCGATGCCTCGCTGGCAGAGATAAATCCGCTTGTACTAACAGACGATGATAATTTGATAGCGGTTGACGCAAAAATGACATTTGATGACAATGCCCTCTTCCGTCAGCCAAAAATTGCAGAACTATTTGAGCCAACCGAAGAAGAGAAGAAGGAACGCGATGCCAAATCTAAAGGTTTCAGTTATGTGCATCTTGGAGGAGAAATAGGGTGTATGGTAAACGGAGCCGGACTAGCAATGGCTACCATGGATTTAATAAAAAGATATAGAGGTAATCCGGCAAACTTTCTGGATATAGGAGGAAGTTCAAATAGTGAAAAGGTTGTACAAGCTCTTAAGCTATTGCTAAAAGACGATGATGTGAAGGTGGTACTCATCAATATATTCGGAGGAATTACCCGTTGTGACGACGTTGCTAATGGTATACTGCAGGCTTTCGAACAAATAGAGACAGATATTCCGGTTGTGGTGCGGTTAACCGGGACAAATGAAGAAGCCGGAAGGGCTCTTCTCCGTGATTCAAAACTGTATGTGGCCAATACAATGAGCGAAGCAACACGTTTGGCCGTGAATATATCTTTAAAAACCTATTAAACGAAATTCAAGATGAGTATCCTTATAGATCAAAACACACGCGTAGTTGTACAAGGAATAACAGGAAGAGACGGGGGCTTTCATGCCCTGAAAATGAAAGATTACGGAACGCAGATTGTAGCCGGCACCTCACCCGGCAAAGGAGGAATGTTTGTTAACGGAATACCGGTATTCAATACCGTACACGAGACTGTAAAGCTTCTTCGTGCAAATACATCGATTATATTTGTTCCTGCAGCTTTCGCTTTTGATGCCATACTTGAAGCTGCCGATGCAGGTATAAAGTTAATCATTTGCATTACGGAAGGTATACCAACCCTCGATATCGTTAAAGCTTACAGTTATGTTAAGCAAAAAGGAGCTTCGCTTATCGGTCCAAATTGTCCGGGCCTTATTTCGCCCGAAAAGAGTTTGGTGGGAATTATGCCTGCCACGGTGTTTAAAAAGGGAGGAGTGGGCATTATAAGCCGCAGTGGGACGTTAACATACGAGGTGGTCTATCATCTTACTGCGGCAGGTTTAGGGCAATCTACCGCGATTGGAATAGGCGGTGATCCGGTAGTGGGTCTTCATTACCTGGAACTACTTGCTATGTTCGAGGAGGACGATGAGACTGACTCTATAGTCTTAATTGGCGAAATCGGTGGCAATGCCGAAGAAAAGGCTGCCTCATTCATAGAGCATCATATAAGCAAACCCGTTGTAGCGTTCATTGCCGGGCAGACTGCTCCGGCAGATAAGCAGATGGGACATGCAGGAGCCATTATTTCAAGTGGTTCAGGAAGTGCCAAAGAAAAGATAGAGGCTCTCGAAACTGTTGGTATTCATGTTGCACCCGAACCATCCATGATTCCGGGACTGCTGAAAAGATAAAAAAGAAAATCCCTCCGGGCAAACACCCGGAGGGAAATATACTGTCCGCAACCAGCCTTAGTTACCGGACCTTAATTTCGCAGTTTGACAAATCTTCAATAATAGCCAAAGACTCTACATGGATACCCTGTTCACGTAGAATCTTACCACCATCCTGAAATGCCTTTTCTATAATAAAACCCATACCACTTAACGTAGCCCCTGCCTGAGCAATCAAGTCGATCATACCCAGCGATGCATTGCCGTTGGCAAGAAAATCGTCAACAAACAATACATGATCGTCCGGTGTAAGAAAATTGTTACTGATACAAACAGTGTAATCGCGGTCCTTCGTAAAGGAATGCACCGTTGTTGTAAGCATATTCTCCATTGTCTTTGGCTGTTTTTTCTTAACAAAGACAACCGGAAGCTGCATAATGTAACCCACCATAATAGCAGGAGCAATGCCACTTGCCTCGATAGTTACAATTTTATTTATTTTTGTTCCCTCAAACCGGGTAACAAATTCCTGAGCAATTTTATACATCAGCATGGGATCCATCTGATGATTAATAAAACTATCTACTTTTAGTATCCCACCTGCATAACATTTGCCGTCCTGCAGAATACGATTTTTTAATATATCCATATTATTCTACTACTTCTTTTTCTTCTTTTACGTGAATCAATGCATTAGCAAGAATAGCAGTAAGACCGCCTGTTGTAATCCCTGAAGTGAAAATCCCTTTGATAGACTCCGGAGCCAGTTTCAAAATATCCGGCATTAATTCAACTCCCAATCCCAGTGAAAGACTCACGGCAAGTACTAAAGTAGCTTTTCTGTTTATCTCTTGTGAAGCAATAATACGAATACCTGCAGCAGCTACTGTTCCAAACATTAGCAGAGTAGCACCGCCTAAAACAGGGTCAGGCATAAGAGAAAAGACAATCCCTACAATAGGGAACAAACCTAACAATACAAGCATGGCTGCTATATAATAACCAACATAGCGGCTGGCAACACCTGTCAATTGTATAATACCATTGTTTTGAGCAAAAATTGAATTGGGAAACGAGTTGAATATCCCTGCGAGCATTGAGTTAAATCCATCGGCAAGTACACCTCCGGAAACACGTTTCAAGTAAGGTTCGCCTTCAATTGGTTTGCCTGAAATCATTGAGTTTGCAGTAACATCTCCTGTAGCTTCGATTGCAGTAATCAAATAGATCAAACCAATTGCAATGAATGAAGAAATATTGAAATCAAGTCCATATTTAAAAGGCATTGGGACATTGAATGACCAGATATTCTGAGAAGCAGCCTGACTGAAGTCTACTTTTCCCATGGCCAAAGCTATTCCGTATCCGATACATAAACCCAAAACGATGGAGCTCATGCGAAGGTATTTATTTTTGCAGCGGTTAAAAAACAATACACTACCCATTACAACGGCAGCAATACCAACATGTTCGATACTTCCAAAGGTTCCGTTATCCATGGCGCCGTAGCCTCCTCCACAAGATACAACACCTACTTTAACGAGGCTAAGTCCGATAAGCAATACAACTATCCCGGAAACAAGAGGTGTGATGATGGAACGCATATATCGGAAAGTACGACTTATAATCATCTCGATAGGCGAAGCTGCAATACAAACTCCGAAAATAAGTGGAAGCCCACCCGATAAACCCATAGAAATAATAGGGCCTATAAAAGAAAAGCTGGTACCCTGTATACAAAGCAAACCTGCTCCTACCGGGCCTATTTTCCTACATTGAATAAAAGTTGAAATACCTGAGGCAAAAAGAGCCATCGAAACCATAAAACCGGTTGTCTCGAGATCTGTCTTTAATGCACCGCAAATAATAAGCGGAGGTGTTATAATAGCCACGAAGATGGCTAATAAATGTTGAAGTGCGGCAAAAAAGGCATCTTTAAAGGGAGGCCGATCCTCTACACCATAAATTAAATCTGATGGTTTAACCGGATTGACTTTCTCTTTAGCTGTTTCTGTCTGAGTATCCATATTTACGATTGTTATTAGGTTTCCTTGCCTAAGCTGAAAGAGAAGTCCGTAGGAGTTATCTTTCTAATTATTACATTGAATTGATAAAATAGGGGGCAAAAATACAAAAAAGGAAGTAAATTATAGCCTTTATATTAATAAATAGAAGACTAAAAACAGAGAAAATGATTCTCTTTCGTGGAAATGATCTAAAAAAGATAGGGCTACCTATCAACAGGCAGCCCATATCCAATCGTCATCAATTTAACTAATTACAACTGCGGACCTGATGCAATTAATGCTTTAGCATCATCGTTATCGCAGTATTGCTCAAAATTCTTAATATATTTTGCACCAAGGCTCTTAGCCTTTGCAGTCCATTCATTAACATCAGCATAAGTATCACGAGGATCAAGGATGCCTTCAGATACGTTGTTCAATACCTTAGGAACAGTTAAGTTCAATATAGGTACTGTAACTTTTTCTGCACTTTCGATTGTACCATCAATGATCGCGTCAATGATCGCACGTGTGTTCTTAATAGAAATACGCTTGCCTGTTCCGTTCCAGCCTGTGTTTACCAAATAAGCCTTTGCTCCGTGTTCCTTCATCTTTGAAACAAGGGTCTTAGCGTACATAGTAGGATGCAGGGTAAGGAATGCTTCGCCGAATGCAGGAGAGAAAGAAGGAACTGGTTCTGTGATACCGCGTTCTGTACCTGCTAACTTAGAAGTGTAACCACACAGGAAGTGATACTGAGCCTGGTTTTCATCAAGGATAGAAACCGGAGGCAATACTCCAAATGCATCAGCCGACAAGTAAATGATCTTGCTAGCGTGTCCTGCTCTTGAAGGAAGAACGATCTTGTTGATGTGATAGATAGGATAAGAAACACGTGTGTTTTCTGTCTTTGAACCATCAGCATAGTCAACAGAACCATCTTCGCGAACAGTTACGTTTTCAAGTAATGCATCACGTTTGATAGCTTGCCAGATATCTGGTTCGTTTTCCTGACTCAGGCTGATAACCTTAGCATAGCAACCACCTTCGTAGTTAAATACACCGTTATCGTCCCAACCGTGCTCATCGTCACCGATAAGGTAACGTTTTGGATCTGCAGAAAGAGTTGTTTTTCCTGTACCTGAAAGGCCAAAGAATACAGCTACATCACCGTCTTTTCCAACATTGGCAGAACAGTGCATAGAAGCCATACCTCTCAAAGGCAAGTAGTAGTTCATCATAGCGAACATACCTTTCTTCATTTCACCGCCGTACCATGTACCACCGATAACCTGAAGTTTTTCAGTAAGGTTGAAGCAAACAAACACTTCAGAGTTCAAACCTTGTTCTTTCCAGTTAGGGTTTGTAGTTTTTGAAGAGTTTAATACAACGAAATCGGGTTCGCCATAGTGCTCAAGTTCATACTGAGAAGGACGGATAAACATGTTGGTCACAAAGTGTGCCTGCCATGCTACTTCCATAACGAAACGTACTTTCATACGTGTATCTTCGTTTGTTCCGCAATATGTATCTACAACGTATAATTTTTCTGATGAAGAGAGCTGTTTGAGCGACAATGCCTTCAAATCGTTCCAAACTTCGGTAGAAACTGGCTTGTTGATTGTGCCATCCCACCAAATAGTATCTTCTGTAGTTGCATCCTTAACAATATATCTGTCTTTAGGAGAACGACCGGTAAAAACACCTGTGTCTACTGCTACCGCACCAGTATTGGTTAATATACCAACTTCGTAACCTTGGTTACTAGGATCCATTTCAGCCTGAAATAACTGTTCGTAAGAAGGATTCCGAACAATTACAGCATCCGATACGATGCCATACTTACTTAAATCTAAATTTGCCATTTACAGTGATTAATTAATTAAATTATATAACTTTTTAACTCGCTTTCGACTCGTAATACTTACGGTTACAAATATATAACATGATTCTGCGTCTATTGTTACGCAAAATATCATTGTTGTTATATAAACTGACACATCCTGCCAAAAAGATGTTTTTTAGCATAAATTATGAAATAGAAGAAAGAGTTTATCTAGTTTAAAAGCTATCTTAAACTCTCTCTTAGCTGCGAGGGAGTCATTCCAAAGTGGGTTTTGCAGTATTCATTAAAGTGGGCAGGGGTAGTAAATCCGTATTCGTCCATAATATCTTTAAAGCTCACATTATCCAGTGATAACTTATATTTTATATGCTTCGATTTTTGTTTCAAAATCCACTGATAAGCGGACTCATTGAAATGTGCCTTGAATTTTTTACGGAAAGTAGAAATATTGAATCCTCCCAGACGGGCAAATTCTTCGATGCTTTCCACTTTCAGGTAGTTGGCCATCACAAATCCTTTAAAGTCTACACTTTTACCAACCAGCGGATAAAAGAATGTGGCATTCTCTATCCTTGTATAATATAACCTAAACAAGACTAATATTTCGGATTGTTTCGCCTGAAAAAGGTGACTACACCTAATTCCGTCTTCAAGATAACTATCAAACAACTCCAGAAAATGATCCATGGGCGGACGAATTTCCAGAGGCTGAAATTTATAATCTATAGTTTCGCATAAAGGAGTCAGAGATTCCAACATAGCTTTGTCACATAGATTCAGCGGGGTGTCGAATGAATGGTTAATAATAAGGCTGTCATCCAGGGTTACTCCCTGAAATGAAGATGATTTAGGAATAAACACCATTTCTCCAGCCTTAAATGTCCGGTCATGAAACTCATTGCACGATACCTTTACAGAACCTTCAAGAATAAAGAAAATATGATTGTGATCAATAATTTCTCTATTAAGGCTCTCTCCAGCTGATAAATTCCATCGTGTAAATCCAATTTCATGATCGGACACATACTGGTCAAAACTCTTATATTTTTCGTTATACAATCGGTTCATTTGATGTCATCTTACGCTAATTCAGCCGAAAGATAACAAATTTTCACCATACTATAACCAGCTAAAATTCATTTTCTCTATTTTATGCGCTTTATTCCGATAATGAATAGGGCTTATTTGTGGCAGTAAACAGCCTCTCTTTATTTGGTTTTGCCGACATTTCAAAGATCAGCTCTCCTCCATTCATGATATCCTCTTGGGTGATATAAGCTTTGTTGTAGGGCTTTCCGTTCAATGTCACTGATTTCACGTAGCGGTTTTTGTCGCTTACCTTATCAGCTTTTATAACCAGCGACTTTCCCCCCTCGAGCATTACCTTCATATAAGGGAGGTAAGGAGCTCCCAATACATATTGATTGGTACCCGGACAAACAGGATAAAATCCCATGGACGACAAGACATACCAGGCAGACATCTGTCCACAATCGTCATTTCCGCAAAGTCCGTCGATATTATTCCTATACATACGATTCATAATCTCGCGAACCCAATACTGAGTCTTCCATGGTTGGTTGCTCCACATATACAAATAAGGAATATGGTGACTTGGTTCATTTCCGTGAACATACGTACCCAACAGACCTTCTCGGGTTACATCTTCGGTTTGGGCAAAAAACTCATCCGGCAAATGCATGGTGAAAAGGGAGTCAAGTTTATTTACAAAGCTCTTATCTCCTCCCATCAAATCAATCATCCCATTCACATCCTGAGGCACGTAAAAGGAATAATTCCATGAATTTCCTTCAATAAATCCTTCGTCATGTGTATTAAGCAGACTAAAATTGGGCTTCCATGTTCCATCAGAATAACGCGGACGGGCAAAACCGATCGTTTTATCAAACGTATTACGGTAACTTAATGCCCGCTTTTTATACTGCCCGGCAATCTTATCTTCTCCCATGGCTAAAGCTGTTTGGTAGATAGTCCAATCGTCGTAGGCATATTCAAGCGTAATAGATGCAGCACCGCCGCTTTTATCAAAAGGCACATAGCCAAGCTTCATGTATTCGTCGGTATGATCATAATATGGGATCGTTGAACTGCTTACCATGGCCTTTAGTGCCTCCTCTTTATTTATTGGCAATCCTTTAGCAAGGGCATCAGCCAAAACGGCGACAGAGTGATAGCCTATCATACACCAGTTTTCGTTTCCCATGTGGCTCCATACAGGAAGTGCCTTATGAACGCTTTGCTGACTGTGTGCAATCATCGATTTTACCATATCCGAATTCCGTTGGCGATTAATAATATTAAACAACGGATGCAAAGCACGATACGTATCCCAAACGGAGAAGACCGTATAATTAACAAAGTCGCCGGCCGGATGAATATTCTGATCCACACCCCTGTACTGACCATCTACGTCTGCATAAACCGAAGGATTAATCAACGTGTGATAAAGGGAAGTGTAGAGCATGGAAAGCTTATCCTTATCGCCTTTTGCATCGATTACCGAAAGTTCTTTATTCCATTTTTCCCGTGCCTGATAAGCTAATTCGTCGAATGATTTACCGGATGCTTCGGCGGCTAAGTTTTTAAGCGCACCTGAAGTACTTACTCCCGAAATTGCCACCTTTATCTCCAAAGTTGAATCGTCTGATTGATCGAAATCAAAATAAGAAATAATCTTCCTCCCTCCTATTTCTGGAAAGTTTTCGTTAACCTTGAACCGTCGCCAAAAGCCATTATAGGCAGGTTTTTGCTTGTCTTCGTATCCGTAATGTACAATAGGTTTGGAAAAGGAAATAGCAAAGTAGGTATAGTTTACACGACTCCATCCATTTGTAATACGGTAGCCGGTAAGTAACGTGTCATTCTCTACACGCAGGTTTGCCCATAAAACCTTTCCGTCATAGTTATATATACCATGATTCAGGTCTAGGATTATTCTTTCTTTTTCACCTTTGGGATAGGTGTATTTATGAACCCCAACCCTCTCTGTGGTCGTTAACTGTGCTTTGATTTTAGTATCGGCAAGCATTACCTCATAATAACCCGGACGAGCGATCTCTGTCGTGTGACTGTATCGTGAGCGATATCCACTATCCGGATTACTTTCCGTTCCGGGATTTGTTTGCAACAGGCCTGTGAAAGGCATAATAAGAATGTCACCAAGGTCGGAATGTCCTGTACCACTTAGGTGTGTATGACTGAAACCTACTATCGTACTGTCTTTATACTGATAGCCGGCACAGTACTCGTAAGCACGAGGTTGATATGTACCATTAACATTGTGGGGAATGGTATCCGTATCAGGACTAAGTTGAACTATCCCATGGGGAACACAGGCTCCAGGAAAGGTATGTCCCATCCCATTGGTTCCGATAATTGGGTTAACATAATCAGCCGGAGCTGTCTGAGATGATACAGGAAGAGATAATACAGCAAGGAGGAAGCTGCATGCAGTCGCTTTACTAATTCTCATTATATATGAACTAATTTTATGTGATATACTATTATTTCAGGCTATCCACTAGAAGGAACGTATTAATTAACAGATACCACTAACGCGAATATTAAATTTTAAATAATTATAACAATTTTATTTTAACTTAGGATACAAAATAAACAGGTATACTGTACACACTGCTAACACAATAACGGCTCCAAGCTGCGAACCAATTGTATCCGAGGCTATCCCCATAAGCAAGGGCAATACTGCTCCACCGAAAATACCCATCATCATCAGACCTGATATTTCATTACTTCTTTCAGGCATACGTTGGAATGCCTGCGAAAACAATACAGAGAATATGTTTGAATTTCCAAAACCTACCAGACCGATACATATGTAAATAAGAGTCAAGTCAGAAACAAACAATAATCCTCCGATGGCCAGGGCAATACAGATAGAACTTAAAATAAAGAATTTCTTTGGTGAGAACTTAGCCATAATGAAAGCTCCGCCGAAACATCCAATTGTACGGCAAAGAAAATAAAGGCTAGTCGCATATCCGGCATCGGCAAGCGTCATACCAGCACGTTCAATTAATATCTTTGGTGCCGTTGTATTAATACCAACATCAACCCCCACATGGCACATAATTCCAATAAAAAGCATCAGAATTGTTCCGTTTCCCAGCAGTCCGAAGCATTCGCCGAAAGAAGACGTTTTTCCTTCCGTCTTTTGCTCTTCTACAGTAGTAAATAATAACCAGATTACAGCTATTACAGAAATGGAAGCAAAAATTGGGTATAACATACGCCAGTTTCCGAATTCAACAACCGCCCAGGCTGCAATGATGGGAGCCAAAAACGAAGCAATTGCCTTAAAGAACTGGCCAAGGGTAAGACTGCTTGCCAACAAATGGCCACTTACCACATTGGACAACAACGGATTCAATGATACCTGCATCATGGCATTACCAATACCCAGCAAGGCAAAAGAGATTAACATCATGGAATAATTGTATTCGATAAGCGGAACCAATAAAGACAAAAAGGTTACAACAACACTGATGATAACCGTTTTTCTTCGCCCAATCCGGTTCATTAACATACCCGTAGGTACCGAACAAACAAGAAACCACAAGAAAACCATAGAAGGCAACAAATTTGCCATAGTATCCGACAATTGAAAATCTTCTTTTACATAGTTGGTAGCGATTCCAACCAAATCCACAAACCCCATAGTGAAAAAAGTAAACATCACAGGGATAAGCAAGGCTAACGATTTTGTGCTTTTCATAATATAGGCCTTATTAAGAGAATATAGTTTTAAGAGATTCTTCAAAGCCAGCTATATCTTCGCCGGTTGTATCCCACGAAGTAACCAAACGTGCCTCATTCTGCTCTTCATTCCACATATAGAAAAAATACTCCTCCTGTAATTTCCGGAGTGCTTCGGTTGGAATGGTAAAGAACAAGGCATTAGACTCAATCTTCTGGGTAAAACATATCTGTGGATACTGTTTCATAATATCGGCCAGTTTAGTTGCGGCAAGATTTGCTCTCATCGCATTTTCTAACCAAAGATTATTTTCCAGATAAGGAATAAACTGTGCAGAAAGATAACGAAGCTTGGATGCCAGCTGCGCAGATTGTTTTCTGAAATACATCAGATTTTCGGCAATATCGGGTGAAAATGCAACCACCGCTTCGCCCATCATCATTCCATTCTTTGTTCCACCAAAACTAAGAACATCCACTCCGGCATCAACCGTTACCTGTTTCATACTGCAATTAAGGAATGCACAGGCATTGGCAAGACGGGCGCCATCCATGTGCAGATACATATTATGGGCATGAAGCAGATCGGCTATCGCCTTAACCTCTTCAATCGTATAAACAGTGCCCAGTTCTGTAACCTGAGATATGTAAACCACTTTGGGTTGAGAATGATGACATACACCAAAATTATGCAGGTGAGGTTTTATAAGTTCTGGCGTTAATTTACCGTCTGGTGTGGGTATTGTAACAATTGCACATCCCGTCATCCTTCCCGGTGCTCCGCATTCGTCCACATTTATATGGGCTGTCTCCGCACAAAGAATTGAATTAAAGGAACGCGTTACCGCCTGCAAAGCAACAGAGTTTGCACCCGTTCCGTTAAATACAAAGAATGGAGAGGCTTTTTCTCCAAATATTTCTTTTATTTTGGTTACCGCAGCTGCCGTCCATGGATCGTCTCCGTAACCAACAGCATGATTTTCATTTGCTTTAATTACTGCATCCATAACTAAAGGATGAACTCCGGAATTGTTATCGCTGGCAAAACTTCTCATTATGGTCTAATTTTTGACAAAAGTAAAGAATAAAATAAATTTCACTATACTTTTTATGCTTCTTATTATAAAAAGAGGAGCTGAAAGACGAATCTTCAGCTCCTCAATAGTAATCTATATCGCGATTTATTATCCAATAAATGTTTCTAACAGCTTAGCACCAGCTGAGGGAGTAAGCTTTACCTGAGTTGTATCTGCCGGAATCAATGCAGTCTGACCTTGTTTTAAAGTCAGGCTGTTTCCTTTATTATCCGTAAGAACACAAGCCCCTTCCATACATATATATACAACGAACGAATCCAGCGAACTGAAATCTCTGCTTAGTTCTTTATCCAGATCAAACAGGTTTGTCGTAAAATATTTGCAGCTTGCTAAAGACACCGGTGCATTTTGCTCTGGCTGATACGATGTACGGTAATCGGAGTACAACGTATAATCAATTGCATCTTTTGCAAGTTCTGTGTGAAGTTCGCGTCCTTTACCCTCAGCATCCCTGCGATCATAATCATAGATCCGGTAAGTAATATTTGATGTCTGCTGAATTTCTGCAATAAAACATCCGGCACCAATAGCATGTACTCGACCGGCAGGCAAGAAGAAAACATCGCCTTCCTTTACGTCATACTTTTTAAGTACGTCCATGATGGTATTGTCGTTCACCCTTTTCACATATTCATCAGCATCAATCTGCTGGGAAAATCCGGAATAAAGAATAGCATCGTCGGATGCTTTCACAACATACCACATTTCTGTTTTTCCGAATGAATTGTGACGCTTGCGCGCCAGTGCATCATCGGGATGAACCTGAATAGACAGATGATCGCGGGCATCAATGAACTTAATCAGCAAAGGGAAAGTTGTTCCGAACTGGTCCATAACTTTCTTTCCCAACAACTGACTGCCATAGGTGTTTATCAACTCTTCCAGGGTTTTACCTACTAAAGGACCTTCGGCAACAACCGAAACATTTCCGTCCACATGAGACAGTTCCCAACTTTCCCCTATGCCTTTCTGCAAAGGTTCGATCCCTTTAAAGGGACAAATATCAGCTCCTCCCCAAATAACACTTTTGAGAATTGGCTTAAATGTAACTGGATACAACATAAATTTATTAACTTTACTTTTTTACCGGATTAATTTTTCTCAGTACGACTGCCGTACGAGCCGGAATATATAGTTTTAACCACTCTTTTTTGTCTTTCTTGTATAACGGATCAAAATTTGTCTGATGCATTATTGAATCATCAGTCAAACCAAATCCCCCAAATCTTCTTGTATCGGTATTTAGAACCACTTCATATTCCCCCATTGGAACCAATACTCCGTAACCGGCATAGGATCTGGACGGACTGAAATTGAATACAAATACCAGATCGTTGCGCATATAAGCGAGAGTCTGGTCACTGTCGCTATCCCACAATTTTTGAATGGAAGTTTTTTCAAAGTCCTTTACATTCTTGATTACGGAAATCATTTCTCTATCGAATTCTCCCAGGTAATGATACTTCAAATTCTCATTATCGACCAAATCCCACTGGCGGCGGGCATATTTGTGCGACCAGCCATTTCCTTCCCGTGGAAAATCAATCCACTCGGGATGACCGAATTCATTTCCCATAAAATTGAGATAACCTCCGTTAATGGTAGATACTGTAACAAGACGAATCATTTTATGCAACGCAATTCCCCGCTCTACATTCATGTTATGGTCGTCCGACTGCATATGCCAGTACATATCTGAATCAATCAAACGGAAGATAATAGTTTTGTCGCCAACCAGCGCCTGATCATGACTTTCGGCATAGCTAATTGTCTTTTCATCCGGGCGGCGATTCGTGGTTTCCCACCAGATAGCCGAAGGATGCCAGTCTTCGTCTTTCTTTTCCTTGATGATTTTAATCCAAAAATCCGGAATATTCATTGCCATCCGATAATCAAAACCATACCCTCCATGTTCGTAAGAAGAAGCAAGGCCCGGCATACCACTAACTTCTTCTGCTATCGATATTGCATTCGGATTTACCTCATGAATCAGTTTATTTGCCAAAGTAAGGTAAGCAATGGCATCGCCATCCTGACTACCGTTATAATAATCCTGGTAAGTAGTAAAGGCCTCGCCCAATCCGTGACTGTAATAAAGCATGGATGTTACTCCGTCGAACCTAAATCCGTCGAATTTATATTCGTCCAACCAAAATTTACAGTTTGAAAGTAAAAAATGAAGGACTTCATCTTTACTATAATCAAAACACAATGAATCCCAGGCCGGATGCTCGCGGCGATGATCTGCGTGAAAATATTGGTTATAGGATCCGTCAAAGCGCCCCAAACCTTCTTTTTCGTTTTTTACCGCATGAGAATGAACTATATCCATAATTACGGCTATACCTAAATCATGAGCAGTATCAATAAGCTCCTTTAATTCTTCGGGCGTTCCAAAACGAGAAGAAGCAGCAAAAAAGCTTGAAACATGATACCCAAATGATCCGTAATAAGGATGCTCCTGAATAGCCATAATCTGAATGCAGTTATATCCCGCTTTTGCTACACGAGGTAATACATTCTGACGGAACTCTGAATAAGTGCCTACCTTTTCTTCGTTGGTACTCATACCTATATGGCATTCGTAAATCAACAAAGGGGAGGTGCTGGGTTTAAAATCTTTTTTCTTAAACGTATAGGAAAGCGATGGGTTCCAAACCTGAGCGCAAAAGATTTTCGAATCAATATCTTGAACAACCCTTCTGCACCACGCAGGAATCCGTTCGCCGGATCCACCTTGCCATTCAATTAATAATTTATATAAATCCTCATGGTGAAGCTGGTTTTCTGGTAAAAAAATCTCCCAGACTCCATTATCCAGCCGTTTTAGTTTATATTTTTCATCCTTACGCCAGTCATTAAACGTACCTGTCAGATAAATATTCGTTGCATTTGGAGCCCATTCTCTGAATACCCATTCGTCCGAAACTTTATGCAAACCAAAGTACATATAGCCTGTTGCAAACGATGATAAAGATTGGGACCCATTATTTGTTAATGCTTTTTCCTTTTCAATCACATAATTATGACGACCTGTAATAGCCTTTGCGAAAGGTGCTAGCCAAGAATCATTTTTAATAAGATTAAGAGATTCCATAGTCGGATTCCATGTTGGTTGTTATGCAAAGATAAAAGAAAAAAACAGACAGGTTGTATTTATACATATTTTTCTTACTTTTGCAAGAAACAGGTTTGATGATGAGTAAAGGAGCAAAAAGTATTACTTTTTACATTTTGATGATCCTTGTCTTCGGTTCGCTGATGTATCTGGTAGCCAAAGAAGGAGAGGTTTATCAAATTGACGGAGCAATAGAATCAGTCCAGAAAACTCCCCAAAATCTTTCGGATGGGTTTGATATGTTCAAAGGATTGCTTTCTCACCATATAGAAAGTCCGCTTGGTATTTTACTCCTTCAAATTATAACAATTCTTATTACTGCCCGTGCTGTTGGATGGCTATTCCAGAAGATTGGACAACCTACAGTTATTGGTGAAATAGTAGCAGGAATATTGCTAGGTCCATCTGTGCTGGGAAATCTGTTACCAGAAGTCACCAGTTTCCTTTTTCGTCCAGAATCTCTCGCAAATATAAATATACTTAGCCAGTTTGGATTAATTCTGTTTATGTATGCAATTGGAATGGAGCTGGATTTGACTGAGGTTAAGAAAAAGATGAGAGAAACCTTTCTCATTAGTCATGCCAGCATTGTGCTTCCGTTTTTCTTTGGAATGCTTATAGCTTATTTCATGTATGACGTTTATGCATACAAAAGTACCCCCTTCCTTTCTTTTGCTCTTTTCATTGGAATAGCGATGAGTATTACGGCTTTCCCTGTTTTGGCAAGAATTATACAAGAAAAGGGATTAACCCGTTCGCATTTGGGAACAATTACGCTTGCCAGTGCAGCCAACGGAGATATTACCGCTTGGTGTTTATTAGCTGTTGTAGTAGCTGTTGCTCAGGCAGGATCAATGCTTAGTGCAACATTTAATATTTTATTTTCCATCCTTTACATTTTATTCATGTTTTTAGCTGTCCGTCCGTTCCTTTCAATGATTGGAAATATCTACCACAACAAGGAAGTGGTTAACAAAGGAATGGTTGCATTTATATTTCTTTTCTTGATATTATCCTCTTTTTTGACAGAAATATTAGGATTACATGTTCTTTTCGGAGCTTTCATTGCTGGTGTGGTTATGCCTTCAAATATAAAGTTCAGAAAAATCATGACCGAAAAGGTGGAAGATGTGTCGCTAACATTGCTACTACCACTCTTCTTTGTTTCTACGGGCTTACGCACTGAAATCGGATTACTTAACACGCCAGAATTGTGGACCATGTGCGCCATTATTATTTTAGTGGCAATCGCCGGAAAGTTTGGTGGAGCCTTGTTCTCCGCTCGATTTGTTGGAGAAAGCTGGAAAAGCAGCTTGTATATCGGTGCACTAATGAATACGAGAGGACTTATGGAGTTAATTGTACTAACAATAGGTTACGAGATGCATATTCTCCCTCCTCCTATTTTCGTTATGTTGGTTATAATGACACTCGTAACCACATTTATGACTACACCGCTTATCTCATTTATTGATTTCTGCTATAACGCTCGCGAAAAGATGAAAGAAAGTAAACTGGTTGAACCTCTTTCGGGGGTATTCAAAGTTTTACTTTCATTTGGTAGAGCAGGGAATGGTCAGATTATGCTCGATGTAGCACATCAGATGTTTTCGAAAGGGAAAGACAAATTGGAGATTACAGCCTTACACCTGACAGTCGGTTCGGATGTCAATCCGCTTCACACAGATAATTTTGAAGAAGTAAGTTTTGGTCCTATTCTTTATGGTGCTAAAAAATTGGGAATTCCTTTGGTTACACGTTATGAAGTTTCTAACGATGCGGGTCAGGATATTTGCGATATCGTAAACGACGAGGGATTTGACTTCCTATTGGTTGGAGCGGGTATTTCCATGTCGGATGCTCCCGACGATGTGGCGGCTAACAGGTATCGTAAATCATTCTATAACCGGTATTTCAAAAAATTCAAGGCGCCTGAATCATGGTTTTATCCCGGAGGATTACTTAAGGATAAAACAAAGATGTTTATCGAGCAAACCTCATGCCCTGTTGGTGTATTTGTAAACAGAGGTTTTGTAAAGGCTACCAATATTATTGTGACCGTAACTACCCCACAAGATCTGTTTTTGTTGGGTTATGCTCACAGACTAGCAAAATCTACTCATGGATCGATTGGCATTATATGCAATCCGTCGAATGCTCAGGATGAACTTGTAATGGAAGATGTTATTCGTAAATTTAATGAAGAGACAAAACATTCAACGCTTCTCCCTGATAAAAAACTTACAAGCGATATTTTATCCAAATATAATTTTATGCTTATAAGCTATCCAACATGGAATGTCCTTTCGGAGTCAAGAGAAGAAGCTCTTCAAAAAATGCCTTCTACTTTAATTCTAAATAAAGCATCCAAATAAATTACCACAGATATGGTAACGCGTACATTTTGTTTTACCTTACTGATGCTACTATGCATTCAGGTTAATTCTGCGCAGGAAGATCCCTGGCAAGGCATTTCGGTTGATTTCAACCATGGTAAATTACAGCTTTCGCCCAATGGAAGATATCTCTGTCACAAGGACGGAACTCCTTTTTTTTATCTGGCTGATACTGCATGGGAACTATTTCACAGGCTTAATGAACAGGAAGTAGAGTTATATCTGGAAAATCGCAGAGCTAAAGGATTTACCGTAATTCAGGCTGTAATCCTTGCGGAGTTGGATGGAATAAACACTCCTAATGCCTATGGAACTTTTGCCTTAATGGATAAGAAAGAGTTTACTCCCAATGAGTACTATTTTAAATGGATAGACAAAGTAATACGAATTGCCGAATCTAAAGGTCTTTACATAGGGTTGCTTCCTACATGGGGTGATAAAGTAGACAAGCAATGGGGGGTTGGTCCTGAATTATTTAATCCAGAGATTGCCCGTGTTTATGGTGAATGGCTTGGACAACGCTATAAAAGTTTTAAAAACATTATCTGGATTAATGGAGGTGATCGACTTGGAGGTGATAAAAACTTTCCAACTTGGGATGCAATTGGTAAAGGTCTGAAAAAAACAGATAAAAATCACTTAATAACTTTTCATCCACAAGGTGAATGTTCTTCTTCCCAATGGTTTAATAACTCTGAGTGGCTCGACTTTAATATGGCACAAACAGGTCACTGTCAGAGATCCTTTGAAATTTATCAGCGCATAATTTGCAAAGATTATCTGCTTGAACCGATAAAACCTTGTCTCGATGGCGAGCCAAGATATGAAAATCATCCTGTATGTTGGAAACCAGATTCCTTGGGATGGTTCGATGATGTTGATGTTCGCCACGCTATTTACTGGAGTATATTCTCTGGTTCTCTCGGACATACTTACGGATGTCACGATATTTGGCAGATGTTGGATAAAGGCAGGGAACCTGTAGGTTTAGCCCGAGGTAACTGGAAACAATCAATGGATTTACCCGGAGCATCTGATCTCATACATGCCCGCAGACTTCTTCAACAATACGATTGGCAAAATGGATTTCCTTCCCAAGATCTTATCGTATCAGAAAACGATTCGTTCGAGCATAAGATTGTTGCTTTCAGAGGAAAAAAGTTTGCATTTATATACTTTCCAAACGGAGAAACTGTAACGTTAAATCTTCAACCTCTCGAAAATGGCAATCCGCTCAAATTACATTGGATGAATCCCCGAACTGGCAAATTAAATCCATATACTAATCCGGAGTTCAAAGGAGAATATACGAATGTTATTCCCCCTTCTTCTGGAAGAGGGAATGATTGGATATTGATCGTTGAACAATCAAATACATAATTTTTATTTATAGTCAGGACGAAAAGTTACCTTAGTTTCCGTGGGAAAATCCAAAGGTACTTTAATTGTAACCTTTCCTGTTGCTGCCCATTCGGCTCCACGAAGAAGCGTTATCTGAAAACCGGTACACTGCATGGCAGGACTATCTTTTACTGTAGCTCCCGCATGTCCAAGCATCGTATGGAAAATACGCGCATTTCCATAATTAACAGTAAACATAAGAGGTTCTTCTCTTCCAGAACCATTTGTTGACTTTTCCGAAAATGCAGTAAAAAGAATATCCTGAATATTTCCGGGTCCACGCATTCTATCATATAGCTCATCGGTAGCATGTCTCCATTTTTTTGGCAATCCTTTCATGATTGGGTGCACCTCATCACGTGCGGTCAACACATATTCATGTTGTTTACCATGGGATCCACCCTGTCCGGGCGAACTATCTTTAATCAGCTTTCCATCTTGCCAGTAAACATAGGGGCCCGATTTTTCATTTCGGTTTTCCCATCCCCCTAAAGCGCATATCTTATTGTATTCCGGCCAACCAGAAAAAGCATTGTCAGCGGCATGATAAACAACCACTCCTCCTCCGTTCTGAACGAAAGAAAGAAAACGCCGGTTTGTTTCTTCTGGCCACGCATCTCCATTATAATCTAAAACAACAAGCTGATATGGAGCAAAATCAGGAACAAAAGTACTCATATCCTTTCCTGCTGGTGGTGCGATAGCCACATCCACAGCGAAACGTCCGGATTGTTCAAGAATTTGTTTCAACACAACATTACTTACCTGCCAGTTGTGATTGTTTTGTCCGGTAATAATCAAAGCTTTAACTGGCTTTTTAGCCCAAACAACACCGGAAACTAATCCGAAAGCCAATATAATGATTAATTTACAAAGAATAGTTTGTTTCATAACATCTATAATTTATTAAGATACTCAGACAAAATTAACTCATTAAAATGAAAAAATAGTATATTTGGCTCAATAAATAAAGAATTTATAACAGATGTCATATAAATATATATTGTTGATTGCTGGCTTATTGCTTTATGGGTTCACCCGGACTTATGCAGCCGTTGGAGATGAGGACTGGCGGGAAAGGGCAACACATCTGATATACTCGCCCAGATACTTCGGACCAAATGCGTTACCCATTCCTACTTTACTCTCTGCAAGTGTAAGCAACCGTTGGGAAGTGGAATTCCGTGGCGAATATCATCACTATACCGGCGACAAAACAAAAAATTGGTATGGAAGGCTCTATATCCCCCTGGTAAATAACCGCGTTGCCGTAGAAGTAACCTGTACATACGAAACAGAATACACATTAACTCCCGAGACACGCGATGAAAGGTTCGCGGCAGGATTAAAGAATTTTGACCAAATATTGGGTGATGTTACTATCGGCACTCATTATCAGATACTCCGCAGCGAGAAATGGCTGGATATTGTTGGAAGGATGTACATCCGAACAGCGACTGGTCAGCGTCTGGCTGAAGCACGCTTTACCGACGCCGCCGGATATTGGTTTGATCTTACCTTTGGAAAAACAATTGCAAAAAACAAATCTGGTACAGCATCTCTAAGGCTTCATGGAATGGCTGGCTTTTATTGCTGGATGACAAACAGTATGGTACATAGACAGGATGATGCTTATACCTATGGGATAGGACTTACAGGAAAATATAGAAACCTGTCTATTCAGTCAGACTATGCGGGATATACCGGTTACGAGAACAACGGAGATCGGCCCAGAGTTCTTCGCACAAATCTAAGCTACGAACTTAAGAAAAACATTCTTTCGTTTAAATACTCACATGGAATGAGAGACAATTTATACGATTCGTACTCTTTGGGGTATATTCGATGCTTTTGAATTTATAAATAAAGCAAACGAGTTCTATAGACTTACCCTATAGAACTCGTTTGCTTTTTGTAAGTTCGTTACAATTACCTTTAATAGCAAAGAGACGCAGCTCCTAAAATGCCGGCATTTTGTAAGTTAGAATAACGTATCTGTAAACCATTTATTGAATTTGGATAAGGAAAATCCTTTAATCCCTCCTTAAGACTTGCTTCAAAAAGAGAATGCGCCTCAGCAACGGATCCACCAAAAACGATAAGTTGAGGGTCTAAAGTAAGCACAACAATTTTAACAGCTACAGAAAGATGTAAACCCAATTGGTGGTATGCCTCCAAAGCAATCGGATCATTTTGCATGGCACGCTCATGCATCTCCTTTCCATTGATGTGCCATTCATTCATAAAATAGCTGCCGCTGCAATAATATTCCAAATTGTGCTCTTTGTAAGGTATCTCTCCAAATTCTCCGGATCCGCAGTTAGCGTCATCCAGCAGCTTACCTTGTTGAATTATACCACCTCCTAGTCCTGTACCTAAAGTAAGTCCAACAAAATTAGGAATAGCCTGTCCTTCTCCAAAGAAACGCTCGCCTAATGCAAAACAATTGGCATCATTATCCACATAAACAGGAACTGAAAACCGACTAGTAAGTATATCTTTAAGATGAACTTCCTCCCAATATGGGATATTCGCTACATTATAAACAATTCCCAAATGCCTGTCTACAACACTAGGAACCCCTATCCCAATAGCAAGCACATCTGCATCCATTACCTCAGCAATGACATTAATCAATGCTTCTATCGTATCCTCACAGTTCTTTGCCGTCCGGGGAGTAGGCATAATTTGCTGTTTTACAATTACACCATCGGTAACCTTGGCAGCCCTCATATTTGTACCCCCTAAATCAACACCGATGTACGATCCAACTTTTCCCATATGTATTTATTTTTAAGATTCCTAATAAGGAGCCAAAAGTAAAGATAAAATTCAGAACAAAAAAATACACGGAATTTTCCATTCTGGAAAATTCCGTGTATCATCAATATATGAAATTAAACAAAGAACAATATCAGCAGCTGAGCCGTAAGTACACGGAGAAACATAGTGAGAGGATAAACTGTCGCATAACCTACGGCTGGTGCATCATTACCAGCTGTCATATTCGCATAAGCCAATGCAGGTGGATCGGTTGTACTACCTGCAATAAGTCCCATTAATGTAAAATAATTCAGATTACAGAAATAGCGACCTATAAAACCGATGATTAGCAATGGTATGGTTGTTATAGCAAAGCCGTAACCAATCCACGATAATCCTCCATTATTTACAATTGTATCAATAAAACCATCTCCGGCACCAATTCCCACACAAGCAAGGAATAGTGTTATCCCAATTTCCCGAAGCATTAAGTTGGCACTCATGGTCGTATAAGTAACCAGTTTGTATTTATATCCAAAACGGCTTATTAAGATAGAAACTATAAGCGGGCCACCAGCCAAACCTAGTTTAACCGGCTGCGGGATACCAGGAAATACAATCGGAATACTCCCCAACAAGATTCCGAAAAAGATACCTACAAAGATAAACAACAAGTTTGGTTCGTTCAAGCGTTTCATAGAATTACCCAAAACCTTTTCCACAGAAGCAATAGCAGATTCAGTACCAACCACATTTACACGGTCGCCCACCTGCAAAGTAAGGTTTGGATTAGCAACCAAGTCAACTCCAGAACGGTTAACTCGCGTAATATTCACCCCGTACAAATTGCGAAGCTTTAGCGAACCCAGACGCTTACCATTCATTTCTGACTTGGTAATCAATATACGACGATTTATAAATTTGCTTTCACGACGGATCCATTCTTTCCGATCCATATCAATCTCTTCGCCAATAAAAGTTCTGAGAGCTTCCGAATCACGCTCGGTCGTGATAACAAAGATTTTATCATTTTCGTGCAGTACAGTTGCTGAAGAAGGTATTTCAACCTCATCATTTACATGACTAATACGGGAAATTACAAACTCACGATTGTCAATTAACGTGGAAATTTCTCCCACAGACTTGTTAAATATTGCTGGATTCTTAACAACCAAAGAGATAGGTTTAGCCTCATTTGGGTGTTTTCCCTCTATTTCATTCAACTTGTCATTCTCTTTGTCAAAAGAAACACGGAACACATAACGAATTACAATAAGCGAAAGAATGATCCCTACAACCCCAAGCGGATAAGCGACGGCATAACCAAGTGCAATTGTATTATCGGTAGTTCCAAACACATCATTATAAGCTTGTTGCGCTGCCCCCAACCCAGGAGTATTTGTTACTGCTCCAGACAAAATACCAACCATCGTGGCCATTGGAACACCGGTAATAAAATGAAGGACGATAGTTGTTGTTACACCTAAAAAAACGATACCGCAGGCTAACAGGTTTAATGTTATTCCTCCTTTTTTAAAAGATGAAAAGAAACCAGGACCTACCTGCATACCAACAGAATATACAAATAAAATAAGACCGAACTCTTTCATAAAATGAAGAACTTCAGCATTCATTCTAAAACCAATCTGTCCAAGCAAAATTCCTACGAAAAGAACGAATGTAATTCCCAAAGAAATGCCAAAGACTTTTATCTTACCTAACTGAATACCAGCCGCAATGACAAAAGCCAATAACATTACTGAGTGCGCAATTCCTTCGCCCCACAACAAATCATTTAACCAACTCATAATTAATATTTTACCTAGATTACCTTTAAAAACCAGTGCAAAGTTAATCATATTATTTGTGTTTTACAACACAATTCACTACCTTTACATTATTAATATTATGACTTATCATAATACGCAATCCTTTGTTTCTCAATCATATACATAATGTGTTGCATATTTTATTATACATTGAATATTTTAAAAACATTTTTAGAAATGAGAAAGTTATTCATAATACTCCTGGGTATCATAGCAGGAACTTCATTATCTCAGATATATGGTCAGGACAAAACTGTGGTATTCACGACAAGTGCCGGGGTAATCAAGGCCAGACTCTACAATGATGTACCAAATCACACCAAAACTTTTATAAACAAAGCCGTTAAAGGCGATTATAACGGAGCTTTATTCACTCGGGTTATTAAAGAATTTATGATTCAAGGAGGTTCCCCTGATTCAAAAAACGCACCTGCCGGAGCACGTTGCGGCTTTGGAGACCGTAATTCCGAAATTCTTCCAGAGCTACGAGATCACTATTTTCATAAGAAAGGGGCATTGGCTGCCCCACGCCAAAACGATAATATCAATCCAAAAAAGAAGTCGGATATGTCGCAGTTTTTTATCGTTCATGGAAAGGTTTACACACCCGGTGAGTTGGATACGCTTGAGTTGACAAAGAATTTGGCAATCCGTAGAAAGGCGATGAACACCTATTACAAGCCGGTTAAATTACAGATAGAGTTATTAAAGAAAGATAACCCAAGGGAATACAATAAGCGCATAGCGGAAATCAATGCTAAAGTAGATTCTGTAATAAGATCTACCCCTGGACATCTCCTTTTTACAGAAGAACAACGTAAGGTTTATACAACCTTAGGGGGCTGTCCGCATCTGGATGGATTCTATACTATCTACGGCGAAGTAACAGAAGGTTTTGAAGTAGTTGACGCAATTGCCAAACAACCAAAAGATGCATATGACAGGCCAAAAAAGGATATCCGTATTATAAAAGTAACCATTCAATAACAACACCTATGCTTAAAAGAGATTTTATTATGGTGCAGATTGAAGAGCTCGGTAAAGTACTTGCCCAGCTTGTCGGTCTGCGCCATTCGGACAACAGCAGAAGGGCAGAAAGTCTGACCAATAAGTTGTACGAATCGTTGCAGATTGACAAAGACTTTTTGCTAACTTCTGATATGGAAACTATACGTCTTCGACTTGATCAGGGAGATCATGCCGGACTTCAACGGATGGAATTGGCGGCAAAGACTCTTATTGAGGAGAGTTATCTGGATAAAAACGAATCAACTCTCCTACTTTCCAAAGCAAAGGAGATGCTTTTATATATACAGCAATCGGACAACACCTTTTCTATTGAACGAGTAGAGCTGATCGATTTAATCACCAAACAACTAGAAGAATAAACAATCTTCCAATACTTTAAAAGAATGTTGCCGTCTCCCTTATTGACTTAAGGAAGACGGCAACATTTATCATTTATACCGAAAATATTCTAATTTCCAAGCGTCAATCCTCCAAAACAAGCAGCAACTCCTTCTGCACAGCGTTCTCCATCAATTGCTGCCGAAACAATTCCTCCGGCATATCCGGCTCCTTCACCACATGGGAACAGACCTTTAATAGTGATATGTTGGAAACTTTCGCGGTCGCGTATGATACGAACTGGCGACGAAGTGCGGCTTTCCACGCCAATCATTACTGCTTCGTTAGTAAGAAATCCATTTGATAATTTGCCAAAATGACGAAAACCTTCACGCAAACGAGATGTTATAAACTCGGGCATCCAAAAATGCATAGGAGATGCAAGCAAACCTGGTGCATACGAAGTAGATGGTGTATCCGAAGAATTCTTCTTATTTACAAAATCAACCATACGTTGGGCAGGCGCTGTCTGTTTCATTCCACCGTTCAGCCAGGAGTATTCTTCAAGCTGTTCCTGAAACTTCATCAAAGCAAGTTCCTTGTGGACAGAAAATTCAGGAAAATCTTCGGGATGTATCTCAACTACCATTCCGGAATTAGACCACTTGGAACCTCTTCTCGACGCAGACATTCCATTTACAACGACTTGCTTTGGTCCGGTAGCAGCAGGTACAACCACTCCACCCGGACACATACAAAACGAATAAACTCCACGACCGGCACTCTGACCTACAAAACTGTATTCGGCTGCAGGCAGGTATTCGCCCCTACCCTCTGGCCGATGATACTGTATCTGATCAATCAGCTCCTGCGGATGTTCCAGACGTACACCAACGGCAATTCCTTTAGCTTCGATTGGTATCTTTTGCTGTTGCAGGTAATAAAACACATCACGCGCAGAATGTCCGGTTGCCAAGATAACGGGGCCCATAAAAGTTTTCCCTGTATTTGTTTCAACACCTATCACCTCATCACCCTTACGGATAAACGCATCCATCCGGGTTTCAAAATGAACTTCACCACCGCAGGACTTTATCTGCTCTCGTATATTTTCGATGATGCCTGGTAGTTTGTCGGTCCCGATATGTGGATGAGCATCTGCCAGAATAGAAGGACTTGCTCCGTACTGACAGAAAACATTTAATATTTTATCTACGGATCCCCTTTTTTTGCTTCTAGTGTATAGCTTTCCGTCGGAATAGGCTCCTGCCCCTCCTTCGCCAAAACTATAGTTAGATTCACTGTTTACGATTTGTTCGCGGCTAGTTAAAGCAATATCTTTCCTGCGATCGTGCACATTCTTACCCCGCTCTACTATTATTGGACGAAATCCAAGTTCAATCAAACGAAGAGAAGCAAATAATCCTCCGGGACCCGCTCCTACAACAACAACCTGCTTACCTGTAGAAACATCGTTGTATTCGGTTGGAACATATTCCAATTCTTCCGGCTCTTCGTTGATAAAGACCCGAAGCTTCATGTTAAAAAATATGGTACGCTGCCGGGCATCCACCGAACGTTTTACGACACGTATAGCGCTGATATCTTCGGGACGAATGCCTCCTTCACGAAAAATTACCTGCTTTAATGCCTGTTCATTGGCTGCCTCCTCGGGCAACACTCGTAACTGAAATTCTTTTATCATTATTCTTTATTCTTCTAATTTAGTTTATAACAGACAACACAGACACCTTGTTGCAACAGTACAAAAGAGAATTTTGTTAACCAAACAACTGACGGAAGGCTTCCTCCACCTTCTTTACCTGGATAAGTTGTATTTTAATTTGCTTAAAGTCAAACCCTTTCAGGTTGTTATGTGGAATAATCATCCGTTTGAAGCCAAGTTTTTCTGCTTCAAGAATGCGTTGCTCGATGCGGTTTACCGGACGGATCTCGCCCGAAAGACCAACTTCGCCGGACATACATACGCCTTGCTCGATACTTATATCTAAGCTGGAAGAAAGCACTGCGCTTATAACCGCCAGATCTATGGCGGGATCGCTCACTTTAAGTCCGCCGGCAATATTGAGAAAAACATCCTTTTGTACAAGCTTGAATCCTGCTCTTTTCTCGAGAACAGCCAGTAACATATTCATGCGCCTTAGGTCGAACCCTGTAGCGCTACGCTGTGGCACTCCGTAAACAGCAGAACTTACTAATGCCTGCGTTTCTATAAGAAACGGACGAATACCTTCCATCGCGGCAGAGATAGCAACGCCGCTCAAACCTTCATGGTTTTGGGTGAGCAGCAATTCCGAAGGATTGCTTACCTGTCTTAACCCATTTTGCCTCATCTCATAAATACCCAGCTCCGAAGTGCTTCCAAAGCGGTTTTTAATACTTCGGAGGATACGGTACATATAGTGCTGATCTCCTTCAAACTGTAATACCGTATCTACAATATGTTCCAGCACTTTGGGACCGGCAATACTGCCTTCTTTATTTATATGTCCAATAAGAAGTACTGGCGTTCCGCTTTCTTTTGCATACTTAAGAATAGAGGCCGAACACTCCCGAACCTGAGACACACTCCCGGGCGACGATTCTATCATCTCTGTAAACATAGTCTGTATGGAGTCGATAATCAACAAATCGGGCTGCAAGGTATTAGCCTGCACAAAAATCTGCTCCAAATTGGTTTCGCAAAGGATAAAACAATCGGGATTATGGTGCTGCAAACGATCGGCGCGAAGTTTAAGCTGGCTACTGCTCTCTTCTCCTGAAACATAAAGGGTCTTAAGGGAATTAAGTCCCAAAACTGTCTGAAGGACCAATGTGGACTTGCCGATTCCGGGCTCTCCACCAATAAGCACAAGCGAACCCCGGACTAATCCGCCTCCCAAAACACGGTTTAATTCTTCGTCACCCAAATCAATACGTGCTTCTTCACGGGAAGTAATGTCACGCAAAAGCACCGGGCGAGCTTTCGTAGACTCTGTAATACCCGGGATTGACCTTTTTGCAACCGGATCCTTCATTACAATTTCTTCCACATAGGTATTCCACTCGCCGCAAGAAGGACACTTTCCCACCCATTTGGGAGAGTCAGCGCCACAACTTGAACACACATACATTGTCTTCGTTTTAGCCATATGCAGTGTTAGTATCTTTTGGTTTGTTTCAAACGAGCAGGACTGCCCGACCACGAACAACCCAGACAGTAAATTATCTCCAGATTAAATTCATCCAACGATTCGCCTTCGTTCTTTGTACAGATGGTTAAATCCTCCATAACATAAACAAGACGACGGTCGCCCGAATCGTTCTTTACATAAAAATTGGGAATATTACATTGAGGGCAATTCAATTTTCTCATGATGTTCTCTTCTTAATAAAAAACAAAAGTACAAAAAAGAAAGGTCAGAATTCAATATTATTATTACTTATACCAAACCTTCCCTGGTTTATCTCCCATGGTAAACTCGATAGAAGCTCCGCTTTGAATCAGTTCGTGCGTAATATAGCTTTTGTCGTAAGGTTTACCATTCACCTTTACGTCCTGAATATATTTGTTTTCACGTGATACAGCCGGAGCCGATACAGTGAAAGTTTTACCATTCGCCAATTGAAGGGAAACTTTCCGGAAAAGGGGAGTTCCTATTTCGTAGGTCAAACCATTAGGGTTGACAGGATAAAATCCCATGGCACTGAATACATACCAGGCAGACATTTGCCCGCAGTCTTCGTTACCACATAACCCTGCAGGAGTATTCAGATATAGCTCGTGCATTACTTTGGCAGCATATTGCTGAGTTTTCCAAGGTTGTTTTACCGCATTGAAAAGGTAAATAACATGGTGACTAGGTTCATTCCCGTGAGCATACTGACCAATCATCCCTGTACTAAAGATAGGAAGATCGTCCTTTGCATCGGGCGAGTATGTAAACATACTGTCGAGCTTCTGAGCAAAACGATCCTCGCCTCCTGTTAACCCAATCAGACCTTTAATATTCTGAGGCGCATACCAAAAATACTGCCAGCCATTACTTTCGGTAATATGGGTAGTATATTCTTTTGCATCGAACCCTTCAATAAAGTTACCTTTATCGTCACGAGGTTGCATAAAAGTAGTTGCAGGATTATACAGGTTACGGTAACTTTCGGAACGTTTGCGGAAGGTATCAGCAATCTCTTTCTTTCCCATTTTCTCTGCCATCAAGGCGATACAGTAATCATCGAAAGCATATTCCAATGTTTTGGAAACCGACTCACCCTCCTTATTATAAGGGATATATCCGTAAGATTTATACAAACCAATACCACGATACTCGTCAAGGTTAGCAGTAGCCACACAAGCCGCCAATGCACGATCGGCATCAAAATCGCCGATTCCCTTCATATAAGCATCCACTATTACCGGCACAGAATGATAACCAATCATCATATCCGTCTCGCTTGCATAAAGATTCCAGACAGGCAAACGACCATTCTGATCAAAAAAAGCAAGGAAAGATTTTACCATATCATTCACCCGATCCGGCTGGGTATAGGTAAACAGAGGATGAGCCGCCCGATAAGTATCCCAAAGTGAGAAGGTAGAATAATTCGCCCAACCATCCGTTTGATGAGTTTGCTTATCCGGCCCGTAGTAACCTCCGTCAACATCGCTGTAAATCGTTGGAGCCAGCATGCTGTGATAGAAAGCCGTATAGAAGTTTGTTAAATCATCAGTATTGTTCCCAACAGCTTCCAACTTTCCCAATTCCTTGTTCCAGGAAGCAACAGCCGCATGGTGATAACGATCAAAATCCCAGTGAGAAGCTTCAGCCCTTAGGTTTTTCAAAGCCCCCTCCATGCTAACACCAGAGATAGCTGTACGAACAAGCACTTGTTCGTCTTTATTTGTTTTGAAATCAAACCTGGCCACATAACCCGTTCCCAACCACTTTTTATCAGAAGAATTAACGATGGAAGTTGTATCCAGTTTATACGATTCGAAAGGTCTTGAGAATTGGGAAACAAAATAGATACGTTGCCCCCTGGCCCATCCTTCAGAATAACGGTATCCCCGAATAGTTACGGAATCAACTACCTCCACGTGCGACTGCGTAGTAAAGTCCCAGTTCATTGCTTTTGACAGATTCAGTATGACAGAAGCATCAGCTTCGGGAAAAGTATAACGTTGAATCCCGCAACGTTCGGTTGCCGTAAGCTCCACATTTATATTATAATCGGCCAGCCATACACGGTAATAGCCCGCAGCTGCTGATTCGTTGCTATGAGAGAAAGAAGAATAAATTCCCAGCGGAGCAGGAGCCAGTTTATAAGGACGCGTTACAGGCATAAAGGAAATATCGTATAAATCGCCGGCTCCCGTTCCTGAAAGATGAGTATGGCTAAAGCCTGCAATAGTACTATCAGGATAGAAATACCCTGCAATACGATCCCAACCGGGAAGTCCGTTATCCGGACTCAACTGTACCATACCAAAGGGAACCTGAGCTCCGGGATAGGTGTTGCCTGTAAAATCGGTACCAATAAACGGATTAACATATTTCACATAATCAGCCTTACTGTTTTTCCCTGGGGCACACCCTTGCATTAAACAAAGCCAAATGGCCAAAAAGAAGAATTGTTTCATTAAAATAAGCAGGTTACATTATTAAAAAAAGAGACGCAATTTGTGGTTGCGTCTCTTTCATATTTCATTAAAAAAATTTGAGAATTAATCTTCGTCTTCTTCAACTATCGGATCTTTTTTCACAAAGAATGCACTTAGTTCATACAATAGATAAAGCGGAATAAATACTATACCTAATGTAAATGGATCGCTACTTGGCGTAATAAATGCTGCTCCAACCAACAAAGCCACAATTGCATGTCTTCTGTATTTATGAAAGAAAGATTTATGCAACAGTCCTATCTGAGACAATAACCACGAAACCAAAGGCATTTCAAACACAACCCCCATAATAAAAACTAACATAAGAAAGTTATCCATATAGGAATCAAGCGAAACCTGTTCAACAATTTGAGCACTCAGTTGGTAAGTTGCCAAAAAACGCAAAGTCATCGGAAATACCAAAAAGTAACCAACACTACAGCCAATAAAGAACATTATGTTTCCAAAAAGGAACACCCAACGTACATTCTTTTTTTCGTTTTCGTACAAAGCCGGACTAATAAATCTCCACACCTCGTACATCATGTAAGGGAACGCCAGTAACACAGCTAACCAAAAAGAGGTAGTCATGTGTGTGAAGAACTGAGATGCCAATTTTATGTTTACGATATCTACATGAAAGGTGTCGTTACAAAAATCCGGCATAAAAGAAAAGTGCTGACTAAGTCTACACATTTCCCTGTACATAATAAAATCGGAGGAACAAGGCGCTAAAATCACATTATCGAAAAGATAAGGCATCACCGCAAAACCTCCAATCGCAAATACAAAAAGAGCTAAAACAGTCCGAAATAAAGTCCAACGAAGTTCTTCCAGGTGGTCCCAGAAAGACATTTCATCTTGTTGCATAGGTCTTTATTTCTTGTCGGTATCATCAGTCTTAATATCGTCTTCCAATCCTTTTACTCCATCCTTGAAGTTCTTCACGCCTTTACCGATACCCTTCATTAATTCTGGAATTTTTTTGCCCCCAAAAAGAAGTAATACGATTATTGCAATGATAATGATCTCACCAGTTCCTAAATTTCCAATAAATGCCAAGTTGTTCATGATATGTATGATTTAAATTAAACTTACCTGTTTGCTGGGCAAAGATACTATTTGAAATGAATACTACACTCTTTATTCTAAAATTATTACCTTTGCACGTCTTAAAAAACTAAAATATAGAAAAGATGAAAGCGTATGTATTTCCCGGACAGGGTGCCCAGTTTGTTGGAATGGGGAAAGACCTTTACGATAACAATCCTTTAGCAAAAGAGTTGTTTGAGAAGGCCAATGAGATTCTCGGATTCCGTATCACCGATCTGATGTTCGCCGGAACAGACGAGGATCTGCGACAAACAAAGGTTACACAACCTGCCATATTTCTACACTCTGTTATTCTTGCCAAAACATTGGGAGATCAGTTCACACCAGACATGGTTGCTGGTCACTCTCTTGGTGAATTCTCTGCTTTGGTCGCAGCAGGAGCACTTTCTTTCGAAGATGGATTGGTATTGGTATCTAAACGTGCTATGGCAATGCAAAAGGCTTGCGAAGCTACTCCATCAACAATGGCTGCAGTTTTAAACTTGCCGGATGCTACAGTAGAAGAGATTTGTGCATCCATTACAGACGAAATCGTTGTTCCCGCAAACTATAATTGCCCGGGACAGATAGTTATTTCGGGAACTGTTCCCGGAATTGATTCTGCTTGCGAAAAGATGCTTGCCGCAGGAGCAAAGAGAGCCCTTAAACTTAAGGTTGGCGGTGCTTTCCATTCTCCATTAATGGAACCAGCTCGTACAGAACTGGCTGAAGCAATAAAGCAGACAGCATTCAGCAAGCCGGTTTGTCCTATTTATCAGAATGTGAATGCAAAGCCGCAAACATGCCCTGATAGTATCAAGGAAAACCTTGTAGCTCAGTTAACTGCTCCGGTTCGCTGGACACAGTCGGTCGAAAACATGATTGCCGATGGTGCAACCAAGTTTACAGAAGTTGGCCCTGGCGCAGTATTGCAAGGTTTAGTAAAGAAAGTAAACAAGGAGATCGAAACAGAAGGAATTCAATAATTCAATCTTCTTCTAATAGAAAAAGCCGGCTTTTACCAAGCCGGCTTTTTTCATTATCAATATTGAATCTCTTATTTAGCGTAACTAACAGAACGGGTTTCACGGATAACCGTAATCTTTACCTGACCCGGATAGGTCATTTCATCCTGAATCTTCTTTGCAATTTCGTTCGAAAGGTTTTCGGTAGCAGTATCGTCAATCTTATCAGCACCAACAATTACACGTAATTCGCGGCCGGCCTGAATAGCATATGTTTTTACTACTCCCGGATATGAAAGAGCAAGCTGTTCCAGATCATTCAAACGTTTGATATAGGCTTCAACAATTTCACGGCGCGCTCCCGGACGGGCACCAGAAATAGCGTCACAAACCTGTACAATAGGAGCAAGCAGGGAAGTCATCTCCACTTCATCGTGGTGAGAACCTACAGCGTTGCAAATATCTGGTTTCTCCTTATATTTTTCGCAAAGCTTCATCCCTAAGATAGCGTGTGGCAATTCCGGCTCATCATCAGGCACTTTACCAATATCGTGCAACAATCCGGCACGTTTAGCTTTCTTCGTATTCAATCCCAGCTCAGAAGCCATAACAGCACATAAGTTCGCTGTTTCACGGGCATGCTGCAATAAGTTCTGTCCGTAAGAAGAACGATATTTCATCTTACCAATTAATCGAATCAATTCAGGATGTAATCCATGTACACCTAAGTCTATAGCTGTACGTTTACCTGTTTCGATAACTTCTTCTTCTACCTGTTTCTTAACCTTGGTAACCACTTCTTCGATACGTGCAGGGTGAATACGTCCATCCTGTACCAGCTGGTGCAATGCCAATCGGGCTACCTCACGGCGAATTGGATCAAAACCAGAAAGAACAATAGCTTCGGGGGTGTCATCTACAACGATTTCTATACCGGTAGCTGCTTCCAACGCGCGGATATTACGACCTTCACGTCCGATAATACGTCCTTTTATTTCGTCAGATTCAATATGGAATACTGTTATCGAATTTTCAATAGCTGTTTCGGTAGCTACACGCTGAATAGACTGTACAACAATTTTTTTAGCCTCTTTATTGGCCGTCATTTTAGACTCTTCGACAATTTCATTAATATAGGCGGTAGCCTGCGACTTTGCTTCATCTTTTAATGACTCAATCAAACGCTCTTTGGCTTCGTCTGCCGATAAACCTGAAATAGTTTCAAGATGCTCTATCTCTTTCTGGTGAAGTTTTTCAAGATCCTGCTTTTTCTTTTCAATAAGGTCAAGCTGTGAATTCAGATTTTCCTTCACAACATCCATCTCATTATTCTTTCTCTGAAGCTCTTCCTGCTTCTGATTGATGGTCATTTCTTTTTGTTTCAGCTTTGTTTCAATAGACTGAATTTTGGCATTACGCGCAGAAACCTGCTTTTCCAAATCAGCTTTTAGATGCAGAAACTTTTCCTTTACTTCAAGCAATTTGTTCTTCTTTATAACTTCGGCTTCTTTTTCAGCGTCGATCAGTATGGCATCATACCTTGACTTGAAAAGGAAACGGATACCCAACCATGTGATCAGTCCTCCAATAAAGAAGGTCACAATTGAAATTCCTATGATTATATACATTTCCATTAAACTAATTATTTATTCGTTTATATATAGATACAAAAAAAGCACTGCCAATGTATTGCTATAGCATACACCAGGAGTGCGGAAACTCTTCTTATTATCATCAATTACTGATTCTTCAGATACCCGTCGATTTCATTACCGAGCTGCTGCATCTTTTCTGCAAAGGGACTTGTATCATTTCTGTCTTCAAGCTGAAGATTTGACATCGACAACTGTAATGCAACCATGGCTAACAAATCTTTCACATCCAAATCAGACTTTGTAAAGTTCTGCCGATATTGAACCAATTTATTGCGAATCTGCTTTGCGGCATCTCTCGCTAACTTTTCCTCACTACGGTCAATCCAGAGACCGTAAGTTTTTTCGGCTATATCTACATGTATAAGAAACTTATCGTCCATCGCTTCTATTCATTTAATAGTGCAATGCACTTATCTACTTCCCGCACCAATTTTGATAATCGCGTTTTTGCACTTTTTACCTCTCCTTCCTTTACAGAGATAATTCTTGCCGTAAGCAGATTATTACATTTAGCTGCCAACTCTTCCGAACGAAGAATCTCTCGCTGTAACAGGGAATCCTTTTGATTCAACGCCTCTTTTAGTCTGGACAATTCCTGTTTTTGTTCGTCGCACAAATACATCAATTGCCTGACTTTCGATTCAAATACAGCTATCAATTTCATCTGTTCTTCGGTCATTTCGCACCAAATTCTACACAAAAGTAACCTTTTGAATTGAATAAAACAACATATGCAACAATTATTTTACGACTAAATCAATTTATAAAACACAAAAGGCCGTTCAATGATATCGAACAGCCCCTCTTTCTTTTCACTACCTTTCGCTTTTATTAAATAAGCGATACAAGTAAATTGGCACCTTCTTCTTCTAAAGCAATCTTGTTCTCCTTTGCGAGCCAGCCAAAAGCGGCAAATAACTCTTTTTCGGTTTTAATCTTTGTTGCTTTTTTAATGGATTTAATATCCATCCTGCCGCCTTCGTTCAGTGCATTCCAAACAAGTCCGGCATTAGTTCCAATCGATTCAATCATGTTCTTTATTTTTTAGATTAATAAAAGATGTTTTCACTATCCTATATTCTTCTTATCGGCACAAAAGTAATTGTTTATTAGTAATACATGCAACTAAAACATGTTTTTTAGCATATAAATAATACACTTTTAACACTTAAACTATATAATATGCTAAAACCACAGTTCAATTTTTTTTACGGAACAATTATCGTTGTATGAATATTTTGCGCTAACACATAGTTTGTTAGAAGTTTTACAGAAGAAGAGATTGCATCTTCCATTCCAGTCTTCCCTGAATAGCCATTTATTATCATAAATAGTCTGGTGGTTGACAGATCGATCTTCGTACGCTCTTCATCACTTGTCGGTGTTCCTACTCCGCCAACAATATCCCTGTAAACAGGAAGGCCCTCAATATTAAGTGGACCACGACCTATTCCGTTGAAAAGCTCATCGGCCTCACCTACCCCAAGCACAAGATCTCCTTGTATTTTATCGGAGTCAAACCCTCCGATTGAATAACCTGTTTCGATTGAAATCAGATTAATCAGATCAACCAAGGTATCTATTCTATAAAGGGGGTAACCTTTCAGCAGCCGGCGACACAAAGCCTCGGCCGATGGGCGGTATCTGTTGGGATCTTTACCTAGTTTCTTATACGCTTGTCTGGTCGCATAAACGGGAATTCGTTTTGCAACATCTTCCATCCGTAGTGTTTTGCGAAGATTATCTTCTGCCTTGGCTATTTCTTCCCACAAAACCTCATCTGAGGGAGAGTTTATTACATCACAGGCTATAATACCCAGGTGCAAATCGGGACAGGCCTGATAAATTTGTCTGGAAACAGTTACATTTTTCATCACAAATTCTTTCTTATCTGAATGGCACTAAGCATTCGACCACTTTGAATACCTAACCTCCGGGCGGAAAAGAACAGCTCGTCTTCAGAAAAGGTACAGAGTCCGGCCATTTCAATTTGACAGATAGGCACTCCCATATCTTGCAACTGGAGGCTGTTAGCCTTACATAAATCAAGATGCATCTTTCCTGTTTGCTCATTTCTGCTTCCGAATTGCTCAACTGGCAACTCCGCTGCAAGAAACTCCTCCACAACCTCTTCTCCAACTTCAAAAGACTGAAGTCCAATAGACGGACCTATTCCGGCAAGGATAGACGCAGGATCAGACTGGTATTCGGCAACCATGAATCTGATTGTTTTGCTGAGAATCTGTTTAACTGTACCCCTCCATCCTGCATGAACCGCCGCAACAACTTTTTTTTCAGGATCGTAAAGCAATACGGGAACACAATCGGCAGTTGTAACACCAATACATATCCCCAGCACATTGGTTACCAACGCATCCACTCCATTCAATAGTTTCTGTTTCTCGTCGGGTAAAAGACTCACAAATGATTCCGTCAGAGATAAGATTTTATCATCGTGAGTCTGAAAAGGCACAAACAAATCGCTGGGAACAATATCCATGGAATCACAAAGCAACATCCGGTTCGCTTCAACAGCTTCGGGGCTATCTCCACAATAAGCTCCGGCATTAAAACCGGCATAGGTTGCTTTTCCAACACCTCCCTGGCGGGTGGTTATAAAATGAGAAATGTTGCAATCCTGTTTTAACACAGAGAATTGCAACATTACAAGATTATTAATTCTGAGCTGGTTCATCTTCTTCGTCCCAGTCAAATTCGTCAAGTTCTTCTGGCTCATCCTCCTCATCTTCGGGGAAGACAAAATCATCGTCGTCATCCAGATCAAGAGCACTCACATCCAGATTCTGATGAACAATGCTTTCAACTTCGTGGAAAGTTTCCACATTAAGCTCCTTCCACAACAAGTCTTTCAATTCAGTAAGTCCTGTATTTGTAATAGAAGAAATGAAAACAAAAGGAACATCCGGCAAATCTTCCGACAGAGCCTCGATCAGTTCCTCATCAAGCATATCACTTTTTGTAATAGCCAAGACCCTTCTCTTACCTAATAATTCAGGATTATACTTTACAAGTTCATTATGCAGAATTTCGTATTCTTTTTTTATGTCATCCGCATCTGCCGGAACCATAAATAACAATAACGAGTTACGTTCAATATGACGCAGGAATCGCAATCCTAAACCCTTTCCTTCACTTGCTCCTTCTATAATACCGGGAATATCCGCCATTACAAACGAACGACCATCACGGTAAGCGACAATTCCAAGATTAGGCTCAAGGGTGGTAAAAGGATAATCAGCAATTTTAGGCTTTGCAGCAGAAAGAACAGAAAGAAGCGTTGATTTGCCCGCATTTGGGAAACCCACAAGTCCAACATCTGCCAATAATTTAAGCTGCAAAATAACCTTTCTTTCCTGAAAAGGTTCGCCAGGCTGTGAATAACGGGGAGCCTGATTCGTTGATGTACGGAAATGCCAATTGCCTTGTCCGCCACGCCCCCCTTTAAGTAACTTGACAACCTGTCCGTCGGTCGATACATCACAGAGAAACTCTCCTGTTTCGGCATCATAAACCACCGTTCCGCAAGGAACATCAATGTAACGGTCTTCGCCGTCTTTCCCAAAACTTTTCTTTGCACCCCCACCGTTTCCGTGAGTTGCCATTACATGGCGGTCAAATTTAAGATGGAGCAAAGTCCAGTAATTCCGGTTACCCCGGAGATACACATGACCTCCTCTCCCTCCATCGCCTCCGTCGGGACCTCCTTTCGGAATATATTTCTCGCGGCGAAAGTGAGAAGACCCTCTTCCACCCTTTCCAGAGCGGCAATAGATCTTTACGTAATCTACAAAGTTCGATTCAGCCATTTGTTTGTTTTATTTTGCTCCGTCAATTGCTACTTTTATACGACCAAAGATTTCTTCGATTGTACCCATACCTTTTACATCCTTATGCTTTCCTTCTTCAACGTAGTAAGCAGCCAAAGGAGCTGTCTGGTTATGGTAAACCTCCAATCTTGATTTAATAGTATCCAGATTATCGTCCGAACGTCCTGAAATTTCACCACGTTTCAACAAACGTTGAATCAGTTCGTCTTCCTCTACCTGTAGGTCGATCATTACAGAAACATCTGTTCCGCGTTCATTAAGCATCACTTTCAATGCTTTTGCCTGAGGAATGGTACGTGGAAAGCCATCAAAAATAACACCTTTCGATTCTTTCTTACCATCCAATACCTTCGCAAGCATGTTGATTATTAATTCATCCGGAACCAGCTGTCCTTTTTCTATATAATCTTTTGCGATTTTACCCAGTTCGGTTTCGCCTTTCATTTCTGCACGCAATACATCTCCTGTTGAAATATGATCCAATGCATACTCTTTGATAATTAATTCGCTCTGTGTTCCTTTTCCTGAACCCGGTGCGCCAAAAATAACAACGTTCAACATAATTCTAATTCTACTTTTATTTTATTCTAAATTTATCTTATTTCTCTGTCTCCACTATTTTATAAATATCGCGGTAGGTACGTCCCAACTCATCGTAATCTAGCCCATATCCCACAATAAAATCGTTGGGAATCGACAACCCTACGTAATCGGGTATTAATTTACACTTCAACGCATCCGGCTTAAACAGCATGGTTGCCAATTTCACATCAGCAGCTCCATCGGCCCGAAGTTTGTTCATTACATACTCCATAGTAAAACCGGTATCTATAATATCCTCCATCAACACTACCACCCGACCTTTAACTGGCACCTGGATAGGCATTATTTCATTTATTGAACCTGTAGAACTTGTCCCCCTATAAGAAGAGTAACGGGCAAAAGTAAGTTGATATGGTCCGTTCAACTCTTTCATTAATTCGGAAGTAAACATAAACGCGCCATTTAACACGCCGACAAACAAAGGATCTGTCCCTTTAATGTCTTCTTTTATACGAACAGCCATGTTACGAATGGCTTCCACGATTTTTATTTCTGGAATAAACAGTTCAAATTCTTTATCTTTGAGACGAATCCTATTCATATGCCGTTTTTATTACGAGGCTACAAATGTACAACTTTTTCTGCGAAGCACAAAAAAGAGTAGTATCATAGCAAAGTTTGTTATACTTTTGTATGCAGATTAACTTCAGACACTTTATAATTATGATGAAAATATTTCCTACGAATGTTATTAAAGAACTCGACAAGTACACGATACAAAACGAGCCAATCAGTTCGACCGATCTGGTTGAACGTGCCTCAAGAGTTTTTGTGCACGAGTTTTGCCGCCGATATTCCAAACAAACACGAATTATAATTTTTGCCGGTCAGGGAAATAACGGCGCGGATGCACTGGCAGTTGCCCGTTTGCTTCTTGATGAAGGATATCGTTTGGTTACATATTTATTTAACCCGTCCAATCATCTGTCTTACGACTGCGATCAGAACAAGCAACGGTTACTTCAAATTGAGGGTATTGATTTCACCGAAGTTACGGATGATTTTACTCCCCCTGTATTAAACAACAGAGACGTTGTTATTGACGGCTTATTTGGGTCTGGATTAAACCGTCCGCTTACAGGAGGGTTTGCGGCTGTTGTAAAATACATTAATCAGACGGAAGCTACCATTGTATCCATTGATATTCCTTCCGGATTATTTGGAGAAGACAACCGGACAAATGATCCCTCTTCAATAATCAGAGCAAATACAACTCTTACATTCAATTTTCCGAAGTTAGCCTTTCTGATGGCCGAAAACGAAAAGTATGTTGGTGACTGGAAAGTATTGGACGCAGGGATTCATCCTCAAGTAATTGAAGAAACTCCGTCTGATTTTCAGTTTCTGACTGAAGAAGATATTTCTCCTGTTTTTGGTCCGCGCGAAAAGTTTTCGCATAAAGGAACTTTCGGACACGCCTTACTTATTGCAGGGAGTAAGGGAAAAATGGGTGCTGCTCAATTGGCTGCCAAGGCATGCCTGCGTAGCGGTACCGGATTGCTTACTGTACATGTGCCAACAAAAGGAGGCAACATCCTTCAAACCGCATTTCCCGAAGCCATGTTGAGTTTTGATACTCATGCAGAACATTTTTCGTCCATACCTGATCCGGGAGCTTTCACTGCGATCGGGATTGGTCCGGGTTTAGGACAGCATATGGATTCGGCAGCTGCATTCGAACGCCTGCTCCAACAAAAATCGCATCCGCTTGTTATTGATGCCGATGCCATTAATATGCTCGCGTCCAATAATGATTTATTGAGCAAAGTACCGCCCCTAACAATTTTGACGCCTCATCCCAAGGAATTTGATCGCATCGCGGGCGAAAGTAGTTGCTCTTACGAACGCTTACTTAAAGCTCAGGCTTTTGCCAAAGAGCATTCGCTTTGTATTGTTCTTAAAGGTGCTTACACCGCCATTTGTTCGCCGGAAGGGAATGTTTATTTTAACTGTTCCGGAAATCCGGGAATGGCTACAGCGGGCAGTGGGGATGTATTGACAGGGATTATCCTGGGTCTGTTGGCTCAGGGTCTTAGTCCGGTAACAGCTGCCGTATCTGGTGTATTCTTACATGGCACGGCAGGCGACTTGGCTGCTGTATATCGCTCGGAAGAGAGTATGATTGCAAGCGACATAACCGGCATGCTCGGTAAAGCATTTAAACAAATAAGGAATTACTGAATAAAACTCAGATAACGGTTTCTTAACTGGTTATTTGAGTTTTACTCTTGCTTCTTAGGAAATTTTTAATAGTTTTGTACATTCGTTTTAGAATATAAAACAGATTAATCATGAAAAATTTTATTGTCATAGCCAGTCTGCTACTCACTGTACCTCTTATTGCGCAGACCAAAGTGGTAAAAAAGAATGCTGTTAAAAGCAACAATTTCGGCGTTACATACGCACTTCCGCTTACAACTTTTATTGTTGATGCCGAAGTGACCAAAGTAACAAGTAAGGCGGGTCCCTATTACAAATACGCAGAGAAATATCTGGGAGTAAAAGAGGTTATAACAGAAGACAAAACGCTCTATTTAATTGACAAAATTACGCTGCAGAATAAAGGTATTCCGGATAAAGACAACACGTTTATTATAGAATTCAAATCCGGCACGTTGGCTCCGTACGTTTATCTTACTGAAGAAGGAATGTTGTGTACCATCAACGCTGAATTTGAAACACTGCAAAACCAAGCCGACTCCGTTAAAAAGAAAAAGGCTGCGCCGGCTAGTGTAACGCCGGCATCTGTACTCTCTGAAGAATTGTTAATGGCCGGTTCAACTGCAAAACAAGCAGAGGTTGCTGCAAAACAAATTTATCGCATAAGAGAAAGTCGTCTTAATATTCTTACCGGCGAAGCAGACAATCTTCCTCCCGATGGTGAAGCAATGAAACTGGTTATAGAACAACTTGAGCAGCAGGAAAGAGCCTTGACTAATTTGTTTACCGGGGTTGTTACAAAAGAATCTTCTAATAGTACGTTTACAATCCATCCCACAGGAGACATGGATAAGGAGATATTGTTCCGTTTTTCTGATTTATTAGGAGTTCTGGATGCAGACGATCTGGGAGGGGCTCCTGTCTATCTAAACCTAACTGCAACAGAAAAAGCGCCGGTTCTAGATCCTAAAGAAGCCGAAAAGAAAGAAAAATCGATGAAGGGTATAATTTATAATATCCCCGGCAAGGCTTCTATTGAAATAAAACTTAACAACAAAACTTTATACAAAGGAGAAGAACAGGTTACTCAGTTCGGAAGCAAGGAATCATTAGCCCCCTCCATGCTCGAAGACAAGAAAGCGCCGGTTAAGGTTTACTTTTATCCTGAAACAGGAGCTATCAAGCAGATCATTCAATAATTATAAACTTAATACTTAAAGACGCATGTTTAAAGGACATCCTAAAGGACTTATCATCGCCTCCATAGCGAACATGGGTGAACGTTTTGGTTTCTATACCATGATGGCTATTCTGTTGCTATTCTTACAAGCCAAATTCGGACTCGATCCGATTGAAGCCGGAAAAATCTACTCTACGTTTTATTTTCTCATTTATGTGTTAGCTCTTGTGGGTGGTATTGTTGCCGACCGTTGGCTGGGATTGGGAAAAACCATTTTTTCAGGGATTATCCTGATGTTTATCGGTTATATGGTGATTTCAATTCCTGGGACAGGTATGTACCCTGTACTTGGGGGATTATTGGTTATTGCCCTTGGTAATGGTTTATTTAAAGGAAATCTGCAAGCACTTGTTGGTAATCTTTATGACGATCCTAAATACAGTCACCTTCGCGACCGCGCCTTTAGTATTTTTTACATGTGTATCAATGTTGGTGCTATTTTCGCACCACATGCAGCAACTGGGATTCGTAACTGGTGGCTTACGACTCATGGTTTAGCTTATAATGGTGCTCTTCCAAAAATGTGTCACGAATTGATTAACGGAAATCTGGCTGATACTGCTGTTATGCAAAACCTTGCTAACGAAGTAAGTGGTTCGCAGGTTACAGATCTTACAGCATTTGCAACTACATATCTTGATGTATTTAACACTGGATACCATTTTGCTTTTGCAATTGCCGCAGGCTCCATGCTTCTTTCCATGCTCGTTTATAGTTTCTGCAAAAAATACCTTGCTCCAGGTGATGTTACAGCTGTACAACAGGCATCTGCCGCTGCAGCAAACGGTGTTAAGATTGAAAAAATGCCTTGGATAGAAGAGAAAAAACGGTTACTGGCGTTAGGATTTGTATTTCTTATTGTTATTTTCTTCTGGATGTCTTTCCACCAGAATGGTGTAACACTTACATTATTTGCCAGAGATTATACAGCAACACATGTTGGACCGGGCACGAGCCTCATATTCAATATATTCTCATTGATGGGTATTGCTGTTGGTGTTGGCGGACTTATTATTGCATTTTCTAAAGTTAAACTATTGAACCGTATACTTGGTGTTGCAGCATTCATCGCTGGTGCTGCTATTGCTGTAAATTACTACAATGAATTTGCGGCTGCTGACGGCTCACCTATTTCTCCTGAGATATTCCAGTCGTTCAACCCACTCTTTGTGGTAACACTTACCCCTTTGATCGTTGGGTTCTTTGCCTGGCTTAATAAAAGAGGTATCGAACCTTCGGCTCCGCGTAAAATCGGAATTGGTATGTTTCTTGCTGCCGGTTCTTTTTTAATTATGATAATCGGATCGCTTGGACTAGTTGCTCCAAAAGATTTAGTTGAAGGAACAGATGCAGAAAGAATATCGGCCTATTGGTTAATCGCCACCTATTTTTCACTGACTATCTCCGAACTGTTCTTAAGTCCGATGGGTATCTCTTTCGTTTCGAAAGTTGCCCCTCCCCGCTTTAAGGGATTGATGCAAGGTGGATGGTTGTGTGCAACGGCTTTAGGCAATCAACTATTGTTTATTGGTACCATTATTTGGAGCAAAGCCGAAATATGGCAAGTGTGGATATTCTTCACAATTTGCTGTGTCATTTCCGGATCAATCATCTTTGCCCTAATGAAACGTCTCGAAGCAGTGGCGAAATAAAACACGCACACAGCTGATTAACAGAAGATATATGATATCGTAGAAAAAGAAGGCGTCTCAACAAATGAGACGCCTTCTTTTTTTATTGTTCAAAAAGTGAATACGCAAACTATGATAATAGCTAAATTGTATTGATCACATGAAGAAAATGACTAGTTTTGAAACAAAAAATAATTATACAATATTTGATTGAATATGGTATCAATAGCACTGCTTATTACTATACTAATTCTGATAGTGGTTACCGCGCTAGCTGTTTATTTGTTTTTCCAACTTCGCGAATCTAAAAAAAAACAACAAGATATTAGTTTACGTTTTCAGGAATTGAAAAATCAGGTTAATCCGTTGCAACTTGAAGCATTGGAGGCTAAATTAAATCCACATCTGTTTAAAAATATCTTGAACTCTATACAGTCGCATGCCTATCAGACTTACTTTACAATCGACAAACTAGCTAATGTACTGGATTATATACTGTATGAAAGTCGTAAAGAGTTTGTGAGTGCTAAGGAAGAAATTCAGTTTGCGTTAAACCTTATTGAGATAAATAAAATAAAAGTAAGCCCGTTGTTCGACTTGAAAGTGAAAACCAAAGTGAATAATGCGGAACCAATGTATGAGCAAAAACTGTTAGCCCCTTTAATCTCAATCGATTTGATTGAAAACGCTTTTAAACATGCCGATATACAAAGTCCCGATGCTTTTATTTACATAACCCTGGAGTTTAAAGACAATCATTTTGAGATAAAGGTGGCCAATAAAATATCATCAAAACCTGCGATGAAAAAAGAAAAAGGTGGAATTGGAATAAAGACACTGGAACAGCGGCTACAAATTATTTATGACACTAATTTTAAGCTCGACAGTTATATTGAAGACAATGTATATGTTGCACATTTAAATATCGATCTCTTTGAATACAAAGTTAAAGTGCTTGCTGCTCGATGATGAATTACCGGGGCTGACCTATTTAAAGATGCTCTGCGAACAAATTCCGCAGTTGGAAGTAGTAAAAGCTTTCAACCGCCCCGATTTATTTATTGAAGAATCATCCAAACTGGATTTCGACCTTTGTATTTTGGACATCGAAATGCCTCAGACAAACGGAATTCAAATAGCTGAACTGCTCAAGCACAAACTTATCATTTTCACCACTGCGCACAAAGAATATGCAGCAGAAGCATTTGATTTGGACGCCGTTGATTTTGTACGAAAACCCATTCAGTTGGAAAGGCTCCAAAGCGCTGTAAACAAAGCTTTCAAACGAATACCCTACACCAAGTACGGAGAAAAATTTATTAATCTGAACACGGACAAAGGAAAATCATTGATATTTTTTGATCAACTGTGCTACATAAAAGCTTCTGTCATTGATAGCCGGGATAAAAATGTGCTGCTTAAAGATGGGTCAAAAATTTGTCTAAAAAATATCTCTTTCGAAAAACTACAAACAATACTGCCTCCGAATAAGTTTTGTCGGATCAATAAGCAGGAAATCATCGCACTTGACATTGTTCAACATTTTTCTGTCGACCAAATAACGTCTGCCCTTACCTGTGAACAAAACAAACCTCAAATATTTTATTTAAGCGAAGTGTATCGGAAAAATTTTCTTGAAAAGGTGAAAATCTGATTCATTACATTTTTCTTCCGTCTTGTTACATAATAGCCCCGATTTGCTTCTGAGCCATTGATCATAAAACTTTATAAAACTATCTTTGTCATGATAAGAAAGGCTAAGAGGCGGAAACCCGGATACAAGATCGGGACATTACAACACACTAAAACAGAAAGATACATGCTTAATAAATTTAAAAATATTTTCTTTTACGTGCTGATTATCGGCAGTTTTTCGGCATTAATCTATTGGATTGATTTTATGGGGTCCAAGCAGGAAATAGTATCGGAAATCGTTCGACCTACTTCCGAAAAAACGCATTGGGGAGAATTTCTGCATTCGTTGTTACAGAATATCGGCCATCCACTTGCTATTTTGTTGGCACAAATTGTAACTATTATATTGGTGGCGCGCATATTCGGATGGATTTGTAAAAAGATAGGACAGCCAACAGTAATCGGTGAAATTATAGCAGGTATTGTGCTGGGACCTTCATTGCTTGGTATGTATTTCCCTGAGTTCTCAGCATACCTTTTCCCGGTTCAATCACTCGGCAACCTGAACTTTTTAAGCCAAATAGGTCTGATCCTGTTTATGTTCATAGTTGGCATGGAGATAGACATAAATGTATTAAAAAATAAAGCTCACGACGCGATAGTGATAAGCCATGCCAGCATTATCGTACCATTTTCGTTGGGCATGGGGCTGGCTTACTTTATATACCAGTCGTTCGCACCTGCAGGAGTAACGTTCAGTTCGTTCGGGCTGTTCATTGGCATTGCCATGAGTATAACTGCATTTCCAGTATTGGCTAGGATTGTGCAGGAAAGAGGAATTCATAAAACGCGCTTGGGAACCGTGGTGATTACCTGTGCGGCAGCAGATGACATTACAGGCTGGAGCATTTTGGCCGCCGTTATAGCCATTGCCAAAGCTGGGTCGTTTGTTAGTTCACTTTATACCATTTTGCTGGCTGTGGGTTATGTACTTTTTATGATTAAAATTGTGCGGCCGTTTTTAAAACGCGTTGGCGATTTACATACTTCAAGTGCCAATTTGAGCAAATCGATAGTGGCCATTTTCATTGTAACACTTATTCTATCTTCCTGGACCACAGAAGTAATAGGAATTCATGCCTTATTCGGAGCCTTTATGGCCGGTGCCATTATGCCTACAAACCAGAAATTCAGAAATATCTTTATTGAAAGAATTGAGGATATTGCTCTCGTGTTATTATTACCTCTGTTCTTTGTTTTCACTGGTTTACGAACTGAAATAGGATTGTTGAACGATGTTCATCTATGGAAAATTACTGGTTTAATCATTCTAGTTGCCATAATCGGTAAATTTGTTGGCAGTGCTATGGCAGCCCGATTTGTAAAACAAAGCTGGAAAGACAGTCTTACTATTGGTGCTTTAATGAACACACGTGGATTAATGGAGTTGGTGGTTCTGAATATCGGATACGACTTAGGCATACTGACACCCAAAATATTTGCCATGATGGTAATTATGGCTTTGGTAACCACCTTTATGACCGGACCAGCACTGAATTTAATCAACTGGCTGTTTAAATCGAAGGCAGAAGATAAGATGAACGAGATTAGCCGGATTAGTAAATTCAAAATACTGGTGTCGTTTGGCAACCCCGAAAATGGTAAAATCATGGTACGGCTAGCCAATTGCCTGATAAAGAAAACAAACAGCAATTCGGCTATAACCGCTATGCACTTGTTCCCGAGTTCTAAATCTCATCAATTTAATCTGGAAGCCTACGAGAACGAAAGTTTTGCTCCGATTTTTGAAGAATCAAAATATCTGAATCAAAAAATCACAACGCTGTTTAAGGTAACGAATGATATAGAATCGGATATTACCGAAGTAGCCAACGAAGGGGAATATGATTTACTGCTAATTGGAATAGGGCAATCAATATTCGAAGGAAGCTTACTGGGTAAAATACTGGGGTTTACCACCCGGATTATCAATCCTGACAGACTGATTAATCAGGTAACGGGTAGAGAAAGTATCTTTGAAAATTCGCCTTTCGACGAGCGGACGCGATCTATTATTGCTAAAAGTAAGGTGACAGTGGGTATACTGATTGACAGAGGGTTCAGCAAAACCGACAGGATTTGTATTCCTGTGATTAGTCCAACCGATGAATTTCTGATTGGATTTGCTCAAAAACTCATTAATTTCTCCGAATCACAAATATCATTTATCGATTTCAACGAACACATTCATAAAAACCCAGCACTAAAGGAATCAATTCGCGCTATCGAACAAATTGCACCTAATCACGTGCGTCTGATAAGTGAAGGGAAAATTAGTCCCGATTTTCTGAAAGAGCAAACTTTAATGCTTATTAGTGTTGAAAGCTGGAAGCAGCTTATAGAAACGAAGCATAACTGGCTTACAACCATACCTTCAACCTTGATTATTGCTGAGAAAGAATAATATAGAGTTCTTTTAGGTTTTTAGGCATCTTCAAAGTCAAAGTGAATTCTTTGACTTTGAAGATGCCCATTTTAGCTATAGATGCATCGTCTGTTTCAACAACACCAATGATATTTCATATTCTCTTTTGTTTTAATTTACATTAATCGTTGTCAATCATTTTTTCGCTGCTTTCTGGGTAGCGATGCCCAATAATATCAATATTTGCTAATGCTGTTTCAATCAAACTTAAATCGGTCTTATTTAATTCAAGATTTATAGCTTCCGTATTTTCTTCCAAACGGTGTATTTTTGTTGTTCCGGGGATGGGTACAATCCACTCTTTTTGAGCATGAATCCATGCTAAAGCAACTTGTGCCGGTGTTGCCTCTTTTTCCTGAGCAATTTGAGTGATAAGCTCAACTAAGACTTGATTTACTTTTCTGTTTTCCGCATCAAAGCGAGGAATAGCATTGCGAAAGTCGTTAGCATCGAAGGCTGTATTCACATCAATTTTACCAGTTAAGAAGCCTTTACCCAGCGGACTGAAAGGAACAAAACCAATTCCTAATTCCTCCAGTGTTGCAAAAGTTTTAGTTTCGGGCTCACGCCACCACATAGAGTATTCGCTTTGCAAGGCCGATACTGGCTGAATAGCATGCGCTTTACGTATGTTAGTCGCTCCAGCTTCAGACATACCGAAGTATTTCACTTTCCCTTCCTGAATCAATTCTCTTACCGTGCCGGCAACATCCTCAATTGGAACATTAGGGTCAATTCGGTGTTGGTATAGCAAATCAATGGCTTCAACATTCAATCTCTTTAATGAACCTTCAACAGCCTGACGGATGTAATCAGGTTTACTGTTTACCCCGTTTGCCCGACCACCTTCAAAGTGAAATCCAAATTTAGTAGCCACTACAACATCGTTCCTAAATGGAGTTATTGCTTCGCCAACAACTTCTTCGTTTGTATAAGGACCGTATACTTCGGCCGTGTCAAAAAAGGTTATACCTAACTCGTACGCTTTTCTAATTAACTTGATAGCATCTTGTTTTTCTGTTGCAGGGCCGTAACCAAAACTTAAGCCCATACATCCTAGTCCTAATGCTGAAACTTCTAAGCCTTGAGTTCCTAATTTTCTTGTTTTCATATGTTTATGTTTAATATTATAATATAATTTGGATAGAATTTTCCATAATTATAATTTTTCAAGCCAGTTTTTAATCGTACTTTCAGTATCTGCTCTATGAACATTGCTCCCTTTTATTGCAATTCCCTTATTTACATTAGCTTCAGGACATACTAACTGTATGTCTCCCAACCCACACATACCACTTCCTTCGTGAGTGCAAAATGGGATAATGGTTTTTCCGGAAAAGTTATAAGATTCCAAAAATGTAAATATGGCCATCGGGAATGTACCCCACCAGTTTGGATAGCCGAGATATATGGTGTCATAGTCATCTATATTATCAACGGTCTCGGTTAATTCCGGACGTGCATCAGCATTCAATTCTTTTTTTGCAACTCTTGTGGTTTCCATATAATCTTTGGGATATTTTAAAACTGTATCAATTTCAAAAATATCGCTATTAGTGAGTGCTTGTATCTTTTTTGCTATTACTTCTGTATTGCCTTGAGTCAACTCGATCAGACTTCCACTTACATAATTCTGCCCTCGGCGAGAATAATATGCCACTAATCTTTTTTTCATATGCTTACATTTTTAATTGAATAAAATTTTGATGCAAAGATCGGGAACATTTAAACCTGCTTACTTATATAGATTACAGGTTATTATACCATTTTCACTCTTTCGCGAGGAAATGAGAATTATTAAGACATGTAACGCTATTTGTTAGTACTTGTTGTGCAACTTGTTAGGACTTATTGTTCAAAAAGTATATACTTTTTGCCTCGAAAGACATATCTTTCAACTCCGTTCCTTATATCTTTAAAGATCGAAAGATATATGTTTACTCATTCAATCCTATAAGGAATGAAAAACGTCGAAACAAAAAAGTACATACGTTTTATAGATGCTTACCTCCGGAGACGACAATCCTGTAATTAATACGTGATAGGTGAGAAATGAAATGGATCTTACACACGCATCTGTCACTCATTTAACGAACAACAGATGAACACATTAACCATTAATAGTGATAAGTGGGAGATAGTTTGAGTAAAAATAGGGTACAGAATTCGGATCAAGCCGAAAAGTTGGGGGGTAATAGAAAAGGAGCTACATTTGCAGCTATGGAAACAGGCTATGAATTGCTATTGCCGGAAGGCGTATTAAAATACTTTAAAGTAATATTTGCAGAAAAAACAAGTTCGACCATTACCATTCATCTGGAAGAACTCAATATTATTCCTGAGGAATATAAAGAAGATAAACTTGAATCAAAAGGATTTTATCCCAGTGTAGCCATACAAGACTATCCCCTACGAGGGAAAGTGGTGATTCTGCAGGTAAGGCGTAGAAGGTGGACCAATCATAGCACAGGGGATATTGTCTGCAGGAATTGGGATATGGTAGCTAAAGGAACTCGTTTGACGCAAGAATTTGCGTCTTTTTTAAAAGAATTACATAGATACTCATCCTGTTAGCTGTCGTACTGTTGGTGAATTTTATGGTGTAGACGGGAAGCAATTGGAAGAACAATACCGGCTCTTCTTATCTGACTTCTATGAGTGGGACCAACGGGAACACGCAGACAAATGGGTTCTTTTCCCCGAAAACATTGGCTCCCATCTGAGTCTGGATGAAACGGCTCTGACTTATGATGAACTTTATACGATTCTCACCAATAAGCAAGCCAAAGGTAAAAAAGGAAGTATCGTCGCTATCGTAAAAGGGACCATGGCCTCTGATGTTCTTGACGTTTTAAACAGAATCAATCATTCTAAACGACTAAAAGTCAAAGAAGTTACAATCGATATGGCCGCCAATATGGAGATGATCGTTCGGCGGGCGTTTCCCAAAGCAACTCTTGTTACCGACCGTTTTCATGTACAAAAGCTAGCCACTGAAGCATTGCAGGACATCCGTGTGGTACATCGCTGGGAGGCAATCGAACAGGAAAGTAAAGAGATGGAGTTAGCTAAAGAAGCCGGAAGAAAGTATTCTCCTGAAATTCTGAAAAACGGTGAAACCCGTAAACAACTTTTGGCAAGAAGCCGCTACCTGCTATTTAAAACAGAGAATAAATGGACTCCGAATCAAAGGGCCAGAGCTGAAGTCCTTTTTCATTGGTATCCTTCCCTGGAAAGATCTTACAACCTGACCATGCAGCTCAGACATATCTATCATACCGTGAAAGAAAAAGTAGTTGCGTTTACTCGTCTGGCACACTGGTATGAACAGATTGAACAAGCGGGGTTTAAACAGTTCAACACTGTAAAAAGATCAATCTCGGCACACTATCAAACAATCATCAATTACTTTGACAATCGGTCGACAAATGCTTCGGCTGAATCTTTCAACGCTAAAATAAAAAGTTTCAGGGCATGCCTGAGAGGGGTAAAGAATATTTCCTATTTTCTTTTTAGATTAACCAATATTTATGCATAGCCCCCAACTTTTCGGGTTGATCCAGGAAGATTGGTAGTGTGAAGCGAGTGAAAAAAAAGAGAGCCGCGAGATCTCACATCCGGCGACTCTCAACACTAACCCTTAACTTTAACCAATGAAAAACAATAATCTAATTAATTTAATGAAGCCAATGCAGCTTCATAATTTGGTTCGGTTGTTATTTCTGGAACAAGTTCCGTATAAACCACCTTACCCGCTTCGTCAATTACTACAACTCCTCTTGCTAGTAAACCATTAAGAGGACCGTCAATCAGAAGCATCCCGTACTTATCTTCAAAACATGAACACCGAAACGCTGAAAGTGAAACCACATTTTCAATACCTTCCGTAGTACAGAAACGTCCATGCGCAAAAGGTAAATCTTTTGAAACTGCCAAAACCACTGTGTTGTTTAAAGAGGCAGCCTCTTTATTAAATCTTCTCACCGAAGCAGCACAAACAGAAGTATCCAGACTTGGAAAAACATTCAAAACTACTCTTTTTCCTTTTAAATCACTAAGTGATAATTCTGAAAGATCACTTTTTACTCCCTTAAAATCGGGAGCTAAGGATCCTACTTCCGGCATAGAACCACTGGTGTGAATCTCATTACCTTTTAAAGTTACATTTGCCATTCTTATAAATATTTATTAATTATACTTATTTAAAAGCGGCTTACAAATATAAGCTACTTTTTATCGATAAAACAAAAAGAATCAATGAATGTTGCTTATTTTAACCTTTTTTAATGACTCAGAGAGGTTTTAGAATACTTATCTTTGTAAAAATTTTAATAAATGATAAATTTTATACTAATTGGACTCTTAATTCTTCTTATTATTTTGGTTTTAATTCGCACAAGAAAAGAAAGCAAAACAGAAGATTTCGACCGCATCTTAAATGAAATGCAACGTTCGTTCGACAGGATAGAGCGTAATTTCAGGGAAGACTTTCGCCTCAACAGGGAAGAAAGCCGGTCGATGACAAAAGATATTAGGGAAGAGCTGGCTGTTTCCATGAATGATTTCCGCCAGACATTCGAAAAGGGAATCTTATCTTTTAATCAACTTCAGCGCGAGAAGTTCTCCCAATTGGATGAACAACAGCAGCGAATGATTGCCAACACAGAAAAACGACTAGAAGATATACGGGTTACGGTCGACGAGAAACTTCAAAAAACATTAAACGAACGATTGGGTCAATCGTTCAGACTGGTTTCCGAACAATTGGAGAGTGTACAAAAAGGATTGGGCGAAATGCAGAGCTTAGCGCAGGATGTTGGTGGTTTAAAACGTGTACTTAGTAATGTAAAGACTCGGGGAAATATCGGGGAAATCCAGTTAAGCATGCTTCTCGAGCAAATATTGGCTCCCGAACAGTACGATTCCAATGTACATACGGTAAAAGGATCTGCCGAGGTGGTAGAATTTGCCGTTAAACTGCCGGGCAAAGACGATATGCGTGATTTTGTTTATTTGCCTATTGATGCTAAATTTCCCAAAGATGTGTACGAACAATTACTCAATGCTTACGATACGGCCGATACCCAAGCCATAGATGCTGCGGGAAAAGCGCTGGAAGCAACCATCAGGAAAATGGCAAAAGATATTTCGGAAAAATACCTTGCTCCTCCGGCTACCACCGATTTTGGAATTATGTTCCTTCCCTTCGAAGGAATCTATGCTGAAGTAGTTCGCCGTTCTTCGCTACTTGAAGAGCTGCAAAGAACTTACAAAGTGGTTGTTACCGGCCCCACTACCCTTGCTGCCATTCTGAATAGTTTGCAAATGGGATTCCGCACGTTGGCAATCCAGAAGCATTCGGGCGAAGTCTGGACAATTCTGGGGGCTGTAAAAAAAGAGTTTGAAAAGGTTGGAGGTATGCTGGAAAAGGCACAGAAAAATATCCAGACTGCCAGCGGTCAGCTTGAAGAAGTACTTGGTACACGTACCAGAGCTATCCAACGTAAATTAAAAGATGTGGACACACTAAGCGATCGTGACGCCAGAGCCATATTACCTGAAATAGGATCACTGCTTGCTGAAGAAGAACAGGAGGAATTACAATAATTTAATTTAAAAGCAAAATAAAAATGAAATCCAACAATGATAGGGGCTACATCTCCCCGGCTTACAACGGAGCGATAAAAAGATATTGTCAGACTCTGGATTTAAAAAATGATCCGGAATTAATAAAAAATTATAGTTACTGGCACAGTAAAGAACATATCTGGCCGGAAATTCCGAAAGGCATAAGGGAAGCAGGCATTCTTAATATGGAAATCTATTTATTAGGTAACCGCCTTTTTATGATTGTTGAAACACCTGTTGATTTTAATTGGGACGAAGCCTTCGGCAGATTGGCTAAAATGGAAAAACAAGCTGAGTGGGAAGCTTTCGTGGATAAGTTTCAGCAGAGTGAAGCCGGAGCAGCATCCAGCGAGAAGTGGCAACGCATGGAACAGATCTTTCAATTGCCTTGATTCGATATATAAAGTTCGTACAATAAAAATAAAGATGAAGAAAAGACAAATTCCCCACACCTTCGTAATCATATTTTACATTATATTGTTTTGTGCTATACTGACATGGTTTGTACCGGGAGGAAAGTATGTTGAACAGGTATCGGACAACGGACAAAAAACTATGGTTTACGAATCTGTTGATCGAATTCCTCAGACATGGCAAGTCATGTCCGCATTTTTTGAAGGGTTTACAAACAAAGCGGATATAATTATCTTCATTCTTATTATTGGCGGTGCTTTCTGGATAGTGAACGACAGTAAAGCTTTCGATATCGGAACCATCGCTTTTTTACGAAAGGCCAGACGACTGGAAAACAATAAATTTCTCAGAAAGATTGGAGTAGACAATTTCATTGTTGTTTCGATCATGCTTCTCTTCAGCGTTTTTGGAGCGGTATTCGGGATGAGTGAGGAAACCATAGCCTTTACAATCATTCTTGTTCCCATGGCAATATCCATGGGTTACGACTCCATAACGGGAGTGTGTATGGTATTTGTTGCTGCCGCTCTTGGCTTTGCAGGGGCTATCCTCAACCCTTTCACAATTGGTATTGCCCAGGGTTTGGCTGGCATCCCCTTGTTTTCGGGAATTGAATACCGGATCTTCTGCTGGATAGTCATAAATATCGCTGGATTTGCATGGATCTTGAGGTATGCCGCGAAAGTAAAGAAAAACCCAAAACTGTCGCTGGTCTACGAAGAAGATCAATACTGGAGAAATCTTCACGAAAACAAGGATCCGGAAATTGTTCGCCATACACCAAAAGCTGCATGGGTTAGTTTCGGAGTTCTGGTATGTATCCTTATTCTGTTTTCAGTAAACTATCCAACTTCTTCACTTCAGATAGGGAACTCAACACTGAATGGATTGCCTGTAATTCCGGTTTTGACTGCATTATTTGCTCTAACGTCCTACTTTTCATTAAAGAAAACCGTGCATCTTTACATCTTAAATATTCTTTTCTTTACCATTTTTTTTCTGATTGCCGGTGTAATGGGATATGGCTGGTACATCATGGAGATAGCCACGCTGTTCCTGGGAATGGGACTTGCCGCAGGAATAGCAAACAATAAAGGTCCGAATGAACTTGTTCAGTTATTTCTTGCCGGATGTAAAGATATTATGAGTGCCGCGCTGGTGGTTGGTATGGCCGGGGGTATCATTGTCATATTGCAGAAAGGAATGATAATTGATACAATCCTTCATAATATGGCAAAAGAGATGAATGGGATGGGCAAAATAGCTACAGTCGAAATGATGTATGTTATTCAAAACCTTATTAACTTGATTATCCCTTCGGGAAGTGCCAAAGCTGCTCTGACTATGCCGATCATGGCGCCATTCTCGGATTTAATCGGATTATCCAAACAAGCCACTGTGATGGCTTTCCAATTTGGTGATGGTTTTACAAATATGATAACCCCAACCTCCGGAGTATTAATGGCCGTTTTGGGTGTTAGTCGTATTCCTTACGATAAATGGTTCCGCTGGTCGTGGAAGTTTATGATTTTCCTTATTCTGCTGGGAGCTCTGCTGCTTTTGCCAACAGTACTTATTCGCATGAATGGATTTTAAAAAGAAAGTGGTGGTAAAAGTATACGTTGCAAGGAAAAAAAGGAATTTGTACATTTGCGCCAACAATCCTCAAGGATTTGATAATAATGCAAAAAGAAACAAAAAACACCATTCAGGGAATATCATCAGAGGTAACTTCCTTTACTGAGATATTCAATAAATATCAGGAACGGTTTATCCTTTTTGCAAATTCATATGTCCGGAATAAGGCTGTAGCAGAAGACATCTGCATGGAAGCCATGCTTGCCTACTGGGAAAAGCGGAAAAAACTTCTGCCGGGAACCAATATACCCGCCTATATACTTACGATTGTAAAGAATAAGGCATTGAATCATCTTCAGCACATGAATGTTCGCGTGGAAGCAGAAGATAAAATGGCAGATCATGCAAGCCGCGAGCTTAATTTACGTATATCAACCCTTGAAGCTTGTAATCCAAACGATTTGTTTACTTCCGAAATACAAAAAATTATTCAGGAAACCATTGATATGTTTCCCGATCAGACACGTAAGATCTTCATTATGAGTCGATTTGAAAACTTGAGTAACAAAGAAATCGCTGAAAACCTGGACCTAAGTATTAAAAGTGTGGAATTTCACATAACAAAAGGTTTAAAGGTGTTGCGAACAAGCCTAAAAGATTACCTGCCGTCCTGCTTTTTACTTTTACTTTAAAAAATTATTACATTTTTTTGAATATCCATTAGGGTAGTGAGTTCTTGTCTTGTTATTATAAGCAGAGACCACAATCAATGTTGTCTTTAATCAGGAATAAAAGCAAATGGACAAAGAGACCTTACATCGATATTTTGCCGGTAAAAGCACTTCGGAAGAAGAAGTGCATATTGTTAACTGGGTTGAACAATCCGAGGCAAACAGAAAAATCTATCTCAAAGAAAGAATGCTTTGGGATGCTGTTACCGTGAATTGTGATCCTCAAAACATACCCGCTTCAACAACTATACGTTCACTCCATACCAACTTTTGGCGTACTATTGCTGTTGCCGCATCCATTGCCCTGCTCCTTGGAATATCATGGACTGTCTGGGATCGTTCCGAAGACAAAATACTTCAACAACAAACCGTTATTGTTCCTGCCGGACAACGTGTTCAACTTGTTCTTGCAGACGGAACAAAAGTATGGCTAAACTCTAAAACTACATTTACCTACCCTGCCACTTTCAGTGGTAAAAACCGGGAAGTTACACTTAATGGTGAAGCTTATTTTGAAGTAAAAAAAGATGCTGAACATCCGTTTTTAGTCAAAACCAACACCTATGATATTCAGGTATTTGGTACAACCTTTAATGTATATGCTTACGACAATGCCGATTATTTCGAAACATCTCTTATAAACGGATCTGTTTTAGTAAGGTCTGATAAATATCAGTTAAAACTACAACCGGGTGAAGTTGCCAGTGGCACCAGTAATATTTTGAACAAAGGAAAAATATCAAATCTGGATGAATTTCGATGGAAAGACGGACTTCTCTGCTTCGACGACGAGCCGATGGGTGCTCTCATGAAAAAGTTTTCCATCTATTATGATATAAATATACAGATTGCAAACCCGGGATTACTCTCCTACCGTTGCACAGGAAAATTCAGACACAACGATGGTATAGAATATGCGTTAAAAGTAATTCAGAAAGACCTGAAATTTTCTTTTAACCGCGACGATGAATCAAATACAATTATATTAAAATAATAAGAGTGTTAACCATTTAATTTAAAAGCGCATGCTAGCAAATGATTCATAAAAAATAAAAAAGGAATGCCGGAAAGTAGTGGTGTACCCTCCGGCATGTGTCAACACGAGACAATCTAAATCAATCTCAGTATTAACAATAAATCCATTACAAAGTTATGATAAATATTCTTTGTCGAAATCCCTATGGCTTAAAAAATCATAAATTAACCCATCTGGTCCGGATTATGAAACTATCAGTATTTCTATTATTCGTCTTTGTGTGTTCAGGTCTGGCAGAAAATGCCTCATCACAGAATGCAAAAGTTACGCTAAACAAACAAAATGTTGCGGTTAGCGAAATATTAAATGAGATAGAGAATCAGACAGAATATCTGTTTCTCTACAACAAAAAGAATGTAAACGTTGAACGAAGGACTTCTTTAAACGTTACAAATGAGTCGGTTGCAGGAATTCTAAACAAGATATTCTCTAATACCAATGTAAGTTATGAAATGGAAGGCAAGCACATCGTACTGTCAAAGCACGATGCGGCTATTACAGTAACCAACCAGGAATCCGGACGAACCCTTACGGGTGTAGTCAAGGACGAAAACGGAGAGCCTGTAATTGGAGCCAACGTTATGGTTGAGGGCAGCACTAACGGAACAATAACCGATATAGATGGCAACTATTCGTTGCAAGGAGTACCCGCCAAGGCAATTATCCGGGTTTCCTATATTGGTTACCTCACACAGGAAGTTCCCGTAAAAAAAGAAAACACATTAAATGTTGTGCTTAAGGAAGATACCAAAACGCTCGACGAAGTAGTTGTTATTGCTTACGGAACAGCCCAACGCAAGAGTATTGTGGGTGCAGTTGACCAGATTTCTTCGGGCGTAATTGAAGACCGTCCGGTTGGAAATATTTCGCAGGCTCTTCAGGGTGCTTCGGCCAACCTTGTGATTCAGCAAAAAAGTTTCAATCCAAACGACAACAGCGTAAACATCAACATCCGTGGTATCAGCACCATGAATAATAATGATCCGCTGGTTGTTATAGACGGTCTGGTTGTCGAACAATCAAGCATGAACAACTTAAATCCTTCGGATATCGAGAACATTTCTGTATTGAAGGATGCAGGTAGTGCGGCAATTTATGGTTCACGCTCGGCAAACGGAGTAATCTTGATTACCACCAAGAAAGGTAAAAAAGACGAAAAACCAGTGATAAAGTTTAGCGGAATGGTGGGATCGCAAAATCCACATGTTCTTTACAAACCGGTTCAGGGTTATGAAAATGCTATTCTGCGTAATCAAGCGTTGGTTAACGGAGGATCGGCTCCGATCTATTCTCCTTCACAGATTCAAAGTTTTCAGGAAAACGGCGATTCAGAGTGGTTCCTGAACCAGATTATGAAGAACGCGCTGCAACAAAACTACAACCTGAGTATTTCTGGTGGTTCAAAGAACTCTACCTATATGATTTCTGGAGGTTATTACGATCAGGAGAGTAACTTTACCGGATCGAACTACGGTGTTAAAAGATACAATTTCAGGTCAAATACGACAACCGAATATCAACGGTTGAAACTTACAACCTCCATGGCCTATGCCCGTACCGACGGAACAGACCACACCAGTTCGACCGGAACACTTATTGTTGACGCATCCCGTATTCCTGTATATAACACTTATTCGATGAAGGATGCAAACGGACGTTACCTTGTTAACGACGTTCTATCGGAATTCAACCCGTTGGGTATTCTCGAAGCTGGTGGTAAAACGATGAAGGATGAAGATAACTTTACAGGATCTGTAAATGCTGATTTCTCGATCATAGACGGATTGAAGCTTAGGGGTGTTTTTGGTGGTGACTTACGTTCCAATCACCGTCTGATCATGCGTAAGCAAGTGCCTTTCTATGCAAGCGAAACGGCTACTGTTCCAAGTGGATACGCAAATTCAAACCGCGAAACAGAAGACTATAACGAAAAGGTGCTCTTCCTAAACTCTCAGGTGATGCTTGATTTCAACCGTACATTTGGCAAAGTGCATCAGATTACCGGATTATTAGGTTTTTCAAACGAATCGTATACGCGTAAGGCAAACGAAATTAAAAAGAAGTTTACCGATCCAGATTTAGGAATTCCTGTATCTGAAACAGAAATTCTGACTTCAAGCTATAATACGCCTAACGGTACTATCCAACGTAGCTTGTACTCTGTTTTTGGTCGTGCAGGTTATTCTTACAACGGTAAATATTATGGAGAATTTAGTTTCCGTTACGATGGTTCTTCCAAATTCAATTCAGACAATCGTTGGGGATTCTTCCCTTCTGTATCTGGAGGATGGAGAGTTTCTGAAGAAGCATTTATGACAGATTACCGTGAAAAATTCGGTGAATTGAAACTACGTGGTTCGTACGGTATTCTTGGAAATCAGAATGTAGACGATTATCAATATCAGACTACATATAACATTAATAACAATGCATACGGCTTTAACAATGTTTCGGTTGCCGGAACCGGGTTTACGTTTGCCAATAAGGAATTGAAATGGGAACTTTCCAAAACATTCAATGTGGGTGTGGATGCGACCTTCTTCAATAATGCCTTGTATGCATCGGTAGATTACTTTAACAAACGGACTTCAGACATCTTGATTACACCAGAAGTTCCTACTGTATACGGAGGAGCCGTTCCTAAGTACAATGCTGGAGAAATGCTGAATCAGGGATGGGAAATTTCGCTGGGTTATCGTTTCAAGAAAGGTGATTTCCGTCACAATATCGGTCTTAACCTGGCTGACTCATGGAATGAAGTCCTTGCATTCGACGGAAACGAGCAAATCAGCAGTTCTGATCAGATGCAACGGATCATTCGCGTCGGATTACCTTTTAATTCGTACTACGGATACAAAACAGATGGTTACTTCCAGAATCTGGACGAAGTTAAAAACGGAGCTATTCCTGTTGGAGCAACTGTTCAACCGGGAGATGTACGCTATGTTGACCGCGACAATAATGGAGTAATTGACGACAAAGACCGTTTTGTACTGGGAAATGCATTTCCTCGTTATACTTACGGTATTACCTACGATATGAGCTGGAAAAACTTTGATTTCAGTTTATTGCTTCAGGGTGTTGGAAAACGTTCGATGTTCCTTCGGGGAGAATTGGTTGAACCATTTCACTCAAACTATTCGTACACCATGTTTACACATCAGCTTGACTACTGGACCCCGGTTAATCCGGATGCCCGCTGGCCGCGTCTGGCTGCTCCGGGTACAGCCTCCAATACCAACAACTATGGTAAATCGTCCGATTTATATCTGTTCAATGCAGCGTATCTTCGCGTAAAGAACATTCAGTTGGGATATACTATGCCTAAGGTTCTTTCTCAAAAGATTGGAATGCAAAAGCTTCGGGGATATGTTACCGCTCAGAACCTGCTTACGCTGACAAAGAACGGTTTTATCGATCCTGAATCGACAGAGTTCGGATCGAATATGGGAAACAACGGTGCAAACAGCGGACGTAATTACCCAACTCCAATCTATGTAGGTTTTGGATTAGATATAGAATTTTAACCTATACTATTAAAAAGATACAGATATGAAACTGAATTTCTTAAAATATAGCGCAGTCGCAGTCGTTTTCCTTGCTTCTTTATCAGGATGCCAGGATTTGGATCTGGCCCCGACTGATAAATTTACTGAAGCTAATTACTGGACATCTGCCGAAAAAGCATCTATGGTGCTTAATACAGCCTATGGTCAGTTAACAAGCAGCGGACGTTATTTCAGTAACGAATCCTTGTCGGACAACATGTACGAGGGACGTGGTAACAGCAGCGAAAAGATGATCTCTTCCGGACAAGCTGATGCTTCAAACTCACGTTTTTCTGAAGAATGGAAAAACTCTTACGCAGGTATTAAAACCTGTAACGTATTCCTTGAGAATGTAGATAAAGTACCGAACATGAACGAAACGCTTCGTACCCGGATGAAGGCTGAAGCCCGTTTTATCCGTGCGTGGCTTTATTTACAGTTAACAACCTGGTATGGCGATGTTCCTCTTTTTGAAAAGGACATCACTCTTGAGGAGTCCAAAAGCATTAGTCGTACTCCAAAAGCAGCTATTCTGACGTTTATTTACAATGAACTTGATGAGGTTGAAGCGGTGCTTCCTACCAATACAGAATATACAGAAGCAGATCGCGGTCGTATCACAAAAGGAGCAGCCATTGCTTTAAAAGCAAGAGCTTACCTATACCAAAACGATTGGGCGAACGTTGTTGCTGCCTGCGAAAAATTAATCGGCAATACCTCCAATGGAACCTACGCATTGTTTTCTTCTTACGAAGGTATTTTTAAACCAGAGAACGAGTACAACAGTGAAGTAATTCTGGATTATCAGTATGTGCCTTCGGTTCGCGTATGGGAAGAAATGTATGATCTGGCACCTCTTTCAGTTGGTGCTCGTATTAATTCTAAGGCTCCAACACAAGAATTGGTTGATGATTATATCATGATGAATGGAAAAGCGATCAAAGAAGCAAACTCTGGTTACGACGAAAGTAATCCTTACAAGAACCGCGATCCTCGTTTTGCCGCAACTATTGTGTATCACGGTGCCAAATGGGTTAGACCGGATGGAACCATTCAGACTATCTACATCAAACCGGGATCAACACCAAGTGATAATACCTATAGTAATGTAGACGAATACATTGGTGCAGGATCAAATTCAACTTCAACGGGATATTATCTTCGCAAGAATTACGACCCGACATCCGAAATCGGCATGAAATCAGGATTAAACCTTATTCTTATCCGTTACGCCGATGTACTGCTGATGTATGCAGAAGCGATGAACGAGTTAGGTAAGATGGATGAAGCTGTATGGAACAAAACCATTCGTTCGTTGCGCGAACGTGCCGGATTTACGGATGCTCCTTCGCTCATCTATCCCACAGAAGGCAACATGCAAACCATTATCCGCCGCGAACGTCGTGTGGAACTTGCTATGGAAGGGTTGCGTATTTTTGATATCCGCCGTTGGAAAACAGCAGAAAATGTTCTTAATGGCTATCCTCATGGAGCTCAGTTTGGAGAAGCAAGTATAGATAACGGGTATATTCGTTTAGAAAAACGCACATTTAATCCGGAACGCGATTATTTGTGGGCAGTACCTTTATCACAGAAAGACTTAAATCCGAATCTTGGACAGAATCCGGGATATTAATACCTATAGATTTATTCTGTAAGTAATAGCATAAATAAGAAACAGTTAATTTTCAAAATGACAAAATTATGAAAGCTTTATTATTAAAATCGACTATATTTCTTTCTTTTCTTGTTGCATTTGTAGCATGTACTAACGATGATACGATGGAGGACCTTAATGTTACATCAGTAAAAACCCTTTACTCTCCGGACGATAACAAATCGGTAAAACTGGAAAGTTCTCCATCTGCTAATGTATTGTTCGAATGGGAACAAGCCAAAGCGGAAGACGGAGGGTTGGTTATGTACGAAGTTGCTTTCGATGTGGCTGGCGGAGATTTCTCAAAACCTATCTACAAATTAGCATCAGACAATAATGGAACATACAACTACGCAACCATTACCCATAAAACGTTGAATAAAATCGGTGCTTTGGCTGGATTGAATTCTTCTGAAACAGGCAACATTATATGGACTGTTTTATCATCAAAAGGTGTAAATGAAGTAAAAGCGGAAGAAGTTAGAACCATGACCATTACTCGTCTGGCTGGTTTTGCCGAAGTTCCAACCGATGTATTTGTAACTGGTGAAGGATCTGAAGGCGGAGCCGATCTTTCGAAGGCTATTAAGTTCAAAGCTGTTGCCAGCGGAGAATTTGAAATCTATACTAAGCTTACTGCAGGTAAGAAATATCACTTTACAAACGGAACAAACGCATCTGCTACAACATACTATGCCGATGGTGAGACATTGAAAGAAAACGGCGAAAGCACTGTTGAAAAAACAGGTGTTTACCGTATCAATCTTGACTTTACAACTGGAGCAGTTGCTTATACAGAAATCAGCAAGATGGAACTATTCTTTGCTCCAACCAATTCTTACTTGTTTGAACTGCCTTATGTTGGACAGGGAGTATGGAAAGCAGAAAGTCAGCCTATTACGTTCAAACAAGAAGGTTGGGGACGCGACGAACGTTATAAATTCCGTATGACAGTAAAAGAAGGTACCGAATTCGAATGGTTTGGAAGTACCAACGGCGACAATTCACGTCCTAATAATTCTACAGCCGAATCATTCTGGTTTATGGTTGGAGTGTCTAGCGACCAGTGGAATAACTGCTTTAAGTTTGCGGAAGAAATTGATAACAGCCTTAGCGATGTTAGCGTACTATTTCAGGCAGACAATAACTATACACATGTCATTAAAAAAGTGGGTAACCAATAATTAACCATAATCCACCCGGAAGTTATATCCGGGTGGATTATATTCAAAAAATATTCAGATGAAAAACATACTCCTCTTTTCTTTTTCAATTCTACTCCTCTCCTCTTGCGGAAAAATAAATGACGAACCTATCGATACCCCCGAAGAATCTCCGGTTAATTGGACAGCAGCAGCAGATAGCAGCAGCCAATCTCTGGCTAACGGGTTTTGGAATTCGGGAAGTTCTTACTTTAATTACAGCAACAGCGGCAATACGGATTTTCACTACTGGCCTCAGGCACACGGACTCGACGTGCTGGTAGATGCCTACGACCGTACCGGCAATTCATTGTATAAAAATGAAATGAACCAATGGTTTATTGGGGTAAAAATAAAGAACGGTAATACCTTTTACAATAACTTTTATGATGATATGGAGTGGAACGCCCTTGCCATGCTTCGGGCTTATAACTCAACAAAAGATGATAAGTTTAAAACTGCCACACTTGATGTATGGGCAAATATTCAAACCGGATGGAATTCTACCATGGACGGAGGAATAGCATGGAAAAAAGATCAGCTATACTATAAAAACACTCCGGCTAACGCTCCTGCATGTATTCTGGCAGCCCGGCTTTACAAACAATTCAACGGGACAAGCGATCTGGAATGGGCTAAAAAAATATATTCATGGATGAAAGATCATCTCTACGAAGCCGGTACCGGCTTTGTATATGATGGTATCAATCGTGAAAACGCCGGAGCAAAAGACAACTGGAAATTTACCTATAATCAGGGAACATTTATTGGCGCTGCGTTGGAACTTTACAACATTACCGGCGAAAAGGTATACCTGAACGATGCGATTAAAGCAGCCGATTACGCATTAAACAATAATGTAAACAGCAACGACCGTATCCTTCAAAGCGAAGGCACCGGCGATGGTGGATTATTCAAAGGTATATTTGTCCGCTACTTCACTCAGTTAATTCTTTGTCCTGAACTTGAAGCTGGTACTCGTACACGCTATGTAAGGTTTATGGAACATAATGCAACCACCCTTTGGAACGAAGGAACCTATAAACAGTCCGTATTGTTTGGATCATACTGGAAAACCAAACCTTCTGCTGAAACCGGATTAACCGAACAACTCAGCGGTTGCATGCTCATGGAAGCAATGGCTTTGTTGAAGGAGAAGTCTGTAATTGAATAATAATATACACCCTTTTATTAAGAGAAAAATGAAATTAAAGTCCTTTTGTTTTGCTTTTGCAGCGATTCCATTTTTGTCGGTTAGCTGCGAGAACCGAAACAATCAAAAAGAAGTAACAGATCTTGCCATGGCAGATTCTTTGCTTACCAATGTTCTTTCACTTTACCATGTAGAAAAGTATGATCTTTTATCTGAAACTTATCCCATTAATCCCGAAACACAGGTAACTTATCTGGCAGAAGGAAGCGAGCAGAAAAAAGGACAGGAAGTTTCTTTTCTTTGGCCTTACTCTGGAATGCTTTCAGGATGTGTGTCTTTATATAAAACAACAGGTGATGCAAAGTACAGGGATATTCTTGAAAAACAGATTCTACCGGGTCTCGAACTTTACTGGGATAATATCCGTGAACCATTTTGTTATCAATCTTATCCTATGTTTAACGGAAAAAGCGATCGTTTCTACGACGACAACGACTGGCTTGCCATTGATTTCTGCGATTACTACGCACTTACTAAAGAACCCAAATACCTTGAAAAAGCGGAAGCATTGCATGCATATATCTACAGCGGTTGGTCCGAAGAACTGGGTGGTGGAATATTTTGGTGCGAACAACAGCGCGTTTCTAAAAACACCTGTTCCAACGCTCCGGCTACTGTTCTGTGTATGAAGTTGTACGAACTTACTAAAAAACCTGAATATCTTGAATGGGCAAAAAAAACATACGCATGGACGAAAGAAAATCTTTGTGATACGACTGACTATGTTTACTGGGATAATATTGCGTTAAATGGAAAAATTGCCACGCAAAAATATACATACAACAGCGGACAAATGATTCAGGCAGGAGTTCTCCTTTATAAAGAAACCGGCGACGAGTCGTATCTAACTGATGCACAACGTACCGCTAAAGGGTCTTTCGATCATTTCACTTCCATGCGAAATCTACCAAATGGGAAAGCTATCCGTTTTTACACAAGTTCTCCCTGGTTCAACGTGATTATGTTCCGCGGACTTAAGGCCTTGTATGAAGTGGACGGAAATGCACTCTATGTAAATACAATGGCTGACAATGCTCGCTATGCATGGAAAAATACACGCGACGAAAACGGACTGCTTGGCGACGACTGGTCGGGATTAAAGAACAAAAAGCACAAGTGGCTGTTGGATAATGCTTGCATGTTAGAACTCTTCTCAGAAATGAGCGGACTTCCTAAAACAAATTAGTAATTTTGCATCAATAACGATTGCTATTAATACTTAAATATAATATCTCATGACTTCTAGACGAAATTTCATTAAAGCCGGAGCCTTTTCTGTAGCCGGATTGTTAGTCGGACAAAATTCTTTTGCAGCTTCGGGTATGCCGGAGGTATCACCTTATGTATGTAAGCGTCCATTACCAGGTGCACGTAACTTTACATCCAATGCGGTAGAAGAAGCCATCGCTGCTACCAAAAAGAAAATAAAGGATCCAAAATTGGCCTGGATGTTCGAGAATTGTTTTCCGAACACATTGGACACAACATGCCAGCATAAAATGATAAACGGTAAACCGGACACTTTTGTAATTACCGGCGACATTCACGCAATGTGGCTTCGTGATTCATCGGCTCAGGTATTTCCCTATGTTTCTTTTGCAAAGAAAGATAAAGCAATTCAAACTATGCTTGCAGGTGTTATAAACCGTCAGACTAACTGTATCCTGATTGATCCCTATGCCAACGGATTCAATGAAGGTCCGACAGGAAGCGAATGGGAAAGCGATAACACCACCATGAAAAAGGAACTGCACGAACGGAAATGGGAAATTGATTCTCTTTGTTATCCGATTCGTCTTGCCTACAATTACTGGACAACAACTAAAGATACATCCGTATTCGACGCATCATGGGAAGCTGCCATGGAACAGGTATATAAAACCTTTGTTGAACAACAACGCAAAGAGAACCAGGGTCCTTACAAGTTTACCCGCGTAACAGACCGCCAGGGAGATACGTTGCTTAACTTTGGTTATGGCAGTCCGGTTAAACCTGTGGGACTGATTGTTTCTTCATTCCGCCCATCAGACGATGCGTCTTTGTTTGGATTCCTTATCCCTTCCAATCTTTTTGCCATCACGTCATTAAGACAAGTGGCCGAGATTCTGAGAAAGGTTCGGAACAACGCTTCTTTTGCAGCTAAATGTGAAGCTCTTGCCAACGAAGTAGATGCGGCCGTAAAGAAATACGGAATCATAGACCACCCAAATTTTGGCAAAGTGTATGCCTTCGAAGTAGACGGATTTGGCAGTCGTGTATTAATGGACGATGCCAATGTTCCCAGCTTGCTTGCCCTACCCTATCTGGGATGTGTGGACATGAAAGATTCTATTTACCAGAATACCAGAAAGATGGTTCTAAGTGATGCCAATCCCTACTTCTTCAAAGGCAAAGCAGCCGAAGGTATCGGTGGTCCCCATATCGGATTCGATTACATCTGGCCAATGAGTTTGATAATGAGAGCCAATACCACAACAGACGAAGCTGAGATTCGTTACTGTGTACAGACACTTCGTAATACGGATGGCGAAACGGGTTTCATGCACGAATCTTTTCATAAAGATAAACCGTCAGACTTTACCCGTTCCTGGTTTGCCTGGGCTAACACCTTGTTCGGCGAATTAATCTACAAGTTGGTTAACGAAGGTAAACTGGACACATTAAAGATGTCATAAAGATAACGATAAAAATATAATACCTATGAAATTAAACCATACATGTATATATGTTTTTGCACTGCTTCTCCCGCTTTTTTGCGGGAAAGCAGCCGCAAAAACAATTGAATTGAAATCACCCAACGGCGAGATTAAAGTTTCAGTCAACGTAGCCGGCAAAATAGAATACAGTGTCTATTACGGAAACGACCAGATTCTCAAGGAAGGCGTGCTTCAACTTGATTTGGGAAAAGAAATACTTGGCGTAAATCCGTTTCTTCGAAATCAGAAAAGAAGTTCCATCAACGAAGAAATTACACGCGAAATACCGATTAAAAATGCCGTGGTGAAAAATCGCTGCGAGGTATTACTGCTCAACTTCAAAAACGATTACTCCGTAGAATTCAGAGCTTACAATGATGGCGTAGCCTATCGGTTTATTACAAAAAAGAAGGGCGAAGTAGAAGTAAAGGGCGAAACATTCTCTGTGAATTTCCCGGAAGAATACACTGCCCATGTGCAACAAACCAATTCATTCAAGTCGAGTTACGAACAGCCTTACACTCATGTTAAAACAACAACGTATAAAGCGAACGATCTGATGTGTTCTCTTCCTGTTCTGCTTTCTACTCCTAAACCGTACAAGATTTTAATAACAGAAGCAGACCTTACAGACTATCCATGCATGTTTCTGCAAAGCAACGAAAAAAACGGAATGCAGGCGCTCTTTCCCAAAGTTCCATTGAAATTTGGTGAAGACGGCGACCGTAGTCTGAAGATTCTTGAAGAGGCAAATTACATTGCCAAAACTTCAGGGAGCCGCTCGTTTCCCTGGCGTGTATTTATTATCAGCAAAAAAGACAAGCAGCTTATCGAGAACGAATTGGTATTTAACCTATCCAAACCGAATGTTTTAGGCAATACATCCTGGATCAAACCGGGACAGGTTTGCTGGGAATGGTGGCATGATGCCCGCCTTTACGGAGTGGATTTCCGTTCGGGTTACAACATGGATTCCTATAAATACTATATTGACTTTGCTTCAAAGTTTGGTATCCCCTACATTATCATGGACGAAGGATGGGCTAAAAGTACAATCGATCCTTATACTCCCAATCCAACAATCGACCTGAAAGAGTTGATTCGCTATGGAAAAGAGAAAAATGTAAAAATCGTATTGTGGCTTACCTGGTTAGCTGTCGAAAACAACTTTGATCTCTTTAAAACTTTCAGCGAATGGGGAATTGCCGGAACCAAAATAGACTTCATGGACCGCAGCGACCAATGGATGGTTAACTTCTACGAAAGGGTGGCAAAAGAATCTGCCAAATATAATTTGTTTGTAGACTTCCACGGAGCTTTCAAACCTGCAGGACTTGAACGAACCTACCCGAACATTCTTTCTTACGAAGGCGTTTTAGGGATGGAACAGGGAGGCAGATGTAAACCTGAAAACAGTGTATATCTTCCTTTTATCCGCAATGCGGCAGGTCCTATGGACTATACACCAGGATCCATGATTTCGGCTCAACCGGAAGACAATCGTTATACCCGTGCCAATGCAATGGGTTCTGGTACACGTGCTTACCAGATGGCTCTTTTTGTAATATTCGAAAGCGGACTACAGATGCTTGCTGATAATCCGGTCTATTATTACCGAGAAAAGGAATGCACCGATTTCATCACACAAGTACCTGTTACCTGGGATGAGTTAAAAGGACTGGAAGCCAAAGCAGGCGAAACCGCAGTTCTTGCCCGTCGTAAAGGCGACACATGGTTTATCGGAGCCATGACTGGAGACAAAGATCGTGAAGTAACCATCTCGCTCGATTTTCTGGAAGATGGTAAAACTTATACGTTGACTTCATTCGAAGACGGCATCAACGCCGACCGACAAGCAATGGATTATAAAAAGCGTGAAAGTACTGTTCAAAAGGACAAAAGCCTTACGCTGCGAATGGTTCGCAACGGAGGCTGGGCAGGCGTTTTGAAAGTGAAGTAATACTTTATAGCAGCAACTTTATTGCTGAAATTGATAAACATAAACCGTGTTAGCAGGAAAAGAAAATCCCTTGCCAACACGGTTTTATTATTTGGTTTAAATTGCAAAAAACGTAACTGATATTTAAAAGGTTCTCTTTTTATAAGGTAGCCTTATATCCTATCCAAATAATCTTTCGTCGTTACCACTGTCGAATAAAAGTAATTTAATGCTGCCAGAAAGCTATTCTGCACATCGATGGCTTAGACCATCTGTCCATTTATTTCCATGTTTTTAGTTGCGCAGGCATCTCCAATCACCGTACATGTAAATCCAAAATCTTTTGCCGCTCTTGTTGTCGCATCAACACACATATGAGTCATCATTCCACATAGCACCAAATCAGTAATATGCAAAGATTTTAAGTAATCAAGCAAATCTGTTTCTCTGAAACTATTCGGATAGTGTTTAACGATGACCTTTTCATTCCCAATTGGCTTTACTTTATCATGGATTTCAGATCCAAAAGTGTCGGGCAGAAAAAATGTAGCCGTCGGACTTGCTGCAATATGCTGAATATGGATTACAGGCAACCCTTCCGACCTGAATTTATCAAGAATCAATCGTGCATTTACACTTGCCTTATCAGCCCCTTCAAGGGTCATACGTCCTTTATCAAAATAATCATTTTGAATATCAATCAATACCAGGGATGTCTTCATATCTAGTTACAATTACTATTTTTCTTTATCTTGTTTTTCGATGAATCTAACAACAAACGTGCTATTGGTCATTAATAAATAACCTAAAACCGTTTTTACAAAGTGAAGGACTATCCACCCAGACGAGTAATTCTCATTGAACATTCTCTTTTGTTGAAAGTAATTAAAAATCTCTTTGCAAAACAAAGGAAAACTGTCTATAAAAATCAATCCCCCAATAACAATAGTTGCAATCTTAATTACTGAAGAACCATTCATAGTAAGTCCGATATTCCCTTCAGCAAATCCATTTTCCAGTTTCAACTTGTCAATAAGCCAAGAAGTTTTGAATACAAAAAACCGAAAAATTAAATAATAAACACCTATAATAAGTATGAATAGTACAGCTATATATAAAAAAGCCAAAAAATTCTCTTTTTCATTAAACGATAGATATGATACCGCAGAGATAAATTGCGTTAGTGTAGTAATTCCGTTAATAACTAACCATATTCCAAGTATCTTCAAGAAAATGGTCCAAAAGTTCCTTGCACTCATAATTTTGAAATTGTATTAAATTAATATTAAAATGGATACATATCTTTATCTAACCAACCTAACTGATAAACGATGGCAAGTTATAAAAAACAACTTACTCACAAGTTAAAAACAATGGCTTTTTAAAAGAATTGTATGTAATCCATAAAAAGTTTGCAAAAACATCCTTCACCTTTTGCCTTTTATCCCTCACCTATGGCGAACAATCCCTCACCTTTTCCTTCGATTTGCTGGCAACTGATCAAAAAGTATATACTTTTTACCTCGAAAGATATATCTTTCGACTTCAGTTCTTATATCTTTCTTCTTTCATTCCTATAAGGAATAAAAACAGCGATGTATCATGGATGCGATCCGCCGGTATGAATAGCAAGCAAGAAGAATATTTTTTATGCTAATCAATCCTTTATATACAGAAGAACAGTATTTTTCACTTTTACCCTAGTGAAAAAGCAAATAAAATACACGTTCATTCAATAATAATTCATTTGGGGATTAAAAAGGGCAATTCAGCTAACTGAATTGCCCTTTAATGGAATAGGTTAAATCACTTTAGTATTAGATAATGAATTACCACCCGGGATTCTGCACTAGACCGGGAGTTCTTTTAATTTCATCATCCATTATCGGGAAAAGGTAATGGCGTGGCGTTACAAATACACGATCTTCAATCTTGTACCGTTCCATTTTATACTTTTTGCCGTCAATTTCAATTTTACCATTTGCATCTTCAACCGGACGCATTCCGTGAATAGCACGTTGACATTTAGGATATGGCCAGTAATTCGCACCCTGAGATAACGATATACTTTCCTTTGCTAACTCTTTTTCACTACTTGGTTCCAGGTATAAACGACTCGTCCAGATACGGTTATTTTCATAGAACAACTCTACACGACGTTCACGCTGAATATATTCGTTCATAAGCTCTTTGTTACCTAGAACGCTTTTTGGCATTGGAACCATCCAGGAACGGGCACGTACCTGATTAATCATATCATAAATCTCCTGAGTCGGACCAGTCGTTTCATTAACAGCCTCTGCGTAGATATAAATAAATTCGGGTAACCTCCAGATAGCAGGACCATTTATGTCAAAACCGTAATCCCGATTCCATCCTTCTTTAAAGTATTTACGCAGATAATAGCCTGTGGTGGTAGCATTGTTCGCATTTATCTTATTTGAACCACTAGCCGTATTGATCTTATTTTTTTTAAATGTGGCTCCATGATACATAATATCACGATAGAAACGTGGATCACGTTTTACACTTTCATAGGGATTACCATCATCATAACCATCCGATTCTGCACGATCTGAATAAACAGGATATCCGTATCCGTCTGATGAAACATATTCATATTCATCTACCTGTTCCTGAACAGGCATCTGTCGGGAAGAGCCTTGTGAACTTGGTGGATAAACATCCCCCTGCCATCCTTCGCCCTTGTCTCTCGTTACAAACCAAACCCATTCTTGTTTAATGGAGTTCATATCGTAATACATATTCCACAAACGCTTATAGACTTTCGAACCATTTTCGCTATTACCTTTATCATTTTTAAAAGTTTCGTTATCCGCATCCCCATAGTATAAAGAATAGCGGGCAACGCCATTTACTTTAAAATCTAAAAGTGCTTTTGATGCAACTTTTGCCTTTTCCCAACGATTTTTATCATATGTATACTCATCCTTAAACTGACGGGTATCACCAGGGAAATTACCTCCATTCCACATCGGTGTAGCTGCCATCCAACGGACCATCGCTTTGAGTCCTAAACATGCGCCTCTTTCCACTCGTCCAAAATCTGAACTTTGCCATTGATCCGGCAAACGGCTATAAGCAGAATCAGCGTCAGCACAAATTTTATCGACCAACGCATGGTACGATTCTTTCTTAAAATCCATTTCTCCCTGAGGGTCAATAGCATGATCAATATATGGAACTTCTCCATACATACGTATTAACAGATAGTGAAAGTACGCGCGAAAGAAGTATGTTTCGCCAAGACGCATATTCAAATCACCGGGATTTAATACGTTATCAGGAGTGTTATACTTTCTGACACCTTCCAGAATCACATTCGTTTTACGAATATCACTATACAAATCCCACCAATACTGACCGCAACTGCTTCTATCCGGCATACCCATTGGCGACCATGCCCCACTATTAAACATATTTGTTAAACTGGCCTCTGCTGTTGAACCTTCGCATTCATCTGTAACCGGTGCGGTTCCAAAATGGTTAAAAAAGACCATCGGCTTATTTGCAGATTTTGCCTGTTCATATACTTTAATAACCAATGCATTTACTTTGTCGTATCTGGTAAATACCTGTTCTTCATCCATCTTGTCATCCGGTTTTCTTTCCAGAAAATCATCATTACATGATAGTGTAGCCAAAGCCATAAAGCCGAACAAGGCTAAAAATTTTATTTTCATATTATTATTGCTGTTATTTTATTAATAAGTAATATCAATACCAAAATTGAATACACGTTGTACTGGATACCAACTACCATCTCCATCTTTGGTTTCTGGATCAACGTCCACATCATCCAACTTATCATACGTAATTAAGTTTAGACCTTGCACATAAATACGGACATTCTGTAAACCAGCCGGCCGGATCAAGTTCTTAGGCAATGAATACCCAATCTCCACATTTTTTAAACGTAGGTATGAAGCATCATATAAAAATAAATTACTATTGGGATTCTTATTATTCTCATTGCTAGTATAGTGCAAAGCTGGATAAGTAGCCGTTTCTGCAGTTTCGGGTGTCCATCTGTTCAAGTGCATGTTTTTCACTTTACCATATTTATCACTATCAAACAAAGGGAAGTCATATACAGCGGGCCCATTAAGGAGTACAGAGGTACTGGCTGCTCCTTGAAATAAAAGACTAAAATCAAGACCTTTATACTGGAATCCTACAGGTATACCAAACATAATCTCGGGTGTACGAGGATTTCCCATCGACGTGCGATCGCCCAAATCATCAATTTTCCCGTCGGCATTCAAATCCTTGTAAACAACATCACCTGGGCCAACAGGTCCCCACTGCTGAAAGCCAGATCCATTATTCATATCGTTAAGTTTATCAGCTTCTGCCTGATCTTTTACGAAATGATCAACAACATATACAAAGTGTTCATCTATGCGTTTCCCTGTTGCAGCACGCCAGGAATTTTCCCGGTTAATCTCATTCATGTATACTATTTTATTACGTGCGAACGTAAAGTTCGGACGGATATGGTAACGAAAATCTTTTCCGATACGTCCATCCCATCCTATTTCAAAGTCAATACCCTGGTTATTAACAATACCAGAATTTATAAGAGGAGCATCTTTCCCAACAATATCCGGAAATCCAAGTTTATCACCTCCACTTAATGAAGTAATAATATCATAACGATGTTCTCTGAAATAATCTATTGTAAACGACAGTCTTTCATTAAAGAATGAGGCATCAATCCCAATATTCATCTTTTGAGATTTTTCCCAGCTAAGATTTGCATTTGCCAAATTTCCTTCTTCGATTCCTGAATTATCTCCGGTATATCGCTCAAACCCTTGATCTCCGAAACGATAGCCTCCTGTGTAATTGAAGTACTGAAGGTATCCAAAGCGCTGATCCATTTTATCGCTACCAACCAATCCAAAAGAACCTCTGATTTTAAGATTATCCAGCCATTTGCTCGTGTTCTTCATAAACGGTTCACGTGATATAACCCATCCAATGGCTCCTGCAGGGAATAACCCATATCTTTTATCTGTAGCAAAGTTTTCCGATCCATTGTATCCCACATTAAATTCGGCCAGATATTTATTATCATAAGCATAAGTTGTCCGACCTGAAAGACCTTCGTAACGATATTCCACATCATTGTTATAAGATCTGGTTGAGCGGTTAAATAAAAGCAATCCGGTTACATCATGTTTTCCAAATGAACGTAGATAATCCATTTTTAACTGATAATAAGTGCGACTCTGAGTAGCATTACGATCGATGCCATTCCCAATAGTATTATCAATTTCATATTTATTACCCGTTTTGTAAGTGCCTGTATAATGACCCGGAGTCATATACACATCCATACCTTCGGTAGGCATAAATGTAGCGTAACCCGGAAACTCTTTGTATCCTTCACTATATGTATTTACCTTACGATTTAGCCAACGACCTTCTTCTGCATCATAAGAAAATACACCTTCTATTTTCAATCCCTTGGTAATAAAATCCAGTTTATGACCCAATGAAAAAGATCCATTCAGAAAGGTTTTCTTTTCGTTAAGATAGCCTGTTTTAGAAAGCTCGCCTAGTATATTAAAACGATGCTGCTGATCGCCATATAGCATCATATTATTATTTGCCAAATATTTTTCGTTTGCAGGATTTCCGTTATTTTCGACAATAATAGGCAAATAAGACGGTTGCGTATTAGCAATCTGAACCACTCTTGAAGCAGATGTGCCTGGAGCATTACGATCTGTAATACGAGCCCCAAGATCAACTTTTACATAAAAATCCTTTGTAATATCCACATCCACATTTGCCCGGAAATTATAGCGTTTATACACTGCCTGCGTATTAAATTCCGTTAGATCCGTATGCTTATAGTTCCCATCCTGCTGAAAATAATTACCCAGAACAAAATAACGGGCTCTATCTGAACCACCTCGTACTGAGAAGCTATAATCTTGTTGAGTCCCTGGTTTAAATGCATAATCAAAATAATCCCAGTTATAGCCAAGCCCATCAGAATTATCACCCTTTGCCTTCCGGAAATTAGCTATAGCCTCGTCAGAAAATAAATTCAAAGTAGATGGATCAGTCCCGGGATTATCATTCTTTATGGCTTCATTATATAACATAGCATAATCTGCGGATCCCAGATATTCAGGAAATTTTACCGGACTGTTTATTCCATATGAAGCTTTAAAATTAACAGTAGCTTTTTCTTGGGCCTTACCACGTTTGGTATTAATAATGATAACTCCATTTGCTCCACGAATACCGTAAGCAGCTGTAGCAGAAGCGTCTTTCAAAATTGTAAATGTTTCAATTTCGTCTGCCGACAGATTGCTCATATCGCGTTCTACTCCGTCTACAATTACGATTGGCGATTTATCGCCGTAAGTGCCAAATCCACGGATTTTTATGTCGGCACCATCAACTCCAGGTTCGCCTCCACTAAACTGATTAACCATTAAACCAGGCATACGGCCTGCTAAAGCGTTATTCAGATTGGCTGTAGGGCTTTGTTTTAAGTCCTTTGTTGTAATAGTAGAGATAGATCCTGTAATCGTTGCCTTTTTTTGGGTAGTATAGCCAACAACAACAACTTCCTCCAACGCCTTACTGTCTTCAACTAGTATAACTTTTATATCTTTCTGTCCTGCAAGTTTTACTTCCTTCGGTTGGAATCCTACATAAGAAAAAATAAGCGAAGCGTTTGAGTAAGGCACTTCAACAACAAACTTTCCATCCATATCAGTTATGGTACCAGTTTGAGCTCCTTTTACCATTACATTTACACCAATCAGGGGGTCGCCCTGGTTATCCCGAACCTGTCCTACGACTTTGCTATTTTGCTGTTCTACAGACACTACGGGGATCGTTTTAACTGCAGGGATAAGGACCACTTGAGAATCGTTAATACGATAAGAACAATTTTTTCCGGCAAGAAGAAGATTCAACGCTTCTTCCAGTGTTATGTTTTCTGAATGAGCCGTTACTCTTTCCCGATCATTTAACACATTATTAGAATAAATAATACTTACTCCGTACTGACTGCGCAATTGTTCAAATGCCTCATATAGAGTCGCATTGCTGATTGATAAACTAACCTGTGATTTAAGGACATTGGCATTCATAGAGAAAGCACAGGCAGAAAGCACACCCACAGCCACACATCTCCTCCATTTACGCTTACTAAAACCAAACGAGCTCTTAATGAGCGACCAATGGTTTTTCTCTCTACTGAATAATAGATTTAAATAGTTTAACATAATAAAAAAATTAAATTAATAATGAACTTTAGATTATTTATTGACAGTTAACTGATAAAATTTTGATGATTTACCTTTATAAGCAGGTACAAGAATAGACATAAGAACATCCAAAGTTTCCTCTGGCGTATTTTGCAAATTAAGGTTTCCAGACACCGTATATGTAAGGTATTTAGATTCTCTAAGGGTTACCTTTATGTTATAAATTTTTTCGAGTTTACGGAGTACTGATGCCATCGTTTCTTCTTTAAAGCGTAAGCGACCGTCTTTCCATGAAATATAGTCTGCCACATCCACTCTTTTCAGCTGTTCTTTTGATGTTTCAGCTGAATAGGAATAATATTGATTCGGAGCTAGTTCAATGGGTTTATCGTTTGCATTAAGTAAAATACGACCATTAACAAGTACGGCTTCAAATGACTTAGTCTCTTTATCCACAGAGACATTAAATTGAGTTCCTAATACTTCGATTGTTTTATAAGCCGTCTTAACCAGAAATTTAACTCCTTTGGCTTTCCTTACATCAAAGTAAGCCTCCCCATCGAGATAGACCTCTCTATTACCATCCCCAAAAGTCGAGGGGTAAATTAATGTAGATCCAGAGTTTAAAAACACAAGGGTTCCATCAGCCAGAACAAGTCTGGAACGTTTTCCGTATGGTATGTGAAGTGTATTCAGTTCAGGCTTATTCTCTCTTGATATCTTCAGGGTATCATTTATTATGATTGAGTCTGCCTGATAATAATTAACATCAGCAGATTCAGAAGTCAATTCAATCTTCGAATTTGTACCTTGTATCAAGGTAATGTCTTTACTGGAGGGAATATGTTTTAAAAGGGCTTCGTAATCGTAAATCGGTGTTTTGTTTGTAAATGGAAGGAGCATAATTAACAGTAAAATAGCCGCGGCACAAGCTGAAATACTCCAATAAAAATTTCTGAGCATTCTCTTCTTGCGTACTTTTTGAAGAATTCGATCTACACAGAACTGGTCTAACTCACTGGTACGGTCTATTTCAATAGCTGCCCAAATTGTTTGCAACCTAATAAAAGCTGACTTGTTTTCGTCTGACTGTTCAATCCAGTTTAAGACTTCTTTAGCCTCACCTTCCGAACATTTCCTTTCAATAAATCTAACAAGTAATATATCTTCCATTTGTAATTTTAATATTGCTTACAACAGAAGAACAGATTTTTTTAATTTTACCCTAGCGGGAATTGAAGAAAAATTAAATATATTTTATAAAATAAAACGGAGAAGAAGAATCCATACCCAATATTCTTGTGGTAGATTTTCTTTTAGCTGATGTAAAGCTTTGGTAATGTGAAACTCAACAGTTTTAACAGACAAATTTTTAATGTCTGCAATTTCCTGATTCTTTAAACCATCATATCGGCTCATTAAAAATATCTCGCGGGTCTTTTCCGGTAATTTATTAAGGGCTCGTTCTATTGCGTTGTGTAAGTCGTCTGCTTCCAATATTTTTGACACATCATCCTGAAGCACATATTGATTTGCTTTTTGATAAATAAAATCATCATCAAGTTCTTCAATATACGATTTCTTAATATTTGTCTGCTCTAAATAGTTAAGGCATTTATTTCTTAGAATCACCATTAGATAAGTAATCAGACTTGAGTCATCTTTTAAATTCTTCCTTGAATTCCATAAAGATAAAAAAGCATCCTGCACAAGTTCCTGAGATACCTCATTGTTTTGAGTATAAATCAATGCAAATTTAAAAAGACGTGGCCAATAATCGTGCACGACCTGTTCAAATACCTGCTCATTTCCTTTCTGCAACTCTTTTACTCTGAAGTCCATTAAATTAATTATAAGTTTATGCTAAAGCCGGATTATAACAAATATATTTCTACAAAGATAAATCTATTTACACTTTTATATAAAAAAATGTAAAGTAAAAGAAATAACAATGGTAACAAAAATTTCAAGGACGAAATTATTAGAACGCTTTGGCATCCTCATACAATAAATTGGTTCATAGGGGTGATTTTCCATAACAATTAACCCTTATTCGGCTTAAAAAGCCAAATAGCAATAATGCTGCATGCCAACGTTAGTATACCTCCATAGAGAAAATTAGTGTCGGGAAACGTATTACCCAACAATCCGGCAACGGGGTATGCTATTGCCCACCACAAGTGAGAAAAAGCAAAGTGCGAACCATATACCTTGCCTTGGTTTACCATGCTGATATTTTCTCCGATGAGTGTTTCGGAGGGTATTTCGGCAAGGCTTTGGCCCAAACCAGCCAACAACCACAGGAAAAACAGCCCATTGAAAGATGAATAGTTGGCAAACATGATAGCCGATCCGATAAGTAAAGCTCCGCCAATAAGTGATAGGCTGCGGGATTTTGACTTATCCACACTTCCCGATACAAAAGCAGCAACGGCAGCACCAATACCGAATGCCGCCATTACCCATCCGTAGTGTTTGTCGGTGAGGAGTAACCCATTTTTCACATGTCCTACCGTGTTTACCAATATTTGTGCGCCAGCAATAGCTGATACAAATTCAATACTTAGTGCAAAGCGTAACAGTTTGTTTCCAAACAGGAGGCGAATGCCTTTAACAACATCGGTCCATGTGTTGCGCCCGCTTTCTGCAACAGTCGTTATGCTCTTTTGTATCGCTTGCTTTGGAATGCTAATGATTAAAACAGCCGCAACGGCAAAAGTCAAGGTATCTACAAAGAAAATTTCCCTTGCTCCCAACCATACAGCCAATATTCCCGCAAATCCGGGGCCTAAAATGCCCAGGATTTGAAAAGTGGCTGTGGACAATCCGACCGCTTCACGATAGTATTTTCCTTCCACTATTTGCGGAATGATGGAGCGGTAAGTGGGCGTAAAGAAGGCGTTAAACACATTTAGGGAAAATACCAGTACATAGATTTGCCATTCGGCGTTGATAAAAGGAAAGCAACTGACAATACCCATTCGTATAAAATGGGTAATGTAGAGTATTTTCTTGCGGTCAACCTTATCGGCCAGTACTCCCGCAAGAGGCGAAAAGAGGATAAATGCAACCACCCGCAACGTGAGGGCTAAAGATAATATAACTGGCGATCGGTCGGAATCCAATTGATAAGCTAATAAAGCCAAACCCACCCAAGAAAACGCATCTCCTAACAAGCTGACAGTTTGAGCCATATATAACTTTGCAAATGTCTTGTTACGCAATGCGTAAAACGGTTTTACTATGTACTGTTTGATAATCAAAGTGTATTTTTTAATAATGACACAAATTTATCTATTTTTTACTAATTACCGGGGTATCTGTACTGTTTTGAGAAGCTGTTTCATCTTGCATACATATAGTTGTTAACTGGCTGTAAATGATTTTAACCCAATTGCGGGATAGCGTGGAAATATCCGTATATTTGATGGTGCTTGATTAATTTGAAAAATTGCTAACTGTTTACCATGAATAATCTATTTAAAAGACCATACGATTTATTGGAAAGTAAGGCATTCAGATACTGGTTTGTACTTGGAGTTGCTCTGTTCGGATTCTTATTTCTATGGATTTTTGAGCCTTATGGACTTTATAATCTTCAAACATTTAATGAAAAAGTATTGGCCGTAGGCTTATACGTAGGCATTGGTCTCCTTCTCATGGTTCTTCAATTCTTCTTATTACAACGTATTTTCATCCGGAGCTATACGTTAGGTATAACCATCTTATGGATCATTGTTTCTTTCTTTCTTATTGGCACTTCAAGTTTTATTATCAACGCATTTTTATATAATGATGGCCAGTTCTATTTTTCCGGTTTTTTTTACTTTCAGGGAATGATACTCTCTATTAACATCATCCCGGTTACCTTATTTGTATTGATTCATTATAACCTGACTCTCAGAAAGAGATTAAGAACTACCCTTCAAATAAATAATTCTATACAAAGTAAATCGCAGGATTCAGACAAAGGCCAAATTGTGGTATTGAATTCGGATAATAAGAATGATAGTTTAACACTTTCCCTCCATTCTCTATTGTTTATAACCTCAGTAGATAATTATATCGATGTGTTTTATGTAGATAACGGCATCACCAAACATAAATTGTTAAGATATTCTTTATCCGGGATTGAACTGGATAACCCAACTATAACCGAATTATTTCGTTGTCATAAAAGTTACATCGCTAACAAAGTAAATATAGATTCAGTAACGGGTAATGCCGCAGGATACAAACTGAAACTTAAGGGCTATGCCGAATGCATTCCTGTATCCCGGAAATGGAATAACCAGATTAAAGAGATTTGTACATAAAAAGAACCTCTCTTTTCCGTTCGGACCTAATTCTTTCCGTTCGGACCATTAATTTGGCGTCCAATAAAATCCACGTTAGTTTTGCTTCATCAATTTTTAATATACATAAAAATGAAAGCAAAATTAGTTTTGGTTCTTTTCGTGCTTCAGTTTCTTTTCTTCCTCAAAGTAGAGGCATGCACCACTTTTGTACTGAAAGATAGTAGTCAAATAGTGTTTGGCAGAAATTTCGATTTTAATGTGGGAAGTGGTTTTGTGGTTAACAATCCCAAAGGCATTTCTAAATATGCGTTGGTTAGTAATGAAGATAACGTAATGCGCTGGACTTCCAAATTTGGCAGTGTGACTTTTAATCAATTTGGACGGGAGTTTCCTTATGAAGGAATGAATGAGAAAGGGTTGGTTGTTGCCCTGATGATTCTTTCAAAAACAAAATATCCTGAAATAGATAATCGGAAAGCAACCTCTCCCCTTCAGTGGATTCAGTATCAGTTAGACGTGGCCTCAACGGTTGACGAGGTAATTGCAAGCGATTCTTTTTTACGAATTTCGAAAGAACTGCCAATAGGTATTCATTTCTTAGTGTGCGATGCCAGTGGTAAAGCTGCAACCATTGAATTTGTTGAGGGCAAAATGATTTACCATGTTGATAAGCAACTGCCGATTCCCTTGTTGACGAATAATACGTACGACGAATCCATTTCTTATCTTCGCCAATTCGATATTATGGGTGGAGAAAAACCGGTTCAATGGAATAATTTCTATGATATTGATTGGAAACAAGACGTAACATTATCTGTTAATCAACTATTTGCAGTTGCTGCTAAAAAATTAAACAAGCCCAATGGTTCGCTAAATCTCGTTGGAAAAGCGTTTGATGCTCTTCAGGCTGTAACAGTAAATGACCATACTCAATGGAGTGTTGTTTTTGATATTTCCAATAAGAGAATCTATTTTAAAAACGCAAAGCGTGAAGAGACCATCAATCTGAACTTTACAGATTTTGATTTTGAATCAAATGGAAAGGTGGAAATCCTTGATATCCAGTCGGCCACTTCGGTCAATACGATGAGTCAACTTAAGTTGTACACTCCGGAAATCAATAGAGAATATATTTTCAATGCATTTAAACCTTTAACAGATTCAGGATTCTTTCCGGTTCAAATCCCGGATGCAGTCATTGAGGCATATACTCAATTCCCCGGAACACTAACGTATACTGATTATTATCCTTCCAGCAAGTAGCAGTTTCACTATAGTAATCTATAAATTTGAATGCGACAGGGCAGACGCATTAAAATTTATCCACAGAAAGTATGCCTTGCAGAACGTCGTCAGACCATCCGGCTGTTTTTCTTTTGCGAGCAATACTACTTTTGCTTTCATAGTGCTTTAACATAGATAAAGCTGTTTTTGAGACAAGAGAAAAGTTTACAGCGGCATTGTTCTTCTTTCGTCCGTAATCTTCATTAAACGAGACATCCAACTGCCAATGTAAATTATTTTCAACAGACCAATGTTTTCGGACTGAATTAGCAATTAATTCAGCATCCAAAACTAATGAAGAAATATAGTATCTGGTTTCTTTTTGTTTACGAGGTCCATTTTCGCCGGGAATGGTACGTTCCGTAAGCACACAGACAAATGTTTTTAATCCAGCCCATTGGGTGTAATCGTTAGCATTTAACCAGTATAGATTGTCACAGACTATGCAAGTTCTTTTTTCCAAACGGCCATGTCCAGTCTCGGTATTCTCGTAAACACTTACCCGGTTAGGCTTCTCAGCTCTCCAAATGGTGAAAAAATGTTTGATTTTTCTATATAAATGCTTATGGTTGTTTTTAACAGCCAAAACGTAATCTGCTTCTTTTTCTATTATTTTAGATGCTATAGTCTTTTGACATCCCATAGCATCAATAGTGATTATACACTCTTTAATATCTAATGCCTCTAATAGTTCGGGGATAGCGGTAATTTCATTCGATTTTTCCTCTGTTTTGATTTGTCCAAGGCTTATTCCATTGTCAGCGGCCCAGGCACTTACCATGTGAAGTTTGTATTGGGGGCTCGAGGGTTTTAGGTAGGTACCTCGCAACAATTTAGCCTCTTCAGACTCATATGCTCCGCATATTGTTTTGCCGTCAATAGCAACCACTCCTTTATACTTTCCACAAATACACTTAACCCATTCTCTGAATTGATTTTCAAAATAGGTGGAATCCAATACTGTGAAAAATCGGTTAAAAGTATCATGTGAGGGTATTCCATTAAAAGAAGGAATAGTGCGAGAGAAAAAATCAATTTTACACCGACCGAAATCCTCTATTTCGTTCCATGTCTCGGCCCCACAAATAACGGCAGCTAACGTAATATAAATAATAGTTTCGGCTGAATGAACTTTATTCCTGTCAAAACGATAGTCTTCAATACTTGAAGCAAATGCAAGCAATGTCATATATTTGTATATTTAATACGTTGATAATAAAACAAATATATAAATATTTACTGAGATATCAATGTATTTAAGTGATTGTTTTGGACATTTATTATCTTTCTTTTCGTAGTTATAATTACTGTTTTTGGTCTCTTTTAAGTAATGTCAATATGATTCCAGACATAACATAAACGTTCTGATTTGATTATTCAACTTAACGAAATTATCGTTGTAAAAAGAAAGATCCAATTTTCAGAGAAGGTTGTTATCTATGAAGCAAATTTTATAACGCTCAATATGTTTATAAATACTAATTATGCCCATTTTAATGTTAGTTTATGTTAGCAACATTCGGTGAAGAAGACATATAGAGCATCAAAGATTTGATGTGTAATATATTGAAATACTGCATCATATACGTACATATTAAATGATACACCTAGGACTTTTAGCTCTATAATAATATGCGTCTGCCCTGTGAATGCGACGATCTAATCATCGGACCCGGGTCCGATAATTGTTTGACCATGGTCCGATGAAATATCAACCTGGGTCCGATGATAAGTTGACCCAGGTCCGATGAATAGATCATAAGCATCAAAGAGATAGATTGTAGTAGTATAAACTATAAAAGACTGTAGTGCGGCCGCTAGTTATAGGATGCATAAATTCCGTATAAGAAGGGCGATGCTTGAATTTGATGTTTATGATCTATATAATAGAGGAAATATCAAAGAAACTGAGTCCTGTTTTTACTCTACAATGGCACCGGCAACGATGTTTGCAACCAGTGAACGCAGGCGTACCACACTTCCTTTGTCCTCCGGGTGAACAGCATTAGTAAGCAGGATAACAGCCGTATTGGTATACGGATCAACCACAAAGGATGTTCCCGTATAGCCCGTATGTCCAAAGGTATAAGAACTAAACAGATCTCCTGTGTTAGACGCGTAGGGAGAGTAAATATCCCAGCCCAATGTTCGTCCGAATGAGGACACTTCGCGGGGAACTGTACGCATGGCTCTAACGGTTTGTGGTCCCAGAATCCGTTTTTTGTGATACTCGCCACCATTCAATAATGCGGTTGCCAGAATAGCCAGGTCGTCTGCCGTAGAGAAAACGCCGGCATTGCCAGAGATTCCTCCGTTCATAATCCGGGCCAGAGGGTCGTGCACTTCGCCTTTCAACACAGAGCCGTCCGGTTGCTTCTCAGTCGACGCGCAACGGGCAAGCAGCTCTCCGGTCGGTTTATAGTCAGTGCTAGTCATCCCCAGCACATCGAAAACATGCTGCTTGGCAAAGTCACGCAGATTCTGTCCCGATACGGTTTCGATAATTCGTTGCAAAGTTATGTAGTTCAGACAGCTGTACTGAAACTTACTTTTCGGGGCAAAGTCTCTTTTACAGGTGGAAATGTACGTGATCAATCCCGAAGGATTTGGCGAACCATAGTTAGCTTTTACCTCAGCCACATTGGCATAAGGAGGTAAACCCGATGTATGCGTAAGCAGATCTACAATCTTTATATTGGTTTTTTTTCCGGCTTCGTCTTCCCATCCTTCGAATCCCGGAATATAAAGGCTTACGTTATCCAGCAAACGGATCTTTCCCTGTTCAAGCAGAACCATAGCACATATGGCTGTAGATACAGATTTGCTTACAGAGGCAAGATCGAACACCGTATTTACCGTCATCGCCACGGTATCCGGATAAACCTGTTTGTTGCCATAAGCCTTGATGTAAGCCATCTTTCCGTTACGGACTACTGCCAGTACGGCTCCGGGTATCTCCCGGTTATCGATGGCTTTCTGAATTACTTCATCGGCATAAACAAACTTTTTTGGGTCCATCCCTACTCTTTTAGGATTAACACGTTGCAGTGGTTGAGCAATCAGTTGCAGCGAAAACAAAAGCATTCCAAATGCAAAAAAGAACTTTGACATATTCTTACGGTTTACAAATTTCTACCACACATCATTTTCATTTACGTATCTCCAACATTCCAACAATCCCTTCGGTGCTGGTATACAGGCAGCGCGTTTTACTTAACGGAACCACCGTGCTGATCAGGGAATTGCCTACCTTATGTTTCCAAAGGAGTTTTCCCGTAAAAGCATCCACGGCAAAGATAAGTCCGCTTCGGGTACTTCCAAATACAACTCCGTCTTTTTCGACGGGCATAGAGGGAGCATGTTCGTACCCGAAGCCTACGTTGCACGCCCATAGTTCTTTTGGCTCGGAAGAGGCCGCATAGCAAACCAGACTATCCTGCATGGTTTTGCTGTACAGCCGTTGTTTATCGCCCGATAATCCGATGGTTTCCCTTACAACCGATTGGTTTGTACGCCAAAGGGTTTCGCCGGTTGTCGCGTTGATGGCGCTCATCGTCCGGTCGGGTGCAGTTACAAATACGCGTCCGTCGGCCGCAACCGGCCACACTGCAGCAGGAGAGAAATGCATGCGGGTAAGGTTGGCATCCCACGACCATAGCTTTTTACCTGTAGCTTTATCTAATGCGTACAGGTTATTGTCCCACGCACCGAATAGTACTTTACCGTCGTAAATAAGCGGACGGGTTTCGATATATCCTTTTACTCCGGTGAATTCCCAGCGAAGCTTGCCACTCTTTATGTCGATGGCGTAGAAGGAACCGTTGCTTCCGCCAATGTAAGCGATTCCCTTTTCGATGGTAACGGCTCCCAGTACGGCTTTGGAAGAGGCATGTTTCCACATCAGCTTACCGCTTTTGGCGTTGATTCCGTATATGTTTGCATCAGCAGAACCGAACACCACTACCCCATTGGCAGCAGCTGGTGTCCCTACAATGCGTGCGTCTGTTTTAAACTCCCACTTATGTTTGCCGTCTTTCAGCGCAAAACAGGTCAGAAACCCCAGATCGTCGCCTACATAAACCTTGTTTTCATAGACAACCGGCGACGAATAGATGCCTTTTCCTGTAGCGGTCGACCAGCTCCGTTGTACCCGGGGATAGCTTTTATTCACCGAGAAATCCGGACGGGCATAGGATGAATTGTCGGTAGTGTAGTAGGTTTCCTTCAACGACACACCACCCCAACGTTTAGGTTCTCCTCCAATAAGTTGCTCGGATACACGTATGGAATCGGAAGTTACCTCGTAGACCGAATATCCGCCCACCGGTTCCTTTGCCCTAAGCGTAGAGCGGTTCAGTATACCGGGAATTCCATCGTAACTCCATTGTTTATTGCTGTGATAATGACCACCAAGCATTACCTTGATGTTGTAGTTGCGAACTACATCGGTTACTTCGTACCAGTTATCCACATCGCCGTCGCGAAGAGGATAATGGCTTACCAGCACCACCGGTTTATCGGCTCCTGCCTTTGTAAGTTCGTTCTTTAGCCAGGAAATATCCTGCGGAGCAACATGTCCGTCGGACATACGCATTACTGGTCCGGAGTTAAAGCCAAGAAACAGGTAACCATCGTGTTCGAAACGGAAACGGTCCGAACCGAACACCTCATTAAAATCGGTGCATCCGGATTCGCTCCATTTGGTTTCATGATTGCCCGATGTGATGTAGTACTTCACATTCAGCTTGTCAAGGATAGACTTCGCCTTTTCAAGCGAAGCGCGGTCACCTTCTTCCGTAACATCGCCAGATACAATTACAAAATCGAGTTCGGGAGTGGCATTTACCTGGTTAACCGCCTTCTGCAAATCTTCGGCAGCTGTTGTGCTGTGCGTGATATGCAGGTCGGTAAAGAGGGCAAAACGAAAATCCTTTGCGTGTGCGGATACCATAAACACGCAAAGGATGATAAGATTGAGTATACGTTTCATCGATACGATTATTTATTATTATCGAGATAGGCATCAACGGCATTCTTCACCGAACCATACATAAGCAACAAGCGCTGAGACTGGTCGTATTCCAGATGCAGCTCTTCCATTACCATACGTGTTCCGCGATCTACCAGTTTCTGGTTGGACAACTGCATATTCACCATCCGGTTTCCTTTTACCCGTCCCAGTTTAATCATGGTTGTGGTGGTAATCATGTTCAGAATCATCTTTTGTCCCGTTCCCGATTTCATACGCGAACTTCCGGTAACAAACTCCGGACCTACAATCATTTCGATAGGTACATCCGCCTCTTTCGAAATAGGAGCTTCCGGATTACTGCTGATAGAGGCTGTAAGAATTCCGTTTTCGCGTGCTTTACGCAAAGCGCCCAATACATAGGGTGTTGTGCCCGAAGCAGCAATACCTATTACGGTATCCTTTACATTTACATGACGTTCCTGCAATTCGATCCAGCCGCGTTCCATATCGTCTTCGGCATTCTCCACCGGATTACGAAGAGCCATATCACCTCCGGCAATGAGTCCCACTACCAACGAAGGAGGCATTCCGAATGTAGGCGGTATCTCCGAAGCATCCAATACTCCCAAACGTCCGCTGGTTCCGGCACCCATATAGAAAATTCGTCCGCCTTGCTTCATGCGTGGTACAATCTGAGTAACCAGCTTTTCAATCTGGGGAATCGCCTTCTGTACGGCAATCGCCACTCGTTGATCTTCCTCGTTAATCTCTTCCAGCAATTCCTTTACCGATTTCTTTTCCAGGTCGTCGTACAAAGACGGTTGTTCTGTTATTTTTATAAAAGCCATTTGTTCTTGTTTTAAAGTTAGTTTGAATGATAAGAAATAAGCCCTTCCATGGGACTTTGCTTAATTGTTCCCAACCGTACACCCGTATGCTCTGCTGCCTCTTGCAACACCGAACGGTAATAGTAAGCCAGCGAACCAATCAAATGCACCGGATATTGCTTGTAATCGTACTGTTTAACATTCCGTTCGAAGAATGCTTTGAATCCGTTCAGTACCAAAGTATGTATTTCGGGTACATCCAGATGCTCTACAAGGAAAGGAGACAAGCTTGCTAAAAAGCGATTAGGAAAAGGTTTCTTGTAAACCCGCTCAAGGATAATGGCGGGTGTTAGTTCGTACCTGGCAAGAAACTCTTCCTTCAAAGCTGCGGGAAGCTGATTCTTCAAAACATCGCCAACCAGCATTTTACCTAATACGGCTCCACTTCCCTCGTCGCCAAGAATAAAGCCTAAGGGCGAAACATTGCTTACAATCTCTTTGCCGTCGTAGAAACAGGAATTGGATCCGGTTCCCAGAATACAGGCGATGCCGGGTTGCCGACCACATAGTCCTCTGGCTGCTCCCAGTAAATCGCTGCCTACTTCGATGGACACATCCAGATGGCGGGCTATGGCTGCACGTACAATTTCATTCTTTTCGGGGAAAGCACATCCGGCTCCGTAGAACCAAACAGCATCCACTTTGGCTTTGTCAAGATAAGGAAGGAGATTTTCCGAAACCTCAGCGCTAATTTCATCTTCAGTCTGAAAGAAGGGATTAGTCCCTTTGGTGAAGATTTGCTTTACCAGCACACCGTTGTCAACCAAACACCAGTCGGTTTTGGTAGAACCACTATCTGCGATTAATATCATACTGTTATACCTTATATTTATAAAACACCCTTTTTGATTGGGTTGTTGTAATGGACTTCTATTCCGATCATTTATAGAGATAATACTTTTTGGAAAGCTTTTTGAAAGCCTCCGCATCTTTGTTCCAGTAAGCAGCAATGTCGTCGAACCGGTTGTTCTTTGAAAACAGCAGACGGATCTGATCGCTTCCCGAAACTTTATCGAACATGTTGAACCGCTTTTCGTCGGCATGCGCCAACACGGCTTTATCGGGATACAATTCGGCAATGACCTGCATCACATAAAACTGTATTTCGGAAAGCCGGGCTTTCTGGAAATCCGTTATGTGTACCTGTACTCCCTGCATTTGAGTGCCAACACCCACCGAATAGAATGGCTTCAGGTGCATAGGGCGAAAATGAACGCCCGGTAATTGCAACTTATTGAGCGCTACAGCAAACTCTTCGGCTTTGATCCAATCGGCGGCAAACATCTGGAAAGGAATGGTGTATCCGACTCCGATGGAGAGGTAACCCAATTCGCCCAGAATACCGGATACGGGATAGAAGAAGGCAGAATGAGCATGGGGAATATGCGGAGAAGAAGGAATCCATTGCAACCCTGTTTGGGTATAATCCATCTTCCGCTTCCAGCCTTTCATCTTCACGACACTAAGCTTGCATTGTTTTGCCAGCATCTTTTCTTCATTCAGCATCTGAGCCAGCTCGCCGCAAGTAAGTCCGTAGAGGTAAGGGATCTTAAACTGGCTGACAAACGAAATGAATCCTTCTTCCACCAGATTGCCTTCCACCTTGAGTCCGCCCAACGGATTAGGTCTGTCGAGAACAACAAATTCAATGTTGTTCTCTGCAGCCGCCTCCATAGCCAATCCCATCGTACTGATGTAGGTAAACGAACGGCAGCCAATATCCTGGATATCATAAACCAAAACATCGATTCCTTTCAACATTTCGGGAGTTGCCTTACGCGTCTTGCCATAAAGAGACCCTACCGGGAGTCCGGTTGTAGGATCGTTAGAGTTATCCACATGATCGCCGGCATGTACATCTCCCCGCACACCATGTTCCGGACCAAACAAAGCCACCAGATTTACATTGGGTGCTTCGTGCAGGATATCGATGGTGGACTTCAGGTTATTATCCACTCCGGTAGGGTTGGTAATCAACCCCACCCGCTTTCCTTCAAGTATTTTGAAGTTGCTTTGTTTCAACACTTCAATCCCTGTCTGGATTCTTATTTTCTGTGCAGGCAGGCTAATAGCGAAAAAGCTCAGCAGGCAGAGAATCATATAACTTCGTTTCATACTTATTCTATTTCTTTTTTCTTTTTAGCAAACTCGGGATCAATCTTTAGGAAGGCTGTTACTACCAGCGTACCGATACAGCAGATCATCACCCAGATAAAGAAGTGTTCGTATCCCAGCTTTTCCTGCAACCAGCCTGCAGCCATTCCCGGAAGCATCATTCCCAAGGCCATAAAAGCGGTACAAATCGCATAATGGGCTGTTTTATGTTCTCCGTTCGCAAAGTAGATCATATAAAGCATGTAAGCGGTAAATCCGAATCCGTATCCGAATTGTTCCACAAATACACAGAAATTAATTACCAGCAAACTCTCTGGTTGAACGCATGCCAGATAAACAAAGGCAATATTAGGTAACGAAATGATCAGCGCCATAGGCCACAACCATTGTTTGAGTCCGCCTCTGGATGCAACAATTCCACCCAGAATACCTCCGATGGTAAGGCCAAGGATACCGATTGTTCCGTAAGTCAGCCCGATTTGAGTAGTTGTTAAACCCAGACCGCCCACATCGCGCGGATCGATAAGGAAGGGGGTGATCATCTTAACCAGCTGTGCTTCGGGTAAACGGAACAGCAACATAAACAGAATGGCAATGCCTACTTGTTCTTTCTTAAAGAAGGAGACAAAAGTGGCAAAGAATTCTTTCATCAGGTTGGAAGCTGTTACTGTTGTGGCGGGCTTATCAGTAGCCGGTTTGGGTAAGATAAACTTGTGATACAAACAAAATCCGATAAACATGCCTGCCATAATAAAAAAGGTAATGGACCAGGACAAAGGAATCTTTCCTGTACTGGTTTCGAGCAAACCGGCTATCATGACCAGTAAACCCTGACCTGCAATGGTGGAGATTCGGTAGAAAGTACTACGGATTCCAACAAAGAAGGCCTGTTCGTGTTGTTCGAGGGCTAACATATAATAACCATCGGCCGCAATATCATGGGTTGCCGAACTGAATGCCACCAGCCAGAAGACCGCCAGTGTTGCCTGAAAGAAGAAATCCATGGGAAGTGTAAATGCCACTCCGCCCAAGCCGGCTCCTACAAGCAGCTGCATGGTTACTACCCACCATCGTTTGGTTTTCAGCAAATCCACAAACGGACTCCAGAATGGTTTAATTACCCATGGCAGGTAAAGCCAGCTGGTATACAAGGCAATATCCGTATTGGATATACCCAAGCGTTTATACATAATCACCGAGATGGTCATTACCGCTACATACGGTAATCCTTGCGCAAAGTACAAGGTGGGAACCCATGCCCAGGGGGATACTTGTTTGTTCTTCATAACTTCAACTTTAAGATTCGTGGTGAGCGTTACGCTTCCGAAAGCAACACCTGATTCAATTCATTTACTAATTCGTTTAAACCGGATCCTGTCAGGCATACTTCCTGCAGAATGTTCCTGATATCTTGTGATGTAATTTTTTCGAAATCCTTTTCGAGCGGGGTGATGAAAACGCCACCTAAGTCGACCGAAGCCGGACTTATCAGCAGGTTCTCCTCTCCTTCCGCGAAGTAACAGGCGGGACGGTGAAGCGTTCGTGGAATAATGCAAACAACCCATTGCCCGTCTTCGTACCATGCAAGCAGGTTCATCATCGGTTCCACTTCCATGCCTTTATCGAGCAGCATGTAAATTTGGTCGAATAATCCGGAAGCCTTCTGCATGCTATCTGATGTGAGCACAAGCATGGGTGCGGGATATTCCTTCAATGCATAAAGAGCGGTTCCTTCTTTGCTGTAGAATGCTTCACCTGCCGCACTTCTCCACTCCGACTCCAAAGGCAGAAAGCCTTTGTTGCCTGCCTGAAAGTGGGCATGATCCGGAGCAGAAGCTCCGCATTTAGGCCCGTTGTAAAAGAGGACAAAGCCCGACAATCTTTCGGCTAGTTCCAACATGTGGACAAAGCGATTCCGTATCAGCTGATCTTTGTGCTCGACAGCCGGTATGGTTAAATGCTGCGGAAAAATAGGAAACGGGTTTACCAATACCATATAACCTTCGCCAAACTTAAGACCCTTCTGGGCGGCGGGCAGATTATCCTTGCAAAGGAAACATTTCCGCTCCTGAATGGATTTGGGATCTACTTTAGCCGCCGAAGAGCGGATGCGGGCTGGGTTAAACTGTACCCGAAAGGTATACCCGTCCACATCCAACACTTTCGACTCCACTTCCTGCAGCGCTTCGTAATTAGTACGAGCCGTGTCCCAGGAAGTAAGCTGCTCAGCAAGCAATTCATTCACCGTTTTATTTGAAATCGCTTCTGTCATTTCTTCTTATTTAAAGCAATACGTGCCTGCAATTCCCATGTACGAATACGGTCCTTGTAGGTATTATGTCCATTCATTTTAACTACATCCAGCGAAGCATCCGAGTTGTCGTCCCAACGGCGGCACATATAAACCACATCATAAACGCGGCCTATCTGATACTGGCGAGAGAAATTCAGACCTAGCGCATAGTCTTCACCATAACTGGTGTTTGGCACTTTTATTTCACGCAGCACAGGCGTATAGAAAGCACGTGGTGCTCCAAGTCCGTTGATACGCAAGGCATTGTTTCGTCCGTTTTCGGGTGTCCACTCTTTGTGGTCGATGATGCCCGGAGCAATCATATTCATGTCGAAGTCGGTCATCATATAGGTTCCAACTACCATGGCACAGTTCTGTTCGTAAAAGGCATCCACCATTTTCTGCAGCGTATTTTCGTCGCTGTATACATCGTCGCTATCCAGCTGAACGGCAAACTTTCCACATAAAGGATGATGCACGCCTGCATTCCAGCAGCCACCGATACCCAAATCCTTGCGTTCCGGAATCAAGTGAATCAAACGGGAATCTGAAGCGAATTTGTCTATGGCTTCGGTTGTTCCGTCTGTAGAATAGTTATCGATAACAATGAGGTTGAAATTAAAATTCGTTTTCTGGCTCAGCACCGACTTGATGGCATCTTCGATAGTACGGATACGGTTGCGGACCGGTATAATAACCGATGCTTCGTATTCGAAGTTTCCTGCATTGAATTCTATTTGCTTAAATTCCGGAGTCAGGTATCCGCCAATCTCTTTTAGATGTTGGGTACAGACTGCTTCCATTTCAACCTGAACAGCCCGGTTCTTCGGATCCACATAATCAAAGATCTTCTCGCCACTCTTCCGGTTGTCTTGTTCTACTTCGGAATAGAGGTATTCGTTGATATGAACCAACGATGCCTGTTGCGATACCTTGAGACGCAAATCATACATCCCGGCAAAATGATAGGTCGTATCCATCCTGGAGGCTGCGTCTTTCAGGGCTTCGGAATTATAGATAAGTACGGATCCGAAATTAAAATCGTCGCGTAAACTTCCCGGCTGATAAGCGATCACAGGATTATTGCTGCGGCTTTGGCCGGCTACAATATAATGATCGGCATACACCATTCCGGCAGCCGAGTCGTCTGCGATATGAAGCATGCGCTCCAAAGCAAACATACCCATTTCCAGTGTTGTATATTTTGTGTAGATCAACGTATAATCTGCATCTGCATTTGAAGCGATGCTTAAAATTGTTTCGGAGGAGTTAAGCGACTGAACAGGGAGAATGACGCAGCCCTCCATTCCAGTCACGCCTGTTACTCCGGCTTCGGTAGAAAGTAAATATATCTGAGAAACCAGGTTGGATTCTTTTAGACCTTTCACCGTTTGTTCTGCCTGAGCGGCATCTTGATACGGGATAAAGCAATTGATTGTTCTTTTCATTTTTACCTATTTTACTTTTATATTGCTAATTCAAATTTTATTTCGAAGACATAAACAAAAGGATGTTGTCCATAAGCTGATCGCGTTGTCCGGCTGTTTTTAGTGACTCGAACGGAAAGCCCAATACACAGGTTTTGTATTTACCACGGTAAGCAATACCCGCGCTCAGGTTATTTTCGCTGTAACGGAAAATGGTGAAGCAAGCTGGATCGGCGGGCTCAACCGCATCAGGCGATTCTACCACATAAGAGGTTCCATTTAGTTCGTTATGAAATTCGTATTTCCCGGAGATCATTCCAAAAGGAGAAACCACACTCTTTACCTCGCCGGTTACAGAAGCCTGACCAGTTCGCCAATTGTATTTGAGTACGTCTTTGGCAAAGGCTAAATCCTTTGGCTGTACGTTTTCGCTGTCCCATAAGTCGCTTCCCACATAGGCTCCGCTAACTAATACATTTCCTCCCTGATTACAGTAGGTCGAAATAGCTTGCTGCAATTCGGCAGGGAAAGTCTTAAACTGAGCTTCGTGAACACCGCGCCCTATTTTAACCTGTCGTTGTTTACCCAGAATCAGGTCCATCAGTTTATAGTCGTTTAGATTAACCTTGCCCGAGCTTACAGCTTCGTCGCTGGATGACACATAAGAATAACCTGCTTTTACGATGGATTGCCCATGCAATGCTGGATAGTCGAAGGTATTTCCGGCAATCACCATCGTTTCATAGTTGGCCCTACTGGCTCCGAAACCCGGTGCGTCATCATCCGACCATGGGATAGTACGGCGGAATTCGTACTGACTGCCAATAAAACTGATATCTTCCTTATAGGGAACACCGTGATCCTTGGAATCGTAAAAGCCGGCTATACTATCTGCAACAAAATCGGCAGGTCCACTGATACGATCGAAACCGTTTACCACCAGTACAACCCCTTTTTCATCTTTTACTCTGCAGGCTGAAAGGATTTCTGAAGGAAAACTCTCCCCTCCTCCATTTACCGCGGTTACTTTGTAACTATATCTTACCTGAGGTTCCTGGCGGATTCTGACTGAATTGGTCGTAACCCCTACTCCATTATCGAAATCGCCGTTGTCTTTTCGGGTGTACAATACAAACTTTTCTGCTACTGCAGTAGGTTCCAGCGAATCACGTACAGCCTGCCAGTTAAGTTCCACCTCATCGCTTCCTGAAAAACGGACACTGAAATGGTCGACCGGCAATGGCTGAACCACATAAGGCTGTTTATATTGAGAAGCTATAAATCTGAGCATACCTTTATAAATCGCACGGCTTACCGTAAAACGAAAACGAGGATCGAGACCGTACCGCATATCCGCGAAGTTTTGATGCGAAAGTAACTCCAGCAGCATAGTAGGCACTTTCGGCGTGCGTGCTTCAAAGTAAGATTGGTTCCACATACCACGACGGGACCAGTCCGGTTCGTATACCTGACGGATATCATTCACAATCTCCGTTTGAATCATGTCGGTCAGATCTCTTGATACATACCTGGATGTTTTATTGGCAAACGTTTCGTCGCCTTCTTTTGTATAGAAGATACCCAATGTGCCTATAATTGAATCATTCAGGGTTGTCCCCGCATCCGTATGGAAAGCAAACGCCAGATCCACAGGAATCTTTAACCCATTATCTTCAGGAGCAACCGTTGATCCGCCGGAAAGATAATTCACCCAGATACCACGGCTCTTGTAATCGTCCGTGTAGTCATTGATTCCTTTACTCTGCGTGTACACAGTATCCGGGAAGCCGGCATATTGCAACCAGTAACGGGCTCCTTCGGTAAAGCGTGGATAACCGCTTGTTTCGTATTGATAAGGTATAGCCGGAACGTTTTGCTTTTGCATCGGACCGGAATTTTCTGAACTTTTGGTATTGTTGGTTACAATTCCCGCATTGTTTACTTTACGGGCTATGTTGCCGTATCCGCCCCCAATCTTAATTCCATCGGCTGTAATAACCCGGTTGTTTTTAGACGAACGGTTGGACAATTGCACTTTGCATGCATCGTTGTTACCTGTTTCGAATCCAAAATTTCCAAGATAGATCCAGGTTCCGCCCCCCATTTGCTGATTCACCTTAAACTGTGTTTTTCCTCCTTTGTGGTAAACGGTATACAAAGCGTCGTCGGTACTTTCAGGTAGTGATTTATACGAAACATACACTGCATAGTTTCCTGCCTGAGGAATATAGGGAATCCATTCTACCAGACTTTCCTTTCCCTTTTTCCGGGTTACGGATTGTCTGAATGTTCCTTCACTGAAAGGGTTTTCGGTTTCAATATAGCGGTCACGCAGCAAGGCAAATCCCTTGCCAATCCCAATTGTCCAGGATTCATCTCCTGAGACTTCCTTATACAAAGAGTTTTGTCCGGATTTATCATTGTCTACTATCACTTCCTGAGTCTGCGAATCACGTTCGCGGGGAAGCAATACATTGGCTCCGGCGTTTTCGAGCATCGGTACGAGAAAAGGCAATACATAACTTTGGGTGTACAAATCCTCTACTGTCTGAAAGATTCGGGCACGTTGCCATTCCCATCGGTTCAGTTTGGATTCAAAATAGTAACCGTGACTCTGCCAAAGCGCGATGTGTTTATTCAATAATCCCCGTTCGGGCGTATAAGATCTGGAGACCGCCGTAATCAACGGTTTATCAGCCTTATTACGGAATGTATACTTTCTTTTTTGTCCGGTTACCAACGTTTCTATGAGTTGTTTGTCTGTTATCAGCTCAATTTTGTATTTAGCATAGGACAACGGAAGCAAACTCCTGATTGACTCATAGATAGTTTTTACACGGGCTTCGGTAAAGGGAATATAAGAACAATTGACCGAGGCCTGAATTCTCACTCGTTTATCTTTTTCTGTTATAGTCAGAGATTCTACCTCAATCCGACCGATGGAAAGTTCTTTCTCTGCATATGCATTAAGAAAGCTTGCTATAGATTGTTTGATGTCGTTCGAACCACTCTGCGCAAAAACAGCCTGTCCGCTTATAAACATCAAAGCAAATAAAGTAGAGCACAAAAAATATTTCTTCATTTTACTGTTTCTTTTTTCGTTAACAAGAGAAGACCGATGAAGGTGAAAAACGCGTTTAGGATAAGCAACTCGTAGCTGAATGAATAGCCGTTAAACCATTTTTGGGAATTCTCATCCAGAATAAAGCACAAGACAGGCGAAAGAACAGCCACTAGAGGGATATACTTGTCTTTAACCGCTTTCCTGGTAAAAATACCGAAAGCAAACAGCCCGAGAATAGGACCATAGGTGTAGCTTGCCACAATATAAACCGCATCGATCACACTGGTATTGTTCAGCGCGTTGAATACAACAATTACGATACCCATCACAAAAGCCATTCCAATATGCACCCGTTTACGTGATTTGGTTGCTTCCTGGTCCGTCTTCTTCTTCAGACTACCCAAAATATCCACGGTAAAAGAGGTAGTCAGCGCCGTTAAGGCAGAACCTGCAGCAGAATAAGCTGAAGAGATAAGACCAACAATAAAGAGAATACCTACGATATTGGGGAAATAACCCTGCGTTGCAATCATTGGAAATAATTCGTCCGATTTAGCTGGCATCTGAATGCCTTTCGTATCAACAAAGATATACAGCAAAACACCCAACATAAGGAACAGCGAAATGACAACAAACTGGAAAACAACACTGGTAACCATGTTCTTTTGAGAATCCTTGAAATTTTTGCAACTTAGATTCCGCTGCATCATATCCTGATCCAAACCTGTCATGGCAATAACCGTAAATACGCCTGCAAGGAATTGCTTCCAAAAGAACCGTTTATCATTCCCGTCTTCAAAGAAAAATATTTTAGAGTAATCGTTACCCGTAATTGAACTCACCATATCAGAAAAGCCCATATTCAAATCTGTCGCTATGTAATAGATACATAGCACAACCGAAATAATCAAACAGAAAGTTTTCAGTGTATCGGTCCAGATAAGAGATTTAACACCACCATTAAATGTATACAGCCAAACCAGGGCAACCGAGAAAAACACGTTGAGTGTGAAAGGCAGGTTCATCGGGTCGAAAACAAGCAGCTGTAAAACCACACAAACCAGAAACAACCGAACGGAAGCTCCAAGCATTTTAGAAATAAAGAAGAACCAGGCACCCGTTTTATAGGTTGTGATTCCAAATCTGTTTTCCAGGTATTCGTAAATAGAGACGACCTTCATTTTATAAAAAAGCGGGATCAGCACATAAGCGATAATAAGTGTACCGGTAACAAAACCCAATACCATTTGCAGGTAAGAGAAATTGTTTACAGCCACCCAACCGGGAACGGAAATAAAGGTTACCCCCGAAATACTGGATCCTATCATGGCAAACGCGACAACGTACCATGATGATTTTCTGTTTCCAATAAAAAATCCCTGATTATCGGCGTTCCTTCCCGCCAGCCACGATATAAAAAACAAAACCAGGAAATAAACCGTGATCGTTGTTAATACAAGAAATGGTGTCATTACTATATACTTTATTTATTCATAAAATAGACAGAAATCAGCCGTCTCTGTCGTGTTATCTGGTATTCGAATCCGTTTATCTGACGATTATTCTTCGTATAACAAATAAGGGGCCCGTTGCTTTTTAAATTTAAGTACATCGTCTTTCCACATGGCTTTAATTTCGTCCGCCGATTTGCCTTCTTTTATCATTTTACGTACATAATCAACACCTATAAGGTCCTCAAAGAAAGGACGAAAGAAATGATCGTCCAGGTTTAAGTTGTTATAAGCATCTATCAAATACGTCAAATCTACACCTTTTTCCCAAATATCTTTGTCCGGAATGTTACTTAAATTAACTCCATAACAAAGTTTATTGAGCAGTGGCGGATTTTTAGCACCGGGAATACTTCGGGGGATAAAACTAAAAGTATATCCGAGCATATTGGGATGACCATAAACCAGAAAAGGTTTGTCTGTTCCTCTACCCAAACTAACGGGTGTAGCTTCAAAAAAACAGGTAGAAGGGTACATATATACAGATTTCATGTCCGGCAGATTAGGAGACGGAGCAATTGGTAACTGATACATCGTTTGATGGGTATAGTTTTTACATTTGATTACTGTAACATCGCATTTCCGTTGTTCCGGTAGCCATTTTTCGCCATTAACCATCAAGGCTATTTCGCCTAGCGTCATTCCGTGTACGATAGGCACAGGCAGCCAGCCTACTCCCGATTTGTATTTCATATCCAAAATCGGACCGTCTACATAATGTCCGTTGGGATTAGGACGGTCAAGTATTATCATTTTCTTTTGGTACATAGCACAAGCGTCCATCATGCGCACCATGGTTGCATAATAGGTATAGAACCGAAGACCAACGTCCTGTATATCCATCACCAGCACATCGAAAGAGTGCATGGTTTCTTCCGCAGGTCTTCCGGTATTGCCTTCATAAAGAGAGCGAATAGGGATCCCTGTTTTTATATCTGTCGAGCTGGAAACATGTTCTCCCGCATCGGCATTTCCTCTAAACCCGTGTTCGGGCGAAAAGATACACACCACATTAAACTTCAACCTTTTAAACATATCAACCAGATGTTCATCGCCAACCATACCTGTATGATTTGATAATACGGCAATCCGCTGATTCTTCAAGAGGGGAAAATATTCACTTGTAGATTCAGCTCCTGTTACAACCTGTTTCGTTTGTGCATGACCGAATAAAGTGAATAAAGAGAAAAGACATATCAATTTTAATACCTTCACGATCGGAGATCTTTAAGTAATTAATAGTATGAAAAACTAACAAGGAGTTAATTAAAACTCCTTGTTAGTATGAGTTTTATTCAAAGTAAAATCAAATATCGTATATTACTCCCAACCTGTAGTCTGGGTGAGCGTAAATCCTCTGGACTTGAACAAGTCAATCTGATTCTTTCCTACCGGAGCCAAATAAACTCTGTCGGTAAATGCATCTCTGTCCTTTACACCTTCGGGCAGATAGTAACCAACCAAATCATCCGCGTTGGAACCGTTATATACAACAACAGTGCCATCAGCCTTCTGAACCTGTAATTTCCCAACCCGTCCGGCTGTTAAGAGTGTTGGTATTTCAGATTTTATGTTAACCCAAATACCCTTTAGAAGATCCGGATTCGTTGTCCCATTCATATAATCTATTTTCTTCCAGCGTTTGATGTCCAGCAAACGAGAATATTCATAGTATAATTCCATTCTGCGTTCGCGACGAATTTCCCAGATCAATGCAGGAACATCTGCGTCGCGTGAAGGATCGTTAGGCAAAGCTGTCAGACTCATGGCTGGAGTTTTAACTACACCTTTTGCAATCGCTTCGGGAGCCAATGTACGGTTGCGGATGCTGTTGATAGATTTATCAATATCCGACTGTGTTACAGCCGCTCCACCAAGAGTAGCCAGTTCTGCTTTCGCTTCGATCCAGTTCAAAAGGACTTCGGCATAACGTATTACCGGGGCATCGTTTGTATTTGTAGAACTTGAATACTTGGCAGGATAGTTTCCTTTTTCCGCGAATGTTGGTCCCACACGATCAATAAATTTAACCGTATAAAGCAATGAGGCAGATTGAGAACGGGGCTGATCCCAGAATGTAGCTTCGAAACGAGGGTCGCGTGTCTTAACAAGATCGGCAATACTAAATGAATTAGCCTTTTCGACCGAAGAATTCTGCCATACATTACCATCATTACAAATAAATGATTTAACCAGACTCAGGTTGGCCGCGTAGGTTTGTCCTTCTGTAAGATTACAATAGGATGCAATATGGTGGGTAATAGTCTGACCAGCGCTATAATGTCTGAAAAGAATACATTCTTTGTTGCTGCTCAGATCTTCCGATCCGAAAAGAGAACGGAAATCGCCATCAATTTTGTATTTACCGCTATTCATTACTATTTCTGATGCCTCAGCAGAGAATTGCAGAAATTTCTTGGCTCTTTCTGAATCACCGTTATGATATTTCTGCCAGGTACCTTCAAACAGCATTGCACGTGAAATAAAACCAGCTGCCACGTATTTGTTCAGGTACTGAGCCCCATCGCTGGCACGCATAGTTGCCAAAACAGTTTTAAAATCATTGTAAACGGCATCCATCACTTCGTTACGTGGAGTACGGTCTTTATATAACTCTTCTGTATCAGATGTTTCAACCAATTTGTCGTAATACTGCACATCTCCAAAAACACTTACCAACCGGCAATAATCCAGTGCGCGGAAAAACTTTGCAACCGAAGACCAGTGGTTGTATGCTTCGGGAGTAAGTATGCCGGTCATTTTGTTGTCCATACGATCCAACATAAGATTGGATTTGCGAATCCATCCAAAATACAAATTTGGTCCGCTATATTCTGACAACCATTCCGGTGCTGTATTTGTGCTTGTACCTCTTGTATTGGGAACACTGTTTTCGAAAAGTTCCTGAACATTGGAACTAACCACGTCATCATTAAATGTAAATCCTCTGATTGGCGTATAATCTACTCCCCAGGTCGCATTGTACCCAACGAAAAACTCGGTGTAAAACTCATTAGCGTACAACCGTAAGTTACTTTCCTGGGTCCAGTAATTCTCGTCGTCCGGACTATTTAATTGTGAACGATCCAGCACATCGTCGCTACATCCAGGCAGGATTAACAGCATTACCAAAACCAATGCCGAAATACTATTCTTTATCTTTATATTTGTTTTCATGAATCTGATTTTTTAGAAAGTTAACTGAGCACCTACCGAAAGACTCTTAAACAAAGGAGAACCAACACCGGTACGACCTGAGTTATAGTTCGATGAATTGAACATAGAGTATCCGGAAACTGATTCAGGATCGATAGGAAGGTCTTTTAAATTATCAAATGTAAAGAAATTTTCCACAGACATATAGATGCGGGCATTTGACAAGTAAGCCTTCTTTATAATGTCTTTTGGTAAAGAATAACCTAATGTTATATTCTTAACTCTAAAATAAGACATATCTAACATATAGCGGGATTGTACCTGCATATTATTGTTTTTTGCACTTCCTGCATTGTTGTAGGCACGTGGATAAAATGCATCTGTACGGTCTTCTTTCCAGAAATCACCGGCAAAAGTCTGAGGCATGGCACCATCCGAAGAGTTGTACCCTGCAATAGCAAGGAATCCGTCTCCCCAAATATCGCGCTTACCTACACCCTGGAAAAATACGGAGAAATCAATTCCCTTGTAATCTGCACCCAGACGTAAACCATATTGGTAACGTGGTGTTGAATTACCGATAACTTCCATATCACCGCTATCTCCTACCACTGCACTTCCGTTGTTAATCTTTCCATCTCCGTTAAGGTCTGTAAATTTAACATCACCCGGGCCAAACTTAAAGTTGGATGAGTTTTGCAGGAATCCCTGATAGGAAGGATTTTCACCTTTCAATTTGTAAACAGAATATCCATCAACCGTAATTGGAATAAGGCTTCCGTTGCTATCATATTCAAAATCATCTTTCTGATACAAACGATCTGTGCGGTATCCGTAGATATCTCCAATCTCTAATCCCTTATAATAAGCAGATGCGTTTGTTATTGTTTTGGCTGCAGCTTCTGGATAGCCTGTAATTACCGAAGTAGCATCAGACAAGGTTGCCATCAAGTTGATTCCCAATCCGTTTTTAAAACGGTGATTAAAATCTACAGCAACTTCCCAACCTCTTGTTCTCAGTTCACCATAATTTCCTTCGGGTTCATCACCACCAAAAGTATAAGGCACTTCAAGACCCGGAACAATCATATTCTTCGTAGTACGTTCGTACCAGTCGTAGGTAACACCAAGCTTATCATTAAGGAAACGGAAATCGGCACCTATATTCAGGTTCTCGATATCCTGCCATGTAATATTGGCATCAACAGCATTTGGTGTCTTATATGCCTGATACCTCGTATCACCGTTTAACCAGGTTGTATTCATGGAAGTCATCGTAGGAACATACAGTGTGTTTGCAACAGTCTGGTCGCCGATGGTACCCCACGATCCTCTTAGTTTCAACGTGCTTAATGTCGGGTTCAGCCCTTTCATGAAACTTTCATTGGAAACAATCCAACCTGCAGAGAAAGATGGGAAGGTTCTCCATTTCAATTCTTTCGGAAATTTAGATGATCCATCATAGCGTAAATTCGCTTCAAAAAGGTATTTATCCTTCAAAATATAGTTTATACGGCCAAAATAACCTAACTGCGATTCCCATTCTGTTCCGCCACCGGCAGTTTGTGTTCCGTTTGCCAGATCAAACTGAGGATTGTTGATGTCGAACAGTTCTGTTTTTTGGGACCAGTTATACTGCAGCTTATAGGTTACCCTGTTGATACCTGCCATTACTTTAAACGAATGAATATCATTCAGTTTTAAATTGTAGGTAGTAAACATGTTAAATGTTCCCTGTTTTGAATTTTCTGAACGGCGGTAAATATGATCCGGATTCGAACCCAGACCTGTATACGTTCTATAAGGCAATTCGTAAGCCAGCATGGATCCTGTAGTTCCGGAAGCAACCTCAGCTCCTTCATTATTTACATAAACAGGATTACCGCTTTCGTCTGTCTTGGCGATGGCACCCCCCCAAGTGTCTCTGGCAGAAAAGCGTGTTCCGGGTCTGTTCCATATATATTCCTGATTAGCATGCGTATAATCAGCATCCACTGTCCAATCTTTTGTAATTGTAAAGGTGGCACCCACATTTACATTCGTATAGCTATATTCCTGTTTGGCAGTATTTGAACTGGCAATCTCGGAAGCCGGACTGCGAAGAGCTTCGCCATCTTCTGTTCCAAACGGAGAAAGCGGTCCCCAGCGGTAAACATACAACCATGGGTCGGCGGTAGTTGAATTGGTAGCGTACGGATACTGTTTGATACGGTCCGAAAACAAAATACCACCGCGAACAGTTATGTACTTGTTGATTTCAGAACTTAACTTAACGCTGGCATTGTAACGGGTGAAATCATCTTTTTTAGCCTGTTTAAGCATCCCGCTCTGACCAAGATAACCTAAGCCGATATTGTAAGAAACCTTCCCACTTTTACCATTCAATGACAAGTTGTGATTCTGCGAAGGCGTCCATTCATCAACCATATAATCGTAAGCATCATAAAGGCGAACCCCCATTTTATAGGAACCATCCACATACCAGTCTCTTCCGTATAGCATTGGGTCGTTTGAACCAACTTTACCACTATATTTGCTTAACCATTCTTTTGATTTCTCAAAGCTGGTACGGTCTACTTTCCAGAAAGCTCCGGCCATAGAACTACCAACTCTTTCGGCAGCAAGCAATGAATATTCCAATGCATCAATACCAGCAAGATTAATGTCTTTGGCTACCTTCTGCCAAGAGAAGTTATTCGAATATTGTACACTTATACTTTCTGTCTTAGCCCCTTTCTTAGTTGTAATCAAAATTACACCAAATGCGGCCTTAGCTCCGTAAATGGAAGATGATGCAGCATCTTTCAATACAGAAATAGATTCAATATCGTCTGGATTAACCATCTGTATACTAGGAATCTCAACGTTATCCAACAATATAAGCGGATTGGAGCTTCCTTTTATGGAACCAATCTGACCACGAATCTTCATTACCGGATCTGAACCAACTTCACCACTGGGAATAACAACAGAAAGACCTGGAACCGAACCCTGCAATCCGCGACCTACATCGGCAACCGGACGGCTTTCCAATGTTTTGCCTAGGTCTACCGAAGCAACAGCTCCCGTTAAGTTTGCCTTTTTCTGTGTACCGTAACCTACTACGACTACCTCGCCGATTACTTCAGAATCTTCTTTAAGTACAACTTTAAAGTTTTTTTTGTCTGCAACAGCAACTGTTTGTGTCTCATATCCAATGTAGGAAACAACCAATGATCCATTAACCGGAACTGCAATTGAAAACTTTCCGTCAATGTCTGTAATGGTTCCGTTCATGGGAGATCCTTTTTCAAAAACATTAGCCCCAATGATCGGCTCACCCGAAGCATCGGTTACCACACCCGAAATTTTATTTCCGGTTTGCTGAACTTCTTGTTTTTCTGTTTTTCTAATATTTGAAAGTATGATATTCTTATCCATAACCTGATAAGAAACATCTGTACCATTAAACAACTCATTCAAAATTGTAAAAACATTCTCCTTCGTTTTTTTCATAGATACCACACGTTTTGTGTTTATCTGTTTGTTGTTGTAGAAGAAATGGAAGTCCGACTGAGACTCAATTTTATCCAACACGTCCTGAACGGTCGCGTTGTTAACTTCGAGCGATAGTGTAGTCGATTGCCCGTAACTACTGGTTGCATGAGTTAACCCGATGGAAAGAAACAACAAGAGAACTGTCAGTTTCATACATAAAGGTATTTTGTTCAAGATAATAAATGGTAGCGTCAGCACCCTAAGGGGTTGGACGTCTGAATAATTTGTCATATTTTTGCAAGGATTTAAAGTTAGAAAAATAATGATTGCTGCTAACTTGTCGCCAAACAAGTAAGCAATTGTTTCATACGGGGAAATACGCCAATATTTTCCCGTATGTTTTGTTTTAAGGTGAACGCGTTTTCATTCCTGTTTTTATTTTTATGGTTTAACAAATTAGTCGATATTAATACAACTCCACTTTGCTTCTTTCTTTCAATCCTTCGTCGCCGGCTTTCGGATCAACAATCCTATACCTGATATTGGATGAAATACGAAGATGTTCCAGAATACGCGGCAATTGCTGCTTCTCAAAAGTTCCTGTAAAATAATTATCTTTAAGTGCTTTATTTCTTAAAACAAAGTCTACATTAAACCTTCGGCTTAATAGTTTCAATGTTTCCTCAAGCGATGTATTCCGAAGAATTATCTTTCCATCCTTCCATGCTACTTCCGCTGAAATAAATGGTTCTGATAAAACAATCTTTCTGGAATATTCATCATAAAAAACTTTTTGTCCAGGTTTCATTACCAGATTCTCACCTTGATTGTTTTCATCAAAATAGTTTACTTTCACAGAGCCGGAAATCAGTGTCGTAGTAACATACGGATTTTCATCATAGGCATCTATATTGAATTCAGTACCTAATACCTCAATCTGCATGTCCGCTTTCGTATTAACCCGAAAAGGGGCTTTCTCATTACGGGTCACTTTAAAATAGGCCTCGCCCTTCAAAACTACATCTCTCGTTTCTCCGGTAAACTTCACCGGATGCCGAAGATAAGAATCCGAATTAAGCCATACCTTTGTTCCATCGGGAAGATCAACAGAAGCCACCATTCCGGGAGTAGTCCGAATCTCCATATATTCCACCGGTTCTTCTTTTAACGCATTTAAAATTGTTCCTAACAACAATGGAATAAAAAGTACTGCTGCGATTCGTTGCACCCACATAAAAGGAGATAAACGTCTACGTTTTTTAACAGTTCTTTTCACTTTTATTAATGCTTCATGCGAATCCACCGATTTCATCGTTTGCAAAGTATCTACAGCAAAACAGAGATAATATATATCTTTTGCCATTTTTCTGTTTTCTTCAGACTTCGAAAGCCATTGTTCTATCGAAACCTTCTCATCAGCTGTTACTTCTCCGGAATAATACCTGAGCAATAATGCTTCATCAACTATGATTATGCCACCAACCATTTTTCTGTTTATTTATATATATGACTAACAAGAAAAGGAATGTCCTAAACACAAATACATTTTTTTTTAAAATTTATCCATCGAAAGCTTAAAAAGTATTATGTTTGCAGAAAAGATAGTTATTGGATGCCTGACTACACTTCTCAAAATACCGACGAACAGCTCTATAATCTCATTCAAAAAGGAAACGAAAAAGCTTTTGAAGTTTTTTTTCTGCGCCATTATCCGGCTTTATGCGGTTATGCCAGCCAATTTGTTGAATTAGAAGATGGACAGGAAATTGCTCAGGAAGTTATGATTTGGTTCTGGGAGAACCATGATGCGCCCATATGGGAGTCTTCGCCCAAAAGCTATTTGTTTAAAGCTGTAAAAAACAGGTGCCTTACATTAATAAGCAGAAACGAATTAAAACAACGGATTTTTAATACTCTTCACGAAAGTCTTCAATCTCTTTATGAAAATCCTGATTTTTATGAAGTAGAAGAACTGACCAAAAGGATCGAGAACGCAATTCTTGCTTTGCCGGAAAGTTACCGCGAAGCCTTTGAAATGAACAGGTTTCAAAAAATGACTTACAAAGAGATAGGTCTGCGTCTGAATATTTCGGCTAAAACCGTTGACTACCGGATACAGCAGGCACTGAAACAATTACGTATTGATTTGAAAGATTATCTTCCCCTGATTTTTCTTTTAACCTAAACAGTCATGCATGAGGCGGCCAGAGATGGCTTAAAAAAACAAAATAAATATTGTTTATACAAATCGTGTTCGTATATTTGCGAACATACAATTCAACTGATATGGAAAAAGAAAATAAAAAAGGCTATACAGCACAGCATGAACAGATAGCACGTTTTACTAAAGCTATGGGACATCCTGCCAGAATAGCCATTCTGGCTTTTCTGGCTTCTCAGGAAAGTTGTTTTTTCGGCGACATTCACGATGAATTACCTATCGCAAAAGCAACCGTGTCGCAACATTTAAATGAATTGAAAGATGCCGGGCTTATTCAGGGAGAAATAGAAGCGCCTAAAGTACGGTATTGCATCAATAGGGAAAATTGGGAACTGGCAAGTAAGTTACTAAGCCAATTCTTTGCGGGCATAAAAGTAAAAGATGTGTGCTGCGATTAACAGTAAAAATATTATACCCGGTGCCTTATTGTGAAGACACCGGGCTTGTATATAGTTACAAAACCAGATTAAACAGATACCCTGAAAAAATAATAAACAACGTAACTGTTCCAAAGAATACTCCTATCAGACGCCAGGTCATTACTTTTTTAAGTAGTGTAGCCTCAGGTAAAGACAACCCCACCACTGCCATCATAAATGCGATTGCTGTACCAACCGGTATTCCTTTAGCTACAAAAACTTCGATAACTGGCACAATACCTGCTGCATTTGCATACATGGGCACTGCTAAAAGTACTGACAATGGAACCGCATACCAGTTACTTTTCGACATATATTGTTCAAAGAATCCTTCCGGCACATAACCATGCATAAAAGCACCAATAGCAATACCTATAATAATATAAAGTAATACACCTCTTACAATATTCCAGGCGTCTTTTACAATTACCGGCAAGCGTTTTACAAAAGGAGTTTTTTCGCCTTCCCAGGCTACCGATTCAACATTCGCATTTGCCTGAATCTGTCTTACCCACTCGCTAAGATACTTGTCCAATTTAAACTTGCTTAAAACATATCCGCCAATTACTCCTAACATTATACCACTAAATGCATATATTAAAGTGATTTTAAGTCCGAATGTTCCTAAAAATAAGGCTATTGCCACTTCGTTCACCAAAGGAGAGGTTATCAGAAATGCAAAGGTTACTCCTAAAGGTATGCCTCCTTTTACAAAACCAATGAACAGGGGGATAGACGAACATGAACAAAAGGGTGTAACTGCCCCAAAAAGAGAGGCCAGCAGATATTGTAACCCATATAATTTATGAGATGCCAGATAATTGCGTACACGATCGATAGGGAAATAGGCATTGATTCCCCCCATCAGCACGCTAATTAAAAACAAAAGAATAAGTATTTTAATTGTGTCGTAAAAAAAGAAATTCACGGCAGTCCCTAGATGAGTGGCTGCATCCAAACCAAAAACTCCATAAACAAGCCAGTTTGCAAATTCTTGTATCATAATTTAATATATGTATTCAGCCCTTAATTTCTCTAATATATAATTCGTAAAACTGCGCTTTGATTTCGTCTCTTACTCTGCGGAATTCACTTTCAATGAATTCGGGAGTACCTGTAGCATGCGATGGGTCATCAAAACCTATGTGCAAACGATGTTTTACTTTTCCAACAAACATAGGACAGGTTTCGTTGGCTCCGCCGCAGACCGTAATTACATAATCCCATTCTTCACCCAAATACATTTCAACCGGGTCGGATGTATGGAGACTAATATCAATACCTACTTCCTTCATTGCCTTAACAGCACCTTCATTTAGTTTTCCGGCAGCAGCAGTTCCGGCAGAACGAACAATCAGGTTTTTATCAAATGATTGCAAGAAGCCGTGTGCCATTTGGCTGCGACAGCTATTTCCTGTACAAAGAATCAATACTCTCATAATCCATTTTTAATTAATTAAACTATTAGTCTGTCAGAAAAACGGACATTATTACGACTTAAATTTATTTTGATGCTTAAGTGCATATTTAACAAGTAAAATAAGTGCAGGAACCTCAACCAGCGGACCAATTACGGCTGCAAATGCCACTCCCGAATTGATTCCAAAAGTAGCGATAGCTACGGCAATGGCCAGTTCAAAATTATTACCCGATGCCGTGAAAGCTACTGATGTTGTCTTTGAATAATCCGTCCCTGTTTTTTTCGTTAACCAAAAAGACAAAAAGAACATTATCACAAAGTATGCTACAAGTGGAACCGCAATAAGAAGTACATCGTAAGGTAGCTTCACGATATATTCTCCTTTGTAAGAAAACATCACCACAATCGTAAAAAGTAAAGCGATTAAGGTAATGGGACTTACCCTCGGAATATATTTCTCGTAAAACCACTCTTTCCCTTTTATCCGCACAAGAATAAACCGTGAAACAAACCCGGCTATAAAAGGAATACCCAAATAAATAAATACACTATGAGCAATGGTTCCAATTGTAATACTTTCCACCGCTTCTGTCGTTGGCAAGCCCAACCATCCCGGAAATACGGCCAGAAACAGATAAGCATAAACTGAAAAGAACAGTACCTGAAAAATGCTGTTAAGCGCAACCAAACCGGCGGCATATTCCGGATTTCCTTTTGCCAAATCATTCCAAACAAGTACCATGGCAATACATCGGGCAAGTCCAATCATAATCAACCCATACATGTATTCCGGATAGCTATGCAGGAATATGATGCCAAGTGCAAACATCAGTACTGGACCTATAATCCAGTTCAAAACCAATGAAATTGTAAGCACTTTTTTATCTGTAAATACCTTGCCTAATTCCTCGTATTTTACTTTGGCCAAGGGTGGATACATCATTAAAATCAAACCCACTGCCAAAGGTATATTAGTAGTTCCAACTTCAAACTGTCCCCAGAAATCAACGATACCAGGGTAAATATAGCCTGCGAGAACGCCAATAATCATAGCGGCAAAAATCCAAACCGTCAGATATCGGTCTAAAAAAGCTAATTTTTTCATTTACTCTTCTTTATTAATTAGTACGAAACAATTCTTTTATAGTTATAAATAATAAATTATACCGTAATAAATACCAACCGCAATAAAAAGAAAGGCTACGGCTTTACGAAACCATTTCTCGAACACCTGCATTCGTTTATAGAACTTGCCAAGGCTTGCCACACTATAAGCCAATATCCAGGCAACAATTAGTACTGGCAATCCTGTGGCTATTGCAAATACAACCGGCAACAAATACCCACCGGTTTCGGCTGCTGCCATTGGAATTAACATCCCAAAATAGAACACACCACTGGTAGGGCAAAAAGCTAACGCAAACAAAATACCAAGAAGCAATGCTCCGAGACTTCCTTTATGCGATAGTTTGCCATTTCCTCCTGAGAAGCCAAACTTTGGCAAATTGAGACGCTCACCAAAAAGCAAGTACAATCCAATTAAAATAAGAGCCGGAGCAATAAACATTTCTCCGTATTTACTTACAATCTTCTGAATTGCATACATACTGGAACCTTCTCGGAGAATCGGAATAAGAATAAATCCCAACAGTGTGTAAGTAATTACTCTCCCCACTGTATATAAAATTCCACTCCAGAAAATCCGATGTTTACTTTCAATATCTTTGCTAATAAAACCTATTGCCGTTATATTGGTTGCCAACGGACAGGGACTTACTGCAGTAAGTAATCCGAGGATAAAAGCCGTAAGAACAGGCAGATTGCTATTTTCCAATAAAGATTGAAGATATTCCATCGCAGGTTATTTCAGCAGTTCCTCAATCTTTTTCTTAACGCCAGCTTTAAATACATCCGGAGAGGATTTTGCATAAGAAAATCCAAACTCAGTCATATTATTTACTTTCTCTTTTCCGCCTTTCCATTTGTTGATAAATAATGATGACCAGGTAACTTCATATTTTTCCGCAATTTTCTCGTTAGCAGGCTCAGATATATCAATAACCCGGAATACAATCTTCCCATTTTTTACCTGATCAGCAAAATAAGCAGTAAGAACATTTTTTGTATGTTTCTCAATACTTTTGCATGTAATGCAACGTTGCTTTCCATGAAAATAAAGAACCTCCACAACGTCTTTTTTAGAATCAGTTATTGCAGGCAAAGGTTCACCTCCTTTAGCAAACGAAGTAACACTTACTATGGTTGCGAATAATGCAATTAATAATTTATTCATGATCTAAGTATTATTTATTTATAAGTTCTTTCACTTGAACCACAGTAAGTTTCTTGCCGGCAGAAACAACTTTTTCATTAATTACCAACGCCGGCAGACTCATCACATTATATTCCATAATCTTCATCAAGTCTTCCTCTTTAATGACTGAAGCCTCTATAGCTTCTTCTTGCACTGCCTGTTTTACCACTTCATACAAAGCCTTACAACTTGAACATCCTGTTCCTAAAATCTTAATATCCATATCGTTTACAATTAAAGTTTAACATCCTTCGTAATTCGCAAAACTACGAACATACATCTCAAAAAAAATGCTTGTCCTATCCCGGCAAACATGTTCGCAAATATACGAACAAAACAATATATACAAAAGAAATCTTTATTTTTTTTCGATCCTGTAGAAATAAAGCAAAGCTAGATCGGATAACATTATAGTGTTAATCCTGATAATCCAAACGGAAAAATTTAATATAATTTTGAACTTTCAAACATAGGACTTTGAGTTTTTAAAGTATATACTTTGAGTCGCCAAAGTATATACTTTCAGAGCAATAAGTCCCGAAGAAAATTTGCCTTTCCATGTACTAATTTTTCTCAGGAAAGTTTAATCATTTTCCTTTGTTCATTATATCATTCGTATATATACAAACTATATATGATTGAAATTACGAATAAAACAGTGTTTCACTTTGAGGATTAAACACGAAAATTACTACCAATTTGTTTAAATTAAAGACAAATAAACCACAGCTGTCAAAAAATTAATACAAATAAAATCTGTTTGCAATTTATATCTTTATCTTTGCGAGCAATTAATGTAAAAACAATATTGATACTATGTGTGGAATCGTCGGCTACATTGGGATGCGTGAGGCATACCCAATTCTAATCAAAGGATTGAAACGACTTGAATACCGTGGATATGACAGTTCCGGTGTTGCTATTATAAATAAAGCCCTTGAATTAAATGTTTATAAGGCTAAAGGAAAGGTGTCCGAGCTGGAAGCATATATTTCACAAAAAGATATTTCGGGTACAATTGGTATTGCTCATACACGCTGGGCAACGCACGGAGAGCCTTGTCAGGCTAATGCTCACCCCCACTACTCGTCTTCCGAAAAGATTGCGTTGATTCACAATGGAATTATTGAGAACTACGCGGTACTTAAAGACCGGTTGCAACAAAAGGGATACTCCTTTAAAAGCAGTACGGATACGGAAGTGTTGGTGCAACTTATTGAATACATAAAGGTATCCAAAGAACTGGATTTACTTACTGCAGTGCAGTTAGCTCTTCGTGAGGTTATTGGCGCATATGCCATTGCTGTATTGGACAAAGAACATCCAGACGAGATTATTGCAGCACGCAAAAGTAGTCCGCTTGTGGTAGGTATCGGCGAAAACGAATTCTTCCTTGCTTCGGATGCAACTCCCATCGTCGAATATACCGACCAGGTTGTTTACCTGGAAGACGAAGAGATTGCCTTGATGCGTTGTGGAGAAAAACTGAAGGTCGTGAATATTCACAACGTTTCAGTAACTCCCGAAGTACAGACAGTAGCCCTTAATATCGGACAGTTGGAAAAAGGAGGCTATCCCCACTTTATGCTAAAGGAAATCTTCGAACAACCTAACTGCATCCGCGACTGCATGCGAGGAAGAATCAATGTGGAAGGAACCAATGTGGTTTTGTCGGCTGTGATCGACCATAAAGAAAAGTTACTCAAAGCCAAACGGTTTATCATTGTGGCTTGCGGTACCTCCTGGCACGCCGGTCTTATCGGTAAACACCTTATAGAAAGTTTTTGCCGCATACCGGTAGAAGTAGAATATGCGTCGGAGTTCCGCTACAGAGATCCCGTAATTGACGAAAATGATGTTGTTATAACCATCTCTCAGTCCGGTGAGACAGCCGATACACTTGCGGCGATTGAATTGGCACGAAGTAGGGGAGCTTTTATCTACGGTATCTGTAATTCGGTAGGTTCATCCATTCCCCGGGCAACACATACAGGTTCTTACATACACGTGGGTCCGGAAATTGGTGTGGCTTCAACCAAAGCTTTTACAGGTCAGGTAACTGTACTGGCCATGCTGGCGCTAACGTTGGCTCACGAAAAGAAATCCATCAGTGAAGAAGAGTTTTTAAGTACGGTAAGCGAACTTCAGCGCATACCAGACAAGATGGCTAAAGCTATCAGTACGAACACTCAGATTGCCGATATAGCAAAGACATTCACCTATGCGCACAACTTTATCTATCTGGGACGGGGTTACAGTTATCCGGTTGCTCTTGAAGGTGCCTTGAAACTAAAGGAAATCTCTTACATTCATGCCGAAGGGTATCCGGCCGCAGAAATGAAGCATGGACCAATCGCTCTTATAGACGAAGAAATGCCGGTAGTAGTTATTGCCACTCACAATGGCATGTACGAAAAGATTCTGAGTAATATACAGGAAATCAAGGCCCGCAAAGGAAAAGTTATTGCTTTTGTATCCGAGGGAGACGAGGTAATCTCTAAATTAGCAGATATGTGTATCGAACTTCCTGCAACTACGGAATGCCTCGACCCGCTGATCACCACCATCCCTTTGCAGCTAATGGCATACCATATAGCCGTTTGCAAAGGCAAAGATGTGGATCAACCTCGTAATCTGGCTAAATCGGTTACAGTGGAATAAAAACAAGCTCTATTTAACTTGTTCACTTAACAAACATCATATCCTTCATCATAAACTGGTTATCCATTTTATGATGAAGGATTTCTGTAGGATTACGGTTTTATTTGTTTAAACAAGTTGGTTAGAACCTCAAGACGGGTACTTCTCCCAACCTGAGCTTCTAGTCTATACCCGCTCAAGGCGCTCCATTGTTTTAGTGTTTCGTCATCCACCGCATCATGAAGTCGCGCATTCCACTCAGGCAAATACCCTTTTAATCCCATAAACTGCACCACTGGAAATGCTGGATATGTATAAGGAACATCTTTAAAATAAATAAGCGTTGACTTTTGATTAATAAGGGCCGACTGCATTTTGGATATATCTACACGCTGGACTTTTACCTGATCGTCGATCGCCAAAGCTGCGGCGACACCTGCGGCTTGTCCCAGTGCCATCCAACAAGGCTCCATACGTAAGGTGGAGAATCCAATATGCGAACCGGAAACAGGTACAGGTAAAAGCAAATTATCAACTTGCTTTGGAACAATTACGCCATATGGAACTGTATACACGGCAGTAGGATAACTGATAAACCCATCCAGATGCACTCTGTTAGGTTCCCGTTTTAGCACAGCATGAGAATCCAAGGCATAATGACTTGCCGTGATACTAGTTTCATGCAAAGGAGGTCTGCCGCCGGGAACTACGGGCAATGCATCATTTGCGGTAAAGAAATTAATTCCTTCGAAACGTCGTCCTTCACGAACATACACCTGACGGGGGAAATTTTGATTATCTGTATATTCATCTTTAGCTAGCCCCCACTCCAAAGCAGCTTTACGAAAATGGGCAGGTAGTTCTTTATCATTCTGAGCAAACCAGAAAAGACCTAAAGTGTATTCTCTTAAACGTTGCGCGTACCGATCTCGCCACTCCCACCCAGCCGTTGGCCATGGCCAGTTCTCTTCGGGCAGGTCTGTCGATATAAATGCCCGGTGCTGATTGTTGGCATCCGTCTTCTGATTGGGAACATGCACAATATTAGTAATCTTATCTATTCCCCAAACATCTCCAGGAACTTGGGGCCTGTTACCCGCTGCAATATGTTTGCGGTTAGATTCCATCATCTCCGGAGTTACTTTCAGCATATCTGCCAAAGTTGTACGGCCTGTCCATACATCCTCAATCAGAGAAACATAATCATTACGGTTATAGTTAGCAGGTTTTGAAATAGTAATCCGATTTGCAGGATTGTTTGTCAGACACATCCTATAATTGTAGGCTTGAACAGAATTATCATTCTGGTATGTAGTCCCTTCTCCTTCAATACCTCCCCAATATTTATAGACTTTACCTGCGCCCGGCTCGTTAAATTCATCTTTACCTTCGCGACCCACACGAAACGGAACACCTGCCGCTGCAGCCAAATCGCCTTCGTAGGTAGCATCCAAAAAAATCTTTCCGGTGTAACTTTCCATTTGCCCGCTAAGCCGGTTTGTAATCCGGATCTGTTCGATGCGATCGTTCCGCAAAACAATATGCTTTGTGTCGGAATCGAACTGTCGCATTACCCGTATTGTAATCTTATCTTTGTATTGCTCCAGCATAGCATCGAACACTTTTGCTGCAACCGAAGGCTCGAAATGGTAACCGTCGCTGCACATTTTCACCTGCTCCGATGACTCACCATAAGTTTCCACATAATATTGTTTTATCCGACTAACAAACTCGCCGAACAATCCGCTGGTTGCAGCACGAGTAGCTATGTCTGTTGCCCCTAATCCGTTAGCAGGCAACCCTCCTATGTGACTTGTCCTTTCCAAAATAACTGAACTCTTTCCCATTCTGGCTGCCGATATAGCCGCCATGATTCCTCCGGGATTTCCTCCCACTATCACCAGATCGTATGAATTTTGTGCAAAAGAAAAACTAACACAAAATAAAAGCAGTACAATAAATAGCCTTTTTTTCATAATTTTGATTCTTATTTGCTGGCTAACAATTCGGAAGCATAGCGGGCATAATGTCCTTGAAGGCCTTCGGCATACTTTTGCAACACCTTCGCTCCCAACGAATCCTTGTCACCACAGAGATACAATGCCCGGGCAATATGCAATTCTTTCAGTGATTTATTGCGGGTACTTACATCATCGGCATCCGGAACTACACTCTTTCGGGCATCATGGAATGAAGAAATAGAATGATACCGCACACCTGGCATAGTGAGCATTGTCGTCAATGTTGGAACAGCTTCCTTACTCCCTATCGATTCAAAAGCCATTGCTACGGCTCTGAAATGAGAAAAATAGTCTTCTGGCTTCAATAAAGCTGCCTTTTCAATTATAACAGGTAGTGATAATTCCTGCTTTGCATTACCCAACGCCATAAGGAGTGCATCTAATCGGCTGGCACTCATTCCAAACTGTCCCATTCCTGTATAATGCCATCCTTCGTCCCATTTGGTATATTCTTTAATCTTATCCTCCAAAACCGAAGCGTATTTACTCTCTCCAAGTATACATAATACCGAAGCGAGCATTACCCGTTCGTCCGCTGAAGTTGTAAGCTCTATTTGCTTATTTAAAAGTTCCAGGCATCTTTTTTTATCAGTTAAAAGGATCTCCAGTCCTTTGTAATTTTCCGGAATACTTTTTGCAGCCTGCAACATTTCCTTACTTCCAAATCCTTTAAAATCTGTATCCTTAAGTACCCGCGAAGGAAGATTTCCAATCTCTACCAGATAACGCTGAACCTTTTTCATATCTATTTTCCGTATCGGCTTCTTTTCCTTTGCACACAATGCGGCAAGGTAACCTACGGCATAACCCTGATTCTGCAAACAAGATTGCATTCGGATAACAGGCATGGCATCCCGATGTGCACTGGCTCCTAAACCTGTAGTGAGAATGCCGTCAAGACCTTTTGGCAACAAACTGCGCAGAGGTACATCTGCATCATAAATAGCATGCCGTGTCATTGGAGGATTCAATATAAAATAGGGATCTATAATCATTCCATGTGTATCAAACGAACTTTTGTGATACGAGATTGTATCCGAATACCGACGATGATTCAGCACATCGTAAACGGATATAATGTGTTCGCCTGTTACACGTCTTCTTTCTCTTGTCTGAGGTATTTTTACTATATCATATTCACCTGCATGTTTTACTTTTGCCTGAATGTAAATGCGAGAAACATCCATAATATCTGAATCGTCGATAAAAGCCCAGTCGTTATTATTGTAATAATCTGTCGGAGCAATTTTTGATAATCCTGCCCCCTGCACAGCAATGGTCTCCTTTCCAGTGTAATCGAACGAAGCCCCTGCTGCAATCGCGATATCAGCACTTCCGGAACTATCTATCACCGTGTTTGCAAGAATAACTCCACGTCCTTCAGGAGTGGCAACAATAATTCCTTTTACAACATTATTTTCTATCAATGCCCCACACCCAAGCACACCAAACCATATTTCTCCTCCTGCTTTTCTTAGCTCACGCCTGTACCATTCCATTTTCCAGTCAGCACTGTATGCTTCTTTCCAATCTTTATGTTGCCGCGGATGATCTTCTGGGGCCATGGCACGGACGCCTTTATCTATTTCGGACGAAAAGCCGTCGCGGTAACCATCCCAATAACGCCCTATTAAGCCTAAAGTTCCAATTCCGCCTAAGCCATGAAGATATTCAAGCAACAACGTTTTTGCTCCGTGGCGGGCAGAAGCAATTCCAGCAGGAGCTCCGGCTGTTCCTCCTCCCATAACCACAACATCGTATGTTCCTAAAACAGGCAGAGCTCCCCGGGTAGATTCTGCATATCCCTTTACAACGGACGGACGCAGAGATTTTAGAGTTTCACCAATTCGTCCATAATCGGAAGCATTTACATTCGGCTGAACTACTCGCACCTGATCAGCGAGCGAACAGTCAGCCATTAGCCCTGCTACATACTCGCCCAAAATATCTCCCATCTCCATGGCGTGAACAGGACGCATAAGTATTTCGGCTACATCACGTTCAAGGCCGGCACAAGGACCAAGTACCCATACATTATCTGATTCTTTTGGGAGAAATGCCTCATAAGGAATAGCTCGTACAGCAGAAAATGGTTCAACGTATGGTTTTCTGGCGAAGATCGAATAATCGGGGATATACCACAATAAATCTGAACTGTCTCCCTGATCCGGATCCCAGGTTTTATCCCTGATGAACTGTTCTATCTCCATAAGAGAGGCATATGAATTATCCTTCAGGGAATACTCAAACGTATAGCTTGTTACAGCAAATTCTTTCCCGTTGTTCTTAAATGTATAAGGAAGAACCTCGGCCCGGGCGATTTCCGGGGCTTCTTTTATTGTATTGCCTACAACCGTGAAATGGAATTTTTGCTTTCCTTCTTTAACGGGAGAAAAACTCACACCACACATGCGGGCAACAGAAGCGGTATGCGTGGCATCGATAAGTGCTTTACATCGAATGGCCTGACGACCCGAACGGTTTGCAATAACCACTCCGGACTTCTTCCCATTGCTGTCGGTTAAAACATTCGTTACATAACTGCTGTAAAGAAAATCTATCTGATTATCAATCAACTCATTTTCCAGAACACTTTTCACATACAGAGGTGTAGGTGTTTCCATCTGAAGAAATACTTTTCGAGCAATAGCCGTTTCCGGATGTTCGTCTTTTTTACGGTGATACAGGAACGATCCGCAAATATCGTCTCCAAGATAAGGCAGGGATGCGACCAGAAAAACTTTACTCCCCAATCTGGCTGCTGCAACTGCTGCCGCTACCGCCCTCGAACTACCGCCAATAACAACGATATCGGCATCGGTGATAATTGGTATTTTTCTCGCGCTTTCGAAACAAAAATTCGCATCCGGCACAACAGTTTTCATGGCAGCTTTTGCCTCAGGTACATTCCCCAATGTGGCTAACGCAGTTCCTGCTGTTATACCCTTAATAAAAGATCTCCTGTTAATCATAGTATCAGTATTTAATCTAAAATAATAATTCGTTATTTTGATGGGACTAATAGAATTGCATCTGCAAATAATGGGCCCTTCGTGAGACCTCCATTAATTGCGACAGCCGACTTATTACCCTTCTCGAAAAAATAGGTTCCAAGACTAACCCACGAACCTTTCATCTGTTTTGGCTTTATCTTAATCTGGCTATTTCCATTGGCATGCTGAATATCCAGAACCATTTCATCCGTCATACTTAGTTCTTCAATAGCTGTGCAATAAAAAAGTGCTTCATATTTTCCAGCACTTTTTATTACAGGAAAGAAAGTAAAAGAACAATCATTTTTTTTGTTATCAGAATATAAATAGCTGTTTTTGTAATGCGCGCCATAGCTCTTACGCCAACTTCCTGATCTACTGATTTTATCTATATCAGCTTCATCAACCATTACTTCAAGTGTTGAGCCATCAAGATAGGGGTTTTCTCTTAAAATTTTACGTAACTTGGTTATATTTATATCCTGAACATTTTTATTTTCATCAATAGCTAACACAGCAGCAACAGCAGCGGATTGTCCGAGGACCATGAATACAGGTTCCATACGAATTGACCCGAACGCGATATGAGTTGAAGAAACACAAACTGGGACCAATAAATTCACACATTCTTCTTTTTTGGGTGTAATACTCTTATAAGATATTGGATACGGTGGAAATCCATGATATTCAACATCTCCTTCATTTTTCACCATTCCGTTTACAACAATACGCTGACAATTATGAGAGTCCATCCCATAAGCTGCCATCCCGATGGCATCACCAACAGTTTCTTCTCCCTGACAATTTTTTTGAGTCATTACATATTCACCGTTTAATCGTCGGGCTTCACGCACATACAACTGTGTCGGAAAATTATCGTTATCTACAAATTCATCTTTTGCCCAGCCAAACTCTCCAACCTGAGTTCTTAATTCTTCTGGGACTTTTTTATCGTGGGTTAAAAAGTAAAGCAATCCTTTTGTATAATCAACGTGTTGCTTCCAGATTTTATCCCGTGTTTCATAGTCACCTTCCGGGTACTCGTAATTCATGCCAATCATATCGGTCGACAAAGGTCCTCTGTTATTCACGTCATACTTATTATCAGGCATTGTTCCCCAATTAATCAATAAAAAGTTATCAATGTTCAGCGTCATTTTTTTTATTGCCCGAGCTAATAATTCATATTTAGAGGAATCATAGTTCTTAGGCTTTTCAAAAGCACGTTGATTTTCTTTATTGTTTGTAAGGCAAAGCCTAAAATTATAGGCTTGTATTAGTTTATCTCCTTGACCTCTTTCCTTTAATGAGTTATTATTAATTCCCCAGCAAAGGCCGCTTGCAGAGTTTCCTTCAATAATATATGGATCTACCCCATCCGGGAACTGGTGCATAACAGACATTTGAACTCCATTCAATGTCTCCTCATATTCTTCATTCGATTCTCTTCCTACAAAATAAGAAACGCCCGACTTTGCCATCAAATCCCCTTCATAAGTACAGTCGATAAATTGTTTTGCTTTAATTTTCAGCAAAGGTTCTGTTTTGGGTCGTTCCGAATTTTCTAGTGTAATCGTTTCAATCTTTTTATCTCGAACATCTGCATTGGTAATTCGATAAGTATATATGACTTCAAGGTCAGCATCTTTTACAAACTTCATTATTTGTGTAGTTGCAACACTTGGAGGAAATGTCCATTGTTCGAATTTATTATAATGAGCTCCTATTCTCCTGTAAAAAAGTCTGGACAAGCCAGTTACTGCAAATTTATTACCAATATCTGTAGAACCTAATCCCCCTGTAGTCATACCTCCCAGATATTTTCCAGGTTCAATTAATATAACAGACTTACCCATCATTTTGGCCGAATAGGCAGCAATAACTCCCGATGCCGTTCCTCCATAAACACAGACATCAACGTCTTTTTGTTTTCCCGAATCTTTTCCCTGAAAAGAGGTTAAAGATAAGAATGTAATAAATAATATTATATATTGTTTCATGAGTTTCATCGTATTTTAAATAGTTTGGGGAGAAATAAAGCCTCTCTCCCCAAATCTATTAATTATTCATAATTAGGATTCTGTACCAAAGATGGATTTGTCTGTCTTTCAATATACGGTATTGGCCATAAATAGTCTCTGTTAACATTAAATGTTCTCCTATCGACGATACGCATTTTAAAGTCTGCAGATTCTCCTTGCGAAGCAATAGGTATACCTTCGTAGAAGGAGTTTCCGTAATTATCTATACGGGGCGCTTTATCTGGATACGATTTTTTCATCCGACCCAACAACGGTTGATTCATAACAACCTCTGCAATCTTCCAGCGACGGATATCAAATAAACGAAGCCCTTCTCCCGAAAGTTCATATTTTCGTTCCCTACATACGGCATAAAATAATTCCGTCGGATCTGTAGTAGTAATTGGAGGCATGTTTACAGATGGACGACTTCTAACCTTATTGATAGCTGCTAGAACGGATGCATCTATTTGACCTGCTTTTATTTTTGCTTCTGCATATGTCAACAAAACCTCAGCGTAACGAATAAGAATTGTATTCATTTCACAATCATTTATAGCCAGACGATCTTCTACATTAGCATATTTTCTCCAGCAAATTCCTGTAAAAGTGGCATAAGCGTGTGTAGCCTCCAGATTGTTCACCCTTTTATTGGTAAGATAATTCCAGCACATAGTACTGTCTCCATGTGTTTCAAACTGAAATCCCAAAAATACTGAACCTGGTACAGCAAGCGTATAACCCAACCGGGGGTCTCTGTTCTTAAATGGGTCTTTAGGATTAAATAATGGAGATTTATCGATTGGCAATCCATCGGTGCATTCCCATGAATCAGCCAACTGGTAAGCCGGTTTTTTATTCGTATGAGCCAATGCATTGCGGGATCCAAACAAGCGATACAAAGAATGGACCTGATTTCCAAGCAAATACTGAACAGAAAAAACGACTTCTTTAGAAGTCTGACCCTCATTTCGGAATAACGTAGCGTAGTTATCTTCTAACTTATATTGGAGACCTTCCATCGCCATAACATCCGAGGATGCAGAAATAGCATCAGCCCAACGCTCATTATAAAGTGCAGTTCTTGCTTTAATAGCCAGTGCAGCCCCCTTTGTGGCCTTTCCCGATGTTGGATTATTTGTGGCAGGAAGAACTGCGGCAGCTTCCGTTAGCTCTTGCAAAATAAAATCGACAACTTCAGATTTTGGAGTTCTTGGCTGATTAGAATTATCCAGTGTTAGCACCTCTTTTACCAAAGGAACATCTCCATATAATTCAATCAAATACGAATAATATAAAGCTCTTAAAAACTTTGCCTCTGCTTTAATCTGAGCATATGTATCAGCATTTACGGCTGCTTCTCCTCTGCTCATATTCTCAATCAAATAGTTGCATTTTGCAATTCCACTATAAAAACCCGCCCAATAACTTTGAGCAGTACCATTCGTTGCATCAGCCGACCCTTGAGCTAAAGACTGGAGTGCATTCGTATTTCTATCATATCCAATATCTGACGCTTCATCCAATGCTAAAAAGAATGTCATTGATTCATGGTTAAGCCATAAAGCAGAATAGCAGCCGGCAAGAGCCATTTTCATCTCTGTTTCATTTGCCAAAAATGTTTGATCTGATGGTGTATTTAATGGTAATTTATCCAAATACCCTTCACAAGAAGTCATTCCTATTATAATTGCAGAAAGATATATTATTAATCTTTTCATTGTATTCAATATTATCAGGTGAACAATTAAAATCTAACATCCATTCCAAAACTTATTGTTTTCAATTGAGGATAATATCCCCCATTGCCAACCGGAGCTTCCACATCAAAGCCATCCCAGAAACTATCAAGCGTAAGCAAGTTGTCTCCACTTACATAAAAACGAAGATGAGATATAGGTGTCTTACTTAGCAATTTCTTAGGAAAAGTATATCCCAATTGCAGATTTTTCAATCGCAGATAAGCGGCATTCTTCATCCAAAAAGAAGAATTTTGCATATTATTGGTTTCATTAAATGCCAATCTGGGGAACTTCGCATCTCTATTATCGACTGTCCAATTATCTTTATGTTGTTCCTGAACCGATCCACCTTCCACAAATGTTTGGATACCCTGTCCGTTAAGATATCCATTTGCTTTACCTACGCCCTGAAGTAACAAACTAAGATCAATCCCTTTATATTCTCCATACAAAGACATGCCAAAAGTATACCGAGGAATAGTTCCTCCCAGAATAGTTCTGTCAGAAGTATTTATTACTCCATCTGCCTTATCAGCGATACCATCCCCATCTGTATCTATCGTTAGCTGATCCCTGTATTTTATATCGCCGGGACCAAAACTACCATATTGAGTTGCGTAAAGATATTTCCCATTTGCGTCGTAATCCTCCGGTTGAATATAGCCTGTAGACTCTAATCCGTATATCGAATACATTTCCTCTCCTTCACGAAACACAGTTAGTCCGGTTTCATTAATTCCTTTTAAATCAAGTATTTTATTTTTTACATCTGAAATATTTAAAGCCACTTTATAGTTGAAGTCACCAAACTTATCAGCGTAATTAATTCCTAAATCCCAACCACGGTTTTCAGTTTTACCTGCATTCTGCTGAGGTGCATCCATACCTATAATCAAAGGCACATTTAATTTCAAAAGAATATCATCGGTAACTTTATAGAAATAATCGGCTGTCAAATTTAATTTTCCAAAGATTGTCGCATCTAATCCAATATCAGTAATTGAGGTTGTTTCCCAAGTAATTTTAGAATTAGCCAGACTTGTAATACCGGCTCCTGATGTGACTGCTTTATCAAATATATATTTAATACCTAAGTTTACATCCGACGAAAACGGATAATTATCCCCGATGTTTTGATTTCCTAATTGCCCCCAGGAACCTCTAATTTTTAAATTATCTACGATTCCTTTAACAGGTTGCCAGAATGACTCTTCTGAAATTCTCCAACCAGCTGAAAATGATGGAAATACACCCCATTTATGACCATCGGCAAATTTAGAAGAACCGTCGTAACGCATATTAGCTTCAAAAAGATACTTTTCTTTGTAATCATAATTAACACGACCGAAAAGAGATTGCAGTGCCCATTCGGAAGCCCAGCCATATGCTTTTTGATTATCCTCGCCTCCTGCACTCAAAACCGGATAATCAGGAAATGCAAAATTTTCCCTGTATCCGCTATGTCCGTCATTTCGGAAATCATCTTGTTGATAGCCAGCCATAGCCTTTATCCCATGATTACCATATGTTTTATCAAATGTAATAGATGCTGTTAGTAAATTTCTTAGACTTCTATCTGACTGATCGCTTAACGTACTTTTTTGAGGAGCTCTGTAATAAGGTGTTCCGTCATACTTGTAAGTCTGCACCATCTTGCTAAATGATGTATTGTGTGTTTCATAATAATTGGGAGAATAATTTCCTTGAACAGTCAGCCAATCAGTAGGTTTATATGTTAATGCAAAGTTAAGTACTGCCGATGGACTATTAACGGTTTGCAATCCGCCATCATTTGTGAAAGCGATTGGGTTATCTCCATTCCAACCTTCCCCCCACTGTCCGGTTGTTAAACGACCTGCCTGAATAGCAGGTATTCTACTCATCCAATGAAATGCATCTCCTCTGGAAGGAGACAATCTCTTTGTCATACCTACATGAGCGTCAATCCGTGCTGAAAATTGATCTGAAATATCCATATCCGTATTCATACGAAAAGTATAACGTTTGAAATTAGAATTTTCTATAATACCATTTTGGTCCAGATACCCAATATTTGCAGAAGTACGGATTCGCTTGGATCCTCCGCTTAATGTTACAAAATGATTTTGCATCAACCCATTATTGGTCAACGTTTCTCCAATCCAGTCTGTATCTGGATATCTATCTGGATTTGTTGTCATATTCTCCTCATATTCCTGTAGATAAGCATCTGAATATAAGGGAGACTTTCCAATGTTGGTATAAGCTTGGTTAGTCATACGCATGTGATCTAAAGCTCCTACCATGTTTGGCAAGTCAATAGCGCTTTGCCATCCAAGATAACCACTGTATGAAACAGAAAATTTATCGGCTTCTGCTCGTTTTGTAGTGATAAGAATAACTCCATTTGCAGCACGAGAACCGTAAATGGCTGAAGATGCTGCGTCTTTTAATACCGAAACAGATTCGATTAAGGAGGCATCAATATTATTTATCCCCATTTCAACCCCATCAACAAGAATCAATGCATCATTATTCCCCAACGTTGTTTTACCGCGGATACTGATAGTTCCACCATCAGCTCCAGGCTGTCCGCTCCTCTGAGTAATGGCCACACCCGGAACAAGTCCCTGTAAGGCTAATGAAGTCTGGCCAACCTGGCGTTTACCCATATCCTTGGCCGAAACGGAAGCTACTGATCCTGTAAGATTAGCCTTCTTTTGTGTTCCATAACCAACAACTACTACTTCGCTCAAATTCAAAGCATCATCAACCAATTTAATATCAATTTTAGATTTATCTCCAACAAGAATTTCCAAAGTATGATATCCTATGTAAGAAACCTGAAGCACTGAGGATGAACTTACCTCAATACTATAATTTCCATCCATATCAGTAGTGGTGCCGTTTACCGTACCCTTTACTACCACATTCGCCCCAATAATAGATTCACCTCTTGAATCTGTTACATTTCCTGTAACCCGCTTTAAATGTTGTTGCGATGAATCTGTTTTCCTGAAAATATTTATATTCCTATTCGTAATCGTATAAGAAAGATCTGTACCCTGCAACGCCTGAGAAAGGATTGCGTCTATTTGGGTATTCCGGGCTTTAATGTTCACGTTAACATTTCGAACATCTGCATCTACATAAAAAAACAAAAACTCACTCTGCTTTTCAATCAAAGTAAATAGTTCGCTTAAATTGAGTTGATTTGCTTCAACCGAAACCTTTGTAATCTGCGAATAAGAAGTTTCGACTGCAAACGCCTCAAAAAACGTTACAAAAAGAAGAAAAAACGTGATTCTCATAATTTGAAAGATTTTTTTCAAATCCTTTGTCAGAAAGGACTTGTAATACGAAACATTTTCCATATTTTTGTTTTGTAAAAGGTTAACAATTCGCTTCAAGCAACAATGTTTGCCGACGAAGATGCCTGAAGCAGTAATTAAATCTTTGAAAGGTAAAAACCGGCGATGACTCATTGTCGGTTTTTTCATACAATTTAGGTTAACAATTTCTTTGCATAGGCTATACTTTTAATTATGAGTTTCTATTAACGAACATAATAGGTATTCCCTTTTTTGTCCCATTCAAATGGTATGCTCCGGGATATTACTTCCAATGCATCTTCAATTGATTGGTCATTACTAAAGGACCCAGATACAATAACATCTTCAAGTTTCCTGTTTATTATTTCAATTTTCACTTTATATTTTTTTTCTAAATCACAAACAAGATTTTTAAGAGATAATGATTTGTATTTGCTAACATCATATTTCCATGATGTATAAAACTCAGTATCAACACTATTAATGTCTATTTTCGCCGTCTGTTTATTATATTTAAGCTGCTGATTTGGATTTAGTAAAACCTTTTGCGTTTCACTTTCAAAACGGATTGATCCTTCCACCAAAGTTGCCTCGATCGAATTCTCATGTGGATTCGCTTTTACATTAAATTTAGTACCTAAAACCTTAATTGAAGCCTGATCCATCTTTACCTCGAACACTCTTGTCGAATCTTTAGTTACTTCAATGAAGGCCTCTCCTTCCAATTGAACAGTTCTGCATTTATCTCCAAAAGAACTTGAATAAGTTAATTTGCCATCTTTATTTAAAATGACTTTAGTCCCATCAGTTAAGGTAAATTCGGATTTATGATTACCACTTATATAGGTATAATATTCAACCGGATCCACTTTACTATTAATGTAAAATAGAAAAGAGACCGTTATCAATAAACAAATACAGGCCGCAATCGGTAAACCAACAATTAGGAGTTGTTTAAGTTTTTTCTTTCTTTCGGCCGCAGTTATTTTATCCCGTAGTTTCTTCAATGTTATTTCCGGCGCAACAGAGTTCCTAAAAGAAACTTCTGCATCCCAGTAGCTCTTTAACTTCCGAAACTCATCTTTATTTTTATGATCGGCATTAAGCCAATCACTTAGTTGAAGAATATCTTCCGATGAACTTTCTCCGGAAAGAACCCGTGCTATTATATGATCTATTTTATATTTCATGAATTATCCGTTCTAATAGTATAGTCGCACGAAAAAGAAAAAACCCTTAGTCTGGTTAATAAATAATCGAATCACTCCAACTCTTTACTTAAAGCTTCTCTTATTTTTTTTACTGCAGTTGTAATATGCGCCTCCAATGTTTTGACAGAAATATCCAGTACTTGAGCAGCATCCTTATATTTCATTTTATCTTCTCGCACCAATTTAAATGCCATTTTACACTTATCGGGAAGCGAATTAATGGCGTTATTCAAGCTATTCACAGTTTCTTTGGATATGAAGTCTTCTTCTGGAGTAGTATCTGTTTGAAAAAAAAGATCAGAAACAGTTTCATCGATTTCTACCTTAATCATGTGATTCGTGCGAAAATACGATATTGATTTATGTCGGGCAATTGTGTAAATATAGGAATCGAAGTTTGTTACCTCTAAAAGCGATTTTCTATTTTCCCATACAGCTAAAAATGTATCTGATACGATTTCTTCTGCTACTGGCTCGGATCCGACATGACAAGTCACAAATCGCATTAAACGGTCAAAATAGACCATATAAAGTGATTTGAACGCTACTTGCGAGTCAAGCGTAGCCAAACTGCAAACTAACTGCATGGTATTGTTATTGTGTTTTTCCAACAATCAGACATTAAGTAAATTTAGCCTTCATCCTTAATAGAGTCGTAAAATTAAATAAAAACCCTTAGTCGGGAGAGATTATTTTATTTCATAATTTATAAAATTCGGGATTAAAACAAATCTATACCTAATCAAGCATGAATTTTGACCTATTAAAATTAATTTGTACAAAACACGTAAGACAGAGAATATATATCAAGAAAATATAAAGATCATCCAGTATCAGCAACATAACTTTAATTAAGCTAAAAAAATAAACATCATAAATCTAAAATAAGCAAATAAGGTTAAATATATCCAATTTTCTATCAATCGTCAAAAACAATTCCACAAATACAAACCATCAAGATGTCGCTTTGAATAAATAAAAGTGCGCCTGACATTGGTCTATATAAGCAAAATTCGTAAGCTTTTATAAGATAAATTAATATAAAAAATACAATTACCCATTCATGGAATAAACATTTCGTTTATCCTTTGTGTTGATATAGTGAAGACCTTCTCTTTCACCAAATATCTGCTAACTGAATTAATTGGTATTTTATATTTCGAATAGACCTTTTCTTTAATCTGTAGCTATTTAGTATATGTTTTTATATTATTTCGTCCGACCTTCTCTTTAACAAATATCAAAAAAATTATTATTTCCCTAAATGTCAGTTTATTAAAAGATTGACCTTCTCTTTAATCTTCAATATGATAAGTTGTTGTTCATATTCCATGTTTACAGTGGTATGTCCAATTTAATCGATGAGGATGAAAGATATTACTTTAGCCAGGATAAAAAATATTTATTTACAGGTCATTTTAATATAAAGAATATGAAACGACTTTTAATCATTCTACTAGTTTTGTTTGCCCCGTTCGCAGCAACATATGGACAAACTTTTGCAGTAAAGAGCAACCTGCTTTACGACCTTACCAGCACCATAAACCTGGGTGTCGAAATGAGTCTTAGCCGAAAGGTTACACTCGACATTTCAGGGAATTACAATCCATGGAATTTCGGAGAAGATGGAAAGTTTAAACACATTGGGATTCAACCTGAGGTGCGATACTGGTTTTGTGAAAAATTTAACGGCCATTTTCTGGGTCTGCATGGACATTATGCTGCGTATAATGTGGGGGGACTTTCATTCCTTAGTGACAATATGGAAAAATACCGTTACGAAGGCAATCTTTGGGGCGGAGGTATTTCCTATGGATATCAATGGATATTAAGTCCGCACTGGAGCATGGAAGCAGTAATTGGTGCAGGATACGCACGCTTAGATCACGACAAATACGTTTGTGTGAACTGCGGAGAATGGGTAAAAAAAGACACAAAAGATTATTTTGGAGTTACTAAAGCAGCCATATCCATTATTTATATAATTAAATAAACCTGAGCATTATGAAAACATTCACCAACATACTAATAGCCTCACTGCTGATTTCAGCAAATGTAGTGGCTCAGGGAAATTACTCCAGCGAAATATCTGTCGAAAATCAACTCATCAAGAAAAGTGGACAGGAGCTTGATATTACTATGAATATCAATATCAGCAAGCTGGATATTAACTCCCAGCATATGATTACGTTGACTCCTGTACTAATTTCGTCCGACAACAAGGATACAAAGGAATTACCTCCTGTTGTAATAAGTGGAAACACAAGAAGCAAAGTATTGAAACGGACATTACAGTTAAATGGCAAACCAGAATTTAGTCAGCAGCCATTTGCAATGATTCATAGAATCAATACGGAAGCTCAAGTAATTGAATACAAAACGACTGTTCCTTACAGCCAATGGATGAAAAAAGGAAAACTGGTATTAAATCAGGAAATAACCGGATGTGCGCTTTGCGGACTTGGCAAAGAAGAGCGATTGCTCGCATCTCCCGTATTGAAAGAAGAGTTCAAACCCTCATACGTAGTTAATTATATTACACCCGAAGTTGAAGCAATCAAAATGCGAAACGAAATTCTGGAGATTTATCTAAACTATAAGGTAGGCAGCTATGTAGTTCTCCCCACTTTCGATAATAACGAGGCAGAGCTTGAAAAGGTAGCTTCTACACTCCGCAATATTAAGAACAATAGCGACATTACGCTTACAAATATAAAAATTACAGGTTTTGCATCGCCCGAAGGTATCTATCTCAATAATATGAAACTTTCTGAAAACCGCGCTAAATCGCTGGCTGCCCATTTACAAAAAAGCCATAGTCTGGAAAAAGGACTCTTTATCCTGGACTGGAAAGGCGAAGATTGGGATGGTCTGGTAAAAGCGTTAGAGAGTTATACAATCGAAGATAAAGACAAGGTCCTTGATATTATTAAGAGTACCGACGTAATGGATGGTCGCGAAAGAAGAATCATGGAGCTTAACAGTGGTAAAACATATCAGACAATTCTACAGGATCTGTTTCCACCCCTTCGTCGCAATACTTGTGTTGTAAACTTCACCGTTAAACAATTTACTATAGACAAAGCAAAAGAACAAATTAAAACAAATCCAAAGCTATTGAGCCTGAACGAAATGTATCAGGTAGCTTACAGTTACGAGAAAGGCTCCCAGGCAAGAAACGAAGCATTCGCCATTGCCGCACAAACGTTTCCGGAAAGCCCGGTAGCGATAACCAATGCTGCAGCAGTACTGATTGAAAAAGGTCAGCCTACTGAAGCTATGAAGAATATGGGAAAAATGAAAGATCAGCCAGAGGTGTGGAATAACCTTGGAGTTGCTTTGGCCCAAAGTGGCAAATACACGGAGGCGAAAGAATATTTCATCAAGGCGGCTGATAAGGGCCTCTCAGAAGCCAGCGAAAATCTGGACCAACTGAATAAACTACTGGAAGATTTATGATTCACAGTTAATTATTTTTTCACTCACAGTTAACACTATTTATTATGAAACTTTTTGGATATTTACTAGTTGCCTGCGCGGGCCTAGGTTTGTTCGCGTGCAGCACAGAAGACGAAGTTCCTTCAGTTGCTGATGGATCAAAGAGTGTAACATTAAAGATCAATGGAGTAGCCAGCGCCTTGGATACTAAGGCTGTTGATGCACCTTCAGTTTCAACAACTATGCGATTGAAAGATGTTAAAATTGTATTCTACAATCAAGGAAGCGGTACAATTTACAGATCAGAAACTGTAACAGATGCCAGCACTGATTGGGCAGCTCTTACAACAGGGAGTGGAGTTATTTATCACAACTTGAATCCGTTGATTGATGCAGTTTTAATTGTTGGTAATAATGTTGGTAAAACCATTACCTGGACCAACGCCAATACTATTAAAGCATCCCAGTTGGATGCAGCCGGCGAAAATACTGAAGCTGTAACAGGTGATACAAAAGAGTATGTTACTCTTTATGGTGAAGACCTCACTTTAGCTGTTGTTCCAGAGACAAATGCAGATCCTCACTACACCTTGTATAATGCAGAAATTGAACTTAAACCGTTGGTTGCTCGTTTTGAAATCGGTAATATACAGTGTGATAATTTAAATTCAGCTTTATATTCCAGTTTTGTACTAAAAGGAATTGGACTAATAGACTTCAACCGGTTTGTAACACTAGGAACAGGTGTAGCTGTTGCTCCTAAACTATTAATTAATACTGATATTCTTGAACCAGGTTCAACTCCTGTTGCCGGCAAATATGTATTCGGAGCTGCTCCTGAAATTGCTTGGGCCTACAATAGCATTGCATCAATTCTTATGGATGCTCCTAGTGACATCTATAATCCTGGAACAACTAATTCTGAAAGATATGCGTACAATTTCTTCCCGAATGGTTTCCCAAACATCAAACTGGTTCTTGACAATGTTTTGGCATTAGATCCAAATGTAGTTGTGACTTACAAATACGTAGCAACAGCAACCTTTACAGGGCATGCAGCTCCAATAGCCGGTCACATTTATCAGATTAATCTCACATTTAAAGAAATCAACATTGGACCATGGGATCCTACTTCCACTATCTGCGTAAACGTAGATGTAACAGTTCTTCCTTGGACTATTGAAACACTGACTCCTGTATTCCATTAAACCGGAATCAGGTTGATTTAAGCAAATACAACCAGGCGGGCAGCAATGCCTGCCCGCCTGTCTTTAACTCATTAAAACATACAGAAATGAAATACATACAAACTATTACAATGCTGTTGTTTATCGTTCTGACGACAGGATGTATTAATGATGATATGGATGAATGCGAAAGAACCTACCTATATTTTAGCTATAAGGGAGACGGGGTTACGCAGATATTTAACCAGAAAATCGGGAAGGTAAATCTGTATGTTTTCGACTCAGAGAATCATCTTGTTCAAACGAAAGAAGTAGATCAGAACGAACTGATAACCAGACAAAGTACCCGATTAAAACTGGAACCAGGAGATTATCGTATCGTATGTATTGGAAACCCATATGATGACACCAAAGTTAGCGATCCACAGGCCGGCAATATGGGAAATATCCTCTTTGCCCATCCCGGATATTTTGATAACACAGTTATAAACACGAACGACTCATTGTATTTTGGAAGCAAAATCATCAACGTTCCCGAAACTTACTGGGTACGTGATACAATTCCTTTTGAAAGCTCTCACATTAAAATGACTGTAGAAGTGAGAGGATTAGGTCCTGCTGCAAATAGCGGGCCTTCGGCAACATTAGTTGTGAACAATCTATATCCATATACCGATTTCACAAACAGCGCAGGTGGTGAACTTTGTTCTTATTATCCAACAATGACATACAATGAAAGCAGGCTGAACATGACTGCCCGATTTAATATATTCAGGATCGAAAAAGAGAATCCTGTAACCATTGATTTGGTTTATCCATCAGGAGAGATATTACACAGTCTGAGACTGGAAGATTTTCTGATTGCCAATCCCAGCATTGATGTAACAAAAAATGAAGTACTCATACCTATCCTGATCAAGTTCAGCAGCGTAGGTGTAATCGTTACTGTACCAGATTGGTATATAGAAGAACTTGACCCCATATTGTAAAACTTTAAATACATATATAGTATGTTATCAATAAAGCAAATATTAACCGGTTCGGTGATTCTGTCAATATTTATATTACCATCTTGTATTGACGATTCACTTGATAATCAATGTCCAACAGATGAAGTTGTGGATGTAAGGATGACAATTACTTTACCGGAACCTATCGTGAAAAGTATATCTACAAAAGCATATAGCACCCGTACGGATTACAATACAGTAAACGACATCAATGTACTTGTTTTCAACACAACGGGTACCGTAATACTTGGGTCGTACTATTTTGACGCAAACTATGCAGGTACAGCTCCTTTGCCAACCGTTACACCAGGATTGCCTTTAAATAGTTCAACATTGTCTACTATTTTGACATTTAACGGTGTGGAGGCAAACTCTAAATTCTATCTTGTGGCTAATTATGGGAGTAAAATAACCTCGACAGCAACAATAAACTCTTTAAATGATTTAAAAAATCTTAATCAAATTGCGACAAACGGGATACCAAACAAATGTATGATGTATGCCGAGGCAACTCCCGTTACACTGGGAAGCGTAACAAATATGGATGCAAAATTGGTAAGAACATTAGCCATGGTAACCGTGAAGATTGACGGCACTAATTTATCTGTAGGAACTGGGAAGGAAATTAGAATTATTCCTAAAACAATCAAATTACGCAATGTACCAACCAGTTGTGTATTGGGAAACGACATAAATAATGCAAGTGGAACTAATACAACGAATGTATTGGCAGGTGATGAGGCTATTGTTACTTCTTGGGGAACGCTAACTTCTGCGACGGGTACAAAAATTGCCGGAGGGCACGAAGGAACCGCTATTCCTTTGTTTCAATTTGAAAATAAACAAGGAGAGAAAAGTCCTAATCCTGATCAAACAGCTAAAAAAGTTGGAGATAAACCAAACAGTTCCTATCTGGAAATAGAAGCCTTCTATCAATACTATGAAAGTTCTGCCATTAAAATGTCTGGGACCATTATTTACAGATTCAGTTTAGGTAGCAACATTACAACAAACTTCGATGTAGAACGCAACACCCAATATGCAGTTACACTAGATTTGTCCGGTTGGGGAGGTGCGCTAGAAGACGGACATATAAACGGATCAGCAGATCTTGTTGTTGAAGGAGATGCGCCCGGAGTTAGTTGGCGTGTTGACTTGGCTTTACGTGACTGGGGTTTCTTACAGGATGAATTTAATTTTGATGCACATGCGTCATCAGGATACATACAGGTTCTAAAAGGAGGTTATAAAGTAGATTTCGTTGCAGGATACGAAAGTACTAACTGGCTTAAATTTCTGAAATCAAATGGAAGCAGTTGGATATTCCCAAGTGGAAGCGCAGATTTCAAGGAAATAGGAACCGTTCCTAACATGTACTATGTATATTATATTCTTCCCTGGCAATATTCTGGCGATCCAAACGATCCCAATGTTCTACCATATAGGGAAACAAAGATTAAAACATGGCACGATGGTGGAGATATACCTCAGGTAGTTACAATTAGACAGTGGGCACCCATCCTATTGGAAAATGGGTTATATATGGAACGGTTCGAGGAAGACGGAAATAGCCTTGCCTGGGGGAATGATAATATTACATTGCCAAATACTCAATCCGGTTATACGTTTACCTTTGACGGAGTTGAAGTCAACGGATGGATTAATACATTGTATTTATATAATAAAGCGGGAACGCCTAAGTCTCCTTCAGCTCAACTTTGCATGCAAAAAGCTGGATACGATTTAACCGGTATTCCGGGTGGAGCTCCTCTCACGGCGTCACAAAGAGCAGCCTATTATATGCCTTCCGTAAGTGAATTAGGTAAAGTGATAGGATATGTTGGAGATCCAACTGATCCGTACCAGTACCACAATCCAATTAAAACGACCTTGGATTACTGGAGTTCGTCAGCGCCAAGTGACAATTTAAAAAAGTATACGTACTATTGGGATCATGTTACGACACCACAGGTTTCTCCGGTAACAACAATTACCACGACAACAAACACTCGGAATACGGCGAGACAGGTACGCTGTGTGTATCGGTATAGCTTGAATTCGAACGCCGCATCTCTCCCATAAGTTAGCCAAAACATAGTAAGCAGTGAACACATTCTTTGACAGCCCTGGTAAAATCAAATTTACCAGGGCTTATTTTTTTCCTAAAATAGTGATCTGATAAATTTATGTTAGACTAGTAAGTTTTAAATAAATTGATTACTTTTGAAATAAATTAAAACATCCGAAAAATGAAAATAGCAATGGTCTTATTATTCCTTTTAGGATTGGGAGGAACAATGTCGTGCGGTCAGTCAGGTAAATCATTTCCTGAAACTCAACCGGAATCTAAGGAATTTCAGTTGCCAACCGTGCCTGTTACCATCACTGTACCCGAAGAACGGGCAGACTACCTGGCAAAAAATTACTGGGTACATTTTGACTTTTCAGATACAGCCTACATACACATGCCTAAAGTTACCGAACAGGCATTTGTCAATTACATCGATGTGCTGAAACTTACCGATAAAGAAAGGGCCTATGGTTATATTAGCAGCATGATGAAGGCTGCCGAAAAAGATAGTCTTGTTTTTCATTATTTTGCAGGATTGGCAGAGAAATATCTGTATGATCCCAATTCGCCCTTTCAAAACGAACAATTATATATTCCCGTTCTTGAAACCTTGGTAAGTTCAAAACTGACAAGCGATGCAGACTGCATACGCTTCGAAGCTTTGTTAACTTTGGCACAAAAGAACCAGCCGGGCTCCGTTGCAACAAACTTCACTTATACCCTGGCTGATGGTAGAAAAAGACAGCTTCGAAATCTTAAAAGTCCGTACCTTTTGCTTTTTTTGAATGACATCGATTGCGAAGACTGCAAACAGACAATGAAAGAACTTGCAGAATCTGATGTAATAAATGAATTGATAAATAAGCATACCCTTGCAATTCTATCGCTATACACTCAAAATGATACTGAAAGCTGGAATAAAATGCACTCCGAAATGCCCGGCAACTGGGTAAATGGCTACGATGAGATACAACAAATTTTAAATGAAGAGTTATACGATCTTAAAGCGATGCCAACGCTTTATCTGCTGGATAAAGAAAAAAAGGTAATACTAAAGGATACTGAGCTGAAAGATATAATATTGTTCTTTGAGAATTTACAGGCTAAAACGTAAGCTAATTCAAAGGAAAAACGACATTTTATATAAAATAAAGGAGCAAATCACTATAAATATAACTTGAAAGTGATACTTTTGCATTTATCAGCTTATTATATATAAGACATTGAACATTATCATTTATATAAATAGAGTTAGCTTTCTACGAATGATTCTTTGGGGATTGTTTTTTATAACAATTACCCAGGAAATATTTGCGGCATCATTCCATGAGTCAAAAAAATGGTTTGATAAAGCTGAGTCGTACGAGACAGCCGGAAATATCGAAAAAAGTATCGAGACCTACAGGATTGCTCTTACTCATGCAGAAGCAGAAAACAATCTTCACATGAAGGCTCAGATATTGAATAATCTGGCTATAATCTTAAGTGATTCCGGAAATAGAAAAGAAGGCATTGATCTTTCATACAAATCAAGCAAAACGTATTTGTTGGCAGGTGATACATCCAGAGCCGCCAATGCATTATTAAACATAGGAATAGATTATATTGATGCCGGGAAATATGAGGAAGCCTTAAAAGTGCAACTCGAAGCATTGGAATTGCGGCTCCAATGTGGCGATTCTACGAATATCGCGGCTTATTATCTGAATATTGGAGATGTCTACAAACAGTTGAACATCGATAAAATGTGGAAAGTATTTATTGAAAAAGCCCGAATACTTGCTGTAAATCCTAAATACGCTAAATTCACTACACAGATCAGCATTCTAAACGAACTTGGGTCTACATGTGAAACAGAGAAAAAATACGATGAGTCCATCAAGTATTACCTCGAAATGTACGAACGTTGTAAAAAAGAGCATTACACCGTCGGAATGTCTACTGCCCTGAATAATCTTTCCAGTGTTTATCTGGCTGCGAATCAAAGTCAGAAAGCATTAACAGCAGCACAAGAGGCATTGCAAATTAACACAAAAGACAATAATTACTATGGATTGGTTTATTCGTACAATCTATTAGGCGAAGTAAATCTTGTATTAAATAAACCGGTTGATGCCGGTAATAACTTTTTAAGAGGGCTCAAAATCGCAGAAAAATTCAATTTCGTTCAGGAAAAGAAGAATTCACTTGAGGGTTTGTACAAAGCGGCAAAGAAGCAAGGAGACTGGAAAGAAGCCCTCATATATCACGAGAACTTCTATTCGCTGGGGGATTCTCTTCAAAGCCAAAATTTACAGGAAAAGGTTGTTGAAATTGAGGCAAAATATCAAAACGAAAAAAAAGAAAGACAAATAGAGTCCCTCAACAAGGAAAACGAACTTAAGAATGCCCGCATTCGATTTCAAAATCTTTACATATGGGGTGGAACCATGTTCGTTCTGCTTTTTGCAGCCGCAGCTTTTTGGGTAGCTCAGCAGAAACGCAGACGACAAAAAGCCAAGCAGATTGAACTGGAGCAAAAACTTCTGCGTTCCCAGATGAATCCTCATTTTCTTTTCAATTCTCTAGGTGCGATTCAAAACTATATGCTACAGAATGATGGTCGTAAAGCGGCATTTTATCTCAGCAGCTTTTCCTCTTTAATGCGTTCTATCCTTAAAAATTCCAGAGAAGAGCTGATTTCCCTTCAGGAGGAAAAGCAAACACTGGAGAACTACCTGTTGCTTCACAAATTGAGGTTGGGAGATAAACTTTCTTTTGTCATCAATGTTTCTGAGGAATTGGATACGGAAGACATATTTATACCCCCCATGCTTATCCAGCCATTTGTAGAAAATGCCGTAATACATGGCATCGAACAATTGGAGAAAAATGGATACATTGCACTTAACTTTAGTAAAGAAGGTGATTGGTTGGTGATCTCTGTAGACGACAACGGTCCAGGCATAAGTAATTCTACTCAGACAACCCTATCTACTCATGTATCGTACGCTTTACAGATATTCAGGGAGAGAGTGGCTAATTTGAAAAAAAAATACGGAACAGCTATTACCTATAACATCACCGACAAAAGCCGGGAAAACGGATCGGGAACATTGGTTACTGTTAAACTTCCATTAAAAACATAATTCGCATGGTTAGAGTTGTTATTATAGATGACGAAAAAAGCTCAAGAGAAACTATCAAGTTTTTATTGGCGGATTATTTCCCGGAAGTTACTGTTTCTGCTGAGGCAGAAAGTGTGGATGATGCTGTGAAAATTATCGAAGAGCAGAACCCTGAACTAGTTTTCCTTGATATTGAGATTAAGGGAGGAACCGGACTTCATGTGCTACAAAGGCTCAAAAAGCGTGACTTTAAACTGATTTTTATCACAGCATTCAATGATTTTGCGATTAAAGCCATAAAATTCAGTGCAATTGACTACATATTAAAACCGATAAATGAGTTTGAATTTAAAAACGGAGTCGAACGGGCCATTCTTGAAATAGGGAAAATAAATAACTCCTCACAAACAGATACCCTCTTCGCCAATCAGGAAAGTACAAAAGAAAGGAAATTGGTACTTCGAACATCGCAAGAGATTCATATCGTAAATATCAGCGAAATAGTACATTGTGTATCCGATAATGCCTACACTACATTTCGTCTAAATACAGGAGAAAAAATTGTGGTATCCAAAGGAATAGGAGAATATGCCGATTTACTTGCCGGCTTCGGCTTTCTGAGGCCTCATCAATCTCATTTAGTTAACATCAATTATATCAAGAAGTTAGACAAGAGTGATGGGGGCTTTTTAATATTAAAAGACAAGACACAGATACCGGTTTCATCCAGACAAAAACAACAGCTAATAGACCTACTCAACAAGCTTTAACGGATTCAAAGCCAAATAACACTTATATGTTCTTTCTTTTATCGAATTCAAATTAGTCGATTAGAAGAAGGAAACTATTCCTTTTCTTTGCATAAATACGATAAATTAAATTATTTACAACTAACTCTATTCTTTTTCTATATACCAGTGAATATTTACTTAGGACAATACGAATAAAACGGCACTAACCCTATGAATATATTCTAAACCACTGTTATTTTTGAGTTCAACCAAAACCGTTCAAAAATAACAACCCGAAAAAAAAGCTCTGCAGTTATGCAGAGCTTTTTTATTAATCAGACATTGGGATTAAAATACTGATGTTTATTTTTAGTTGCTTTGCCATATTGAACGGCATGATTCGGACAAATATGATAACATGCCAGGCAGGATGTACAATTATCGCCCCAAACAGGTTTTATATCAACCGAAACATTACGCATGGGACAGATCTTTTCACATAATCCACAAGAGATACATGCATCAGTTGCAAAAAATGGTTTGGCTGTAACCTGATATTTATTGAATAACGGGTTTATTATACGACTTTTCAGGTAAGCCCAACTTCCTTTTTTGCATTCAAATATATCCGGAGAGCATTCCGCAATAAGCTTATTAATTCGCTGAAGCTCAGGAATACATTCTTCCAGTTTCTTTTTTTCCAAATCCTTCGGATCGGTATCAAATCCTGGTAATGATACATAATTATTAGGCATAATTACAGAAAATCCAGCGTTCCATTTCAACCCTTTCAATTCAGCTTCTTTTTGAATTATAGGTAAAGTGAGTCCGGCTTCATCTCCGCAGGAGCAGATAAAAAACATATATTGACCGTGATAGTTTTCAAGGCGTATTTTTCGGATGAAATCCAAAACAATAGCCGGAGGAGCCCACGAGTATACCGGAAATACAAAACCTATCTTTTCATTATTCTGTAAAGTGTAATGAAATGAATTTGCGGGATCTGTCATTTCTCCTGCAATAGAAATCAATCTCTCCTGCTGATAAGAAGAAACCGTATTGGCTATCCATTTGGAGTTACCTGTTCCTGAAAAATAAAATATCATATATGTTCCTCTATATTTTTAAACCTTGCAAAGGTAATAAAAGAATATGTTAAGATTACAGGTTATTATTTTGCATTTTCCAATACTGTAGTAATCATCTCCCTGGTATACAAAGCTTCGGATCCCCAGTTTTTTGCCACTGCAGATAGTTTTCCAACCAGCATTGGTATATCTTCTTCTGGTATATTTCCTTCTTTCAGAGTTACGGGTGCACCAATTTTAGAATACCATCCTTTTAAGGCTTCGATACCTGCGTCTGCACCTTCTACGTTAAACATGACTTTGGCAAAACGATCGAATCGTTCGGGCAGAAATTGCTTTTGCCACTTCATCCAGGCTGGCATCAGGATAGAAAGTCCAGCTCCGTGTGCAATATTATATTCGGCCGAAAGGGTATGTTCCAGAAAATGAGTATCGTACCTGTTATTCTCTACTCCGCAGAAAGTAGTAAAATTCAAGGCTTGCGTTGCAGCCCAGGCAAATTCGGCACGTGCTTCGTAGTTGTTGGTATCGGCCAGCAGAATATTGGTGGTACGTATCACTGTTTTCAGAATATTTTCCACATATCCGGCCATATATTCGGGCAAATAAGTAGCTGAGAGGTACATATCCAGACTGTGAGCAAAAATATCGGCTGCCGAATATGCCAGATAATCGTTGCCAACTGTAGCTTGTAATTCAGGATTAATAACCGAGACTGTTGGATAAGTGGCAGGTCCGGCCAGACTGAATTTTTCCTTTGTTTCGTCATTAGTTACTACAGCGAAATTATTCATCTCGCTACCGGTAGCTGCCAGCGTCATAATATCAAAAATCTTCAATGCATTAGAAGGAATTCCTTTATATGTAAAGAAATCCCATACATCGCCGTCGTATTTTGCTCCGGCTGCAATGGCTTTCGACGAATCAAGTACCGAACCGCCTCCGATAGCAAGAACTGCTTCCACGTTTTTAGATTTGGCAATTTCTATTCCTTCATACACTTTACTAAGCAACGGATTACTTTGCACGCCACCTAACGCTTCAAAACTGATACCATTGTCGGTAAGTAATTTGGCTACTTTGTCGAACAAACCGTTCTTTTTGATACGTTCCGAACCGTAAACGATCAACACTTTTGATATGCCGTGTTCCGAAATATATTGACCGACATTTTCTTCTTTCCCTGTTCCGAACTCAATGCGGGTGGGATTGTGATAACTGAAGTTCTTCATTGTTTTATCCTCTTAATTTAATTGTTTATTATTGACGTAAATTCGAATACAAAATTAGTTGCTAAAAGTCTAATAAAATTACCCGAATTACAGGTATGCTAACCATAATTACTGATAGTAATTACATGTTGCCGGAGGTATAAAAAGACAATGGAGTTACGCTTTTGAAGCGGAACTCATTTCTTGTTGGTGTTAAGTGTTTCGTAAAATAGGCGCAATCTTGAAGAAATCAGAGTCATCACATCTTTAAAATCCAAATCTTCATCTTGTTTTATCTTTTTCAAAAATCGTTTCCATTGCGTATTTCGGCCCCCCTCTTTCATAAAGGAATCTGCGAATAAAGGATGCGCATCCTGGTAAACTGTGGATCTGTTATTGAAGGTTGCATGAATGGCTTCATTCAGTATAGCATCATCCAATTGCTGGTTGGAAAGAATCTTATAGACGTCATAAAAATCCTTATAACGGCTATTGGTTTCCGATAATTCAATCATTGCCTGAAATTTTTCTGCAACAACCGATTCGAGCGAATAAGCTAATACTTCGGGAGCGGGGAGTTCATCCATTAACACGGGATATGTCAGGTTTTGAGCCGTAGGAATAATTACATCGCCAAATCCAATATCCATTCTCATATTTTGCTTGATTGAGTCCAATTGAGCTGTAAAAGTAATCCTCACCCCTTGATATGCCTTGCTCTCATTGATTTCTTCAGCATCAATAGTTGATACGTCGAATTGTATTCCGTCATCACATGGGATTGCTAGAATTTCCTTGAATACGTTTTTAATCGTATGGACATCATTCTTAATCTTCATCCCTAAGAAGTCAATATCCAGTGTCGGACGTGGAATCTCTTTTTCAAAAGCATAAAGCAATGCACCTCCTTTCAGGCAAAACCTGTTTTTATATTTGCTCACCGATAAACGATATAACAACCGTTCATATAGATACCGGATGATGAGTTGTTGATAATTAATGTCCCTATTTTTTGCTATATTCAACAACCTTGCTTTGATTGATTTTGCTACATCTTTTGTCATAACTGGATTTCCAAATATGTTTTCAATATTTTTTCTACTCTCATTTTCTTTGCATATCCAATCAGCTTAGTCAGATTCCGGTCTTTCCTTTTCAGATAAGTTTTCAGTATTTCTGAAGCTGTTTCCATTCCTATTTTTGTCCGGTATTTCACCGCGTCGCATACCGATTTCTCCAGATCATATATTTTGACGGTATAGCCACTGATTTCCTTTGTTATAATGCCCATTTCATAGTATTCCTGCTTCCAGTAATACAATGTTACAGGAGGATAATCAGGAAGTGATACTTTCCTGCTTTTTTCGATTGCGATATTGAATGATTGAGGTATCTGTACTGTCAGGCAGTAATGTTCCCAAGCCGAATAAAGGCAAAGCACACCTCCGGGTACTATTTTTTCCACATCAATCATCATGTGATCCTTGGATGTATCTCCATAGAAATACACACCATGCTTTATGCGTTCCACAATACCTTGATCCACTAATTTCAGCAAATGGTTATAAGTCGGTTTATCCGGCATTTGCCTACGTGTCAGATAGCCGTTGTTTTCAGCAAATAGTATTTGAAGTTTTGCGTCCATATGCTTTATATTGATCAGAACAAATATACTGCTTTTATAATAAATAGCAGTAAAATAATCCCAGTTTATTACCGCTCCGATTATGGAAAATAATACTCGTTTTCATGTTGTAGCGAAACTTGGTTATTATCTATTGATACTTATAAAAAATTTCTGGAAGAAAAAAATGGATGGAGTCTTGAATCTAAAGTACAAAGTTCGACATTACATTCTCACTATCAAATAAAAATACTGAAAATCAGCGATTTTTATCGCCAGAGGAGAGAGAGGGTTCTGAACCTGCTCTCATATGTCTCACACTTTCTGTATTTTATATCTTTTCATATGTCTTAGGGGGTACAACTTGGGGTAAGCTCAACCATAACATTTTGTCGCCCGTTGTCGGACTGATGTCTGCATAAAACTCAGGTTCAAGGATATGAGAAATTTTTGAAATAACCAAATATCTGATTCTTAATGATTAATTATTGGTGCAAACTATATTTATAAATTGATTGCACCTTACACTAAAATTTGGAGATTACCAGTTTGGTTAGCTTAAACAAAAGTGCTATTTAGTTCCTTTTGGTTTAAGTTTTGGATTATTCCCGGGAGTCTCTTTATTGTCTCGGCGACGCTTATCTACTTCTCCTGTAGATTTAGCAATTGGCTTTGGGCCTGGTTTTAAATTTCCCATAACATATAAGTTTAATGATTTCTTCAAAGTTAATTATTTTTTGTATTAAAATCACTAAAGAATAAAGAAATATCTATCTTTTAAACTCCTAAAAAAACAGACAAGATGTTTATGTGCTAAACTTTAATTCAAAAATCACTCCATCTATTTAGAGAGATAGTTTACTGTCATCCCATTTTTCTCTCTATAAATTTTACCGTCATAAAAAAGTAAAGCAAAAATAAACATAATTGTATAAGTATTATCGTTTTTGCAACAGCGATAAAATCTATTGCTATAAAACATACGCATTATAATATAGACCGATAAAGAAATGGACGTGGTATCAGTAAAAGCACAGGTAAACAACACGGTTTGCCCGGTAACGATTTGTATCAGGGTATCACCCGCAAACTACCGTATCGCCAAATGGTAACACCCTACGGGGTACAGGTTACGTTTGCCAAAACGGTGCATATCATTTTCCCTTCCGCTGTTCTCTATGTGGATTTGGGGAGCAACTACATTATCGTCGGGAAAGCAGATGGAGCGGAAAACGTAATCCGGGTGAAAGCTACCACAGAGGGGTTCCTGGGTGAAACGAACTTTTCAGTGATTTGTGAGGATGGCAGTTTTTACAGTGTCAATGCGAAGTACGCCCATGAACCGGAAATGCTCAACATCGAGATGAAAGATTTTTTGGAAAACGAGGTCACCAGCGATTTTTCACATACCCGAATAAATATCTATTTCCGAGAGCTGGAGAACGAAAGCCCGCTATTGGTGAAGCTGATAATGCAGAGCATCTACAAAAACAATGGCCGCAAGATTCGGCATTTGGGTAGCAAGCAGTTCGGCATTCTTGCGGGCTATAAGGATGATGCGTTTGAAAAACTGCATAAACTCTGCGGTGGTGTTTGCTCCACATTTGCCGACTGTACGCAAATACAACTCGAAGTCGGTAATGAACATCGGGGTAATCTCCTTAATGGATATATCCTACAAATTGTATCTGCGTTGGATAAAGTTGCGAGGTGGCGGCGGGTTACTTCATACGTCAGATAGGTGGCTGGAGTTTTGGGTATGCCGACCAACTGTTTTACATCATCATTGTGCTTCTGATACAGGTTCAGGATGGTGTCGTGATATTCGGTATGTCCCAAAAACTCATTTTTTTACCTTTTCGGCGGTAACATAGTTATCACGCCGCTGCATATCGTGGTAAATGATATGCAAAGATGCCCTGATTTCATCGAGCAGCCTGTTTATCATAATATCTCGGCTGAACGCCCGAAGGCTCGTTCTACTGTTGCATTCCACGCATTAGGGGGTACGGAATAGGTTATGAAACCTGTCATTTTGTGGCGAAAATGTGTCTGCCGACCTCGCCAAAGAGCATAAAAAAAGTCGCACAATTCATTGAAATTGTGAGACTTGTCTGTTTATTGTCCGGTTTTATCCATACCGTTCAGCGGAGAGAGAGGGATTCGAACCCTCGAAACCTACTGGTTTAACGGTGTTCGAGACCGTCGCGATCGACCACTCTGCCATCTCTCCAAAAGTTATCGAACAATATTCATTCTTTAGTCCCACAAAGCTATAATTTAATCCAGACATCTCAAATACTTTTAAGTCATATTTTTTTGAAAAGACTTAAGAAACTTATCTACTCCAAAACTTGTTCACCGACAATATTGCTGATTCCATCGAATTGAATGTATGGTCAGGTAGATATAAATAGGTGGTTCATTTACTTCCCAATATCTTTGATGTCGAATGTAATAAAATACGATAGACATATGAAAAAGTTATTCTTATTATCTTACTGCGCTTTATTCTTTACGTTGAGTTCAACTGCTCAGATTAAATTGAGATTGGGGGCAATCGGTGGTGTAAGTGTTACGGGACTAACAACTGAAAAAGGAGTTACAAACTTTGACAATTACAACGGATATAACGTGGGATTATTGGGAGAAGTTTCAAAAGTTAATTCAGTCTTTGCCTTGTCGGCCGGCATATCATTATCCGAAAGAGGAGCTATCTACAAGACAAAAGAAAGCAAAAGCAAGTATATTAGTCTTCCTGTTTACTTAGTTTATAAATACCCTTTACTTAAACATCTTTCTTTGTATGGCGGACTGGGTCCATACGCAAGTCTGAGACTTTCGGGAAACAGCTATTTAAAAGGGGTTGGCGACGATGAGAATGGCAGATGGTACGCCGAGCGATTTACCGTGGGAGCAAACGGTAAATTAGGTGTTGAGCTTTTTAAGCACTTTCAATTGGGAGCTGAATACCAGAGAGGATTCCTGGACGACTATAAGTCCAATAATTATGGAGCAAAAAACAGCTCCTGGGCTTTTAATTTAGGGATGTTGTTTTGACTTTAGACAGTAATTTTTCGTTTAATTTGCAAAAAAAACGAAATGGGATTACTACCTTTTGAGACTTTCTTTCGTTCCAGCGGTATCATCCTTACTGAAGGGGCGATAGTTGAACGCTTACGGCGAGAGTTTTCAATACCGCTGGACGAAAATATTGTACATGCGGGATTAATATACAACAGCGAATACAGGATTGCCCTTTCAGGTATTTATAAACAATATTTGGATATTGCAGAGGCTTACAACCTGCCTATCATGATTATGACGCCAACCCGGCGAGCCAATCTCGAACGGATAGCTCTATCTGAATTCAAAGACCGAAGGGTTATAGCAGACAATGTGGACTTTCTAAATCAGCTAAAGGCTGGATATAACACGCCTGTTTACATTGGCGGACTAACAGGATGCATGGGTGATGCTTACAGCTCCTCAACACCATTCACACTTGATGAAGCCATTCAGTTCCACACTCCAACAATGCAATCCTTTCGGGAAGCAGGCGTCGATTTTCTTTTTGCCGGAATTATGCCAACTGTTACAGAAAGTATTGCCATAGCCAATAGCATGGAAACAACTGGCCTTCCTTACATTATAAGTTTCATGATTCGTAGAGCTGGAGTATTAATAGACGGCACAACAATTCACGATGCAATTGCAACTATAGACAAAAACACGCAACACCAGCCTCTGTGTTATATGGCAAACTGTATACACCCCAATATTCTGCACGAAGCATTGTCTCATCCTGCCAACAGACGTAAATTGGTAAAAACAAGATTTCAGGGTATACAGGCTAATGCATCTAGCCTCAGCCCCGAAGAACTAAATGAATCCAAAGTCCTTTGTTCCTCTTCAGCCGAAGAGCTGACTGAACGGATGTTGCATCTTCATGCAGACTTTTCTCTCAAAATCTATGGCGGCTGTTGCGGAACAAACGAAAAACACCTCCGAAAAATAGCGGAGGCGTTTCAAAAATAAATAAAAAGTATCTATCCAGCTTAATACCCTAATTCAAACTCTTGGTCTACAGCCGGGATTCCCTGGCTCATCCATAAGGGCATAGGTTGGTTTCTGAGGTAATGTTCAAAAAACTGATACATCCTTTTCTGGAAATCAATTTTATTGGCTAATCGGGATGGCCAGTGAACCTCGCCGGTATAATTAAGCAACCATGCAGGTTTCTGTAAGCGTTTAAGCGCCACAAAATATTCGATTCCCTGGTACCATGGCACATGTCCGTCATTGTCGTTGTGCATAATCAGAATAGGAGTCTGCACCTTATCCATGGTCAAAAGCGGAGAATTCTCCATGTAACGGAGCGGCGTATCCCAAATAGTTCCGCCTATACGGCTCTGCCCATGCTCGTATTGAAAAGAACGATTCAAACCTGTGCTCCAACGAATACCTCCGTAAGCACTAAGCATATTTACAACCGGAGCGCCGGATTCGATAGCTGCGAACAGATTGGTGCGTGTAGCCAGATAAGCAACCTGGTATCCACCCCAGCTATGTCCCTGGGCAGCAATTGCCTTCTCGTTAACATATCCTTTCTCTATGAGCGAAGCAATTCCCGGCATTACACTATTGAAGCAGCTTTCGCCGGGATATCCATCTTTATACCGAATATCGGGATTGAAAACAATGTATCCGTTGCTGGTATAAAAATGATAATCTATCGTGGATCGGTGTGCTTCCGGCATACGATAAGAGTATAATGTCTCGGCATTACGTTCGTAGAAATTTACAATAACAGGATATTTCTTTGACGGATCAAAGTTTTCGGGTTTGTAAACCACCCCTTCAAGCGGACGACCATCTAACGATGTCCAGGTTACCAGTTCGGCTGTTCCCCAGTTAAAACCAGCCTGCTGATCAGCTCCGTGCGTAAGTTGCACACTCTTCTTAAAACCGAGATCGGCCAACTGTAAATCAGGATACTGTCCGAATGTTTCGGTAGTATACAGCACCACATCCGCCTTCTTTGCTTTTAAGGGAGTTTGCAGCATAAAGTTACCCGCAAGCAACTCCCCGGGTACTGCGGGGGCCGTGAAACGCGTATTATAATAGCCGGAGCCTTTGGTTGATTCATTGAAGCTTGTAAGGAACTGGTCTTTGTTACTGTCGACCGACTTCTCTTCTGTATCCAATTTTACCCTACGATAGGTAAGTTTTTCCTTCTTTCCGTTTACGGTAAGGTTTACGGGAGCTTTCACTGCCGAAGGATCAAATCGCCAGATATCATAGCGGTCGTAAATAAGCAGCGCCTTGTCGTCCGTTGTCCAACCTGCCAAACCATACGGACTGGGATAATCGGGCACATCATTATCCTCATCCCATGCAGTAAAACTGCCGGGCGTAGTGAGACGGTATTCCTTTCCGCTGTCCATTCCGTACGTATACCAGGAACTATCCTGAGCACTATACCAGTAAGCATAATACCCTTTTGGCGATAATTGCATCGAACTGTTGGCTGCACTCTTAATCTGCACACGAATCCCATTGTCCATATTTATCCGGTAAATATCCACCCGGTTGCTACCCTTCCACATGCTTTCTTTTTCGTAAGCCTTCGAGGAAGTGAGCAAAGCAAGCGGAGCATTTCCTTCGTCCGCTACTTTCAAATCGGGCATATCGATTGTTGCCAGTTGATAGATCTTATTGCTCTTAAGGTTAAAGACAGCCGTGTAAGTCCTCTTCAACTCTTTCGCTTTGTCATTTAGCTGTTGTGTATACTGCACTCCTTCATTCCAGTTCCAAACCTGTACATTGGGCCGGTTTTCGGACAACATCGTCGTATCCTTTTGCTTCGGTTCGGGAGCAGTACCAAAAAATAAACGACCTGAATTAGCAGAAAAACGAATATTTTCGTTTTCACTAATCACCCACCCAGCCGGGAACGCAGAATTTTTACGGTCCGCTATTAAACGAGCCATGGCATTCTTTTCCGAAATATAGAGAGAAAGACCTGTAGCAGCAGAATCTTTGTCGGCACAATAAAGAAAAGCTAATTTATCTCCTTTCTCATCGAAAGATACATTTTTAAAAACGCCTTTACCATCATAAAGCAGGGTACTGCCATTTTCGGGAGCGTAAGTAAACAAGCCAGCTGTTTCCTTCTTCTCTTGTTTATCAGATCCGGCAGAGGTATAGAATAAAACATTCCCTTTCTTTGCAAAACCAAAATCTGTAACCGTAGCAAATGAAACAGTTTTAGAACCATCCAACGCGCGGACATAGAGCGCAGAATCCGCTTTACTTCCTCGCTGATAGGCAAGCCAATCGGCCGTTTCCGACAATTTAAAGGACCTTATTGAATCGATAACCTCTTTTTCGTTAGCCTGCAGATTATAAATCACAAGCTTATTCATCGGCATATTCTCTTCTTTGGTCTTTTTCAGTTTAAGCTCTTCCGTAACCTTAAGTGCAGGCTTCTCTGTAACAACTAAAAACTGAGAAGAAGATGAAAAGGAAGCCCCTTCTGCCGATTGAAACGTAGCCTTCTCCTCTCCCATTTCATTATACAAATAAACGGTAGCATCACCACGCCACGGTGCCATTTTACAGAATACCCATTTCCCGTTATCCGAAACAGCTTTATCGGTAATCTGTTTCCAGCTTACCACATCATCCCATGTCAGGGTTTTCTTTGTAACTTGCGCCTGCAACATAGTACAAGCACTTATAAAGGGGACTATAAGGAAAAACAACCTCAATACTTTCATTTTACTTTATTTATCTCCTACAATAATTAGCACTTAGTCAACACCTTGCTTATTTCTGCAATATACAATTCATGAAAATCTCCCCCGGGGAACCATTGATCGATAATTTCTTTTTCCAGAAAGTGCTCCGCAGCCATTGGTTGCATGTATAACTTTTTAACGAATAAAACGGATTCTGCTTCTTCAAAATAGGGTATTCCATCCTCATTCTTAGCGATAGTAAGACCTGTTTTTCCTATTTTATCTTCATCTCTGCCAGATGCTTTACCTAGATAAGCCAAGGCACTCTTTTTATATTCGTCGGCAAAAAATGTCAAAGTGAAAGAATCGGAGGCATCAACAAACTCCTTGGTAAAGCGTTGTGGACGTATAAAAACGAAAACAACCTCTTTATTCCACAGATAGCCAAAACCACCCCAATTGGCAGTCATCGTATTTACTGTACCATCCGGTTTCGAAGCGGTAACCAACATCCATTTGTTTTTGAGATCAAAAGCACTGATGTTCAGGTCTTTTGTTTTTATTTCCTTAAAACTGTTCATGATTTTTACTGTTTGAATTCTACTTGCAAATGTACGTATAATAACTAAAACATTGGAGGGAAAAAGGGACTTGTTGTAGTAGAACCGGCTGTATTCATAGAAAAAATTAAGGAGTTTGGGACGTATGTTGCTGCATTGAACAAACCGGTAGAATTGGATTACATCACTTTAAAGGACTTTGTTATTAATTAACATTTATCAAACTATCAATTAACCATATTTATGATATATTAATTAATGATAACTGACTATATTTGTTTTGTTAAATAAAAAGCACGTCATTAGATAACTAATTAAACTCATTATCTTCTCTTTTACAAATCATACTCATAAAAGTAATTATTAACTCTAAAAAAAGAAACCATGAAACAAAACTATTTTTTTCTATTTTTGATTTCACTAATTTTATCTTCTTGTAATAATGAAGAAAATTTGTTTTCAAATGATAGTCGTGAAAACGGGTAAAGAGTTTTTAGAGTGGGAAAATCATCCAGCTCCAGATATGGGACCAACATGTCAACATAGAATTGTAACAGAATATCAAAATCAAATATATGATTTTTAAGATTTATATGGGTCAATCTATTAATTATTTACTACACACTAAATCTTCCAACAATGAGAAAAAGTATATTATGTGTAATTTTAGGATGTTTCTTTAGTATTTTATGCCACGGCCAAGTTTCGTTTGGAGTTAATGCATCTATAACTTCATCAACCCTTTCTGAAAATTTTGCTAAAAGTAAAACAGGTATACAGATTGGTGTGCTATGCAATTACAAGTTAAATGAAGACTTAACTCTTTTAAGCGGACTGGGATACGTGGTTAAAGGTGTAAACGGATTGTGGAGCGATTTGAACTATTCTCAGCAGTTGAAAATGTTCGATGTCCAACTATCATATCTGGAACTTCCACTATCTTTAGGATATAAAATTCCTATTGGGAACAATATCAGACTAATTCCTAATGTAGGTATTTTTGTTTCGTATGGTTTACATGGTCATAGTGAGATTAAATCCATAAATTTTGAAGCAGAAGAAGTATTTCGGTTTGCAGATAACAGCTGGAATCCATTTAAAGACGAAAAGTTTAATGATTGGGCGCAAACGACTGTAACAGCCTTCGAACGTTGGGATTATGGAGTACGATCCGGATTAAATATCGAGGCCGGTAATATTATTTGCCACGGAGCATATGATTTTGGATTCAATAAGGTGTGGAATGGTTATGGAAAAATGGGCAATGCCTTAAGGAGCCGAAGTCTTATAATTGGCATTGGATACAAGTTCTAAATAAAGTGCCATAATTTTGTTATTTATGATATAAATTAAAGGTTGCAAGATTTTGGATGTGCAATCTAAAATCTTGCAACCTTACTTATTAAATAATACCCGATAGCTACTAGGAAATGTCATCAAAGAGCGAAGAAGAACACTTTCTATAAACGCAAAGATATCCACAGGAAGAGCTACTCATAAAAGCTTTTTTTACAGGACGAAACCAATAAAAGCTATTCAATCGGAATATAAATCTCTGTTTTTAGCTTCTCTGGAGCGGTACGACGAGGGTCGCTCACATATTTTTCGAAACAGTAGTTACCTCGTGCCTGAAAACCGCCTATTGCGAGTAACTCACCGTAAATTTTATCGTAAGCCGCACCCACTTTGTTGTATTCACCAATGTAGGTGAACATTGCAAAACGTCCGCCGCAAATGGCTTTGACTCCAATATCTCCGTTAGGTTCTGCCTGCTTACATACTCGCAAGCAGACATCGCATTTTAAATTCTCTTCGGTAGCGATTTCTGGATTGTCGTAATAAAAAGCCAAGTGTTCGATCCCTGCCGAAAATAGGCCCTGCCGTTTTACCTCTGCCCACATACGTTCATATAGTGTGCCGTACTCGACATTCTTGTAACTTCCCGATGCACTGATGTAAAGAACTGTTTTCGGTTCCAGCTCCACAATTTTGGTACGGCTGAGTTTAACCTCTGTTTTTGGTGATTGTGTTGTCATAATCTGATAATTTTTAGTTAGACGATACTCTTTTGGAGAGATGCCAAAAAGTTTGCAGAAAGATTTAGTTAGCGATGACGGAGTGTCATAACCCACCCGATAAGCAATTTCAGACACCGATAATTCGGTGTAACGTAATAGATTAGCAGCCGCCTGCACCCTTGTGCGCACGATAAACGCCCCAATAGGTTCGCCCAAATAACCACGCATAACGCGATGAAAGTGAAACGGAGAAAATGCCGATAGCTTGGCAAGTGTCCGAATATCAATTTCACAATCAAGGTGTTCACGGATATATTCTGTTACCTGATCGACACGCTTCCTGTAATCTTCCTGTGTTGTTAACTTTTTCTTTTCCATCTCTGCGGCAAAGGTATCGCAACCCTCACACAATCACTTTTCCAAAGTTGCTAACTTATAATAGGCCGACTAATTGCATATTAACCCTTGCTCGATATCTTTCTCAAAATAAGATGCTTCGGTTTTGAGATCCATGAAATTCAAAATATAAGGATTCCGAATGAATTCTTCGGGAGTTGGTTTTCCTAAAAGTTCAACGGCTTCCTTTTTCACAGCCTCCGGAGTGGTACTGGATAAAAACCTTTCGAAGTAAAGCACTGAAATTTGCCTGTTAAGTTGTCGGATCGACCAGTTTTCGTTGGCTGCCTCATTCATATACCACATGCGAGCTTGCTCATTTTCGACCGAAAGCAGCTTTCGGTATCCTGGTATCTGCCGACCCCATGTTTTGTATACGATTAAGTTTGTTCATTATTTCTCCATTTTTATTTTAGCCAGATTCTCCAAAAATAAAAGCATTAAGCCGTTGTTCTTCTTTGATCTGTTCGGCAAAACGTTCTTCAAAGTTAAAATCGTCTTCATCATCCATAGTAAACCATCAACAATACTATTCTTACTTTCTGTCTTCAAATGTAGCGATTATTTTAACAATACAAGACATATCAATTGATTAAAAACAAGGGTTTTTATTATCGAAAGAGGCAATAAATATGCTGAAAAATTAGCCGAACGCAAACCTGACGCAAACCTGACGCAAACTGAACGCTCAGAACCCTGCACCCGTGAGGCTTTTGAGAGATTCCGTTACACAACCCTAACGCAAACCTGACGCAAACCTAACGCTCTATCATTATATATAATATAAGAATATAAAAAGGAGTACATAAAGTACTCTCCAAAACAGAAGAAACTAACCGATGGATTCCGGAAAAAGAATAGAGTCATTTGCTATTTATATCCTGTAAAGTAGCATTTTCACCATATACTTTTATATCTTTGCCTACGAACAAGTATTCGTTTGACAATTGGATACTTTCCGTTTGCGATATGGATATCTTGCGTTCAACATATTGCAAACGTAAGGTATCCATATGTTGACTTTGCGTTTGTCAATTGGAAAACGAATACTTGATTTAAGTCTTTGCGTTAGTTTACTTAATACTTTCTAATACTTTATCGTTTAATGAGTGCTAAATATAAGTTGATTGAGAATCCTCCTGCTGCTGCAAAGAACGGCGTTACTGCCTTGCATGCGCGTATTGTGCCTTCACGTACGGCAACCATCGATGACCTGGCTGCCGAAATTTCCACAATGTCGTCGTTTTCGCTGGGCGATATCAAAGGGTTGCTGGCTAGTTTTACACAAGTAGTAGGCAGTCGCCTCAAAAATGGAGAGAATGTAAATCTGGAGGGACTGGGGAGTTACTCGGTTTCGCTGGGTTGCCCCAAAGATGTTACCAGCGACAAGCAGATACGGTCCGAGTCGGTTCACTTTAAAAGTGTAAATTTCCGTTGCTCGCAAAAAATGAAAGCGACCTTAAAATCAATGAAGCTGGAACGTGTGCCTGCCGAAAAGAAGAATGAATATGCCGGCGAAGAACGTTTGCTGCGTATTCTTGCTTACCTTAAGGACCATCGCACGGCCAACAGCACCGATTGTATGCGCGTGAATCAGTGTTCCCGCTACATCGCTTTGCAGGACCTGCATCTGCTTATTGAAGCGGAGAAGGTAGAGAAACTGGGTTCCGGAAAGAATGTGTTATACATGCTGCGTGCCTAAAATAAAAAGGTGACAGATGAGAGATCTTTCGCATCCGTCACCAGGCATCTCTCACCCGCCCAACCCTGACCAGCAAAGGGTTCTGACACCTTATATGATAGGTGACAGATTAAAACGACATTAATTCGTTTTGGTTGGATATTGTTAGCCTCGACACCCTCGTCCCTAATCTTTCAGGCAGCCAATTGGCACCACATAAACACCGTCTTCACGGCGATAAGCAAATTGCCCACCTGTGAGAATCATCATGAAAGATGGTTCACCTACTTTCGTGGTATCAATCTTAGCCTTTAATTCAAGCAAATGCTTGGCTGCTTGTTCAATATCCTTTGATCCTAACTTAACTTCTACAGGAGCCCATCGACCATCGTAAAGCCGGATAATCAAATCGCTTTCTAAATTACTTTTGTCTCGGTAATGATAGATTTCGCCATCATTGGCAGCTGCATATACACGCATATCACGAGTACACAAGGATTCAAAGAAGAAACCGAATGAGTTGAAGTCTTTTAATATGCTTTCTGGATTGGCGCGCAATGCTGCCAATCCTATTGAGGGGTCTACAAACTGACGCTTGCTTGATGTACGAATTGCCGTTTTAGAACGTAAGGAAGGTTGCCATGCTGGAATATCCTCTACTACATAAATTCGGCGAAGGGCATTGATATAGTTAGCAATAGTTTTATCAGAGACCATACTATCATTGGCTTCAATATCTGCCTTGATTGTTTGTATAGTCGCCATAGTGGAAATGTTGCGGGCCAATGAGCGTAAAACAAGACGCACACGGTCAGGATTCTTTTCCGTACCATCCACTCGTTGAATATCGTGTTCAGAAACCTGTATCACATAGTTTCGGGCGGTTTGTAAAGCCACTTTTTCATTCGTCTGTTTAACTGCTGCTGGCCACCCCCCCCGGCAAAGTATAAATGCCATTTGCTCAATAGTAATGTGATTAAATCCTTCTACCGTTTCAACACCATCAAACAATGACTTCAGCGAAACATCACCGCTAGACTCTTTCGACTCATACAAACTCATGGGACGCATGAGCACTCTGGCAATACGACCGGTACCCGTATGTTTGGTCTCACTGTCACTCGGGACGGCAGAGCCTGTCAAAATAAATTGTCCCATCTCGCCTCGCTGGTCTGTTGCGAAACGAACCGCATCCCATAACACAGGGGCTTCTTGCCATTCATCCAATAATCGGGGTATCTCTCCCCTTAGCAAAAGAGAAGGTTGCGTTTCGGCCAATTTCAAATACGAAGCCGAATGGTCTGTGTCTTGCATATACAACACACTACTGGCTTTTACTCTACCTGTATAGGTTTTTCCAATCCACTTGGCACCTTCTATAAGCACTGCTCCAGAGGCTTGTAGTTGCAAATCAAGAAGTTTGTCTACGATTCTTGGATAATAGTCTTTTATCTGCATAATCAACAATTATGTAATATTCTATTGCAAATATAAATTAAATATCTTAAAATCAAGTGTTTTACCGTATAAATCTGCTAATAAATTCCTAGTTTGGCATAATTTCACTTCCCTGTTTGGCTGATTTATACTTCCTGATTTGGCAACGTTTTGCTTGTTGATTTGGCGAATTGACCTCTAAACATTTAAATCTGTGTATTTGATCAATACACGTAGCTATACAATGTTTCGACATATAATACTGTTAATCAGTAATTTTTATAAGTAAAACCGTAATCTGTATAAGTGCCCCCCCAATGAAATTCTTAATTTTGCATTATCTACTTACTATCAGTAAATGACACGGAGAATGACGCCCGGAATATCTGCTGAGAAACGTTGAAAAATAAGGACTGGAGAAAGTTGCGTATAGAGTATAAACAGGTAAATCGAAAAAATTGGGTTATGGAAAAGAACAATCGAAGAGATTTCTTAAAAGCTGGGGCTTTACTAAGTGGGTCATTTCTACTCTCGCCGGCAGTTGGCAACGCACAGGCACCCGAAAACAACAAAAGTATGAATGATAACACGGATGTAAAGTACCGGACACTGGGCTCGGGCAGCTATGCCTTAAAGGTATCTGCAATTGGTTTAGGTTGTATGGGAATGAGCTATCACCGAAGTTTTGTTCCGGATAAAAAAGCGATGATCTCTTTGATGCACAGGGCTTACGACTTAGGAATGAACTTTTATGATACGGCAGAAGCATACGGTCCGCTCTTGAATGAAGAGTTGGTTGGCGAAGCTGTATCATCCTTTCGTAAAGAAATTATCATTGCTACCAAATTTGGTTTTGTTAATGGCCGGCCAAGTGAAGGGTTAGACAGCCGGCCCGAAAGAATCAGAGCCGTGGTGGAACATTCGTTGAAAAGTCTGAAGACAGATTATATAGATTTATTATACCAACACAGGGTAGACCCTGCTATTCCGATGGAAGACGTAGCGGGAACGGTTAAAGAGTTAATTAAAGAGGGAAAGGTTAAACACTTTGGTTTGAGCGAAGCCGGCGAAGCGAGTATACGAAAGGCTCACGCCGTACAGCCGGTAACTGCTTTACAAAGCGAATATTCCTTAATGACCCGCCAACCGGAAAACGATGTAATTAAGGTTTGCGAAGAATTGGGTATTGGCTTTGTGCCTTATAGCCCGTTAAGCCGTGGAATGATTTCAGGTTACCTCAACGAGCGTTCAAAATACAATCCAAGCAACGACAACAGACCATCGCTTCCTCGTTATCAAGCTGAAAATGTAATAGCTAACTGGCCATTAATTGACACTCTCAAGGAATTCGGAGATCATCGGGGGCTAACGGTTGCTCAGGTTGCATTGGCTTGGTTATTGGCACAAAAACCTTTTATCGTTCCAATTCCGGGAACTACCAAGTTGGCTCATCTGCAGGAAAATATGTGGGCTGCTAATTTTGAATTTACCGAAGACGAGTTACTAAAGCTTACAAACGAAATAAATAAAATCAAGATCGTTGGCGAAAGATACACGGGTGTTTCGGCCCAACAAACAGCCAAATAACGGGAAATCGTATTGCATGAAAAAAATAGTAGTAACTTTGGTATTACTGTTCATTACAGTAGTACCCGTTTTCACACAAGAAAATAAAATGGATAGAATCGAATTGTGTAAAAAAAATTACGCTGCATTATTTGGTGGAGAAGCTTTAAGCGGACAAGGTACCGATCCTGAAATGATGGATTTACTTCAAAAATTTATTTTTGGAGAGGTGTTTCAAACAGGGAATCTGGACATTAAAACACGTGAAATGATTACCTGTGTAACGCTTACAACTATGCAAACTTTACCGCAGTTGAAGGCCCACATTGGTGCATCACTTAACATTGGAATAACACCTATCGAGGTTCGTGAATCAATCTATTTGTGCGCTCCTTTTATTGGTTTTCCTAAAACACTTAATGCACTCGCTACGGCAAATGAGGTTTTCAAAGAACGAGGCATTGCTCTTCCGTTGGAAAAGCAGGGGATGGTTAACGAGCAGAATCGAGGTACAAAAGGGGCAGAAATCCAGCAGCCTCTTTATGGAGATGCGATTAAAAAGGCTTTAAAAGATTTGCCGGATGGTTTAGGGTATGATGTTGCCCGTTTTCTTACTGAGTATGGTTTTGGCGACATATATACACGTGGCGGATTGGATCTTAAAACCAAAGAATTACTTGTCTATGCTGTAATAACAACTCTTGAAGCTGATAGTCAGCTTCGTTCGCATACATTAAGCAATATAAAACTGGGTAACGATAAATCGACGCTAACATCGGTAGTGATCCAATGTTTACCTTATATTGGATTTCCTGCAGCAATGAAAACCCTCCGAATAATTCAAGAAACGAAAGAACCTGATACAATAACCGGTAGTCAAAAAGTACGTCTGGCTAAAATTGTGGTTGATCAGGCTCGTTTGAACGAATATAATGCCTATCTGAAAGACGAGATAGAGTCGTCGATGCGTCTTGAACCGGGGGTGCTGACTTTATACGCTACGTTCGAAAAAGAACGTCCGAACAGAATTACAATTCTTGAAATATATGCAAACGAAGAGGCATATCAAAGTCATATCAAAACACCTCATTTTCTTAAATACAAACAAGGTACACTCGATATGGTGCAAGAGTTAGAGCTTATTGATTCGACCCCTTTAATTGAAAACATGAAAATTAAATAAAGGTATTAGCAAGGCGACTATGGAAGCACAAATGTTATTGCGGAATGCGGACACTTTCCCGTCTGACAAGGTTTTGAAAGATGCGCTTGGAGACGTTTATAATGTGTTGGATTCTTTTCTCGGAACGATTACAAATGAAGAGTACGTACTGAGCTTTGAATGGAGATACTATAATGATGGTAAAGCGTGGCTTGGTAAGGTGCAACACAAAAAGAAAACCGTTTTGTGGCTTTCGGTGTGGGAAGGCTTTTTCAAGGTGAGTTTCTTTTTCACAGAAAAGCACCTCGAAGCAATTGCGGCATTGGATATTTCGGAAACGGTCAAAAATAAGTTTGCCTGTGAAGAACCTACCGGACGGCTGCTTCCGATGGTTATCGAGGTGAACAACGAAAACCAACTTAAGGACTTGTTGACCGTTGTCCGTTCTAAAAAGAGTTTGAAATGAAAGATAAATAGATTATCCCGAATAATATCTTTGCATCCCAAACAGTTGTAATTATGAAGTTTGTAATAGAATCCAGCACTCCTGCCGATATTGACGAATTGGAAATGCTGTATGATGATCTGAATGACTATCTATCGGCTACTACTAATTATCCCGGATGGATAAAAGGCATCTATCCTATTCGTGAAAATGCGGTTATTGGCATACAAGATAATAACCTTTTCGTTGTAAGACACGAAGGTAAGATTGCTGGATCTATTATCTTAGACCACTATCCCGATGAAGCCTATAATGGTGTAAAATGGAAGGTTGATGCAGACTACAGTTGCATTTTTGTGATACGTACTTTTGTGGTGCATCCCTCATTTCTTAAAATGGGCATTGGTCGTGCATTGATGGACTATTCGTTTGAGCTGGCCCGACAGACAGGCATGAAGTCCATTCGTTTGGATGTGTACGAGAAAAACCTTCCGGCAATCTCGCTGTACGAAAAATGCGGCTTTGAATACATAGATACCGTAGATTTGGGATATGGTAACTACGGACTAGATTGGTTCAAACTATACGAGAAAATCGTTTGAGGTGTCTAATCCCTGAAATATAATCATTGAAGATTTGGGATAAGGTTAAATATTATCAAATGGCTAACGTTTTTTATCGCTTTTTGCTCTTGTGCCTACTAGGATTATTGCTGTATAAATCACTATTGCAATTATATCAATTATTAAATCATTTATTTGTCCTCCTGTCATTATTAAAGTAGTGCCTACAATAACAAATAGTCGAGTTATTAAAATCGAGCAAATCAACCATGCTGAGAATCTTACATTTTTCCTGTCCCTATAGAATGCCATGATAATAAATGCAATACCAAAAATAAAATTCTCGGCTGTAATAACATGCCAAATATAGTTGATGGTCGTTACAGCACTAATATCTAATGCGCCAGATGACAGTGCAGGAATTACTCTTTGTAGCCCATTTAATTCGTGTGTTATCGAAAAAAGGATTGCAAATAGCCCTGCTGTGATGTAGTAATAATTTACCTTTTTCATTTTGAATATTCTTTTTATCTAATCTTATTCGTGTTTTATAAGTATTTTTGTGCAAAGTTACTTTGGTAAAGGACATTAGTCAATTACTATTTTTAGCTATAATTTCATCAAAGATTAGTAATAGTCAATGAATAAAGAGAATCAGAAAATTTGGGATAAACATCAAGAATATATAGAACTATTGTCTAAAGTAAACAATAGTTGTGTGTTTGTAGCGGAACTATGCGTGAGTTATTGGTTTTTATCTGACAATTTCCAAATTTTCGGATATGACCCTAAGATAATACGCTCGCCTGATATTACCTCTGGGTATTTGGAAACTCGAATCCATCCAGATGACCTGATTGTTCTTGGCAAAACACAACGTAAATTGATGGAATATATTAAGACCATAACTATCGATAAAAGGAAGGATTACAAACATATTTATGAGTGTCGGGCAAAAAATGCAGAAGGAAATTATATTCGTTTTATTGTTCAACAACAGATATTAGAACTTGATGAAAATGGTAATCCATGGCTCCTATTTGGTGTTTTCGATATATCTCCAAATACGTCACCCTTGGAACATGCAAAAGTGCGCGTTATAAATTACAAAACAGGGGAAATTGTCCCATTCTCTATTGTTGAACGGGAAAGTGATATTAAACTGTCGGATAGAGAAAAGGAAATACTCAAAATGGCTAGCGTGGGAATGCTAAGCAAAGAGATATCAGATAAATTATTTATAAGTATTCATACAGTTAATAAACATCGACAGAATATAATGCAAAAAATGAATACCAATAATGTAATTGAAGCTATTAATTACGCAAGAAAACTGGGTCTATTGGATTAATTAAGATATAGTTCGTGCAGAACGGCTATTTTCGGACAGCGTAAATAGCCTAATCATTATAACAACTTTTCTAAAACATGTATCCCTTTTTCTATATTTGATTCAGATAATGAAGCATATCCAATTCGTAATCCCAAAACGGGTTTGTCAAAACTAAATCGGTCTGGAGTGTAGAAGCTCAGCAATTCTGAATTTGCTTTTTCTTTTAATTTGAATAAATCAACCTCTTTCACTGGTTTTATCCAAAACGCTAGTCCACCGTCTGGTTTTTTGTAGGTTACTTTGTCATTCAGGCAGTTATCAATAAGATCTGCAAAGAAATCTCTTTTCTCCTGATAATGACTTAACATACGTTTTTGATGTCTGCGAATATCTCCGGATTGCATCAAATCCAATATTGATTGCTCCATAATTGCATCGCCCTGTAAATCTATAATTTTTCTCAATTCCCCGACTGCTGCAATAAATTGCTGTGAACTTACAATGTAACCGATTCGGATGGTGGGTGCTATTAATTTACTTAAAGTCCCAATATATATATAATTATGTATCCCTTCGAGCGAAGATACGGGCATAATGGGACGCTGACCAAAATGATATTCATTGTCGTAATCGTCTTCAATAATCGTAAACCCAAATCGGTTTGACAATTCGATTAGTTGTAGCCGCCGCGGCAAACTTAGTGTTACAGTTGTAGGATATTGGTGATGCGGCGTTAAATAAACCGCTTTAACCGATTGTTTTTTTGCGATTCGTTCGATCATATCAACATCTATGCCCTCGTTATCGACTGGTACAGGAATCAGATCTGCTTGTGCATGCTTAAATGTATTCCAGGCAGGGCTGTATCCGGGATTTTCCACTAAAACGATGTCGCCTCTTTTAAGTAGACAATGTGCCGCTAAAAACAGGGCCATCTGACTTCCGCGCGTTATGCATACCTCAGAAGCAGATGTTTGCATGCCGCGATTCTGATTGAGCATATTAGAAATTGTTTCTCTAAATTGTTCATCTCCGAACTCGCTTGCAAGATTCATAATTTGCCACCGGGACTTACGACTGAAAATACGGCGATACGCTCTGGCTAATTCGACCATAGGGGTACTTTGGGTATCCGGCAAACCATCATCAAAAAAGAGCAGTCCTTTACCGAAAACCTCTCTCGTTTTGATCTGTCCGGGGTTCCTGTCCGGGGTTTGAGATAGATGTATTTTATCAGAAACATATGTTTTTTTCCGTTCTTCAGAGATAAGCCAGCCCTCATTAATTAAAACATCCAATGCCTGAACAACTGTATTCCGGTTTACATTCAGCCCTGCTGCCATCAGTCGGGTACCCGGTAGTGTTTCGCCTGCGTTAAGTATACCTTTCTTTATACACCCGATTATCTCGTCTGCAATCTGGATGTAAATAGCTTTTTCGCCGGATCTGTTTAACCGGGATCTCAAAATAGGTAGGTTTATCATCTGGACTATCTGTTTATATCGAATCTGAACCATAAATATAGCTCAAATAATTCATACTTTCGCACAGTCTAATTAATTCAATGAATATGCAAGGAAGAATGAAACAACATCAGTTGTTAAAAGAAGAAATCAATGAAATATTATCATGTGCCCAAGTAGGACGTATCGCAACTCAAAATGAGAACGGATACCCCTATATTGTCCCCGTACATTTTGTCCATATGGAAGATAAGCTGTATGTACACGGTTTAATAAAGGGACAAAAAATTTCAAATCTGCTTCGAAATGATAAAGTGGGATTTGAAGTGGATGAGATGAGTGCGATTATTCCTGATTATGAAAATGCCTGTGATACAAACACGGCTTACAGAAGTGTTATTATTCTGGGTACCGCCCGGATGGTAGATGATCCTGTTTTTAAAAATGAGATTTTAAGCTCAATTGTTGCAAAATATACTCCACAACTTTCCCATATGAGTTTCCCGGAAAAAATGATGAAAGCAACAGGGATAATAGAAATACAGATTATTGAATGTTCCGGAAAATACTATAAATAGCCAGCAGCTCGTTCCGGTTCACCAATTTTGCTTAAGCAAAAGCAATCGTTTAACTTCACGAGGGGTGAATGCGAAATCTAAAGAAAATACAAAAATAGGAATCATTTTGTTTATGACCAATTATAGAATGCACTGGAAAATTGAGAATGCTTTTCCTCAAAAATTATATCCATACTCAAGTAGTAAATTTGTGCTCTTTTTTAAATCCAAACTTATCAATTATACACATAAAGATACTATCTTTGTGTACATTAAGACTGAAGTCTAGTTTCGTAAGTATTGATTTATATGTTTGTTATGAAGGTGCAGCGCAAAAAGGTTACTGAAGAAGAACCTATAAGACAGCCACTTCCGATGATTATCGAGGCGAACAACGAAAAACAACTTAAGGACTTGTTTACCGTTGTCCGTTTTAAAAAGAGTTTAAAATGAAAAATAAACACATTATCCCTGTTCACAACATGAACCCGGAGTCTCAGCTCGGTATCCAATTCCATCAAATTGAATATTCATCGGAGATTTCCGGATTAATGGCGAAGTCGAACAAGAATGAGGTTCATCGTGACGACTATTATATGTTCCTGTTACTGGAGGTAGCCGATGTTGTATTTTCCATAGATTTTGAAGAGAATAGATGGCAGGACAAGACCGTTATATATATTCGTCCCGGTCAGGTGCATTTTGTCTCTTCTATTCAAAAAGTTCGGGGTTGGTCTATGGCTATTGACTCGATGTTGGTCGAAAATGCATATAAAAATTTCTTTGAAGGAGGCTTTTACACGCAAAAACCAACATCTATAGATACTGTTACAATGACGAAGTTGAGCGAAACAGCCGGTCTGTTGCTCACCTTGATCAATGCAACTCAAACACCCTTCAGCAATGGTATTATTTCGAATCTAGCCAATGTTTTTATTGGAATCATTGCAGAACAGTACGCCTCTCAACGGGAGGATTTAATACATAAAAAATCGCGTTCCGCCTTGATAGCGCATCAATTCAAAAGTCTTCTTTCTGAGAATTTCAAAACGATAAAAAGCCCTGTAGAATACGCACGAATGCTGAATTATTCGCTTTCACACCTAAATGAATCGGTAAAAAATGTTACTGGATTTCCTGTAAGCTACAGTATACACCAACAGATAATACTGGAAGCTAAGCGCCTTCTTTACTATACCGATCTCGACGTGAAAGAGATAGGATTCCAATTGGGTTATGAAGACCACACCTATTTCTCCCGTCTGTTCACCAAAACTGCAGGATTATCCCCAAGCGCTTTCAGACGCAAATTCCACGTATAGTCCAACTTCTTCCCTCGTCTATCTATTTCCACCCTAGCAGAACTTCCATACTTTTGTGGTGTAACAATTACTTCTAAATAAAATAAAATGAATACATTTATAATTGTTTTATCGATTTTGATTCTACTATATATCGTTGGGATAATTAGTAAAAAAAAGCGTGCGAAAGCTAAGGTTATAAGCATTATTGAGGAAAATTGCACCGGTTGTCAACGTTGCATTAAAAAGTGTCGGCGGAAGGCGTTGGAGGTGTTAAATGACGACAACGGACGACATGTTGTGCTGAAATACCCCGAAAGATGCACTGCTTGTCGAGATTGTGTTATAGCTTGTAAATTCAATGCGATGAAATTAGTTGACAGAATAAAATGAAAAAGGAGAATAAGGGCGTCTGCATTCATTCATTGCAAAAGAATACAATACTGTCTATTTGATAATTGACACAGCGGATTCAAATTTCTGCAGTAAATAAATCGATAAGCACTTAAAAATAAACTTACTAACATACATTATTATGGATAAAAATACTGTTTCAGAAACAATCATCGCTTTGGAAAGAGAGGCTATGAGTGCATGGCATGATGGTAACCCCTCTCCTTTTCTCGAACTTTATTCGAAAGACTTCACTTATTTCGATCCAGGTCAGGAAGTACGGCTTGACGGCTGGGACAAAATAAAAGAGCTGTATGAAAGTTTACGGGGAAAAGTTAAAATGGATAGATTTGAAATGATAAATCCCGTTGTACAAGCAACCGATACTATGGCTGTTCTGACTTACAATCTGGATTCGTATTCAGGAGAAACGCTCTGGAAAGAGAATTGTACGGAAGTGTACAGGCTGGAAGAAAATAACAAATGGAAAATTATCCACTGCCATTTTTCTCCGACTAAACTTCCATAAATTAAGAAATAAAGAAAACAAAGACGGCTGATGGATTATAATAAAATTAGACAATCCGACATATGATTGACAAAATAATTAACAGAATAAAAGAAGATAAAGAAAACTGGGACGAGTTCGAGAGTATTTTCGTTGAAAGAAAAATTGAATCAAAGACCGTATTGTTAAATGCAGGAGAGATAGCCAATCATATATTTTTTATTAAAAAAGGGTGTTTACGTGAGTGGTTTAATAATGACGGAAAAGATATTACCTTCCAGTTTTTCTTTGAAGGACAGGCTGTTGCTTCAATTGATAGTTTTATGAATAGTAAGCCTAGTTTGTTTTCGATTGAAAGTATTGAACCTTCAATTATTGTTTCGGTCAGAAAAGAAGACTTTGAAAGACTTTTTATTGTCTATCCCGAAATAAAAGATAGATTCCAAGGTTTTATTTTTCAAAGATTTAGAAACTATGCTCAGCTTTTTCTTTCCAGAATTACAGATTGTCCAACGAAACGCTACGAAAATTTATATAGAGATCAACCTGAAATTATCAAACGAGTTCCACAGCATTATATAGCCTCGTTTTTAGGTATAACACCTGTTTCTTTGAGCAGAATAAGAAATAAAAAATAGACTTCGTTTCTTATCTTTTGTTATCGTTATGAAGATTTTCGGTACCGTATTTTTGCAGAAAAAAGCAAGATGGAAGCAAGAAGAAATAACCGTAGACAAACAAGAAGTAAATATATTCAGTTAGATACCAGAAAATGTGAAGCCTGTTGGAAGTGTGTGGAAACCTGTCCAAACGATGTAATAGGAACTGTGAATTTACCTTGGCATAAACATGCATTAATTATCAATAGTGATAATTGTAACGGTTGTACGAAGTGTATAAAAGCCTGCGAGTTTATGGCTATATCTAAAATTTCAAGTAACGACGACACAATAATAAATCAGAAAAATCCTTATGACCGCTTCATAATTAATATTGGACTGCTTTTAACCGGATTTATTGCTGTTTATTCTGGATTTCTAATACAATTCAGTTACCATATGGGGCATCATGGAGAAATAGATATCAACAGAATTGTGTTAAATGCCAATTATTCAGGTTGGACGAATATTCATAAAATTGCAATTACATTACTTTCGGTATTAATGGTTTTCCATACAGTCCAGCATTGGAAATGGTATAAAACAATTGTTAAGAAAAATCTTGTAACAAAAAATATACAAATATTCATTCTGTCAACGGTTTTTATTTTAGTTGCTATTACCGGATTTATACCTTGGACGATTGATTTAACTGGAAATGATCAAATAACTCGAAAGATTTTTCTCGAAATACATGACAAACTAACAATAATCTTATTTATATTCCTGATTTTACATGTTATGAAAAGATTAAAATGGTTCACAGCAACTCTAAGGCGAAGTAAGAATAAACCAAAAGAAATGAGACCGTAATCTAAACTGTTGTACATTTGTAAAACAGTTTAGATTACTTATTGAAATGCTTGGTTTCTATTTGCTTCTTCTCCTGACAATATTTATAGTTTTATTCCAAAGTTCGGATAGGTATGCAATCCACTTCCATGCTTTAGCTTACCTTCCTGGAACAACTCCGTAAAAGCTTTGTCCATTTCCTTAATAATAGATAATGGAACATCTAAGTCATGGTGTCCAGGCAAAATCTTTTTTATAGGGAGCGATACCAATCTTTTTATCGAGTGCATATAAGCAATTGGGTCTGTGGATGGGTAATAGGCAAACAGATCACCCATATAAATCAAGTCGCCGGTATATAAATATCCTTTATCTTTTTCATATAAACATATATGACCAGGAGAATGTCCCGGGGTATGAAGTACCTGAATCGAACGTTCGCCCAACTCAATTGTATCATTATCCTTCAACACCCTGGTAGGAACTCCTTCAAATAACGTATAATTATCAACATCAAAATCCTTTGGAAATTCACACGGTTCTTCTACTAAGAAATTTCGTACCTGTTCTATTGTTAAAGGAAATCCGCCTTGTATCCATTCTGTTTCAGCTTCATGCACATAAAAGTCCTTAAAATACTTATGTCCTCCGAAGTGGTCGTAATGCACATGCGTTGTAACTGCTGTAACGGGCTTATCGGTCAGCCTTTGAACTTGTTCCCAAATATTCTCTACGCCTAGACCGGTGTCAATCAGCAGGCAACGTTCAGTTCCGTTCAACACGTAGCAATGTGTTTCCTCCCAATGATCGTATTCGCTGATAATTGACGTATTGTCATCAACTCTCTCAATGGTAAACCAATCTTTTGTACGATTATTTGTCATCTTAAAAAATTATATTGTTATCAACAAAGTTACCTATCTTATAATCAGCTATATCAAAATCAATCTCATAGTTTCCATTTGTGAAAGCTACGACTTTCATCCCTGCATTCTTTGCAGCCAACATTCCTGAATATGAATCTTCAATGACAACGCAATTTTCAGGTTTTACAGCTAATTTTTCGGCAGTATTCAAATATATTGCAGGATCAGGCTTACCCTTAATTTCATTCTCCGCAGAGGAAACAGAGTCAAACAAATGCAAAATGTCCAATTTATGTAATACCACAGGAATAATCTTCTCGGGAGAATTTGTGGCCAATCCAATCTTGTAGTTCTTTGATTTTAGGTTCTCAATAAATTTCTTCACCCCTAGTATTTGACAATCCTGCGTTTGGATTAATGCGATAACACGCATAACAACCATTTGTTCCACTGAATCCAGGTCAGTATTGTCCCATGGGTATTTTCCGTACCAGAACCTGGTTACTTCGGAAGTAGTCATTGATTGGGTGAGTGCACGGTTCGCGTCCGATACTATTACACCCAACGATGTGAATACCTCTTTTTCTGCCTGTCCCCATAAGCTCTCCGAGTCAATCAAGACTCCATCCATATCGAATATAATAGCCTTATTCATAAATATTTGCATTGAATCGAGAAACGATTTATTGATCTCAATAGCTATACATCAAACCAGATTCCCAATAACTACTTTAGCAATCTAATTACAGCCTGTGAAAAGTGGCACATTTGGTGTGATATATTCAGCGATAATATTATATTTTTCGCGTAAACCTTAAAAAGATAACTTCACATTGGCTGCTGAATTTGAAATAAGAAGAGCATAGTCTAAAAAATCCGTAGTAGTTTTGCCTATTGTATATTTTTTATAATCGTTCTTTCTAAATGGTTTACATACTGATATCAAATCTAAACAATCATTACGATAAGGCGAATTTATTTTATTAATATGAAATAGCGTTAAATCTGAAATTCTATTTCGTTTTAGATATTTTATGCCGAGGTAATGTTCTCTCCATGAATCACCAATATTGGAATTTCCTTTAGTACTATTGTCATATTGTACACGACTTTGTGTGAGATAGCCTAGAATTGTAATTATTTCGGACGACTGATAAATCTTATTTTCTATCAACTTAGTAAAAAATGATGAACCAGGGCAAAAACGTGATTTAATAAGGTGACTGAATCCCATACGTACAAATTGTAGATTATTACTTAATTTATATTCATTTGCAAGTTTTACATAGTTTTCAAAAATAACATTTTCTCTACTTTTGTTATCTAATACAGCCTCTTTTATCAGATTCATTAAAAAAACAAGTTCAAAATTTGGTTCGATCTTGTCTCTATTTGCTTCATACTTAGGTAAAAATGTAGCTAAAACTTCAATATTTTCATCCCATGTAGATTTAGCTCCTGTTGTTAGGCTTTTGTACCTGTTTTCTATATCAGATAAATCTATAATATTCGCTTTATCTTGTAATAATTGCAATATATATTTAAAAGTTAAACGACAAGGAATAAGAAAATCCGGACCAATAACAGTAATTTTGTAGTTATATTTTTTTAGTAGTTGATATAATGACCGCCATTTTTCAAAAGTTTGATAACTTTGTTCATGTGGAACGCGTTTACCATACGAAATAACCAATTCTTTTAGTAAAGTTTCGTTACCTGTCTTTAAATATTGATTAAAATAATAAGCCAAACAAACATCAACTTCAGGTAAGTAGTATTTAAGTTCTTTTGTTTTTATCAAATTTTCTAAAATAATTAATTCTGCCACTTCTGTTTTGGCAGAACCGTGATATGCTCCAAATCCTATTATTCTTGTATTAGACTTTAAAATAGGAGGTAACGTTTTGTTTATATCATATCTATTATGCTTCAAAAATTCTGTTTTTGATTGAGCCAATACATTATTTGAATGCATTGATAAAATAATCAATAGACACATTGTCTTAATTATTATCATAATATAACGTGAGTTCGACATAAAATTTTAATTTAATTGGCCTATAATTTTACTATTAGTGAAGACAAAATTAACTATTTTTTGTTTGGCAGATGATTTCTGCTAATTATTTTCAACAGAACTTACGTATTAATAGTCTCTCCTCCAATTGAAAAAGTCTTCACTTGTGCCATTGCCAAGTGACTATTACAAATAGTGTTCATGTCGCTATTGAAGGATGGAATGGCTCGCTTTAATGAGATAACATCTAACTCCTTATAATATACCTTGCGCCACTTTTTACGTTGATCCGTCTTTTTTGACGGACATATTGGACACAAAAAAACCTACAAGTTGCTGACTTGTAGGTTTCTGTACTGTTATTGTCTGGTTTTGTCCAGACCTTTCAGCGGAGAGAGAGGGATTCGAACCCCCGGAACCTCTCGGTTCAACGGTTTTCAAGACCGCCGCGATCGACCACTCTGCCATCTCTCCAATGACTTTTCGATTGCGTTGCTTTTCAAAAGCTCTGCAAAGGTAGGACTTTTTTTGAATCTACAAACTTATTGGGATAACATTTTTTGATATTAGTATACCCTACTTTATCAACTTACTCTATATTAATAATATAGCTGAATCAATTTCATATCACTATTGATTTGCTTTCATTCATTTACAATAAAAGATGTTTTATAACACTATTTATTGACATAAAATGAACAAAATGTGGTCTAAAACGCTTATTTTTGTAGACTCAAAGTACAAACATATCAATAATAAAGATCATAGTAAATATTTTTATGGAATTAAACAAAAACTTCGCAGACGGGATTTGGAGTAAAGAGGTTAATGTCAGGGATTTCGTATTAAAGAACATCACCCCATATGATGGAGATGCTTCTTTCCTTGCAGGACCAACAGAACGGACAAAACGCATCTGGTCTGCTTGCCTTACTGCACTTGCCGAAGAACGTGCCAATAATGGTGTTCGTTCGATTGACAACAAAACTGTTTCAACTATTTCTTCTCATAAAGCCGGATACATTGATAAGGAAAACGAACTGATTGTAGGCTTGCAAACAGACGAACTGCTTCGCAGAGCTATCAAACCGTTTGGTGGAATTAACGTAGTAGCGAAAGCTTGTCACGAAAACGGAGTGGAAGTAGACGAACATGTAAAAGACATTTTCACGCATTACCGTAAAACTCATAACGAAGGTGTTTTCGATGTATATAATGAAGAAATTCGCTCGTTCCGTTCGTTGGGATTTCTTACCGGTTTGCCTGATAACTATGCTCGTGGCCGTATAATTGGAGATTACCGTCGTTTGGCATTGTATGGCTTGAACCGCTTGATCGAAGCTAAAAATCAGGATTTAGCAAATCTTGCCGGTCCGATGACTGAAGCTCGCATTCGCTTGCGTGAGGAAGTTAGCGATCAGATAAAGGCGCTTAAAGAGATGAAATTGATGGGCGAATATTACGGCCTTGATCTTTCTCGTCCTGCTTATACTGCTCAGGAAGCTGTTCAATGGGTATATATGGCTTATCTGTCTGCCGTAAAGGAACAAGATGGAGCTGCCATGTCTCTTGGAAACGTTTCTTCGTTTCTTGACATTTACATTGAGCATGATTTGAGCAACGGAACAATTGATGAAACATTTGCTCAGGAGTTGATCGACCAGTTTGTTATCAAACTACGTATGGTTCGTCACCTTCGCATGAATTCATATAATGATATATTTGCCGGAGATCCTACCTGGGTAACCGAATCGATCGGCGGAAGATTGAACGACGGAAGACATAAGGTAACCAAGACTTCGTTCCGATTCCTTCAAACACTTTATAACCTTGGTGCTTCTCCCGAACCAAACCTTACAGTACTTTGGTCGCCGGAATTGCCTGAGGGCTTTAAGGCATTTTGTGCACAGGTTTCCATCGATACATCTTCTATCCAATATGAGAACGATGATTTGATGCGCGAAATACGTCATAGTGATGATTACGGTATTGCCTGCTGTGTTTCTTTCCAGGATATAGGAAGACAAATTCAGTTCTTCGGAGCCCGTACAAATCTTGCCAAAGCATTGCTGCTGGCAATTAACGGCGGACGCTGCGAAAACACTGGTACACTTATGGTGAAGGATATTCCTGAATTGAAGGGTGATGTACTTAACTTCGACGAGGTTATGGTAAATTACAAAAAGGTGTTGAAGGAAATTGCCCGTGTATATAACGATGCCATGAACATCATTCATTACATGCACGACAAGTATTATTACGAAAAGGCTCAGATGGCCCTTATCGATACAAATCCCCGTATCAATTTAGCTTACGGTGCTGCCGGTCTTTCTATTGTAGCCGACTCGCTTTCTGCTATTAAATTTGCGACTGTTAAGACAAAGCGCAATGAAAATGGGCTGACCGAAGGCTTCGATATTCAGGGTGAGTTTCCTTTCTATGGAAACGACGACGACCGTGTGGATAATCTTGCAGTTGGTGTTACCAAGTTCTTTAGTGATACATTGGCCGAATTGCCAATTTACAAGAATGCACGCCCTACCCTTTCAATTCTTACCATTACTTCGAATGTAATGTATGGAAAGAAAACAGGTGCTACTCCTGATGGTCGTTTAAAGGGTGTTGCTTTTGCTCCGGGAGCAAATCCAATGCACGGACGCGATGAAAAGGGTGCCATTGCATCGCTATCTTCTGTATCAAAGATCAACTACGATGATGCTCAGGATGGTGTAAGTAACACATTCTCTATCGTTCCCCGTTCGCTTGGTGTAACTGCCGAAGACAGAGTTGAGAATCTTATTTCTATGATGGATGGTTACTTCTCGAAGAATGCACACCATTTGAACGTGAACGTTTTGAACCGCGAAATGTTGGAAGATGCGATGGAACATCCCGAGAACTATCCACAGCTTACGATCCGTGTTTCCGGTTATGCCGTGAACTTTGTTCGACTAAGCCGCGAACATCAGCTGGAAGTTCTTTCAAGAAGTTTTCACGAGAGATTTTAACTAAAACATAAACTGAGGACAGTCGAAATGACTGTCCTCTTCCTTTTTATTCAAAGCATATGATAAATGTCCACTCATACGAATCAATGGGCACATTTGATGGTCCTGGCCTTCGGCTGGTTGTTTTTCTGCAAGGCTGTAATTTTCGGTGTTTGTATTGTGCCAATCCGGACACTATTCCTTTGAAAGGCGGTAAACCTACAGAGATTGAAGAAATTGTACGTATGGCCCTCAGTCAGAAAGCTTTCTTTGGTAAAAGAGGTGGTATCACTTTTTCGGGCGGCGAACCCACCTTGCAGGCCAAAGCCCTGATCCCTTTATTTAAACGCCTCAAAGAGGAGGGTATACATATTTGTCTGGACAGCAATGGAAGTATTCTGAACGACGACACAAAAGAGTTGTTTAAGCTGACCGACCTGGTACTGCTTGATATAAAGGAATTCAATGCCGAACGTCATTTCCTGATTACAGGACGTGAGAACAACAACACACTGGAAACAGCCGCCTATCTGCAGGCTAACAACATACCCATGTGGATCCGTTATGTTTTGGTACCCGGACATACCGATTTTGAAGAAGACATCCGTGCGCTTGGCACGCACTTTCAGTCATACTCCATGATTCAACGCATCGAGATACTGCCCTATCACACTTTGGGTGCTCACAAATACGAAGCTCTGAAAAAGCCTTACCTGCTAAAAGGAGTAAAAGAAAATACTCCCGAAAAGCTTGAAAATGCCAGAAAATTGTTTGAACAATACTTTCCGGTAGTTTTTGTAAACTAACATTCAGGGTACGATGATACTCTTTCGGGCAGGACTATACGCCGAAAAGTAACCTACAGCTCCGAGAGAGAAGTTGGTTACTATATTTGCAGGCGGACCCCCAAAGAATGGAGTTTCTCCGTCCCTTGAATTTTTACATTGCAAAATAAAATCATAGTATCCTTTATCAATTCGGTTAACCTCTACAGTAATTGTATCGCCCGATTTAACAAAAAGGACCTTGCCCGGATCGTATTCTCCTTCCTTGTTTTGATCAGAAAAAGAATAGATCAGCAATCCATTAAGATACGCTCCATCTATCAGTTTATCGTTTATTACAATATACCACTTTATCAAAGCTGTTGCAAGTCCTCCGTTTATATAGAACTTACATAAATAATAATCAGTACCTAAGGGTTCCGGAGCATACAAAAGAATATTAAAATAATGACGGCCCAATAGGTACATTGAATTTATCTTAAGCGAATCAATCTGAAAGGGCTTAAGAATCGTTGCCGAAGCATCATACTCTTCGGGAACACCGTCATTATTAAAATCGTATGAAACATTTAACTTATACGAGCTTTCAACCCGACCGGCTACCCGGCGCTCAGTACGGTAAAGGCCTTTGGCGCGCTCTTTTAAGGTCCATGATTCTTTTCCATCAAGTGAGGTTATTGTTACATTAGCTCCCGTCACGAATAAATTAGGAACAGTATCAAAATAGGAAGAGGAACGGCTGATCTCAATCCATTGATAAGCTGTTTCGTTTGTAATAACCCCATAAATTGCAATTACGGAATCAGAATCGGTTGTTTCAATGTCTATGTACTCCGTACAAGAGATTGACGGAATAGCCAGCAAACTAAGGTATAGAGTAAGACTTCTCATCTTATTTAGAATTTAAAGTTGTATGTAACGGAAGGAATTACCCCAAACAGGTACGTACTTTGAGCAAAAGGGGCTCCGGCCACTTCGTGGTCGTAAGTAATCATGTAAGGATTCTTACAGCCGTATGCGTTGTAGATCGAAATATTCCATTCACTTTTCCATTTTTTTGCCGACCTGGGGTTTACCAGAATAGTACAAGAAAGATCCAGCCGATGATAATCAGGCTTGCGCGAATCGTTTCTGCCCGAATAGATTGGAAAATAATCGTTGACTATCTTGAACCGTCCCGATGGATAGGTAGCCGGAGTGCCGGTTGCATACATCCATGTAGCCGAAAACGTAACTGCAGATGACAACTGATAATTTAACAAAATCTTCAGATTATGAGGTTTATCGAAAGGTGATAAATAAGTTTTCCCATTATTTATTCCTGGTATGGTACGTTCTGAATTAGATAGCGTGTAGTTGAGAAATCCATTTACTCGCCCCGTATTCTTCTTTACCATGAGTTCGATTCCATAAGCCTTTCCTTTACCAACCAAAACCTCTTTTTCAAGATGTTTGTTTAGTACCAGGTCTGCATGATCAACAAAATCGATCAAGTTGTTTACTGATTTGTAATAGAGCTCAACAGAAGTTTCTAACTTGCTTCGATTAAAGTTTAAAAAATATCCAGCGGAAAAAATATTCACCTTCTGTGGTTTAATTTCCGGACCAGCCAGAAACCAGATATCTAAGGGAGAGCCAGAAGATGAACTATTCGCCAGTTGCATGAACTGTGTATTGTGGGAAAAATTTGCTTTGAAAGAGGAATGCTTCGTAAGAGAGAGGACCAATCCTATTCGGGGTTCGAGAACATTGTATATATTATATACCTTGCCGGAACCATATGTTACAGAATCGGATACCTGATTATCCTCAGTATATGTATAAACTGTAGCCTTTCCAATATTACGAAACGCAATCCAGCGAAGTCCGTACCGAAAAGTCAGTTTATCTGTAATAGAATGATCATTGGATAGGTAAAACACATGCTCATAAGCGTAATTTGAGGGAAGTATATAATTTCCATAATCGGGAGTCTTTACGATTCCGGGAGTAAAATCATACAATATTCCAGTAAAACCATACGAAAGATTTATCCGCTTATTTACAGCATGGGTAAAGTCGGACCGAATCATTATTTCAGCAATATCTGAATTCCATTCCATGGTTGCCCCGTCAATGTCTGTCTGCAAACCATACTTATAATTACTCATGTTCACTATAAACCTGGTATTTACTTTTTCACTAAATGTATGATTCCATGTTAATGATGTAGCCCAATTACCATAATTAAGCCCAAAAATATCGGCTCCGAAAACATCTTTCCCATAGTAAGTATTAAACGAAAGTACATTTCTGGAAGAAAATCTATGAGTAAGTTTAGCATTAAGATCATAAAAATAGATGGAAAGATCTTTTACTGACTTATCATTTGAAAGTCGTAAAAACTGATCGGCATAACTCCTCCTCGCCCCTATCAACCAAGACGTTTTATTACCTAATGGACCTTCCAAAACCAAACGACTTGATATCAACCCAATTCCACCTGATCCGCTAACATGGTCGGGCGTACGATCAACTGTATGAATATCCAGCAATGAAGATAATCTTCCACCATATTTAAGTGGAATATCTCCTTTATACAGTTCCAAACCACTGATTACATCATTATTAAAAACCGAAAAAAAACCTAGCAGATGTGATGCATTATATACAGGAGCATTATCCAAAAGAATCAGATTCTGATCAGGATACCCCCCGCGAACAATAAAACCTGTACCTCCTTCTCCGCTGGAACATACGCCGGGAAGCATCTGAATTGCTTTAATAATATCAACTTCTCCAAGAAAAGCTGGCATCTTGCGAATTTGAAGAATGTCGAGTTTTTCTACCCCCATGTGCAAACGGGTAATATTTTCATTAAGTGTTTTAGCAGTCACAACGACTTCTTTCAACGTAGCATTTCCTTCAAGTTTAATATTTATCACCTGGAAAAAAGATGAACTGATCCGAATAGTCTGACTCTTATAACCTATGTGCGAAACCTGAAGTGTATAAATTCCCAAATCAGGCAAAGAGATTCTATATACACCGTCTTCTTCGGCAACAGCACCTTGTTTTAGTTCCACAATATATAAAGATGCCCCTGAAAGTGCTTCGCCCGAAGATGCGTCTGATATTTTCCCCTGCACAATAATTTCAGATGGTTTATCCTGAGCATAAAGGAATAAACCAGACATAAGAAAACACGTTAGGATAAAACCTTTTTGGCGTATCATACTAAATAGTGTCAATTACAGAATAACAATCCCCTACTAAAAAACCCATTACAATTTCATGTCAAACAAAAATCGGATCGATATAATTAACAACAAATACCACTGGATATAATTAAAACAACTACACATTACAACTTGTTGAATTATATCCATAATAAAGCGTTTATTAATAAATTTTTATTCATAATATATTGGAATTAATCTAATTTTTACCTGTTACAATACAAATGATTAACACAAATAAATCAATCTACTCAGAGCGATCGTTAATTTTTTTATTATTTATAATTTTTAAACAAGAACAAGAATAGTATAACTTATTGTATCTTTACACAAGAGACAAATCATTTAATTATTAATCTACTAAACTAAAAAAAATCATGGAACAGAAGTTTTGCCAAAGTTGCGGTATGACGTTAACAAATAACGATCTTCTAGGGACAAATGCAGATGGGACATCCAATGATGAGTATTGCTGCTACTGTTTTAAAGACGGAAAATTTACCCAAGACATTAGCATGAATGAGATGATCGATCATTGTGTTCAGTATCTGGATGAGTTTAACAAAGACTCCGAAGTGAAGTATACAAAAGAAGAGGCAATTAAAGAAATGACAAAGTTTTTCCCTCAATTAAAGCGATGGAAAAATAAAGATTAATTGTTATATCTTTGTAACCCCATCAACAAAAGGGGAGTTAAATGATATGAAGAAAAGAGAGAAGATCTTGATTCGTGCTTCGTGGGTCAGTATTATTGGCAATGCTATATTATCCGTATCAAAAATAGGGGTTGGAATCTTTGGAGGAAGTCTGGCTGTACTTGGTGATGGAATCGACTCGGCTACAGATGTTGTGATATCGATTGTCACGCTATTCACGGCCAGGGTAGTAAGCCGACCTCCAAATAACAATTATGCCTATGGATACGAAAAAGCAGATACCATAGCAGCCAAGGTCCTCTCTTTTGTTATCTTTTTTGCCGGGATGCAAATGCTTATTTCAACGGGTAAAAACATCCTTTTCTCGGTACCCCGGGAACTTCCGTCTGTGTTTACAATCTATGTTACTATTTTTTCGATGATTGGTAAACTGGGATTAGCTTATTATCAGTTTCGCCAGGGTAAGCTAGCCGGAAGTTCCATGTTGATAGCTAATGCTAAAAATATGCACAACGATGTAATTATATCAGCCGGGGTATTGCTTGGGCTTATATTTACTTTTCAGCTTAACATGCCCATCCTTGACTCAGTTACAGGTTTGCTCATCAGTCTATATATAATAAGATCGTCTGTAGATATCTTTATGGAAAGCAATGTAGCTCTGATGGACGGAGTAAAAGACACCTCGGTGTACAAAAAGATATTCGAGGCTGTAGAGCAAGTTCCGGGGGCTAGTAATCCTCACCGCGTAAGATCCCGCCAGATTGGCAACATGTATATGATTGTTCTCGATATAGAAACAGACGGAAATCTCACCTTAAACGATGCCCATGATATTGCAAATGAAGTGGAAATGAGCATCAAACAGTCCATAGAAAACGTGTACGATATCGTTGTGCATGTGGAACCCAAAGACAAGCACCATTCGGAAGAAAAATTCGGGCTGAACAAGGATCTTATTTAATATAAACAGGCGCACATAACATTTAATTATCATGATAAAATTAGTAATATTCGATCTTGACGGAACCCTGCTTAATACCATTGCCGACCTGGCAAATAGTACCAATTACGCTCTAAGTCAATGTGGATTTCCAACTCACGAAACAGACGAATATAACTTTTTTGTAGGAAACGGAATTAATAAACTATTTGAACGGGCCTTACCGGAAGGCGAAAGAAATGAAGAAAACATTCGACTTGTACGTCATAAATTCTTACCTCACTACGATAAATTTAACCACTGCCTAAGCAGCCCCTACCCCGGAATGCCCGAACTTCTTCATACGTTGCAGCAAAAAGGGATTAAGCTTGCCGTAGCGTCTAACAAGTATCAGGAAGCCACTAGTAAGCTGGTAGATCATTATTTCCCGAATATATCGTTTGTATCCGTTTTAGGACTACGAGAGGGAATTGCGGCTAAGCCAGACCCCGCTGTGGTATATGAAATACTCTCGTTTGCATCCGTTGAAAAGGAAGAAACACTTTATGTGGGGGATTCCGGTGTAGATATGGAAACAATTAAAAACAGTGGAGTATACGGAGCAGGTGTTACATGGGGATTTCGTCCGCGAAAAGAACTGGAAAAATTTAACCCAGATTATATTATAGATAAAGCAGAAGATATTCTGAAATTAATCTAATCATGCAAGCAAGAAATCTCCCCCTAAGAGACGCTTACAGTCACCATACAAACAAAAGAATCCCGTAATATTTCTATTACAGGATTTTTTCTGTGTGAACACTTCATTATACTCTTTTATTTCCGGATATAATTCTTACCAGGATAGAGATTATCGCTAAAACGAGCAGTATGTGAATAATAGATCCCAGGCTATAGGCAAAAAAACCAATTAACCAGAATATTATCAGAACTACTGCAACTAGATAAAGAATATTTCCCATGATGTTTCTACTTTAAATTATTGATGTTTTAATTTGGTTAGAACTATTGTGACTTGCTCTTCTTATTCGTAAAAATGACTTGTACTACTATTTTTATTAAAATTAGATTAGCTCCCCAAATGTTTATAATTGGATTTGATTATTTTAAAGACTTCATTTGCACGACCACTTAACATCATCTTTCCCATATAAAAAGCAAAACCTTTCATTTGCTCAAACTTCATTTTAGGTGGCATAGCAAGGGCATTCGGATCGGTCTGAATAGCAATTAATGCTGGACCGCTTAGCTCAAAGGCTTTCTCTAATGCTGATCTTACGCCAGCGGGGTCATTTACAGTAATTCCATACATCCCCATTGCTTCTGCCAGTTTTGTAAAATCTGGATTCAGCATATCTGTTTCCACATCAGGTATTCCGGCTACTTCCATTTCCAGTTTCACCATTCCTAACGAACGGTTATTAAAAAGGATAATTTTCACCGGAAGATTATATTGTACGATTGTCATTAGATCGCCCATCATCATAGATAAACCACCATCACCGCAGAAAGCAATCACTTGTTTGTCGGGACAGGCAAGTGCTGCACCAATGGCTTGTGGCATGGCATTAGCCATAGATCCGTGATTGAATGAACCCAACATCTTTCGTTCGCCGGTTCCATCAATGTAACGGGCAGCCCAAACACAACACATTCCGGTGTCGACCGTGAATATAGTATCCTTGTCGGCTAACTCATTAACTACCGAAGCAACGTATTCAGGATGAATGGCATTGAGTTCTCCACGATCATTTACATAATACGATAAATTCTTTTTTACCTCTTTGTAAAACTTTAATTGTTTATCGAGAAAAGTGATGTCTTCTTTATCTTCGACAAGGGGTAAGAGAGCCTGCAAAGTATCTTTTACATCTCCACAAAGTCCAAGATAAAGCTTAGCTCTTCGTCCAAGATTCTCGGGTTTAATGTCGATTTGTACAATTTTATTGTGAACAGGCATGAAAGGTGTATACGGAAAATCTGTTCCAAGTAATATCAGCAAATCACATTCGTACATACTTTGGTAGGCCGACGGAATTCCCAACAATCCGGTAAGTCCAACTTCGTACGGATTATCATACTGTATAGCCATTTTTGCTTTATATGAATAAGCGACCGGTGCATTTAATTTCTCTGCAAACTGAATTACCTCATTATGCGCTTCTGCAGCACCCAGTCCACAATAGATGGTAATTTTAGGGTGAGAGTTCAATAATTCGGCAAGTTGATTCAATTCATTTTCAGATGGCCTGACAACAGGTTTATTTCTAAAAAGGGTTGTTGTTGTTTCGGCTACAACAGCCGGAAGGTTGGTTATATCGCCTGGCAATCCAATAACAGCTACACCTTTTTTATGTACAGCGTGCTGAAGAGCGGCTTGTAACATACGGGGAAACTGTGTAGGCGTTGCAGCCATTTGGTTATAGCAACTGCAATCGTCAAACAGTTTAAAAATGTTTGTTTCCTGAAAATAATCAGTTCCAAATTCCTTGGTAGGAATGGTAGAAGCAATAGCCAATACCGGAGCCGATGAACGATGGGCATCATATAAACCGTTGATAAGATGAACATGCCCCGGACCACTACTTCCGGCACAACATGCCAAGCCTGTTAGCTGTGCTTCGGCACCTGCTGCAAATGCAGCAGTTTCCTCATTTCGAACATGAATCCATTTAATTTTTCCGTTACGTTGTATAGCTTCATTTACATAATTAAGACTATCTCCAGTAACGGCGTAAATTCGTTTTATTCCTGCCGAAACAAGTGTTTCCACTAGTTGATCAGATACATTTTTACTCATTATTTACATTTTTGCAAACTTAATTAACTCTGCATTGAACTTCTTTGTTTCTTCTAAAAACAGACTATGACCACTTTTATCAAAAGCAACAAGCTGTGAATTCGGAATGAGTTTCAAGGTCTGTTCTGCCAAAACGAAAGAACATATTTTGTCTTTCTTTCCATGCATAATCAGCGTTGGAATTTCTATATTTTGCAAGTCGCGTCGCAAATCGGTATCCCGCAAAGCCATTAAACATTTACCAGTAGCATACGACGATGCGCTTAGATTGATGGCTGTCAACCAATTGCCGATCCCTTCATTTAAGGTCGTTTCTGTAGCCGAGAATATCTTTGCAAAATTGGACAATAGTTTAGGTCGGTCGGTATTATTCAGTGCTATTAAATCATCCACGTCGCTTTTGAGAATATTGTAAGGGAAATCTTCGCGTTGTGTCCAACTCGGTGTAGCAGCCCCAGCCAATACCAGTTTTACAACCCGCATAGAACCATATAATGAAACATATCTAACGGCAATGGCTCCCCCCATTGAAAAACCGCAGAGTGTCGCAGATGTTATGTCCAACTGATCTAAAACCCGTTTGATATCCAACGCATGTATATCGTAATTGTATAAACCATAAGGTTTATCAGATTTACCGAATCCCCGCAAAGTTATGCCTATAACACGAAAACCTCCGTTTATCAAATCATTGTACTGATACTCATACATCTCCTCGCTCAAAGGCCAACCGGGTATAAGCACGATCACCTGACCTTCGCCGACATCGGTAACATGAAGTCGTACATTTGGTTCCACTTCTATATATTCAGCTCTTGCTATTTTGGGTTCAATATTTGTTTTTATCTTATCCATGATTTCTGTTTAATAAATTGGGGTTGTTTGTTAATGTTTATATACCGAAGCAAAAAATGTTTTCAGTTGTTTATTGAAGTCATCCGAATTCTCTAGATTGCTTAAATGCCCGGCATGTTTGATTACGTGCAAATCAGAATTCTTGATGTTTTCGTGCATATACATTGCTATGGCAGGGGGCGTGATTGTATCCTCTTCGCCCACCAATATAAGTACAGGTATCTGTATGCGTGGCAACAGGCTGCTTGTTTCTTTACGATCACACAACGCCTGTAATGTCTTGCTAAGTGATTGAACAGAAGTAGTGAGTATCATTTCTTTTACAGCTGCTATTTCCGCAACCTTAGTTGCCTGCGATTCAGGTGAAAAAAGAATTTTCAAACTGTTGTCTGCATACTCCATAATTCCTTTTTCCTTAATACTTTCGACAGTTTTCATTCGTTTTTCTATAGCTTCCGCTGTATCTGGAAAGCAACTGGTATCACATAAAACAAGCGATTCAAAACGGTGCGAATAGTTTTCCATAACATTTAAAGCGATATACCCGCCCATTGATAATCCACAAACCGATGCCTTGTCAATTTTTAGTGCATCCATAAAATAAACAAGATCATACGCAAAACTCTCGATACTGAATGTGGGCGAGTTACCCGATTCAGATCCTCCATGTCCACGAACATCATAAGCTATGACACGATAGGATTGCTTAATAGCTGTAAGCTGTTTGTTCCACATGGATTTATTAAGCGGAAAACCATGAATAAATATGATAACAGGGCCATCAGCTGGTCCATCATCCGTGTAGCAAACCTTTAGGTTGTTTAAAAACAAGTTTATATTTTTTTCGAAGTAACGCATAAGAATCGTATTTTGATTATTTGCATAAAAGAGAAATGTCTGATTCTAATTGAAGCATCGGTAATACATTCAGTAGGAAATCTATCTGGCAAATATATATATAACAGGTATCACGAATGTTACATAAAAATAGAATAGAATTACATAATTCACACATAATTCTCATTTAGGATTATGTGCATATACTTAATAGTTAACAGGATGCACATCAGGGATTTAGGTTCAAACCCATTTATGTTTTTGTGAAACTTGTTATTTTCAGCAACGATTTAGTAACGAGAAGTTGTTGCTATTTGGCTTTTTCTTGGGGAGTACACTGTCTGAAACATACAAAAAAGATCCCGTAATATTTCTATTACAGGATCTTTTCTGTGTGAACTTTTCATTCAGCGGAGAGAGAGGGATTCGAACCCCCGGAACCTCTCGGTTCAACGGTTTTCAAGACCGCCGCGATCGACCACTCTGCCATCTCTCCAGTTGGCATGCCATTAAGTATTTTTCTTAATTGCGAGTGCAAAGGTAATCGTTTTTTGATTCCCCGCAAATAATCGAAATCTTTTTTTACACTCTACCCTAATTTTCTTTAATATTGAACGAATAATGAACGTTCTGTGGTTATTCTTGTTACATTTGTATTTAGTAATAACAATTGTAGTAATCTGTTTTATATGAGAAAGTTGACAAGTTTATTATTTATTTCTTTTGCATTGCTGCTGGTTAGCTGCACGTTGACTGCCAAACCGGAACAACCTGAACAAGGGGAAAGTAACAAAACTGCCGCTAAAGGTGAAGTTATCGTGCTGGATAAAGCCACCTTCCTTACCAAAGTATATAATTTCGAAAAGAATCAGAACGAATGGGTGTACGAAGGTGATAAGCCCTGTGTGATTGACTTTTATGCAGACTGGTGTGGTCCCTGCAAAAAGGTTGCTCCGATCTTGCGTGATCTGGCTATTCTGTATAAAAATGATATCGTTGTATATAAGATTAATGTTGATAACGAAAAAGAGCTTGCTGCGGCATTCGATGTTCAAAGTATTCCAACCATACTTTTTGTTCCGGTAAAAGGAAAGCCTCAGATGGCTATGGGTGCTTTACCAAGAGAAGAATTTGTAAAGCAAATAGACAGCTATCTATTAGGAAAATAATTCTGACGAATAAAATAAAAAAGGCTGAGATCTAATAATCTCAGCCTTTTTTATTTTATTCGTTTCTGTCCTCATCTGTTTGAATAAGCTCAGACAAGGTGAGTATATGTTCATGTTCAAACGGACATTTTCGATAAACACAGCTTGCTTGTAAACAATGGATGCAATGCTTTTCACCGCAAGGATCCGAGTGAATGGATACCAATACCCGTCCTGAAAATTCGCTTGTTAGTAGAGCCTTTAGTTCATCACAAGCGTTGTGACTCTCAGTTATATTGTAGTACCAAGGTAACGTTAAATCACAGTCAACAAAAAGCTGACTGCCATATTTAATGGTTTTGGCATTGTGAACATCAATCCAATCGGGTTTACGATGATCTGAAATAGCTTTCACCATACTTTCCAGAACCAGAACATCCGCTTCATCCATTAGGTTAGCCACAGTTTTTCGAAGTATATTGACTCCGGTTATCAGAATAATTGAACCAAATATAAGCGCCAGCGAGCTATCAATCCAACTAATTCTTGTAAAATAGAGAAGAGTCAATCCTAACACAAGTCCTATTGTTGAATAGGTATCAGATTGCAGGTGCTTTCCGCCGGCAACCAGAGCTATGGAATCGTATTTCCGTCCCATGCGAATGCTATACCACCCCATCAGATAGTTCATCAATCCGCCAAGAGCAACAATAATGATACCAATATCAAGTTTATCAATCAAGGCTGGCTCAAAAAGCCGTTTTACAGCTTCATAAATAATCAGACCACCGGCTATCATTATTAATATTCCTTCAACAGAAGCTGATATAAGTTCTATTTTCCCATGTCCGAAAGGATGAGACTTGTCTTTTGGTTTGGCAGAAAGATATAAACTAAAGAGACTAATCAGACCGGCAACTACATTGACAATACTTTCCATGGCATCGGTTAGTATCCCCACAGAATTTGTCAGATAGAAAGCGAGAAATTTCCCTATCAATATGATTATAGAAAGGGAAACAATCCACCGCTGAACTTTTTGTTTTAATAAACCATCTTCCATTACATTATCTATTGTTAAAACAATCCATTTTCCTCGGTACAGCATTGCTGTTACCTGTTTCGAGTAACAGGACGGTTTTATATTAGAATTCAAAAATACTCTTTTTTAAATTAATTAGATAAACAAAGCTGTTAAAACAAAAAAAGAGGCTACCTGTAAAAGGTAACCTCTTTCTATTTGGCTTTGAACAAATTATTCAGCGCTTTCTGCCGGTGCTTCTGCTACTGGAGCTTCTGCCGGAGCATTTGCTGCAGCTGCGGCGGCAGCTAGTTCAGCTTTTTTCTGAGCTAAAGCTTCTGCTTTTGCCTTGTTTACTTCTTTTTCTGCTTCCAAACGAGCTTTAGCTGCTGCTTTAGCTGCTTCGCTGTCCTTCTGTTTTGCAGATTGTAATGAAGTATTTTTGCTATTCAACCAAGCCTGGAATTTTACTTCGCATGCTTCTACGTCGAATGCACCCTTCTTAACACCTTCCAATAAATGCTTTTTCATGCATACTCCTTCTGTTGAAAGGATATTACGGGTTGTGTCTGTAGGTTGGGCACCTACCTGTAACCAATACAAGGCTCTTTCGAAATTCAAATCTATTGTAGCAGGATTAGTGTTCGGATTATATGAACCTATCCTTTCAATAAACTTTCCATCACGTGGAGCCCTGCTGTCTGCGACTACGATTTGGTAAAAAGCATAACCTTTACGACCGTGTCTTTGCAATCTGATCTTTGTTGCCATTTTCTTGAATAAATTATTTAAGCTGTTTGTATTAGCGGCGCAAAGATAGCAGCTTTATTTTATTCTACCAAATAAAACGGCTATCTTTGCGCCTCACTTTAAAAGATAACTATGATTTCAGTAGACGGACTTACGGTAGAGTTTAGTGGTTCCACGCTTTTTGCAGATATATCCTTTGTAATTAATGAAAAAGACCGTATCGCCCTGATGGGAAAGAACGGAGCCGGCAAATCAACTTTGCTAAAAATTCTCGCCGGCGTAAGGGAACCTTCCCGGGGAAAGGTTTCATCACCTAAAGATACAGTAATAGCTTACCTTCCTCAACATTTGATGACAGAAGATGGCAGAACAGTTTTCGAAGAAACAGCTCAGACGTTCTCCGAACTTCATGCAATGGAAGCTGAAATAGAAGCTATTAACAAGGAGTTAGAAACAAGAACAGACTACGATTCCGAAGCTTATTATGAATTGATTGAGCGTGTATCTGTTCTTAGCGAGAAGTTCTACTCCATTGAAGAAACAAATTATGATGCGGACATAGAGAAAACGTTACTGGGATTGGGTTTCAAACGGGAAGATTTCGACCGTCAAACAAGCGACTTTAGCGGAGGATGGCGCATGCGTATCGAACTGGCAAAGCTTCTGCTAAAAAAACCAGACGTGATACTGTTGGATGAGCCTACAAATCATCTGGATATTGAATCTATTTTATGGCTGGAAGAATTCCTGATCAACAGTGCCAAAGCTGTGGTAGTAATTAGTCACGACCGCGCCTTTGTAGATCATATAACCACGCGCACCATCGAGGTAACAATGGGTAGAATTTACGATTATAAAGTAAACTACTCCACTTATCTCACTTTGCGTCTGGAACGACGCGAACAGCAACAAAAGGCATTCGACGAACAACAGAAATTCATAGCGGAAACGCAGGAATTCATTGAACGATTTAAAGGAACCTACTCCAAAACCCTTCAGGTTCAGTCCAGGGTTAAAATGCTTGAGAAATTAGAGTTGCTGGAAGTTGACGAAGAAGACACATCGGCTCTGCGTCTTAAGTTCCCTCCTTCTCCCCGTTCGGGAACATATCCGGTTACCATTGAAGGTGTAACTAAAAAATATGGAGATAAGAGCGTTTTTGAAAATGCGAATCTCACTATCGAACGAGGAGATAAAATTGCCTTTGTAGGAAAAAACGGAGAAGGAAAATCAACACTGGTAAAGTGTATAATGAAAGAAATCGATTATGACGGAACGCTTACACTGGGTCATAATGTAAAGATTGGTTACTTTGCACAAAACCAGGCCTCTTTATTGGACGAGAATCTTACGGTTTTCCAGACAATAGACGATGTAGCAATGGGTGATATCCGAAATAAGATCAGAGACTTACTAGGCGCCTTTATGTTTGGAGGCGAAAATTCGACGAAGAAAGTGAAGGTTCTCTCCGGAGGAGAACGAACCCGCCTGGCAATGATTAAGTTATTGCTTGAGCCGGTAAACCTTTTGATTCTGGATGAGCCCACCAATCACCTGGATATGAAAACAAAAGACATTTTAAAAAGTGCCTTAAAGGATTTCGACGGAACACTTATTGTCGTTTCGCACGACCGTGATTTTCTGGATGGACTTGTTACCAAAGTATATGAATTCGGCAACAAGAAAGTCAAAGAACACCTTGAAGGAATTTATGAATTTCTGCAACACAAGAAAATGGACAATCTGCGTGAATTGGAGCGAACGAATTAAATCCGGACACCCAGACTTAACATTATATCGTAGGTGGAATGTTGTACATCCGGGTAATACGCGTAATTCGTTCTACGTGTAAAGTATCGGTTACTTAATGTAAGGTTCCACTTTTTCGGAGAATTATAAATCAGTTTTGTTGTAAATACAGTTAAACGTGCATTGCTTTTATCGCCTTGCACGTTTAATGTTTCCGGATCAACCGTACTCCAGTCTACAGACGTATCATACCCCTTCCATGTAAAAATATGGTAATTTTCAAGATCCAGCAGAAACGACCATCTTTTTAGGTAGGTTAATCCTGACGAAAACTTTAAACTGTATCCGCTACCCATGTTATAATCCCGGTCGTCAACCTTCATATAATCTGATACACTGGCCCCCAGAACAATTCCGTTTAGATAGAATTCTGCATAAGAATCCACTACATCGTTTTTATCGGCCGACTGCTTATAAAGCAATCCGCCACCCAAAGCTACCGCTTCAGATATTCTATATGGAGCTACTTCCAATTTGCTTCCGGCAGACAGTTGCGAATCATAGTAATCCAAATGTTGAAACACCCCCGCAGTAAGCGCTCTGTTTCCTTTGGTCCAGACTGTTTTCCCCCACAAAGCCCCAATGGCGTTCACCTGATTAATAAAAGGTTGATCTGATAATACATCAACGCCAGCCCGGAGATGAAACCATTCATAGGGAGAATAAAAATCATCATTAAATGGGTCTCCATAATTTAACTGCATGGATAAATGCATTCCTAGAGTTCCATTTTTAGAGTTTTCTTGTTCTGCAAGGAAACGAGGGCCAAGATTAAGAATTAAATTGACTGGAACTGATCGAAACGAACGACCTTTTGTAGAACGATATCTCCACGAATCACCTGTAATAAGTCGGTTTATTCCTCTGATAGGAGAAATAAGTCCCGTTAAAATCTCACGTCCTACACGTTCAACGCCTGATGTACGATCATCTATAAATAGATCGGAAAGACGAAATGTTATCTCTCCAAATTCAGCTCCTCCAAAAGTAGTAGAAATTAAATCGTTGATGGAAGGAGATTCATTTTCCATAAAGAACTCCCACATAAAACTTCCGGCTGCATTGTAGGGTACAGACTGCCAGAAATTCATTCCATTACTTCGGGCTGCATTGAAATACAGTGAGCCGTGATAAGGATGCGCCACCAGATTGGTAGAAAACATATCCGTATCCCAGACTGGTCCTTTCTTAAAATTATTTTTAATGGTATTGAAATCAATATAGGCAAATTCTGCCTTGGCGATATAACGATCCACACCCCATATAGACATATTCACACCAAAAACTTCTGACGCAGCCAGCCATGGCTGGCTGGGTAAAATCCGAATCGTATCACTTATATATTTGCGCGAATCCATTTGAGGAAACTGCTGACATTTTGCACTTTGGGCAAAACAAACTATCAATAAAAGAATTATAGGGTATTTCTTCATTTTCACTCCAAATTAATACTCTCCATATTGATGAGACACATCCATACAACCGGATAACAGGGTTAATTAGTGTGCAAAGATATATCATAATAACATATTTATGTTGGTTTGGTTTAAATCAAATATAGATAAAAACACATCTCTTAGAGTTGAATTCCCAAACTTAACATCAAATCAAAAGTTGAATAGCCAATATCTGGTTCATATTTATAATTTGTTTTACGTAAAAACCTGCTGTTACTTAAAGCTATGTTCCATTTATGAGAAGAATTATATACAAAGTTCGTTGATAATACAGATAAACAGGAATTACTTTTATCTCCCTGATAATTAAAAGTTCTGGGATCTACGGCGTCCAGATCCAAATCAGGGCTGTATCCTTTCCATGAATAGATATGATAATTTTCAAAATTTATCGATATTGACCAATGTTTATTGTAAGTTAATTTCGAAGAGAACTTCAGACTATATCCGCTTCCCATATTATAATCACGCTCTCCAACTTTCATATAATCAGAGACACTGGTTCCCAGCGCTATACCAGTCAAATAGAAATTGGCATAAAAATCTACTTTATCAAATTTAACCGCAGGGTTGCCGTATAAGATTCCTAATCCAAAAGCGGCTACTTCGGATGTATGATAAGGTCGAACATTTACTACACTTTTAGAAGATAATTGAGAATCGTAATAATCAAAGTGTTGAAACACGCCCATTGAAATCGTTTGACCTCCCCTATTCCAAATCGGCTTCCCCCATAAAGCACCAATCACATTCACATAGTTCAGCAAAGGTTCGTAAGAAAAAAAGTCAAAACCTGCCCTTAGCTTAAACCAATCGTACAGTAAAAACCCTTCTTCACTTAAAGCATCACCGTAATCTACATAAAAATTCAATTGCATGCTCATGCTTCCCTTATTTAGATTATTCTGTTCAGTAAAAAAGCGGGGGCCCAGATTGGCCCCAAAAACAACAGGAACAGATCGGACAGACCGACCTTTAAACGAACGTCGTTTCCATGAATCACCAGAAATAAGACGGTTAAATCCGCGCATGGGTGAAACCAGGGAGACAAGAACCTCTCTTCCAATCCTCTCGGAGCCAGTGGAACGGTCGTCGATAAATAAATCGGAAAGACGAAAGCTTATTTCACCCAATTCAACGCCGGCAAACGTAGTTGTAAACATATCATTTATGGAAGGATATTCGTTTTCCATAAAATATTCCCACATAAAATTCCCTGCAACATTAAACGCTGCCGATTGCCACACATTATAACCGCTACTTCTGGCAGCGTTATAATAAAGCCCCCCTTGGTAAGGATGAGCAATCATATTTGTCGAAAACAAATCGGTATCCCAAACAGGCGCAGTTTTAAAATTATCTTTGATCGTAGTAAAATCAATATAAGCATAGGGTTGATTGGCGATGTAACGATTTCCCATCCATACAAGCATATTCAATCCCCAGATTTCTGTAGCCGCCACCCATGGTCTTTTCGGCAGAAAGCAGATCGAGTCTTCCTTATAGTCAGGCAAATCTGACCTTAAAAGCTGCTGTGATCTTAATTCCTGAATAAAAACGCTCAGCAACAGAATGATTATGAACCATTTCTTCATTTTTATTCCTGGTTTACTATTAGCCGCGAACCTATATATATATAACATTTATTGACAAAAAACTCATCACAAAAGAATGACAAAAGCACTTCCAATTTTTAAATAAGTTACATTCTTACATATATCTGTACGATTCGCATCTAAAATATAGTTACTTTTGCAAACAAAAAACACAATAACGCAACAACAAAATGATAGATTTCATTACCCTTTGTGATTACTCAGGGACTTTCGCCTTTGCCATTAGCGGCATTCGCCTGGCTTCTGCCAAGAAATTTGACTGGTTTGGTGCCTACGTAATCGGTCTGGTTACGGCAGTGGGCGGTGGAACTTTACGCGATATTTTACTTAACGCAACACCTTTCTGGATGGAACAGACATCCTACCTTACAGTATCTGCACTAGCCCTCCTGTTTGTAATCATTTTTCGAAAATTTGTAATCAGACTAACCAACACATTTTTCATATTTGATGCTATTGGACTTGGTCTTTTTGCCGTTGTCGGCATAGTAAAAACACTTGAATTTGGGTTTCCTATGTGGGTTGCCATTGTAATGGGGACCATAACCGGATCTTTTGGGGGAATGTTACGTGATATTTTAATTAATGAAGTCCCTCTTATTTTCAGAAAAGATATTTACGCCCTTGCCTGCGTACTGGGAGGAATAATTTATTACCTCTGTACATTTACGGGATTATCGTCGCCGATAATTCAATTTATCACAGCAGTAAGTGTATTCCTTACCCGGATAATTGCCGTAAAATATCACATTAGTGTTCCAGTATTAAAAGGGGAAGAAAGTTAATCGAGAAAAAATAGTATCTTTGTAAGCAATATCGTTCAAGCTTCACATTATGATCACGCAGCAAGATAAGGCTTCCATCCTTTTAATATATACTGGGGGAACAATTGGTATGATCGAAAACTCTGAAACAGGCGTTCTCGAATCATTTAATTTCCAGCATCTTAAAGAACATATGCCAGAGTTAAAGAAACTCGGATATGGCGTTTCTACCATCCAATTTGATCCACCAATGGATTCATCTGAAATGGGTCCGGAATCATGGACAAAAATCGTGAAGATAATTGCTGATAATTATAATATATACGATGGATTTGTGGTCCTTCACGGGACAGACACCATGTCATTCACAGCATCGGCATTAAGCTTCATGCTGGAAAATCTAAACAAGCCTGTTATTCTTACAGGTTCTCAGCTTCCAATTGGCATGCTTCGGACAGATGGAAAAGAAAATCTGATTACAGCCATCGAGATTGCAGCAGCAAAGGAAAACGGTCAGCCTATAGTACCTGAAGTTTGCATTTTCTTTGAGAATGACCTAATGCGAGGCAACCGAACAAGTAAAATTAATGCAGATCACTTTAATGCGTTCCGGTCTTACAACTATCCGGTTTTAGCACATGCGGGTATCTACATTAAATATGACGACAGACAGATATATCATCCCATTTCACGCAAGCCGCTTAAACCGCATTTTCTGCTAGACAGAAATATTGCCATTCTGAAACTTTTCCCCGGGATTTCTCCCTTGGTAATAGAAAGCATTCTTAATATTCCTGGTATAAAAGGAATTGTTATGGAAACTTTTGGAAGTGGAAATGCTCCCAGTCAGGAATGGTTCCTCAAAATGCTTAAAGATGCAGTAGACCGTGGTATAGTAATTGTGAACATAACCCAGTGCAGTGCAGGTAGCGTTGAGATGCATCGTTATGAAACCGGACACAAATTATTGGAAGCCGGTGTTATAAGCGGATTCGACAGTACGACAGAAAGTGCTGTTGCCAAATTGATGTTTCTGTTCGGACATGGACTTACTCCTGAAGAAATAAAAGAACACATGAATTGTTCTCTTATAGGAGAAATTACCATACCCGAATCTTTACGATGATTACAGATTGATTAAAGAGAAGCAGTGATGCATAATATAAATATGAAACTATCTTTTATTAGTTTAGCTAGTGGAAGCAGCGGAAACTGTTACTATTTGGGAACACCGGATTTCGGGATCCTGATAGATGCAGGCATCAGTTTTCGCACAATCAAAAAAGTTCTGAAAGACAACAATATAGATATATCTAAAATTGCTGCCGTACTTGTTACCCATGATCATGCCGACCACATCAAAACGGTTGGATACTTAGGTGAGAAAATGTACCTTCCTGTATATACAACCGCGGATGTTCACCGGGGAATAGACAATAGCAGGTACGTCGAAGAAACGCTAAACGGTTCGCGGAGGGTTATTCAAAAAGAAGTTCCTTTCATGATAAGAGACTTTACGATTACAGCCTTTGAGGTTCCTCATGACAGTACGGATAATGTTGGCTACCACATTGTTTACGGAAAACACAAGTTTACATTTGCAACCGATGTAGGCCATATTACCGAAACAGTAAGTAAGTATATGTCTATGGCCAATCATTTGATTATTGAAGCAAACTATGATGAAGAAATGTTGCAATTCGGGGCTTATCCAGCCTTTTTAAAAGAGCGGGTTTCAAGTCCTACCGGACATTTAAGCAACCGTGAAGCAGCAGAATACCTTGCAACAAATTATACACCCGAATTAAAAAACATATGGTTATGCCACCTGAGCCGCGATAACAATCACCCGGAACTTGCATGCAAAACCATTGATATTCGCCTATTTGAAGAAGGAATCCGTGTTGGAAAAGACGTAACTCTTACAGCTCTCAAGCGAACAACCCCTTCAGAAATATATGAATTCGAATGATTTTAAAAGAAAAATGTTTGGCTATAACAATAAATCCCGTATCTTTGCACCCGCAATCAGGAATGAAGGCAACTCGTACAAATAAGACTCGGTAGCTCAGTTGGTAGAGCAATTGACTCTTAATCAATGGGTCGAGGGTTCGAGCCCCTCCCGGGTCACTTTAGATGTACGACGAACTTTATTTTACTTGCATTTCACCAGTAAAAGACTCGGTAGCTCAGCTGGTAGAGCAATTGACTCTTAATCAATGGGTCGAGGGTTCGAGCCCCTCCCGGGTCACAAAAGGCAGTTATTATCAAATAGCTGCCTTTTTTCATTTTAACCCACGGAAACTTAACAATTCTTCTTATTTTTGTCTGCAAAACTAAATCAATTATTGGATGAAAACACTTTTACTTACAGGGATTGTTGCGGGAACCTGCATTACTCCCTACATAAATGCAGCAAATAATAAAAAATCAAGTCAGCCCAAACGCCCCAATGTTGTTTTTATTATTGCAGACGACCTGGGATACGGTGACCTCAGCTGTTACGGACAGGAAAAATTCAGAACTCCCAATATCGACAAACTTGCACAGGAAGGTTTACGTTTTACGCAATGCTATTCGGGCACTACAGTAAGCGCACCGTCACGTTCAAGCCTTATTACCGGGCTACATACCGGGCATACCCCCATCAGAGGAAATAAAGAAATTGCGCCGGAAGGCCAATTCGCTCTCCCTGAAGGAACACAAACCATGTTTTCTATTTTTAAACAGGCAGGATACGCAACCGGAGCTTTTGGTAAATGGGGTCTTGGATCGCCCGGATCCGAAGGAGATCCAAACAAACAAGGTATAGATAATTTTTACGGATATAACTGCCAGTTGCTTGCGCATAATTATTATGCAGACCACTTGTGGGAAAACGATAAACGAATTGATCTACCCGAAAACCAAAACGGAGGCTTTGGTTCCTATACACAAGATATGATTCAGGAGAAAGCGCTTGAATTTATAGACAAGAACAAAAATGAAAACTTCTTCTTGTTTTTACCTTATGTGCTTCCCCACGCCGAACTAATTGTTCCGGAAGACAGTATTATTAAAAAATTCAGAGGCATGTACCCCGAAACCCCTTACAAGGGAATTGATGCAGGTCCGGCATTCCGAAAAGGCGGATATTGCTCTCAGGTATATCCTCGCGCCACATTTGCGGCAATGGTTTACCGCTTGGATGTATATGTAGGTCAGGTTGTGACTAAACTGAAAAAACTTGGTTTATACGACAACACGCTGATTGTTTTCACAAGCGACAATGGTCCACATAAAGAAGGGGGAGCCGATCCCGAGTTCTTTAACGGGAATGGTATCTACCGCGGACACAAACGAGATTTATACGAAGGGGGAATCCGCGTTCCTTTTATTGCAGTATGGCCCGGAGCTATTGAATCAGGAAAAGAAACTTCATTTATGTGCTCATTTTGGGATATGATGCCCACTTTCGCTCAGATAACAGGAGAAAAAACAACGAACAGTGATGGCTTCAGCATTTTGCCTACACTCACTGGTAAAGGCAAACAACAAGCACACGAATACCTTTATTTTGAATTTCAGGAAGAAGGTGGTAAACAAGGCATTCGCCAGGGAGACTGGAAACTTATCCGCTTTCAGGTAAACAAAGGTGATAATAGCTACTACGAATTGTATAATATAGCTGCTGATCCTCAGGAAATACATAATGTCGCTGCCATTCATCCCGAAAAAGTGGCTTCAATGAAAAAGCTTATGCTTGAAGCACATGTTAATGATCCAAACTGGCCACTATACGAACGTTAAAGAACAATAGGCTGGTTAATGTTGTTAAATTGAGAAAAAGAAACAGTGTTATGGATAAGATAAGAATTGCCATTTCAGGAATTGGGGGAGTTGGAGGATATTACGGCGGCAAGCTGGCTCACTATTACCAGCAGCGGACAGTAGCTGAAGTCTTTTTTATCGCCCGTAACGAAAACTTACTTGCGATAAAGCAAAAAGGACTTCGTGTAGAAACGCCTACTGAAAGTTTTACGGCTTTTCCTGCTTTAGTAACCGATTTACCTCAAGATATCGGGGTAGTCGATTACCTGTTTCTTTGCACCAAGAGTTACGATCTGGAAACAAATATTGCTCAGCTGCAACCCCTCATCGGAAAAGATACGATTCTGATTCCTCTACTTAATGGAGGAAATATTACCGAACAAATACAAAGCATCCTGCCATATAATGAAATATGGCAGGGATGTGTGTATATTGGTTCAAGGCTCACTGAAGCGGGGCTTATCACGAAGTTTACTGAAAAAGACAAACTTTATTTTGGAAGTTGCGGAGGAAACGAGCAACAACAGCATCAACTACTTTCACTTTTAACCGATGCCGACATAAATGCCAACAACCCGGAAGACATTACCCAACGAATCTGGGAAAAATTTCTTAGAATCTCTACCGCTGCCACAATCACATCCTACTATAATCAATCTATTGGAAAGGTGATTGAAAACCATTACGATGATTTCTTAAAACTGGGAAAAGAGTTTATCTCTGTTGCAAAAGCAAAAGGAATCAATTTTCCTGAAGATAGTTGCGTCAGAACTATTGAGGCGCAAAAAATGATGCCCTACGAATCTACCACTTCTATGCATACGGATTTTATTAAAGGTAAACCGACCGAACTCGAAACCATTACCGGTTACATTGTGCGGTGTGCGAAAGAATTTAATTTACAGGTTCCTTCTTATTCGCTTATGTATAACGAACTCAAAGAAAACAAGATAAAACCAGGATATTCCCTTTAATTAATTAGTATAACAACTTCTACTCAGTCGAGTTACAAAAAACCCATAGCTATTTTCACATTTATTATATGTGTTTTATATAATTTTTGTATTATTTCACTAAAACAAACTGGTTTAAAAGAAACTAAACAACTATAACCTATGTTATAAAAGAAGTTGATCTTCCTCGCAATCTGTTGAATAGAATCTATTTATGAAATGTAATTGCTCTAACACGCCATTAGTGTAAATCTGTACATAGTAATTAAAGTTTATTTTAGTATTTTATAAGAACCTATTTAAAGCAAAAAAACGGTAAAGTCTTTACGTCAATTTCATTTATTCTTAAATCATTTATAGTTCGTTTTCTTTATCTGAAGTATTATCAACATTTTATTAATTAAATCATCTGTTATGTTGAAAATTATTAAACAAGTCAGTTTGATTTTGCTTACTGCAATACTATGTTCTGTAGGAACAGTATATGCTGCAGACAAAGCGGAAATTGGAAACACTGACATTCCACAACAAAGACAAAAAGTAACAGGGACAATCTCGGATGCAATGGGGCCTGTTACCGGCGCTTCTGTAATCGTGAAAGGAACTACCGTTGGGACTATCAGCGACATCAATGGTAATTATTCGCTGGAAGTTAGCAATGGTCAGACCATTCAGATTTCTTTCATCGGGTATGTACCTCAGGAAATTCGTTATACAGGACAATCGACAATTAATGTCACCCTTTTGGAAGACACAAAGGTCCTCGAAGAAGTTGTTGTTACAGCTTTGGGTATGAAACGTGAACAAAAAGCATTAGGTTATGCTGTAACAGAATTAAAAGGAGATGATCTGAGAAACAACACGATTAACCCGGTTGCCTCTTTGCAAGGTAAGGTTGCAGGGGTTGAAATCAGCGGATCAGACGGTGGTATGTTTGGTTCTACAAAAATTCAGATTCGTGGAGCCTCTACATTAAAAGGCAACAACCAACCTATCTATGTTATTGACGGAGTAATTCTTGATAACTCTACAGCGAATGTTGGTAGCGCAGACTGGGATGCAAATGCCGGTGACTACGGTAACGAACTAAAGAATCTTAACCCGGACGACTTCGAAACTGTTTCTGTATTGAAAGGTGCAGCTTCAACTGCTCTTTACGGTTCTCGAGGTTTAAATGGAGCCGTTGTTATCACAACTAAAGGTGGTGGAAAATTCAAAGGGTATGGTGTAAACATTTCTCAGACTTTTGGACTTGACCAGGTATTTAAGACTCCAGATCTGCAGAATGTGTATGGCGAAGGTATCTTTTCCGGATATGTAGATTACGGTAAGACTGATGCTAACGGAAATTATTATAAATTCGACAACATCGGTCAGTTTTTTTTGAATGCAAATGGAGAACACACCTTAGTCGGGACAGGTCCAGAATTCTATGGAACATCGTACGGACCCGCTTTCGATGGTAGTCCAATAGAGTTGTTTGACAAAACAATGGGAACATACAAAGCATATAAAAACAACTTCAAGGATATTTATGATCTTGGATTTAATTCCAATACAAACGTTTCCATACAAGGAGGAAACGACATAACTTCATTTTATTCATCATTGTCATATAAATATGCAGAAGGTACGCTACCAAATAACTCATTCGACCGACTGTCTTATATGATCAAAGCGTCTCACAAAATTAGTGAAATTTTAGATATCGCAGGATCTGTAAGCTTTGCCAACTCAAGACCAAAGAATTCTCAACCTAACATTGGAGAAAATTTTGCAAGTGGAGAATTTTCCAGATCTTATGACCCAGACTATTACAGATACAAATATTTGGGAGAACACGGAGGTATAGCAAACCGGGATTTTGGCGACCAATATGGTGATGTACCAGGAAGGAGCCTTTGGTTCGGTATATTTCATAATAATTACACTCAAAAAGAAACTGCGGTTCGACCAATGTTGGAATTAGGAGTGAAAATAACCGAATGGGTAAAGTTTAAAGCGGAAGCTAATATGAACTATTATTACAATAGGGCAGAAACTAAAAATTTAGGTTCGGGTTATGCAAATGAAGGAGGTTCTTATCGTTTATCGCAATATACTAAAGAACAAACGACATTAGCAGGAACTTTTAACTTTAATAAACCGGTAAATGATTTTAATGTGGGTGGTTTTATCCGTGGTGAATACTATAACAACTACGTTCAAACCACAGCCGCGAGTACAGATGGAGGTTTAATTGTTCCGGGGCAATACTTCTTAGGTAACAGCAAAAATCCGATAAATGCAGGAGACACCAAAATTTCAGGTACTAAACGTATGTTATCTGCTGTATTTGCAGCAAATATTTCCTGGAAAAACCAAGTATTCCTGGATATTACTGGTCGTAACGACTGGTCATCCGCATTGGTATATACAAATAAAACAGGGAATTACTCCTATTTTTACCCATCAATTTCGGGATCATGGTTGTTAAACGAAACATTTACCATGCCAGAATGGATTTCTTTGGGAAAAATAAGGGCATCTTGGGCACAGGTTGGTAACGATACCCAATCTTACTACATCAACCAAGGTTATTCGTTAGGAACTACCCAGCAAAGTAGTGGAAGTATTTATAACCTGTCTGTTCCAAACAAAGCGTATGATCCTAATTTAAAACCCGAACGAAAAAATGCGTGGGAAATTGGACTAGATTGGCGTTTCTTTAATAGCCGGATCAATTTGGATGCAACTTATTACAAAGAAAATACCAAAGATCAGATTATGGACATTGCAGTACCTGGTGTTTCAGGAATAAACCAGCAGCTGATAAATGCCGGTAATATTCAGAATCAAGGTATAGAAATTGCATTAAACACTGTTCCTTTCCAGAACAAAGATTGGGAATGGAACTTGGATTTTACCTATACAAGAAACAAAAATAAAATTATTGAACTTCATCCAAACGTAGCAAATTATATCGCGCTATCCGGAGATATTACGTATGGAAACTACCGAATAGGATCTGTTGCAAAGGTAGGGGGTGAATATGGTCTGTTATTAACAGATTCTAAGCCAGCTATTGACGAAGCTACTGGAAAGAAAATTCTGAGATTTACGAACAACGGACGTACTGCTTATTATGCTCGAAGCGGAAAAATCGAAGAAATCGGTTCATTAACTCCAGACTTTTTAGGATCTGTATCAACCGGACTTCGCTGGAAAAATCTTAATTTGCGAGTTGCTCTTGATATGCGTTATGGAGGTTATGTTGCTTCTTACAACAACCGATATGGTATGGCTTATGGATTTACAGAAACATCTTTGAGATATCGCGACGAGGCTCACGGAGGTATTACCTGGACTAGCCAGTACGCTAACACGCAAGGTGTTGTATTCCACGATGGAGTTGTGCCTGATGGAATATTTGCTGCAGGGACTAAGGTAAATACTCCCGCCGGAACAAGCGTAGATGTTGGAGGTCTTACTTATCAGGAAGCAATGGACAAAGGTTATGTAGAACCGTCTCACGCTTCTGGATTCAACTATTTTACAAACAGTTGGTCACAAGGCGTAGTAAATGACGATTGGGTAAATAAACTAAACTATATCGCCTTACGTGAAATTTCGTTAGGATATAATCTGCCGAAGAATATTTCATCTATGTTAGGAGCCAAAAACTTAAGCTTGGCATTTTCGGCCCGAAACTTAGGTTATTTGTATAATACGATGCCAAATAATGTAAATCCTGAAGGTGTTCGCGGCACAAGCGCAACCGAATTCCGCGAGCGTTCATTTAGTCCATACACAGCAAACTATATGATTACAATTAACGTTGGCTTCTAAAATAGACTATAAAGTTTAACTAAAAAAAAAGAAAGCGATGAAATACAAATTAATTATTGCTGCCGTACTAATCGGAAGCACCCTGTTTCCATCAACGGGATGTAAAGACGATTTTTCGGATATAAATACAGATCCATCTATCATTAGCAAGGCAGACATACGTTATCTGTTTACAAACGGATTATTAAATTTCGAACCCTCCGATTACTTATTGTGGTTCTACAATGGAGCCTATATGACTAAATGGAATCAATCTTACGCATCTACAGGGAGCAATAGCGATCTGTTTAATGTTATGGGAGCTGTTGGTGGACAAGGAGGACAAGTGTATAATGTATTGAAAAGTGCAAGAGAGGTAAATTACATTCTTGAAAGTATGGACCCCGCTGAAGCTGCAAAATACCAGTATATCAAGCATATGTTTAGTCCTTTGCTGGTTTACCTGGGTATGTTTGATACCGATATGTACGGAGACATGCCTTATACGGAAGCAATTATGGCACGTTATACAAACCCTATGTTGCTGACTCCTAAGTACGACACGATGGAAGAACTATACGACATATGGTTAAATGAGTTAAATCAGGCTGTTACTGTATTAAGTAATCCTGTAACTTACAACGGATCAACTATTGGTCAAACATCTCTTGGAAATCAAGACTTTGTTTACAAAGGTAATGTGGCCAAATGGGCTAAATTTGCTAATTCACTGAAGTTGAAAATCGCAGTTCGATTGTTGCATCAGAATAAAGCAAAGGCATTGGAAATTGCTCGTGAAGCAGCAACTAATCCTGCAGGTTTGATGTCTTCTCTTGATGACGATTTTATGTATAACAGAGGAAGTCTGGATTATCACTTTGGGAATGGTGTTGGACTTGGAGCTCCAAGCAAACAATTAACAGATATGCTGTTAAATAATCTCGACCCGCGTGTACGTTTCTTTTATGCTAAAAACGACTTCAATTCTAAAGTTGTACAAGCATTCTTTGATACCAACAAAAATTTACCTCCCTATATTGCAGCGAATGTTGAGTTCGAAGAAGTTGACGGTAAAAAAGTGTTCAAAGCTTGGAAAGGCAATGGCGAACCATGGGTGCGTTATTACGGTATTCCGGTATTAGTACAAGCTGCTCAGCAAGGTGAATACAATGACTATTTCGACAGTAACCGTTGGAAGATTTCAATCGAAGGCAAAGAAAAAACGTATACTCCGTATGCAACATTCAATCAAGAAATGGTTCGAGGTCAGATTGACTTTACCTATCCTGATGCCCCCAATGTAGCTGTAACTCAAGACAAAGAAGATTGTCCGTGGTATGGTTTGTTTTACTCGACAGCAGAAGTTAATCTTTATCTTGCAGAATTAAGCATCATCGGTGCTGATTTGCCAAAAACCGCCGAAGAGTATTATCACACAGGAATCGAAATGTCAGTTAGAGCATACGATAAGTTGGCTGGTCTTAATAAAATACCTTATTACCACACTGTTTATGATGTAAATGAAAAAAGCATTAAACTTATTGATGGCGAGCTCGAAACAATGTTTGAAAACGATGCCTATAAACTTACTGGAACACGTTCACAAAACCTGGAAAAGGTTTACATTCAACAGTACATCCATTTTGTTATGTCGCCGGATGACCAATTTGTAACAGTACGTCGTTCTGGTGTTCCGATGAAAAATAGCACGATACTTCCTTGGGTTGAATTTTCTAACACTACAAACTATGTTATTCCAAGGCGTTTTGAAATCAGCGTAGTTGAACAAAGCGACCTTATGTATGATATAAAGAATGCGGCATATGCTAGACAGGGATTTTCTGTAGGGACAAACAACGATCCTGTTAAGCTAAGCACAGAACGTGTTTGGCAGGACAAGGGTGCTCCTGATTTCGGAGCAGGACCTAATTTATAATTGACCATTTTTTTATTAACTTAAACATTTATCCCCGGCATGCATACTGACGTATCTTGCCGGGGATTTTTCTTTTACTTTGTTTTTGATAAAAGCATTTTCAATTTATTATCTTTGCGACAGTAACGAAATAACCATTTGAATGAAAAGCAAATTTAAGATTTTATTGTTTATTCTGCTGATCGGATCACCTTGCCTTATTAATGCGCAAGAAACATCGGGCAGCAGAGCCTATCTTTTTGACGCGTTTAAACCGGCTACGGTTAAAATGAAAAACGGAAGCCGGGCCGAAGCTACATTTAATTATGATGGGAAAAAGCAGGAAATGGTCTATTACGCCAACAATCAACTGATGATTTTGGACGGAATCCAGCAAATAGATACGATTTTTATTGAAAAACGAATGTTTGTTCCTGCCGGAAAGGGCTTCAGGGAAGTTGTGAGGTTATCAAAAGGAGTCCTTCAGATTGACTGGAAAATAAGCCGGCTCTATGCTGGAAAGAAAGGAGCTTACGGACAGGTTACTCATGGAGGGACTGTTCAGAACATAAATCCGGGTTATTTATCGGGGTATCTAAGTACACAATCTACAGATAATAAGTCGGATCAGGTTTTTACAACTGTTCTGAAAAACGAGTACTATTTACTAACAAAGGGTAAACCCGTAAAATTCAACTCCCTTAAAACTCTACTGAAGCTTTTCCCCGAGGACTTACACCCTGCCATTAAATCGTATATTAAGGATGAAAAACTAAGTATGGATGTTCCTGAAGATGTTCATAAGCTTGCCGAATTCTGCGTGAATCTGAATCAATAAAAAAGGAGGAGAAAAGCTCTCCTCCCTGCAATTTCAATATTTCTTATCGTTAGCCAGGTTCCACATGTTTAGGAACGAAGCTTTTGTGATATCGACTACTTTATCCCAGTTCATTTTATCCGCATGATCGCCGGGCATATGATAATCCGGATGGCCATCGGTATGATACCAGATAACTGGAATATTCAGCTTTGCGAATGAAGCATTGTCGCTCCCTCCTACTGGTTTATCCCATGGACGGTAATTGGGTTTAAGCTTTAAACCGTAGGTCTTGATGTCTCGCTTCAGCCACTCGCCGAAAGCAGGATGTGCTTCCGTATAAAAATAAACAACATGCTCCGGATTGGCTTCGTTGTTATTCCTTCCAATCATATCGAAGTTTAAGTACCCTTTCACCTTGTTTATGTCGGCAAAGGTTTGTACAAAATAGGATGACCCAAGCAGCCCTTTTTCCTCGCCATCCCAGAATGCAAACACGATGGTGCGTTCGGGCTTCTCTCCGCTTGCAAGAAATGCACGGGCTATTTGCAGTACGGCCGATACTCCCGAAGCATTATCATCGGCACCATTGTATATCTGATCGCCCGAGAGCATGGGATCCATACCCAGGTGATCATAATGTGCGCCTACAATAACATACTCGTTTGGATTTTTTCCTTCAATTTTAGCAAGTATATTATTTAATGAGATACATTGATGAACCTCTTGTTTCAGCACAGCGATTGAGTCCGGATGAACCTGAAAGCGCCCTCTCTTCTGACGTTCTTTATTATAGGCTTCGAATGGTTGCATATATGAACCGGACAAAGGTTGGATACCCAATGATTTCAAAGTGGCTACAATATACTCGCCGGCAATACGTCCGCCGGCAGATCCTGCTTCGCGTCCTTCCAGCAAATCGCTGGCTAAAAAACCTATATGAGCTTCGGCAGTCTGGCGGTTAATTGTACTCAGCCCCTTTTGTTCGGCTGTTTGGGCATATAAAGAGATTTGCCAAGTCAACAGGCAAACCAAAAATATTACTTTTTTCATCTAAAGATAGTTTTACGAGGTAATTCAACTGAATAGACTGCTGTTCCCTTTTCGTTTCAGGATAACCGCTGTCATTATAAAGCAGCTGCAAAGGTAATGAAATTTTCAATTTTCGTCTACCCATCAAAAGGACTAAGGTGTAGGATAATCTTATATCTTTCAATTTCGTTCCTTATATCTTTAAAGATCGAAAGATATATCTTTGCGAATCCAACCCTATAAGGAAAGTAAGAAGGAAAAGGGCTAAAAACAAAAAAGGCCTCTCTTCGCCATTTGCGATGAAAGTCCTGCTGCGTCTTCTTTGGTAACTGCCTAAGCAGTACACAAAGAAACCTCTAAAAAAACGTCTGATTAATTTTTGGCTGAACTGTTGTTCATTTCCACTAAAATGGATCGGATCTGTGCGTTAATACGCTGACTCATTACTCCATTTCCTAAAGATTGATAACGATCTGCCTGGTACTTTAACATGGCTAATGTACGAACATTGCTTTCTTTTACTGTATTCATAATTTTCATCTTTTGTGACTCTCCCGTTTGGATTGTCGGTTTATATTTTCTTTTTATTATGCTACAAAGATACAACGATTATTTGAAATACATGCTATACAACATAAAAATAGTGTTGTGTTTTATGTTTTTTTAATCTATTAGCCCCTTTTATTCACAAAAAGGGCCGCTTCTTAACGAAGCAGCCCCTAATTATGTATATAAAATTACTTATTCAGCAGTTTCATTTTTCACATCAACACTTAAACGTTTGTAGTTATTATATCTCCATTGAGCATTCTTTTGTGCGGCAACAAATAATTCTGCTGCTTCGGCTGGGAATTGCTTCATCAAAGAAGAATAACGTACTTCACCCTTCAGGAAGTCCTGGAACTTATCCCACTGAGGTTCTTTCGAATCAAGCGTAAACGGATTCTTTCCTTCAGCTTCCAATTCAGGATTGAAACGCCACAAGTGCCAGTATCCACATTCAACAGCTGTAGCTTCTTCGGTCTGTGCTTTACCCATTCCGGCTTTCAAACCATGGCTGATACAAGGAGCATAAGCAATGATAAGTGATGGTCCGTCGTAAGCCTCAGCTTCGCGAATCGCTTTCAATGTCTGAGCCTGATTTGCACCCATGGCGATCTGTGCCACGTATACATAACCGTAAGTTGTAGCAATCAGACCAAGGTCTTTCTTGCGGACACGCTTACCGGAGGCGGCAAATTTAGCAACAGCACCAACCGGAGTTGATTTAGAAGACTGACCTCCCGTGTTAGAATAAACTTCGGTATCAACTACCAGGATGTTCACATTTTCGCCAGAAGCGATTACATGATCCAAACCACCAAAGCCGATATCATAAGCCCAACCATCACCACCAATAATCCATTGAGATTTCTTGATAAGGAAGTGACCCAGTTCATTAATCTGTTTGCAGATATCGCAATCGCAGGCAGCAACCATAGGTCTGATTTTTGCGGCTAGTTCAATACTTGCATCTGTATCTTCTTTCTTTTCGATCCACTCGTTAAACAAGCCCTTAAGTTCGTCAGAGCAGCAAGTGCAAGCCTGAGCTTCCGTCATCAAACGAATCAAACGTTCGCGCATTTTAACGGTTGCCATACGCATACCCAAACCATATTCGGCATTGTCTTCAAACAAAGAGTTAGCCCAAGCCGGACCATGTCCTTTTTCGTTTGTTGTATAAGGAGTAGAAGGTGCAGAACCAGAGTAGATAGAAGTACAACCAGTTGCGTTGGCAATCATCTGACGGTCGCCGAACAGCTGAGAGATCAACTTGATATACGGAGTTTCACCACAACCTGAACAAGCGCCGGAGAACTCAAACAACGGAGTTGCAAACTGAGAATTCTTAACGTTTGATTTGATGTCTACCAAATGTTGTTTAGACTTAACTTCTTTCACCATGAAGTCCCAATTATCCTGTTCAGGATACTGAGTTTCAATAGGAACCATCTTAAGCGCTTTGCCCTGCTTGTTACCCGGACATACATCCTCGCAGTTGCTGCAACCTAAACAGTCAAGTACGTTTACCTGAATACGGAACTGCATGCCAGCAAATACCTTACCGGTAGCTTTCAATGATGCAAACTCAGGAGCCTTGGCTTGTTCTGCTTCATCCAACACAAAAGGACGGATTGTAGCGTGAGGACAAACATAAGCACACTGGTTACACTGAATACAGTTGTCGGCATTCCAAACAGGAACAAAAGCAGCAACACCACGTTTTTCGGAAGCAGCTGTTCCTTGTTCCCAGGTACCGTCTTCGCGACCCTTGAATGCAGAAACAGGAAGATCATCCCCGGCTTGTGCATTGATTGGACGAACAATATTTTTGATAAAATCAGAATCTTCAGGATGTCCGGCTTCAGCTTTAACATCGATGTTAGCCCATTCGGCAGGAATTTCAACCTTAACGATTTCTGAACCGCGATCTACAGCGGCGTAGTTCTTATTTACAACATCTTCACCCTTCTTGCCGTAAGACTTAACAATGAATTTCTTCATCTGTGTAACGGCCAGTTCGTAAGGGATAACGTTTGCAATCTTGAAGAAGGCAGACTGAAGGATTGTATTTGTACGGTTACCCAGACCAATTTCCTGAGCAATAGTTGTAGCATTAATGATGTAAAGAGAAATATTGTTTTGTGCAAAATACTTCTTTACATTATCAGGAAGGTTCTTCACTACTTCGTCCTTGTTCCAGATGGTGTTAAGCAAAAATGTGCCATTCTTCTTTAAACCCTTGGTTACATCGTACAGACGTAGGTAAGCTTGTACGTGACAAGCAACAAAGTCCGGAGTGTTTACCAAATAAGTTGAACGAATAGGCGCATCACCAAAACGAAGGTGAGAACAAGTAAAACCTCCCGACTTTTTAGAGTCATAAGAGAAATAAGCCTGACAGTACTTGTCTGTATTGTCGCCGATAATCTTTACAGAGTTCTTGTTGGCACCTACTGTACCATCGGCACCCAAGCCATAGAATTTAGCTTCGAACGGACCGTTTTCGAATACAATTTCTTCTTTCTGAGGAAGAGAAGTAAATGTAACATCGTCTACAATACCTACTGTAAAATGATTCTTAGGCATATTCATAGCCAGATTTTCGTATACCGATAAAATCTGGGCAGGAGTAGTATCTTTAGATGATAAACCATAACGACCGCCAACAATTACCGGAGCATTTTCTGTTCCATAGAAACAGTCTTTTACATCAAGGTAAAGAGGTTCGCCAGTTGCACCCGGTTCTTTTGTTCTGTCAAGTACAGCAATCTTCTTAGCTGTTTTTGGAACTGCAGCAAGGAAATGCTTTGCAGAGAACGGACGGTAAAGGTGTATAGACACCAAACCAACCTTTTCGCCTTTAGCAGTAAGCATATCGATTACTTCGCGTGCAGCTTCTGTAACAGAACCCATCGCAATGATTACACGGTCTGCATCTTCAGCACCATAGTAATCAAACAGATTATATTTGCGGCCGGTTACTGTAGCCAGCTTGTTCAGGTATTCTTCTACTACTTCAGGAACTGCATCGTAGAAAGGATTTGAAGCTTCGCGTGTCTGGAAATAGATATCCGGATTCTGAGCTGTACCACGAGCTACAGGACTTTCAGGATTCAATGCTCTTTTGCGGAAAGCAGCCAATGCATCCTGATCGATAAACGGAATCAAATCTTCCTGATCCAATTGTTCAATTTTCTGAATTTCGTGAGATGTACGGAATCCATCGAAGAAGTGAAGAAATGGGATACGGGTTTTAAGTGTCGCAAGATGAGCCACCGCAGCCAAATCCATTACTTCTTGTACAGAACCTGTGGCAAACATGGCGAAACCAGTCTGGCGTGCAGCCATAACGTCCTGGTGGTCACCAAAGATTGACAAAGCCTGTGCTGCTAATGCACGAGCAGATACATGGAATACAGTTGGAAGCAATTCCCCTGCAATCTTGTACATATTCGGAATCATCAGCAATAAACCCTGAGAAGCAGTGAATGTAGTTGTCAAAGCTCCAGCCTGCAATGAACCGTGAAGCGCACCTGCAGCTCCTGCTTCAGATTGCATCTCTTCAACTTTTACCGTTTCACCGAAGATATTCTTTCTTCCGGCTGCGGCCCATTCGTCAACATACTCCGCCATTGTAGACGATGGAGTGATGGGGTAAATCGAAGCAACTTCACTGAACATATAGGCAATATGTGCAGCAGCCTGGTTACCATCACAGGTTAAAAATTTCTTCTGTTTTGACATAAGACTATTACTAATTTTGTTGTTAAAAAATTTATATTTAATATAAAAAGCCAAACAACCAAAGAGGAATAAGGTTTTCGCCTCCCACTTCGGCTTTTTCCACAGCATAAAACATATCAGGATTGTTTTTACCTTTCAGGCTCTCTTCAATCCGGAAATTATGTTTCAGATTCACTAAAAAGTGCGCGTTCTTAACTCCTTCATTTAACCGGTTGTCTTTTTGCATCTGGTTAAAAAAGAATGTTTCCCTCACCGCCTGCTGGTTAACAACCATAGGACGAATCGGGTACATCAGGTTTGAGTTATACATATATATTCTTGCCGGTTTCTTAGGAAACTCCTCTCCTACCCGGTACATCATATTCACTAGACGGGCATCCGTCAGATATTTGATATAGTTCATTATCGTAGCCCTTGATGTCTGTATTTCCTTACTAAGCTGACTCACATTAGGAGTACATGGGGCCGATATTGCCAGAAGATATAGAAGTTTCCTCAATTTGGGCAGATAACTTTGCTCAATCTGTTTAATGTAAAGAACGTCTACTTCCAACATCATATTCATCGTTTTCAGCAGATTTTCAGAGAAGTTTCGCTTCTCAAGAAAAAACGGGTAAAAACCATGATGTAAATAATCAGGGAAAAAAGCCAAGGGTCTTACTTCATCACAGATTAGCCGGGCAATCTCTTCGTGATGGTCAAGAATATCATCAAATGTATAAGCCGGGAATGATGCGCCCGTCATCAGATTCAGGTATTCACGAAAGGAAAAGCCTCGCAAATTATATGAAACTACTTTTCCAGACAAATCGGGATTTTCTTCTTTCAACCGCATTACAGACGAACCGGAAAAAACTATCTTCAGATCCGGAAAATTATCATAACAGAATCGCAGCTCTTTGGACCATCCCGGATACTTGAATACCTGGTCAATCAACAGTACTTTCCCGCCTTTTGCTCTGAATTCGGATGCAAAATCTACTAATGTCCGTTCAGTAAAATAGAAATGGTTCAAGTTTATATACAGACACTCTTTTGTATCCGTACCATAAAACTCACGGGCATATTGCAACAGGAAAGTTGTTTTTCCAACCCCCCGGGAACCTTTAATACCAATCAGCCGGTCGTTCCAGTTAATTTCATCCATTAACCCTCGTCGCACCGGCGACTGTAAATGTTCTATAAGATAATTATGTGTCTTAAAAAATGCTTCCACTATATCATTGCTATATCGGTCACAAAGTTAGAGAAACTTCCCACTTTTGCAATACCGAGATAGCAATTTAATTTAATAAATTATAATTAGAGATATCAATTAAGAAAGAATAGTTACCCAACCGTGTATATCCTCATCGTCGCCATACTGTATTGCACGAAGCTTATGGTAAAGTTTCTCACAAACAGGTCCGGGTTTTCCATCTTTCGAGAAAACATAGGATTTATTCTCGTCGATGTCGTCGATACGCTCGATAGGTGTAACAACAGCAGCTGTTCCACACTCTGCAGCTTCTTCAAATGTCGCCAGTTCTTCTTCCGGAATCTGTCTGCGCTCTACAGTCATACCCATCTCTTCAGCAAGCTGCATCAAACTCTTGTTTGTTATGGATGGCAAAATTGAAGTGGATTTTGGTGTAATGTACTTATTATCCTTGATACCGAAGAAGTTGGCAGGACCACATTCGTCTACATATTTCTTTTCTTTGGCATCGAGGTAAAGGACCGCCGAGTAACCCAATTCATGTGCTTTTTCTCCTGCAGCCAGACTTGCCGCATAGTTTCCACCTACTTTATAGGTCCCTGTTCCCAGAGGAGCTGCTCTGTCGTATCCACGAAGAATTACAACCGGAGTCGGTTTAAATCCATCTTTAAAATAAGGGCCAACCGGAGTAACGAAAATAATGAACAAATATTCTAATGCGGGTTTAACACCAACCTGAGCGCCTAATCCAATTAATAAGGGCCGTACATATAAAGAAGCTCCGCTTTCATAAGGAGGAATAAAACGTTCATTTAATTTTACTGCTTTACGAACTGCTTCTTCAAATTTATCAACAGGAAGTTCGGGCATCATGATACCTCTGCATGAAGACTGCATCCGTTTGGCATTTTCGTCCATACGGAAAACACGGGCCTTACCATCTTTACCTTTAAAGACCTTGAGACCTTCAAATGATTCCTGACCATAATGCAAACAGGTAGCTGCCATATGAATGTTAATAATTTCGGAAGAGCTTACTTCTAATTCTCCCCATTTTCCGTCTCGGTAGTAACACCTTACGTTGTAGTCTGTCTTCATATATCCAAATGACAGATCAGACCAATCAATATTTTCCATACACCTTGTTATTAGATTGTTGTTGCAAAAGTAAGCTATTTCGGAGTATAATTGTTACATTTGCAGCAAAAAATATAAATATATGAAAGTAATCGACCTTATACATACCAGTAAGCGCACAGCTTTCTCTTTCGAGATTTTGCCTCCTATAAAAGGGAACAGCATTCAGAAGGTGTATAACGTAATCGACAGACTAAGAGAGTTTGATCCTAAGTATATTAACATAACCTCCCACCACAGCGAATACATTTACAAAACGCTTCCCGATGGAAAAATCGAGAAAGTAAACATCCGCAAACGTCCGGGATCGGTTGCTATTGCTTCTGCAATACAGAACAAGTACAACATTACTGCCGTACCTCATATCATATGTAAAGGATTTACCAAAGAGGAAACGGAATATGCACTTATCGATCTTAATTTCCTCGGCGTTTATGATTTGTTATTGCTTAGAGGCGACGTTAAAACGATTGAAGCAGGCGACGCTAACAGTAACCTGTATCACGAACATGCTACTGATCTTCAGGATCAGGTAAACAATTTCAATAAAGGAATCGCAGTGGACGGAAGTACCTTTGAAGCGAACGAAACGTCTTTCTCATACGGGATGGCCTGCTATCCTGAGAAACACGAAGAAGCGCCCAATATGGACTCGGATATTTTTTATCTGAAGCAGAAAGTTGCCAACGGAGCCGACTATCTGGTAACTCAGATGTTCTTCGATAATCAGAAATACTACGATTTTGTAGACCGCTGTCGTGCCGAAGGCATCACTGTGCCAATTATTCCGGGAATTAAACCCGTTGTATTTAAAAGCCAGCTTACTGTATTGCCCAAAATATTCCGTTCTGATATTCCCGAGCCTTTTGCTTCGGAACTCAGGAAATGCCAAACTGATGAAGAGGTAAAAGAAGTGGGTATCGATTGGTGTACCAGTCAATGTAAGGATCTTATCGCTCATGGAGTTCCCAGCCTTCATTTTTATACAATGATGGCAACGGAAAGTGTTTACAAAGTAGCCAAACAAATCTACTAATATGTTTTTCAAAGATATCATCGGACAAGAAGAGATTAAGCAGCGACTCATCCGTTCAGCGCGCACCGGCGTGGTTCCTCACGCCCAACTGTTCAGCGAACAGGAGGGTTCGGGTGCTTTTCCGCTGGCGTTGGCTTATGCCAGATACTTAAATTGTGCCAATCCTTCCGAAACTGATTCTTGTGGGAAATGTCCATCGTGCCTTAAGTACAATGAACTGGCTCACCCCGATCTGTATTTCGTTTTTCCGATGGTAAAGAAAGATAAAAAGAAAGAAGTCTGCGACGACTATTTACCTGAGTGGCGCGCGCTCGTCAAAGATCGTCCTTACTTTGGGTTAAACAACTGGCTGAATGTGATGGATGCCGGGAATTCGCAAGCAATCATCTATTCGGGCGAGAGTGATGAAATTATTCGCAAGCTCAGTCTCCGCATATACGAGGCAACGTATAGGGTATTGCTCTTGTGGTTGCCCGAGAAAATGCATCCCACCTGCGCGAACAAATTATTAAAACTGATTGAAGAGCCGCCGGTAAATACAGTGTTTTTACTGGTATCGGAAGCTCCTGATAAAATAATAGGAACAATCCAGTCCAGATCGCAGCGTATTCATGTGCGCCCGATTCAGCATGAAGCAATGGCCGGCACATTGGTACAGCGTTTCGGTTTGACTGCCGACGATGCCGGTTACGTATCTCATATAGCCGGAGGTAACTTTCTTAAAGCGATGGAAGTGATTAGCCTTGGCGATGAAAATAAATTTTACCTGAATCAATTTATCGGTATGATGCGTAATTCGTGGAGCCGTAATGTAAAGGGAATGAAAGTCATGGCCGACGAAATGGCTGGTATCGGCCGCGAGAGACAAAAAAACTTTTTTGGATATTGCCAGCATCTGATCCGCGAAAATTTCATATACCGTTTTCAAAGCCCTGAACTTAATTATATGAATCCGGAAGAATCATCCTTTTCAGTTAAATTCTCTCCTTTTGTAAACGAGCGGAATGTATTCGAATTAATGGAAGAGCTGGCAAAAGCAGAAAAACACATTGCTCAGAATGTAAACGCCAAAATGGTGTTTTTTGACTTGTCATTGCGTCTTACTGTTCTTCTCAAACGTTAAATTCTTATTACTTCGTCCTATTGCCATTCCATTTTAAGCTATTTTTTCATTCTGTAGGCTTTTGATGATATATTTTAAATTTTATTCATTAGCCTTAGCATCCAACCTTTCAAAAAATGAGCTACATTTGTTTAGTTAATGAATACCAACCCTTGGATTGCAGACTCTAAACTAATAGGTATTCCATCTTAACATATTGTAGAACATCAATTTTGTTACAAATGAAAAAGACAGGAATTATTTTAGCCATCGCATTACTAACTTCCGTTAGTGTTTTTGCGCAACGGGAATACAGCACATTCAGTGCGCGGATTTCCACATTCGGGAGATCTTTCGACAGACCTTCCATCGAGTTAGAGTTTACAAAAGCGTATGGAGTTCCGGCTTATCAGGTACGAGACTACTACGAAGGAGTTGACAATAATTGGGGAGATTTATCCCTTGCTTTTGAATTTAGCCGATTCTTTAATCGGCCGGTTGTTGTCATACTTGACTCTTACCACAGGTATCATTCCTGGGATCGTGTTGCTCACCATTTCGGTGCCAAGTACAATTCTAAAAGGTACAAAAGACTGGCTAAGATGATGTACGAGCGTGAGAATTACTGGAATCATGTATACGACAATCATCGTCGCAGACACTATGCAGAAAACGTGAGATACGACAGAAGCCGCGACTATAACCCTCGTCACGACAATGATCGTTACTATCGCGACCGCGATAATAACAGAGATAATGACAGAGATCGTTTTAGTCAGAACCGGGATAATGACCGCGACCGTTACGACCGCGACAGAGATAACAACAGAGACAATGACAGAGAACACTTCAGCGATCGTGGAAATAAAGGATCGAACGATAAAAAAGATAAACCAGGTAAAGGGAATGATCGGGGAAAAAGATAATATCCGATTTCTTTATTCCATTTTACAAACATAATTAAGGGGCAGTCTTGATAATTCAAAGACTGCCCCTCTTTTTATTTCATAGAACCTATCTAGCTTATTTATTACGCATAACTCCAATAATAGCGGGTAAAAGCGAAACAAAAATGATACCCACCAATAGAAAATGAAGATTGTCCTTCACCAGCGGCAGCTCACCAAAGAAATAACCGGCATAAACAAAAAGACAAACCCAAAGCATACCTCCTAAAACATTAGATGTTAAGAAGAAGCGGTAGTGCATCTTTCCCATGCCAGCAACAAAGGGAGCAAAAGTTCTTATAATTGGAACAAAACGAGCTATTACAATCGTTTTACCTCCATGCTTTTCATAAAAGTTATGAGTCTTATCCAGGTAAGAGCGTTTAAAAATTTTAGAGTCAGAATTACTAAACATTCTTTCTCCGAAATAACGTCCAATATAGAAATTTGTACCGTCCCCGAGTATTGCCGCTATCATCAAAAGACAGGCCAGTAAATGAACGTTCAATCCATTGGAAGGCAGTGTGGCAATGGTTCCTGCTACAAATAATAGAGAGTCGCCGGGTAAAAAGGGAGTAACAACCAATCCTGTTTCGCAAAACAAAACTAAAAACAGTATTGCATAAATCCATGGGCCATACATTACTGTTAAATTGGCAAGATAAACATCGATATGTAAAACAAAATCAATAATCAATTCAATATATTCCATGTCAGCTAAATTTGAAAATTCTATACTTTGAAAACGAATAAGGATGATAAACAAACCTGATAAACTCAATTCAGATAACCGGCCGCAAAGGTAATTCAAAAAAAACAGGATCGTCGCCGACATTATACATATTAATTGTTAATATCGTTTATTCATCAATAAATAGTTGGTTAATACTAATTTATACCTACATTTACGCATCCTTTTATTTAAGTTCTACATTTATGAGACCAATTACGTTGTTAGTATTTTCTGTTTTCTTGTGTTTCCAAGTTTTTGCGCAGCAGGTAGGTAACTATAAACCTACCAATCGGTACGTTAATCTGTCGCAGACAAACCTTCCAATTGTATTTATCAACACCGGCAATGCCATGATTCTCAAAGACGATCGGATTGCGGCTCGTATGATGATTATATATAACGGCGAAGGAGAGCTTAACTATGCCGACACGCTGGCTCATCCCAGTCAGAAAACTGCCTATAAAGGCAGAATAGGGATTAAGTACAGAGGTAATTCGTCTTTTTATAATTCAGATAAAAAGCCCTATTCTTTCAGACCTGAAACCGACAGTGGCAAAAAACAAGAAGTAGCTCTTTTAGGTATGGGAGCCGACAGTGACTGGTGTTTGCTTGCCCCCTACTCCGACAAGAGTCTTATCCGCGATGTATTAACGTTCCAACTCGCAAAGCCCTACTTTGAATATGTTCCAACCGGGGTACACTGCGAAGTGGTTTTAGACGGTACTTACTATGGGGTATATGTTTTGAGTGAACGGGTAAGACAAGGTGTAAACAGATTGAATATTCCTAAACCCGGAATCACCGGCGATGATCTTACGGGAGGTTATCATGTGGAAGTGGATCGTGATGATGAGGTGGTCTATACATCAAAGTATCAGCCCGAATATTCATCCGGTTTAAAAATTTACGGTAAAACAATCTCCTATCAATACAAGCACCCCGAATATGCAGATCTTACCAGAGAACAAAAAGACTTTCTGCGAGGTAGAATCGATGCATTCGAAAATTCGCTTGCTGCCGAGAACTATAAAGATAAACAAAACGGATACAGAAAATACATCGATGTTACCTCCTTTATTGATTATATGCTGTCGACAGAATTTGCCAGAAATGTAGATGGATACAGGTTGAGCACCAGTCTATACAAACACCGCGACAGCATAGATCCACGTTTTAAAATGTCTCTGTGGGATTTCAATCTGGGATTTGGAAATGCTGATTACAATGATGGCTGGAATACCCGAAGCTGGGCCTATAAAATGAATGACATAGCTCCCAATGAAGGTCAGCTGATTCCTTTCTGGTGGCAAAGGTTATTGAGCGATCCGGATTTCGTTCAGGAGATGAAAACCCGATGGACTACCTACAGAAACACAAACTATTCCGAAGCCAATATTATGCACGTGGTAGATTCGTTGACGAACAACCTGAACAAAGAGGATGCTCAGTACAGAAACTCTCTTGCCTGGCCAAGATGGGGGCAGTGGGTATGGCCAAACAAATTTGTAGCTTTATCCTATACTGAAGAAATAAACTACATCAAAGATTGGATCAAAGAACGACTTGCATTTATGGACGGCACACTATATACCGACGTTGAAACGCTGCAGGTTAATCCAGTATCTGTCTATCCAAACCCGGTTCCTCGCAACGGCATACTGAAAATCAAGGGAGAAAACATCCGGACTATCAAGTTGATTAACATGCAAGGAATTCAATATATTCGAAAAGATACATCTACAGACGAACTATCCGTTAGTGGTGTACCCTCGGGATACTATCTGGTGGTTGTAGAAACATCCCAAAATGTAGTGACTAAAAAAATACGGATCCGCTAATTATTCTTTTTCCTAAATTCGAAAAATGCGGGAATGACAGAGATCAGAATAATCATTACGATGATTAGCTGAAGATTGTTTCTCACAATTGGTAGGGTACCAAACAAGTACCCTAAGTAGAGAAATATGATTACCCAGATAATGCCTCCCAATACGTTTGAGGCAAAGAAAAAGTGAGGATTCATTTTGCCCATACCTGCTACCAGTGGGGCAAACGTGCGTATTATTGGTACAAATCTGGATAATACGATTGTTTTTTTTCCATGATGTTTAAAAAAAACATGGGTTTTTACTAAGTAAGACCTTTTAAAAAATTTTGAATTAGGATTACTGAAGATCTTATCTCCCAGATAGCGTCCTATCAAATAATTAACCTGGTTCCCAAGAATAGCTGCTATAATAAGCATTATAACCAGGTAATGAACATTAATTGTCTTCGAATAAATAGCAGCCAATGTACCGGCAACGAACAAAACCGAATCTCCCGGCAAAAAAGGCATGAAAAAGAAAGCTGTTTCACAAAAAAGAATCATAAACAAAATTGCATAGATCCATATTCCGTATTGTTCTGCCCACACCGCCAGATACTGATCGATGTGTAATAAAAAATCAACGGTCCAATTAATAAGTTCCATACAATTTTCTTTTAAATGTGCCCTTATATTAATAAAACAATATGAATGCTATTTTTACTCGTAACAAGCTAAAAACTAGCACAATTAACATTATACAAACAACTTCGTCATCCCCCTCTCAACCAATGATTACAAAAAAGGCAGCTGCATTGTTGCAACTGCCTTTTCATATGGTATTAAAACCTACTTTATCGGATTGTATAAGTCAATGTTACCTCTTTATCGGTAGGAAGCTTAGCGGTCTTCACAGTAAGACGTCCACCCCGATCTTCGGAATCAAAAAAGTATCCTTCCGTTGCATTTGCCAACTCAGCTTTAGAAGAAACCCTCTTTAATTCCGCGCCATTCAGCTTAACGGCAGACGGTAATGCTGTAGCCTGAATATCAAAATCGTATGCACGTTCTTTATAGCGACCTTTAAAATCACCTTTTGCTGCAGCAATTCTCACAATGGTTTCTCCCGCAGCTTGAGCAGGAGATTTCACTATAATCAGCGTTTCTGCAAATTCACCCTTAGTATAATCGCGGGTTAGTCCATCGTCTTCATATAATTTGAAAGATGATTCGCCTGCAGGCCACAACTGAAGAGTAAGAACATCGGCAGGTTTTTCGCCCACAAAGTTCATATCCGGATACATAGGAATAATAGCACCTGCCTTAACAAAAACAGGACAGTTATCCAATCGGCTGTTGTATTTCTTCAACCATTGACCGCCATCATATTTCTTTCCACTCCAGAAATCAAACCATTCACCCGTCGGAAAATAAATATCCTCCCGCCAATCACCACGTTTATATACAGGAGCTACCATAAGCCATTCTCCGCTCATAAACTGATATTGCGTGGACGGGCTATAGGTTACCGTATCTTTCGGAAACTCAAGCACCATGGCACGAACCATTGGAACACCCGTTGTATGAGCTTCATGACAATAAGTATATGCGTACGGATTCAAACGCATTTTAAGTTTAAGGAAATTCCGGTTGATATCCGTGTACGGGTGACCGTAGTTCCAGGGTTGTCTGTCCACATCCGCCCAACCGCTCATGGTCATAATAATCGGAGTGAAACATTTCCATTGCAAATCGCGCGTATAGGTACGGGCCGAACCGCCAAAAATTCCATCCACATCGCTGGTTGCAGCATTCTGTGCAGACAAACCTGCTCCGATTACGGTAGGAATATGATATTTGATATAATCAAAGTTACTTGACTGGTCGCCGCTCCAAACGGTAGAATACCGGTGGGTACCGGCCCAACCGCAAACAGACCATACAAAACCTCTTTCATTGGTGTTATTTTCAATTCCTTCGAAAGCCGACTTACAGCCATTCAGAGCAAACTCGTAACCTTCGCCAACCCAGGCTACGTCTAGTTTACATAGACGAGTACCGCATGTACCCACTTCATAAGCAATTTTATCAATACCGTTTTCTGTCCACAGACCTGTATGAAACCCCCTTTTACCTAACTCGGTAACCACCGAATCCAGCTTCTGGTAGCCACATCCGTAACCATCGTTGGGAAGAATCCAGCCGCGCGGCATATCATGCGCCACATATTGATCGGCTATCTGAGTAATTACATCCGGCGTGTTCTGCATCCAGGACACACGTTGTTCGGGTTTGTTATAGCAATCGGCATCACCCATGGTAAGCATCCACATGGCTGGCATAAAAGGTTTGCCGGTAATATCCGTATAATCGCCCAAAATATCTTTCAAAGAAGGTCCGTAAAAGTAGAATGCGTCAAAACGATTCTCGTCGTGAAGAAGCTGGCTTGTATATCCCATCACTTTGTAACCGTCCAGTTTCTTATCCTGAAGCAACGAACCGCTGAAAGAATATTTACCCGGAGCAAATGTATTGCGATACACTCCATAACCGGTAGAAGACATATAGAAAGGCACCGGATTGGAAGCCTGACCATCATCCCAACCAGTTACAGAAATATCCAGGTCTTTTCCTCCATGAGAGAAACGTCCTTGTTGCATTCCCCCACCGTAAAAAAACTCATCCGCACCACGTTTCATCGTCTGGTACGTTTTTGTTCCGAAAGTAATTGGTTCGGCCTCTTCGAAGACTACCGTCTTATTGTCTTTTTTATAAAGGGCAATACGCATCGGATCTTTATATACACGAACAACGCATTTGGTTGTTTCGAATTTATAATAGCTTCCACTGTTGCTTGCAGAAACCTTTGGGCTCTTAACTCCGTAATCTACAACAATCTGATCGCCGGCAGGATTGGTAAATTCACCATCCGGAGCCAACCAAAAACGGAAAATATCATCCCGGTGGAACGTTAGACGCACCTTAGAATAATTACTTGAAAACTCATATTCATGACCCGAAATCTTTTTATAACCGGTCACCTTTCCTAACTTCATTTCAGACGCATAAAGCTTTACATGAAGAGAGTCGTTGCCCGATCGTTCATCGCCGGCAAACTGAGACACAAACTCTATACGGTGCGAACCCATTCCTTCGAGTGAAATCGCAGGAAAACTAACAATCTGCTCCTCATTAAAATTAATTGGTTTCTTTGATGCAGGTACAAAAGCCTCTATTAGTTGCTTTCCATTAATTTTTGCTGTTACTTTAAAGTCTGTTCCAATCGCCTCAGCGCCCATATTCTTAACCGTTACACGCAGCGTGTCGTGCGCTGTAAAAATATTATTTTCCGGTTTGTGAGATGTAAGGGCGGTAATAGCTACATCCTTTTTCAAAGGCTCGCATAGCTGAATATCATCCACCATCCAGAACCAGGAAAAGATATTCTTCCAGAAAAAACGTATATACACTGTTTTCTGTCCGGCTGCAACATCGGTAATGTTCAACTCTTCCTTAACAGGAGTGTGCACACTGGTACCCGCCGGGATAGAAGACATTACATTATACTCTGTCCAATGCACTTTATCGTTGCTAACACCCACATAAAGTCCGGCATCTTTCCCCGTAAACCAGGCATTCCACCGGTAATTATGTTCAAATTTCAAAATAACCTGTTTTTTATCTTCACAATTAATCGGTGAAGTCTGGAACAATGCATTGGGAAATTCCTGCTTCTGATTCCACTTTGTTATTTCTTCGCCGGTAATTACCCCGGGACGAAACTGCATGTGGAATCCGCGGCTTTTGGAAGCAATGGGAGGCTGTTGCTGATTAAACTGAAACGAACCGGGGTAAGGTTGATCTGTTACGATCCATTCACACTTGTTGGTTTTGCTTGAATCGGCCAACACCCAGCCATTGGGAAGTTTGCCGGAGGAGAAGTCCTCACTCCAAAAAGCATTAAGCTCCTTGTTCTGCGCGTAAGCACCCGTAACAGAAGCTAACGCTATCAAAAGCGTTACTGCTTGTTTTTTCATCATTATTTGTTTAAGTTTTTTGTTTTGACCCGGCAAAGATAAAAAAAGATAAGGAATAGTAAAGTAGTAATACTCGGTTTGTATATAACAAAAAAGCCGTAATCTTATGATTACGGCTTTAAGTGCGGAAGCGGGGGGATTCGAACCCCCGGTACCCTTACGAGTACGTCAGTTTAGCAAACTGGTGGTTTCAGCCACTCACCCACACTTCCTTGTGTGTTCTGTGCTTATTCCTTCGAATTGCGTGGCAAAGATAAGCCGATATTTCTGAATAAACAAAGCTTTTATGTCATTATTTTTAATAAAAAGGTATTACTTTTGTCCCCGATTCTGATAGTCAACCGCTTATTAAATAAAATATGAGTAAGTTTTTTCGCACAAAACGGGCAAAGCGCACCTTTATACGGAGAGTAATGGCTCTTTTCGTTGTTCTTTTATTAGCAGCAGGCTTCTGGGCTTATCGCATGGTTTTAGCCTCCAACTTTTCAATAAAGGAAACTACCTATGTGTATGTTGATTCACAAAAGAACTTTAATGATTTATGCAACCAGCTAAAAGACTCGGCATCCTGTAAAAGTCTGGCTAGCTTTAAACAGCTTGCCTATCTGATTGGCTATCCCGATAAAATGAAAACAGGACGTTACGCCATAGAACCGGGAACGGGCAATCTTAGACTTTTAAAAAATCTTATCGGAGGTTTGCAGTCGCCCATTCGTATCACATTTAACAATATCCGTCTAAGAACCGATTTAGCACAACGCCTTGACGACCAGCTGATGGTTACAAAAGATGAGCTTCTTACCCGTTTTGCTGATTCGGCCTACTGTGCAGAACTTGGTTTTACGACAGAAACTATCCAGTGTATGTTTATTCCCAACACCTACGAGCTGTACTGGGATATCACACCCGATAACTTTATGAAACGTATGCAAAAGGAATACAAGGCCTTTTGGACAGCAGACCGCCTTGCTAAAGCAGCAAAGATCGGAATTACTCCGGTACAGGTTTCTGTTTTGGCCTCCATCGTGGAAGAAGAGACAGCCAAAGCAGATGAAATGGGAATGGTTGCCGGCTTATACCTGAACCGTCTGCAAATTAATATGCCACTTCAGGCAGATCCCACCGTGAAATACGCTGTAGGCGATGTAACCTTGAAACGCATTATGTTTGAACATCTGCAGGTCGAATCACCTTACAACACCTATAAACATACCGGATTGCCTCCCGGCCCAATTCGCGTTCCGTCTATTAAAGGTATAAACGCCGTACTTAACCACGACCAACACAACTATATTTATATGTGCGCTAAAGAAGATTTTTCGGGTAGACATAACTTTGCTTCCACTTTGGCGGAACATGCTAAAAATGCCAACAGATACCGCGCCGAACTAAACAGACGACAGATTAAGTAGCTTTTTGCTTTCGATTTATTGTAAAAAAAGTATCTTTGTCGTCACATTTAAACAAAGACAATTAAAGTATTAAGATATACAATATGGAGAAACATCTTTTTTTAGGGGATGAAGCTATCGCGCAGGCAGCCATCGACGCCGGGTTGTCTGGTGTTTATGCTTATCCTGGCACGCCTTCTACCGAGATTACCGAATACATTCAAAACTCTGCGACAGCAAAGAAACTTGGAATCCACAGTATGTGGAGCACCAACGAAAAAACAGCTTTGGAAACTGCCTTAGGTATGTGTTATGCAGGTAAAAGGACACTTTGCTGCATGAAGCACGTGGGACTAAACGTGGCTGCCGATTGTTTTATGAATGCAGCGATGACTGGTGTACATGGCGGTATGATAATCATCACTGCCGACGATCCTTCCATGCACTCTTCACAAAACGAACAAGATAACCGTGTTTATGGTAATTTTGCCATGATTCCCATGCTTGAACCTTCCAACCAACAGGAAGCATACGACATGGTTTACGACGGATTCGAGCTGTCAGAAAAACTGGGTTATCCCGTATTAATACGTATTACAACACGTATGGCACACTCCCGTGCAGGCGTGGTAACCCGTCCGCAAAAAGAACAAAATAAATTATCTTATCCGGAGGATGGCCGTCAGCGTTTTATCCTGCTTCCCGCTTTGGCGCGCAAACGGTATAAAACATTGCTTGCCGCCCAAGAAGGATTTACCGCCGAATCGGAAACATCTGTCTACAATACCTATTTTGATGCGCCCAACAAAAAGCTTGGAATCATTACAACAGGTATTGGATTCAATTACCTTTCGGAAAATTACCCTGATGGATTCGAATATCCGGTACTCAAGATTTGTCAGTATCCTTTACCCAAAAAGCAGCTGATAAAACTAACGGAAGAATGCGAAGAAATTCTTGTTATCGAAGAGGGATTTCCAATTGTTGAAGAACAGCTAAAAGGATTCCTTGGAAAAGGACAGACCATACATGGTCGCCTGGATGGCACGTTGCCACGTGCTGGCGAACTTACGCCAGATGTAGTAGGTCGTGCGCTCGGTAAAGAAGTTGCCACTTACTATACTATCCCCGATGTAGTGGAAATGCGCCCGCCTGCTTTGTGCCAGGGTTGCGGACACCGCGACTTGTACGATGCCATGAACGACGTGCTAAAGGAATACAATGAACCAAAAGTGTTTGGAGATATTGGCTGCTATACATTGGGAGCTTTGCCTCCTTTCCGGGCCATTGATAGCTGCGTGGATATGGGAGCTTCCATCACCATGGGCAAAGGGGCTGCGGATGCCGGATGCTTCCCGGCCATATCAATAATTGGCGACTCAACCTTTACCCACTCGGGTATGACTGGTTTATTGGATTGTGTGAACGAAGATAGCAATATGCTGATTATCATCTCCGACAACGAAACAACGGGAATGACCGGTGGTCAGGATTCCGCCGGAACAGGCCGCCTGGAATCGATATGCCTGGGCATAGGTGTTGAGCCGGCTCATTTAAGAAGTCTTATTCCGTTGAAGAAAAACTACGAAGAGATGAAGCAGCTTATCCGCGAAGAAATTGAATACAAAGGACTGTCCGTAATTATTGCGCGCCGCGAATGTATTCAAACATTAGCCAGAAAGAAAAAAGCAAGCAAGAAATGAAAACAGACATCATACTATCAGGCGTAGGAGGACAAGGTATCCTTTCTATCGCTGCCGTAATTGGCGAGGCCGCTCTATTCGACGGTCTGTATATGAAACAAGCGGAAGTACACGGAATGAGTCAGCGCGGTGGAGATGTGCAATCCAACCTTCGAATCAGCGATAAGCCCATTGCTTCTGATTTAATACCCCTGGGGTCGGCCGATCTGATTATCTCGCTCGAACCGATGGAAAGTCTGCGTTATCTACCCTACCTTAAAAAAGACGGTTGGTTGGTAACAAACGCTGTACCTTTTGTAAATATCCCCAACTATCCGGATATGAAAGACATAAATGCGGCGCTAAACGCACTCCCGCACAAAGTGATTCTTGATGTAGAAAATATAGCCAAAGAGATTGGATCCGTACGTTCTGCCAACATTGTAATGTTGGGAGCCGCTGCACCGTTCCTTGGAATTGAATACAGCAAAATTGAACAGGGTATCCGCGAAATATTTGGAAAGAAAGGCCCCGAAGTTGTTGGAATGAACATCCTGGCCCTCGAAGCCGGATACGACGTGGCCAAAAAGCTTCTGTAAGTATTGGTTAGAAAACAAGAAGATCCTTCCCGGCTTTACAGCTTTGGGAAGGATCTTTTTTATTACTGGCTCTATTAAAAGCGTTTCGTATAACTATGGCAATAAGGCTGCGTTCCTTTCCGTTCGTAGTAATCCTGATGATACGCCTCAGCCTCCCAGAATTGAGTGGCCTTCGTTACCTTTGTTGCCACTTTATATCCTTTGCCCTTTAAGATCTCAATCAGTTTAAGGGTTACCTCCTTCTGCTGTTCGTTGGTATAGAAAACCTCCGAACGATACTGGTCTCCCACATCCGGACCCTGACGGCTCACCTGCTCCGGATCGTGAATCTCGAAGAAACGCCTGGCAAGAACCTCATAATTTACCTTTGCCGGATCAAAAATAACCCGTACAGCCTCGGCATGTCCAGTAGTGTGGCTGCACACCTCTTCGTAAGTTGGGTTCGGAGTTTTTCCTCCAATATAACCCGACTCCACGGAAAGAACCCCATCTACCCGTTTCAACAAATGCTCCACGCCCCAGAAACAACCACCGGCAAAGATTGCCGTCTCCGTTTTTGCCGGAGGTGTTGCCTTATCTTTCCGAAATACCAGAGAGATGGAATTCACACAATGGCGGGTACCCTTGGGTGTAAAACCCTCCCCTTCGAACACGTGCCCCAGATGACCACCGCAAGCCGCACAAACAATCTCCGTCCGCCGTCCGTCGGCATCCCGAAAACGCTTAACCGCCCCCTTTATCTCGTCGTCAAAACTAGGCCAACCGCATCCGGAATCAAACTTATCTGCAGAACGGTAAAGCGGAGCATCACACTGTTTACAATGATACGTCCCCTTCTCCTTGTGATTCGTATAAATTCCTTTAAAGGGATATTCGGTACCCTTTTCCAATATAACCTTCTTTTCTTCCGGCGTAAGCGATCTCATATGCTGTGCAATTAAAGAATTTGTAAATACTAAAAATAAAATAAACCAAAAAACTCTTGTATTCATATACAAACGATTTATGATAATACTATTTATCTAACAAATGCAGAACAGCACTTGTTGCAAACTAACATTTACAATATAAACAAACCGAATCCGTTTAACATAGATAAAACCAACATCATGTTAAAGAGAATAGTACATCCGCTGCTGCTTCTATCATGCGCGCTTATAAGCTGCAACTGTCAGCCGTCCGCACAGGGAAACAGTTCATTGTCGACTCCCCTCGTAATCCACCGTTTCGACAAACTCCTTTACAACTACCTGGAAGAGGGTAAAGCAGAATACAAGGATCAACTGCGGAATGAATACAGCGGAATGCTGGATGTGATGACTAAAGGGGTATTAAAAGGGAACGCAAGCGACTCCCTTGATTTCTTCGATGCAGCGCCACGTTATTTCGGCGAACCTACATTACGGGGACTATACAAGGATGCGCTCGTAAAATACGATTCGATTGCCGACATCGAAGCCGGATTAAACAAAGGCTTTAGCTATTTGCATGAACAATTCCCCAACATGCAAATACCGGCAGTCTATATGCATGTGTCCGGTTTAAATCAGAATGTGTTGGTAGCAGACAGCCTTTTATCCCTATCGGTCGATAAGTACATGGGCAGCGATTACGCATTGTATAAGGACTTCTTTTACGAGCCTCAGCGACAAAAGATGGAACGCGCCAACATAGTTCCCGATTATCTGTCCGGTTGGCTTCTATCGGAGTTCCCCTATACCGGCAGCGAACAAGTATTATTGGATAAAATGCTTTACGAAGGGAAAATAAAGTACCTGCTTGCGCAAGCTCTTCCGGAAACAACTCCTGCATTGTTGATGGGATATAACGAAGGAAATATCCAATGGTGTAAAACGAACGAAAAAAAGATCTGGAAAACAATTATTGAGCGCAAGCACCTCTTCACTCCCAACAAACAAACAACAGCCCGCTATTTCGAAGACACAAGTAACAGTTCGTTCCTTGCCAACGAGGCCCCTGCCAATTTAGGAACCTGGATGGGATGGCAAATAATAAATGAATACATGAAGAAATCGGGCAACTCTCCCATACAACTTATGCAAATGACCAACGCGCAGGAGATATTAAGAATCGCAGAATATAAGTAATTATTTCTTTGTATAACAGAATATAGTACAAACACTTAGTGATTTATAACTTTGCCTACTATAAAGTAGCAACAAGACTATAGTAATCTATCTTTTTGAATACGAACAAGTATTCGTTTGGCATATGGATACCTTGCGTTTGTCAATTGTCAAACGCAAAGTATCCAATTGTTGACTTTGCGTTTGCGATATGGCAAACGAATAGATCTTCGTAGTGTTTGGGATAGTTCATAGTAGTGTTAGTAATACTTTATAGGCTAATAAGAGCTAAACATCGGTTGATAGAAAATTAAACATAGAAAGAAACGAGCATCAAACGAATTCGTGACCGGTAACTTTAAGAAATAAAACTGAAGCTATAATAGGTATACAACAATAGTAACTTCGTTTTAACCTAACTCTATTTCAATATTGATCCTGTTAAAGCTTGGATTCGTATAAATACAAAAAGCGGGAAACCTGTTAATCAAGTTCCCCGCTTTTAAATTATATCTTAACGATTAATACCCGCTATTCTGAATCAATAAACCTCCAGAAACTTCAATTTCAGTTTGAGGAATTGGAAGAATAGCCTGATTATCTGTTGCTTCAACTACTCCAACAAATTTGTTATTAACAGATTTTCCGTTTCTCCAATAATCCCAAGCAGTATGACCTTCAGTAAATAATTCGAGTCTTCTTTCCATTAAAATATCATCCAATGTTACAGAAGCAACATCTACATAGTTTTCAATTCTGTTCTTACGAAGTAAGTTCAAATAATAGGCAGCACCATCTGCAGTATTACCAGCGTTACCTATTTTCAAAGCAGCCTCAGCAGCAATTAAATAAACTTCTGATAAGCGAATGATTTTTGGATTGTTTACGTAAATCTCTCCCTCACGACCATTATACTTCTGTGGGTAGTAGCCATTGAACCCATTATCGGTTTCCGTTTTAAACAACTGAGTTCTAATGTCTGTAGGTCTGGCATCTAGAATTTCTTTGAAAGATTCTGTTGCAGCACATTCTCCATAACCACTAGCATGTGTAAAATAGCCAATTGAATTACGTTGAGCATTATAAATACTTGTTGTCAACAATTCGAACATTGATTCATTAGTCCCCTCTTTTAACCAAACTCCAAGATACTCATCACGCGTGTATAATTTGTAAGGAGAAGAAGCTATGATTTCTTTACAATCGGCCAAAGCCTCAGCGTTCTTTCCTAAGTATAGATATGCACGAGCCCGAATTCCTAAAGCCGCCCAATAATTAATATGCCCTTGATTTTTGCTTTTACTCAATAAAGGCAATGCTTTATTCAAATCAGCCAAAATAAAATCATAGGTTTCTTTCAATGTTGCTCTAGTTCCAATATATGATGTTTCAAACACCTTATCAGACAGTACAACACCTAATTCATTCAAATTAGCAGCTGACGGATTTTTAGCAAACAAGCGAGCTAAGTCAAAATGATACAAAGCGCGCGCTGCATACAATTCACCCTTTAGATTTTCAACATTATCCCCTGTAATACTTTCTGATGCAACCAATACACTATTCAATCGGGCAAGACTTAGATAAAATGCTTCATAAAATTTATAAACCAAATCATCATTCTTGGTTAATTGATAGCGATAAATAGGACCCGCATGATTTGTAGCAGAGATAGACTGAAAATCTCCGGCACGAAGATCTGCAAACAGCGTAAATTCACCGGCATAAGAACCAACGACTGTTGCCTGATACGAATAAACACCGTTAACGGCATTAATCAGGTCTTTCTCTGTTGTAATAGCCTCACTAGTTGGCAAAGAAGTTCCCGGAACTTTTTCCAATATATCGCTACACGAAGCTAAAAACAGAGAAAATACTAAACTTAATAAATATATTTTTTTCATAATCATTCTTTTTTTAATCGATTATAAAGTAACGTTTACACCAAATGTAAAGCTCTTTGTCTGAGGAGTATCAACCTGACGGTAACCATTCAACGAAACATCTGGATCAACTCCGTCTGTAGCAGCCCAAATCATGAATGGATTATTTGCGCGGAAGTAAACGCGTAAATTATCAAATACATTCTTCAATACAGGTACATTGTATCCTATTGTGATCTCGCGCATACGCACATTATCGGTAGAAAGGATTGTTCTGCTGGAGAAACGGTCAGGGCGATAAGGATTACCATAAATAGGTTTCGGATAATCTACTATATCACCCGGGTTCTTCCAGTAATTTCCAGCAACTTCTTTATCAAGGTTAAATGAGCCAATACGAACACCATCATTATGGAAAAAATATCCAGGATAGTCAAACATATCTCCTCCAAATTGATAAGTAATTAAAAAAGATAGATCAATATCTTTGTATTTAAATGAGTTTGTCAAACCACCAATAACATCGGGAACAGCCTTTCCAACGATACCTTTACCTGCTTCACCATATTTATTAACAACACCAAGACTATGATCATTCGGATCTTTCCAAAATTCACCAAGACCGGTTTCAATATTTACCCCTTTCCATTCTGGAAGATAGAATGTATACATAGATTCTCCTTCACGGTGCAGGTACATATTACCGTCGCCATATTGGATATCCTTATTTTCAGGAAGATTTTTTATCGTAGAGTTCTGGAAAGTAATATTGAAATTAGTATTCCAAGAGAAGTCACGGGATTTAATATTTTGTGAACCAATTTCAATTTCCAAACCATCATTTTTTAATTCACCTAGATTATCCCAATTTGTCTTAAACCCTGTAACAATAGAAGAAGGTACTTCAAATAACAAATCGGTTGTTACCTTGTTGTAATATTCGACTGTCAGATTCACTCGGTTGTAAATATTCCAATCCAAACCAACATTCATATTCTTTGATTTTTCCCAACCTAAATTTTTGTTACCTGGCTGGCTCCAATAAATCGCGGAATTTGGACCATAGCCATCGCTGAACGAATACAAGGCAAGGTTTGCATAATAATCACCTGGAAGATTACCATTTGTTCCATATGAAGCACGTAGTTTCAGATCTGAAAACAGTTCATTATCTTCTAAGAAGCTTTCTCCAGATAAACGCCAAGCACCAGATACGGACCAAAAATTTGCCCAACGATTATCTGCGCCTAAACGAGAAGAACCATCACGACGAGCGCTTGCAGAAAGATAATATTTGTTGTCGTAATTGTAATTTGCAGAAGCAAGATAAGACAAAATACCAGAAGCATAAACATTACTAGAAGCATTATCTGGTTGTCCGTTTCCTAATTCAGGCAGTTTATCCGTCGAGTACTTTTTCGCTGTAGTAATTACAGATAGAAGATTTCGGTCTTCAACTTCAAAACCTCCAAGGATATCAAAATTATGAACATCATCAAAAGTGTTAGCATAACGTAATGTTGAAGAACTGGTCAAGCTTCTGCTTTCATAATTATAGCGGGAACCTAAACCTCCCACTGATGCGCCGTTAACACCTTCGGGACTCCAGAATTCAAAATGCTTTGTGTCCATAAAATCATAGCCAAAAATACTTTTGAAAGTAACTTTGTCTGAAAGTTTTACATCGACATTAGCATTTGACATGCTACGCATCATTTTAGAAACAATCCATTCTTGAATACCAAGCATCAAATGAGGATTAGAAGCAGCTCCCCAGTTTGCATTTTCATTGTAAGTTCCATCTTCATTTTTTACCGGAGCTGTTGGATCTCCACTGAATACTAAACTTAATGGTGCAGAAGTACCAATACCTTGAGCTTGGTCATTTTGATCACGTGGCCCATTCTGCGTTGTAAAGGTAATCATTTGCTTTACACCAAATTTTAACCAATCATTTATTTGATGATCCAGATTAAGACGACCAGAGAAACGTTCGAAGTCGGAACCAATAACTATACCATCGGCTTTGTTAAATCCAAAACCTGTATAGAACTGTGTTTTTTCATTACCTCCATTAATAGAAACCTGATGGTCCTGAGTTAATGCCGTACGATAAACTTCATCTTTCCAGTTAGTATTCGTTTTTCCAGAAGGATCGTTAAAGAAATATTCCATATCACCTTCAGACTCCACCATCGCATAACCTTCTTCGCGGTTAGTCGCTTTTTTATTATAGATATAATAGTTAGATAAAGCCTCTTTAGCATATTCAAGTATTTCAGTGGAGGACATTGGATTAAACTGATCGACAGCCATACTTGACCAGCCAACTTCACCCGTATAGGAAACCTTTGTTTTACCTAATTTTCCACTTTTAGTTGTAATGATGATAACACCATTGGCGGCTCTTGAGCCATAAAGAGATGCTGCAGCAGCGTCTTTTAAAACGGTCATGCTTGCAATATCTTCTGGGTTTAAAGAACTAAGAATACTTGAAGATTTTCCGTAATAACTCATATCGCCATCACTTTTTACGGCAACGCCATCCACTACATACAACGGAGATTTAGAAGCACTGATTGAACCAACACCACGAATATTGATTTCACCTGGAGATCCCGGGTCGCCTGTGCTGGAACTTACGCGAACACCTGACAATTTACCAGCAAGAGCTTTATCTAAAGACTCTTTTGAACCACCCGTAATTTCTTCAGATGTTACGGCTTTAGCAGATCCGGTAAATGATGATTTCTTAGCAGTTCCGTAAGCAACTACCATTACTTCATCCAATTGCAAAGATGAACTTTTAAGAGCAATTCTCATATTCGGTGAAACTACGGCTTCTTGGCTTTCCATGCCAATGTAAGAAATTACCAATGTTCTTGCATTGGTTGGAACATTCAAACTAAATTTACCGTCAAAATTTGTAACGGTTCCTGTTGTTGTTCCTTTTACAACGACAGACGCTCCGATTACTGGCTGATCGTCTTCAGCAGAAACAACGGTTCCCGTTATTTCCCGCGTCTGGGCCGTTGCCAGTCCGATGCCTATAACCAGGCATAAAAATAGAAAAGTCAACTTTTTCATAGACATTCTTTTAATGTTAAACTTATGAATTACTAATTTACACACACTTTATATAAATTTATACGTTACTTCGAAGTAGCAAATGTAATAAAAAAATCATATTTCAACATATTTTACGTTATTTATTTACTATAAATGAGTGATATTCACAATAAAACCAATCAAAGTGATCGAATATGCTTACGTTTCAAAATGAAACTATAAAAAATAAGTTACAATTTGTAAGTAAAAATTATTTATTTGAATACTTTATTATACAAAAAAAACAAAAGAGATGGTATTAGTCTGGATCAAGATTAATAAAACATTCATTATGTTTATTTGGACCAAAGGAAAAAACCGGCTGCTAACCCATGAAGTGACAGGTGGCAGATGAAAATAATCTGTCACCATGTATCTATCACTTCCAAATCCCTTTTGAACAAAGGATAGTAACACTAAAAGTGACAAGTGACAGATCAATTCAGAATAAACTGCGTATGGTTTGGTGAAACAGCCTATTTATAATGAAAAAAGGGGCTCTCCTTTCGGAAAGCCCCTTATACTATGCATAGTAAATTCTATTACTTATTGGCTGGATGAGGTACTGAAGCAGTACGAACATCCCAGAACATTTTTGAATAATAGTTGTTTGTACCGTCTTGCAACTTAGCAACAGCAGCATTGAAATTAGTACCATTCAATGTACTTTCGTTTGTGGGATATTTAACACGAGAAATGATCTCACCTTTTGTTTCTGACAACGGTTCAAATATCAGTGATGCTCCTGCGTCCACACATGAAATTTCGCCAGGTTTAATTATTTGTGTTGGATAACCTGTACGACGGTATTCTACCCAAGCTTCTGTACCATTCATATACAAGTCGATGTATTTCTGTAAAGCAACAGCTTCGGGGGTAACATTTACGCTAACGGCATCAATATAGGCATCTGCTTCGGCTGTACCAATAGAAGATCCGTTTATGTCACTCCAATACTCTAAAGATGCTTTAATACCTTCTTTGTATTCTGCGGCAGAAAAACCTTTGTATTCACTTAAAATAAACTGTAACTCAGCATAAGTCATCAATGGCACAGCAAAATCGGCATTCAATGTAACAGGGTGATTAGTTCTGCTGTTCCAATCCGGAGCTCCGGTAACCATATAAGGCATAATTTCGTTACTGGCGATACCGAAAGGCATACCCACATATTTGCCATTAACAGAAGTTGTATAGATTGGCAAACGTGGATCCACAACGCCTTCCCAAGGATGAGTTTTTGCGTTAAGTGTATCTTTTTGTCCTTTCAAAAGATCTACAAACGGACGGGCTATCGAAAAGTCGTTTCGGTTATCGTCAAACCACCCGATATAAAAACCACATTGCTCAGGAGCTGTTACAGAATATTTATATACTGCGTTATCAGCATTGCTTTCGAAAACGCCGCTGGCCAAAGCCTCTGCAATGTAAGTCTTCCAGTTAGTATCAACCTTCGACAGGTGAATAGCAAGACGACATTTTAATGAATTAGCGAGTTTCTTCCACTTGCTTACATCTCCGTCAAAAATACGATCGCCACTGGTAAAAGCCGGTTTACTCTCATCAATCAAACTTACGGCCTCATCCAATTCGGTCAACAAACCAGCGTAAATCTCTGACTGTTCATCATATTTAGGATAGTATACACCAGTTGTTAGCTTTGAAGCTTCTGCATAAGGGATAGCTCCCCAGGTATCAGTCATTAGTTGATATAACCAAACCTTTAGTATCTTAGCTGCAGCAATCTGATTATTATTATCACCATAAGCAGCCATTTTTGAAGCTGTTTCCTCATTTTTGTTCATCTCGATAATTGTCTCAAGATTTGCCGCACTCTGATAGAAATAGTTAAAATAGTTATTATTGGTGCTTTCTCGTATCTGATAACGGTCTTCTTCCGTATAGTTAATTTGAGCCCAATACTGGCTGTATACCAAGCATTGACGACCACTAAACCAGACATCATAAACATTGTCCATTATCTGCTTCTCAACCCCTGCCATAAGTATATTGGATTGAATATCGCTGGGGTTGTTTGGATCTACGTTTACAGTTTGCAAATCTTCACACGCAACGGCTCCAAAAAGCCCTGTGACAAATAAAAATTTATATATTAAACTTTTCATATCTCTTTTCAATTAAAATTTTAAACTAACATTCATACCAAAGTTAGCAACAGAAGGAAGAGCGGCACCTTCAATACCTTGAACATTACCAGAACTTGTAATTGCCATTTCAGGATCAAAATGTTTAACATCAGGTCCCCAAACTGCAAGGTTACGTCCGTAAGCAGATACACGTAAAGATTTCACAAAATAGTTACTCTTCATCGGAATAGAGTAACCAACGTTGATTTCACGCAATTTTACATAATCAGATTTAAATACATTTTGAGCTGCTGGTCCTGAATAATGTTGTCCACCAAAAGTTTCTCCCGAAATACGTTTTGTATTAGGGGTACCATCAGCAAGAACACCATTAAGCAAAACTCCGCCACCATCAGCAACTGCATCTCTGATATTCTTTCCATTTTCGTTGATAGCAGCTGTTTCTTCCAACATACCAGAGTACATACCCCACATGTATGAAGTTGAGAAATAACTACCTCCTTTTGAGAAATCAAGCAGAACGCTTAAATCAAAGCCTTTGAAACGGAATGTATTTGTCCATCCACCAGTAAAATCCGGGTAAATGCTCCCGATATTTTCATTACCGCTTGTTGCTGCATAGGTACCATTCGCCTTTATTACTTTGTTACCCTTATCATCGTAAAGGTAATTGGTTCCCATAATTATACCATATTCTGCACCTTCTATCGCTCCGATTTCAACTTTGAAAGGAGCTGCTGCTAGTTTATAATATTTTACATCATCAAGTAATTTCTTAACCTTATTCTTGTTAGAAGCCAATACAAGACTTGATTCCCATGAAAAATCGCCCACCTGTACAGGGGTTCCGTGGATATTTAATTCGACACCTTGGTTAGACATCAATCCGGTATTAACCACTTTGTAAAGATATCCTGTTGATCCGCTTACTGATAATGGAATAATCTGATTCTTTGTTTCACTTGAATATACTGTCGCTTCAAAACCTAAACGGTTATTCAGGAATGACATTTCAATACCTGCTTCGTACGAGTTTGTTGATTCAGGTTTCAAGTTAGCATTATTCAACGTGTTTGCCAAAACATAACCTGGTGTTGATGTAATGTTTGAATAGTGGGTATACGTATCAACAATCTGATATGGATCGGTATCGTTACCTACCTGAGCAAAACCTACGCGTACTTTACCAAAATTCATCCATGGCATTTGTTCTTTCAATAGCTCAGAGAAGATAAAACTTCCTGTAACTGATGGATACATATAAGAGTTGTTTCCGTCAGGCAAAGTGGATGACCAATCGTTACGTACTGATAAATCCAAATACAACATACTCTTATAACCAACAGTACCGCTTGCAAATACTGAATTGATTGATTTCTTAGTCAGTTTATTGTAAGATACCGGTGCGTTAACTGAATTCTTAAGATTGTAGAATTCAGGGAAAGCAAGACCTCCATCTGTTTCACCGTATACATATTCGTAGCGGCGATTCATAAGGTTAGATCCTAAGTTTGCACTAAATGTGAAATCGGTGATATTCTTATTAAATGACAACAAGAATTCATGATTTAACTCTGCCTGCTGACGTGATATTTCCTTATATTTTGATTGTTCCTGTGAACCAACAGCATTCCGTTCGTATTGTTTGTCTACGAAGAAATCGAGATTCGTTTTGTATTGGAACTTCAAGAAGTCTGTAAACTTAAAGCTAAAACCCACATTACCGTAAATACGATTACGTGAATCGTTCTGGTAGTTCATATAACGGCTCCAGTATGGGTTGTTGCTATATTTTGGTGTAGAATTACTCCAGGAAGTACGGTTCCATGTAGCCTGAGATCCGTCGGGCATGCGATACAAACTTTTAAGTTCTTTCATATCCAATTCGCGGTGACCCCATTGAACGAACTTCTGCATTATGTTATTGTCGGCATAACCTGTTTCGGCACGCCCTTTAGCCGCAGAATTGAAATAGGTTACATTTGTAAATACTTCAAGACGCTTGTCCGGACTTGTTGTTGATGCTGATACATTGAAAATATTTTTCTTCAAAGTACTGTTTGGCATATAGCCACTCAAATCAGAGTTTGTATAAGAAATACGCGCTGCAGCTCTGTCTGTAGCCTGAGCAATCGAGACATTGTTCGTGAAAACAACACCTGTTTCAAAAAATGAATCTATATCATTTTTGGGTGTTTGCCATTTCGAAGTAGTTGGGTTTCCAACTTTACCTCCGGCTTCCCACTTTGCCAAATCGTACCATGATACAAATTCCTGTCCTTCATATTTATCTCCCCAGCTTTCGTCTGTAGCCATATCTGGATATAAATAATCTTTACCATTGATATTAACTGTTTCGAATCCATAACCGCCACCATACAGTTTTTGCATTTTAGGCATCTTGTTTACAACTTCGAAACCAAGTGATGAATTGAATGTAACTCCATATCCTTCTCCTTTTTTACCTTTTTTTGTTGTTATCATTACAACACCATTGGTTGCGCGAGATCCGTAAAGAGCTGAAGCGTTCGGGCCTTTCAATACAGAAATATTATCAATATCATCCGGGTTAAGGTCCTGAATAAGGTTACCATAGTCGTAACCACCGGCACCTCTTGCAGCATCAACTGAGTTAAAATCTGTACCTTCGATGGGTACACCATCAATAACAAACAAAGGTTGGTTATTTCCTGAGATGGATTTTACACCACGGATAATTACTTTTGAAGATCCACCCATTGAACCTGAACCACCCTGAATCTGCAAACCTGCAACTTTTCCTTGTAATGCATTAATAGGGTTACTTACACCCCCACGGGCTTTCAACATTTCGTCGCCTTTAACTTCAGATACCGCATATCCCAAAGCTTTCTTTTCGCGGGAGATACCTAAAGCAGTAACTACGACTTCGTCAAGATTTTGCGTATCGGATTTCAACAGCACTCTCATATTGGGTGTTATCGCAACTTCCAGAGGCGCCATACCGATGTAAGAAAATACCAACGTTTTTGCTGTGGTTGGGACATTTAAACTGAACTTTCCATCAAAGTCAGTTACAGTTCCTGTAGTAGTTCCTTTTACAACTACAGACGCTCCAATGACTGGCTGATCGTCTTCGGCAGAAATAACAGAACCTGTTATCTCCCGCGTCTGAGCGGTTGCCAATCCGATGCCTAGAACAAGGCATAAAAATAGAAAAGTCAACTTTTTCATAGACATTCTTTTAACATTTAACTTATAAATTACAAATACACACACTCTTTATCTTAATTTCTGTATTTTCAAATTAACACGGAACAAAAGTAATAAAAAAAACACTTTCGCATAGTTTTACGCGTATTTTTTTAAATAAATGCACCATTTAATGACTAATAAAAGTCAATTTACTATTTTTACCCATCTTTTTCGAATAATTTGTTTTCACATGGTTACGAATCGTAAGTAACAAAATTATATATTTTTAATCAAAATGAAAGCTCTATGCAATTAATTACAATGTTCATTAACTAAAATGATTAACACCTCATAATGATAAATTATATGTTTGTTAAATAATTTTGACATTTTGATTTATTTTAAGACAAAAGTAGATTGTTTCTAAAGGTTATATAATCCCATGAACATGGGATATTGGCCAGCCCAGTATGATTTTGATTAAACAAAAAAAAGAGGCTGCCTAAAATAAGCAGCCTCTTTACATTTATATTATATAGATCTTATTTGGGAAGGTTGGTATCCCATCCGGTTGTTTGCAGAACTCCAAAACCGGCATTCACTTCACTTGCCGGAACAGGATAGACAAATTTGGAAATATCAAAATTACTATATGTTCCGTTTGCAACCATTATCTTTTCGCCTAAACGACGGGCATCCATAAAACGATGTCCTTCCTGTACTAATTCAAGCTTACGTTCTTTGTTGATGTAAGTAAGAATGGTAGCATCTTCAGGAATCGCAGCTACATTTAAATCAGGATTACGTTTGGCAGCCACTTCCAGCAAACTTTCTTTGGCTTCTTTGTACTGATTGGTTTTAGCATACGATTCTGCTAAAATAAGGAACATTTCAGGTAAGCGAAGCACCGGAAGGTTGGAAATTTGAGCATTTGCAACTATTCCGGACATTTTACCACCTTTCCAGTCTCCTCCTAAAAGTGCAAGACGAATATCAGTAGAAGCATATTCTGCAATCGTTTCTTCATTTACCGACATTCCATAATCATTATATAACGTATTCAGCGAATTCGCAGATAAATAGTCTGTAGCCGACTTGGATATAACAAAGATATCCTCTGTTGAAATGTTCAGCGATTTGAACATCTGTATATAGTCCGACTTGGTAGAGACGATAGATCCTCCTCTTAATTCAATGGCTGAACTTGCCGCTGCAATAGCTCCGTTGTAATCGTTCATATATAATTTAACACGGGCTTCCAAAGCTGAAACAGCTGCCTTGTTCATAAAAATATTGGCAACATCCGCTACTCCGTCTTTTGCATAGAATTCTTTTGCTTTTGCAATATCTGACAAAATCTGAGCATAATTTTCTTCCACAGTTGATCTCGAAACCGTTTCGAAAGCAGCTACAGGCTTTGTTATATTAACAATGCCCAAGGTAGTTTTATTCTGCGCTGAATAAGGTAAGCCAAAATAATTGACAAGATAAAAAGAGCTTAATGCTCTGACAGCATAAGCCTGGGCAACGCAACTATTTACCACCACAGCATCGGATTCGGTAAATGATTGCGCTTCTTCGGAAGCAGCAATAATACGAGAAGCACGATCTATCGCATAATATCCTGCAGACCAGATATCATTCAGATACGGATTCGTATCAAGTATCTGATATTTGAAGATATTATAAAAATGAGAGGTTGTTGCCGTATGGGCTGCGATGTCTGTTGAGGCATCACCTACAGCCTGAACATCTCTTCCCAGAAATGTATAACGACCCAAAGTCTGATAAAGACCAGTCAAGGCATTGTTGTAATCTTGTGAGGTCACAAAAGCCTGATCGTCCGGAATCGATACGGTAGGAGTTTCTGTAAGAAAATCATCGCAGGAAACAGAACTGATTAACAGCATCCCGGAAAGTGCGATTAAAAATATATTTTTCATACTCTGTATTTATTTAATTAAAAACCTAAATTGAGACCGAACATAATGTTTGTTGGTACCGGGTAAGACCAAGACTGAATTCCTGTTGGTCGTGTTTGTGGATCAAACCCGATGTAATCGCTCGATGTTATGGTGAATAGATTATCGGCAGATGCATACACACGCAGGTTAGAAATTCCGGCCTTAGACAAAAGTTTCGAAGGCAATGTATATCCCAGTACAACTGATTTCATCCGAAGGTATGAACCATCCATAAGGAATCTGGTTGAATTAGCTTCAGCACTTGAACTATTTCCGGCTTCGAATTTAGGCACATTCGTAATATCGCCGGGTTTCTGCCAACGGTTCTCATATACATAATTTGATACCGGGCCCAGGAAATAGTGACCAACCTGCATATCGTAAGAGAATCCTGAGTTGTAAACTTTATTGCCTAAGGTATAACTAACATCAGCTGACAGATCAAAGTTTTTATACTTAAAGTTCATGCCAATACCTCCATAGAATTTTGGATCTGCAGAACCAACAATTCGTTGTCCGGCTTCATTTATGTTAGAGGTTGTTTCTTTTCCTTCTTTTCCTTTATACCAAAGAGGAGAACCTGTTTCGGGATCTACTCCGGCATACTCTGCCATATAGAATGTATTATAGGCTTCACCTACCTTACGGATGGTCGTTGTATTCTCGATGGGTTTGTCTGTTGCCAGCTTAATAATCTTATTCCGGTTAAATGTTCCGGTTAAATTTACATCCCATCTAAAGTCCTTGGTCTTCATTACATTCGAATTGATCAGGAATTCAAATCCCTGATTTTCCATTTCCCCAATATTTTTCAATACAGATTCAAAACCTGATGTATAGGACAAGGGTACTTCAAAAATCATGTCTTTTGTACGTTGATTATAGTAGTCCATTTCTACTGTAAAACGGTCAAAAAGTACGGCATGCAAGCCAAGATCGGCTTTGGCAACCGTTTCCCATTTTAAGTCTGGATTTGCTATCTGAGTTGGAACAGCTCCCGGCTTCGAGTTATAGGAATAACCATAACTATATAAGCCCATTGCTGCGTAATAGCCGATATCCTGATTACCTACAGTACCATAACTTCCGCGTACGGTAAGGTCGGACAACCAATCTTTTGTTTCTTCCATGAAAGCTTCTTCAGAAATCCGATATTTTGCTCCTACAGACCAAAACGGTGCCCATTTATTATTGGCTCCAAATCGTGAAGATCCATCGTATCTGAATGAAGCAGATCCATAGTACTTGTTATTGTAATTGTATTCTGCATTCATAAAGAAGGAAGACAAAGTACTAGCTTTCGTCATTGACCCGGCACTTACAGGTGTGGATGCATTATCTAGTTCGAATACCGCATCACTTGGATATCCGCTGGCTGATGCATAAACACGACTGAAAGCAACTTTTTGCGCCTCCTGACCAAGCAGCACATTGATATTATGTATTTCGTTGAACGACTTCATATAATTTACCGTATTGGTAATTGAATAGGTTGTGGCACGTTCCATGTTACGTTCGCCCAACATGCCGCTATCTGAATATTGAGGATTATACTTTGAACTGTAGAATGATTCTCCAAGATCAATCAAACTTAAGCCTGCATTTGTTTTCCAGGTTAATCCTTCAGCCAGTTTATATGTAAAATAGGGATTAACAACTAAAGTTGTCTGTTTCTGATTCCGTTTATCTCCGCGTTCTTCATCGTTTAACGCGATTGGATTATAATAGGCATTCAGATTGTATGTACCATCCTGATTGTATATCTGTTGAAATGGACGTAGGTCGTACACAGCTACAATGGGATTGACATACTGACTTTCGGTCATACTATTATCTATATCAGATAAAGCTCCGTTAACTGACAAACCATAACCTAAACGATCACTGTTTCCGTCAAGACTCAATCTTCCTGAATAACGCTTCATTCCGGTTCCGATCAATACCCCTTTGTTTTCAAAATAACCGCCACTGATATAATAGCGCATTGACTCATTACCTCCCTGTACACTCAGATTATAATCTTGCGTTGCTCCGTTGCTTATTATAGCATCCAACCAATCTACATCTTGTACATCTCCGGCTAAATCTACACCATACGAATCACTCACATAGCTGTTAAGTATGTTGGAAGCCTCCGTTGTATTTTCTGCATATCCTGCATTAACAAGACCTTCTTTCCAGATTTCTTTGTAACGATCCAGATTCACTGTACGATAATCGTGATTCAGGTTTGCTACAAAACTTGTTCCTGCTTTTGCATTGAAGTTAAAACGGGCTTTACCTGAGGCTCCTTTCTTTGTCGTTACAACAATTACACCATTAGCAGCGCGTGCACCGTATATAGCTGTTGCAGTTGCATCTTTCAATACAGTAATACTTTCAATATCGTTGGGATTAATATTGGCCATCGGACTTGCGGCCATATCTCCGCTACCGGTAGCACTGTTTGAACCCATTTTATCAGAGTAGATAGCTATACCATCGATAACATAAAGTGGTTCTGTTCCTGAGTTTACTGAACCTTTACCTCGAATAGTAGTTGCAGCAAAAGCTCCCGGCTGACCGGTAAAACTGCTTATTTGTAAACCGGCAACACTTCCTTCCAATGATTTCATGAAGTTTGCATCAGTCCTTTTGGTAAGGTTATCACTCCCTACAACCTGGGCTGCTCCGGTAAAGGCGGCCTTTTTCATCACGCCGTAGCCTGTTACTACCACTTCTTCGAGTGTTTGAGTATCCGAACTCAATGATACTTTCATATTTTGCGTAATGGCTACCTCCTGGGTTTCCATTCCAATATATGAAATCAACAACGTTTTTACTGAAGTAGGTACATTCAGCGTAAATTTACCGTCATAGTCTGTAACTGTTCCCGTTGTTGTACCTTTAACAACTACGGAAGCCCCGATGACCGGCATCGCATCTTCGGAAGAAATAACAGTACCTGTTACTTCTCTCGTCTGAGCAGCTACCAGTCCAATACCTAAAACAAGGCATAAAAATAGAAAAGTCAACTTTTTCATAGACATCAATTAATATTTAACTTAAAATTCACACACAATTTTAGTTAATCAACATTTTTAAATTAACATTGGACAAAATTACAATATACCATGCTATTAAACATGTATTTAACTATATTTTAGCACGTAGAGTTTAATCTAAAGCAATAATATAACCATTTTGATCATTAATTTACTTTTATTATGATTATCACCTTTTCATTGGATTAAAAATCATATGTGATTAAGTCTATTTATTACTTTAATTCTAATGGGAGCTATTAAGTAACAGTTTTATTTAACTAATTATGGTTAATATTTTGTTTATGCCTAAAATATCTGGACAGACGTCAAAAAAAAGGAGTTGTAACCTGGTTACAACTCCTTTTTCAAGCATAGTAAAAGATCTAGCTTAGCTTTTATTTTGTTTTTAGTTACTGTACGCAGGTTCCTTGTCCCGGGCGTATCGCATCAGCCTTTGTTATAATTACTTGTTTAACACCCGCGTCAATGGCATGATAAGAATTTTCGAGCTTAGGAATCATTCCTCCTTGTATAATTCCATCGGCTACATATTGTTTGAACATGGCACGATCAATACAAGAAATTACGCTATCATCGTCTTTTTCGTCCTTTAGCACTCCTTTCTTTTCAAAACAGAATACAAGTGTAACGTCAAAATGGGATGCAAGGGCCTTGGCTGTTTCTCCTGCAATGGTATCTGCATTGGTGTTCAGCATATTTCCTTCTTTATCGTGTGTTAACGGAGCCAGAACCGGAACAATGCCTTGTTTGATAAGCGAAACCAGCAAACCTGCGTTTACTTCCTTCACGTCGCCAACAAAACCATAGTCGACTGTTGTTACCGGACGTTTTTCCGAACGGATAAGATTCATGTCTGCTCCAGTCAGTCCTAAGGCATTTACGCCCAAAGCCTGAAGACCTGCCACGATATTCTTGTTTACCAAACCGCCGTATACCATAGTAACCACCTTTAATGTTTCGGCATCTGTAATTCGTCGTCCGTCAACCATTTGGCTTTCTATCCCTAATTGGGCAGCAATCTTTGTCGCTGAACGACCGCCTCCATGAACCAACACTTTGTATCCTTCCAAAAGGGAAAAATCCTTTAGTAATTGACGAAGTGTTGCTTCTTCTTCAACAATTTTCCCTCCTACTTTTATAACGGTAAGCTTTTCCATTAATGTCTGAATTAATTTTTTTTTGTTGCAAAGTTACGATATTTAGAAAGAATTACATACATTTGCAGCCAGCAATGCGGTAGTAGCTCAGTTGGTAGAGCGTCGGCTTCCCAAGCCGAAGGTCACGGGTTCGACCCCCGCCTACCGCTCATAAAAAAACCGTCCTATTCTCACGAACAAGACGGATAACCTAATCTAACTTAATTCTAATACCATGAAAAAACACTATATCATTAAAACATAGTGATTAGAATAAAGTTCAAGCTTCTTCACTTTTTATTATTTCTTCACTTTTTTTATATATATGATTTTGTGGTAATCCTCAAAAGTATTAAATAATGAAACTTATTACAGAACAATTACTTGATGAAACAACAGCCAAGGCAAAAGCGAATCCAAGGCTTCGGATGAATTATAACTTTCATGAAGACCTGGATGATCCTGTTAACAGACTGTTGAATGCGATGGAACCAGGAACGTATTTAAGACCCCACCGACATTTGAATCCCGATAAGGATGAAGTATTTCTCTTACTTAGAGGTAAAGCTGCCGTTTTTATTTTTGATGAATCGGGTAACGTAACCGAAACTATTACCCTTTCCCCTACTGAAGGAGTTTACGGTGCCGAAATTAAGGCAGGGGTATGGCATGGTATGCTGGTTTTGGAATCAGGATCGGTTGTTTATGAGGTAAAAAAAGGACCTTTTGCACCTTTGTCTCCCGAAAACCTGGCTCCATGGAGTCCGGCTGCAGAAGACAAAGAAGCGGCAGATCTTTACATAAAGAAGCTGGAATCGTTGCTAATCGGATAACTTAACAACATTTTTATTATTCGTATCCTTAAAAACCAGCATCTGACAGTGTTTACAATCAAATTCGAGGCGTAAACGGGTATCTTTATACATTAAATAAAAAGGCTCCTTCCAGGGGCTTTTTTGTTTTTGATGCACGGGGCACCATCCCATACTGTAGCGCAGGCAATGCTTTGTAAACATCAACGGAACATTTTCCAATGGGGAAAGTTCAAAAGCTGGAGCAATACTTTTTACACCGTGACTGGTATAAAAGGTTTGTGCTTTTGTATTATAGATATTTCCCAAATAGGTAAGCTCAGTTGTAGGAAAAGAGAAAGGCGTTTTAACTGTGTCTCTCTTTACAAGCTCTCTATTATACCGAATTATGCGCACTTCTGCTAGTTTTTCTATCACTTCACGGCGCATTTCTGCAATAACAGAAGATGGAACAAACCAGTTACTGCTCATTACAACCTCAATAGTTGTGGCATCGAAATAAGTTCCACCCAACTTTTGTAACTGTGTCCGTATATTTTCTTCCTGAGGTTTACGCGCCAATTCCTTTTCAAACGGGCGGGTTATTATAGCTCGACAACCCGTTTCGTCTGTTGCGGCAAGGCTAAATCCAAAGGCATTGTCTGCGAATTCAAGAACAACATGTAGTTTTCTTTCTGCCGAAGGTTTTTCCAATAGCTTCTCAAATGCATGGTCGTAATTCCTGTAAAGAGGAGTTTTAGGGGTAACACGGGGCATCTCAAGTGGAAATACCCGGTTTTCATCAACACGATTAACCCGAAAGCCTTCCAGTTTTCCCTCCGCATTAAAGAAAATTAGTCCGTCGCCATTGGACAGTTGCTTTATTCCGGCAACTGTAAATGAATTTCCTTTAATCTCCTTGACAGTTCCGACACGTTCTCCAATGGATTTCGGGGTATCAAAAGCTGTTATATCATTCGACCGCTGCTTCAGGAAAAAAGAAGTAAAGCCTCTGTTGAAACTTTTCTCTGGCATCGGATCAAATGTAAACGTTTCATGTCCGGCCGAAGCCCTCTTATACTCGGGGCGTTTTGCAAACAGGGCATCCAGTTTTTTACGGTAATAGGCTGTTATGTTTTTTACATACGCAACATCTTTTAAACGTCCCTCTATTTTGAGAGACGAAACTCCCGCGTCCAATAAGGCCTCAAGATTATCTGATTGATTGAGGTCTTTAAGAGAAAGCAAATGTTTGTCTTTGGCAATTACATTTCCATCCGAATCGACCATGGAATAAGGAAGGCGGCAATACTGAGCACACTCGCCCCGGTTGGCGCTTCGTCCGGTAAGTGCGGAACTTATATAACATTGTCCGCTGTAACTAACGCAAAGAGCTCCGTGCACAAATACTTCGAGGGGGACAGTCGTTTCTGATGCTATTTTATGAATCTCATTCAAGGATAGCTCGCGGGCAAGAACCACCTGCGAAAAGCCGGCTTCCTGCCAAAACCTCACTTTATCCGGGGTACGGTTATCTGTCTGCGTACTTGCATGCAATGGAATGGGAGGCAAATTAAGTCCTGTAACTCCCATATCTTGTACAATCAAAGCATCAGCTCCTGCACGATAAAGATCCCATATCAGCTTTTCAGCAACAGGTAGCTCTTCATCAGTCAGTATCGTATTTAATGCCACATAAATTCGCGCACCAAACTGATGGGCGTAAGAACAAAGTGTTTGAATATCTTCAAGTGAGTTCCCGGCAGCGGCACGGGCACTAAATTTAGGAGATCCAATATAAACGGCATCAGCGCCATGGTTTATGGCTTCTATGCCGCATTGTAAATCTTTGGCAGGTGCAAGAAGTTCGATCGAACGTATTTTACTCATTTTATAAACTGCCTAGGTTCTTTATATCTTCAATATGGAAAGGTGTTTCCTGATAAACAAAATAATTCAGCCAATTTGTAAACAGAAGATTGGCATGACCACGCCAGCGAACCAAAGGTCCCTGGGCCGGGTCGTCATTTCTATAATAATTATGCGGAACTTCTATATCCATTCCCTTGGCTTTATCGCGCATGTATTCTTCGTTCAGGGTATTGGGTGAATATTCGGAATGACCTGTAATAAAAAATTCGCGACCTCCCCGCGCCATTACCATGTAAACACCCGATTCGTTGCTTTCGGACAACATGGTTAGTTCAGGTACCTTTAGAATATCCTCTTTACGGATTTCGGTATGCCGACTATGCGGAACAAAAAATTCGTCGTCGAACCCTCTGAAAATAGGATTGGACGAGTCGTTCAGTGTATGCTTAAATACACCAAACATCTTTGCAGGTAATTCATACTTTGGCACTCCATGAAAATGATATAAACCCGCTTGAGCAGCCCAGCAGATATAAAGAGTTGAAGTAACATGATTACGTGCCCAATTAAAAATCTGGGTAACTTCGTTCCAATAGTTTACATCTTCGTACTCCATCAATTCCACAGGTGCACCCGTTATAATCATCCCGTCGTAGTAATCGTTGGCGATGGTATCAAAATCTTTATAGAACTCTTCCATATGTTCTATAGGAGTATTCTTGGGAGTATGGCACGAAATTTTAAGAAAGTCTAATTCTATCTGTAACGGACTGTTGGACAATAAACGTATAAAGTCAGTCTCGGTCGTTATCTTTAGCGGCATTAAGTTAAGCACAACCATACGAAGGGGACGAATATCTTGTTCGGATGCGCGCAACGAATCCATAACAAAAATATTCTCTTTCTTAAGCAATTCGATGGCCGGAAGATTCTTTTGTAAATTTAATGGCATAATTCTCTTTTCTTTTGAAATACAAAGATAGAAATTAATTTTCAGAATTGTTTTTTTTAAGAGATAAGCTATCCATTGAATAAAGATCTAATATAAAGGGTGTTTCTATTTTTACAAAGAAACACCCTTCTGAGTTAGTTATAGTATTAAAAATCCAAAGATAGTAATTACTGTCCTTTAAACGGGTTCTGATCTGATTCCGTCAGCGCTTCATTGTTTACCATCTCCATTTGTGGAATCTGGCAAATAAAACGATAATCATTAGAAGGGATAGTTCCTATAGGTTGACCATCTGTAGGTAAGTAACCGTCAAGATTAGTCATACCCCACGTATAGTGTCCTTCGGGATAAGATGCCGTTTCGCATTTTCTTACAAGAGGTTTCTGCAAACGAAGTAAGTCATACATGCCAGCCACACCTTCGCAGCAAAGTTCTTTTCTTCTTTCAATATAAATTGCTTCGAGCAGATCGTTTCCAGACGCATTGGTAAGATGTTGTACACCTCTTGCTGTCTGTAAACGATTAAGAAGCTGTAAGGCTTGGCCATTATTAAGATGAGCAGAAGCTTCAGCCAGAATCAACAACATTTCGGAACCACGCATCAATGAGATTTCCGGACGGGTGTTTCCCTGGACAGCTCCGTTGGCAGCACCATAATGCTTGTATTTATCGTAAGCCCATTTTGTAGACCATTCAGCACTTGCATTATTTGTTCGTTTCCAGAACTGATAACGGTCTTCAGTTTTCTCGAAAAGTTTTTCAAATTCACCGTCAGCAAAAAAGTCAAGAAAGCAATAAATTGGTCCGTCTGTATATCCTTCTCCGTAAGAAGCATCTTGATTAAACCAAAAATTAAACTGCGTTCCTCCACCCAGATTATCTGTATCTGTAAATTTTACGGCCCAAGCTACTTCTGCATAGTTGTTAGTAATAACATCATCAAATCCACTACGATATTCATCACGGGTCATCAGTTGACTAAACGCATTGTATGTTGTATTTGCTTCGGTATACGCATTATCCCAATCTTGCATAACCAAATATACACGTGCCAAGACACCTGACACTACATTTTTATCAATAGTCCATTTATTATCACGAGTAAAATCACTTAAACTTGACTTTGCTAATGTTAAATCACTAACTATTTGACTATAGCATTCTGCAACCGTAAAACGGGGAAGATTGCTATCTTCAGTCGACGAAGTTCTTAGTATAACACCCGGTTTGTCTTTTGCTATCGCGTATGTTTGCTGATAATTCTGAATTAAAGTAAAGTAACAAATGCCACGTATAGCATATGCCTGTCCCTTTATCTGATTCTTAGTCGTTTCATCGCCTGTAGATGCATCAATATTATCTAATACAATATTAACCTGATTAATAACCCGATAACACATAGACCAGATGCTCTTGGATGAACCAGTATAGTTTGTTTTACTATTCATATATTCATAAGCTTCCACCTGATTACCCCCCATATTAGTATGGCTCATAATATCAGCCCCTCCTAAATCTGCATACATCTGCAATCCGGTAAGACCAGCATAAACACGATCGTCTCCATCAAAATTAAAATAGAGTTGTCTATAAGCAGACGTTAGTACCATATTCAAATTGGCAGCACTAGAAAGCACAGTTGCATCGGAAACTGCCGTCGAAGACTGAGTTGTAAGCAAGTCGCTACAACCGGACGTTGAAAACATCATTACCGACAAAGCAAAAAGTTTGATTGTCATATATATTCTTTTCATACTCTTTAATTATTGTTATTTTTAGAATGAAACTTGAATACCACCCATATACACCCTTCTTGAACCAGGAAATCCATTATCTGTCACAGCATTTCCATTATAATTATTTCCGGTAACTCCAGTTTCAGGATCGGTATAGCGATCTTTAGCGCTACCAAAAGTTAAAAGGTTATCTCCTGTAATATATACTCTTGCATTTGATATTCCAGCTTTATTTGTCAACGACTTAGGTAACGTATATCCAATTGTTACATTTCTCAAACGAAGATAATCATTATTGAAAAGCCAAAAGTTTGTCGCTTTACGTGTACTTGAGTAATCGTCGTTGGACCAGCGTGGAAGATAAGCGTTATCGCCTGGCTTTTGCCAACGATCTTTAACAAGATCCTGAATAACACCAACACCGCCGCGTAATGTTACACGTTCACAATAGATATAGTCTAACATTTTACTACCATAAGAATAGTACAGCATTGCAGAAAGGTCAAAGCCTTTATATTGAAAATTATTCGTTAAAGAACCAAAACCTTTTGGAAGGGCTGATCCTTGCCACTGGTAGTCATCAGTCGTAACATCAGACCAGTTGCTTGTTTTCTCCCAACTTCCACTATTGTTTTTTATCCAATACATTGCATTTCCAGTTTGGGAATCGACGCCAGCACTACTTGGCATAAAAAATTCATAGCGTGAATGACCTTCTGCCATTTTATATGTGGCTGTGCGATCAGCATATGTGTATTCTCCTCCTGGCAAATAGGTAATTTTATTTGTAAGTGATGACCAGTTTGCATCTACATTCCATCTAAAATCCTTTGTATTTATGATCCCGACATTTAATGATACTTCAAACCCATAGTTCTCAATATCACCAAGATTAGTATTCATTCCAGTTGCAGTACCTACCTGAGATGAAAGAGGTAACTCTTTATAATAAAGCAAATCTTTGGATTTTCGTTTGTAATACTCAACTGTTCCACTGATATTCTTAAAAAGAGAGAAATCTGCACCCACGTTAAATTGTTGGTTCTTCTCCCATTTCAAATCGGGAGTAGCCATTGTTGAAGGTTTCAATCCCGCGTTTCCATACAAATTATCTGCTTCATAAGTTGCCTGATAAGCGTAATAGGAACCTATATTATCATTTCCTGTCGTACCATAGCTGGCACGCAGAGACAAATTATCAAGCCACGAAATATTCTCCATGAGTTTTTCTTTTGAAAGTCTCCAGGATGCACCCACAGAAAAGAAATTACCCCAGCGTTGGTCTTGCGAAAAACGAGACGATCCGTCCCGACGATAACTTGCAGACAAATAGTATTTATCTTTGAAACCATAATCTATCTTTCCAAGAAAGCTTAGCAATGTATACTTGTCTCTGTATGAAGATGCGGACCAGTTAGTGGTAGTCGATTCCACTTCGTATTGCCCTAACTGCATAATACCTTCTCCATAGCCATAATCGTAATAATTGTTATAGGTGTATAATTCATGCCCCATCAAAGCATTAATTGAGTGATCTCCAAACTTTGTTTCATAGGTTAATAGATTATTCCATGTCATAGAATTTGTTCGTTCATTACTTCTTGAAGCAGTTCCTCCACTTGTTTTAACTGTTACACCGTATGGCTCCAATTGATCGGAACCATGAACCGCTGAATCGTAATTAATATTTTTCGTGCTATTATCGTCCAAACTTACATTTGTCCTGAATTTTATATTAAACGGTAATTTTGCTTCTGCATAATAACGGGCAGAAATCATACTTGCCATTACATTGGCAAAACTTGCATCATCCGGATTATTCCAATAGTCTCCCCGTTGATTGAGCGGATGAATTCCAAAGAAATTATTAGCATACGTTCCATAATCCAACATTTTGTTTCCGGTTTTTTCCGAATACACCCAATCAGTATTATCCACATTTCTCAAATATGGAGACGAAATAGTTGAACAAAAAACCAAAGCTCTGATAAATCCTGAATTATTTTGTTTGGAACTACTGTACGCCATATTTCCACCCATTTCTAGCCAATTTGTTACTTTAGTTGAAATATTTGTACGGAATGAATATCTTTTAAAATACTGAGAAAGACCAAAGCCCTTGTCATCCATAAACGAACCAGAAAAGAAGTAATTTGTTTTACCTTCGCTTGTTGATCCACTTACATCAACGCTATAATCCTGACGAAGTTTACGTGAATAAACAGAACCGTACCAATCATAATCGCTCTTATCCCAAATCATTTGTAGGTTAGGATTAATACTCCCATTTTCTAAAACATAATACTCGTCTATATTTTTGAAAGGCGATACATAAGATTTTTTTCCATCGGAAGTTGTTACAGCCTTTAAAAGTTTTGAGAGTACATTTTTTGACGCCCAAGTTCTTGCAGCGGCATCTGTTTGTCCGTATTTATAGAATTGGTCGTTATACATGCCCTCCCACGTATTTGTTAATTGCTCGTATGGATTCGCTTTCGTTGGATTCTTTACAGCAAGATCGGAAGTACCCCATGCACCTTTAAAGTTTACCATCGCTTTACCCGACTTTCCTTTTTTCGTCGTTATCACGACTACACCATTGGCAGCTCTCGAACCGTAAAGAGAAGAAGCAGCGGCATCTTTCAACACAGTCATGGATTCTATATCAGACGGTGATATAGAAGTAAGTTTACCATCGTAAGGCATTCCATCCACTACATACAACGGATCGGAAGAGGCACTCATAGAACCAATACCACGAATCTGAATACGTGTATCGCCACCAGGATTACCTTCACTATTAACAACATTTACTCCCGCACTCATCCCTTGCAAAGCTTCCGCAAATCCAGATCCTGATATTTTTTCAAGTTTATCAGCTTTTAGCACAGTTGACGAACCAGTAAACGATGATTTTTTTGCTGTACCGTAAGCAACAACTACAACTTCATCCAAATTCTGGGTATCTTCTGCTAACTGAATATTCAGGGAAGAACTTATAACTTTGACTTCTTTCGTATTGTAGCCAATATAAGAAACATCCAATGTAGCTCCTTGAGCCACTTCTATGGAAAACATACCATTGACATCCGTAATAGTCCCTATGGAAGCTCCTTTAACCTTAATATTTGCTCCTATAATAGGTTCTCCCTTTTCATCGGTAATAATTCCGGAGACTTTCCCCTTTTGTTGTATTTGTTGCTTGCTAGCAACTGGTACAAGAATAATCTTCTTGTTTTCTACCGTATAAGAGCAATTTACAAGAATGTCGGAAAGAATTTCATCTATTCGCTTGTCCTTTACATTTAAAGTAATCTTTCTATTTATATCGATGGCGTCGTCGTTATAGAAAAAAGTAAACTCTGTTTTATTTTCAATCTCTTTTAAAGCTTGTTTTAAGGTCGTACTTTGCAATTTCAAATCAATTCTTGTTGAAATTGAATACGACTCGAGCGCTGATACATCAAAAAAAGTAATAGTTGTTAATAATAGTATTAACCCCATTACTCGAAGTTTCTTCCCTGTTAAGAAATGGTAGGTAATACCTTTCTCGTTCAATGTGTTCATTTAGTATGTGGATTTGAAATTTAATAATAATCTCGTATTTTAGTTAGAGATGATATTTATTTATTAGAGGTTTGTTCGACAAATGACAATTTAGTCATTCATTCGTTGCAATATAACATTTAGCTGAGCTTTTTCATTTCAATACTTTTTAAGGTTAATAATCTATTCTATTTTGGGAAAATTGTAACTTCGTTATCCTTTATATCATATTTAATTGGTACTATCATCTCCATCGCACTTAAAATTTCATCAATAGATTCTCCTCTAACTGTAAAAGACATACGAGTATTTTCAGCAAATGATTTATTACAATTAAATGCAACTCCATACCATCCTTCAAGGCATATCATGATATCTGAAAGTTTTTCATTGTCAAATATCAATTTGTCTTTAATCCAATTTGCATATAATTGAGCCTCTACCTTATCTACAAAGCCTTTATTTAATTGTTTGGAATAGGTAAAAAGTTGGTCAGGTTTAAGAATTACTTCATTTTTTAATGTGGAGCCTGTGATTTTAATACTTCCAGAAAGAAGAGCTGTCTTTATCATTCTATCTGTTCCATAATTGGAAACATTAAATTTTGTTCCTAATACATGAATTACCAAATCCCCTAATTGAACAGAAAAGGGGCTATTTGCATTTTTCTTAACCTCAAAATAAGCTTCCCCTTTCAATGTTACATCTCTTTTACCATTTGTATAACTATCCCAATAGGTAAGTTTACTATTTCCGTTTAACCACACTATAGTTCCATCCGGCAATTCAAATCGGCCTTTACTTCCATTAGCCGTAATTATCTGATTTTTCACTAGTAGTTCTTTCGTACCGAAATTAGGTCGAATTGCAAACCAGTAACCGATACCTATCAAAAGCAGAAATACTGCTGCAACTTGTATAAAAAACAGGGATGAGCGTTCACGTCGAACTGGAATTCTATTTCTTTCTGACAGAATTCTGCTTTTGAAGCGATCCAAAGCAATTTCAACTTCCAGCTCATTATCAGTTACGACTTCACACGCAAGCCATAGATCACGCGTTTCAACAAAATCAGAACGATTCTTTTCAGATTTTTTTAACCACTGTAGTAAACAAATCTTTTCCTCCTGAGTCGCAGATGCGTCTAAGTATCGAATTATTATCTCATTTATATCTACTGTTTTATTTGTCATCATCATGTCTTCTATTAGTAATACAAAAAAAGGAGCTTATACCCCACGCCTTCAATGTGATTTTAAATGTTAAAAAGAAAAAGAAAAAATAGCAGTCCTTTTTTACGTAAATGGAGTTTTAATTCAGACAAAGCTTTGGTAATTTGTTTTTCAACAGCTTTCACACTAATGGAGAGTTGATTGGCTATTTCGTGGTTTTTTAGATGGTAATTTCTACTCAGAATAAATATTTTCTGACATTGTGCGGGAAGAGATTCTACAAAATTCTTTATCTCAGCTTCCAGTTCATCAAGAAGCAAACTGCGTTCCTGATTTTGCATGTGGTCTTCAATATATTGATCTAATATATTACATTCATTCCTTTCGTTGAGAGAGCAATTATTATTTTGAAGATTACTTTTTATGAAGTTGATTGATCTTGAATAAACAGCTTTAAACAAATAAGAGGAGACAGCTTCATTAAACCGAATTGAGCCTCTTCTTGTCCATAATTCAAAAAAAACATCCTGAACTATATCTTCAGCAGCTATCCAATCATTAACAAAACGAAATGCATACGCTCTTAGCGGCTTGTAGTAGCGCCTAAAAAGAGCATCAACTTCTTTAACATCATTTGCACTAACATTTAGACCCATAATTATTAATATTTACTTACACATAGTACAAGAATTAATATTGTACCTGCAATAATACTACATTTAGTGATCATATACTAACAAATTGCAAAGATAGAACATAAAAAAGTCAATCTGAATAAGCTGTTAGATAATAAACGGATAAAGTCAGTCTCAGTCGTTATTTTTAAATGTAAATTTGGTCGGTACTTGTTAGAAAGAAGGTTAGCACTTCCTGGTCGATAAGCATATACTACTTAGCTCCAATCCTATATGAATGAAACTCCAACTATATATCTTTGAAAGTGAAAAGTGAATTGGGTCAGGTATTACATGAGAGAGCAATGAGAGTATATATAAACAAAAAGAGGAGTCAGTTCAATTGAACTAACTCCTCTTGTAAAACGGCGGCTACCTACTCTCCCACTATACGCAGTACCATCGGCGTGGGTGGGCTTAACTTCTCTGTTCGGAATGGGAAGAGGTGGAACCCCAACGCTATAACCACCTTAATTTCTTATGATGTTTGAATGTTGGACAGCAATAAAGCAACTCATCTTATGAGCTTACTCTTTTCTTATCAATATATCAACCCGTTTCCACGGAAACGAAAGTTTCGGGCTATTAGTACTACTCGGCTTCGACATTACTGCCCTTACACCTGTAGCCTATCAAGGTCGTAGTCTTCAACCACCCTTATAAGGAAATCTAATCTTGAGGCTGGCTTCGTACTTAGATGCTTTCAGCACTTATCCAATCCCGACTTAGCTACCCGGCAGTGCACCTGGCGGTACAACCGGTAAACCAGTGGTCAGTCCAACACGGTCCTCTCGTACTAGTGTCAGAGCCTCTCAAATTTCCTGCGCCCACGATAGATAGAGACCGAACTGTCTCACGACGTTCTGAACCCAGCTCGCGTGCCACTTTAATGGGCGAACAGCCCAACCCTTGGGACCTTCTCCAGCCCCAGGATGTGACGAGCCGACATCGAGGTGCCAAACCGCTCCGTCGATATGAGCTCTTGGGAGCGATCAGCCTGTTATCCCCGGAGTACCTTTTATCCTTTGAGCGATGGCCCTTCCATGCGGAACCACCGGATCACTATGCTCTAGTTTCCTACCTGATCGACTTGTTTGTCTCCCAGTCAAGCACCCTTATGCCATTACACTCTACGACCGGTTACCAATCGGCCTGAGGGTACCTTTAGAAGCCTCCGTTACACTTTTGGAGGCGACCACCCCAGTCAAACTACCCACCATACAGTGTCCTCCCATCGGGAGTTAGAATTCAAATAATCAAAGGGCCGTATTTCAACGTCGGCTCCACAAACACTAGCGTGCCCGCTTCATAGCCTCCGGCCTATCCTACACATTAATTACCCAAATGCAATGTAAAGCTATAGTAAAGGTTCACGGGGTCTTTTCGTCCCATCGCGGGTAATCGGCATCTTCACCGATACTACAATTTCACCGAGCTCACGGTTGAGACAGTGCCCAGATCGTTACACCATTCGTGCAGGTCGGAACTTACCCGACAAGGAATTTCGCTACCTTAGGACCGTTATAGTTACGGCCGCCGTTTACTGGGGCTTCAATTCAATGCTTCTCTTGCGATGACATCTCCTCTTAACCTTCCAGCACCGGGCAGGTGTCAGGCCATATACTTCATATTTCTATTTTGCATAGCCATGTGTTTTTGTTAAACAGTCGCCTGGGCCTATTCTCTGCGGCCACCATTGCTGATGGCGTCCTTTTTCCCGAAGTTACAGGACTATTTTGCCTAGTTCCTTAACCGTGAATCACTCGAGCGCCTTAGTATACTCAACCCAACTACGTGTGTCCGTTTACGGTACGGGTACTCTATAAATTATGCTTAGCGGATTTTCTTGGGAGCCTGGTTACATCCATATTGCTTCGTGCAAGCACTCCGCATACTATCAGGTTCGACTCTTCCGGCGGATTTGCCTACCAGAATCAACGTCTACACCCTTCAACTACCTATTCCGTCAGGCAGCAGGACTTTCACTTCTCCGTCTCCACATCGCTCTATAAAGTAGTATGGGAATATTAACCCATTCTTCCATCGGAATCGCCGTTCGGCTTATCCTTAGGTCCCGACTAACCCTGATCCGATTAACGTTGATCAGGAAGCCTTAGTCTTTCGGCGAGGGGGTTTCTCACCCCCTTTATCGTTACTTATACCTACATTTGCTTTTCTGCACGCTCCAGCAGGGGTTATCCCCTACCTTCTAAGCTGAGCAGAATGCTCCCCTACCAATCATATACAATATGATTCCATAGCTTCGGTAAACAGCTTATGCCCGATTATTATCCACGCCAAATTCCTCGACTAGTGAGCTGTTACGCACTCTTTAAATGAATGGCTGCTTCCAAGCCAACATCCTAGCTGTCTTTGCAATCTGACTTCGTTAATTCAACTTAGCTGCTATTTGGGGACCTTAGCTGATGGTCTGGATTCTTCTCCTCTCGGACATGGACCTTAGCACCCATGCCCTCACTCCTTGTCTAAACTAATACGCATTCGGAGTTTATCTGGACTTGATAGGCGGTGAAGCCCTCGCATCCAATCAGTCGCTCTACCTCATACTAGTAATAACAAAGGCTGCACCTAAATGCATTTCGGGGAGTACGAGCTATCTCCAAGTTTGATTAGCCTTTCACCCCTACCCTCAATTCATTCGAACACTTTTCAACGTATACCGATTCGGTCCTCCAGTTGGTGTTACCCAACCTTCAACCTGATCAAGGGTAGATCACTTGGTTTCGCGTCTACTACCACTGACTAACTCGCCCTATTAAGACTCGCTTTCGCTTCGGCTCCGGAACTTAATTCCTTAACCTTGCCAATGACAGTAACTCGTAGGTTCATTATGCAAAAGGCACGCCGTCACATCATATAGATGCTCCGACCGCTTGTAGGCAGACGGTTTCAGGGTCTATTTCACTCCTCTATTCGAGGTTCTTTTCACCTTTCCTTCACAGTACTGGTTCGCTATCGGTCTCTCGGGAGTATTTAGCCTTACGGGATGGTCCCCGCAGTTTCACACAGGATTTCTCGTGTCCCGCGCTACTCAGGATACTACTAGGCTTCGTCAATAAGTCGTGTACGGGACTGTCACCCTATATTGCCGTTCTTTCCAAAACGTTCCACTTTACTGATTTCTTGCCACATCGTAGTCCTACAACCCCTATACTGCCTCAACAGCATAGGTTTGGGCTGTTCCCCGTTCGCTCGCCACTACTTGGGGAATCACTTTTGTTTTCTTCTCCTATGGGTACTTAGATGTTTCAGTTCCCCACGTTTGCCTTCCTTACGGAATGACAGGCCTTCAACCTGCCGGGTTGCCCCATTCGGAAATTTCGGGATCAATTGTTATTTGCACATCCCCCGAACTTATCGCAGCTTATCACGTCCTTCTTCGCCTCCGAGAGCCAAGGCATCCACCGTCTGCCCTTGCTTACTTTCTTTTTCCGTGCACATATGCGCAGTCGTATTAATACGACCACATGTGTCGGATTGATATATTTTTAAAGCTTGCTCTTAATTTGTTACTTTATTGCTTTGTTGTCCATCATGTCAAAGATCTTCTTACCTTTGCCTTGCGGCGTCCGGTTTGTGTGGAGAATAACGGATTCGAACCGTTGACCCTCTGCGTGCAAGGCAGATGCTCTAGCCAGCTGAGCTAATCCCCCGTAAATTTTTACTTCGTAGTCCCAGGCAGAGTTGAACTGCCGACCTCTACATTATCAGTGTAGCGCTCTAACCAACTGAGCTATAGGACTGGCTTTCTAACTTGTGCCTGAAGCTCTTTCCGTGTATTGACCGTTTCCGGTCTTTCGGGGCAGGCGCTTCAGCCTCTTGTTTCTCTTCTGGTTTCCCAGTTTTATAAGATCATATATTATCACATATTCAACAGCGTAGTACAAACGAACGTAAAGTTCCTTCCTTAATACCTTGCAAACCGTAAAAGGGAACTCAGGCTCCAGAAAGGAGGTGTTCCAGCCGCACCTTCCGGTACGGCTACCTTGTTACGACTTAGCCCCAGTCACCAGTTTTACCCTAGGTCGATCCTTGCGGTTACGAACTTCAGGTACCCCCGGCTCCCATGGCTTGACGGGCGGTGTGTACAAGGCCCGGGAACGTATTCACCGCGCCATGGCTGATGCGCGATTACTAGCGAATCCAGCTTCACGGAGTCGAGTTGCAGACTCCGATCCGAACTGAGATAAGGTTTAGAGATTCGCATCCGGTCGCCCGGTAGCTGCCCTTTGTCCTTACCATTGTAACACGTGTGTCGCCCCGGATGTAAGGGCCGTGCTGATTTGACGTCATCCCCACCTTCCTCACAGCTTACGCTGGCAGTCTCTCTAGAGTCCTCAGCTTGACCTGTTAGTAACTAAAGATAAGGGTTGCGCTCGTTATGGCACTTAAGCCGACACCTCACGGCACGAGCTGACGACAACCATGCAGCACCTCGCAGACAGTCATTGCTGAAAAGGATGTTTCCACCCCTGTCTCTCTGCGTTCAAACCCGGGTAAGGTTCCTCGCGTATCATCGAATTAAACCACATGTTCCTCCGCTTGTGCGGGCCCCCGTCAATTCCTTTGAGTTTCACCGTTGCCGGCGTACTCCCCAGGTGGATTACTTAACGCTTTCGCTGTGCCGCTTACTGTGTATCGCAAACAGCTAGTAATCATCGTTTACTGCGTGGACTACCAGGGTATCTAATCCTGTTTGATCCCCACGCTTTCGTGCTTCAGTGTCAGTTGTAGCTTGGTAAGCTGCCTTCGCAATCGGAGTTCTGCGTGATATCTAAGCATTTCACCGCTACACCACGCATTCCGCCTACCTCATTTACACTCAAGTCTAACAGTTTCAACGGCATTTTTACAGTTAAGCTGCAAACTTTCACCGCTGACTTATTAAACCACCTACGCACCCTTTAAACCCAATAAATCCGGATAACGCTCGGATCCTCCGTATTACCGCGGCTGCTGGCACGGAGTTAGCCGATCCTTATTCTCAGGGTACATACAAAAGAGGACACGTCCTCCACTTTATTCCCCTGCAAAAGAAGTTTACGAACCATAGATCCTTCTTCCTTCACGCGACTTGGCTGGTTCAGGCTCTCGCCCATTGACCAATATTCCTCACTGCTGCCTCCCGTAGGAGTCTGGTCCGTGTCTCAGTACCAGTGTGGGGGACCAACCTCTCAGTTCCCCTATCCATCGTCGGCTTGGTGAGCCGTTACCTCACCAACTACCTAATGGAACGCATGCCCATCTATCAGCAATTAATCTTTAACAAATATCACCATGCGGTGCCCCTGTTTTATGCGGTATTAGTCCGACTTTCGCCGGGTTATCCCCCTCTGATAGGTAGGTTGCATACGCGTTACTCACCCGTGCGCCGGTCGCCACCAAAGTATTGCTACTTTTATGCTGCCCCTCGACTTGCATGTGTTAAGCCTGTCGCTAGCGTTCATCCTGAGCCAGGATCAAACTCTTCGTTGTATAATTTGTTTGTCTTAATATCTCTTGCTCAGAATTCCCTTCTATTATTAGTTTACAATTGACGGTATTAATTTCATTCTTTACGTCCAACTATCCCGAAAGATAATTTTTCTTGTACTACTTGTTGATATGTAAATTTTTCAAAGAACTCTTTTTTGCATTTAGTCGCTGCATGTTACAGCGGCAAAGCGGGTGCAAAGATACGTCTTTTTATTTTTAACTTCCAAATGTTTTTGAAAGTTTATTTTTAAAAAGTTTCGGAAGCCGTTTTCAGTATGACTGCAGGTTTCTCGCTTAGCTCTGCTAACCTCACCTTATGTACACCTCTGTTCGTTTCCTCATCATGTTTGCTGCGCCACTCTCTCTTGAATGCGGGGACAAAAGTAGTGCTTTACAACATACAATCCAAACCTTTTCCTATCATATTTTTATACCACGCCTCTCAATATCACCTTAATCTCTGATAACCCGATTGTTAAAGCACAATCTTTTTTTAAAGTTTTTTCAATAGGGATAAACCGGATTTTGTCTCGTGTACGTTATATATATAAGGGTAAAATATCGTACAAAGGACTTATAACCGACAACATGCAGTAATTACGTATGAATACGGGATATTTACCAACTGAATCTTATACACTAAACTTGACACTCAACTGGGTGATTATTGTCATCCAGTTGGAGTAGTATAATCACCCAGTTGAGTGACAATAATCACTCAATTGAAAAACGAGTTATTCTAAACGTAAAAAACACTAAGAGATATAGTGAACGGGGCTAATTTACTAAGTCTTGTGATCAAATCATCCATTTTGTAGCTTCTATCGCCTGTACGTTCGGATTGGAATAAAAGAAAGGAAAACAAGGCTGAATGTTTAAAGACAGATTGGTTTGACAAAACAGATCATCAGGTTGGCTTTCTTAAGAGTGATAGATGACAGATGAGAGATAAATATTGAAAATTTAATTCCCAGAGAGTATATCCCCTCTAAATAAGACAGACCAAAAAGTCCTATATCTTTGAAATTTCATTTATATAATTTTCAACATCAAAAGATATATCTTTGAAAAGTTAAAGATATAAGGAAAAACAAGAAGCCTGTTCAATGTTAGAAACAAACGAATTTGTCGCAAATGCTGTTGCTATATATTACGTTTTTGGATTGCCGATTAAATACCCGTAATAAGTCCAATAGTTACCGGATATCAAAAACAATTGTAGATCAGCAAAAAACTACATCAAAATAGCTACTTTGTAACTTTACATTTCCCCGAAACGGAAGCAATATCCAATCGGATCACACAAGTTCTTTGAAATGATTTTTCGGCAGACTTCATTCCTACAGCTTTGTCGTCGGGACTATATTTATCCAGAATTAGTTCCAGTGCATGCAACTTCTCGCTGTCGGACAAATCCAAAGCAACCGTACCATTCACCAAAACACTCTCGTAAGCGGTAGTAAACTGATCCGGAATCACCCTCGTCTTGCCAATCACACAAAACGACACCCTGTTATTTGCGGCAAGCGCCTTAAGCGTCTCACCCTCCGGAGCACAATGAAAATAAATCACCTCACCGTCAAAAGCAAAACTCAAAGGAATACCATATCCCCCACTCTGTTCAGACACCATCGACAACACACCAAACTCACCTACACGCAACAGCGCCACCGCCTCCTCTTCAGAAAGAAGCCGATCCTGTCTCCTCACGGAATCATTATTATAATTCATACTCTTCAATTCTTCGTTACAGTTTTATTACGAAGCACAAATATACGGATTCATTGGAAGCGCAAGGCAATTCTACCCGTTAAAGCGACTCACACACTCTTCATGAGAACTGAGCTGCATACGTTCAGATCGTTCATCCAGAAAGAATATAAATTAATTATTCCACCTGATCCTCCAATCCAGCAAAAGGCGATAATTTCCGTGAATGTTTTCTGTTAACAACAACAACTCGTTTTCTGCATTTTCTATATAAGATGTAAGAATCCCCCTTTAAATGTTCCACTAATTTAATTCAGCCACGCGCCAGAAATAACAGCTAAATCCTGCTACGTTGAACCTAGCAAAATAGGTCTATCTATATAGATTCATACAACTTTATAGTGCAATATTAAACCAATTTGTTTATATAAAATTCTCCTCAACTTCCGAATAGAAAGGCCTCCGATAATAAATATCTTGCACATCTGCCGGATAAATATTTATTTAACGTCTCCTTTTAGTTCAACCTTTTGAACTTCATTAAAACCAGTTGCTGTTTTAAAATTCATATTATGATCAAAAATACTCATGCTATCAGATGGATCTACTAATTGTAAGTTTATTAGATTGAGTCTCTCTTGAGAAATTATAATAGATAAGACTATCTTGTCTTCTAAATACCCCGTTCTAGAATTTAGAGAATTTGATATCACATTAATTCTAGTATACTTAATTGGTAAATTTAAAAGAACCTCCTTGGCAACACGTAACACTGAGCTACAAATATGATCTTGATAAAGTTCGTTAAATCTAGATTTTGGCATATTCTTTTTAGATAATTTACCTGTTGCAGTTTGGCTTAATGTATAATTTGGAATTACATCCTCGCTATTAATATAAAGATCAACATCTACATAATTTTTATCAAAGAACATTTTTATTCTTATTCCCAACTCTTTTAGTTCAGAAAATGGATTTAAATAATCTAGGGCCATCGCATAATATTCAGAATCTCTATTTTCTATTCCTTTTGAGATATCTTGTTGCTCTTCCCAATCCTCTAGTTCCTCTTGATACTTTTTATAACTTAGATCAAATATGCGTTTATCTTTTAATTTTGATTCGACAACCTTACTTTCTAGGTTTCTTATTATTTTAGGAGTCAGTCTAAATAATTTGTCGAAGAAAGATGGTTTAAAATTATCAAATTTCAGTTTAGCCTCACTCTCATGTTCATTAGAATATGAAGGTTCTATTGGTTTAGGAATATACTGTACTTGCTTCCAATCAATTACTTCAGAATAATTCTTGTGGATTGACAAAAGAGTCTCAACATAACTTTCCCAATCCTTAACAGCTTGCTCTGCATCTATAATTGACTGCAGTTTTTGTTGTTCTTTAAATCTTCTTGCTGATTCGCGAGCCTCTCTCTGTTGCTCTCTTTCAATTCTTCGACCAGCTGCCTGATAGCTCCTGATTATACCACTTAATGTCGTCATTTTAGTAATCCTACTTATTTGTTCTATATGGTTATAATTCTTTTGTATAGTATGATCTTATTATTTTAGTAAAATGAGGAAGATTTTTCTCTTTTGCTAATCTATTCGTATCATCTAAATCAAAAAAATCAATGGTGTATCTTAGCTTTTCTTGTAGTGCTTTATATATAAGTGTTTCGTAAACTCCTGTGTCCAATTCCATACTATTACTTCTTGCAGCAAAGATAGTTAATTATATATACAATTGATTTAATTGTCACTAATTGTGATAATTAAATTATTAATACATTTGGAAGAGGTTTTATTTAGGGTATCGACTTGAATTACTTCTCTTTAGATTAAATATTTAACTATCCAAAAATAGATTAACTTGTTGTTTTTTTATACCTTTATATTTTATATAAAATACATTCAGTTATGAAAACACGTGCTTGGTTATTGTTTGCATTTACTTTTATATTTGTTTATACGGGGTGCTTTGCACAGAATTTCGATACTCAAAAACTGGATAGTCTCTTTTCGCTTATCGAGGGGAACAACAAAGGAATGGGTAGTGTTTCTGTTTTCCGTGACGGGAAAGAAATTTATCAAAGGGGGTATGGTTTCGCCAACGTGGAGAAGGGCGTGAAACCTGATTCGGAAACGGTGTACAGGATTGGGTCTATCACCAAAACGTTTACAGCTGCTATTATATTGAAGTTAATAGAGCAGGGAAAGTTGTCGCTGGATACCAAACTGAGTAAGTTTTATCCGCAGATAAAGAATGCCGGCAGCATTACCGTTAATCAGCTTTTGCATCACAGGTCAGGCATCTTCAATTTTACCGCTACGCCGGATTACTTGCAATGGTACAATTTGCCGCAAAGCAAGCAGATGTTGCTGGACAGACTGGCGGCGTTTGACAGTAATTTCGAACCCGACTCCAAATTCGAGTATTCTAATTCTAACTATATGCTGCTGACTTTCATTGCAGAAGATGCCGGTGGCAAACCTTACGACGCCTTGCTGAAAGAGTATATTACCGGTCCTTGCGGATTAAAGCATACACGTATTTTTGATGCGATAAGTGCAGAAGAGAACGAGGCTGCTTCTTACAGTTATTTTGCTGGTTGGGTACCTGAGAAAGAAACCGACTGTAGTGTTCCGCTGGGTGCGGGTGCTCTGGCTTCCACGCCTGCCGACTTAAATCGTTTTATAGTGTGTCTGGCCGGAGGTAAGGTGGTGAATGCCGAAAGCGTGAAGTTGATGACGACTATGAAGGATAATTACGGAATGGGGTTGGTTCCTTACAAGTTCAAGGATTGGAAAGGTTTTGGTCATGACGGGGGCATTGATGGTTTCCAGTCGTCGTTGTTTTTTATGCCTGATCTGAATATGGCGGTTGCAATCGTGTCTAACGGGACTTTGTTCAGGTTGAGCGATATTGCCATTGGTATATTGAGTGTTGTTACCGGTGATGCATCGTATATGCTACCTGTTTTTACAGAGGCTGTTAAGTTGGATGCAGCCGATCTGGAAAAATACGCAGGCGACTATTCGAGTACGCAGATTGGACTGAAGGTAAAGGTTTTTGTTCAGGAAGGTGCTCTTTTTGCCCAAGCCACCGGTCAGCCGTCTTTCCCGCTGGAGTGCTTCGGTACAGATAAGTTCAGATTCGAGACAGCCGGCGTTGTGATGGAGTTTGTTCCTGCCGAAAAGAAAATGGTTCTTTTACAGCAGGGTGCTAAGTTTACATTTACCAGGCAGTAACACACATAGGCTGATACAGACAAACAGGTCGTTAATGGTTTAGCAAAAACTATCAACGACCTTTAATTGTTTATTAATGGTAAGAGTTCACTATTCATTTAAGAAAACAAAAAAATCAATCAAATGAAGTATTTATTTTTATTTGCAGGGCTAATGTTATGTGTAACATTTGCAAGTGCTCAGGGACCTCTTTCCAAAGGTGATACCCAATTAAATATAGGTGTAGGTTTCTCTAATCACGGGGTGCCTGTTTATATTGGTTTGGATCACGCCATTAGCCGTGATGTAACGCTGGGTGGCGAATTATCGTATCGAGGATATAATGAAGGTTGGTCGAACGACGATTATCATCATAATATCTGGGGTATATCAGGGAATGCCAACTATCATTTCAACCATGTGTTGAATATCCCCAGGAACTGGGATTTCTATGCCGGTTTAAATGTTGGGTTCGTTTCTTGGAGTTCTCCCAAGGGTTATGGCGGAAGCTATAATTCGGGGTTAGGTCTTGGCGCACAGGTGGGTGGTCGTTACTACTTTAACAGAAATGTAGGGATTAATCTTGAATTTGGTGGAGGTAACGAGTTTTCGGGCGGTAAGATTGGTCTTACCTTTATATTATGAAGATTGTCAATTCGGCTTTTATTCTCTAACCTTACTGCAGAAAATTTTAAAAGCAAAGTAATCACCTGTGTTCCAAACCGGAACATAGGTGATTTTTATTGTATCTAACTGAATGTGTGAATCTTGTAACTCTTAGCCAAAATTGTGTAATGCTTTCAATGTTTTATGTTCTCACCTTTGCACAGTAAGCTCAATTAAAATTAAAATCAAATAAAGATGAAAAAGACAAAGCTATTTGTATTTGGAATCATGTTGTTGTTTGCGGCTTCGGTACAAAGTCAGCTGTCTGTTACAGTTAACTTTGGAAGACCTCCTGCATGGGGTCCGGCGGGATATAGTGATGTTCGTTATTATTATCTGCCAGACATCGAATCATATTACGACATTCAATCTGCTAAGTTTATATATATATTGGATAACAGATGGGTGAGACGAACTTATTTGCCTCCACGTTACAGAAATTACGATTTGTACAGAGGCTATAAAGTAGTTATGAATGATTATCATGGTAACACACCGCAATCGCATTTCAAAGAACACAGAAAAAAATATGACCACGGTTATCGTGACAATTCCGGAGAACGGAAGTCTGTTGGACGAAACAGCAACCACGAAAAACAGAATAAATTTCAATCAGGTAAAAAAAACAAACGGGGTAATGGTCGTTCAAATCATTAAAAAAAATGCAAATTATGCAATCAAAAAAAAACAATCAAATGAAGTATTTATTTTTATTCGTAGGGCTTATGTTGTGTGCAACATTTACAAGTGCTCAAGGACCTCTTTACAAGGGTGATACACAATTAAATTTAGGTCTTGGTTTTTCTAATCACGGAGTACCTGTTTTTGTTGGTTTGGATCACGCTATTATCCGTGATGTAACGCTGGGTGGTGAATTATCGTATCGTGGATATAACGAAAATTGGTCTAATACCGATTATCATCATAATATCTGGGGTATTTCGGGTAATGCCAACTATCATTTCAATTATGTACTAAATCTCCCAAGCGAGTGGGATTTCTATGCCGGTTTGAATGTTGGATTCGTTTCGTGGAACTCTCCCAAAGGATATGGTGGAAGCTATAACTCGGGTCTTGGCCTTGGCGCACAGGTTGGTGGACGTTACTATTTTAACAAAAATATAGGCGTTAACCTTGAATTTGGGGGTGGCAATGAGTTTTCGGGTGGTAAGATTGGTCTTACATTCATATTATAACCTCACCCAAACATAAATCTATTTTAATCGTATTAAACTATTTAAACTAAAATAATGGATAAAAAACTATTTAAAGGCTCTCACTGGTTTGCTCTTGCTGTTAGTCTAGTAGTGTTCTTGTTTTGCGCAATACAGGTTAGCGCTCAGAATTATCAGGGTTATATGACGCTTGAACAGAAAGTGAAAAACCAAACGGATAATTTAAAAAATGATGTAAAGCTGACAGACAGGCAATATCAGGAGTCTTACGACATCTTCTTGAAATATACCAAGGATGAGAAAGATATACAAAATCGGGGTAAAAGCAGAAAAGCGACCAATAGAGCAATAAAATCGTCTGAAAAGGAAAAAACACAGGAGTTTAAACTAGCGCTCGACGAAAATCAATTCAAAGAGTACAAAAAAATTGTTAAAGCACAAGAAGAAAGAAATCAAATTGCTGAAGACGCTATTGTGGCTAAAGAAAAAGCGGCTAAAGCTGAACTAAAGTCCAAAAAGGCTGATGAGAAAGCAGAAAAGGCTAATGAAAAAGCCGAGAAAGCAAGAGAAAAATCAGATAAAGCGGTAAAAAAGGCCAACGATGTTAAGCGTTATTATTAACGGGTATTTTGCAAAACCGCTTTTAAGGTTGTAAAGAATTCCTTCAATGACGCACAGTACGGCGGCAGTTAGAAGATGATTTTAACCAATGTACACCTATGTTCCAAACCCGAACATAGGTGTTTTTTATTATATACAGCTGAATGTGTGAATCTTGCAACTCTTTGAAAAAATTGTGTAATGCTTTCAATGTTTAAAAATCTCACCTTTGTTGGGTAAGCTCAATTAAAATTAAAATTAAAATCAAATGAAAAAAAATGTATTTACATTCTTAGCTTGCCTGTTAATTGCTAATACAATAAACGCGCAGGGAACAGATTCAGATTCTAGAGACAATATTCATATTGGAATAAAAGCAGGTGCGAACTATTCAAATATTTATGATTCGGAAGGCGAAGAATATGAAGCTGATGGTAAAATTGGTTTTGCTGGTGGTTTATTTTTAAGTCTCCCTCTTGGCAAATATGTGGGCATCCAACCCGAGGTATTGTTCTCACAGAAAGGCTTTAAAGCGACCAGCAGTGTGCTTGGCAGTGATGTAGGCCTGACCCGCACCACGAATTACATCGACATACCCATATTTTTAGCCATAAAACCCAGCAGGATGCTAACACTGCTTGTCGGACCTCAATACTCTTATTTGATCAAACAAAAAGATGTGTTCACTAATCCGATTACCGATGTTGAGGTAACTCAGGACTTTGAGGCAGACGATATTCGTAAAAACACGTTATGCATGGTTGGTGGAATAGATATAACTCTATCTAGCATTGTTATCGGAGCTAGGGTTGGAATGGATCTGTATAATAACAATGGCGACGGGACTTCAACAACTCCCCGTTACAAAAATGCCTGGGCGCAAGCTACAGTGGGTTTTAGGTTTTAATGCAAATTATGCAATCAATATCAATTAAAAAAAAGATTATGAGTACAGGAAAAGTAGTATTAGGCGTAATTGCCGGCGCAGCAACAGGCGCTTTATTAGGTATTTTATTTGCACCGGCACAAGGTTCGGTAACACGCAGATCTATTTACCGCAAAGGTGAACGAAAAATGGATGCGTTGAAAGATAAATTCAGTGATATGGTTGAAAGTATCACCGATAAGTTCGAAAAAGTAAAGGTTGATGTTACGGATCTGATTCATGACGCGGAACTTACCGCCGAAAAAGTAGAAAAAGATCTGATCAAACGATAAACCGGGTAAAGCTGAAAGACCATCGGTAAAACGACCGATGGTCTTTCTTCGTTGCTGACAAATAGCCAAATGGCAGGAATTTATATAATATAACAATCATGATTGAGGTTAGAAAAGAAGGAATAGTATTGGCAAAGTCTGAACTGGAATTTGAAAATGAAGGTATACTAAATCCGGCTGTTATTCGTGAAGGTGATAGTGTTCATATTTTTTACCGGGCAGTTCAACTATGGAATCAATCCACGATTGGTTACTGCAGGTTGGACGGACCACTTAATGTGGCCGAGAGATGGGAAAAACCGTTTATAATTTCGGAATTTGATTATGAATCGCAGGGTGTGGAAGATCCTCGTATCGTTAAAATTGACGATACGTACTACATGTCTTACACCGGATACGACGGTACGAATGCACGGGGCGCATTGGCTACTTCGAAAGATTTACTTCATTTTACCAAACATGGACTGATAGTGCCTCCTATTACATATGCTAATTTTGTTTATCTGGTAGAATCGGCTCATAGAGTAAATGAAAATTACTACCACAATCATAAGTTTTATTATCAGGAATCCGATCCGGATGAAAGAATTTTGTTATGGGATAAGAATGTGGTTTTCTTTCCACGCCGGATCAATGGAAACCTTGTATTTCTTCATCGCATCAGACCGGGCATTCAATTGGTTTCTATCAAAGAGTTGAAGGATCTGACTCCTGAATTCTGGAAAGATTATTTTAATAATTTTCATGATCATATTGTGATGGACCCGATCCATAAACACGAATCAAGCTATATCGGAAGTGGTTGCCCTCCTATTGAAACAGAACATGGATGGGTATTGATTTATCATGGTGTAGAAGAAACGGAGAACGGACTTGTGTATTCGGCCTGCGCGGCTTTGCTGGATCTAAATGATCCGTCCAAAGAACTTGCCCGGTTGCCGGAAGTGTTGTTTAAGCCAGATAATGAGTGGGAATTACGGGGTACTATTGATAACGTTTGCTTCCCCACCGGAACTGCTTTGTTTGGCGGTACCTTATTTATTTATTACGGAGCCGCCGATTCTTGCATTGCCTGTGCTTCGTTAAAGCTCAGAGACTTAGTCAATGAACTATTAGCTAATTCCGGCGTTGAAAGTAAGCATATGGATGTTGCCGGGACTGCTGAAATACCAAAAGCGCACGCACTTCATAAATCATCTAAAAAACAAAAAAAATGAGAAATGAAAATATCTTCGAAAAGTCAGACAGACTTATTAACGGAGAGACCGTATTCAGTTACGACAGATCAACAATATTACCCGATAAAATAAAGAAAAGTATACATCATATTCATCTTAACCTGACTCATAATAAAGCCGAAGTATTGTTTGTAACTTCTTATCCCCCCAGGGAATGCGGTATTGCAACATACTCGCAAGATTTGATCATGGCGTTGAACAAGAAATTTAGCAATTCATTGTCAATTAAAACTTGTGCGCTGGAAAACGGCAGGGATACCTACAATTACCCAGAAGAAGTTAAATACACTCTGGATACATCACAGAGGAATTCATATCTGGATCTTGGCCGGGCTATTAATGAGAATAATCAAATTCAATTTGTGCTGATTCAGCATGAGTTCGGATTCTATAAAAATCAGGAGCAAGCCTTTCTGCAACTATTGCACGACATAAAAAAGCCGGTAGTGGTGGCTTTCCATACGGTATTACCTAATCCTGATTCGCTGCTAAGGTTGCAGGTTAATAATATTGTGTCTGCCTGTAAATCGGTGGTTGTGATGACTAAAACTTCGGCAGAAATTCTGATGAGCGATTATGGTGTTTCTACAAAAAAAATAAGCGTGATTGCCCATGGAACACACCTTGTTCCGCATTTAAGCGAAAAGTTTCTGAAAGATAAATACGGATTAACCGGGCGGAAAGTACTGACTACCTTTGGCTTACTCAGCTCGGGCAAAAGTATCGAAACCACGCTAGATGCCTTGCCTGCCATAATAAAGCAATGTCCTGAAGTAATATTTCTGGTAATTGGAAAGACTCATCCCGAAGTAGTGAAAAACGAAGGCGAAATGTATCGGGAAAGTCTGGTTAAAAAGGTGAACGAACTGGGAATAAATGATCATGTGAAGTTTATCAACAAGTACCTTGAATTACCGGTACTGCTTGAATATTTACAGCTCACCGATATTTACCTTTTTACTACTAACGATCCGAATCAGGCTGTGAGTGGCACATTTGTGTATGCTATGAGCTGCGGTTGTCCGATTATTTCTACACCCATACCACATGCCCGGGAAGTGCTGACCAAAGATACAGGGATCATTTTTGATTTCAGGAATTCAGCACAACTGGCCAGCAGCGTAAACCTTTTGCTTAACGATTATCCTTTGCGGAAAAATATTATATCGAATACCTTGCAGAAGATTGTTTCTACTGCCTGGGAAAACTCGGCTGTGGCCTATGCAATGTTGTTTCAGCAGATGTCGGGTAATAAGACTAAATTCCGCTATAATTTACCGGAAATCAATCTGGCACATTTAAATGCTATGACAACCGAATTCGGAATGATTCAGTTTTCTAAAATTAATCAGCCTGACATTAAATCTGGCTATACCCTGGACGACAATGCACGTGCGCTTGTAGCCTCTTGTATGAACTTTAAACTATCCAGCGAAAAAGAGAGCACTGAGAATATCCGTAAATACCTTTCTTTTATAAAATTATGTCAGCAGCCATCCGGTAATTTCTTAAATTATGTAGATCAAGACCATAATTTTACGGCTCAGAATCAGGAAGTCAATTTAGAAGATTCCAATGGCAGGGCCTTATGGGCATTGGGTTATGTGGTTTCGCTAAAGCAAATCTTACCTGATACCATTGTTACCGATGCCATCAGCATCTTTCAACGTGCCATGCTTAATCTGAAATCTACCAAATCGCCCCGGGCTATGGCTTTTGCTATAAAAGGGTTATTCTATTTTCAGAAGACGGAAAAATCGGCAATTTTTCAGTCCATCGTGGAGGTATTTGCCAACCGGTTAATGGAATTGTACAAGAAAGAATCTACTTCAATATGGAAATGGTATGAGAGTTATATGACTTATGCCAACAGTATCTTACCTGAAGCCATGCTTTACGCCTGGCTTATTACCGGCAAAGAAAGTTATAAAGAAATCGCTGTAACTTCCTTTGATTTTTTGTTATCGCTTATTTTCAACAAAAACGGAATTGAAGTGATATCGAATAAAGGGTGGTTACAAAAAGGCCAGGAAGCCGGACAGTTTGGAGAACAACCCATCGATGTGGCCTACACCATCATGACGCTGAGTAAATTTTACGATGTGCTGAGCGACGAAGATTACCGCAACAAAATGGAAATTGCTTTCAACTGGTTCTTAGGGAATAACCGCTTGCATCAAATCGTTTATAATCCATGTACCGGCGGGTGTTACGACGGGCTGGAAGAAACTCATGTGAATCTGAATCAGGGAGCAGAGTCAACCATAAGTTACCTGATGGCGCGCTTAACCGTCGAAAAGTATAAGAATGAAAAGTAATAGAGTTAAATCGATTGCGGTAATTGTGGCCCATCCCGACGACGAGACTTTGTGGGCAGGTGGAATTATGCTGGAACATCCGTTAAACAATTGGTTTGTGGTGTGCATTTGCCGTGCAAGTGATCCGGAACGGGCCTCAAGGTTTAAAAATGCACTTGTAATGCTAAATGCCCAAGGGGCTATGGGTGATTTGGATGATGGACCCGACCAACATCCGCTGGATGAAAAAGTGCTGGAGAATGAGATCCTGCGACTCCTGTCAGAAACTCATTATGACTTGATTATAACGCACGATTCAGCTGGCGAATATACTAAACATCTAAGGCACGAGGAAGTCAACAAAGCGGTAGTAACTCTTTGGCACGAGAGAAAAATAACGGCCAGCGAACTCTGGACATTTGCCTACGAAGATGGCAACAAAGCTTATTTTCCGAAAGCGAAAAAGAATGCAGCTATATTCGAATTGCTTTCCGAAAAGATATGGTTGAGGAAATATAAACTAATTACCGACACCTACGGGTTCGACAAAGATAGCTGGGAAGCCGAAACAACTCCGTTGTCTGAAGCTTTCTGGCAATTTAAAGATGCTCACTTTGCAAGAATCAAATTAAAATAAACTTAGTATGAAAGTATTGGTATTGTATGAATATCCTCCGACTCCCGGGGGACTGGCAACACAGGGAGATTTGTTATACAAAGGTTTGATGGAATTGGGTGTCGATGTTCACGCCGCGCATTTCGAATCGGATCAAGAAAAAGAATGGTATTATCGTTGGTTTAAACCCGATGTAGTCGTGGGAATTGGTTATTGGGGATATACGCCTCATTTGATTCTTAATCCGCAACGATTCGGAATGCAGCCCGTTCCATGGTTAGTTTCCGATGGATATATTGCCAATTATCAAGATGTTCTGAATGCACTTCCTCTTATTCTAGTTACCTCTAATTGGGTAAAAGAAATGTATGTGCGCGATGGTATTGATGGTGACAGAATTGAAGTTTTACCTGTTGGGTGCGATACGGATACTTTTAAGCCTTACAGAAAGAGTGATCCTAAAATCATTGCCGTCCGGGAAGCTTTAGGCATTTCGCCGGATGAATTAATGATTCTCACTGTGGGAGGGGATGCTGCATCGAAGGGCGGCCAGGAAGTTATGCAGGCGCTTGCACTTATTGATAAAAAAGTTCCGAAATGGAAATACGTTTGTAAAGTATGGCCACAAAAGCGTACCAAAATTCAGAATATATCCGATGATGAACTTGCAACCAGTCTGGGTATTGAAAAAAATGTCATTTATGCCGTCAATACAATCTCCCGTAACTTCATGCCTTTTCTGATAGCTGCCTGCGATATTTACGCTGCCCCATCAAGATTGGAAGGGTTCGGTATGCCGCAAGTAGAAGCGGGAGCCTGCGCAAAACCGGTATTGAGTATTAATGCAATGGGTATGCTGGACACATTGGTACACGGCGAAACGGCATTGCTGGCGGGAGTCGCTAAGAAAATAGTGGTAAGCGAAGTTATTCTTGGTCCTGAATCGGGTTTTGAAGATCATCATAAAGTAGTATTTAATACCCCACGCATTGTTGATTACCGGGCAGATGTGTCCGATATTGCCAAATACATGTCGATACTGATGAATGATGCCCTTTTACGTGAAAAAATGGGTAAAGCCGGGCATGATCGTGTTGTAAAAAACTTTGACTACCGGGTAGTAGCTAAAAAATTTGTTCAGATAATGAATGACAGGTTGGGCATAAAATAGGAAGTATACTCCTCAGCTATAATTGTTAACCTAAAGGGGATACATTTCGGAATATAAATCAGAAATAGTACAGATAATCATGAAAAATAGAGTTGATCAGGAAATAAATGAGACTAAAAAAGCCGCACTGGAAGTACTTCTTCACAATGCGCACGGTCCTTATATGGCACTACCACGTACAGCTGGGTGGGGATACCCCGAACCATACACGCGAGATTTAATGTTTTCTATTTTGGGAATTGCTGTGAGCGGGAACGAGAAGTTGATGAACAGCATGCGCTACGTACTGGAAACTCTGGCTAAAAACCAGAGTGAACACGGTCATATACCTTCATTGGTCCATGATGGTGAAGATCGCGGTTCGAGTGATACAACACCCTTGTTTCTACTTGGCATAGGTATTTTCCGAAAACAAAGCGGCGAACCTGGGTTTCTGCAGGAAGCGGTTGAAAAAGCACTTACATGGATGGAGTATCAAAGTCCGTCCGACAGGTACATGGTGGCACAACAGCCCACCAGCGACTGGCGCGACGAACAATGGGTGCTGGGCTACGGATTATTTGTAAATACAATTGTTTACAGCTATTTGCGGTTGTTTGGATTAAATGAAAAAGCGGAGCGTATTCTGCAGGAAATGAACAAATTCACCATTACCGGTGGAACAATTCATCATCATGTGCACACTGGGTTAGTTGTAAAATATAAACCGTATTATGCCATGTGGTCGTATAAAATTCTAAGCAGCGAACGATTCGATCTGCTAGGTAACAGCTTAGCTATTCTATCGGGAATAGCATCCCCCTCCAGAGCCATCGAAATGATTGCATGGGTTGAAGAAGAATGTACTGCTATGCGTGCCAAAGGGGATCTGGCAGTCGATTTGCCTCCCAATTTTTTCCCTTTTGTAAGACCTGCTGACCCTGAATGGAACGAACGGTATGCAGAATTCAATAACCCCGGCGATTATCACAACGGGGGTATCTGGCCTTTTGTATGCGGTTTTTATATCGCAGCATTGGTTGCGGCTAAAAAGTACTCACTTGCCAAAGAAAAACTTGATGTTTTAACACAATTCGTAAAAAAAGCAAGAACTGACAAACCCGATTTCGGATTTAATGAATGGATAAAAGCACAGGACGGCAAACCCATGGGGCAAGACTGGCAGACCTGGAGTGCTGCACTCTATTTGTATGCGGTTAAATGCGTGGAAGATAAAAATACTCCGTTTTTTAACGAAATAAGAACCATAGCAAGATGAAAATAATAAGTATCACATTAATAATTTTGGGCTTATTGCTCACAATCTTTACTTCCATCAGTTTGATTAAAGGAGAAGAAAATCTGAAACCCGAAACGGCTATATTACCTTATAACCAACCTCAACATTTTAGCAGGTCTCCATTAACCGGTCTTGCTACAATAGTTTTCGGTGTATTTTTAATAGTAAAATCCCGGAAAAAAGAATAATGATACACGTCAAAACTTATTGGCGTATCTTAAACTCTATTTCTTAGTTGATTTTTTCTTCTTCTTTTCTGCGGCTTTCACTGCATCTTCTTTCAGTTTAGCTTCTTTCTTAGCCTTTTTGTTAAAGTAGCCTTTGAAAAGGATGTTGTGTTTGATTGCCGTCATGTTTTCATCCAGGCTCTTAGATCCCTGTTTAAGATTCACAATGGTTTTATCCAAGTTCTCGGCAAGCGTTTTATCCTGAATTAACCGACCGAGAGTACCTGTGCCACTGTTTATTTTTATCATGATTTCAGCTAGTTCGCGGGTAATAACTTCTGCATTTCCAGCAGTAATAGCCAAACTAGCCATGATGACATCAGTTTCTACCGGTTCGTTCGATTCTAGCCGCTGACCCTCTTTGATCAAGGGTGCATCTGCACTTCCCTGCGAAATAGTTACCAGCTTATCTCCAATAATTCCTTCAGACCCAATTGCAATTCGGCAATCAGTTTTTATAAACTTTCGGATTTCTTCTTTAATCAAGAGATCTGTCCGTACTGTAGAATCGTTTATAATAACTATATTATCTACTGTTCCCACATTGATGCCCGAGAAGCGGACATTATTCCCAATCTGCAATCCGCCTACATTGTGAAAGGTGGATGTAAGTTTGAAAACAGGGTTAAACAAGTTTTTTTGTTTCCCAATAATAAATACAGCGAAAATAAATAATGTTAGTCCTCCGGCTACAAAAAGTCCTAAACGAATTTTAAATTTCTGAGTATGAGTATCCATAATTTGGTTGCTTGAATTGTTTTGTTCTTTTATTTAAAGAATGACTTAATAACCTTATCGGTCGAATTATCGAACTCTGCCATATTACCTTCTGCATACACTTCACCATCTTGCAACATAATAAGTCGGTTGGCTGTAATGCGGGCACATCGTATATCGTGTGTGATAATAATCGAAGAGGTTTTATATTTTTTTTGAACCTCGTTAATAAGTAAACTTATCTCGTCGGATGTTACCGGATCAAGTCCGGTGGTAGGTTCATCGTAGAGGATAATTTGGGGGTCGACAACGATTGTTCTCGCCAGACTAATTCTCTTACGCATACCTCCGGATAATTGCGAAGGCATTTTATTAAGGGCATCTGCCAATCCAACATTTTCCAACACTTCCGTAATTTTTGCATCTATTTCTTTTTGCTTAAGATGTGTTCTGATTCTTCGTAAAGGAAATTCCAGATTCTCTTTTACTGTCATTGAATCATACAAAGCGCCACTCTGAAATAGAAAACCAATCTTCTGACGTATCTCGCCCATTTTTTGGGAGGTTAATGTAGTAACCTCATGATCAAAGACTTTTATTGTACCGCTATCCGAGCGTAACAGGCCAACAATGCACTTGATTAAAACGGATTTACCACTACCCGATTTGCCTAGTATTACCAAGTTTTCGCCATTGTAAAGCTTCATCGAAAAGTTTTTTAAAACGTTCTGTGTTCCGAACGATTTGCATAGATCGGATATTTCAATAACCGTTTCGTTGCTTGCTGTTCCGTTTGGTTCTTTATGTGACAATTGTAATTCCTCTGTTTTCATACTGGTATCATATCTGTTATTTGTACAGCAATCATATCAACGATCAGTATCAGCAAAGAGGCTAATACAACAGCCGAGTTTGCGGCTTTTCCTACACTTTCGGTTCCACGTCCCGCATTATATCCCTTGTAGCAACCTACCAATCCGATAACTGCCCCGAAAAAAAATGACTTCATCACAGCCGGTAACAAATCAATAAAACCAATATGACTAAATGCCTGCGAGAAAAACAAAACAAGCGATACATCTCCTTTTATATTAGCTCCAAACCAACTGCCAATGATACCAAGCCCATCGGCATACAGGATTAAAAGCGGAATCATCCATGTGGCAGCCCACACTCTGGTTACGACTAAGAATCGCATTGGATGAGTGGAAGATACTTCCATTGCTTCAATTTGTTCTGTTACTTTCATGCTCCCCAGTTCGGCTCCAATACCTGAAGCAATTTTTCCTGCACATATCAAGGCCGTTATTACTGGTCCCATTTCCCGCACTAACGAGATGGCCACCATACCCGGTAACATAGTTTCCGCGCCAAAGCTAACAAGTGCCGGACGCGATTGAATGGTCAATACAAAACCCATGATGAAACCGGTGACCGATATAAGTGGTAAGGATTTATAACCGATAGCAAAACATTGGCGAAGAAATTCTTTTCCCTCAAATTTGCGGGAAAAGGTTTCTTTTATGAACTGAGCAATAAACAAAAGGACATCCGCAAAATCGGTAAGAAAGTTGTTTGCAATAGCTGTTTTTGCTATTGTGCTTTCGCTTAACCTCATGGTGTGATGCAGAGCTATTTGTTTTGCTTTTGAAACAGGTATGTTTATTTTCACTTGTGATATTTATTTCAAAATTCTCCTGAATTCATTCAAATAATTGATGGATAAGATTATTATAACCTCTAATTCTGATTAAATCTAATTGATCCAAATTTACGGATTCTTTTGACCTTCACTGTTACACAACTTTTATTATAAGTTATATAATTCACATATTGAATATAAACATTGTTATACCGGCATCGATTACAAGCTGTAAATGTGTGAATTATGTAACTTATTTTGAGAGTTTTGTAATAGTTAATGAACAAATTAACATACCTTTATGATCGTATATTAAAACAATCTATTTTGAAGTTATTTATCAAGTATATGGTGAGCAACCGCTGTAAAATGGCAGTGAAAGAAATACTCAAAAAGCTTGGCCTTCACTTTATTGTTGTTGAATTAGGCGAAGTAGAGGTTATGGAAAACCTCTCCGCAGAACAACGAGAAGAACTGAAGTCTGGTTTGCTTGATGCCGGCCTCGAACTGATGGACGACAAACGGGCGGTTTTAATCGAGAAAATTAAAAATGCAATCATAGAAATGGTGCATTACTCCGAAGAGCCAATAAAAGTAAACTTTTCCGATTATCTGAGCGAGAAACTGAAGCACGATTACACATATCTGGCTAATCTGTTCTCTGAAGTGCAGGGAACTACCATCGAGCATTTTATTATAAATCATAAAATCGAGCGAATAAAAGAATTAATTATTTACGATGAATTAACTATCTCAGAAATTGCCTGGAAAATGAATTACAGCAGTGTAGCCCATCTATCTAACCAATTTAAAAAAGTAACCGGACTTTCCCCTTCACACTTTAAAAAAATGAAGGTCAAAAGAAGAAATCAAATTGAGGATATTTGAAAATCGTATTAAAGTAATAAAGAAAAATAAATTAAAAAGGCTATCAGTTCCCCATTTCGGAGGATTCAGGAGGCTAACCAGTATGAAAAAAATAAAAACAAATGAATCACAGTACGCCAGCACATTAATAGAGGCCAACCTTGATCCGGTGGTTACCATTGATTTCAATGGGAAAATAACGGATATGAATGAGGCAAAAGTAACAATTACGGGTGTAGACCGGGATAAACTGATTGGCTCCAGTTTCTATGACTATTTTACAGATATTAAAAAAGCAAAAGAATTTTACAGACTATTGTTTGCAAATGGTTCTGTGAAAGATTTTCCACTAACATTTTGCAGCAAAATCAAGAAGTTGAACGATGTACTCTTAAACGGTTCTGTTTATAAAGATAGCAACGAAAGTGTACTTGGAGCTGTATTGGTAGCAAGAGATATTGAAGGACAAAGATGGGCCACTGAATTGCAAAATGCAAACAAAAAACTGGCTTTTCAGATTGAAGAAAAAGAAAAACGTGCTGCCGAATTAAGAATAGCCGACAAGGAACTGGTAATCCAAAATGCAGAGAAAGAAAGACGTGAAACGGCAACTAAGGAGCTTGAAGCAATTGGCTATTCATTGAAATTAGCTTCGCAATACGCCCGAAGTCTTATTGAAGCTAGCCTTGATCCATTATTTACAATTAATCTGCAAGGTAAAATCACCGATTTGAATAATGCATCAGTAAAAGTTACTGGCGTAAGTCGCGAGCATATTATTGGAACAGATTTTTTCGATTATTTCACTGAGCCGGAAAAGGCAAAAGAAGTTTATCAGGATGTGTTTGCCAATGGTTTTGTAACTGATTTTCCGCTGACCATACGGGATGGGAAGCTTACCGATGTTTTATTCAACGGGTCAATCTACAAAGATGACAGAGGTAATATGCAGGGAGTGGTAGTGGTTGCCCGCGATATTACGGATCAAAAGAAAATAGAAACTCAATTAAATGAAGCCATCGTGTTTGCAGAAATGGCCACCCAAATTGCCGAAATGGCTAAGAGTAAAGCCGAAACATCCACGTTGATAGCCGAAACAGCTGTAAAAGCAAAACAACAGTTTCTATCCAACATGAGTCATGAGATACGGACGCCAATGAATGCCATTATCGGATTTACAAAGGTATTGCTCAAATCAGATTTAACGGCTAAGCAAAAAGAATATCTGTCTGCCATAAAAATGAGTGGCGATGCTTTAATTGTACTTATTAACGACATACTCGATTTAGCCAAAGTAGACGCAGGTAAAATGGTGTTTGAAAAAATTCCGTTTAAAATGAGGTTATCAATATCGGCTATGCTCCATCTGTTTGAAACTAAAATTCAGGAAAAGAATTTGAAACTGGTAGTCGATTACGATAAAACAATTCCCGAAGTATTGCTGGGGGATCCGGTTCGCTTGCATCAGATTATTTTAAATCTGTTGAGCAACGCTGTAAAGTTTACAGCAAAAGGAAAAATATATGTAAGCATACGCTTGCTATCAAACAATACCGACAATGCAGAAGTTCTATTTTCAATAAAAGATACCGGAATTGGAATTCCTGATGAAAAAATGGTAAAGATATTCGAGAACTTCCAACAAGCTTCAAGTGGTACATCCCGCTTGTATGGGGGAACAGGACTGGGGCTTGCCATAGTCAAGCAATTGGTGGAATCTCAAGGTGGATCCATACAGGTTGCTAGTAAAGTAAATGAAGGTTCAACGTTTAGTTTTACTCTGCGTTTTCAGAAAACAGACGAAGAAACTTCCGAAGAAATAATCGATGAAAAATTCGATGATGAAATTAAAAATCTTAAAGTGTTGGTGGTCGAAGATATTCCGCTCAATCAATTATTAATGAAAACATTATTGGATGATTTTGGTTTTGAACGCGATATTGCCGATAATGGGAAAATAGCCATAGAGAAACTTAAGACAAAAGACTTCGATATCATTCTTATGGATTTACAAATGCCTGAAATGAACGGCTTCGAAGCCACAGATTATATCCGCAACGTAATGCATTCGAACATTCCCATTATCGCCTTAACTGCCGACGTTACCACGGTAGATTTAGCTAAATGTAAAGCGGTAGGAATGAACGATTACATAGCAAAACCTGTTGACGAAAGAATACTCTATTCTAAAATAATAGGACTAATTAAGAGAAGAGCGATGGTAGATAACAATAGCAAAAAAGAGAAAGTAGCCAGCGAAGAGAAAGTAATACGATGTACTGATTTGGGTTACCTAAATACCAGAACCAAATCAAATCCAGCGTTGATGATGGAAATGATTTCTCTTTATCTTGAGCAAACACCTATGCTTATCTGTGTCATGAAAAAAAGTATGGAAGAAAAAGACTGGAACAGTTTACATTCGGCAGTACACAAAATGATTCCTTCATTCGCTATCATGGGTATTAATGCTGATTTTGAAAATATGGCCAGAAAGGTACAAGAATATGCAGGGGCAATGCAACAGTCGGATGTTATTCAGGAGATGGTTTTACAACTTGGTAACATTTGCAATCAGGCTTGCAAAGAATTACAAGAAGAATATAATCTGATAAAAAGTAAAAAATGATGAAAAACGAAAAAATAAAACTTTTTTTGGTGGATGATGATGCCTTTTATTTAAAATCATTGGAAATTGATTTTTTACAACGGGCCGACTTTTATATAGAAACCTTTACCACGGGTGAGCAGTGTCTGGAAAATTTATCGCACAATCCGGATATTATCGTACTCGATTATTATCTTGATAGTATAGATAAAAATGCCATTAATGGCATTCAAACTCTTGATAAAATCAAAGCTGTCAATTCCAATATTCCGGTGGTAATGTTATCGTCGCAAGATAAAATTGACGTAGCCATCGAATGCATGCATCACAGAGCATTCGACTATGTTGTGAAAAGCGAAACAGCATTTATGCGTCTGCAAAAAATTATTACTACCATTTTTAAATACAAGAAAATGGAAAAAGAATTGATCTGGTATATGGAACGGATGTAAAAATAAATCAGCCGTATAATTAGGGTGATAAATATGAGTTCAAACTTTTTGAGGCATAAGGTTGTTTAAATTATATATAAGCAAGAGAGAAGGCCGAAAAAGCGGCAAAGAAAGCCAACGATGTTAAACGGTAGTAATTAGTAAAATATTTATATTTAAAGAATTAATACAAAGGCCGGTTCCTGATAGAATCCGACCTTTGTTGTTTTAGTTCCACTAAACATAAGCAATCTTTTACAAAGCTGATTGCAGAGGGCAATCGATTTTGATTTGCTCTCCTCTACGGTAAGATTCCAACAACTCGACTGATCGTTGGGCCAACATTCTGCGGATGCGGCGGCGCTCTCCTTTGATCCGGGCGATCGGCATCTGGTCGTAAGCCGTAGTATGATGGCGCATCCAAGCGATAACTGCCCTCGAGGCTCGTTCCTCAATCGGAATTGTTGCTGTTCGCGCAACGGTTCCACTCCCTACCGGGGTTGCATGGAGGCTTACTAATTTCGCCATCTTTGCTCCCATCTCCTTGTAGATGGGGTGAAAATTAAGAAAACGCTCCACCTGATTGCAGAAATCATCTACGTACTCCGTTTGAATCTTTTCCCGGCGACGCTTTGCCGCCTCAACTTTTTTCTGATACAATTCGGTCTGACGGGTGGACTGCATCTGTAATGCAGCCAGCTCTATAGTATCTTTCGGGGCCCAAAGTCCCTTCGAAATGATTCGTCGGCCCATTTTTACCTGAACCCGCCAAAAGACTCCCGCCGAGCTGACTTTCCGTGTAACTCCGGCATCTCCTGCAGGAAGAAAAGCCCAACCTTCCGGAGGTGTAACTGGGTGTCCATTCTCGTCCAGCAAACGGTCGTTGGGTGCAAGTGTTACAAAACGTGATCGTTCGTCCATTCAAAATAATTTGCTATCTTAGTAACTCATGCCAAACTGCCAAAGAGGAATAATATTTTCATAATACAATTGTTTAAGATACAAATATAAGCAACCATGCACTATCGTAGTGCATAATTAGCCATAAATTGCACTCTCTAAGTGCAATTTATATGTTTTAAGAATAATTACTACAAAATCATTTTTTAAGGCCACGTCGATTTTACTCAAAAAAATTATTCATTTTAAATTATGCAAATCGTATAATATCATCATTATTTATAACGTACCAGAAAAAGTTACAAAAATATAGTATATTTGAATTGTGGATTAAGAAACAGTACTTTATATTTGATAGAATGAAAAGAACTCCTATTCTTGAAATTGATGGTCGTTTTTTATATTATGCCTTTATTGCTGGAGGAAATAAAATTCTGGAAAATCAGGCTGAAATAAACAGGATAAATATATTTCCGGTAAAAGATAATGATACTGGAACGAACCTGGCATCGACCATTCGTTCAGTGATGGATAGCATAAAGCCCGATAAATCATATAAAAATACAGTGACTAATATTGCAGAAGCGGCATTGATAGGTGCACGCGGCAATTCTGGTGTTATCTTTGCTCAGTTTTTGTTTGGAATAAGCAAAGAAACGCTGGACAAAAAGAATGTTACTGTCCCTGAGTTTGCCGCAAGCATTAAAAAGTCTATTCCATATATTTACGGTGCCATGGCAAATCCCGTGGAAGGAACCATGCTGACGGTAATAAAGGAGTGGTCCGACTATCTTTTCAGTAAACAGTATATTATTCAGGATTTTAAAACAATTATAGTTGGCTCTTTGGAAGTGCTTCACCAGTCGCTTGTCGAAACGACATCAAAACTCAGGATTTTAGAGCAACACAAGCTGGTTGATGCCGGGGCTAAAGGTTTTGTTCTATTTATCGAAGGCATTATTGATTTTATCAAGAACCACAGTATCCGCAATTTTGCAGTTCCATCTAGCAAGAGTATATCTTTGATACATTCCGAAGATGTTATTAATGAATCAATCAACTATAGATTTTGTACGGAGGCTATCCTCAGGGATATATCAATCAGCAAACCTGATCTGCAAACGTTGCTTAGTGAAAATGGCGATTCTGTTGTGGTTGCAGGGTCTGACAGCATTTGCCACATCCATGTGCACACAGATAATCCGGCTGCCTTGTTCCACAAACTAAAAGATTATGGAACAATCTCTTTCCAAAAGGTGGATGATATAGTTCGTCAGAACGAATCTGCAACGCACAGAAAGTGGAACATTGCATTGGTTACAGATTCTACATGCGATTTGAGTGACGAACTTATTGACTATTATCAGATTAATGTGGTTCCGCTAACTATTAATTTTGGAAACAATTATTACCTGGACAAAGTAACAATACAGCCCGATCAGTTTTATGACTTGCTGGAAAGCTGTAGTGATTTTCCTAAAACTTCGCAAATCAACGAGAAAACATTTACCAATTTGTATTCTCAACTGGCTTCGCACTATGATGCAATAATAGCTGTACATTTAACACAACATTTCAGCGGGACGTATTTGAATAGTCTGAAAGCTGCCGAACGAATATCGAGGGAGTTTGGTAAAACGGTTTGCGTAATCGATTCAAAAAACCTTTCAGGAGCATTAGGCTTGTTAGTATTAAAAGTGGCACAGGCCATTGAAGAAGGCATGCCATTGCAGGATATAGTAAAGGCTGCAGACGTCTGGATCAGAAATGCTAAAATATTCGTCAGCGTAAAAGACCTTAAATATATGATTAAGGGAGGACGAGTCTCTCAGAAAAAAGGCTTTTTTGCTCGTATCCTTGGCATTAATCCGATTGTTTCAATGGATAGCGAAGGTAAAGCAATGTTATTTGGAAAGACTTTAGGACAGACTGCTAATATAAATAAAGTAATAAAAAGTATCCGTAGGCTAACCAGACAGCAGCGCGTATGGAACTATATTGTTTTGCATGCACATAACAAACCGGGAGCTGACATTTATATAAATAAAATGGTGAGTCTGACTGGCAAACAGCCGGTTTCGGTCGTCGACATATCGCCTGTTATTGGAATGAATGCTGGCGTTGGTGCTATAGCAGTTTCCTTGTTATTAGAATAGCATCTGTAATCTCTAAATACAATATTATGATTCAACTCTATTTTAAATCGTTGATTTTAATTATGAGCATGATGACTGTTTTATGGATAGTTAGCGTCTTTATTAGGAATGTGAGCATTGTTGATTTATTCTGGGGGCTTGGCTTTGTGCTGACTAATTCTTTTTACTTTTTAGCTACAAAAACCTATTACCCCGTTCAGATTATCCTTTTTATAATGGTGACTATTTGGGGAATAAGACTATCCGCTTATCTGGCCTGGAGAAACATTGGCAAGGGAGAAGATTTTCGCTACCAGGAATTCAGAAGAAAGTATGGCAGAAACTATACCTGGATTAGTTTCTTTCAAACTTTTATGCTTCAGGGAATACTTATGTGGATCATTTCTGTAACATTGCTGGGTGCAAATGTGTATGCCGGTTCACGGGGACTCAAATTTCTTGATTATCTGGGAATAACAGTATGGATAATCGGACTTATTTTTGAAGCGGGTGGTGATTACCAGCTGGCGAGGTTTAAAATGAACAAAGCAAATAAGGGGAAAGTTCTTAACACAGGTTTATGGCGTTATACCCGCCACCCTAACTATTTTGGGGATTCGGCTGTTTGGTGGGGATACGGCTTACTTTGTCTTTCCGCCGGCAGTTACCCGATGATACTTGGAGCTTTACTTATGACTCTACTTATTATTAAAGTTTCGGGGGTGGCATTGCTTGAAAAAACCATCAAGGACAGAAAGCCCGAATATGAAGAATATATTCGTAAAACAAGTTCATTTATTCCTTGGTTTCCCAAAAAGTAAATACTGTTAGTAATGGAGTAATGATGAAAAAAGTTGAAATAATATGCTGACTGAAGTTGTATTTATTTTGATGGCATACTTGCTGGGAGCAGTTCCATTTGGTTATCTATTTACCAAATGGTTTACCGGTAAAAATATACTGGAGCTGGGAAGCAAGAGTATCGGATCGACCAATGTGGGGAGGATAGCAGGTAAAAAAATTGCCACATTCACTCAAATCTGTGATATGTTAAAAGGCCTTCTGCCTGTTAGCACTATCTTTTTGCTGCAAAAAAACAATATAACATCTTTCGCCGATTACTTTATTTACCTTATTGCATTGGCATCAATTATAGGACATAACTTTTCTATTTTCCTGAAATTCAAAGGAGGAAAAGGGGTAAATACCACCCTGGGGGCTTCCATATTACTGGCCCCCTTACAGGTATTGGTATCGGTCCTCATTTTTTTTATTGTAAAACGGCAAACCAACTATGTCTCCTTAGGCTCTATTTGTTTAGGAATATCATTACCGCTTACCGGACTGTTGTTTCCCATATCTTCTTTCTGCTTTTACTATTTACTCTCAGTTTCTCTGCTGATCATAATAATGCACTCGCCCAACATCGGAAGATTGATTAAGGGTAAAGAAAACCGCTCAGAATAAACGTCATTCACATACGTATCTACTTGCCAATACAAAATTTGGCGAAGATATTCCCAAGTATCTCATCGTTGCTGATTTGTCCGGTTATTTCGCCAAGGTAATGCATGCATTCGCGGATATCCTGTGCCAAGAAGTCACTGCTGATATTGTTTTGCATTCCATCGATGACGCGTTGAATGGCAGCCAGCGCACGGGTTAAGGCTTCGTAATGACGGATGTTCGTTACGATAATGTCGTTCTGTCCCACTTCGGGCAGGTTGGCGGCTGCAATAAGTTGTGTCTGCAGGCGGTCTGTATTGTTTTTATACTTGGCCGAAATTACTATTTTATCGGCTTGCACTTGCTTTAACAGGTTTTGCTTGGCCTCCAGCTCCAGGGGTGTAAGCAAGTCGGCTTTGTTAAATACCAGAATGGGTTGCTTTCCTTCGAGTTTGGGCACGATAATGTGCGCCAGCGTTTCGATAAGGGCATCCGGACTGGTGAGATCGATCACCCACAGTACAATACTGGCTTGTTCTAGCTTTTGGTAGGTGCGTTCGATTCCGAGGCTCTCAATGGTTTCGGTGGTTTCGCGGATACCGGCTGTATCGATAAACCTGAAAGTAATCCCCTTAAGATTTATGGTATCTTCTATCACATCGCGGGTAGTACCGTGAATATCGGATACAATCGCTTTATCTTCGTTGAGCAAAAGGTTGAGCAACGTTGATTTCCCGGCATTGGTCTCACCAATAATGGCAACCGGAATACCGTTCTTGATGGCATTGCCTACCCGGAAGGAATCAGCAAGCCCGCTTATTACCGTTTCGATGGTGGAGGCAAGAATATGGAGATTTCTGCGGTCGGCAAACTGAACATCTTCTTCGCTGAAGTCGAGTTCCAGTTCGATAAGTGAGGCGAAGTCGAGTAGCTGTGTGCGCAGTTTAAAGAGTTCGGCGCTGAATCCACCCCTCATCTGACTTAGGGCCAGTTTATGGGTACCTGCAGATGTTGAGGCTATAAGATCGGCTACAGCTTCGGCCTGACTAAGGTCCATTTTACCATTTAGGAAAGCACGTTGAGTGAATTCGCCTGGCATAGCCGAACGGCAACCTTGCCCGATAAGGAGTTCCAGAATCTGTTGTTGAATGTATACAGAGCCATGACAGGTTACCTCAACAATATCTTCGCCAGTAAAGGAATGAGGCGCGCGGAAGAGCGAAACAAGTACTTCGTCTACCAGCTCATCTCCACGGTAAATATTTCCAAAAGTGAGGGTGTATGCTTTCTGCGTAAGCAAGGTTTTTCCGGCTTTCTTTGGTGTGTAAATTGCATTTACAGCTACAACTGCATCGGGTCCGGATACACGTATTACGGCAACTCCCCCGGTTCCGGGCGCAGTAGATACGGCACAAATTGTGGCGTCATGACTAATGGAATTCATATACATTATTCGTTGTTTTTAATCGTAAGAAGTCGTTAAACGGTGATAAGTTCGTACTCCATGGTACCTAATCCAAGTTTTTCGGCATGTACCAGTCCGGCTCTCCAATTGGTATCGGGGTGCATGTGATGAAATTTATCCTGACCTTCCATGTGCTCGTGCGGATGCTTGTCGGACAAGCGGTTGTTGGGCAGAATGGGCGCATTGGTTACCATATCTACACAGGCTTTATCCAGCGCAACAGGATCGAAGGAAGCAGCAATACCAAGATCGGGAATAATGGCGGCATCGTTGGTATTCCAGCAGTCGCATTCGGGCGACACGTTCATGATAAAGCTGACGTGGAAGTGGGGTTTGTCCTTAAGTACTGCCTGCGTATATTCGGCAATCTTGCAATTCATGTTTTCGGAAGTATCTCCAGCCCCCATAACGGCACCATCGTACTGACATAAGGCGACGCATTGCCCACATCCCACACATTTTACATAATCTATTTCGGCCTTACGGTTTGCATTGAGGTGAACAGCGTCGTGGGCACAATGTTTTACACATATATTGCATCCGGTGCAGTTATCCGTATCAATGCGTGGTTGAGAGGCGGCATGTAGTTCCATCTTCCCTCCCCTGCTGGCACATCCCATCCCGAGGTTTTTCAGAACACCTCCGAAGCCGGCTTGTTCGTGTCCTTTGAAGTGTGTCATAGAGACAATGATATCGGCATCGGCAATGGCTGCTCCAATCTTGGGAGCTTTGCAGTATTCGCCGTTTACTTCTATTTCGCGGTAATCAGTTCCTTTAAGTCCGTCGGCAATAATTACATCACATTGGGCTGAGATAGGATTAAATCCGTTTTCCATGGCACTGCGAAGATGGTCAACAGCATTAGCTCGTTGCCCCGAATAAAGGGTATTGCTGTCCGTAAGAAATGGCTTTGCACCCATTGAACGTAACAAATTGGCCATACGTGCCGCATAGTTGGGGCGAATATAGGCAAGGTTACCTGGTTCACCAAAATGAATTTTGATGGCAACGAACTGTTTTTCGAAATCAATACTTCCAATACCAGCACGTTTTACAAGACGCTCCATTTTATCGAGCAGATTGGCCGTTGGTGTGGCACGTAAGTTTGTGAAAAAAACTTTTGATGGTTCCATGAGAATTATCGCTTATAATTATACAAAGATAGTAGTTCTGACGGAAAGAGCGAATTTCTTTACCGGAAAGATAAGGGGGAGAAAATGAAAGGAGCGCAAATCCTTCCGGACCGCGCTCCTTTTTATGTAGGTTCGAAAGGTATTATTCGCCTAACAGAATTTCAAGAATCTGAACAGCTGCCTTAGCAACAGATGTACCCGGTCCAAAGATAGCGGCTACTCCTGCTTTGTACAAGAAGTCATAATCCTGAGCAGGGATTACACCACCGGCAATAACGATAATGTCTTCGCGACCCAACTTCTTTAGTTCTTCAATTACCTGAGGAACAAGCGTCTTGTGACCTGCAGCCAGTGAAGAAACACCCATTACGTGAACGTCGTTTTCGACAGCCTGGCGGGCTGCTTCGGCCGGAGTCTGGAACAAAGGTCCCATGTCTACGTCGAATCCGCAGTCTGCATAACCTGTAGCAACAACCTTTGCACCACGGTCGTGTCCGTCCTGACCCATTTTAGCAACCATGATACGGGGTTGACGACCTTCTTTCTTGGCAAATGCTTCGGCCAATTCGCAAGCTTTTACGAAGTCGGCATCTTTCTTTGTTTCTGATGAGTACACGCCTGATATTGTTCTGATGATTGCTTTATAACGTCCTGCCACCTCTTCGCATGCGTCAGAAATTTCTCCCAATGATGCACGCAGACCTGCTGCCTTAACAGCAAGTTCAAGCAAGTTGCCTTGTTTCGTACGTGCACATTCAGTGATAGCTGCAAGAGCTTCTTTAACTGCTGCTTCGTCGCGGTTAGCTTTCAGTTCAGTCAAACGTTCAATCTGTTCCAGACGTACTGCTGTATTGTCGATTTCGAGGATATCAATCGGATCTTCTTTTTCAAGACGATACTTGTTAACACCAACGATTGTCTGAGCTTTAGAGTCGATACGGGCCTGAGTACGGGCTGCAGCTTCTTCGATACGAAGTTTTGGCAATCCGGTTTCGATAGCCTTAGCCATACCACCCATGCTTTCTACTTCCTGAATCAACGCCCAGCCTTTGTGAACCAGCTCGTTTGTCAGAGTTTCCACATAGTAAGAACCAGCCCATGGGTCGATTTCCTTACAGATCTGTGTTTCTTCCTGAATATAAATCTGCGTATTACGTGCGATACGGGCAGAGGCGTCTGTAGGCAATGCGATTGCTTCGTCCAATGCGTTTGTATGCAGTGATTGTGTGTGACCTAATGCTGCCGCCATTGCTTCGATACAGGTACGGCCAACGTTGTTGTACGGATCCTGTTCGGTAAGCGACCATCCTGAAGTCTGACAGTGTGTACGCAAAGCCAGTGATTTAGGATTCTTGGCACCAAATCCCTTCACGATTTTTGCCCATAACATACGTGCTGCACGCATCTTGGCAATTTCCATGAAGTGATTTACTCCGATAGCCCAGAAGAACGACAAACGAGGAGCGAATGCGTCCACATCGATACCTGCATTGATACCTGCGCGAAGGTATTCCATACCATCTGCCAGTGTATAAGCCATTTCGATGTCTGCGGTTGCACCTGCTTCCTGCATGTGGTATCCTGAGATAGAAATTGAGTTGAACTTAGGCATCTTCTGTGATGTATATTCGAAGATGTCTGCGATGATCTTCATTGAGAATTCGGGTGGGTAGATATAGGTATTACGCACCATGAACTCTTTAAGAATATCATTTTGGATAGTTCCGGCCATTTCTTCCAATTTGGCTCCTTGTTCCAAACCTGCATTGATATAAAACGCAAGAACAGGAAGTACGGCTCCGTTCATTGTCATGGAAACAGACATCTTGTTCAAGGGGATACCGTCGAACAGAACTTTCATATTTTCGAGTGAACAGATTGATACACCTGCTTTACCTACGTCGCCAACAACACGTTCGTGATCGGCATCGTATCCACGGTGTGTGGCAAGGTCGAACGCAACAGACAGTCCTTTTTGTCCGGAAGCAAGGTTACGACGGTAAAATGCATTTGATTCTTCTGCGGTTGAGAATCCGGCATACTGACGGATTGTCCAGGGACGCATAGCGTACATGCCGCTGTACGGACCGCGAAGATAAGGAGGAAGACCTGAAGCATAATTTAAATGTTCCATTCCTTCCAGATCCTCTTTGGTATATACTGATTTTACATCGATATGCTCCGGCGTTTTCCAGCTGGCTTCGATGTTGTTAGCCTGAGCCCATTCGGCAGCATCTGCTGCAACGAATCCGGCTGACTTATAATCTATATTTTTAAAATTTGGTCTCATGTTGTTTCTGCTTAAGCGATTCCTAATTTAGCGTTGAATGCCTTTAATGTTTCCAAAACGTTGGAACGAACATTTACATACTGGGTGATTCCCTGTGCTTTAAGTTCTTCCATGCATTCCGGCATACCGGCTACTACAAACTCTGCTCTGCCTGCCAATGCTTTGTAAGCTGCAGGAGCCAGTTCTGCGTACTCGTCGTCGCTTGAACATAGAACTACGATTTCTGCTCCGGCGGCAACAGCTGCTTCCACACCCTCTTCTACGGTTTCGAATCCAAGGTTATCAATTACCTGATAACCGGCGCATCCGAAGAAGTTACATGAGAATTGTGAACGTGCCAGACGCATAGAAAGGCTGCCGACAGTAAGCATAAATGCTTTAGGAGTCTTTCCGCTTTTTTCCGTAGCAAGACGCAATGCTTCGAATGCAGAAGCACCACGCTCAAGATTCAATTTAGGCAATGTTACCTCGGTCGAGCATTTGCATGCTTCTTCGTCTTTCACATCGATTTTAGTTGCAGCTACTTCGTTGAAGTTAGGGAACTGGTTAGTACCCAACAACACTTCCTTACGGGTTGCAATAGAAGCCTTACGCGAAGCAGATGATGCATTAACTGCATTCTGAACATCGCCAGCCATAACTGCTGTAAAGAATCCACCTTTTTCTTCTGTTTCGAGGAATAGTTTCCAAGCAACATCGGCAACGGATACGGTAAGTGTTTCAAGATAATATGAACCGGCAGAAGGGTCTACTACCTTATCAAGGTGACATTCTTCCTTTAATAATAACTGCTGGTTACGTGCGATACGTTCAGATATATCATCCGGAGTTTTGTAAATCTTATCGAACGGACGTACTGTGATTGAGTCTACACCGGCCAACGCGGCAGACATAGATTCTGTTTGCGTACGCAACAGGTTTACATGTGCATCATAAACTGTCATATTCCACTCGGATGTCTGTGCATGCATCTGCATCTTTGCAGCGCAACGACACAATCCGTCTGGCTTATTATTGTTACAATCGGCATGTTGACACTGAGGTTCGTAAGCTGCTACAATCTCTGCCCACAACCAACGTGCGGCACGGAACTTGGCTATCTCCATGAAATAGTTAGAGCTGATACCAAAGTTGAATTTAATCTTCTTTGCCACTTCATCGGGACGACATCCTGCTTCTGTTAGCTTAGCCAGAATTTCGTTACCCCAAGCCAAAGCGTATCCGAGTTCCTGGGTAATATAAGATCCTGCGTTGTTGAAATAGAAAGCATTAACAGCCAATACTCTGTAACGGGGAAGAGCTTTACCGGCATTAAATACGGCTACAGCATCTGCGACCCAGTTATCGTTTGTCTTGCCTTTAATAAGCATCCTTTTGAACGGATCGTAGTTTACTGAACCATAACATTTGGTCAGATCTGCGTTCTGAGCTTTCAGATAATCAGCTAAAATGTTGATAAGTTTTTCTGCCTTACGGTGACAGGTTTTGAAGTTTAGTTCTACGCATTCAGGATAGATACCATTGAGCAAGGTTGCGATATTTTCCGCATTTACATCTTCGGCCTGAATAACGAATCCCAGGGAAGTTACTCCCTTGTTTAGTAAATCAAGTGCTTTTTCATTTGCGCCTTTAAAACAGGTAACTTCAATGTTCTGGCGCACTTTCCAGTCGTTGTCTTTTTTTGTACCACGTACATAGGGAAACTGACCGGGTAGCGATGTGGTTGTGTTTAAACCTTCGATATCTTCCGCACGATAGAAAGGATTTACATTAAATCCTTCGCCTGTCTTCCAGACAAGCTTTTTCTCAAACGGAGCCCCTTTCAGATCTGCCGTAATCTTCGCCATCCACTGTTCCGTGGACACCGGGGCAAATTCTGAGAAAAGTTTTTCTTTTAATTCTGCCATAATATTCCTTGTTTATAAAACTGGTATTAGTAAAATTTCAATACTATTTTGTTCAATAACAGACGGCAAAGGTAAAATAAATAAACAGCACGCACAATTAAAATGAAAGGATTCATTCCCGTTTTTAACGCCTTTTAGAAGTGTTGAGTATTAGCATCCCGTTAAAAACCCAAACTTGTCTGCTAACCTGTCAGACGTTACACGATCAGCAATTCAATTATCCATGCTTTAGCGCACAAAATCGCTTAACTGCAAATCCGGAAAAACCCAATTGATTTGCTCTTCAAGATAAGTTGATCTTGAAGAGCAAATCAATTGGGTTTGACTTGAAATACAACTGTTTTTAAGGGAACAGAAACGGAAGTGGTTATTTGTCCCCCTGCAGTTGCTTTATCTGTTCTTCGGCCTGGGAGTTTAGAGCTGCAGCTTTCTTTTCGGCTTCCGATTTAAGCTTTTTTGCAGTAGCTTGCGCTCCAGCTTTCAGTAAAGGATTTTTTGCTTTTTCGACCAGCAGAGCCCCTTGTTTTTCGGCTTCGGCAATAAGTTTGTCTCCGGCAGCCTTGGCTGAAGCTCTTATTTCTTCGGCCTTTGCCGTCATATTTTCTTTAGCACTGATCTGTGTTTGAGCTCCGGAAGAGTCGGTAACCGTTTTACCCAGCAATTTATCTGCAAGTCCGGCAACAGCCTGTTTGGCAAGAGCTCCTGCATCCAGCTTTATCTTGGGTGAAGTAAATGTACCGCCAATGGTTCCTTCCAAACTGGTTATACCATTTCGGGCCAGATTTGCCGGCAACGTTACTTTCAGGGCGTAATCGATGGTTTTATCAATTCCGGTACTTCCCGACAAATTCAGTTTAGTATCTCCCAATTGAATGGTAAACGGGGAAGTCTTCACCCTCCCATCCCCAATACTGAATGGAATATTCAGGTCTTTCGGAGAAAGATTGGCAAGGGCATCATTTTTCAACGTGCTGGCGAGCAGTGTAAGAGCCTTGACATCGGATACCTTTACACTGTTGGAGTTCAGATTTCCCGCTCCGGTAAGCGAACTCAATATAGGTTCCATATGTTCGGTAAGTGCCGAGTTAAAATTAAGCTTCATGGAGTAGTTTCCCTGCATGTTCTCGAATATGGGCGCAAGGGATTTGGCCATATCAAGCGTACGGAATGTTTCGGAAAAAGAAACTGTCTGCAGATCGAGCCCAAAGGATACTTCTGGCTTCTTGGGATTGATAGCTTCATAATATCCATTTAAGCCGATTTTACCACCCATGGCATTGGCCGAAAGGTTGTTTATAGTGATACGTCCGTTTTTTACGGTAAGGTTTCCTTTTACATTTTTCATGGATAGTTTATCGTAAACAATCTCATTACCGGAAGCAGACATATTGAAATCCAGATTTTTTGGTATTTCGAAGGCAAGCATCGGGACAGAATCGGCTTTTACCTCTGTACTGTCTTCTTTCATAAAGTCGTTTATGTTCAGGTAAGAAGAGGTTATATCAAGTTTACCCTGCAATATACCGTCTTTCATTAAGTATGGCAGCAGATTGGTTAGTTTGCCGGTTGCCTGAATATCGTTTTTCCCTATCATCATGGAAAATGCGGTAAGCGCTACTTCCTTCGGGCTGAAATTCATCCGGGCCTCCTTAACAGCCACCTCGGGCATGTCGGCCGATTTATAGTTAATACCTTTCACGGCAAGGGTTCCATTGGCTGTAAACTTTTCGTATTGACCTTTCTCCATATATGACATACGTCCGGCAGCACTTATATTAGCATCAATCTCTCCTTGTAGTTCGGTTCCTTTTTCCAATGGATACACTTCGCGGACCATACCCAGATTCAGCTTACCACTCATGGTTCCTTTTACATTAGGATCACTTATAGGAGTAGCCACATAAGCTGTTATATCAAAAGGGTTACCTCCCATATTGAAATGAAACTTAGAAATATCAACGATTGTGTTATCCAATGCCCCCCCTTTGCTGGAGATATGACTGTTGATATTAATATCCGTTACAGACTTGGGAAGCGACGGATACTGAAACATACCTTTGTCTACTGCCAGTTTTACATCGAACGCCGGATAGTTTTCGCCTTCCATCGTTCCTTTAACCGTAGCAGCCATGGTAAGGTTACCAGAAGTTTTCATATCCTTAAAGTCAGCGGCATAAAGTCCCGGAAGAAGCGACAGTAAGTCTTTGAAAGCCACTTTTTCTGTATTTAGCTTCAGATCCATTACCATTTTGGTTGTATCTGGCATTTGAACCCAGCCATCAAGAGAAGCTTCAACAGCATTTAATTTAAGCTTATTATTCAGGAATGTATAAGTACTGGTATTCATATCGGCCTGAATTTCCATATCTCCTTCCAGCTTTACATCAACAAGTACAGGAAGCTTACCCATACTATACGAAAGCGATGTTACAACCGATTTTGTTTTTAGCACGCTTTTAGCAGCAGACAAATCTCCGTTAAAGTTTCCGTTCCAGTCGGCCAGCTTGGCTGTCATTCCTCCTTCTTCATCGATGTAGGTTACATAGCCATTAATTATTTCCACGTCTTCCAACTGCATCACAAAAGAGGATTCATCTTCCTTTTCAGGTAGAGAATCAGGCTTGGTTATATTCCAGTTGGCCCGACCGTCGGCAAGGACCTTGGCTAAAATTTTAGGTGAAACAAGTTCGATGCGTTTTACAGAAATACCTTCGTCCGAAAACAGACTGGTAAGGTTTACGGCTACAGATATCTCTTTTGCACTCAAGAGTGTATCGCCCTCGAAAGCGTCGACACCTGCAATGGTTAAGTTTTCAAGTGAGGCCGTGACTTTGGGGAAATTTTTAAAAAAGCTTAGGCTAAGATCTGAAAATTCCACTTTGGCCAGTAAGTTTTTATTAGCCTGTTCCTGTATGATTCCGGCTACCTTACCTTTGAAGGCAAATGGAAGAATCAAAAGGATAAGCAAAAGGGACAAAAAAACTATCCCTGTAATCTTTAAAATCTTTTTCATATTATTCATTGTTTAGGTAGTTAATTGATTTACTCTTATTTATATTATAACCGTCCGCCACCCGGACTATTGTGTTTACTCGTCTGTTTCTTTGTTTCGGAGCTTGTCTGCAATGGCCTTATGTTTTACCGCAAGCTTCTTCTCTCCCATTCCAAGATAGGCCTCGGCCAGGTATTCGTGGGCTGCCGCATGAGTCTGCTTTACCTTAACAGCTTTTTGAAAATCAGAAGCTGCTTCGTCGTAACACATCAATTGTAAAAAGCACTTTCCTCTGTTATAACGGGTTTTGAAGGAATGGGGACTTAACCGCACAGCTTCATTAAAACAGATCTGTGCCTCGTAAAGGTCTTCCATATCATCCATAAGTGTAATGCCTTTTCGTACCCACGCATCCACATAGCCCGGATATAATTTAAGCGCTTTGTCGAACGACCGTATGGCAGCTTTCGCATCGCCTGCTTTGGTAATACATTCATTTCCCATCAAATAATATTCGCGGGCGTACTCCTTTAATGTTTCACTTTGTTCGGACAATTGCTTCTTAAGTTCGTCTATCTGTTTTTGCTGTTTCGTAATACAACTCAGTTTTTTACGGATCAATCGCTGCACAAGGGGCTTGTTCAGTTCGTTGCGACGAGAGATTGCTCCGGCAAAAGCGGTCATCGCTTCTGCCATATCGCATTTATCAAAAGCTTTGGCAGCCTTTTCGTACAGGCTGTCGGCTTCGCTTTCGAGAAGACTTTTAGCTATAAGCTGTTCGTTATTGAAGTTTCGGCTGAATTCAACTATTTCTTTCCGTATAAATACATCACGGGGTGTAACTTTCCCTTTCAATACAAGTCCTTCCAGCGAAGTACAACGACTGAGAGCCACATAGGTTTGTCCTCCCGCAAAAACTCCCCCGGTAAGATCTACCACTACCCGGCTAAAGGTCAGGCCCTGACTCTTATGCACCGTTATTGCCCAGGCAAGCCGGATAGGTAGCTGAATAAAACTGCCCACAATCTCCTCTTCAATTCGTTTTTCTTTCTCGTTGTAGGAATATTTATAGTTTCGCCATGAAGTAGGTTCCACCATATACTCGCACCCGTTTTCGAGCATCACGTACAGGTTGTCGTTTTCATCAATATGCGATACCACTCCAATCGTTCCATTTACCCAACGGCGTTCGTGGTCGTTATCTATAAATATCACCTGCGCATGTTCCTTCAGTACCAGTTTTTTGAGGGTTGGCAGCGATGATTCGGGAAAGTCTCCATCAATAATTCCTTCGTAAATGAATTCTTTGTCAGGCAGTTCCCTTAGTTTCTTCTCGTTTATATAGTCAACCTGATCCCTGCGCGTACCCAAAGTAATATACATCTCATCATCTCCGGGATTAAAGGAAGGATTGCATCGGGCATTCAACACACTTAGTTCATTGCTTGATGCTCCGTTGTTTCTTATTTTATCGAGAATATTTATGAAAACTGGATCAGATTGCCTATAAACTTTTTGCAGTTCGATGGGAACCAGATTGATTTCTTTAAATACACGGGCAGAAAAGAAAAAACTGCTTTCGTAGAAGCGGCTAAGTATCTCTTTCTGATCAGACGGAACAACTGGTTCCAGCTGAAAAACATCCCCCACAAACAAAAGTTGCTTTCCTCCGAAAGGTAAGCGCATATTCCCCGAAAATACTCTGAGTATACGGTCCACGCAGTCTATTATGTCAACTCTTACCATCGAAATCTCATCGATAATAATCAGCTCTACTTCTGCAAGAATTTTACGATGTTCCTTTCTATATTTAAAGAAGTCGAAGATACGCCCGTCCTTCAGACTTAAATCCGGATCATTCGGCAAGATAGGTCTGAACGGTAATTTGAAAAATGAGTGCAGGGTAACTCCACCGGCGTTAATAGCTGCAATACCTGTTGGAGCCAATACCACATGTTTCTTTTTCGTGTGGGCACAGATATATTTCATGAAAGTAGACTTACCTGTTCCGGCTTTTCCTGTAAGAAAAACGGATTGACGTGTATGATTTATCAGCTGCAGCGCATTCTGAAATTCTGTATTGTTCGTATCTAATTGTAACTCCAACGTTGACCTTTTTAATTCATGCAAACATACAAATTAATTTGGAGAGTCTTCCTATCAAAAATTACATTTCGAAGTTATTGCATTTAATTATCTTATCGCTTGCTTATTCAATTTTTAATCGTATGTTTGCGATATCATAATGATATCACAAATATAGCTTTAAAATCAAAAAAATACAGCATTTTAATTTAATAATAACTACTATGGAATCTAATGAAAGAACTTTCAGCGGGCTTAAGCTTTCCGGTTTTTTAGTTTTATTTTTACTCTTTGTTTTACTTGGTTGTTGCGCTCTTTTATTTACGCTTGAAACCTGGTGGAGTACGCTTCTGGGAATTCTTGGTATAATAAAGTTTTTTATCTGTTTGTTTGGCTTTATGCAGATTGAGCCCAACAATGCGCGGGTTATGGTATTTTTCGGCAAATACAAAGGAACAATCAAAGAGAACGGCTTCTTTTGGGTAAATCCGTTCTATGAGAAAAAGAAAATAACATTAAGAGCCCGTAACCTGGATGTACCTCCTATTAAGGTAAACGATAAAGTGGGTAATCCGGTAATGATTGGTCTGGTGCTGGTCTGGAAAGTAAAAGATACCTATAAATCTATGTTCGACATTGATTCTTCATCCCTTGCAGCAACAAATATAGGTACAACCGACAAACAAAATCCGGCTGCGATGAATGTTGCCGGTGCTGCTCTAATGAACAGAATGAATAATTTTGAACGGTTTGTCAAGATTCAGAGCGATTCTGCTTTGCGTAGTGTGGCCGGTTTATATGCTTACGACAACCAGGAAAACGGCGATGAAATTACACTCCGTTCAGGTAATAAGATTGTAAATGAACGGTTGGAAGAAGAATTAACAAACCGGCTTTCGATAGCGGGAATGGAAGTAGTTGAAGCCCGAATTAATTACCTGGCATACGCTTCCGAAATAGCAGGAGTAATGCTTCGCCGCCAGCAAGCAGATGCTATAATTGCTGCCCGCGAAAAGATTGTGGAAGGAGCTGTTAGTATGGTACACATGGCTTTGCAAAAGTTGGAAAAGGAAGGTGTTGTAACTCTTGACGAAGACAAAAAAGCAGCAATGGTTAGCAATCTGCTGGTTGTTTTATGTGCGGATGAAGCAGCTCAGCCAGTTATAAATACAGGAACGTTACATCATTAATGATACCTGGAATTAATAAATCATATGGCCAAAAAAGAATCATCAACAAAAAGCTTTATCTTGCGCATTGATTCGGAGATGATGGAAGCTATTGAAGCATGGGCTGCGGATGAATTCCGCAGCACCAACGGACAAATTCAATACATTCTGGACCAAGCTCTTAGAAAAGCAGGAAGAACCAAAAAAAAATAAATTATCCCAAATGAAAACCGCAATTATCTATTTATCAAAACACGGGACCACCGAAAAGGTAGCCCGGAAGATCCAATCTCTGATGCCGAATGAAGACGTTACTTTGATTAACATGAAAAGTCAAAAACATCCCGAACTTACATCGTTCGACCGCATTATAATTGGCGGATCCGTTTACGCGGGTACAGTGAGTAAAAAGTTAATAAAGTTCTGTCAGATACACGAACCAGTATTGTCCGTTAAAGAGCTGGGATTATTTGTCTGCGGTATGGAGCCGAACCTTGATAAACAACTGGTAGAGCTAAACAGCGCTTTTCCTGAATCGCTCAGGTCTTGTGCCAAATCTTCGGCTTTTTTAGGAGGAGAGTTCCTTATCGACAAAATGAATTTTATTGAAAAGCTTATTATAAAGAAAATAGCACACGTGGAAAAAACAACCTCCAATATAAAAGAGGAGGCTATCGAGCTATTTGTCAAAAAGTTTTAGAAAACTATTAACGTGAGATAAACATCCAGGCGTCTTTATAGCTATTTGACTGACGCATGTCTGAGAGATACTTCTCCGCCTGGGTTTTATCTGTAAACTTTGCGGCGTAAATACGTATTTTTTCGTCTCTTTCTACTATACCAGCCTGTGCAAAACGATTTTTATCCATCCGGGAAACAAACTTGTTTGCCTGATTTATAGACGGCAGACTTGCTATTACAATATGGTAATATTTTGCATTGGCAGCTGGAGTTTCATGAACAGCAGGAGATGATTCGGCCTTTGTAGAAGTTGTAACAACTTTCAAAGCGGGTGTTACAGCTGGCTGATCCGAAGCTGCGTCTATCTCTTCATTTCCGGGAGAGACTGTTTGCTCTGCTACTATAGGAGAACTTACAGAAATGTCCGGACGCATGTAAATCACATCAGTAGGAATAAAGCTTGCCGTATAAGATGCCTGATTCACATTCTTTACAGGAGTGGAAATAAGCAGAAACAAAGCTACTGCAGCTGCAGAAGCAACCACAGTTCTAAAAAGTGTTGTATTTACGGGAATATAAAATATATCCTTTCGCTTTGGTTTTGATTCTTCTGTTGCAACACTCTTATTTTTTGTATTCTTAAGCGATTCAAGCGTTGGAAACCGGAATGTATCCAATCCGTATGAAGAGATGCTGAACGGCGCAGATGATGAAGGTGTGAAAATTACTTTTCCTTCTTCACCTGGATAAAATGAGCCGATTCCACCTAAAGGTATCCTGGTTTTCTTTTGAAGAGCCTGTTTCAATATTTCGGTATCTTCATCCAGCATACATTGCGCTTTTCCGAAATCGGCTTCATAAAGTTTCATATAAGATTCAATCAAAAGGCCATCATTATGCTGAAGAGTAGGATTGAATACAATTTCCTTCTTTGCAGGGCTGAAAGAATGATCTTCACGCCCGTAAACAGCCGGAAGTTTCTGTAATACAAACCCACCCACCTTAGGTATTATAACACAATCGTGTATCAATAACAACCGTTCTATATGAATCATTATACGTAGCATAATGCAAAGGTATTTTTTTTTCTCATATTATGTACTCGTGCGCATAGAATTATTTTACCTTTGTAAAGAAAATTAATACACATGTTTGCAGCATACCCTTTCACATTTGTTGCAGGATGGCTGGGTGACCGCCTTCTTGGAGATCCGCCTCATTGGCCCCACCCGGTTGTTTGGTTTGGTAATGCTATTTCTGTGGGAGAAAAGAAACTTAACAGAGGTGAAAACCGTTCAAAAAAAGGCACTTTCCTTACCTTGGGACTAATTATCGGTATTTTTGGCATTTGTTATACGCTATTGGATTATGTATCTAATATTTCACCTTGGCTAGAACATATAATTACCGCTATCGGCGTATTTTATTGTCTGGCTGGAAAAACGCTTATTCAAGAGGTGAAAGCTGTATTTGAATCTGTAGATCGTAGTACGGAAGAAGGGAGGAAGCAACTGTCTCGCATTGTTGGAAGAGATACGTCCGATCTTTCTCAGCAAGAAATACGGACTGCGGCTCTTGAAACGTTGGCAGAAAACCTGAGCGACGGAGTGATAGCGCCTATGTTTTGGTTTGCTATTCTGGGCCTACCGGGTATGATGGCATACAAAATGATAAACACGCTTGATTCTATGATTGGATATAAGAACGAAAGATATATCGACTTTGGCCGGACTGCAGCACAGTTAGATGATCTGGCTAATTATATTCCTGCTCGGATTACTGCCTTTCTTATGCTACATGTGGCGGGAATGTGGTATAAACGTGATTTTGTTCACACTTACGGACCATGCCACCTAAGTCCTAACTCCGGATATCCGGAAGCTGCGTTGGCTGCCATTTTGGATTGCAGGTTTGGAGGGACACATGTTTATTATGGACAGGTAGTTGAAAAGCCCTACATTGGTACAACCCAAAAAGATTTTACAACCGAAGATATGCTTGCCGCCATTCGGATTAACAGTAACACGGAACTGGTCATGGGAATTTTTGTAACTATTTTTATTTCGATTATTAATTAAACACCGATATATACAAATGACACATCGACTTAATAAATTAATCAGCGACTCCGGACTTTGTTCTCGTAGAGAAGCAGATCGTTTTATTGAAAGTGGTCGCGTAACGATCAATGGAAATGTTGCCCAATTAGGCGCTTTCGTACAGGATGAAGATAAGGTTCTGGTAGACGGTTTTCCCATCAATATGAATGCGGTTGCTATCCGCATTGCCAAAGGAAAACAACAGAACGCTCAAAGCACAAGCAGTAATAAGCTGTCAAATAGAGCGAAAGGTATTCTTGCTCAGCAAATGGCATCTGCTCCCAAGTCTGCGGCGCTAAGAAAGACCAGTAAAAACAATCCGGCAAACCGTCCACAATTGGAAGAAGAAGAAGAAGAAACTCCATTCGTTCCATATCGCAAATTTTACCGTAAAGATGAGGGACGTAAAAACCCTTACTCTGCTAAAGAACCAAATTCGCAGGATAAACCAAAGTCAAATACTCCTGATAAGTTCCGCGATTCGAAATATGAAGGGGCATATAGTAAGCCTAGAAGTAGCAGGATGGCTGGAGCTCCGGGCAAGTTCAGCGATTCCAAGACTGAGGGTACGTTTGGTAAGTCTAGAAGTGTAAGAACTGATGGCACTCCTGGTAGGTTTAATGACTCTAAGACTGAAGGGGCATTTGGCAAACCTAGAAATGCAAGAACAGCTGGAGCTCCGGGTAAGTTCAGCGATTCCAAGACTGAAGGTGCGTTTGGTAAGCCTAGAAGTGTAAGAACTGATGGCACTTCTGGTAGGTTTAATGACTCTAAGATTGAAGGAGCTTTTGGCAAACCTAGAAATACAAGATCAGCTAGTGCCCCAGGCAAGTTCCGCGATTCCAAGACTGAAGGTGCGTTTGGTAAGCCTAGAAGTGTAAGAACTGATGGCACTTCTGGTAGGTTTAATGACTCTAAGACTGAAGGAGCTTTTGGCAAACCTAGAAATACAAGATCAGCTGGTGCTCCAGGCAAGTTTCATGATTCTAAATTTGCGGGAGCATCTGGTAAACCAAGAACGTCAAAGGCGCCTAATAAGTCTTACCGCAAATCAGAAAGATGAGTAAAAAGGTTATTGTAATAACCGGAGGTCAACGGTCAGGGAAAAGCAGTTATGCACAAAAAATTGCTCTTTCTCTGTCTGAAAACCCTGTCTATCTTGCTACATCAAGAGTGTGGGACGATGAATACCGTGCACGTATTATACGGCATCAAGCGGATCGTGGTAAAGAATGGACTAATATTGAAGAGGAGAAGTTCTTAAGCCAGCATGAACTTTCGGGGAGAGTTGTTCTGATAGATTGCGTTACACTGTGGGCTACCAATTTTTTCTTTGACAATAATGCGGATGTAGATTTATCACTTTCGCAACTTAAAGAGGAGTTTTTAAAACTACTTTCTAAGGATGCGACTTTTTTATTTGTAACAAATGAAATTGGTCTTGGAGGGGTTTCTCCCGATGAGTTACAACGTAAATTTACCGACCTTCAAGGCTGGTTTAATCAATATATTGCCGGCAAAGCCGACGAAGTAATACTTATGATAAGCGGGATCCCGGTTATCATCAAAAAATAATTTGCTTTAAAATGAATACATTTCAGATTTCACAACCAGATCAGGCGATACGTGAATCACTCCTTTATAAAATTAATGACTTAACCAAGCCTAAAGGTTCATTAGGAATACTTGAAGAGATCGCCTTACAAATAGGATTAATTCAACAAACGCTTACTCCTGGGTTAAATAACCCACACGCAATCATTTTTGCTGCCGATCATGGTATTGTTGATGAAGGTGTAAGCTTTTCACCAAAGGAAGTTACAATGCAGATGATTAGTAATTTTCTTGGGGGCGGAGCCGGAATCAATTTTCTTGCCCGTCAGCATAACTTTAAATTGAAAGTGGTAGATGGTGGAATAGATTACGATTTTCCAATCATAGATGGTCTTATTTCTCGTAAAGTACGCAAGGGAACGCGCAATTTTCTATACGAATCGGCACTTACCAACGAAGAAATGGAGCAGTGTCTAACTATTGGCGCAGAAATAGTTTCTCAATGTAACGAAGAAGGCTGCAACGTTATTAGTTTCGGCGAGATGGGAATCGGAAATACATCACCTTCCAGCATGTGGATGGCTTGTCTTACAGGCATTCCGTTGTTTGAGTGCGTAGGGGCTGGAAGTGGACTTGATCAGAAAGGAGTACTTCATAAATATACAATTCTCAAACGAGCACTAGATAACTACAAAGGAGATAAAAGTCCTTTGGATGTTATGCGTTACTTCGGAGGAATAGAAATGATTATGGCAGCGGGTGGGATGTTACGTGCTGCCGAACTAAATATGATTATTCTTGTGGATGGTTTTATTATGACAAATTGTGTACTGGCTGCTTCCAAATTACATCCCGATGTTTTGTCGTACTGTATATTCGGACATCAGGGAGATGAAGCTGGGCACAAGTTACTTTTAAATTACCTTCAGGTAAAACCACTTCTTAACTTAGGACTACGCTTAGGTGAAGGCTCCGGAGCGATTTGCGCTTATCCGATTGTTGAATCAGCTGTACGGATGATTAACGAAATGAATACTTTCAGCAACGCTGCAGTAACTAAATATTTCTGATATGCGAATTCTGGCTGCCTTTATCTTTTTTACTCGTCTCCCGTTCTGGCGTATTACGCCAGTACCAGGGGAGTATTTTAAAAATGTAGTAAGCGGATGGGCGATGACTGGCTGGCTTACCGCCGGTATATCGGCAGCTGTTTTATATTCATCTGCTTTAGTCTTTCCTCTGGGTATAGCTATCCTATTAACAATGACAAGCCGGCTATTAATAACTGGCTGCCTTCATGAAGACGGACTGGCTGATTTCTTTGATGGATTCGGAGGAGGTACTGATAGACCGAAGATTCTTTCAATTATGAAAGACTCTCATATCGGTACTTATGGCGTAATTGGTCTTATTTTTTACTTTTTACTTCAATACACCTTGTTAAACAGCCTTCCGATAGACCTTGCAGGTTGTGCCATATTGGCTGCAGATCCCTTTTCAAAGGGAGTATCTTCTATGCTCATCAACAGACTTCCTTACGCAAGAAAAGAAGAAGATAGCAAGGCTAAAGTTGTTTATAGCCGTATGGCGCCCGGTGAATATATTTTTACTGCTATTTGTGGGTTGCTTCCACTTGTATGGCTCCCTGAAGTTGTTTATCTTTGGGCAACTCTGCCCGTTATAACGTGCTGGTATTTTCTTACGTCTCTGATGAAAAAGAAAATTGAAGGGTATACCGGTGATTGCTGCGGAGCTCTGGTATTGCTTTGTGAACTTACGTTTTATCTGGGCATAGTATTGATATATTCGGTCACGCATTAAAATCTCACTGAAATGGAACTATATTTAATCAGACACACTTCTGTTGATGTTCCCGCAGGATATTCCTACGGACAAACAGATGTTCCCTTGCGTGATTCTTTTGAAACTGAAGCAGAAACAGTAAAAAAAGAGTTACAACTGATTTCGGCCGACAAAGTATATACTAGTCCACTTTCTCGTTGTGTACGCCTCGCCAGCTATTGCGGTTTTGAAGATGCATGGAAAGACGATAGAATAAAAGAATTGAATTTTGGAAGCTGGGAAATGAAATCCTGGGATGAAGTAAGTAGTCACCCTCATTCCGAGGCATGGTTTAAAGATTGGGTACATGTTCCAACTCCCGGAGGCGAATCTTTTACAGATCAATACAACCGGGTAGCAGCTTTTCTTGATGAAGTTAGAAAAAGTAACAACAATACCGTTTTTGTTTTTGCTCATGGAGGAGTTCTTGCATGCGCACAAGTATATGCTGGAATATACGATATGAATGAGGCTTTCAAACACCTACCATCATACGGAGAAATTATTAAGTTAATACTTCCCTAAGAAAATATCTTTTACAGAGTATAAATCTAAATAACAACGACCTTGTTTCATACATGGAATAAGGTCGTTGTTATTTAGATTCCCGCAAAGCTTTCCTGATTGATAGGGTATATAAACAAAAAGAGGAGTCAGCTCTTACGAACTAACTCCTCTTGTAAAACGGCGGCTACCTACTCTCCCACTATACGCAGTACCATCGGCGTGGGTGGGCTTAACTTCTCTGTTCGGAATGGGAAGAGGTGGAACCCCAACGCTATAACCACCTTAATTTCTTATGATGTTTGAATGTTGGACTAGCAATAAAATAACTCATCTTATGAGCTTACTCTTTTCTTATCAATATATCAACCCGTTTCCACGGAAACGAAAGTTTCGGGCTATTAGTACTACTCGGCTTCGACATTACTGCCCTTACACCTGTAGCCTATCAAGGTCGTAGTCTTCAACCACCCTTATAAGGAAATCTAATCTTGAGGCTGGCTTCGTACTTAGATGCTTTCAGCACTTATCCAATCCCGACTTAGCTACCCGGCAGTGCACCTGGCGGTACAACCGGTAAACCAGTGGTCAGTCCAACACGGTCCTCTCGTACTAGTGTCAGAGCCTCTCAAATTTCCTGCGCCCACGATAGATAGAGACCGAACTGTCTCACGACGTTCTGAACCCAGCTCGCGTGCCACTTTAATGGGCGAACAGCCCAACCCTTGGGACCTTCTCCAGCCCCAGGATGTGACGAGCCGACATCGAGGTGCCAAACCGCTCCGTCGATATGAGCTCTTGGGAGCGATCAGCCTGTTATCCCCGGAGTACCTTTTATCCTTTGAGCGATGGCCCTTCCATGCGGAACCACCGGATCACTATGCTCTAGTTTCCTACCTGATCGACTTGTTTGTCTCCCAGTCAAGCACCCTTATGCCATTACACTCTACGACCGGTTACCAATCGGCCTGAGGGTACCTTTAGAAGCCTCCGTTACACTTTTGGAGGCGACCACCCCAGTCAAACTACCCACCATACAGTGTCCTCCCATCGGGAGTTAGAATTCAAATAATCAAAGGGCCGTATTTCAACGTCGGCTCCACAAACACTAGCGTGCCCGCTTCATAGCCTCCGGCCTATCCTACACATTAATTACCCAAATGCAATGTAAAGCTATAGTAAAGGTTCACGGGGTCTTTTCGTCCCATCGCGGGTAATCGGCATCTTCACCGATACTACAATTTCACCGAGCTCACGGTTGAGACAGTGCCCAGATCGTTACACCATTCGTGCAGGTCGGAACTTACCCGACAAGGAATTTCGCTACCTTAGGACCGTTATAGTTACGGCCGCCGTTTACTGGGGCTTCAATTCAATGCTTCTCTTGCGATGACATCTCCTCTTAACCTTCCAGCACCGGGCAGGTGTCAGGCCATATACTTCATATTTCTATTTTGCATAGCCATGTGTTTTTGTTAAACAGTCGCCTGGGCCTATTCTCTGCGGCCACCATTGCTGATGGCGTCCTTTTTCCCGAAGTTACAGGACTATTTTGCCTAGTTCCTTAACCGTGAATCACTCGAGCGCCTTAGTATACTCAACCCAACTACGTGTGTCCGTTTACGGTACGGGTACTCTATAAATTATGCTTAGCGGATTTTCTTGGGAGCCTGGTTACATCCATATTGCTTCGTGCAAGCACTCCGCATACTATCAGGTTCGACTCTCACTGCGGATTTGCCTACAATGATCAACGCCTACACCCTTTAACTACCTATTCCGTCAGGCAGCAGGACTTTCACTTCTCCGTCTCCACATCGCTCTATAAAGTAGTATGGGAATATTAACCCATTCTTCCATCGGAATCGCCGTTCGGCTTATCCTTAGGTCCCGACTAACCCTGATCCGATTAACGTTGATCAGGAAGCCTTAGTCTTTCGGCGAGGGGGTTTCTCACCCCCTTTATCGTTACTTATACCTACATTTGCTTTTCTGCACGCTCCAGCAGGGGTTATCCCCTACCTTCTAAGCTGAGCAGAATGCTCCCCTACCAATCATTTACATGATTCCATAGCTTCGGTAAACAGCTTATGCCCGATTATTATCCACGCCAAATTCCTCGACTAGTGAGCTGTTACGCACTCTTTAAATGAATGGCTGCTTCCAAGCCAACATCCTAGCTGTCTTTGCAATCTGACTTCGTTAATTCAACTTAGCTGCTATTTGGGGACCTTAGCTGATGGTCTGGATTCTTCTCCTCTCGGACATGGACCTTAGCACCCATGCCCTCACTCCTTGTCTAAACTAATACGCATTCGGAGTTTATCTGGACTTGATAGGCGGTGAAGCCCTCGCATCCAATCAGTCGCTCTACCTCATACTAGTAATAACAAAGGCTGCACCTAAATGCATTTCGGGGAGTACGAGCTATCTCCAAGTTTGATTAGCCTTTCACCCCTACCCTCAATTCATTCGAACACTTTTCAACGTATACCGATTCGGTCCTCCAGTTGGTGTTACCCAACCTTCAACCTGATCAAGGGTAGATCACTTGGTTTCGCGTCTACTACCACTGACTAACTCGCCCTATTAAGACTCGCTTTCGCTTCGGCTCCGGAACTTAATTCCTTAACCTTGCCAATGACAGTAACTCGTAGGTTCATTATGCAAAAGGCACGCCGTCACATCTTATAGATGCTCCGACCGCTTGTAGGCAGACGGTTTCAGGGTCTATTTCACTCCTCTATTCGAGGTTCTTTTCACCTTTCCTTCACAGTACTGGTTCGCTATCGGTCTCTCGGGAGTATTTAGCCTTACGGGATGGTCCCCGCAGTTTCACACAGGATTTCTCGTGTCCCGCGCTACTCAGGATACTACTAGGCTTCGTCAATAAGTCGTGTACGGGACTGTCACCCTATATAGCCGTTCTTTCCAAAACGTTCCACTTTACTGATTTCTTGCCACATCGTAGTCCTACAACCCCTATACTGCCTCAACAGCATAGGTTTGGGCTGTTCCCCGTTCGCTCGCCACTACTTGGGGAATCACTTTTGTTTTCTTCTCCTATGGGTACTTAGATGTTTCAGTTCCCCACGTTTGCCTTCCTTACGGAATGACAGGCCTTCAACCTGCCGGGTTGCCCCATTCGGAAATTTCGGGATCAATTGTTATTTGCACATCCCCCGAACTTATCGCAGCTTATCACGTCCTTCTTCGCCTCCGAGAGCCAAGGCATCCACCGTCTGCCCTTGCTTACTTTCTTTTTCCGTGCACATATGCGCAGTCGTATTAATACGACCACATGTGTCGGATTGATATATTTTTAAAGCTTGCTCTTAATTTGTTACTTTATTGCTTTGTTGTCCATCATGTCAAAGATCTTCTTACCTTTGCCTTGCGGCGTCCGGTTTGTGTGGAGAATAACGGATTCGAACCGTTGACCCTCTGCGTGCAAGGCAGATGCTCTAGCCAGCTGAGCTAATCCCCCGTAAAGTTTTACTTCGTAGTCCCAGGCAGAGTTGAACTGCCGACCTCTACATTATCAGTGTAGCGCTCTAACCAACTGAGCTATAGGACTGGCTTTCTAACTTGTGCCTGAAGCTCTTTCCGTGTATTGACCGTTTCCGGTCTTTCGGGGCAGGCGCTTCAGCCTCTTGTTTCTCTTCTGGTTTCCCAGTTTTATAAGATCATATATTATCACATATTCAACAGCGTAGTACAAACGAACGTAAAGTTCCTTCCTTAATACCTTGCAAACCGTAAAAGGGAACTCAGGCTCCAGAAAGGAGGTGTTCCAGCCGCACCTTCCGGTACGGCTACCTTGTTACGACTTAGCCCCAGTCACCAGTTTTACCCTAGGTCGATCCTTGCGGTTACGAACTTCAGGTACCCCCGGCTCCCATGGCTTGACGGGCGGTGTGTACAAGGCCCGGGAACGTATTCACCGCGCCATGGCTGATGCGCGATTACTAGCGAATCCAGCTTCACGGAGTCGAGTTGCAGACTCCGATCCGAACTGAGATAAGGTTTAGAGATTCGCATCCGGTCGCCCGGTAGCTGCCCTTTGTCCTTACCATTGTAACACGTGTGTCGCCCCGGATGTAAGGGCCGTGCTGATTTGACGTCATCCCCACCTTCCTCACAGCTTACGCTGGCAGTCTCTCTAGAGTCCTCAGCTTGACCTGTTAGTAACTAAAGATAAGGGTTGCGCTCGTTATGGCACTTAAGCCGACACCTCACGGCACGAGCTGACGACAACCATGCAGCACCTCGCAGACAGTCATTGCTGAAAAGGATGTTTCCACCCCTGTCTCTCTGCGTTCAAACCCGGGTAAGGTTCCTCGCGTATCATCGAATTAAACCACATGTTCCTCCGCTTGTGCGGGCCCCCGTCAATTCCTTTGAGTTTCACCGTTGCCGGCGTACTCCCCAGGTGGATTACTTAACGCTTTCGCTGTGCCGCTTACTGTGTATCGCAAACAGCTAGTAATCATCGTTTACTGCGTGGACTACCAGGGTATCTAATCCTGTTTGATCCCCACGCTTTCGTGCTTCAGTGTCAGTTGTAGCTTGGTAAGCTGCCTTCGCAATCGGAGTTCTGCGTGATATCTAAGCATTTCACCGCTACACCACGCATTCCGCCTACCTCATTTACACTCAAGTCTAACAGTTTCAACGGCATTTTTACAGTTAAGCTGCAAACTTTCACCGCTGACTTATTAAACCACCTACGCACCCTTTAAACCCAATAAATCCGGATAACGCTCGGATCCTCCGTATTACCGCGGCTGCTGGCACGGAGTTAGCCGATCCTTATTCTCAGGGTACATACAAAAGAGGACACGTCCTCCACTTTATTCCCCTGCAAAAGAAGTTTACGAACCATAGATCCTTCTTCCTTCACGCGACTTGGCTGGTTCAGGCTCTCGCCCATTGACCAATATTCCTCACTGCTGCCTCCCGTAGGAGTCTGGTCCGTGTCTCAGTACCAGTGTGGGGGACCAACCTCTCAGTTCCCCTATCCATCGTCGGCTTGGTGAGCCGTTACCTCACCAACTACCTAATGGAACGCATGCCCATCTATCAGCAATTAATCTTTAACAAATATCACCATGCGGTGCCCCTGTTTTATGCGGTATTAGTCCGACTTTCGCCGGGTTATCCCCCTCTGATAGGTAGGTTGCATACGCGTTACTCACCCGTGCGCCGGTCGCCACCAAAGTATTGCTACTTTTATGCTGCCCCTCGACTTGCATGTGTTAAGCCTGTCGCTAGCGTTCATCCTGAGCCAGGATCAAACTCTTCGTTGTATAATTTGTTTGTCTTAATATCTCTTGCTCAGAATTCCCTTCTATTATTAGTTTACAATTGACGGTATTAATTTCATTCTTTACGTCCAACTATCCCAAAAGATAATTTTTCTTGTACTACTTGTTGATATGTAAATTTTTCAAAGAACTCTTTTTTGCATTTAGTCGCTGTATGTTACAGCGGCAAAGCGGGTGCAAAGATACGTCTTTTTATTTTTAACTTCCAAATGTTTTGGAAAGTTTATTTTAAAAAGTTTCGGAAGCCGTTTTCAGTATGACTGCAGGTTTCTCGCTTAGCTCTGCTAACCTCACCTTATGTACACCGCTGTTCGTTTCCTCATCATGGTTGCTGCGCCACTCTCTCTTGAATGCGGGGACAAAAGTAGTGCTTTACAACATACAATCCAAACCTTTTCCTATCTTATTTTTATACCACGCCTCTCAATATCACCTTAATCTCTGATAACCCGATTGTTAAAGCACAATCTTTTTTTAAAGTTTTTTCAGAGAGGATAAACCGGATTTTACCTCGTGTACATTATATATATACAGTGAAAATCACCAGGTTGGAATTAGCCGTTTAATATACACAATGTTTGCTGAGCCAGTTTGATTTCTTGCAAACTTCCCGTGTGTTTTCCATCAACATCCGAAAGCTTTACACATTCCTGCCAAGGTTGTTTCTCCGTCATTTTACATCGAAACAGTTTCATAACAATATTGAGTGCATTGTTCCCATTGCCCACATCATTGGTAAGGTTTGTCCCAATACCAAATGACGCACCAATTCTATCCCCACAATATTCTTTAATCTGAATAGCCTTCTCCACATAAAGACTATCGGAAAAGACAATGTATTTAAGCTTAGGATTTACCCGAAGTTCTTCGTAGCGACGAATTGCTTTATCTGTAAATACAAAAGGATCGCCACTATCCTGACGAAGACTGGTGAACAGGGATGCATGTTTTTTGCTGAAGTTTCGCAGAAAGACATCTGTTGTGAATGTATCGGTTAGCACCGTCCCCAAATCTCCGTCATACACATTGATCCAATTTTCCATAGCCATGTAGTTAGCCATTTTGTATCCATAGATAGAACCATGAAACTGCACCCATTCATGAGGATGGGTACCAGAGGGATTCAGATTATGCTTAAAAGCGAAATAGACATTACTCGTACCGAAGAAATTAGTATCGGAATATTTTTTCAGTAAATCGGTTACCCTGTCTTCCACCGCGAAACTAAACCGGCGACGCATTCCAAAGAGAGAAAAGACAATACCATGATCCTTCATCATTTGAGCCTTCTCGATAGCTCGTCTTTCCATGTAAGATATGTCCGGAATTTTCCCTGTTACTTTAAAATAAAGCTCTGAAACAATTGCAAGAATAGGTGTTTCCCACAAAGTGATCCGATAAAGCAGCCCCGTTGCGATCACATGCAGCTTCCCCCCTTTCATCGTAACCTGCACTTCGCGGGGATCAAACCGAAATCCTTTCAAAAAATCTATATACGTGGGAGGCAGATAAGACATCTTATTCTTTAAGAAAGCTTCTTCTTCAATTGAAAGAGATAGCTCTGTCATTTTTTTAAGCTCATCGCGTAACAAGTTGTCAAAGCCTTCAGGAAAATCCATATCATTACGGTCCACAAACTCAAATTCGCCAAAAGCACGAGGAAAGAGTTTGGAGTAAGCGTAACTAGTGGTAAACTTGTATAAATCAGTATCCAAGATACTCCGGATTATTACCATTATATATTGTATTATATTTTTATGACAAAACTATAAAAAAGAGATAAACGATTTATGGTTTACGCTTAATAAATACCATGTGCAAGCCTATAATATCCGAGACTTTTCTATCTTTGTTTTAGTTCAGTCTAAAAACGAAAACAGTTTTATCTTAATTAGTACATTTCATACAGTTCGACAAATAAATATTAATTTCAAAACCATTTTTCAATGTCAGATTCAATATCCAAAACAATTGACGAATACATAGCGGGGTTCCCGGAAGATACACAAAATATTCTGCAACAAATCCGGAATACAATTAAGAACGTTGCCCCCGATGCAGTGGAAACTATAAGCTACGCCATCCCCTCCTTTAAAATTAATGGGGTAATTCTGGTATATTTTGCAGCATTTAAGAGACACATTGGTTTTTATCCCACTCCTAAAGGTATAGAAGCTTTTAAAGAAGAGCTCTCAGCATTTAAAATGGGAAAGGGTTCGGTTCAATTTCCATTGGACAAACCAATCCCATTGGAATTGATTGGCCGAATAGTTCTACACAATCGGCTTATACTTCCCCAAATAACGACATTAAATAAAATCAAAGACAAAAAAATCATTTAAGCAAAATGACTGTTAACAAGAAAAAGGTAACACGAAAGAGATTTGAGTGATTAGAAAAGAAGAAATAAAATTAAATTTTGGAATAGATTTAGCCTGCATATCTGTTATATAAATGAGAACCATAGCATAACAAAAAAGCTTCACTGACGAGAAGTTCCTCTTCTTATTTTTGGAATGTCTTATTTTATATTCTACAACGAGTAGAATAAGGATTTATTCCCTATTTTTGCATTAGGAATATGAAAAACTAAATAAAAAATACGATGAAAACAATCATTCAGCAACGCATTAGCGCTCTCAGAGAGGCCATGAAGCATTATAACATGGGAGCTTACATAATTCCCAGTTCGGATCCTCACTTAAGTGAATATCCTGCGGATTGCTGGAAGTCCAGGCAATGGATATCCGGATTTACAGGTTCGGCCGGAACAGTTGTTATTACGGCTGATAAAGCTGGATTGTGGACAGATTCGAGGTATTTTCTGCAAGCTGCCAAAGAATTGGAAGGATCTGGAATCGAATTATATAAAATGGGGCTACCTGAAACACCGGGTCTTCCTGCCTTTATTTTACGCAATCTCCAGGAAAATGAGACAGTTGGATTAGATGGACAAACCTACAGTGTAGCAGATGCAGAAGAGTTGAATCTGGTTCTAAAAAAAAAGAAAATCACCCTTGATGTTTCCCGCGATTTAATTCATGAAATATGGATAGACCGTCCGGCTATTCCCAGAGGAATGTTGTTCGAACTTCCTGTTGAATACAGTGGAAAATCGACAAGCGATAAATTAGAAGCCATCAACACTAAGCTGCATGAAGCTGGAGCAGATGGTCTGGTTTTGTGTGCGCTGGATGAGATTGCCTGGACCTTCAATATCAGGGGTAACGATGTTGAATACAATCCGGTTGTGGTTAGCTACGCCTTTATCTCGGAAGAGGAAACAGTATTGTTTATCTTACCCGGGAAAATTACGCACGAAATGTCCAAAAATCTGCAGGCTGAAGGTGTTACTCTGGCTGACTACTCCAAAATAACCTCCTACCTGGCCAAACTAAAAGATAAAACACGCTTGTTTATTGACCCGAAAAAGACAAATTTCGCTTTATACAATGCACTTCCTTTCTCTTGCGAAGTAATTGAAGGCGTTTCTCCTGTTGCCATGCTTAAAAGTATCAAAAACGAAAAAGAAATAGAGGGCTTCTCAAATGCCATGGTTAGAGATGGAGTAGCTCTTACACGCTTCTTCATCTGGATGGAAAAAAGTCTGTCGGCCGGTAAAACTCTTACGGAAATAAGCATTAGCGAAAAGCTTGCTGAGTTCCGTAACAAACAAGCCCTATATGTAAGCGAAAGTTTCGAAACGATAGCCGGGTACAAAGGACACGGAGCCATTGTTCACTACGGAGCTACACCGGAAAGTAATGCCACACTTGCACAGGAGGGGCTTTTACTTATTGATTCCGGTGCTCAATACTTTGACGGCACAACGGACATTACTCGTACCATCGCCCTGGGTGAACCGACCGAAGCTATGATGAAAGACTTTACCCGTGTATTAAAAGGGCACATTAGTCTTGCCAAATGTAAGTTTCCTCAGGGAACCAGAGGTTCTCAATTGGACATTCTTGCAAGAAAAGCTCTGTGGGACAACGGGATAAACTACATGCACGGAACCGGGCACGGAATAGGGCATTTCCTGAATGTTCACGAAGGTCCGCAAAGTATCCGGATGGAAGAAAATCCAGTTGCTTTACAACCTGGCATGGTTATCAGTAATGAACCAGGTGTGTACCGGACTGATGAATATGGTATTCGCATCGAGAATCTTATACTGGTAAGAGAAGACAGCGAAACTGAATTCGGTAAATTTTACAGTTTTGAAACGCTTACGCTTTGTCTCATCGATAGCAAACTGATTATCGCATCGCAGCTTTCGGCAAGGGAACGCGCATGGCTTAACAAATATCATCAGAGGGTATATGAAAAACTAAGTCCGTTCCTGTTTGAAGAAGAAAAAGAATGGCTAAAAAATAAATCAGCCGAGCTTTAACCAGCCGGCAACATTAAATTAACAACTAAAAAAATATGGCTCTTATAAAATCAGTCAGAGGTTTTACACCTAAAATTGGCAACGACACTTATTTGGCAGACAATGCCACCATTATTGGAGATGTTGAAATTGGAGATGGATGCAGCATTTGGTTCGGGACTGTACTTCGGGGAGATGTAAACTCGATACGGATAGGTAACGGTGTAAACATTCAAGACGGATCAGTACTTCATACGCTATATGAAAAGTCGACCATCGAAATTGGCGACAATGTATCGGTGGGACACAATGTAGTAATTCACGGAGCTAAAGTCTGCGACGGAGCATTGCTGGGAATGGGGTCTATTATTCTGGATCATGCGGTTATCGGCGAAGGAGCTATTATCGCAGCCGGATCTGTGGTGTTAAGTAAAACCCAGGTTGAACCGGGAAGTATTTATGCCGGTGCTCCTGCCAAATTCATTAAAAAGGTGGATCCCGAGCAAGCCAAAGAGATGAATCAGAAGATTGCCAACAATTATCACATGTATGCTTCGTGGTATAAAGAAGAAGGAGCCTATTAAATGAATAAATCAGGTTGGGCGATGCTGGTTATTTGCCTCTGCTTTATAGGCTATCTGGCATTGCCTTCCAACTACTATCTGCGTCAGGCTCTTATACATCTTTATCCAAAGATTGATCAGTACCCGATATTCGAAAACAGGGTGATTGAAGCAGGAAATCCTCAACCCTGGAAGCTATCAGATGCCTACAATAAAATGCATATCGATTCGGCTTATCTGAACGACTTTGATGCGCATGGTACAGTTGCATTTGTCGTAATTCAGGATACCGCAGTTATTTTCGAACAGTATTGGGAGGATTATACCCAACAGACGCTTAGCAATTCATTTTCCATGGCAAAAAGTATTGTATCTCTTGCCGTGGGTTGTGCAATTGATGATGGTTTTATCCAAAGTACAGAACAACCGGTAAGCGATTTCTTCCCTGAGTTTAATACGTTCGAAGGGAAAAAGCTAACAATCCGAAATCTTCTTTCCATGAGTGCTGGCGTAGATTTTGACGAGTCTTACACCTCTCCATTTTCGACAACAACGAAGCTATATTACGGAGATGATCTGAAGGATGTGACCTTCGGAATGAAGCAGATTGAAAAGCCGGGAGTGTTCTTTAACTATCAAAGTGGCGTTACTCAATTGCTGGCTTTTATTGTTGAAAAGGCGACAGGTGAAAAATTAAGCTCTTATGTGTCGAGGAAACTGTGGACTCCGATGCATGCCGAAGAGGATGCTTTGTGGAGTCTGGATCATAAAGATGGCATCGAAAAAGCCTATTGCTGTTTTAATTCCAATGCCCGCGACTTCGCACGTTTTGGTCAGCTGATACTGAATAAGGGAAGCTGGGAAGGCAAGCAAATTATTTCGGATTTATATTTGAAGGCGGCTACTACTCCGGATACATTACTGACCGACCGAATGTACAATGAACCAAACAAACACTATGGCTATCAATTCTGGAAACTCGAGTACAAAGGTCTGGATGTTATATACATGAGAGGGATGTTGGGACAATACGTGCTAGCCATACCTGAAAAACGTACTGTTGTCGTACGCCTTGGACATAAGCGGGGTGAAAACCGGACTAGTCAGCATTATCCCGACGACATAGACGACTGGCTGGGAGCGACATTAGACATTTTGAATCAAAAAGAAAACATAACACACTAAATTGCAATTGATGAAGAATAAAAGATTAATTATTGGCACACTTATAGTATCGCAGATAGCTTTCAACGCATTCTCTTCTACAAAAGAAAAGAGTATTACGTACAAAATCCATACTCAACCAAATGCGCCAACATATGTTTGCTACAAAGCTCCCTCTAAAATTGTAATTGATGGAAAACTTTCCAAAAATGAATGGGATGCTATTCCCTGGACATCCGACTTTGTAGATATTGAAGGAGATAAGCAACCCTTGCCAACCTTTAAAACCCGGGCTAAAATGACTTACGATAATGACGGGATGTATTTTGCCGTGTTAATGGAAGAGCCGCATGTTTGGGGAACTATCAAAGAGCATGACACCGTCATTTATCAGGATAATGATTTTGAAATTTTTCTGAATCCATCCAATGATACTCATAATTACATGGAATACGAGATTAATTCGCTCGGAACAGATTGGGATCTATACCTGAACAAGCCTTATCGTGATGAAGGAAATGTAGTTCTGAATAACTGGGAGTTTGCGGGAATGAAGAAAGCCGTTAGTATTGATGGCACACTAAATAATCCTAAAGACAAGGATAAATCCTGGAGTGTGGAAGTATATATTCCGTGGAAATCGATTTATCAGGTAATGCGAGGGAAAGAAAAACCTCAGGCTGGCGAACAGCTACGCATTAATTTCTCGCGCGTTGAATGGCCTGTTAAAATACAAAACGGGAAATATATAAAAATACCGAAACCCGGTCATACTAAAATTTCCGAATACAACTGGGTTTGGGCACCTACAGGAATTATCAATATCCATTTACCTGAATACTGGGGTTACGTTCAACTATCCGATAAAGTAGCGGGAAAGGAAGAAGAGCTGTTTATTCCTAATCCAGATGAAGAGTACAAATGGATACTGCGTCAGCTTTATTACCGTCAGCAAGAATACAAAGGTATAAACGGAGAGTATGCGACAAAGACGGCCATTTTAAAACCCGAAGAAATCTGCTCAGCGGAAATTGCAAAACGAATCAAATTATATACAACTCCGGGCATGTACGAAATAACACTAGCCACCCCCAATAAATGTTGGCATATCCGTCAGGATGGATTGGTTTGGTAAAAAGAAACCTATCAACTTATTATATAAATCATGAATAAAAATAACGTATGGATAGCGGCTCTGACCTTGACAATGTCGCTTTCAGTAAATGCCCAACAGGCCGACGGAGGTATTTCTCCTCAAATGTTGGAACAAATCAAACAGTCATATCAGGGAACTCCTGCCGACAAAGCCCTTCGAAATGCCATTGGAAATAATGACATCAACAAGCTGGCAGTGAATGGAGAGAATCTGAAAGAAATAGATACCTATTTCTCAAACAAAGTAAACTCGAAAGGCATCACAAACCAAAAGTCGTCTGGCCGTTGCTGGCTTTTTACCGGACTTAATGTGTTCCGTGCTAAAGCAATTGCCAGTCATAATCTGGGAGAATTTCAATATTCTCAAAATTATTCTTTCTTCTGGGATCAACTTGAAAAAGCAAACCTATTTCTGCAAGGTGTAATTGATACCAGACAGAAGCCTATGGATGATAAGATGGTAGAATGGTTGTTCCGTAATCCGCTAAGTGACGGAGGTCAGTTTACTGGCATTTCGGATATTATCGGGAAATACGGAGTAGTACCGCGCGAGGTAATGCCAGAAACTAACAGCAGTGAGAATACATCCAAAATGGCGAATTTGGTCTCATTAAAGCTTCGTGAATATGGTATGCAGCTTCGTGATATGGGAGCAAAAGGAGGGAAAACTGCCCAACTGGCAAAAAGCAAAACTGAAATGCTGGGTACCATTTACCGGATGTTGGTTCTGAATCTTGGCGAACCTCCCGCAAAGTTTCAATGGACACATAAGGATGCGCAAGGAAATCCAGTATCAACAAAAGAATACACACCTCTTTCTTTTTATAAAGAATTTATAGGAGAAAATCTGTCAGACAATTATGTGATGTTGATGAATGACCCTACCCGTCCTTACTATAAACTGTATGAAATAGATTTTGACCGTCACCGTTACGATGGCAAAAACTGGACATACGTGAATCTACCTGTAGAGGATATTAAGGGGATGGCCATTCAGTCAATCAAAGACAGTACGATGATGTATTTTTCGTGCGATGTTGGCAAGTTTCTTGATCGTGATCGCGGATTACTTGACATCGCCAATTTTGACTACGAATCTCTTATGGGAACAACATTCAGTATGGATAAAAAGCAACGTATAGCCACTTTTGCCAGCGGTTCCTCTCATGCCATGACTCTTATGGCAGTAGATCTGGATAGCAACGGTAATTCTAAAAAATGGATGGTAGAAAACAGCTGGGGGCCTGGAGCTAATAACGGTCACCTGATTATGACAGATCAATGGTTCAACGAATATATGTTCCGGCTTGTTGTTGAAAAGAAGTACATAACAGAGAAAGTCAAAGAGGTATTAAAACAAACCCCTACCCGACTTCCGGCCTGGGATCCAATGTTTGCAGAAGAAGAATAGTAAAAACAGGATAAAAAGCAAGAAGGAGAATCGGCTAGCCAATTCTCCTTCTTGCTTTTTATCCTGTTTGATAGAGATGATTACAAGGGCAATTCTTTATAAACCTTTTCTGTCGCTCCTGTATTATCTTTTACAAAATCACCCGCATTAGATCCTGCAGCTTTAAGCAGATCACGATAGGTTATCAGTTCATCTATTTTCTCATCAAAAGATTTCTTATCAGTAACAGAAAAACCTCCACCTACTTTAAGCAATTCCCTTGCTTCCTTAAACTTATGGTATTTGGGTCCGAATAATACCGGAATGCCATATACTGCCGCCTCAAGAACGTTATGAATTCCTGCACCGAAACCACCTCCAACATATGCCAAATCTCCATATCTGTAAATGGATGACAATAACCCAAAACTATCCACAATCAGACAGTCTTTCCCGCAAATATCTTTTTCGTTTGCTTCGGAAAGGCGAATAGACGGACGCTTTAGCAATGATTCAATATACATCAGATGGTCCTTATGAATTTCATGAGGAGCAATGATTAGCTTTAATTCCGGATGCTCGTTGAAATAACTTAAAAATATTTCTTCATCCTGTGGCCAGGAACTTCCGGCAACCATGGTTACCTGCTTTTCACTCTTATTGTTTTTGACAAACATTTCAACCACTGGAAGCTGCTTTGTATTCTTAAATACATCCTGAACCCTGTCAAAACGTGTATCTCCATAAACAGAAACATTCGTTATTCCATATTTATTCAGTAATGCATATGAAGTATCATCTTGTACATAGATGTGTGAGAAACAGGAAAGGACCTTCCGGTAGATTGCTCCATACCATTTAAAAAACAACTGATCTTTCCGAAATATGGCAGAAATAATATAAACCGGGATCTTTCTGTTCTTCAGTTCTATCAGATAGTTTGCCCAAAATTCATACTTAATAAAAACAGCCATAACAGGATTTGCCAGATCCAGAAACTTCTTTACCCGAAAAGGGGTGTCGAAAGGCAAGTAACAAACAACATCAGCCCCGCTATAGTTCTTCCTGACTTCGTAACCCGAAGGCGAAAAGAATGTAAGCAGTACCTTATACTCCGGATGTTCCGCCTTAATTTTCTCAATCAAGGGGCGTCCCTGTTCAAATTCTCCCAAGGAAGAAGCATGAAACCAAATATATTTTGCATTTCGGTCTATCTTCTCCCGAAGCGTACCGTTTGTTTTCCATTGCCCTAAACGCATTAGCCGAGCTTTTCTGTGAAAAGGTGAAATCAACTCAACAATAAATGCATAAAGGTGGATGGCAATACTATACATATTAATTCTCGTTACTTTAATATTTCAATTGCCCGCTTCAAGCGTACAATAGATTCGTCCTTCCCTAAAGCCTCTGTAATGTCAAAAATATGAGGACCTTTTGATTCTCCGACCAATGCTAAACGGAAAGCATTCATTATATTTCCCAAATGATATTGATTTTCTTCAATCCATCCTTTCACGATTTCTTCGGTATTGACAGAACCAAAATCTTCGATTGGAAGCAAAACAGCCATAAGTTCGGTTAACTGAGCGGCTGAATTATCTTTCCAACGTTTCTTAACCGTTTTCTCATCGTAAGACGTTGGCGCAACAAAGAAAAAGGAAGCCTGATCCCAAAGTTCTTTTACAAAGTTTACGCGTTCCTTCATAAGGCCAACGACCTTTTCAATATATTCCGGACAAGCTTCTACACCCTTTTCGGCAAGTAAGGGAGCAAACATGGCAGCTAATACAGCATTTTCTTTCTTTTGTATATACTGATGATTGAACCATTTTCCTTTTTCGTAATCAAACTTAGCACCGCTTTTACTGCAATGCGCAAGCGAAAACAGCTGGATAAGTTCTTCCATAGCTAGTAATTCCTGATCGTTTCCCGGATTCCATCCAAGCAAAGCCAGGAAGTTTACAAGTGCTTCAGGCAAATAACCACTTTCGCGGTAGCCCGAAGAGATATCACCGCTTACTGGGTCAGTCCATTGCAAAGGAAACACAGGAAATCCTAAGCGGTCTCCATCCCGTTTGCTTAACTTTCCGTTTCCTTCTGGTTTAAGCAGTAAAGGAAGATGAGCAAATGAAGGCATGGTATCGGTCCATCCGAGGAAACGATATAGTAATACATGCAACGGAGCGCTTGGTAACCACTCTTCACCCCGGATAACATGCGTAACCTCCATTAAATGATCGTCCACTATATTAGCCAAATGATAGGTTGGAAGATTGTCGGCCGACTTATACAGCACTTTATCATCCAGAACAGATGAATTGATGACAACTTCGCCGCGAATCAAATCGTTTACAACAATATTTTCGTTTGGTTCAATCTTTATACGTACTACATATTGGTTGCCTGCATCAACAAGAGCTTTAGTTTCGTCGGCAGAAAGTGTAAGCGAATTACGCATCTGCAAACGGGTTGACGCGTCGTATTGAAAATTAGCAATTACACTTCTTTTTTCTTCAAGTTCCGAAGGGGTGTCAAAAGCGATATAGGCTAGGCCTTCGTTTAAAAGCTGATCTACGTACTGCTTATAAATTTCTTTACGTTCACTCTGACGATAAGGGCCGTATTTTCCACCGAAACTTACGCCTTCGTCAAACTTTATACCCAGCCAGGTTAAAGATTCAATAATATATGCCTCCGCTCCGGGAACAAATCGCTGAGAATCTGTATCTTCGATGCGAAGAATTAAATCGCCGCCATGCTGTTTGGCAAATAAGTAATTGTATAAAGCTGTACGTACGCCACCTATATGCAAAGCCCCTGTAGGACTGGGAGCAAAGCGAACTCTAACTTTTCTTTGAGACATAATTTTGTTGTATAGTTATAATAATTGGGCAAAAGTAGCCTTTTTTTTTCGCCTAGTAAACTTTTTTATGTACATTTCGGATCAAATTATGTACTTTTGACCAGAAATAACGAACAATATGACAGTAAAAAACTATAGCATACCTTCCGCCGTTTACTTCATTATCACTGCCCTGCTTATTGCCTACTTTTTTCCAAGAGAAGGAAAATTCAGATACCAGTTTCATGAAGGTAAACCCTGGAGATACGGACTGCTTACCGCGCCATCCAATTTTCCGATTTACAAGACAGACAAGGAGGTAGCTTTAGAAAAAGATAGTGTCCTAAAAAATTTCAAACCCTATTACCGCATCAACAAGGCAATAGAGTCGGAGCAAATTGAAAAACTGAGAAAAGCCTATGCTACTACATTAAGAAAAAAAGCAGGGTCATCTTATATGCAATATATTGAGCAATCGTTAAATAGTCTTTATAAAAAAGGGATTGTCTCGTTCGAATCGCTTACAGAACTAAATAAGGGAAATCTAACAGAAATAAATCTTGTTGAGACAAATATATCGCAAACCCACTTCGTAAGCGATCTTTTTACAGTAAAAACCGCCTACGAATTTATTATCAACAACTGCCCCCCAAAATTAGACAAGCAAGTGCTCAAGTCGTGCGATATTAATAACTACCTGACGGAGAACATCACCTATAACGGAGACATGACTGCGCAGATAAAAGATGAACTTTTACAAAGCGTTTCATTGGCATCGGGAATGGTACAAGCCGGAGAACGGATTGTAGACCGGGGTGAAATAATAGATGAATATACGTACAATGTGTTGCGCTCGTTGAAAATTGTCTATGAAAACAAAACCGGAGGAAATCAACGTCAAGGGATTATCCTGGGAGGACAGTTTGTTCTTGTGTTTGGGATTATGTGTTGTATGTGGCTTTATCTATGGTCGTTCAGGGCAAGAATCTATAACAATAAGCGAAGTGTGTTTTTTTTATTACTTACCATTATTGTTCCTTGTATTCTTACGGAACTATGCGTTACGTACGGGTTATTCAATGTTTATATACTCCCTTATGCCATTGCCCCGATAGTAGTCCGTACATTTTTCGATTCGCGGACAGCTTTGTTCATGCATCTTGTAACGGTACTCTTGTGCTCGCTGATGGTTCCGTTTCCACATGAATTTCTTTTACTGCAAACGGTTGCCGGTATGGTGGTAACATTTAGTCTGAAGGAATTATCGGAACGCTCGCAGCTAATCCGGTCTTCGTTCTTTATTTTTATCGCCTACGCTGTTATCTATCTAAGTCTTTCGTTGTATCAGGAAGCAGACTTTCAGAAAATTAACTGGATGATGTTGCTTTACTTTGGCATAAACTTTATTCTGCTGACATTTGCCTATTTGCTGGTATATATGTTAGAAAAAGCATTTGGATATGTTTCAAGTATCACGCTGGTAGAGCTTTCCAATATTAACAACCCTCTGCTGAAAAAGCTATCCGAAACCTGTCCGGGTACATTCCAGCATTCCCTACAAGTTTCGATTCTTGCCGCTGATGCCGCAACAAGGGTTGGAGCAAATGCTCAACTTGTCCGAACCGGAGCCTTGTATCACGATATCGGGAAGATGAGCAACCCGGCCTTCTTTACAGAGAATCAAAGTAGCGTAAACCCTCACGAGCAACTTTCGTTTGATGAAAGTGCCAAGGTTATAATCAGTCACGTAACAGAAGGAGTGAAGATTGCAGAGAAAGCCTTGTTGCCCAAAGCAATAATAAACTTTATCAGAACACATCACGGACGTGGAAAAGCTAAATACTTCTACAACTCTCTTAAGAATTTGCATCCCAACCAAGAGATAGATGAAAACCTATTTACCTATCCGGGTCCGAATCCATTTACAAAAGAAACGGCTATTTTAATGATGGCCGACGCAGTGGAGGCAACTTCACGTAGTTTAAAAGAATACACAGAGAAAAATATTCATGATGTTGTAACACGAATTATCGACGGACAAATAGCCGACGGGTTACTTAGAAATACCCCTCTTACTTACCGCGATGTGGAAACAATTAAAAACGTTTTCTGTGAAAAACTGAAAACGATGTACCACACCCGAATCAGTTATCCGGATTTGAAGAAATAGTCTTTAGCAAACCAACGCAGGCATCTTCGAGTAAGTCCAGCACTAATTCAAATCCGGCATCTCCTCCAAAATAAGGATCAGGAACGTGGTTATAATTAAATGCGCGGGAATATTCGGTCATACGATGTATCTTTGCAACCGAATCCAAATCGGGGGCCCGGTCTTTCAGATCCTGGATATTACGGTCGTCCATACCAATAATAAGATCAAAATCATAAAAGTCGGACATAACGACCGGACGCGATCTTGAATCCAGCACATACCCCCTGAGGGAAGCATGCCGCCTCATCCGTGAATCGGGAAGTTCTCCCTGATGAACACTTAAAATGCCAGCCGAATCAATTTCAATTTCATTCTCCAATCCGGCTTCTTTAACCAGTTTCTTCATAACGCCTTCGGCCGAAGGCGAACGACATATGTTTCCCAGACAAACAAAAAGTATTCGTATTTTTTCCTGTTTCATGATTTGTGATGTTTAAGCCGGATCCACATCAAAATGGACCAACAGTTGTTTATAAGAAGCATTTGCCTGCATCTCCTGCTGCACAGAATCCAGAAGTTTCCTTACGGGAGTTATAGATGCAGATATTTCTATTTTCAGAACAATTTTCTTTATATGAAATGTTTGGATTCTGGTAACCGGAGGTGTTACCGGTCCAAGCACACGATCTCCCAGTTTCTCTCTTAGTTTGCCCGCAAAAAGAAGAGACTGCTCCTGAAGTATTACTTCATTTTTGCTCCGCATAACAACTATAATAAGCCGATAGTAGGGAGGATAACGGAACATACTGCGCTCGGTTAACTGCAAACGAGCCATATCTTTGTAGGCAAATCGTTTGACCATTTGAATTAACGGATGCTCCGGCTGAGAAGTCTGCAAAACTACAGTTCCTTTTTTCTCTCGTCTGCCTGCACGACCACTAACCTGAGCCATTAATTGATAAGCCCGTTCGTGAGAGCGGAAATCCGGATAGTTCAACAGATTATCGGCATTGATAATACCAACCACACTTACGTTATCAAAATCGAGTCCCTTCGAAACCATCTGTGTTCCGATAAGGATGGGAATCTTTCCTTTATCAAAATCGTCGATAATTCGTTCGTATGCCGTTCGGGTACGGGCTGTATCAAAATCGAGCCGATCTACTTTTGCCAGAGGAAACAGTTGGGCGATCTCTTCTTCCACCTTTTCTGTACCCACCCCCATCATTTTTAAATCCGTGGCTTTACATTCCGGACATACAGGCGGTAGTTGATATGTATATCCGCAATAGTGGCAAACAAGCTGGTTCCTGTATTTATGATAGGTAAGGCTCACATCACAATTTATGCAATGAGGTACCCAGCCACAAGACTTACATTCAATTACGGGCGCAAATCCCCGGCGATTCTGAAAGAGAATAACCTGTTCATTTCTACTCAAGGCATCTCCTATCTTTTCGACCAACAGTGGTGAAAAAAGAGTATCTTTCATTATCTTTTTTCTCCTCAGCTCTTTTATATCCACTGTAATGATTGTCGGCATTTCTTTATCTCCGAAACGTGAATCGAGGGTTACCAAACCATACTTTCCGGTTGCCGCGTTAAAGTACGAATCGATAGATGGCGTAGCCGAACCCAAAAGAGTTTTTGCTCCGTGCATATTGGCCAATACAATAGCCGCATTACGGGCATGATAGCGGGGAGCCGGATCTTGTTGTTTGTACCCCGGTTCATGCTCTTCATCTACTATAATTAAACCCAGGTCATTAAATGGAAGGAATAACGACGATCTCACTCCCAAAACTACACGGGGTTCTTTTCCGTATCGTAATTTATTCCATACTTCCACCCGTTCATTGTCGGAATATTTGGAATGATAAACAAGCAGCTTATCCCCGAATATTTTTGCAAGTCGGCTGGTTATCTGTGTTGTGATTGCTATCTCCGGCAGGAGGTAAAGGACTTGCCTGTTTAACCGAAGTGCTTCGGATATAAGGCGAATGTATATTTCTGTTTTACCGCTCGAAGTAACTCCATGCAGCAAACAGACTTCTTTTGTTTTAAACGATTCATGAATCTCAGAATAGGCTCTTTCCTGATCGGGCGATAGATGAAGAGGTGGTTGAATACGGCAGACTGATACTTGCAATCGTCCGACTTCCTTTTCATAATATTCCAATATCCCGCGTTTTACCAATCCATCCAATACACTAACGGAGTACCCGCTTTGTTCTATTAGCTCTTTTTTGGATAATTCGGCTGCCAGCACAGGATTAAGGACATGACTTAAATCGAGGTAGCAGACAAGTATCATCTCTTGTTTTCTGGCCCGTTTCAATAACAAGAAAGCCTCCTGTAGCGCTTCATCTGTGCGGTAAGCTTCGGCAAGCCGGACAAAGGTTTCCATTTTAGGGGCAAATCCTCGTTTCATTTCTTCCTGTACTTCGATGGCTCCATAGGAAAGTAAAGAAGAGAGGGTTGGCACCACATTTCGTAGACCTGTTTTCTTTTCCAGTTCTGAAACCGTTAGCTTTTCCTTTCCGGCAAAAGCATCTAAAACCGACTGCTCTGCGGGTCGTAATGGAAAGTGTGCTTCAAAATCGTCCTTGCAAGTAACAGATGTTTCGCTTTCCAATTTAAGACCAGATGGTAAGGCTGCCTTATAGACATCTCCCAATTTACATAAATAGTATTCGGAAAGCCACTGCCAAAAACGAAGCTGAGGGCGACGCAGAATAGGCGATGCATCTAAAAGGGCATAGATTTCCTTCACGTCGACTCCGGCATCCGGCTGTCTGTTATGCACCTCCAGTACTATCGCTGTATAATACCTTCTTTTCCCAAAATGAACAACTACCCGGCAACCCACTGCAACAGACGCAACCATATCTTCGGGGATACGATACGTATAACTATTAGCCAGCGAAAGAGGTAAGATGACATCTGCGTATTTCATTCTTTGTTCTTTGAGACTTCAAAATAACAAAAAAAGCCGGACTTTTGAAAGTCCGGCCCTCTTTATATTCGTTTGTTAAAACAATATCGCTGCAGTAATGGACCATGTACGGGCCTTACCTTCTCCATCAAGACTAGCTTTCTCCAGTCCATAGTTGTTTGTTAATCCCAATCCGTAATTAAGTCCAACCTGTAAGTGATTCAAGAGTTCAATACCTCCACCGAAATTTAATCCGGCACTAAATGATTTGGCTTCGATCTGGTTGTCTATTACAGTCCATATCTTATCGCCCCCCACACGGAATCCTACATAAGGACCTGCAGCCAAATATAACTTAGCAACGGGTACTCCCAGTTTCAATTTCAAATTTACGGGAACTTCGATATAATCGGTTTTCATGCTTTCATTTTCAAATTCAAGTCCTTTTTGCGAATAAAGAACAGCTGCATCAAAACCAAAACCGGCAACTGGTAACATTGCTTCAATCATCGGTCCAACTTGAAATCCAGTTACATTACTCGGATCAATAACGTCATTGCTAAAGCTTACTGAAGCAATATTAACTCCACCCTTCACTCCAAATTTTAACTGTGCATTTGCAGGAATTGCAAAAGCGCTTGCCATAACGGCTACAAATGCTAATAAGATTAATTTTTTCATCATCAAGTATTTTCTATATTATACATGCAAATAAACACACTTTCCTTTTACTAAACAAATCAATATACAGAAGAGTTTACACTATTTAGGAACATTAGCCTTGGTTCATCCTGTTATTAGTCTTTTATACACGATCATTAGTCTTTAAATATACTATCATAAACTTAACACCCAACTGGGTGATAATAATCACCCAGTTGGAGTATTATTATCACGCGGTTGAAAAATGAGTTTACATTAGGTTTATTCCGTCTTAGTAATAGCGGGTTACCAGTTAACAACAAGTATTTGTGTAGCTAAATTCAATGGAATTAAGAATATACGGGTAGCCTAAATTGATACAAATTAAGAAAGCACGAACCTGAAACGGAGCTCATCCCGAATTCAAATTCATGCTTCTTTTCCTAATTATTATGGCAGATAATTAAAAAACAGAACTATAAATCATATTTGAAGCAACAGGATGTGTAAAAAGATATGAATATAAATTCATACAATTCAGTAGCCTTTCCTCGAAGCTTTTGAAATATGATGCAAAGCAGGTCTTCTGACTTACTTCCGTAATCCGTACGCCTTCCCGTTCAAAATAAACAGTGGCAAAGAAATTGTCCGGTACGTTATGAAGTTTACAGCAGCGGGACTGTCCGGGATTTACACCCGATTCCCTTTTAATCCTCCCCGCGATTACGGTTACGGAACATTGCAATGCAAACTTAGCAATTATTCTCTAAATACCAACATCTAGGTATCAAGAATTGAATTTTATGCTTTTAAGCAGGTTTTCGGGGTAATAATTCATTATTTAAGGTGATTGTGGCTTATCCTGCTTCTTAAGACCTTTGTAATCATAAAACAACATAAACAAATTATATATGAGAACCCAAAAAGTTGTATTGTTATTTTTCTCTATCTTAATTGCCTGTACATCCTTTGCAAAGGATGCGCTGGTACCTGTTATAAAAGGGCGCGTTGTCGACGAAAAAGGCGAACCACTCCCTGCCGCTGCCGTATATATTGAAGGGTCGTTGGTGGGAACAACAACAGACAGTGAAGGAACTTTCTTTTTTAATCAGATACCTTCGGGAAAAAGACATGTAACCGTACGTTTTATAGGATATAAGCAACAAACGCTGGAAGCAGAGCTTACTGACGGCAGACCAGCTGTTCTTCGGTTTGAACTTAAACCCGATGTTAACGAACTTACAGACATTGAAGTATTCGGTATTCGGGAGAAACAGCCTGAAAAATTAAATTCAATAACCCGCTTACCTCTGCGTCCAAGCGAACAAATACAAAGTATTTCTGTGATTTCGAATAAGGTAATTGAGGAACAAGGTAATATGACTATTACAGATGCTGTTCGCAATGTGGTGGGTGTTACTCAGTTTGCCTCTTTTGGTAATGCACAGGAAAGCTTATCTACCCGTGGATTCAGGGGTATTCCTACTTTAAAGAATGGTGTCCGCGTACAATCCGATTTTCGCGGTGGAGGTTTCCTTACCGATATGCAAGGGGTAGAAAGTATTCAGGTTCTTAAGGGTACAGCGGCTATTACGCAAGGTATTGGCAACGATTTGGGTAGCGCTGGCGGGGTAATTAATATTGCCACAAAAACACCTAAGTTTTTAAACGCCGGAGAAATAAGTCTTCGCGGTGGCAGCTGGGGACAGTTCCGCCCTACTTTCGATGTGCAAACGGTACTGGATAAAAGCCAAACGGTGGCTTTCCGTGTTAACGGTGCATACGAACGGTCGGACAGTTACCGGAAGGGTGCTACCAAAGATCGTATCTATGTAAATCCGTCTCTTGCCTGGAAAGCGAACGACAAGACTACCGTTACTGTAGAAATGGATTATTTACATGATACCCGTACCCCAGACCGGGGAACAGTAAATCTGGCTGCCGACAGTGTAAATGCGCTGTACAAAATGCCGAATAACAACTTTCTTGGTTTTAATACGGATCGGGCGATGACAAACAACCTTACTTACGCTTTGCGTTTTGACCGTTCTTTATCTGATTTGTTCAGTGTACGTATTGCTTTCTTTGGTTCTACATTGGATACAGACAATACAGGGGCCAGCACTTCAACACTAAAGAATGTAGCCAAAACAGGTGCTTATAATTTACGCAGCCGTTCATTGACTCGTTCTACCCGTGCCGACGACAACAATGCTTTACAGATTGACTTGATTGGTCGTGATGTATTTACCGGAAAAATAAAACATACTTTTCAGACGGGTTTCGATTACCGCACAAATCATACCGAAACAGTTGCGTACGGATCTGTATTAGTGGATACGATTGATGTGTTGCTTCCAATCAATAATGGACTTCCTTCAAGAATAGGTTCATTAGCCGCCGGCGATGCAGCTATATCCGACTCGTATAGCTACGGATTAATGGCACAAGATGTGATTACGTTTAATAAATACGTAAAAGCCACACTTGGTATTCGTTACAGCTATGGCAATAGTAAAACAAATACCTCGGCCGGATTTGTTAGCGGCGACGCATGGAATCCAATGGCTGGTATAATTATAACTCCAATCAAGGGCTTGAATGTATTTGGATCGTACGCCAGCACAACCGATTTACGTTCGGCTGCCAATCTGATGGAAGACAATTCGCCTGTAGGTGCATCCCGTTCCGATCAGTTTGAGGCAGGTATCAAATCAGACTGGCTAAACAACCGTCTTCGGTTCAATCTTACTTTCTTCCATATCATGAACGAAAATCTTGCTTATGCAGTGTATGACGATAGCTGGACTGCCACCGGCAAGTACGCAAAAGCGGGTAATTTAATGCGTCGTGGTATCGAAACAGAATTAACCGGCCGTATTCTTGAAAACTTCCAGGTAATCTTTGGTTATGCCTATCTGGATGCAAAGTATCAGGACAGCCCTGCTTACCATGAAGGTTCTGCTCCTATGAATGCGCCGAAACATACGGCTAACGGATGGGCTCATTATACAGTAAACAGAGGTGCTTTGAAAGGACTTTCTCTTGGTCTGGGTGGTTATTATGTTGGCGAACGCCCTGTTAACGAATATACGTATAAGGCTACTCACACCAATACAACTCCAAACGTTAAGCCTTTTGATCTGAATGCCTATACAACCGTAAATGCTCAAATTGCTTATGCTTTCGATAAGTTTCAGATAAGAGGATTATTCAATAATATCTTTAACAGCATGGGATATACCTCGTACTACCGGGGAGGATACATCAATCCAACCGATCCCTTTAACGCAGCGGCTGTTGTAAGTTATCGGTTTTAATCTATGAAGAAAGCAATAAAATATATTCACCTGATATTGTCCCTGCCGGCAGGAATCGTTTTAACGATTGTCTGCCTGACAGGGGCAATCCTTGTTTTTGATGACGAGATAAATCAACTGTTCTATCCATCTCGTTATTATGTTCAAAATACAACAGCCTCTCCTATTCCTCTGGATAGATTGGTCGACCTGGTAAACAAACAACTTCCGGATAACAGTGTATCTGAACTTCAATTGTTCAACGATCCGGAACGAACTGCTGTTGCTACCTTAAAAGAGGGATTCAGGGTATCGGCTTTTATTAATCCATATACAGGAAAAATTCTGGCTATTTCTTCTTTCCGCGAAACTTTCTTCTTTAAAGTGATGTCGCTTCATCGGTGGCTGATGGACAGCACCCGTACTACCGGGAAATGGATTGTAGGCGTATCGACTCTGTTTATGGTTGTGTTGTTGCTAAGCGGCATCTATCTGTGGTTTCCCCGTAAGAAAATAAATATTCAATCCAGTCTTACCCTTAAACGTAAAGCAGTATTTGCCCGTAAACTGTACGATCTGCATTCAGTAGCAGGTGCGTATGTCAGTATCGTTCTACTCACGTTATCGTTAACCGGATTAATGTGGAGTTTTGACTGGTATCGTAACGCCGTTGGAAAGCTATTCAATGTTGAAATGTCGGAAGGTAAACACGAAAAAAACAAAAACGGAGAAGATAAACACCACAATAAGAATAAGCCGGAAGCAAAAAGAATCTCAAAGAATATAAAGTGGGACGATATGATTAGCCAGGTCCGTAAAGAAGCTCCAGACAATCAATATATTCGTCTGGGAAAGGACAAAGCGACTGTTCTTCCGTTTACCGCGCTGCACGAACGGGCAACCGATATATACAACTTTCATCCTGAAACGAGTAAAATAACATCAGTTTCTTATTACAACGACGATGATCAACGAGAAATGAACGGATGGTCATATGTACTGCATACCGGATCGTGGGGAGGCTTTATCACCAAACTACTTACATTCTTCGCTGCCTTATTTGGATCTACCCTTCCAATTTCCGGGTACTGGATGTTTATCAGACGTATAAGAAAGAAACGCCGGTAATTGCAAAATGTTGATTATATTTGCGCTATATATAAAAGGGACTGAGATATGATTGAAGGACTAAAAAACAGACGTACTGTGCGCAAGTATCTGAAAAAAGATATTACAGACGAAGTGCTGAATGAATTACTGGAAGTTGCTTGCCGCGCATCGAACACGGGAAACATGCAGCTTTACAGCATGATTGTTACCCGGAGCGATACACAGAAACAATTGCTGGCTCCGGCACATTTCAACCAGCCAATGATAACAAACGCTCCGGTTGTTATAACCTTTTGCGCAGATGTAAACCGTTTTGTAAAATGGTGTGCCGAACGAAATGCGGAACCAGGATTCGACAACTTCCAAACCTTCATGGCAGCAGTGATTGATTCGATGCTCGTTGCTCAAACATTCTGTAATGCAGCAGAGGAGATGGGATTAGGAATCTGTTACCTTGGCACTACCACTTACAATGCAGATAAAATAATTGATGCGCTTAAGATTCCCAGACTGGTTGTACCGATAACCACAGTTACTGTAGGGTATCCCGACGGAATGCCCGATCAGGTAGAAAGACTTCCATTAGAGGCTATTATACACAACGAAACGTACGCTGATTATACATCAGACGATATCAATCGTTTATATGAATCTAAAGAAGCGCTGGCAGATAATAAAAAGTTTGTTCTGGAAAACAACAAAGAAACGTTGGCGCAGGTATTTACTGACGTCCGGTATACAAAGAAAAACAATGAGTTCTTCTCTGAGGCCTTTATCAACGTATTAAAAGAACAAGGTTTCATGTAAGCAACCGAAGTCGTATGAGTAAAAAAAAGAGGGTGTATCACAATGTGAGTTCACCCTCTTTTTTTATATTCTGTTAAGTACCTTATCTATAAGAACCGGTAAACTATCCTTGTAATCGGTATTCATGTTTTTATCGACTCTTCCGGCGATAATGCAACAGACAGTCATCGCCCGATGCCCCATCAAGGAAGAGAGGCCGGCAAGAGAAGAACTCTCCATTTCAAAATTGGTAATCTGGCTTCCTTTAAAATTAAAAGCTTCAATCTTCTTATTCAACTCCGGATCTGCCAATTGCAAACGGAGTTCGCGTCCCTGAGGGCCATAAAAGCCGTTGGCAGCAATAGTAACACCACGAATAATATCATCCTTTGTTATTTGCTCGATAAGCGATTTATCGGCAGTCACAACATAAGGACGAATCCCCGAAATTTTCCATTGTAGCTGATGGTACAACTCTTTTTCGAAAGGGAGATCTCGTACAGTTTCACTGTTTGCATAAAAGTAAATAACCCCATCAAAACCAACCGATCTTTCTGCCGCCACATAAGTTCCAACAGGAACAAAATGCTGCAAACCTCCCGATGTACCAATTCTAACAAGCGTAAGCTGGGTGAACTTTTCTTTAACCGTTCGGGATGAAAAATCAATATTAACAAGCGCATCCAGTTCATTAAGAACAATATCAATATTATCGGTTCCAATACCATGGGAGACAACAGAAATTCTTTTCTCGCCGAACATGCCGGTTACAGAATGAAATTCACGGTTGGATACTTCGCACTCAATCGAGTCGAAGCAAGAAGCAACCGCTGATACCCTCTCCGGATCGCCAACCAACACAATCTTTTCGGCCAGTTGTCCGGGCTTTAAATGCAGATGGAATACACTTCCATCTGCATTAATAATAAGTTCTGAAGCAGGAATTACTCGCACGTCAGTTAATCTTTTAAAGGTTTGGAAGGTCCTGAAGCCGGTTTGCCAATTGAATCACGCATATTCGTGTCCGCTTCAATATTTCTCATTTTATAATAATCCATGATACCGAGATTCCCGTTACGGAAAGCTTCGGCCATAGCCTGAGGAATCTGAGCTTCTGCTTCGATAACCTTAGCGCGTGCCTCCTCGGCTTTTGCCTTCATCTCCTGTTCCTGAGCTACAGCCATGGCTCGGCGTTCTTCAGCCTTTGCCTGCGCAATATTCTTATCGGCCTGTGCCTGATCCATCTGAAGGAATGCACCAATATTCTTACCAATATCAATATCTGCTATATCAATGGAAAGAATTTCGAAAGCAGTACCTGCATCCAGGCCCTTACGGAGAACCAGTTTAGAGATAGAGTCCGGATTTTCCAATACAGTTTTATGACTTTCCGAAGAACCAATAGAAGAAACAATGCCCTCGCCTACACGAGCCAATATGGTTTCTTCGCCTGCACCACCCACCAACTGTTTAATGCTGGCACGAACGGTAACACGGGCTTTTGCTATCAACTGGATGCCATCCTTGGCCACAGCGGTTACAGGAGGAGTATCGATTACTTTGGGATTTACAGACATCTGTACAGCCTCAAACACATCACGGCCGGCAAGGTCAATTGCTGTTGCCATCTGAAAAGACAAATCAATGTTTGCTTTAGATGCAGAAACCAATGCATGAACAACTCTTTCCACATGTCCGCCAGCCAGGTAGTGAGCTTCCAGCTCGTCGCGGGTAAGCTGTTTCAAACCGGCTTTGTGTGCTTCAATCATCGCTCTTGCGATAATATAAGGTGGGACCTTACGTATACGCATAAGAAATAATTGAATAAGGGAGATGTTAACTCCCGATACTTTGGCCGATATCCATAACAGAAACGGCACGTAGTAGAAGAAAATGGATAAAAGCAATACCGCGGCACCTAGAAGGATCAACGGTAAGAAGGTCATTTCCATAGACATTTCATTTAAAGTGTGAATACTATTTATTCTTTTATTTTTACCAATACATTGCTGGCATCTATCCTAACTACAACCACAGGGATATTTTCGTCCACAAATCCATTAAAGGATTTTGCTTCAACTGTTATACCCTTAACCCTGATTTTACCCATCGGATTAAGACGGGACAATGTAATGCCTTCGTCACCCGGTTCAATTCCTAAATCACGACTGGAAACCAATCTGCCGTCTACTTCCTTTTTAAGGGCCACCTTACTAAAAGAATTAGACCTGAGTAACCAGAAAAAAGAAATGGCAAAGACTAATCCTGCTGAAATCAAACTGATATTACCGGCTAATAAACCCAATTTGCTGTAGGCATACGCCACACCTCCCGCAGCAAAAAGGAAGCCTCCAATGCCCGCAACTGTTATTCCAGGGAGCAAAAAGATCTCCAGCAGCAATAAAACAATAGCGACAACGAGTAAAAAAGCAACGATGGCAATATCAAGTATCATATATTTATGGTTTTAATCCAGTTTATCAACGTTTGTTACGAAGAAATATTACTTCAGCGTTACGAGCCTTCTTTTCGAGTTCATGCGGTTGATTGGCTAATCCCTCCAATTGATTTTCCGCTTGAAGAATGGCTGGAGCAAGCCGTTCCTTATCCGTTTTATTTCCTGCCTTATAGGACTTGCGCATGTCGGTCAACTTACCATTTAGTTCGTCAATCTGTTTACGTAAAGCTATTACTTTTTCAAAATAATTCTTGGCCTCAGGACTAGCAAAATCACTAAGTGTATAATAAACAAGATTGTCTGATACAACAAAATCAAAATCCTTCTTTACTTCGTTTGTTCCTGAAAGAATTTCCTGATGAGCTAATTGAATCAAATTTGAATAAGTAGCCTTAGCCGCCCACGAATCCTTAATTGTAGCGATGGCAGCCCGCGAACGTTTCAGCTCAACATCTTCCGTTTCAAGTCTTTTATGTTCAGCGTTTGGAATAAAAAGATAGACACAAACTTTACCCTCGGACTGAAAGCGATCTGAAACAAACCAGCCCAATCCTTTCGTTTCATCGATGACCATCATATAATCATTAAAAGGCGAATTGAAAGGCATTCCCATTTGCTCTGGTACCAGGTAACTGTCCGAGCTGATATTGTAACGGGTAACAAACAAATCATATCCTCCTAACGAACTATTTCCTGTACTGGCATAATAAATAGTTACACCATCTGTCAGTACAAAAGGATAATTCTCATTACTAGCACTGTTTACATTCATCGGTAACATTTTCTTGTCGCCCCATTTATCCATCAATTTCGATTGCGTAAACAAGCAGAACTGGTTATCGGGTGTATTCTGGGCATAAAAAATCTTATCCTGTTTCTGGTTCATATACACAGTAGACTCCAAGCCATTCTTAAGTTGAAAGAAATCGGAAAACATCATCAGCGAACCACTTTCCCCGCTTAATTTATAGACTGAAAGAAATGATTCTTTATCAACAACCACACTGTCAATAATCTGGATATCCTCCGTTTTTTCCATCATACGAAGAGCGTTTTTGGAAAGTTCAAGTTTTTGCTCCCATGGCAAAGTCTCTTGCTTTTTCTTTGTTAGCAGATCAATGTATTCCTGAAACATTTCTACAGATTCTTCGAAACGGTACGTTTCATAGCAAAGTTCGCCCAGATAACGATAAGCTTCCTGAACGTTTCGTTTGGCCGCGACCTTTAAGTATTTTTCCGCGTTTTTCTTATCTCCGGTTTCATACAGACAAACCCCATACCACTGATTATAAGATGAATTGTTGGGAGCACGTTCCACTAATTTCTCAAACGCAGGTCTCGCTTCTTCAAATTTCCCTTCATTATACAACTTCTTCGCCTGGTCCAGACTTTGTGCCTTTAATCCACAGAATAGTAGCGCACTACCTGCCACAAACAGAAGTTTTATAGATAACCGATTCATTTTGCCTTTTCTTTGTTTATAGTTACAGAGATTCAAAGATATGAATTTTTTTGTTCACGTATACAGGAATAATTAAAAATAACCAGCTGTCGTTGTCTTTATTAATTACGAATAAGCAAGTTAAATATGGTTAGTATACGAATAACAAATTCTTTTTTTGCCTAATTTTGCACCCGATAAAAAAATTATGGCAATACTAACTGAAGAAGAACTCCTTTTCCGAAAGGTTGAGGCAAAAGTACAAAAGGCAATCTGGGAATACGATCTGATTGCAGATGGAGACCGAATAGTAATAGGCCTTTCGGGAGGAAAGGATTCATTAGCGCTTGTGGATTTACTTGGACGAAGAATGAAAATATTTCGTCCGAAGTTTGAGGTTGTGGTAGCTCATATTGTTATGACCAATATTCCCTATAATGCTGATATGGAATACCTGCGCAGTTGTGCAGAAGAGCATAACCTTCCTTTTATTGTCCACGAAACATCGTTTGATTCATCAACTGATAAGCGCAAATCTCCTTGTTTCCTTTGCTCGTGGACGAGAAGAAAAGCCCTGTTCGACATTGCCAAACAATATAAATGCAATAAAATAGCCTTGGGGCATCATCAGGATGATATCATTCAGACCCTGCTTATGAACATGACTTTTCAAGGGGCATTCGGAACAATGCCTCCACGTTTAAAGATGGATAAATTTGACATGACAATAATCCGACCTCTTTGTCTGGTTGAAGAAAAAGAGTTAATGCGCATTGCTGAATGGAAAAAATATAAGAAACAAATAAAAAATTGTCCGCACGAATCGTCTTCCAGCCGCCCGGATCTAAAAGGGATATTAGCCAAACTCGAAGAAATTAATCCACATGCGCGTTACAACATATGGGGCAGCATGTCGCACATTCAGGACGATTATTTACCACGTAAAAAGAAATAAAATGCAAGGATTTATAACAATCGGTTTATTGATTCTATCCAATATTTTCATGACCTTCGCATGGTACGGTCATTTGAAAATGAAACAGCAATTTAGCTGGTTTGATTCGCTTCCGCTTTTGGGAGTGATCGCATTCAGTTGGTCCATCGCATTTCTGGAATATTGTTTTCAGGTTCCGGCCAACCGGATCGGATTCCGCGAAAATGGGGGTCCGTTTAGTTTGATTCAGTTGAAAATCATCCAGGAAGTAATCACCTTGGTTATTTTTATTATATTCAGCACAATGGCTTTTAAGGGAGAGAGCCTTAAATGGAATCACGCTCTGGCATGTATTCTGATGGTTTGCGCCGTGTATCTTGTATTCAAAAAATAATACCCTCTCAAGAAATAAAAAAAAGACTCCTGCGGGTTATCCGAGGAGTCTTTTCCTATTTCATCCAACTTTTATTTTACAAAAGGAGCATTTAAAAGATAATCTACACATCCCTTCACGCCATCAAACTGAGACATACCATCTTTCAACCCTTCCAATTCCACAAAATAATCTTTTATTCCGTTAGCATAAGCCTGTTTAAAGATCATTTCAAAGTTCATCATTCCAGACTGTCCAAATACGGCCCGGTCTTTAATATGTAATACTTTGATACGGTCTGGGTACTTACGCATGTATTCAACAGGATCATTTTGCCCCATTACAGTCCAGTATACGTCCATTTCGAAGAATACCAGTGACGGATCCGTATCTTTCAGGAAAAGATCGTAAATCTGATCACCCTTAGGCATCCATGGATTTCCGGGCTTACCAGCATCTTCGGGTTTAACAACACGTTTGAACTCCATGTTATGATTATGATATCCCCAAGGAATACCAGCCTCTTTTACAATAGCTCCTGAAGCATTGAATACTTCACAGAGAAATGCAGCATCGGCATGCGATTCGCATTTAGGCATCATCGGCTGGATAAGATATTTAACACCAAGCTTAGCATGATGTTCGGCAGCAACTTTCCAGAATTCTTTAATGTCATTAAATGTTTCCTTAGAAAATTCGCGAACAGCAGGATTCACATGCGAACTGGTAATTTTAAGACCGGCATCTTCTGCCATTTTCTTAAACTCCATCATTTCAACCGGCCCGATTTTACCTTCTTTACTATATCCGGCAAGTTCGAGGTTTGTGTAACCCATATCTTTGAGTTTCTTCATACCGCCGGGAACGTCTTTAAACAATTCCTGACCTAATGAATAGGTTTGCAAACCTATTGTTTTTGCTGCTGCGGCTTGAGAAGAAGTCGTAGTAGATGCGTGAAGTGATCCTACATTTCCTGCCAATAATCCGCCGGCAGTCAAAAAAGATACATTTCGTAAGAAATCACGTCTGTTACTCATAATGATTTTGAGAATTTAAATTATAAACTATATGGTCTTCTATATTGATAGCAATATAAACGGTGCGCTGCAGCTTCCTTATCATTTATAAAACTAAGTGTTGCAGGATTCCATTTTACCGGACGATTTAGTTCGCGTGCGATGTTAGCCAGACAGCAAAGAGTATTTGTACTGCAACCAACTTCAACCGGTGCAATAGGATTTTCTCTTGAACGTACGCAATCAATAAAGTTCTGCATATGAGGAGAGCTGGTTTCATAGTTTCCGGCCATACCACCTTTCGGCTTTTTATTACCTTCTTTCTCTGCCTGCTTCTTCATTTCTTCCCACTTCTTCTTCATTTCTTCCATGGTAAGCGGACGCTGACCGGCCAATTCTGCGGGAACCAATGATTTATCTGAACATGACATATAACCACGGGCAACTTCAATCCATCCCTTGTCCCCAATAAATTTAAGACCCTGAGCGCCTTCATTATCATCAAGATAAGGTTGTTCAGTCATGATAATACCATTTTGGTATTTCATGGCTGCATATTTAGAACCATTATAACCGGCTGGGATAAATTCGGTTGGACCAGAACCATCCATACCAATAGCAGCCTGAGCGATGTCAAACATATGTGCACCCCAGTCGGCTGTGTAACCGTTACCGGTTTCCTGATACCAACGCCATGCACCCCAAAGTTTTTCATTTACTTCGGGTTCCAGAGAAATAGGAGGACACAAATCAGGATGATAATGGATCTTCGGATCATTCAACGGACCCATCCATTGATTCCAGTTAAGGTTTCCGGGAACGGGTTGTTCTGGTAAATCCAATGGTTTGGGAGGCGCGCCTACACGGGCATGTATACTTTCGATGTGGCCAATGGCACCGGCTTGTACCAGTTCGATGGCTTTCTGGAATTCTTTACTTGAACGTTGCTGACTTCCTACTTGCAGTACCCGTTTGTTTCCACGAATGGCTTTTACCATTTCAAGTCCTTCACGGATGGTATAAGCCAATGGTTTCTGACAATATACGTCTTTTCCAGCCTGAGCTGCATGGATAGAACACAAAGCATGCCAATGGTCCGGAGTAGCAACTTCAACGGCATCAATATCTTTGCGTTCCAGTAAATCTTCGTAAAATTCATACATATCACAACGTGGCGCCATACTTTTTGCAGTCTGCCAGGTTTCGATACGTTTTTTGAATCGTTGTTGTTTCATAGAGTCAACATCACAACAAGCAGCAACCTGTACACCGGGACATCCGGCAAATCCAGCAAAATCAGATAAAGCCTGTTGGCCTAATCCGATGAATCCTAACACAACACGGTCACTTGGAGCAATACGGACACCGTCCATTTTCCAACTGGGGAGAATTGTCAAACTAGCTAAACCTAACGCTGATAAGCCTAAAAATTCCCGGCGGCTTACCCCCTTCTTAGTGTTTTCCTTCATGGTAATTCATTTAATAATTTGTTAATAGTATCTTTTAGGTTAAAAGAATTCTAGTCACAAAGTTATAATTATTGTTTTAAATACATCCGTTTAAGTAAACAAAATAGATTAGCTGGTTACGGTTTTGACCTAAGTCAAGTAACTAATATTTGTTAAAAGCCTATCTTCAAATAAATCTTTGCACATTTTTTATGTTCTTTGCAATAATGACTCATTTGTTTACCTTAAATTATCTGGATCGATGACTTCAAGAAGAGATTTTATCAAGCAAGCTTCCTTGTTGGGAGTAGGACTTACCGCAAGTCCATTTTTAATTAAAGCGGGTGGCAGTATTGCTCCCAGCGACAAAATACGTGTAGGACTTATTGGCTGTAATGGTATGGGATTCGAAGATTTGAAAGCATTTCTGCGTAACCCGGAGGTCGAATGTGTAGCTCTTGCCGACATCGACCAGTCTGTTTTGGATAAAAGAGCAGCCGAAACAGAAAAGATTACAGGAAAAAGAGTAAAAAATCTGTACAAAGATTGGCGCAGCCTTATCGACAATAAGGACATAGACGTGGTAATTGTGGGAACTCCGGACCACTGGCATTGTCTGCAAATGGTAGCTGCCTGTCAGGCTGGAAAAGATGTTTACTGCGAGAAGCCTTTGGGAAACAGTATCGAAGAATGTAATATTATGGTTCGTGCCGCCCAAAAGTACAACCGTGTTGTGCAAGTCGGACAATGGCAACGCAGCGATCCGCACTGGCAGGATGCCATGCAGTTTGTACATAGCGGTCAGCTTGGTAAAATTCGAACTGTGAGGGTATTTTCTTATCAGGGTTGGTGTCCTTCCATTCCGGTTCTTGCCGACGAACCGGTTCCTGCGGGAGTGGATTACAACATGTGGCTTGGTCCGGCACGCAAGCGTGAGTTCAACCGCAACCGGTTCCACTTTACATTCCGTTGGTTCTGGGATTATGCGGGGGGACTTATGACCGACTGGGGTGTTCACTTGCTGGATTATGCTTTGTACGGAATGAACGTTACTGCTCCAAACTCTATCATGGCATCCGGCGGTAAGTTCGGTTATCCGGATGATGCCTGCGAAACACCCGATTTGCTGCAAACAATCTATACCTTTAACGATTTTACCGTTATGTGGGATCATGCCATCGGTATAGATGACGGCGCCTATGGACGGAATCATGGTCTTGGATTCGTTGGCGAAAACGGAACACTGGTTATCGACCGTAGCGGATGGGAAGTAATCCCTGAACGGGTAAATGGAAAAGCACGAATGGAAGCAGTTGCCTTGCATAAATCTTACGGCGAAGGAGGCCTAAATCTTCACGTTAAAAATCACCTGGAGTGTATAAAGAGCCGGAATCGCGATTGTCATGCCAGCATCGAAATCGGGGCTCACATTGCCAAATTCTCCCAACTGGGAAATATTGCTTACCGAACAGGGAAAAAACTTGTTTGGGATGGAATAAGCTTTACAAACGATTCGGATGCCAATAAATTACTGGTCCCGGAATACCGTGCTCCTTGGGAGCTTCCTAAGATATAAGAGAAAAAGAGAGGAGCCTTCGCTTGAAGACTCCTCTCTTTTTTTTATTGATGTTCTGGTCTTAAAAGATCGTTTACAGTCTTAACCGGATTAAATGTTTCGATTGGCACTTCAACAAAAACAGTATTCCAGTCGCTCATCGCTCCGTTCCATAATCCAGGAAGTTCAAGAGCTTTGAGTTCGCGTCCGTCTTTTGATTTCAACGAAATAAATCCGGTATTTTTATCTACAAAATCGGGTAAATGGTATTTCTTTCCATTATGATCCTTTAATGCACAAACCAAATCAACGGGATTAAAGTGAGTTCCTTTTTCGAATAACTCTTTCTTACGGGGATCGGTCAGATCTATTTGCGAACTTTCCAGAATCTGCAGCGAATAAGATCCATCGGGATTAACCGTTAAGAAGGGTCCTCCACCTGGTTCACCTACATTCTTTACCATACCGCAAACCCGGAGTGGACGCAGTAGCTTCGACTTTAAATAAATAATCAGCTCGGCATCTTCCAAATTCTTCATCTCCGGATGCTTTATACACAGATCCTCCTGAAGAAAATGAATCATCTCTTCTATCTGTGCATGCGTATATTGACCGCTATCGATCAGACGCAGATAACTGAATATCTTATGCTGCAAGGTAATCAAAACACCTGCAAGAACCTTTTTATAAATAATGGTCGAACATTTAAACGTATCGGGAACCACATTGTCGATATTCTTTACAAATACAACATCGGCATCCACATCATTCAGATTCTCTATAAGAGCACCATGTCCTCCAGGACGGAACAATAAGTTGCCGTTACTATCCCGGAAAGGCTGATTCTCTGAATCTGCAGCAAGGGTATCCGTACTTGGTTTCTGTACACTGAAAGAGATATCGTATCTTACTGAAAATTTGTTTTCGAAAGCAGGAAGCTTTGCGGCAACTAACTGCTCAAACAAAGCCTTATGTTCGGGTGATACTGTAAAATGAATATTTACTTCCGCAGCATTGTTTTTGGCGTACAAAGCTCCTTCCGAAAGATGTTCTTCCATCGCCGTACGTACGCCGCTTGGGTAAGAATGGAATAACAACAATCCTTTGGGAAGCTGACCATAATTCAATCCTTTTTCGGATAATAAATTATCTACTACTGCCTTATATTCTTTATCGGAAAGCAACTGAGGAATTGTACGCTTCTCGTTTTTCAGACAAACCGCATCCAACGCATTATAAAAAGCAAAGGATGTAAGACTGGCAAAGAACTTCACCATAAAAGCATTTTGGGGTTCATTGGCCTCAGACGACAAAAACTCGTACAGATCCTTAAACATACGGCTTGCTGCTCCCGATGCAGGGACAAACTTCAGAATTCGTTTGTTTTTGGAAAGGTAAGTATCCCAGGCTTCCATATATTTAATCTGAGCCTCATTGTCAATCACTCTGATTCCCTTTTGAACAGAGGCCGAAGCTATAATTTCAAGAAAGGGAAAGCCTTTCTCAAAACAGGCAAGTTGTTCTTCAATCTGCTTCTCGCTTATCCCCTTTTGCTCTAGCAGAGCCAAGTCTTTCGTTGTAAGCATAGTATAATATTTTTAATAGTGTTGTTTATTGAATCCGGACACACACTGCTTCCTAATTTATGCAAATGTATCAAAAATCCCGTTAGAGATACGTCTGTTTTCGGGGAAAAAAGATACTTTTACAAAATGTTTTACTGTTGGTATTGTTCAACAGCTTAAAATAAGAACAGTTATGGATACACAATCATTCTTTACACCCGAAGAACGGAAAGAATTTCTCTCCAAATACCGTTTGCTTCTCCGCAGTATTCAATTCTCTCTGCAGAAAGACGATATTCGTAAGATGCGCATGCTGATTCAGCGCATGGTTTCCATGGATTGTTACGGAAGAGACCGGAACGGTATCAACGGATTATTGAGAAATATAAGTACTGCCTTGATCGCTACATCAGAGATCGGACTGAAGCGTACACCCATCATCGCGCTTTTATTATATCGCACAGTGCTCAAAAAAGCTCTTACGCTCGAAGAGATAGAAAAGGAATTTGACTCGGAAGTAACCTTGATGATCAGCCGCTTGCTCAAAACGTCTGATTTATATTCGCGTAATACGGCCGTTAATTCAGAAAACTTTCATCACCTTTTACTTTCGTTTGCGGAAGATGTACGCGTTATTCTGATTATGATTGCCGACCGCCTTCATATGCTCCGCATTGGAAAGCAGTTTAAAGATAACAGCGACCGTATCCGTATTGCGCTTGAAGCATCGTTTTTGTATGCCCCGCTTGCTCACCGTCTGGGTTTGTACAGCATAAAAAGTGAGATGGAAGATCTGTCTTTAAAATTTACAGACAGGAAAACATACGATTTTATCAAGCAAAAGCTAAACGAAACCAAACGTTCGCGAGATGCTTATATTGCCGAGTTCATTGCTCCCATCGAAGAAAAACTAAAAGCTGCAGGATTCAAGTTTGATATCAAAGGAAGAACAAAGTCCATCCATTCAATAAATAACAAACTAAAAAAACAGCAGATAGACTTCGAAGGCATTTACGACTTGTTTGCTATTCGTGTGGTTCTTACTACACCTTTCGAGAAAGAAAGATCAGAGTGCTGGCAAGTTTTTTCGATTATTACGGACATGTATCAACCAAACCCCGAACGCATGAAGGACTGGATTTCCATTCCCAAAAGCAACGGTTACGAAAGTTTGCATATCACCGTAATGGGACCACAGAATAAGTGGGTTGAAGTGCAGATACGCACCAAACGGATGGATGAAATTGCCGAACGAGGCTTAGCTGCTCACTGGAAATATAAGGGAATAAAGGCCGAGAACGGATTGGATGAGTTTATGAATACCGTTCGGGCGGCTCTCGAAAACAAAGGAGCTAATTCGTCCGACCTGATGCAAGATTTCAAACTTAATCTTTATTCTGATGAAATCTATGTATTTACACCAACGGGCGAACTGATTAAGTTGCCCAAGGGAGCAACAGTATTGGACTTTGCTTTCTCCATTCACACAAAGTTGGGAAGCAAGTGCATGTCTGCCAAGGTTAACGGGAAAAACGTTCCTATCAAGTATGTGCTCAATAATGGAGATACCGTAAATATAGTAACATCGCCTACACAGTCGCCCAAAAGGGATTGGTTGATGTTTGTTACCACCTCGAAAGCCAAGGCTAAAATTAAGCAGTCCTTGCGCGAAGAAGCTGCCAAGAATGCCGACTTCTCGAAAGAGATGCTGCAACGCCGTTTCAAGAACCGGAAAATCGATGTAGATGAAGGAACCTTGATGCGTCTTATTAAAAAGAAAGGCTACAAAACGGTTACAGATTTTTATCTCGATATTTCTGATGAGAAGCTGGATCTGAACAACGTGATTGACGAATACCTGGAGCTCGACCGGAAAGAAAATGAAGTTATTGATCGTTCCGAGTTAAGAAGTGCTGGTAACTACGTAACCACAACCGAGGTAGAAGAAATATCAACGCGGCAGGATGTGCTTGTGATTGATAAAAACCTTACCGGGATAGAATACAAACTTGCCAAATGTTGTAACCCTATTTACGGAGACGAAGTGTTCGGATTTGTATCCACCCAGGGAATCAAGATTCACAGGATGGACTGCCCCAATTCACAGCAGATGTTCAGTCGCTTCGGGTATCGTATTATTAAAGCACGTTGGAGTGGGAAAAGCAATGCCGGTTACGCCATTACCCTTCGGGTTGTAGGCCGGGACGACATTGCCATTGTAACCAACATCACGTCTGTGATAAGTAAAGAGTCGGGAGTAACGTTACGCTCTTTTAATATTGATTCGGTAGACGGTCTTTTTCAGGGTAATTTCACCGTATTGATACGGGATACCAATATGCTTAATACCTTGGTAAAAAAAATAAAAACAGTAAAGGGAGTCAAGACTGTAGAAAGACTTAACTCCTGAAGGCACGATTCAAAATTATATGTTTGAAAGTCTATAATTGCATGTTTGAAGTTCAAAGATTATATCTTTGAACTTCAATACATATAATTATTTCTGAACAGGTTTTAATCCCATAGCTTCGGCTTTTTTCATCATATAATGATAAGCCGCTTCGTATTCATTGGGGATAACTCCATCCAAAATGGCATCCTTTATGGAAGATTTAATAGCCCCTACTTGCGCACATGGTCCAAGACCAAACAATTCCATGATTTCCTCGCCCGAAACAGGTGGCTGGAAATTACGCACACGATCTTTTTCTTCGATATCTGCAAGCTTCTCCCTAACCAAACGGAAGTTATTCAGGAACCGGCGCACCTTATCTGGATTCTTGCTGGTTATATCCGCTTCGCACAGTTTCATCAGGTCGTCTATATCATCACCTGCATCAAAAAGGAGTCTGCGTATGGCAGAATCTGTAACCTCATCATCAGCCAAAGCAATCGGGCGCATGTGCAAGCTAACCATCTTCTGCACATATTTCATCTTCTCATTGAGGGGAAGCTTCATCCTGCGGAAAATACCCGGAAGCATCTTTTCGCCAATAAAGTTATGATTGTGGAATGTCCAGCCCAAACGTTGGTCGAATCTTTTCGTTACTGGTTTAGCAATATCATGCAACAAGGCACTCCAACGCAACCAGAGATTATCTGTATTCCGCGAAAGATTATCCAATACCATCAATGTATGCGAAAAATTGTCCTTATGACCAATTCCCTCTTTCGTTTCAACACCTTTCAGAGCATGCAGTTCGGGGAAAATAATCGGAAGTAACCCGCTGGCCTCAAGCAAAACAAAACCAACCGAAGGCCTGGGCGAAAGGATAATCTTGTTCAACTCATCGATAATACGTTCTTTAGAAATAATCTCAATACGTTCTTTATTCCGTTCGATCGCCTCAAAAGTAAGCGGATCAATATCAAATCCCAGCTGCGAGGCAAAACGAACCGCACGCATCATCCTGAGGGGATCATCACTGAATGTTATATCCGGATTAAGCGGAGTCTTGATTGTAAGGCGCTCCATATCCCCTATCCCATCAAAAGGATCAATTAGCTCGCCATAACGAGAGGCATTCAGGCAGAGAGCCAACGCATTTATTGTAAAATCGCGACGATTCTGGTCGTCTTCTAACGTGCCGTCTTCCACAATCGGTTTCCGGCTATCGTGGGTATACGACTCTTTACGCGCCCCAACAAACTCCAGTTCAATATCACCAAGTTTAACCTGAGCGGTTCCAAAAGTTTTAAATATGGAAAGACGCGCGTTGCGTCCTAATTTACGTGAAACAGCCTTAGCCAGTTCTATACCACTTCCAATAGCAACTATATCAATATCTTTAGATGGTCTGCGCAGAAAAATATCCCTTACATATCCCCCAATCACATAAGCTTCCAGGCCTAATTCGTCGGCTGCTTCGCTCACCAGCCCGAAAGTCCGCGACGAAAGATGTTTATCAATCACTTCTTTATCTATATACATGGATTATACTCACACTTTTAAGGCTACAAAGATAATTAAATTCTTCCATTGCTGCTAATTCCCCATTTTCCAATATCTTTGCACTAAGAACGCATTAATAAACAATTCTTATGAAGAAGTATCTGTTAGGTTTGGTTTTTGTATCCCTGATGGCTAGTTGCGGTAACTCGGGCGAAGAAGCAAAAGCCAGATTAGCAAAGGCTCAGGCAATGTACGAAAACAACGAATTATTTGCCGCGAAAAATGAAATAGACAGTATCCGCACTCTCTATCCGAAAGAGTTCGATGTATTGAAAGAAACGCTGTCTCTTATGCGTTTGGTCGAAACCAAGGAGAACGAACGGACAATAGCTTTCTGCGACAGTCTGCTTCCTGTAAAACAGCAAGAGCTTGAAGTCATTAAAAAGGATTTCATTCTCGAGAAAGACAGTCTTTACGAAGAAACAGGTAACTATATCTGGAAACAGCAGACTATCGAAAAAAACATAAACCGGTCGTATGTACGCAGCGGAGTGAACGAAAAAGGCGAAATGTATCTGGCTAGCGTCTACTTTGGTGGCTCACCTATAAACCACACAAGCATGAAGCTTAGTACAAAAGACGGAATGTTTGCCGAAACGGATATCGTCCCTTACGATGGAGGATTAAATTATCGGTTCAAAGATTTGGGCAATACCACGGAGGTAGTTACCTACAAGGCAGAAAAGGGAGAAGAAGCCATAAAGTTTATATCGTCCAACGAAAAGGAACGAATTAAAGTGGAATATACCGGAGGTAAACCTTATACCATTTATCTGGCAGACGGCGACAAAAAAGCAATCGTTACCACCTATGCTTTTGCCATTGTTCTTTCAGACATCAACCGGATGACAAAGGAAAAAGAGAAAAGCGAAAGAAGACTGGCTTATCTGAAACAAAAAACAGCTGGCAAATAACAAATGCTGAAGTCCGTGAGAATCGGATATTTTAGACAATACCGTACGACTGGTATAAATAACAAAATGACAGAGGGGAATCCAAACGGACTCCCCTCTTCAATAATCGTAAATACAACACCCGTTTTATTTGACGATCACCTTACTTGAAACATTTCCTTTCTTTCCTTTAACCACAACAATATAAATGCCACGGTTAACCGGATTAATAATTGTCTGACCAAGTTCAGGCTTGTTGTTATACACAACCTTACCAGCCATATCAACAACAGATACCGAAGTAACATCAGTTCCAACACCATTTAAATAGATCGCATTATTAGCTGCATACACATTCATACCGCTATAAACCTGTTCTATTCCGGTAATAAGACCAAACAGCGCAGAAACAGTTAAGTTGGATGTTCCTACAGTAATTTCTCTTGGGTTATCCTTGTTTTCATCTCCCCACATCTTAAACTTGTAGGTTGCATTCGGATATGCCGTCAGCGTCAGGACAGTCCCTCTATCTACCAAATCCCCTGAGTTTACAAATGTATCCCCGTTCTTAACGGTAAACGTTCCATTAGCCGGAGGTGTAAAGGTAACCATTTGCTTAGCGATAGCAAATTGAGCCGCAATTGTTGTTGCCCCTGCAACCTCAATTACCAAAGGATAATCAGATTTATTCTCAACTGGAATACCATTAATCAAAATATTTGATACCAGGTAATTGGTACCTGGCTCTGCGTAAATATAAAGAGAAGTACCATCCGGAATCGAATCACCGGAATTAATCTGTACATAAGCTTCGTTGGATCCGTTTACCACCTTTTTACGAACGATAATCTCTCCATTTTCCGGTTGAACAAAAGTTACTGCATACTTAGGAATTACATAGGTAAATTCGGCTTGCACTGTAATAGCTTCGGTTACCGTTTTAGATGAACCAGAAGTAATTGCAACATTATTAACCTTTAAAGAAGACAACCTATAATTAGTTGAAGGCGAAGCCGTAATAACAAGCTCAGACCCATGTTCAACTAACGAGGCAGTTGGTACAGGTATTCCACCTTTCGTAATAGAGATAGTACCATGGTCCGACGATGTAATAGTAACAAGATACTTCTTCTTAACCACTGCAGTAGTAATCGCAAGATCTTCTGAAACTGCAGTTACAGTCTTTGGATTAGCGGTAAACTCATCTAAACCAATAAACATATTTAAAAACTCGTAACCAGTAACAGGTGTAACTGTTACTGTAAGGTCTGTTCCATCCTTAACAACAATTGAATCAACATAAAGTAAGGAACTTGTAAAAGTGGTATCTTTAGCCACACTTCCCAACGGAGCTGTATAGTTTACTTTAACCAACGAATTGACTGGTTTGGCAACTTTTACGGTATGTGATTTAACAACCGAAGCTGTAATTGTCTTATCACTGGTCAAAGAAGAAATTATTGAAGGATTCAGAGTCGAATTTGTCCCTCCAATATTTGTATTTTCAAATGAATAACCTGAATCAGGTACAACTTTAATTGTTACCTGAGTACCGTCTTTTACTTTCAAATTAACATTCTCAGAAACAGAAGAAAGAATAATAGTATCAATTCTACTGGTTGAAACCGACGGAGCAGGCATATAATTAATTACAACTTTACAATTTTCGGGTTTTGTAACTGTAATAGTACGCATTAAAACAACAGAAGAGGAGACAGTAAGGCTACCATTCATACTCTCAATAGAATATGGATTATCCACGTGATCAATACCTCCAATTGTTATCTTCTCAAAATCGTAGTTTTCATTTGGGATGACCTCTATAGACAAGGGAGTACCATCAACAACATAAATTTGATCCTTGTAAATACCCGATTGCGTAAAAGTAGTATCCTTTACTGCAGAGGTTATCGCAGAAGTAAAATTAACTTTAACAGCGCAATTTTGAGGTTTAACTATTGTTACCGTGTCCGTGGAAACCTGGGCAAACACAGTTAACGGCAGCAAACATAAAAGAAAAAAAGTAAAGAGTAGATTTTTCTTCATAATTCAATGATTTAGAGTATGTACAAATATAAAAAAAGGCGCCCGATTAAGGACGCCTTTTAAAATTATTTTTACGGAATTATTTGTTTACAAGAACTTTAGCAGTCTTGTCACCAGATTTAACCATATAGATACCGTTAGCTACGTCGATACCAGCAGCAGCTTCTTCGATAGAAGCAGCCTTAACCTGCATACCTAATGCATTGAAGATAGTTACACCTTCAGTAGCACCAGCTACATAGATCTTACCATTAGCAGCGTAGATATTCTTAGCAACTTCAACTTGGTCAATTCCAGTGAAGAAACCGAATGTAACACCATCCATAGCGTCACCAGTTACACGGTTAGAATCACTAGCAGGAACAAGCTTAATAGCTGGATGACCGTCTACAACAACTGCATCACAAGCAGGAACAGTTTGTGCATAGGCAGTATAAGTAACGCCTTTCTTTAAGTTACTAACTGAAGCACCTTTACCAAATCCGTAAACAAGCTTTTCAGCAGTTACATCTTCGAAGTATTGTTTAAAGTTAGCAGCTTCAACTTCAGCATGGAACATACTTGCGTACAAAGGAACCTGAGTTAATGCATTCAAACTTGTATGCCATCCACCAACTGTTGTCCAGTCTGATTCGGTAAATGTAGAAGTCTTATAAGAAGCAACAGCCAAGTCATCTTTTCTTGTTTTGTGAGAGATATCACCTGTAAATTCGTAAACGTCAAGTGTAATCTGACCTTGTTTCAAAACAAGCTTGTAGTCATGTGAACCATCCATGTCAAAGTCAATAGACTTAACTTCGATTCCATAAGGAGCCCAAAGAGCTTCGTCTGTACCGTCAAGGATAATAGTATCAATAGCAGCAGTTACACCGCTCTTGAAGATCTGCAGATAATAGTTAGGAGCATCTTCTGTAATGATATCACCATTCAGTTCTTCACCTGTACCATTAAATAATTCTACAAAAATCTTGTCGTTTGCAGCATAAACTTCAGACATAAAGATAGAAGAAGTAACCTTGTTATATTTCAGAACACCGATACCTACCAAGTAGTTTTCACCACCTACTGCAGGAGTAATTCTCAAATCAACGCGATCACCCTGGATGTCACCAGCCTGGAATGCCTGGAATGTAGGTTGAGCAACAATAGTTGTTCCAGCTATTTCAGATTCTTCAACTGGAATAGAAGCACAAGTTCCATAAGTATAAACAATAGAGTTCAAATTGTTACACTTGTTTGCAGGAGTTGGAGCAAACTTAACAGTAACAGTTGCATTAACATTCCCATTTTCATCAATATTCAATACCTTCGGAGAAGTAATTGTATAAGGTGAAGCTGAATTATTAACCAATGCAAGAGTAACAGTCTTCAAAGTCTTATCCAAATCAGAAGCAGAGAAAGTAAAGTCTTGTGTAGTTTCACCATTGATAGGAGCAGTCATACCTGCAACATCAACTGCTTCGAATGTAGGATCGTAAACGCGACCACAAAGAACAGCTTCAGGATAATCATAAGCAGGATACAAGAACAAATCATGGATTGGTCCGTGTTCTGTCATGTATTCATTCAAGATGTCAACGAAGTTAAATTCAGGATCCCACCAATGTGAACCTTCATTTGCTACAGTATTGCCTTCGTAAGCTACAGTAATAAGATCATTTACAGCACGACGGCCTTCAGCTTTTACAGTAGGAGCAAATTTAACAGTTACCTTAGCATAAACTTCACCAAATTCATTAGGAGTAATTACCAAACCATTTGCTACACCAAAACCTGCAACAGGTTCAACTGTGATTACAAATGCATCTTCATTATAAGCATCTTTGTTTGCAACAACGCTTACTTTGTCTGTCAAGTTATAACCTGTAACAAAGAATTCACCTTCTGAAAGCGGATTTGTTTGTTCGCCACAGCTTCCAAGGAATGTATTACCATAATCTTTACGGAATTCGCTCTTTGTTAAGAATGAACCGCTCCAGAATACTTGAACACTATTTTCCATAACATCTACAAACTTCCAATCGTGGATTGTATTTTCCAAATTAGCTCTTGTATCACCAAATACTACAGCAGCAGCACCGGCAGCACCTTCTTCATTGGTTTGTTCAGCCAATAAACAATTGAAATGAGGAGTCCATTTGTACAAAACATTGTGGTTATGATAGCTAAGCTGCAAATCATTTGCTTCTTCGAAACCATCACAATCAGGTCTGAATTTAACCATAATAGGCACACCAATTTCTTGGAAGTCAAGAATTTGTTTAGCTGTCAAAAGTTTTACCTTAATAGTAGATTTCGTAGCAGCTGTTTTCCAGGTTGCTCCCTTGTCTACGCTATAAAGGAATGCAATATGACCATCATCATCGTGTGATGCGATCTTATCCAAAGAAATTTCAAATATTGCTTCGTCGCTAGAATTAGCTTTAACCTTAGCACCCTTCAAATAGAAAGTTTTTGTTCTAGAAGTAGCCTGAGTTAACAATTCAGCATTATAAGGAGCATAGAATGCAGTTGAAATATCACCTACAACCTGTCCAGGTGTTCCTTCAGTTCCTTCATATTCAAACCATACAGCACCAACATTACCTACAACAAGTACTTGTGGGAAAGGAATTAGTTCTGCATCAGGATTTGTAAATAAACGAGCTTCTTTACCAGTGAAATCATCACCAACACCAAATGCATCGTGTATACGATATCTGCGGCTCATTTTTACAAACTTAGCAACATTGATATCAACATTGTTTAAGAACTGAGCAAAGTCAACTTCAATTACGTTTGAAGAATTATGAGCAATAACACCCAAATCTCCAATTGTAAATTCGTTATCTACACCAACTTCAGCCAAAGCAGAATCATCCTGATCGTCAGCGTGACCACCTACAAAACGGAAATCACCTTGGTCACCAGCTGGAATATTCTTACCCCAGATCTGAATGTCTTTGCTTGTCCAGTTAGTTCCTTCTGTAAAGATTAATTTATCTTCAGACAAGTTTAATTCTGGAACAGAACTACCATTAACAACCTGAGATTCTGCTGTTAAAGCCTGAATTGGAGATAATGGATCATTTGCATTAATAAACTTAGCAGCAGCAGTAAATGTTCCAGAGAAAGTCTTAATAATTTCAGGAGCAAAAACATAATTATCACTTACAGGAGAATTTGCAATCATAATACTAGCTACTGCAGCAGTAGAAGGAAGACCACAAACCTTGAATCCATTAGGACTAGTAATTTCTACAGCAGAAGCAGCAGGTGAAGGTAAATTTAAACCATCCTGATCTACAGTAAGCAGACTCAATGCACTTTCTGGAGTTGTATAACCCATACCAGCTTCAAATGGATTAAATTCAGCTGTTCTTGATAATGTTAATGTAGGTTCGTTTGAATCAATACTAACACTCTTAACAACCATAGCTGCAGGGAAGTTATTAACAACTGCACCTGTTGGTCTATCAGAAATTAAAGTAACACGGATGATCTTATTATCTAAAGATCCTGGAATAAAATCATGATCTTCAACAACATCATCAGCTGTTTGGAATAATTTCAATAATTTAGAACCTTCAGATGTGTTATAGATACTAGGATAAACTTGTGAAAGTTCTTCTTCATTCCATCCAAACCAAGGCCAAGGCATTGGAGTGATTCCGGCACCTTGATAAATATCTGAATAATCTACCAAGTTTCCGCTCAGGTCATAAACTTGTAAAGCCATGTGAAAGTTTACGTTCATATTAGATGTTCCACCAAATGTGTTAGCATCCAAAGCGATCTGTAAATCTTTTACATCGGTCAAATACTTAGTTGAAATATCAAATGATACAGCAACCTTATTGTTTTCACCTGCAAACAAGTTTAAAGCAGAACCATTTACCCAATACGTAGAAACACCAGGGTTGGTTGTTGGAACAGTGGCACTCTGAGCAACAGCAATAGTATTAAATGCCATACCTGTTGGAGAATCAGAAAAAGTCACTTTTACTCCTTGAGCAATTGCACCTTCACTAACAGGAGCCTGCAGCTTGGTTTGATTGCTCCATTGAAGGATCTTCGGTCCTGTAGTAACAGTTCCCCCAAAGAACGGATTAGCAGGAGGAGCAATTGGCGACCCAAATACCGACCCGACACTAAAAGCTGTCATTGCCACGAGTGCAAGAGCTTTTGTTCTTAAGTTTGTAAATTTAATCATAAAATTTTAATTTAATTAGTAATAAAAAGATATCAATAGTTTTAAACAATATCAGTACTTATACAAACAAGCAGCTGAAAAAAGAAAGTTTGGGGTATTAATAAATGAAAGAATTTTGATTCTTTTCCATAGATTTTCCTCCTCAAAACATTACTTTTCCTTACAAAGTTAGGAGTTACAGGGAATCTGCATAGGAATTATGAGTCTATTTGGGCCTCCCCCAACCAAGCCCGAGGGTTTATTATCAAACCCCTGTGTTTTGAGGACGAACCCATTTTGTGTACATTTTTTGACAAAAAAGTGTAAACAACATCTCTATTTAGTTACGGGTAGGTTTATTTGAACAATTGAATGAATCACATAATGATTATAATAATAACGTACGCGCGTACATTAATTAATAATAACAAAAAGGGCTGACCAAATAAATGGCCAGCCCTCGCTTATAAACTTGAAAAATATCAATTCTGATGGACGGTGAGTTGGGGGAAGGGGAAGCTTATTCCTTCACTGTTGAAGGTTTCATATACTTTTTGGTTCATATCGAAGTATACACCCCAGTAGTCTTCGCTTTTTACCCAAGCTCTCAATGTAACATTCACACTACTGTCTGCAAGGGCGTGCAAAGCTATAAAAGGAAGCGGCTCGGTAAGTATTCTTTCATCGCGGGCAGCAAGTCGTTCGATAACACTCTTTACCCGTTCATAATCTTCGCCATATTCGATACCAAACACCCAATCAACCCTACGCGTAGCCTGATTGCTGTAATTGGTAATTACTCCGCTGCTTAAAGCTCCGTTTGGAACATATATCACCTTATTATCGAAGGTGGTAAGGATTGTATGAAAAATCTGGATTTCTTTTACGGTTCCACTTACACTCTGGGCTTCAATCACATCTCCAACCTTATAAGGTTTAAACAACAGCACCATTAATCCTCCGGCAAAGTTCTGCAGATTACCACTTAAAGCCATACCAATTGCTACACCGGCAGAGGCAAGTAACGCTGCAAATGAGGTTGTCTCCACACCAAGCGCACCTACAACCGAAATAATCAGCAGCACAGTCAGCAGAATATTAACCATACTTCCCAGGAAGGTACGGATAGACAATTCCACATTTCTTCTTATCAGGATCTTTCGGAACAGTTTATTAAGCAGACCAATAATTATACGGCCTATCAGGAATACAATTACAGCAGTGACTATCCTTTTACCAAGATCAATGCCTGAATCCATCAGCACTTTCATCAACTGCTCCGCTTTGGAGAGCGCTTCGACTTGTAATAATATTAAAGAAAGAGTATTCATATAAGTAAGTAGTTTTGTTACGATATCTCACAAAGGTATAAATAAAATTTAAAAGCTAAAAAGGAGGCAATTAAATACTTACTTTTGCAACTTAATAAAACAAATACAAGCGATGAGAGTATTTATGCTATTTATTTGCCTGCTTCTTGGAGTTGTTTCTATGCAGGCGCAAGGATATGAGGAGTTGATTAGCAAGTCTTACGATTATCTCGAGAAAAAAGATTTACCCGCCGCAGAAGAAAGTTTGAAAGCTGCCATGCGTTTAGAGCCTGCAAATCCTAATAACTTTGCTTTGCTAACCAACTTGGGAACGGTTCAACGCAGACAAGGTAAAATGGAAGATGCTATGATTTCATACAGTGCGGCATTAAGCGGTCACCCTCAAAATCAAGGTATTCTTGAAAGCCGTGCATCCCTGTATGCCGAAATGGGTGATACGGAAAAAGCGCTTAACGACTATTCAACACTGATTGCCGTTGCTCCAAAACACGAAGAAGCTCTTTATAACAGAGGGTTAATATACCTGCAACTTAAAAACTATCTATTTGCAGAACAGGATTTCGATAAAATTCTGGAGATAAACGATAAATCGGTTCATGGAAGAGTTGGACACGCCATTCTGGAGAAAATGCGCGGCAACTTTGATGAATCCGAGCGTATCTATAATTACCTGATAAGCGAACTTCCCAAAGACTGGTCGTTGTACGAAGGTCGCGCTGACCTCTATTTTATGAAGGGGAAAAACTCACGCGCAATGGCTGATATAAATAAAGTATTTGCTGAAACAACTCCTACAGCCGCACTTTATGTGCTGCGAGGTAAGGTTAAGCTGGCGCTATACGAAAAACCATCGGCAGCGATCGACTTTAAAAAGGCACTCGAAATGGGTTACGACAAGCAAACAATTACCGAACTTATTAAGTTATGTAAATAAAAAGAAAGGCCGCTCACCGCGGCCTTTCTTTTTTATTTATTCTTGATGTAAGCTGCTACCCAATCTCCAACAGCCGATGTAGAATAAGCTTTTCCCTTTTCAGAGATATCTTCTGTAACAACACCTGCATCCATTGAAGCGGTAACTGCTTCGCGGATTAATTTTCCTTCCTCTTTCAGATCAAAAGCATACTCGAACATCAAAGCCGCACTCAAAATTGTTGCCAACGGATTGGCAATATTTTTTCCTGCTGCCTGAGGATATGAACCATGAATAGGTTCAAATACAGAGGTATGAATCCCTACCGAAGCAGATGGAAGCATACCCAACGAACCAGTAATAACAGAAGCTTCGTCTGTAAGAATATCTCCGAACATATTTTCAGTAACCATTACATCAAAGCTTTTCGGCCACTGTATCAAACGCATGGCTGCGTTATCAACAAACATATATTCTGTTTCTACATCCGGGAACTCAACAGAAATTTCCTGAGCAATCTGACGCCACAAACGAGAGGTTGCCAAGATATTTGCTTTATCAACAACCGACAATTTCTTTCTGCGTTTTTGTGCATAACCGTAAGCCAAACGTACAATGCGTTCGATCTCTTCGCGGGTATAAACACAGGTATCATAAGCGGTATCCCCATCTTCACTGCGACCTTGCGGACGGCCAAAATACAAACCACCGGTAAGTTCGCGGATACACATAAAGTCGGCATCTTCTATCAGTTCGGCACGAAGCGGCGACTTATGCAAAAGGCTTGGGAAAGCGGTAACCGGGCGTATATTTGCAAACAAACCCAGCTTCTTGCGCATGGCTAGCAACCCTTGTTCCGGACGCACTTTGGCCGAAGGATTATTATCGTAAGCAGGCGAACCAATCGCCCCAAACAATACAGCATCACTCTGCATACAAAGACTGTGCGTCTCTTCAGGGTAAGGATTACCGGTTGCATCGATGGCACAAGCCCCAACAAGCGCTTGATTATACGTTAGTTCATGATTAAATTTTGTACATATAGCCTGTACACTCTTTAGGGCCTGTTCAATGATTTCGGGTCCGATTCCATCTCCAGGCAATACTGCAATATTCAATTTCATATTTGGTAATTTATCCTTTAATTATCGTTTAAAATAAACATACTTAGGTTCAGTGGGAACATAGTCTTCGTTATCCCAAAGCGTACTTGTAATCATAAGGTCAGCACTATAGCGGTTACAGGCAATAGGCACATTGTGTACCCGGCACTGACGAAGAAGCATCTGTATATCCGCTTCGTGTGGCTGGGCGTTCAAATCGTCGATCAGAAAAACAGCCAGATTAACTTCCTTACGGACTACTTTAGCAGCAATTTCGGCATCACCACCCAACGGTCCGGAATTCATGCAGGTAATATCTGCTTCAATTCCCTTTTCCTGAAAGGCCTTTCTAATCATACTACCTGTTGTGCCGGTGCATACCAGCTTATGTATAGAAAGCATGTCTGCATTATGAACAGCCCACTCTACCATATCCGCCTTACGGTTATCATGCGCAACTAGCGCAATAGTCAATTGTTTTTTCATTTCCGTTTCTATTAGTTAAACTTATGCAATCTTATTAAGCATCTTAACAGTGGCCTTGATAGCAGCCTCAGTCTGGTCGGCATCCAGTCCACGTGTTTTAAAGTCTGCACCCTCATGATTCCAGCTGATAACCGTTTGCACAAAAGCATCGGTTCGTCCGCCGGGAGGAATGGATACGGAGTAGTTTGTAAGCATCGGAAAGGGCTTAGCCAACGATTTGTAAATTTTGCGAAGCGCCCTAACAAAAGCATCATACTGTCCGTCTCCCGAAGCCGTTTCTTCGTACGCTTTACCTTCAATTTCTATTTTAAGCGTAGCCACAGGCTTCAGACCTTGCGTCAAAGATAGTGAATAGTTTAACAACTTCACCTTGTTTTCTATTGCATCGTGACGAAGCACATCGGTAATAATATAAGGAAGATCTTCTTGCGTAACCATCTCTTTCTTATCCCCCAATTCAATAATCCGTTCTGTAACCTTACGCATGGATTCTTCATCCATTTCGATGCCCAGGGCTTCCAGATTCTTCCGGATATTGGCTTTGCCAGATGTTTTTCCCAACGCATACTCCCTCGTACGACCAAAACGCTCGGGAAGCAAATCATTGAAGTAAAGATTATTTTTAGCATCTCCATCCGCATGAATACCTGCACACTGCGTAAATACATGTTCGCCGATAATCGGATTATTAGTTGAAATGTGGATACCCGAATAGGTTTCCACCAACTTGCTTACCTGATATATCTTATTTTCATTCAGCGTAGTCTTTAGCTTAAGCTGATCGTGAATAACAGCCAGCACACTACTCAACGGAGGATTGCCGGCACGTTCGCCCAAACCATTCACCGTCGTATGAACACCACGAACTCCCGCTTGAATAGCCGAATAAACATTAGCCACAGCCAGATCATAATCATTGTGCCCATGAAAATCGAAATGAAGTGCGGGCCAGCGCGATACCATCTCCTTGCAAAAAGTATAGGTATTTTTCGGATTCAGAATACCAAGGGTATCGGGAAGCATAAACCGCCGGATAGGCAGGGTGCAGAGATTATCCATCAGTTTAAAGACGTACTCCGGAGAGCTGATCATCCCATTGGACCAGTCCTCGAGGTAAACATTCACCTCAATTCCCATTTTTTGTGCCTTACAAACTACCTCCGTAATCTCGGCGATGTGTTGCTCAGGCGTTTTGCGTAATTGTTCTGTTACATGTTTATAAGAACCCTTACACAACAAGTTCATCACCTTGCAGCCAGCCGATTGAATCCAATTCAGTGAAGTCTCGCCATCAACAAATCCGAGTACTTCCAGCTTGGAAAGGTATCCGGCACGTTCGGCCCACCGTACAGTAAGCTTAACCGCATCATACTCACCCTCCGACACCCTTGCGGAAGCAATTTCGATACGGTTTACACCAAGGTCCGTAAGAAGCTGACGGGCAATACTTAATTTTTCGTGAGCAGAGAAAGATACGCCTGAGGTTTGTTCGCCATCCCTCAGGGTCGTATCCATTATCTCTATTACTTTATTTTCTGGCTGACTCATAAGCCTCTATTTTTGCTTTGTTGGACAACAAATAATCGATGTCGTCCAGTCCATTCAACAAGCAGTCTTTCTTATAGGCATTGATATCAAAGTTCTCACTCTTGCCGGTGGCATTGTTTGTAATTTTTTGATTTTGTAAATCCACCGTAAGCGTAGCTTTGGGATCGGTTGTAACCGATGCAAAGATTTCGGCAAGAAATTCGGGAGATACAACTACAGGAAGCAATCCATTATTCAAAGAGTTTCCTTTAAATATATCGGCAAAGAAACTGCTTACAACCACTCGAAATCCGTATCCGGCAATAGCCCAGGCTGCGTGTTCGCGGCTCGAACCACTACCAAAGTTTTTACCAGCCACCAGTATCTCACCGGAATAGGTGTTCTGGTTTAAAACAAACGAAGGAACCGGATTATTCTCTTTGTCGTACCGCCAGTCGCGGAAAAGGTTATCTCCAAACCCTTCGCGGGTTGTAGCTTTTAAGAAACGGGCAGGTATAATTTGATCGGTATCCACATTTTCGATTGGAAGAGGAACTACCGTTGATGTTAATGTTACGAATTTTTCCATTTTTTCTTATTCTTATAGTGTTCGTGGATCTGTTATTTTTCCGGTAACCGCAGCTGCGGCAGCAACAAGCGGCCCTGCAAGAATGGTACGTGCACCAGGACCCTGACGGCCTTCAAAATTACGGTTGCTTGTACTTACGGCATATTTACCAGCAGGCACCTTGTCTTCATTCATCGCCAGACAAGCAGAACAACCAGGTTGACGTAATTCAAAACCTGCTTCCTTCAGAATAACATCCAAACCTTCTTCTTTAATCTGACGAGCAACATTCCATGACCCGGGAACCAACCAAGCAGTTACATGATCGGCCTTTTTACGCCCCTTTACAAAATTGGTAAACATCCGGAAGTCTTCGATACGTCCATTGGTACAGCTACCAAGAAACACATAATCGATCTGCTTTCCCTGAATAGGCTTACCGGCCTCGAATCCCATATAGTCGAGCGCCTTTTTGTACGACACGCGACTCGCTTCGTCAACACTGTCCAACGCAGGAATAATTCCGCTGATACCCATACCCATACCTGGATTGGTACCATAGGTAACCATCAGCTCAATATCTTCTGCATGGAAAAGCACTTCCTTATCGAATACAGCATCTGCTTCACTATACAATGTTTTCCAGTAAGCCAAAGCCTTATCCCACTCCTCCCCTTTAGGAGCAAACTCGCGACCCTCTAGGTAATCGAATGTTGTCTGATCCGGAGCAACCATACCTCCGCGAGCACCCATTTCTATACTTAAGTTACAGATTGTAAGACGTTCTTCCATGGACGTAGAACGAATTGCTTCACCGGCATATTCAACAAAATACCCCGTTGCACCACCGGTTGTCATCTTTGAGATGATATATAAAGCAATATCCTTGGCTGTTACACCCGCTTTAAGTTTTCCATCGACCGTAATACGCATCGTTTTGGGTTTCCGCTGGAAAATACACTGCGTTGCCAGAGTCATTTCAACTTCACTTGTACCAATACCAAAAGCAATAGCACCCATGGCACCATGCGTAGAAGTATGAGAGTCTCCGCAAACGATAGTCATGCCTGGTTGCGTGTATCCGTTTTCCGGCCCTACCACATGGATAATTCCATTTTTATTATTGCCGATACCATAATAGGTAATACCAAATTCCTTAGCGTTATTAGCAAGAGTATCCACCTGGTTTTTTGAGATCGGATCTTCAATGGGAAACTCCTGCTTCAAGGTAGGTACATTATGGTCGGGCATACAAAGCGTCTGTTCCGGACGGAACACCTTTAGACCGCGGGCTCTTAACCCTCCAAACGCCTGAGGACTGGTTACTTCATGGCAGAAGTGACGATCAATATACAATTGTATGGTCCCATCCGCTAAGGTGTCCACCACATGTTTGTCCCATATTTTTTCAAAAAGAGTCTTCATACGTTTCTATCTTATTTTACAAATTTATTAATCGCATCTATAAACGCCTCAACGGAAGCAGCTATAATATCCGTATTGGCCGAAAAACCATAATAATTATTTCCGTCATATTCAACCTGCATATGAACTTTACCTACATCATCGCTTCCTTTATTAATTGCCTGAATAAGGAATTCCTGAATTGTCATTGTACGATGAATAATTGATTTCACCGCTTTAATGGCAGCATCAACAGGACCATTACCTGATGCGGCAGCTTCAAATTTCTCGCCCGCAATATTCAGACAAACACTTGCAACAGCCTGAACTCCTACACCAGAGGTAACCTGAAGGTATTCAAGTTTAATTCGATGCATAGCTACACGGTCTTTCCCTGCAAGCATCAACACATCGTCGTCGTTAATATCTTTCTTCCGGTCGGCCAGCTTAAGGAATTCTTCGTAAACCTTATCCAGCTTTTCCTGCTCAAGGTCTACACCCAATAAATTTAACCGGTGTTTCAACGCAGCCCGTCCGCTTCTTGCAGTCAATACAATGGCGTTATCATCAATACCTACATCCTTAGGATCTATTATTTCATAGCTTTCGCGGTTCTTTAAAACTCCATCCTGATGTATTCCGGAAGAGTGTGCAAATGCATTTCGCCCCACGATAGCCTTATTTGGCTGAACAGGCATATTCATCAAGCTGGAAACCATCCGGCTGGTCGAATATATTTTCGTACTGTTTATATTAGTAACAATCCCTGTCTCCTTATGGCTTTTAAAAATCATGGCAATCTCTTCCAAAGCCGTATTTCCAGCCCGTTCGCCAATGCCATTAATGGTGACTTCCACCTGACGCGCGCCGTTCATTACTCCCTGAACTGTATTCGCGGTAGCCATTCCCAAGTCGTTGTGACAGTGTGTAGAAATAACCGCATTATGAATACCATCCACATGTTCCATCAGGTAACGAATCTTTGCGCCATATTCATCGGGAAGACAATATCCGGTTGTATCCGGAATATTTACAACCGTTGCTCCGGCTTTGATAACCGCTTCCACCACCCTTGCCAGATACGCATTATCCGTACGGCCGGCATCTTCGGCATAAAACTCCACGTCTTCCACAAAACGTTTAGCGTATTTTACACAAGCCTTAGCGCGTTCAAGAATATCATCCTGATTAGAGTTGAACTTATAGCGAATATGATAATCGGAAGTGCCTATTCCGGTATGAATACGTCCGCGTTTGGCAAATTTCAATGCTTCGGCAGCCACTTCAATGTCTTTTTCCACAGCGCGGGTAAGCGCACAAATGGTTGGCCAGGTAACCGCTTTGGATATTTCAACCACGCTTTTAAAATCACCGGGACTCGACACTGGAAATCCGGCTTCAATAATATCTACGCCCAATTCCTCCAATGCCTTGGCAACCTGAATCTTTTCAAGTGTGTTCAACTGGCAGCCAGGAACCTGTTCACCATCTCGTAATGTGGTGTCGAAAATAAACAATTTGTCTGACATAATCCTATAATTCTTAATTTGTTTGTACTCGTAACAACAAAAAAGCCTCTCTCACAAGGAAGTGAGAAAGGCTTTTTCTTTTAACATATGCTTTGCATAGCACAACAGTCTCACTTCCCAGTCCGTTCCCAGAGTAGAATATCAATTAGAGAAATAATAATGAAACTATTTGCTGTATGCTGTATCATTGCTTTACTTATTTTTACGTTGCAAAGATAACTCCTTTTTCGAAACAAGCAAATGAAATTCGAAATTTTTCATATTATTTTTCTTACAGTTTGTAACAATGCGACTTGTATTTCGTTCCGATTCATTATTTACATCTCTTTTCATGCTGCTATAAAGCATATATAATAGGAAGAAAGTGTTGTTTCGCGTCAAACGAATTAAAAAATATAGCTTACTTTTGTGTTTAAATCAAGCAGCATAGTAGAATATATGGAAATTGACTCATTGAACGAACGAGCCAAAAAGGTAGAAAAAGAGACAAAAGCATTTTTTAAAACCGTAAAGAAAAACAGGATGAGGGAACTGGACGATATGGTCCACTACCTGCATGAAGAAGTGTTTGAAGAAACAGACTGCTTGTCGTGTGCCAATTGTTGCCGCTCACTCGGACCACGCATTACCGACAGAGACATAGAGCGTATAGCTTCGGCTAAACGAATGAAACATCATGAAGTTGTTTCTACCTATTTGCGAATTGACGAGGACAACGATTACGTATTCAAAACCATGCCCTGCCCATTTCTGGAGGCCGACAATTACTGCAGCATTTACGAAGACCGTCCGAAAGCTTGCAGGGAATACCCTCATACCGACAGAAAAAAGTTTTTTCAAATACATTCACTAACTATTAAAAATGCAGCAACTTGCCCGGCTGTTTTTAAATTACTGGAAAGACTAAAAAAAGAGTTTTAGCCTTTGAAAGTTCTTAACTTTTCTTTATATTTGTCTAAATGTTAATTGGAGCCTATGAAACCTAATTTCGGAATCAGTTCTGCCCAGGTAAACGAATTGTTATGTAAGCAATTTGCAACCTGGTCTTTGGTCTCCGCCAATTACCAGGCATTGGAGACAGTAAAAAGCAAATCATATTCTTTCGAAGATTTCACATTAAAAGTTCAGTTTAATCCTTTCAGAAAGAACACCCCAAATTCGCCCTGTCCTTTATGTGCGAACAATTTGTCGGTCAAACAAGAACGGGTGCCATTCGGGAGAGACTATATTGTCTTATGTAACCCTTATCCTATTTTTCCAAGCCATTTTACCATTCCAGCCAGGATACATTCTCCTCAGCGGATTCTGTCACGATTCGGAGATTTGCTTGAGTTAAGCAGAAAGCTGGATAAATTCACCTTATTCTATAACGGACCCTTTTGCGGGACATCGGCTCCGGATCACGCGCACTTTCAGGTCGGCACCAAGGGGATCATGCCTTTCGATAACGAAATCGATTCGCTTATTAAGCACAAAGGAGAGCTTATTTTATCCGAACCAACCGCCTCTCTTTACGGATTATACGGCGTTGCACGAAACAGTCTGATAATAAAAGCACGGACGCTTACCGCAGCCAGGAAACTATTCGGCCTTATTTATCAGTCGTTGCCCGAAAAAGAGGGTGACCCGGAGCCAAAAATGAACATCCTTTGTCAATATACGGATGGAACGTGGACTGTATCTATTTTTCCCCGGTCAGAACAATGCCCGGGGTTATACGATACGGCAGACAGCAACCAACGGCTATTAAAGCCGGGGGCTGTGCAAATGGGTGGTCTGTTTATTACCTCGAGCGAAGAAGATTATGACAAAGCGACACCATCCCTTCTCCTGGATATCTACAGACAAATTTGTCTTCCAGATGATTCATTCAGGGACCTATGCCGACACATACAACAGCTTTACAGCAAATAATGACTAAAAAGTGAGCCTTCTACAAATATGTTCGTTATATTTGCTGTTCAATAAACCTTTACAACCCGATAAGAGATATGAAACAATTCTTTAAAATGATGTTTGCTTCGGCATTAGGTGTATTCATCGCCGCCGGATTACTTGTTACCTGTTTGATTTTTCTGCTGATAGGTGTTTCTGCCAGCATGAGCGAACCAACGTCTTACTCTCCGTCTTCCAACACCGTTCTGAAGATAAGCCTCAACGGAACGTTAAGTGATCAGACTGTCGAAAATCCTTTTGCCATGATTTTTGGAGAAGATGAAGAAACATTATCTCTTAAAGATATTCTAAAAGCCATTAAGGAAGCTAAAAAATCGGATAAAATTAAAGGAATTTACCTGGAAGCAGGCTCACTTTCAGCAGGTTCATCAAGCATTGATGCTATACGCCGTGCGTTGATTGACTTTAAGGAAAGTAAAAAATTCGTTGTTGCTTACGGCGACAGTTATACTCAGGGCTGCTATTATCTTTGCAGCGTGGCCGATAAAGTATTTGTTAATCCACAGGGACTGCTTATGTTAACCGGAATGTCCTCGCAAACCATGTTTTATAAGGGTTTGTTGAATAAACTGGGTGTAGAGATGCTTATTTTCAAAGTAGGTACATACAAAGGAGCTGTCGAACCTTTTATGCTTGACAAGTTAAGCGATGCCAACCGCGAACAGATTAGTTCGTATATGAACGGCATCTGGAATAATGTAACAAAAGACATTGCGACTTCAAGAAAAATTACGGTCGACGATATAAATCTATTTGCCAACCAGGGTTACGCGGCCGAACTTCCGGGCAAAGCCAAAGAATGCGGTTTGATTGATGATTTAAAATATAAACCGGAAGCCGAAGCCTATGTAAAAGAGCTTGCAGGGCAGACCGACGACAAATTCAAGACTGTTGGTGTTGATAAAGTAAAGAACATTAAATCGTCCGAACCTAAAAGCAAAAATAAAATTGCAGTGTTGTATGCCGAAGGTGAAATTACCGAAACGGAAAGCAACACCTATGATATGGACAAAACGATTACTGAAAAAGTAGCCGAAGAGCTGATTAAGCTGAAAGACGATGAGTCTGTAAAGGCAGTTGTTTTACGTGTTAATTCACGGGGAGGAAGCGCTTTCACTTCAGAACAGATCTGGAAACAGGTGCTGGAACTAAAGAAAGTGAAACCAATCGTTGTATCCATGGGAGATGTAGCTGCATCGGGGGGATATTATATTTCGTGTGCCGCCAGCAAAATTGTTGCCGAACGCAATACGCTTACAGGCTCAATCGGTATTTTTGGTATGTTCCCCAATTTAACCGGTTTATTCAATAAACTAGCTCTTACAACCGATGTTGTAAAAACAAACACCTATGCCGACTTAGGCGATGCAAGCCGTCCGATGCGTGAAGACGAAAAAGCATTGATCCAGGCGCGCATCAATGCCGGATACGATACATTTATCACCCGCTGTGCCGATGGCCGCGGAGTAAGTAAAGCCGCCATCGACTCGATTGGCCAGGGTCGTGTTTGGACAGGCGAACAAGCATTGGACAGAGGACTTGTAGATGAACTGGGAGGAATAGAGAAAGCCATTACTGTGGCTGCCAAACTAGCCAAACTTAAAGATTATAAGCTAACCGAAGTATCGGGAAGTAAAGATTTCTTCAAAGATTTATTGGAAAAAGAACTAGATGAAGTAAAAGTAAATATGGTGAAACAAGTATTGGGAGATGAATATGAGTACGTAAAAGCACTCCATTTAATCAAATCGGCTCCGGCTATTCAGACGAGACTGCCCTACGATGTGCAACCATTATAAAATGACATGCCAACAGACAACACAAGAAAACTCAATCATTTTTTATCCCCTTTATCCTTTTTATATGGATTAGGAGTAAGATTAAGAAACCAACTATTTGACTGGGGATTGTTACCATCGGAACAATTCCCGGTCCCGGTTATATGTATCGGAAACCTTGCAGTGGGTGGAACGGGTAAAACTCCCCATACGGAGTATCTCATCCGTCTTCTTCAGGGAACATACAAAGTCGCGGTATTGAGCCGGGGATATAAACGAGAAACCAAAGGATACATTTTGGCAGACGAAAACAGTACAAGTCAGCAGATCGGAGACGAACCTTTCCAAATGAAACGGAAGTTTCCCTCCCTCACTGTTGCAGTAGATGCCGACCGCCGAAGAGGTATTCGTGCACTTCTTTCACTCCCTGAACAAGACTGTCCCGAAGTTATTTTACTTGACGATGCCTACCAACACCGGTATGTTACTCCGTCGTTCAGTATTCTGCTTACAGCTTACGACCGTCTCTTCCGCTGGGACAAGCTGCTTCCTGTAGGCTTACTCAGGGAACCCATATCCGGCAAACGAAGAGCCGATATTGTGGTTGTAACCAAATGTAAAAGCGAACTAAAACCTATAGAATGCAGAATTATTGAAGAAGACATGCATCTTGTTGCACATCAGCAGGTTTTCTTTACCGATGTGCGATACGACGAACTTACACCCGTATTTCCTGCAGAAGGAGGTTCGTTGCATCTGGCTGATATCCGGTCGGGCGATGCCATCCTCGTGTTATCCGGAATCGCGGCACCGGCAGGATTTGTAAAGGAAATCAAAAAGTATCCCGGACGGGTAACTTTTTTACAGTTCCCCGATCATCATGAATTCACGACGCAAGACATTAAGAAAATTCAGGATAGCTACAACAAACTAAACGCGAATAGAAAACATATAATCGTAACCGAAAAAGATGCTGCAAGGCTGATGAACAACAACCTTGTGCCAGACGAATGGAAAAAGTATCTTTATTACCTGCCAATCCGTATTAAATTTGATCTGGACAGGGAAGCAGAGTTTGATGAAATTATACTTAAACATATCATTACATTTTACAGAAACAATATTTTACGTTAAGCAAAATGAGTAAAAGAACAGAAATTGCGACATTGGGCGAATTTGGTCTTATCGACCACCTTACGAACAAAATAGAACTTAAAAACGAAAGCAGCACAAAAGGTGTAGGCGACGATGCAGCCGTACTTGAATATAAAGAAAAACAGGTACTGGTAACTACCGATTTACTGCTCGAAGGAATTCATTTTGATCTCATGTATTGTCCGCTTAAGCATTTGGGTTATAAGGCAGCTGTTGTAAATTTCTCGGATATATATGCAATGAATGGAACACCCAAACAGATAACTGTATCTTTAGGTATTTCCAAACGCTTCAGTGTAGAAGACCTCGAAGCTTTTTACGAAGGACTACAGCTTGCCTGCGAGGTATATGGAGTTGATATTATCGGAGGAGATACTTCGGCATCGCTTACCGGAATGGCAATCAGCATTACTTGTATTGGTGAAGGCGAAAAAGAAAAGATAGTGTACCGCAGTGGAGCCAAAGAAACAGACCTTATTTGTGTGTCGGGCGATTTAGGCGCAGCCTATATGGGCCTTCAACTCCTGGAAAGAGAAAAGCAACTCTTTAAAGGAGAAAAAGAATTTACGCCTGATTTTTCAGGAAAAGAATATACGCTGGAACGTCAACTTAAACCGGAAGCCAGAAAAGATGTAGTCGAACAACTTGCCGCAGCAGGTATTGTCCCAACGTCAATGATCGATATATCTGACGGTTTATCCTCCGAATTGCTTCATATATCCAAACAAAGCAATACCGGATGCCGCATCTACGAAGAACGCATTCCCATTGATTATCAGACGGCATCAATGGCAGAACAGTTTAATATGAACCTGGTAACCGCCGCTCTAAACGGAGGCGAAGACTACGAACTCCTCTTTACCGTACCTCTTATACTTCATGATAAGGTTTCGGCAATGAAAGGCATCAAAGTAATCGGTCATGTTACCAACGCTTCGTTAGGCAACTACATGGTAGCCCGCGACGGAAGTGAAATAGAATTGATAGCCCAAGGCTGGAACTCGATTAAAGAGTAAAAAAAGTTTACTAAAGTGTTGCAGAATTAAAAAAAGTCCCTATCTTTGCACCCGTAAACAAAACGATGGTGCCATAGCTCAGTTGGTAGAGCAAAGGACTGAAAATCCTTGTGTCCCCGGTTCGATTCCTGGTGGCACCACCATTAAAAAAGCACTTAAACCTTCTGGTTTAGGTGCTTTTTCTTTTCTGCCCTTTTCTCTGAAGCCTCTATATTTTAAAATGATCCATGATCTAATATTTTGTTTTGTTTCTAAAATGCACTATGTTTACAGCATAATAGAAACAAAACAAAGATTAGCAGAGATCATGTTCATTCTTACATTATACATTAAAATACCTTATTGTTTAAATTGGAAAAGCCTATAAAACAAATTAATTATTTCGGAGGCTCTACATTTCTTCTAGCGACAAACAAATCTTCTCAATCTGATACTTAGGCAGCAACTTTTTCTTAAGATGCTCCACTTTTGCAGCCAACAGTTCAGGTTTGAAATTCTTCTTTTGCCGTTTTACTTCGGCGACTACTGCTTTATTTTTCTCCAATTTCAAGGCAACAATATCAATTTCATTTTGATTGCCTTTCGGCTCCCACCACGAACCAATAGCACGGTATTGGAAACTTTCGGCAAATTGCTGTTTGAAATATCTTTCCAGTATAATACCTGAATAAGTTGGGTAGTCGGATTTAATAATAGCTTGTAAGCCAACAAAATTCTTTATCTCTATTAACGAGCGATGGCGGTCGAAATAGTTAAACCAAAATCGAATAAAATTATCTTGTATTTCGAAACGTACGGCTTGACTTCCTTCTTTTGCCAATATAGGGCGTTGGCGGACAATGATGTTGTAATCTTCAATCAATCGTTTGATTTGTCCACCTATGCTTTTATCGCCCAATGCGGCTTCTATTTCGGGTTGTGCGTTGATTCCACCTGAAATGGCACTTAGGATAGAGAAATAGGTCGCATAGTTTTTCCCAAACTCTTCTATTAGCAGATTCTTTCCTTCATCGGTAAAGGGGGAGTTTTCCCGGACCATGAAAGAAATCATTTCATCTACACTCAATGTAATGTTATCACAGAATAGCTCAACATACTTAGGAACTCCACCTGTAAAGGAGTAGAGAGCTAGTAAATCATCATTTGTATAATTGGGATTGTAATCACGCATAATTTCTTTCAGCGTGGTCAAATCAAATGCGGATAACTTGATGATATTATCCGCTCTGCCAAATAGAGGCTCTTTTTTATTCTGGAATATTTTCTGCATTAACGAATAAACAGAACCCGACACAATCAAATTCATTTTAGATTTCTTTCGGTAGGTATCCCAAATGTTTTGCATATCGCTATATACAGATTCATTGATGTTGTAGAACTCCTGAAATTCATCAATAACAAGATTGAACGATTTGTGGGAAGCCAACTCCATTAAATATTGAAATAACGACCGAAATGTACGGATTTCAGCAGGCACAAATGTATCGAGCGATTGACTGATAACCGGGATAAATTCCGAACAAAGTGTTGCTTCGCTTTTACGACCTACAAACAAATAGACAGTCGGTAAATCTTCAATCGACTTCATTATAAGGCTTGTTTTACCGATTCTCCGTCTTCCAGTTACCACTGTAAGACGAGAATGGTCTGCAAACGATAAATTTTGTATCCGTTGCAGTTCTGCTAACTCGCTTGTTCGATTATAAAACTTCATGCTCTCTGTTTTTGTTCTGCCCGTAACTGTTACGGTTGTTACAAAGATAATAAAAGTTTTAATACTCATGTAATTCTACTCAATTTTAAGTATATAGAGTGTTTTTTTGCGAAATTAACAACAAACGAACTCATACTGTCTTGTGAATAGGACAATATAATCACATTTTTGTCTTATACGCAAGACAATATGAAAAAAAGCAACCCATGTCTTTTATGTAAATTCATTCACTTTATCTTTAACAGCGAATCCCCTATAAAGTAGCTGTTTCACAATAGTAAACTATCATTTTCACTACGATCATCTATTCGTTCAACAGCTGTATACTTTTCATTCAACAGCTGTTGAATGATAGTTATTCATATATTGACTTTGCGTTTGACATATGGCAAACGAATAAATGTTGGTAGTGTTCAGGGCAGACGCATATTATTATAGAGCTAAAAGTCCTAGGTGTATCATTTAATATGTACGTATATGATGCAGTATTTCAATATATTACACATCAAATCTTTGATGCTCTATATGTCTTCTTCACCGAATGTTGCTAACATAAACTAACATTAAAATGGGCATAATTAGTATTTATAAACATATTGAGCGTTATAAAATTTGCTTCATAGATAACAACCTTCTCTGAAAATTGGATCTTTCTTTTTACAACGATAATTTCGTTAAGTTGAATAATCAAATCAGAACGTTTATGTTATGTCTGGAATCATATTGACATTACTTAAAAGAGACCAAAAACAGTAATTATAACTACGAAAAGAAAGATAATAAATGTCCAAAACAATCACTTAAATACATTGATATCTCAGTAAATATTTGTATATTTGTCTTATTATCAACGTATTAAATATACAAATATATGACATTGCTTGCATTTGCTTCAAGTATTGAAGACTATCGTTTTGACAGGAATAAAGTTCATTCAGCCGAAACTATTATTTATATTACGTTAGCTGCCGTTATTTGTGGGGCCGAGACATGGAACGAAATAGAGGATTTCGGTCGGTGTAAAATTGATTTTTTCTCTCGCACTATTCCTTCTTTTAATGGAATACCCTCACATGATACTTTTAACCGATTTTTCACAGTATTGGATTCCACCTATTTTGAAAATCAATTCAGAGAATGGGTTAAGTGTATTTGTGGAAAGTATAAAGGAGTGGTTGCTATTGACGGCAAAACAATATGCGGAGCATATGAGTCTGAAGAGGCTAAATTGTTGCGAGGTACCTACCTAAAACCCTCGAGCCCCCAATACAAACTTCACATGGTAAGTGCCTGGGCCGCTGACAATGGAATAAGCCTTGGACAAATCAAAACAGAGGAAAAATCGAATGAAATTACCGCTATCCCCGAACTATTAGAGGCATTAGATATTAAAGAGTGTATAATCACTATTGATGCTATGGGATGTCAAAAGACTATAGCATCTAAAATAATAGAAAAAGAAGCAGATTACGTTTTGGCTGTTAAAAACAACCATAAGCATTTATATAGAAAAATCAAACATTTTTTCACCATTTGGAGAGCTGAGAAGCCTAACCGGGTAAGTGTTTACGAGAATACCGAGACTGGACATGGCCGTTTGGAAAAAAGAACTTGCATAGTCTGTGACAATCTATACTGGTTAAATGCTAACGATTACACCCAATGGGCTGGATTAAAAACATTTGTCTGTGTGCTTACGGAACGTACCATTCCCGGCGAAAATGGACCTCGTAAACAAAAAGAAACCAGATACTATATTTCTTCATTAGTTTTGGATGCTGAATTAATTGCTAATTCAGTCCGAAAACATTGGTCTGTTGAAAATAATTTACATTGGCAGTTGGATGTCTCGTTTAATGAAGATTACGGACGAAAGAAGAACAATGCCGCTGTAAACTTTTCTCTTGTCTCAAAAACAGCTTTATCTATGTTAAAGCACTATGAAAGCAAAAGTAGTATTGCTCGCAAAAGAAAAACAGCCGGATGGTCTGACGACGTTCTGCAAGGCATACTTTCTGTGGATAAATTTTAATGCGTCTGCCCTGTGGTAGTGTTTGGGGTTGTTTACTATAGTGTTAGTACTACTTTATAGTGAAGGGGGATCTAATTATCTGTTGATTGAGAATGATTGAGCTTAGTTGATGTAGAGTGCGGGGAAAAACGCCCGGCGTGGCGTAAGCGTCTCCGCGATACCGTCTTGACAGCATAAATGCATAATCTTACTTTTGTTTCCTAAAAAAGGAACAAATGAAAGCATCCGAACTTTATGCATTGGCCATTGAGGAGTACAAGCAGATCAGTATTTCATGCACTATGACATTACGCGATTATTGCAAAGAGCGCCATGTCTGTTATAACGGCATTCAATGTTGGATGAGCAGGCATTCCATAAAAGTAGTAGATCTCAAACCACGTCCTGTATTACCCGAGGTTTCTGCTTCCGCTCATGAGCAAGCTTCTTGTGAAGGACAGCAGATTTATCCGCTCTCCTTTACAAAGGAGGCATCGGAGAAACCGGTTTTCGCAGGTAATGTTTTTCCTGTGCTTAAAGGCGTCAGCATCACTTTTCCCGATGGCGTAATTATATCCATTAAAGAGATAAGCCAGGAAGATCTCAATAAATTTATACAAACCTACTCTAACTAATAAACCGATGTTTGCACTTACAGAATCCATGAACTATTATCTATGTCCGCATTATGTGGATATGCGCAAAGGTATCTATTCCTTGTACCAGTTGGTAAAATCAGATATGAAACGTAATCCTTTGTCCGGAGAGGTTTTTCTCTTCCTTGGCAGGAACCGGTCGTTAATTAAGATCCTTCATTGGGAAAACGGAGGATTTGTTTTGTATCAGAAAAAACTGGAACAGGGCACCTTTGAAGTTCCCCGGTTTAACCCTTCAAGCAATGAATTTGAGATGAAATGGAAGACTTTTGTTTTGATAATGGAGGGCGTCTCTGTTCGTTCGGCAAAGTACAGGAGAAGGTTTAAGTATTGATTTAATGTATTGATATACAAATATATATATTATATATTGTTTGTATTTTTCTTTGACATCCGAAGTATTGTCCGTATCTTTATGGCATGAATAGCAAACGGATGATTGAATTACTGGAAGACCAGCTGAAGCTTTTTTCTGAAAGAGAAAAGATCCATTTGGAACAACTCATCCGGCAATCTGCACAAATAGAAAGACTCTCTGTGCAGGTTGGTAGCTTAACCGATACAGTCCGTTCGCTGGAAGAAAGTCTGCTTCAGAAGAACGGGGACATGGAGAAGCTTAGCGGGAAAAACCGGGGAATGAGCAAGCTTCTCTCCAATAAATCAGAAAAGCGTGTGCCCGATGCCGCAAAAGAAGAACCGGCAGAAATAGCTCCCCCTGTTTCACCCAAGGACCGTGGAAACAACAATGCCAAACGGAAAGAACACTTCTCTCTGGAAACCATTGTCGAGCATGTATATCCCGATGATCCTGCCTTTGATAAAGATAAGGCCAGGGTCATAGGATCAGTGGACTCCATTATGTACACTTACAGCAAAGCCAGGTTTACAAAAACTATATACAGACAGTACAATTGTGTACAGCAGGAAAAGGTTTACTCGGGCAAGGCCCCCAGACCTCCGCTGCAGAACTCAAACTACGATGCCTCTTTTATCGCCGGCATGCTGCAACTGAGATACGTTTACTCCATGCCTGTGGAGCGGATTGTCAAGTATTTTACAGAGAACGGCTTTGAATTAAACAAAGCTACCGCTCACGGACTGATTAAGAAGTCCGCCGGATTAATGGACCGTCTGGATGATGCTCTTCATACAGCTATCCTTGAGGATGACTATCTTTGTATGGATGAAAGCTACCATACCATCCTTACCAAAGAGAAAAATAAGAATGGTAAGGGCGTACGCAAAGGGTATATATGGGCAGCACTGGCCAATACAAAGAAATTAGTCCAGTACTTTTATGAAAACGGCTCCCGATCCCGGGAGGTTCTCACCAACTATATAGGCAATCACTACAAAGGAGCCATCCAGTGTGACGGACTGATCAACTATAAAATACTTGAGACCGATACCTATCCTGACGTAATCCGGCTGGCATGCTTCCAGCATTGCAAGCGTCAGTTCCTGGATATCGAAAACGATAAAGAAGCCATCGGGATTGTCAACATAATCAACCGGCTCTATCAGGCGGAGCATAAGATCGAAGCGAAATGGAAGCCCGACAAAATCCTGAAATATAGACAGAAGTATGCCCCACCCATACTAGCCGAACTAAAAAACAAACTGTTGGAAATACAATCCAACCCATCTACCCTTCCCAAGAGTCCGCTCTCTAAGGCCACGAATTATACGCTCAACGAGTATGATTCCCTGTGCAATTACATTGTTAGTCCGGACTATGCTTTGGACAACAATGCTGTGGAACGATGTATGCGAAGTATATCTTTAAGCAGAAAGAACTCTCTTTTTTGTGGCTCTCACCAGGGAGCTAAGAGAACAGCATTGCTATACTCGCTGGCCATATCCTGCAAGCTCCATAGAATTAATACCTTCGAATACTTCACAGATATATTAAGTCGGTTGGCCTACATTAGCCCAACAGCTCCTGACCAAATATACCGAGATTTACTCCCTGACAAGTGGACTAAACTGTAATAACAGATTATTAAATCTTACAAGACGGTATCGTGGAGACGCTTACCGTGGCTGAAACAATGGGGTGACAGATGACAGATAAGATGGATCTGTCACACTGGATCTATCACTCCCGGAATCCTTATGGGTAAAGGGTTGTGGCGCTAAAAGTGATAGGTGACAGATAAATCTAAACATTTTAATGTTATTTTTGTAGAAACAAAACTAAGACGATGACAAATTCGGAACAAAAGCTTTATAAACGGGCATGGCTTTTAAGCCTGTTTACGATTTTCTATAATGTGGCGGAAGGTCTTGTTTCCATGTTTTTCGGATATCAGGACGAAACGCTGGCTTTGTTTGGCTTTGGGGTGGATAGTTTTATTGAGGTTATGTCTGGTATTGGCATTGCTGTTATGATACTGCGTATCAAACAAAACCCCGAAAGTAATAAGAGTGATTTTGAGAAAACGGCTTTAAGAATTACTGGGATTGCCTTTTATCTTTTATCGGCAGGTTTATTGGCCGGCATTATCGTGAACCTAATTACCAAGCATAAACCCGAGACAACGTTGTGGGGGGTTATCATTTCTTCCTTATCGATTCTTGTTATGATTTGGTTGATGTATGCAAAGAAGCGTATCGGATTAAAACTGAATTCGGAGCCTATCGTAGCTGATAGCAATTGCACTAAGGTATGTGTTTATATGTCTGTTGTCTTACTTCTGTCCAGTCTTATTTACGAACTAACAGGCTTTGCCTACGCTGATGTTATTGGGGCGGCCGGGTTAATCTATTTTTCGTTTACCGAAGGAAAAGAAGCTTTCGAAATGGCAAAAGGGAAAGAGTGTAGTTGTGGCTGCCATTGTTCTAAATAAAAAAGCCGGACTTTATTTATATTTTTCATTGTATTCTTACCTTTGCGGTTCTTAACCATTATAGAAAGAATACATATGAAAACTCTGCTTACTTCAATTGCTCTCGTTTTGCTGTCGTTAACCGTAAAGGGACAGCTTGTTTATCATGATGCTTCCGCCTTCCCTCTGCTGGGAAAGGCTTCACAAAATACGGCAACCCGGTACGAACGCTTACCGGATTCTTTAAGAAATATATCCAGAGATGCCTTGTGGGAACTTGGGCTTAACAGTGCGGGAATGGCGATTCGTTTTAGCTCCAACTCCACAACGATTGCGGCTAAATGGGAAGTGCTTTTAAACCGAAGCATGAATCATATGTCGCCTACCGGCACAAAAGGGCTCGACCTCTATTGCTTGCAGGATGGCAAATGGGTATTTGTAAATAGCGGACGTCCGTCCGGAAAAGAAACCACCGCAACCATTATCTCAAAGATGAAACCGGAGAAAAGGGAGTACTTGCTGTATCTTCCTCTTTATGACGGGGTAACTTCCCTGGCTATCGGGGTTGATTCTTTATCCGAAATCTCACAACCTACTGTAGATTTACCTGTTCGCGAGAAGCCGGTCGTATTTTATGGAACCAGCATTCTTCAGGGTGCTTGTGCTTCTCGTCCCGGAATGGCGCATACCAATATATTATCCCGTTGGTTGAATCGCCAAACAATCAATCTGGGATTCAGCGGGAATGGTCAGTTGGATCTGGAGATTGCCGAAGTGATTGCGGGTGTGGATGCTTCGATGTTTGTACTCGATTTTGTTCCGAACGCTTCTGTTGAACAGATGAAGGAAAAGGCGGATAAATTCTTTACTATTATTCGCAGCAAGCATCCCGAAACGCCTGTACTCTTTGTGGAGGATCCTATTTTTACTCATACCCGTTTCGACCAGGACATAGCCAAAGAGGTGAAAGAAAGAAATGAGGTAATCAATGTTTTCTTCCAGATGTTAAAGAAAAGAGGAGAAAAAAATATCTATTTTCTCTCCTCCAAAGATATTATAGGCAGTGATGGCGAAGCAACCGTAGATGGCGCTCACTTTACCGACCTTGGTTTTACCCGCTATTCAAAAATACTTTACCCCATTATCAAAAAAAGAATGAAGACTCAGAAAAGCGAATAGGTTAATGTGGCCATGAAATTACCATTCCATCTGAGATAATCTTTATCCGTTAGGCTATCGTCTTCGAGTCGTCTGTTGTACAGTAAGCCTAAGTTTGCCGTGGCAGAAAACCGTAGTTGAGGGGAAATATAGTAATACAGATCAACAAAAGCCGAGCTTACGGAAGTAAGTAAGGCATTGGATAAGGCAGGAGATTCATCTATTGTTCTTAATTTACTCCAGTAGATGTTCTCTTGCACGCCAAAATTAATGTTCGTTCGCGAAGTTGGATAATATCCCCAGCCATATTTGCCCGATAATCCGGCCCGGTAAGAATTATACTTGGTCAGTGTTTCATAATCATTTCGTATATACCCATACGTTCCGTACACCTCGGCATAAGCACTGCGTTGCCAATATAGGTTTAAGGGTTTCTCGTACGTAAACGATACATCCGCTCTTACACTTGTTTCGGATCCTTTGAATGAAACTGGGTCTTTCATTTCATTGTATCCGAATGACGGGGTGATTCCTGCACTTAATACGGAACCTGAGCCTCGGTCGAATAAATCGCCATACATCCAATAATCGTACAGGGTGGTAAAATAAGTGGCACCGCCAGAGGCAAGAAAGTTATTCTTTACCAGAAAAGAATCCACGGTCGAGATCTCATCGATCATCCTCAAACGGGAATCAAAAAATCGTTTATTCTTTACGGTAGATATTGTATGGGCGAACGAATGAATCTCGGCATCCGTAAGTTTACGGGTTAGTACGCCTCGCTTAGAAAGATTCTCCAATATATAGATGGCCTGTCGGGCATCTTCCACCTGTTCGATACGTCCTTTGCCGACATGCAGGGGCAAGGCGGCGTAAACGGTATTGGTATGATTTTTATTGGTAACAGACCCGGTAGTAGTTTCTTTTGTGCCAGCAAGTCCGCCACGAAGGTATGCTCCTATTTCGAAAAAGGAGTTGTTTTGCTTATAGAAGCGGCTTGTGTTTACATAAAGAAGGGATACATTGTAGTAGCTATTCTTGAGTCCGTCTTCATTTTTATAACTGCCGGCAAAGTCGGCCGAGGCAGTTTGGGTACTCCAAAATGAACGGGTATTCTTGTACCGCTTAAATACATTACCCAGACTTCCGTTAATTCCCTTTATATCGATATACGATCCTTCTCCGTCGTCGAAAGATCCGGCCGATTTCAATGTAAAGTCAAGTTCATTTCTTACAATATCCGGGGTAATGTATTCACTCAGGTTAAAATCCTGGTACAGCTGACTAAAAGCAGACAGACTTCCTACCAGACACAGGGCAGTCATAATAATCACTCTTCTCTTTTTCATACATTAGATAAATTAGGATAGTTATTATTAAAAGGTTATATGTTATATTGCAGGCAAATATAACTAATAATCTAAACAACAAACATAAATATCTAATTTATTTGCGATTACATGCCTTTGATTTTTGCCTCATTCCATATTTTATCCATTTCTTCCAGACTCATCTCTTTTAATGAGCGTCCTTGCTGAATGGTTTGCGATTCGAGGTAATTGAAGCGGCGCAGGAACTTCTGATTGGTTCGTTCCAAGGCATTGTCCGGATTAATTTTATAAAGACGGGCGGCGTTGATAAGACTGAAAAACAGATCGCCGAATTCGTTTTCCATCTTATCGGCATCCATTTTGTTTATTTCGTCTTTCAGTTCGGTAAACTCTTCGAGTACCTTGTCCCATACCTGTTCGCGTTGCTCCCAGTCAAAGCCCACATTGCGGGCTTTGTCTTGCATCCGGTGGGCTTTCACTACAGATGGCAAAGAGGCGGGAACACCTTCGAGTACGGTTTTGTTTCCGCCCTTTTCTTTTAGCTTTAGTTGTTCCCAGCTTTGCTCCACCTTTTTTGCCGTATCGGCAACAGCGTCGCCAAAGACGTGCGGGTGACGGTAAATAAGTTTTTGGCAAAGACTATCGCATACGCTCTTGATGTCGAACACCTGCTTCTCCTCTCCTATTTTGGAGTAAAAAACAATATGCAGCAGCAAATCGCCCAGCTCCTTCTTTATCTCATTATTGTCGTCGCGAATGATGGCATCGCACAACTCGTATGTTTCTTCTATTGTGTTGGTACGAAGGCTTTCGTTGGTTTGCTTCCGGTCCCACGGACACTTTTCCCGTAGTTCTTCCATTACATCCAGCAAACGGCCAAAAGCCTCCATCTTTTCTTCTCTTGTACTCATCTTATTTCTTGTAATTCTTTAATCCGCCTTGCAGGAATTGAACATACTTGTTTATGTCTTGGTCGTAAGCGTAAGACGGAGCAAGAGGTTTTCCGGCGTTATCCAGCAAAATATAGAAAGGTTGCGCATTTGCTCCGAATTTACTCCGTTGCAGGTAGCTCCACTTGTCGCCGATAGTTTTAAGCTTACGTGTCTTTCCGTTTTCTTCAATTTCAATTACTTCGGGAAGTTTAGCCTTGTCGTCCACGAACAAGGTAATCAGCACATAGTCGTTTTCAAGAATCTGCTTCACCTTCGGATCTGTCCACACAGAAGCTTCCATCTTACGGCAATTCACACAACCGAATCCGGAAAAGTCGACCATTACCGGTTTATTGTGTTTCTTTGCGTACGCCATACCTGTTTCGTAATCGTCGAATTGGGCATGTACTTCTCCTTTATACAAACTAAAATCCTGCGTATACAAAGGAGGTGCGAAAGCACTGATCGATTTTAAAGGTGCTCCCCACAAGCCAGGTATCATGTAAATGGCAAAAGCCAGAGAAATGATAGCCATGAAAAGACGAGGAACAGAAACATATTTTACATCGCTGTCGTGACTAAATTTAATCTTACCCAACAGGTAGAATCCTAATAAAGCAAAGATAACGATCCAAAGGACAAGGAAAGTTTCACGGTCAAGAATACGCCAGCCATAAGCCAGGTCGGCTACGGAGAAGAACTTAAGCGCAAGCGCCAGTTCCAGAAATCCGAGTACCACCTTAACTGAATTAAGCCAGCCGCCCGATTTAGGCATACTCTGAAGCATATTGGGGAAGATGGCAAAAAAGCTGAACGGGATAGCTAGCGCAAAGGCAAAACCAAACATTCCTACAGCCGGACCGACAACCGATCCCATGGTAGCAGCCTGAACCAGTAAGGTACCAATAATAGGACCTGTGCAGGAGAAGGAAACTAACGCCAGGGTGAAAGCCATAAAGAATATGCTGATAATACCCTTGGAAGAGTCTGCTTTAGCATCCAGTTTATTTGTCCACGAGGAAGGTAATACCAGTTCGAATGCTCCGAAGAAAGAAACAGCAAATAAAACCAGCAATGCAAAGAACAGGATATTGAATACCGCATTGGTGGAAAGGTCGTTTAACGCGCTTGCTCCGAATACACCGGTAATCAGTAATCCCAATGCAAGGTATATAACTATAATTGATGCACCATACGTCAGCGCATCCTGGATAGCTTTCTTTTTATTTTTAGTCCGTTTAAGGAAGAAGCTCACAGTCATAGGAATCATCGGCCAAACGCAAGGGGTAAGCAGAGCGATAAAACCTCCTACAAAACCTGCAAAGAAAATAAACAACAAGCCGGAATTGGCGCTGTCGAGAGGATTCTCTCCATATGCCTTCAGCTCATCTATCACCGGCGTCCAAAGATCCACATCATCCGAAAGGGCATCCGCAATCTTTAAGGGAGTAGTAAGATGACCTAGTGCTGTTTGTGTTGTGTCTTCGCCGGCCGTATCGGTTGCGTCGGAAAGCAGAAGACTGTCTGCAGGAGCAGTAGCTGAAGTTTGATCGGCCGCTGCTGTTTCTGTCATCGTAATATTCTTTCTGTTGAAAGAGAACTCTACCCTTTCCGGAGGAAGACAGGTTTCATCGTTACAAGCCATGAATTCCAGTTCGCCGGACACTTTGAAAGCCTTGGCGTCTGTTACTTTTATATTTTGAGTAAATGCAACCGTACCACTATACCACCGAAGGTTCATGGCAAACAATTCGTCATAAACTGAAGTTGGAGCAACCGATGCAACAGGTTTTCCTACCAATTCGGCGCCTTTAAGTGTTTCGAAAGTAATGGAGGTAGACACCGGACCACCTGCCGGTAGATTCATGTCGTACAGGTGCCATCCTCTTTCCGCTACAGCGGTAAAGACAATCGCCTTTTCCGGCTTGCCTGAATCTTCCAGTTTAATTTTCCACTTAACCGGGGTATGAATCTGCGCCTGGGCAGCCAAAACCACAAAGGTCATCAATAATACGTTTACAATTCTCTTCATAGGGTCTGATTTATTCGTATTAAAACAATTCGTAAGGTTTATTGTTTAACAACTGCATTAAAAATAGCAGGGATTGCTGTTTCAAATCGTAACTCTTCGTGTGTTTCAGGATGAATAAAACACAGTTTACGGGCATGCAGCGCAAGCCTTCCGGCCGGATTTGTGGCAGCTCCGTATTTATCGTCGCCTGCTATGGGGTGTCCAATCGATTCGAGCTGGGCACGTATCTGATTCTTTCGTCCGGTTTCCAGGTCTAATTGCAACAGCGAATACTGGTTGTTACTTTTAAGCACTTTATAGCGGGTAATTGCTTCTTGTCCGTCTCCCTGCGTGGTAACATATACTTTCATGGCGGAATTCTCCATAAGGTAAGAGGTGAGCAGGTCCGTTTCTTTCGCCGGCTTTCCTTCCACAACGGCCACATAGCTTCTTTCGGTAATCATCTCGTTCCAGTCGGCCTGAAGTATTTGTTGTACCTTTCTGCTTTTGGCGAACATCATTAAACCGGAAGTATCACGGTCCAGACGATGCAGAATAAATATCTTGTTTTCGGGACTTGACTTTTTAACGTAGTCGCTCAGCAAGTGATAAGCCGTTTTCTCCTTGATCTTGTCGGTCGACATAGATAGTAATCCGTTCCTCTTGTCCACAACAATAAGGTAATCGTCTTCCCATACCAACCGAAGCATCGGGTGATGAAAATCTTCTTTTCCACGGTCAAAGCTGATTCTCACTTCATCGCCGGCAGCAAGAGGTGTGTCGAACTGAGTCGTTGTACGGCCGTTTACCGAAATCTGGCGGTTGGCGAGAATGCTCTTTACAGAGCTTTTACTCTGTTCTTTAAGCAGATCGAAAAGAAAAGGCAGCAGGGTTGTATTTTCATTTACTGTAATTAGCCTGCCCCTGGAAGGAGTGGCGCGGAATTTGGCTTTTGCAGCGGTACGTCTTTGTTTCATATTCAGTTTAATAGCTTACAAAGGTACAATGATTCGGTTAAAACTCAAATAAAACGAAGGAATTAAGGATTTATTAATAGAAGTAACACATTTAGTAAAGATTCGTTTCAATATTATTTTTACTTTTGCAAATTCATTGGGGCGTTTGTGCCCTCAATTTACACTGAACAATAATTTAGAATTAGATAGAATTATGGAAATTGCGAGTAAGTACAACCCTGCGGAAGTAGAGGACAAATGGTATCAGTATTGGTTGGAGAATGGCTTTTTTAAATCAAAGCCCGACGGAAGAGAGCCTTATACAATTGTGATTCCTCCTCCCAACGTCACCGGGGTACTCCATATGGGACACATGCTTAACAATACCATCCAGGATATCCTTGTACGTCGTGCACGTATGATGGGTAAGAATGCTTGCTGGGTTCCTGGTACCGACCATGCTTCTATCGCTACCGAAGCCAAGGTGGTTAATAAACTGGCGCAGGAAGGGATCAGGAAAACCGACCTTACCCGCGAAGAATTCCTTAAGCATGCCTGGGAGTGGACGCACAAGCACGGGGGTATTATCCTCGAGCAGCTTAAAAAGCTGGGTGCTTCATGCGACTGGGACCGTACCGCTTTCACGATGGACGAGGTTCGTTCCGAAAGTGTAATCGACGTGTTTATCGACCTTTTTAACAAAGGGCTGATTTACCGTGGCGTACGTATGGTTAACTGGGATCCTAAAGCACTTACGGCTCTTTCGGACGAAGAAGTTATTTACAAGGAAGTTCACAGCAAGCTGTACTACCTTCGTTATATGATTGAGGGCGAAGAAGGCAAATATATTGTTGTTGCCACTACCCGTCCGGAGACTATCTTAGGTGATACCGCTGTTTGCGTAAACCCAAATGATCCGCGCTTCGGTTTCCTGAAAGGGAAGAAAGTGCTTGTTCCGCTCATCAACCGTGCTGTTCCTATTATCATGGACGACTATGTGGATATCGAGTTCGGTACCGGTTGCCTAAAGGTTACTCCGGCTCATGATGTGAACGACTATATGCTGGGTGAAAAGTATAACCTGCAAACAATCGATATTTTTAATGACAACGGTACGCTGAACCAACACGGCGAACAATATGCCGGTATGGACCGCTTTGATGTACGCGAAAAGATTGAAAAAGATCTTGTTGCCGCGGGTTTAATGGAAAAGATCGAAGATTACGATAACAAGGTGGGTTATTCCGAGCGTACGGATGTGCCTATCGAACCAAAGCTATCCATGCAGTGGTTCCTGAAAATGACAGATCTTGCCAAGCCGGCTCTGGATGCGGTAATGAATGACGATATCAAGCTTCACCCTGCCAAGTTCAAAAATACATACCGCCACTGGATGGAGAATGTGAAGGACTGGTGTATCTCCCGTCAGCTTTGGTGGGGACATCGGATTCCGGCTTATTTCTTGCCCGAAGGGGGATATGTGGTTGCATCTAATGTGGAAGATGCGCTGAAGCTTGCCAAAGAAAAGACGGGTAACAACGATCTTACGGCCGAAGACCTGCGTCAGGATTCGGACTGTCTGGATACCTGGTTCTCTTCCTGGTTATGGCCTATTTCTGTATTTGGTAATGTAATGGATAAGGATAACGAAGAGTTGAATTACTATTATCCTACCAACGACCTGGTAACTGGTCCGGATATTCTTTTCTTCTGGGTAGCCCGTATGATCATTTCCGGTTACGAATATAAGAAGGAGATGCCTTTCCGTAATGTGTATCTTACGGGTATCGTTCGCGACAAGCTGGGACGTAAAATGTCTAAATCGCTTGGTAACTCACCGGATCCTCTTACACTGATCGAACAATACGGTGCCGATGGCGTTCGTATGGGTATGATGATGGCGGCTCCTGCGGGTAACGATGTTCTTTTCGAAGATGCTTTATGCGAACAGGGACGTAACTTCAACAACAAGATATGGAATGCCTTCCGTCTGGTTAAGGGATGGACGGTAGACGAAACCATCGAACAGCCCGAAGCTTCGGCTACGGCTATCCGCTGGTTTAAGATGCAATTGGATAAAACCATTGCTGAAGTGGATGATTCGTTTGGTAAGTATCGCTTGAGCGAAGCCATGATGGCCGTTTACAAACTCTTCTGGGATGAGTTCTCTTCCTGGTATCTGGAGTTAGTAAAACCAGGTTATCAACAACCTGTTGATAAGTTTACATACGAAGCAACTCTTGGCTTCTTCGACGACTTGTTAAAGTTGCTTCACCCCTTTATGCCCTTCATTACAGAGGAGTTATGGCAAGCTACTTATACCCGCAAAGAGGGTGAAAGTATCATGATGGAACGTATGCCTCAGCCCGGAACTGTTGATAACTCTTTCCTTGAAGCATTCGAAATTGTAAAAGAAATCATCGCTGGTGTACGTGCAGTCCGCCTGCAAAAGAATATTCCGAATAAGGAACCGCTTACACTTGAGGTATTGGGTGAGCATAACGATCGTTTTAATACGGTTATCGCCAAGATGTGTAACCTGACTGAAATTGTAAGTGTAGAAGAAAAAGCTGTAGGGGCTGGTTCTTTCCTTGTACGTACTACCGAATATGCCGTTCCTCTTGGCTCGATGCTTAATGTGGAAGAAGAACTGGCTAAGCTTAACGAGGAATTGACCTATCAGATTGGATTCCGCGAATCGGTACTTAAGAAGCTAAGCAACGAGAGTTTTGTTGGTAAAGCTCCTGCCAAGGTAATTGATATGGAACGCAAAAAACTGGCGGATGCCGAAAGCAAGATTAATAGTCTGCAGGATAGCATTGCTGCCTTGAAATAATTTTTCTCAAACATTGATTGACCATGAATCGTACAAGAAGAACCTTTTTTAAACAAGGATTAGCCGGCGCCCTTTTGCTGGGTGCGGCGCCCTTTGTTAAAGCCGGAGTGACCGATCCGGTAAAACCTAAAGCACCGAAGGCTGTTAACCCTTTTCGCTTGGGTATGGCGGGTTACACGTTTGTGAACTTTGATATTGACAAAACACTTGATATCATGGAAAGACTGGATGTTCATTATCTTTGCATAAAGGATTTCCATCTTCCTCTGGACAGTACTGACGAACAAATTGCTGCTTTCCACGAAAAGCTTGCGGCTAAAAAGGTGACCGGTTATGCAGTAGGTCCGATCTATATGAAAAGTGAGGCCGAAATTGACAGGGCTTTTGCTTATGCCAAACGGGTTGGCGTAAAGACTATCGTTGGTGTTCCCAATTACGATTTGCTTCCTTATGTTGACAAGAAGGTGAAAGAATACGACTTCAACTATGCGATTCACCTGCATGGACCTGATATTGCGACTTACCCGGATGCTACTGATGTATGGAACCATACCCATATGCTTGATCCCCGTATCGGCATGTGCCTTGATGTCGGTCACGATTTACGTAACGGATGCGACCCTGTAGCTGATCTAAAGAAGTATCGCGCCCGTGTATTTGACGTGCACATCAAGGATGTTACCGATGCTTCGAAAGCCGGTAAGGGAATTGAATTAGGTAGGGGAAAGATTGATTTCCCTGAGCTCATCCGCATGTTGCGTGAAGTAAATTATACAGGTGTTTGCAGTCTTGAATATGAAAAAGACATGAAAGATCCGTTTCTGGGAATAGCCGAATCTATCGGATATTTCAAAGCGGTTAGCGATATAGCCTGAATAGCATAACGTGTCTTGTTTTTCCCAATGTCCTTAATTTTATAACTGAAAAAATGAAAAATACAGTATTCATCGCTTTAATTATACTGGCAAGTCTCTTAACTGCTTGCGGTTCGATTAATTACTTTGGTATTGAAACCTATAGTCCGGCAGAGATAACTTTTCCGGATAAAGTGGAAACAGTTGTGATTGTGAATAATGCCGTACCTCAGCCATCTGATTTAGGATATGAGTATAAGCTGTTGGGAATAATGCAGGATACAACGCATCTGGTTACAGACAGCGCATTAACAGATGCTTGCCGGGTTCTGGGTGAGGCTATAGCCGAACAGCCGTATTTTAAGGATGTTCGGCTATATCATGAACCAACCCGCCTGGATAGTCTTTTCTTTACAGACACGAAACTAACGAGCTCGCAGGTTGAGTCTATCTGTGAAGAAAGTGGCGCTGATGCGATAATCTCCATCGATCGCCTTCTTTTCAACCTGAAAAAAGATGTATATCCTCTTGGTGAAGGTTACACTGTTGGTGCTATGGAGGTACAATCGACTGCCGTGATTCGTGCTTATATACCCGGACGATCAAATTCGATGGCTACTGTCTATATGAAGGACAGCTTGTTTTGGACAGAAACCACCCCGAGTTTCAAACTACTGGAATTATACCTTCCAAAGCCTGAAGTAGCCATACGGGAGACAGGCAAATATATGATTTCAAAAGCTTACGCAAATTTCGTTCCGCATTGGATACAGACCCAACGTTGGTATTATACGAATCAGGGAGCGCGATGGAAAGAAGCCTCTGCTTTTGCTGCCAGTGAAAAATGGGAGGAAGCGACTGCACTCTGGCGTTTGATTTATGATAGTCAGAAGAACAAGATTTACAAGGCGGAAGCTGCTTCTAACCTTGCCCTGGGATGCGAAATGACCGGGAAACTGACTGAAGCACTTGACTGGGCTAATAAATCGGCTGCCCTTTTTAAAGCACAAACTTCAAATGAAAAGGATAATAACTTGAAACAAATCAACCTGTACGTTCAGATTCTGATTGAACGTGTACAGGCGGACAAAAAACTAAATATTCAATTTGGTGAGGAATAACAGCATGTTTTATCATTTTTTTATTACTTTTGGCAAATTATTCGAACAAGAATTAATAAGAAAAGGCATATGAGCGCAAATAATGCAAAGGTACAAGCTGTAATCGAAACTGCTATTTTGTCGGCTATCGATAAAGTAGCAATAAATGAGTCCGCCGGCTTTATCAGCGACTTATTTCTGCAGGCAGACCCTGAAAGCGGCGAATTACAGATTTACGATGATAGCGAAAAACTGCTGGACAAAATCATCATCTTCGACTGGATTAACAATTCGGAAGACGAAGAAACATTTAACAAACGTGTTTCTGTACCTGCCAAGGCTGCGCTTACAGCTTTAGCCAACAAAGGCGTATTCGACCGTGATTATTTTATGAAGCCATTGTCTGTAACATTAACAGACGACGATTTTGTTGAGATAGAAGAATTACTATTTATCGACGATGATACTCTTCGTGTTGACGATCCTTTGCTGAAGGATTTAGACTCGGATCTGGATGATTTTTTAACAAAACTTCTTTCAGATATCGATTAGACTCATTACCTTTGCACCCGAATTAAAAAAAGTTGCCGAAATAGCTCAGTTGGTAGAGCAATTCATTCGTAATGAATAGGTCGCCGGTTCGAGTCCGGCTTTCGGCTCAGCAAAAAATCAACTGCAATAATTGCAGTTGATTTTTTTTTGTTAAACCTGATTACACACTAAATATAATAAGAAAAGCAGGCATTGAGTCAATTAATGCGAGCTTCTTCTAACCCATTTTCGCATATACTTTGTTATATATAGTAATGTTAAATTGAATTCAACCTTTCAGTTGAATAAAAAAGTGTGTAGGAACATGATAAAAAAGATCTTAATAGCCAATCGTGGAGAGATTGCCATTCGCATTATGCGCTCTTGCAGGGAGATGAATATTAAATCGGTCGCTGTTTTTTCTGAACCAGACCGATCATCAAGACATGTCTTGTATGCCGATGAAGCCTACCCAATAGGTCCTGCTTCCTCTCAGGAAAGTTACCTGAATATCAACAAAATTGTTGAAGTAGCCCTCAAATCGGGAGCCGATGCCATTCATCCAGGTTATGGATTTTTGTCTGAAAATGCCGAATTCGCTCGCCGGGTTCGCGAGTCGGGAATCATCTTTATTGGTCCCTCTCCAGAATCCATGGAAGCGATGGGTGATAAAATATCCGCCCGAAAGCAAATGATCAAAGCAGGCGTACCGGTTGTACCAGGCATTGAACGGCAGATTGAAAGTCCCGAAGAAGCTATTCGTATTTGTAAAGAGATTGGTTTCCCCGTTATTCTGAAAGCCTCCATGGGAGGAGGTGGTAAAGGGATGCGTCTGATCAGGGAAGAAAACGAAGCAGCCGAAGCCTTTCTTGCAGCCCGTTCAGAAGCTCTGTCCTCCTTTGGTTCCGAAATCGTATACGTGGAAAAGTATATAGAAAAGTCTCACCATATTGAATTTCAAATTTTAGGCGACAACTACGGGAATGTAATACACCTCTGTGAACGGGAATGTTCCATCCAGCGACGGAATCAGAAAATGGTGGAAGAATCACCTTCTCCTTTTATTACTCAGGCTCTTCGTGAAGAGATGGGAAAGAAAGCCGTTGCCGCGGCAAAAGCAGTAAACTATATAAATGCTGGAACCATCGAGTTCCTTGTGGATAACGAATACAACTTTTATTTTTTGGAGATGAATACGCGTCTGCAGGTAGAACATCCCATCACCGAAGAGGTACTTGGTGTAGATCTGGTGAAGGAGCAAATACGTGTAGCCAATGGCGAACGACTGCATTTACGTCAGGAAGACATTGTTCAGCGCGGACATGCCATTGAGTGTCGTATTTGTGCTGAAGACACCGAAAACAATTTCATGCCTTCTCCCGGAATTATTCGTCAACTTTCCGAACCCACCGGCATTGGAGTACGCATAGACAGTTATGCCTACGAGGGCTACGAAATACCTGTCTACTACGATCCAATGATAGGAAAACTGATTGTATGGGCTACTTCCCGCAAATTTGCCATCGAGCGGATGAAGCGCGTCCTTCACGAATATAAAATCACGGGGATTAAAACGAATATCAGTTACCTGCGTCATTTATTGGATACACCCGATTTCGAACAGGGTACGTACGATACCAAATTTATTGAGACCAATGCAGCCTTTTTGATCAAAGGGGTTAGCATCAACAAAGAAAAGTCCGAAAACATTGCCCTGATTGCCGCCTATATTGATTACCTGATGAATCTGGATGAAAACAAATCGCCTCAAACGTCGGATAACAGACTGATCAGCCGGTGGAAAGAATTTGGAATGCAAAAGGGAGTATTAAGAATTTAAAAGGAATGTTATGGAAATACATATAGGGAACAGAGTTGCTGAAGTGGAATTAAAGAGCAAAGAGGGTAACAAGGTATTACTTACTATAGACGGTAAGGAATTTGAGGTGGATATTACGATTGTGGAAAATGGTTATTGCTCTATCTTACACGAAGGGAAGTCCTATAATGCAGAGCTTATACGGTCAGAAAACGGACGCGTTTATAAAGTGAGCACCTACTTTTCGTCCTATCCGGTGGAGATTGTGGATACACAAGCCAAGTACCTGCGTATGCGACGCAAAGATGAAATCAAACCGGATAATAAGATAGTCGCTCCCATGCCGGGAAAAGTGGTGAAGGTTCTTGTAAAAGAGGGAGACAAGCTGTTGGCGGGTGATACCGTAGTGGTAATTGAGGCGATGAAAATGCAAAGCAATTACAAGGTGAACTCCGACTGTAGTGTGAAAGATGTATTTGTTAAAGAAGGCGATACCGTAACAAACGATCAGGTATTGATTACCCTCGAAATTAATAATAAAGAAGAATAAGATGGAAAACGAAAAACGATACAAGGAATTTATTGAGCTCGACAAGGCTGCTTTGCTTGGAGGGGGAATCAACAAAATAGATAAGCAACACGAAGCCGGTAAACTAACTGCCCGCGAACGCATAGACCTGTTGCTGGATAAGGGAACTTTTGTGGAAATGGATAAGTTGGTTGTGCACCGTTGCACGGACTTTAACATGGAGAAATCGAAGATGGCCGGCGACGGGGTTGTTTCGGGTTATGGTAAAATAGATGGCCGGCTGGTTTTTGTTTATGCCTATGATTTCACCGTACTGGGGGGATCTCTTAGCGCATCCAATGCCAATAAAATCATTAAAGTGCAGACATTGGCACTTAAAAACGGAGCACCGGTAATTGCGTTGAACGATTCGGGTGGCGCCCGAATACAGGAAGGGGTCGAAAGTCTTACCGGTTATGCTTCCATTTTCTATCAAAACACGCTTTCTTCGGGTGTAATTCCACAGATTTCGGCCATTCTGGGCCCGTGTGCCGGAGGTGCTTGTTACTCGCCGGCACTGACCGATTTTATCTTTATGGTAAAAGAAAAGAGTCACATGTTTGTAACCGGTCCGGATGTGGTAAAGGCTGTAACCCACGAAGAGGTTTCCAAAGAAGAGCTTGGCGGGGCCTATACCCACACAGCTCAAAGTGGGGTGGCGCATTTTATGAATGATACCGAAGAGGAAACGCTGACGGGTATACGCGAGCTGTTAAGTTTTCTTCCTTCAAACAATATGGAAGATGCTCCTATCCGTCCATGTAATGATGATATACGAAGGGAAGAAGAGGATCTTCAACATGTTATTCCAGACGATCCCAATATACCATACGATATAAAAGATATTATTGAACCGGTGGTGGACGACCATTATTTCTTCGAAGTAATGCCTTTGTTTGCTAAGAACGTGGTAATTGGATTTGCCCGTATGGGAGGACGTTCTGTTGGTATTGTGGCCAACCAGCCGGCCTATTATGCCGGGGTGCTGGATATTGATGCATCAGACAAAGCCGCACGCTTTATTCGCTTCTGCGACTGTTTTAATATCCCCCTCATTACTTTCGAAGATGTTCCGGGCTTCTTGCCGGGTACCAATCAGGAGCATAACGGCATAATCCGTCACGGAGCCAAGGTCGTTTATGCGTATGCAGAAGCTACTGTTCCTAAAATTACCCTTATTACGCGCAAAGCTTACGGGGGTGCCTATATAGTAATGTCAAGCAAGCAGACCGGCGCCGACGTAAACCTGGCTTATCCCATGGCAGAAATTGCCGTTATGGGTGCTTCGGGAGCAGTAAACATCCTGTATCGTTCCCAAAATGAAGAGGCTAAAGCTGAGGCTATAAACGAATATACCCAAAAGTTTGCCAATCCGTACCGTGCTGCCGAATTGGGATATATAGATGAGATTATCCTGCCTAAGCAAACTCGTTTTAAACTAATCCAGGCACTAGAAATGACACAAAACAAGAGTGTTACCCATCCGCCTAAAAAGCATGGCAACATGCCCTTATAAGTTGCTACATCAAATAAAAAAGAAAGCCCGGATGCATTCAGTTGAATACTTCCGGGCTTTTATACTTGCAGAAAATCCGATTAGTTGTTTTCCGGACGTAGTTTACGAACTACCATACCGGCCTGCCACATTTCGCTTTCGCGCATTTCTTTCAATTCTTCTTCAAGACCCTTACGGTAGTCTGGTTTGCTGTTTGTATCAATAGAACGCTGCGCTTCGTTACCTTTGGCAACTTCGCTGTAAAGTTCTTCAAATACAGGCTTGCTTGCATCGCGGAACTTCTTCCACCAATCCAAAGCACCACGTTGAGCCGTTGTAGAGCAGTTTGCATACATCCAGTCCATTCCGTTTTCTGCTACCAGAGGCATAAGACTCTGAGTAAGTTCTTCAACTGTTTCGTTGAATGCTTCGGATGGAGTATGTCCATTGGCACGAAGAGTGTCGTACTGAGCAGCAAAAATACCCTGGATAGCACCCATCAATGTACCACGTTCGCCGGTTAAGTCTGAATATACTTCACGTTTGAAAGTAGTTTCGAATAAGTAACCAGAACCAACGCCAATACCTAAAGCAACAACACGATCGTATGCTTTACCTGTAGCATCCTGGAAAATAGCGTAGCTAGAGTTCAAGCCGCGACCTTGCAGGAACATACGACGAAGACTCGTTCCTGAACCTTTTGGAGCAACTAGAATAACATCAACATCAGCAGGAGGAACAATCCCTGTACGTTCTTTGTAAGTGATTGCAAAGCCATGAGAGAAGTAAAGAGCCTTACCCGGAGTAAGATGTTTCTGTACAGTTGGCCAAACTTCAATCTGCGCAGCATCCGAAAGAAGATACTGGATGATCGTTGCTTTTTCGCAAGCTTCTTCTATATCAAACAACGTTTCGCCTGGTACCCAACCATCTGCAACAGCCTTGTCCCATGTTTTTGATTCCTTACGCTGACCAACGATTACATTGAATCCATTATCGCGCAGGTTAAGGCTCTGACCCGGGCCCTGTACACCATAACCAATGATTGCAATTGTTTCATTTTTCAATACTTCTCTTGCCTTTTCCAATGGAAACTCTTCGCGGGTAACTACGTTTTCTTCTACACCGCCGAAATTCATTACTGCCATTTTTTTTCTATTTTAAGATTAAAAACCAATTATACTTTATTATTTCCATGTTATTTCCGCACGACATATTGCTTTACCTGCTTCATCGCAAATAGAAGTAATATACCGGTCGGGAGTAATTTCTTTTTTATGCAAGGATAATTCCATTCCATATTTTCCCTCAGCCAAATAGGCTATTTCGAAACGGCTTACCTCTTTGTGTCTAAACATCTCGATATCGAACATATTGAGCAGATGCTCCATATACTTTATGCTGTTGAGATGCCCGTTCACATCCAGGTCGCTATAACAGACCTTGTAAGGCATTCCCGGCGTATCACGCTCTGCGGCCTGAATCTTTCCCGGCTTCTCGATCGGACAAGGTTCATCCACGATAAAAGAACCCAGGTTATTTTGCAGCAAAGATAAATCGGTTGGCTTGCGTGTTTCCAGATCAATGGCCGCCCACAAGGTACGACAATACCCGATAGCCTCTCCCGCTTCGTTTCTTATGGCAAAACAACGGCTGGTAAAGAACTTATTTATCTCTTCCACCCAGGTTGTAATAGTGAATGGCTGCAGCATGGTTGGATGAGAAATCATCTCGATGACCATTCGCGAAAGCACCCACGCACATCCCTGTTTTTTCATATCATTAAACCCGAAGCCCCTTTGTTCAGCATGCGTGCTAGATGCATGAAGCAGGTAATTCCCCATCATGGGAATTGTTACACGGCCTCTGAAATCCAATAAATAAGATTCTGAAACAAAATGGAACTCACCTATTTTACTCATGATAGTCTGCTTCTTTTTCCAGTCTTTTCTTTTCCATTAAAGAAAGCATGTCGCTCAAACGTTCGACCTTGCTTTTATTAATGGCTATTCTACCAGAGCGAATAAATTGCAAAACACCGATCGATTCGCTTAATTCTTTAAATAAAGCCTGTGTTTCAACATAATGTCCTGTCTTTTCCAGCACAACGCATACTTCATTAATTTCCAGAATACGGGCATTGTGTTTCCGGATAAGTTCTTCGACAGATCCCATCTTCAGAAACAATTCGGTACTTAACTTATACAAAGCTATCTCCTGAAAAACAAGATCTTCGTCCGTATTGTAAAATGCCTTTAGGATATCCACCCGCTTATCAATCTGCTTTACTATTTTATCGATTGTAGATTCGTCCGAAAAAGTAGTTATGGTGAACTTGTGTATTCCTTGCAATGCCGAAGGAGATACCGACAACGTTTCAATGTTTAGTTGACGACGGGTAAAGATAATCGTGATCTGATTAAGTAACCCGACGGTATTCTCCGAAAAAATAGTAACGGTATATAATGTTTTATCTGACATATTATTTCCTCCCGTTTTTATTGATTATCACCCATAATGATATTAGTCACGCATGTCCCGGCGGGCACCATCGGATAAACCATCCCTCTTTCTTCCACTTCAGCCACCAACAGATAGGGGCCGTCGTGCGAAAGCATTTCCTTGATAGCTCCATCCAGTTCTTCACGCTCGTATATATGCTTTGCGGCAATTTTATAAGCCGCGGCAATGGCAACAAAATCGGGGTTCTCCATGATGGTTGCGGAGTAACGCTCCTTATAGAAAAGCTCCTGCCACTGACGAACCATTCCGAGGAAGTTGTTATTAAGAATGATCATTTTTACGTTAAGATGCTCCTGCATAATAGTACCAAACTCCTGTATAGTCATCTGAATACCACCATCGCCACAGAACATACAAACTTCACGGTTTGGTGCTCCCACCTTTGCTCCAATGGCCGCAGGTAAACCAAAGCCCATGGTTCCCAAGCCTCCGCTGGTAACAACACTTCGGGTTTGCTTGTATTTAAAATAACGAACTGCCATCATTTGATTCTGACCTACATCCGTTACAAGAATTGCATCATTGTTGGTTGCTTCGGAAACCCGGCGTATCACCTCTCCCATCCTCAACATGCCTGACTTTGGAAAAAGTTCATCCTGAATAACCTTCTCGTCTTCCTCTTTTTCGTCGACCTTAAATGAATCGACCCATTCGGTATGTTTGGCCGGCGTAATCAATTCCGTTATAGCAGCCAAAGTATACTTGGCATTGCCAGCCACCGGAACTGCAGGAATCACATTCTTTCCTATCTCGGAAATATCAATATCGAAATGAATTATCTTAGCCTGTTTGGCATAGGTCTTTAAATCTCCCGTAACACGGTCGTCGAAACGCATACCAATGGCAATCAGCACATCGCACTCATTGGTTTTACGGTTAGGCCCTACATTTCCATGCATTCCCAACATGCCCTTATTCAAATGAAAATCGGTAGGCATTGCCGAAAGTCCAAGCACGGTAGCAGCCGCAGGAATATCTGCCTTTTCAAGGAAAGTCATCAATTCTTTTTCAGCATTGCCGATCACAACCCCTTGTCCTACTAAGGCAAACGGTTTTTTAGCATTGTTAATTAAGTCGGCAGCCTCGGCTATAAGATCCATATCCAGATCTGGAACCGGCTGATAGCTGCGGATATAATCCACCTTCTCGTATTTATAATCGACCAATCCGATCTGCGCATCTTTGGCAAAGTCTATCACTACAGGACCCGGACGACCAGTCGACGCAATATAAAAAGCTCTGGAAATAGCCCAGGCGATTTCTTCTGGTTTACGAATCTGATAAGACCATTTACTGATAGGTTGTGTTATACCCACCACATCGGTTTCCTGAAACGCATCCGTTCCAAGCAAAGGAGAAGCAACCTGACCTGTTATCACAACGATAGGTGTACTGTCCATCATTGCATCGGCAATACCTGTAATGGCATTGGTTGCAGCCGGACCGCTGGTTACCAGGGCAACACCTACTTTTCCATTTACACGGGCATATCCTTGTGCAGCATGGGTTGCCCCTTGCTCGTGCCGGACCAATATATGTCTTATCTGATCTCTGAAATCATACAGGCAATCATATACTGGAATAATAGCCCCCCCGGGATACCCGAAAATTGTATCAACGCCTTCTGCGATCAAAGTGCGTAAGAAGGCTTCCGATCCGGTTATTTTTTTTGTTTCCATACCATTAATGCTTCTTTGTTCTGCGTGTTTAATCTTCTACTATTCTTACTGCTCCTTTATCGGCAGAGCTTACCATTTTAGCATAGGCACGTAGAGCCTTTGATACCGTACGCTGGCGAATCTGAGGAGTAAATGCCTTTGTTCCGCGGGATTCTTCTTCGGTTCTTCGTTCTGCCAGCTCCTCGTCTGCAAGTTTCACCCGAATAGAACGCTCGGGTATATTTATTTCTATGATGTCGCCATTACGAACCAGCCCGATGGCTCCCCCTGCTGCTGCTTCCGGAGACACATGGCCGATAGACAATCCTGAGGTTCCTCCACTGAAACGTCCGTCGGTTATTAAGGCGCACTCTTTTCCTAAATGTCTTGATTTAATATAGGTTGTTGGATAAAGCATTTCCTGCATACCTGGTCCACCCTTTGGACCTTCGTATGTAATAACAACCACATCGCCCGCCACAACCTGATTCCTCAGAATAGCATCACATGCGGCATCCTGCGAATCAAATACTTTGGCAGGACCAGAGAAACGGAAAATACTTTCGTCTACACCCGCTGTTTTTACAACACAGCCACCTTCGGCAATGTTTCCATACAATACAGCTAATCCGCCATCTTTTACGTAGGCATGCTCCACATCCCTGATACACCCCGAAACACGGTCGGCATCCAATGTTTTATACGCAGATTCCTGCGATCCCATAACCAGATTAAACTTTCCAGCCGGTGCACTCTTATATAATGCTACCGCCATCTCGTCCGGGTTCGGTTTAGTAATGCTCATTGCCTCCACTGCTTCATCCAGCGTTCTCCCATCGGCACGTTTCACCGAACCATCAACAAGACCCGCTTTGAGAAGTTCATCCATAATTCCAAGAATTCCACCAGCCCTGTTTACGTCCTGTACATGGTAAGAAGAACTGGGCGCCACTTTACATATTACAGGAATCTTACGGGAAAGGGCATCGATATCCTTCATGGTGAAATCCACTTCGGCTTCATGTGCAACGGCCAAAAGGTGAAGAACCGTATTGGTGGAACCTCCCATTGCAATATCAAGGGCCATTGAATTCAGGAAAGCCTGCCGTGTGGCGATCGACCGTGGAAGAACCGAATCGTCTCCGTCGCGGTAATATTTATAAGCATTTTCAACAATTAATTGAGCTGCGTTTTCAAACAAACGTTTACGGTTGCCATGAGTGGCAACGATTGTTCCGTTACCCGGTAAAGCAAGACCAAGCGCTTCGTTTAAGCAGTTCATCGAGTTGGCTGTAAACATTCCTGAACAGCTTCCGCAAGTAGGACAAGCTGAATGTTCAATGCGCGAAACCTGTTCATCACTCACTGTATCGTCTGCGGCATCCATCATTGCATCTATCAGATCGAGAGCCTTTCCGTCCAGTTCGCCTGCTTCCATTGGTCCGCCCGATACAAATATGGTGGGAATATTCAGACGCATGGCAGCCATCAACATACCCGGAGTAATTTTATCGCAGTTACTGATACAGATCATGGCATCAGCTTTGTGCGCATTCACCATATACTCCACACTATCAGCAATAATATCTCTGGAAGGAAGCGAATACAACATACCGTCGTGTCCCATGGCGATACCGTCGTCAATTGCAATTGTATTGAATTCGGCGGCAAAGCAACCCAACTCCTCAATTCTTTTTTTTACCATCTGACCGATATCATGCAAGTGCATGTGTCCCGGAACAAATTGGGTAAATGAGTTTACGATTGCTATAATAGGTTTGCCAAACTGATCTTCTTTTACGCCATTGGCGCGCCACAAGGCACGGGCTCCAGCCATACGACGGCCTTGTGTACTATATGAACTTCTCAACGGATTTTTCATCTTTCCTTTTATTTATCGTTCTTATTTTTTTAATAAAAAAAGCCCTTCTCTACAGAGAAAGGCTTTAAGAATTTCTTACAACACGCAATTCCTTACACACCTTTCTCCTTATCTTCTAATGACTAGAAGAACCACCACGAGAATAATGCTATGTAGAACGCCGTTAATCATATTTCGTTTATTCAATATTTATGATGGCGCAAATGTAGAACATTATTTTTTACCTGCAAAGAATTCATCATTTTTTTATTGTTTTTTCTTTCAATTATAAATAAAAAAAGGCGGATTACATTCCAGTTTAATATAAAAACCCGCATATATGGGCTAAATCAACAGGAAACAGCCTTCTTTAGAGGCGTTAATTTAAGGGTAAGACTGTTAATCTATAAAAGAGAAAACAATTAATTTGTATCTTTGCCCGGTTTTGTAACCGGAAACATCTCCATTCGTATTGCAGATGAAATAAGGGTCTACGTTCTTATTAATAATAGTAAGGAATAAACAGGCGAACTCCTCTGTTCCTTATAATGATAAATAAACTGGAAGGATGAAACATTATAATTTTGATGAGATAATTGACAGACGAGGTACCAACTGTGTAAAAGTGGATGCGTTGATTGAGCGTTACGGGAATGCAGACCTCACTCCCCTATGGGTCGCCGATATGGATTTCCGGACCCCCGATTTTATTGTCGATGCCCTGAAGGAACGTTGCAACCATGAAGTATTTGGATACACGTTTGCCGGCGACAGCTACTACGAAAGCATTATTAACTGGGTCGATTACAAGCATAACTGGAAAATCCAGCGTGAATGGTTAACCTATATACCCGGCATTGTAAAAGGAATTGCCTTCGCACTGCAGTGTTTTACCAATCCTGGCGATAAGATTATCATCCAGCCACCGGTATACCACCCGTTTCGGATTGTACCCGAAAAGATGAAGCGTGAAATGGTTTATAATCCGCTTAAACTAGTTGACGGGATATACAAAATGGATTTCGATCAGCTGGAATCTGTTATTGACGGGTGCAAAGTGCTTATTTTATGTAATCCTCATAATCCAGCCGGAATTGTATGGGACAATGAAACGTTAGCCAAGCTGGCCGATCTATGTGCAAAGCATGGCGTATTGATAATATCGGACGAAATTCATGCAGAGCTTACGTACCCTCAATCCCCACACCACCCGTTTGCCGTAGCTTCGGAAGCAGCCGCAAACAACTCTATCACATTTATGGCTCCAAGCAAAACATTTAATATTGCAGGAATCGTAACCTCGTACGCTATTGTCCCGAATAAAGCCATAAGAGAGAAATTTTACTCTTTTCTGGAAGCCGGAGAATTTAATGACGGTACTATTTTTGCGTACGAAGCCACTACAGCCGCCTATTCTTACGGGGCAGAATGGTTGCAACAAATGCGCACTTATATAATGGAAAATGTTCGTTTTGTAGATACTTTCTTAAAAACGAAACTCCCTAAAATAAAGGCCTACGAGCCACAGGCCTCATTTTTGATCTGGCTGGATTGCAAAGAACTTGGCTTATCGCAGTCTGAACTTGTAAAACTCTTCCGCGACAAGGCGGGTCTTGCGTTGAACGATGGGTCTATATTTGGAAAAGAAGGAGAAGGTTTTATGCGTTTGAACATTGGCTGCCCCCGTTCTGTTATAGAAGAGTCACTGAACCGATTAAAGAAAGCGGTTGAACAAAAATAATTTAGTATCTTTGCAAACATTTTTTCAATATACATTAAAATAAAAACAAATGAAAATTGCAGCAAATAAGTTCGTTTCGGTTACTTACGACCTGAACGTTGGTGAAGGCGGAGAACAGGAATTGATGGAAAGAGCATCTGTTGAAGCCCCTCTTAGCTTTATTTTTGGCACGGACTCCATGCTCCCTGCATTCGAAAAAGCTTTAGCTGGTCTGGAAGTTGGCGGAAAGTTTGACTTTTCTCTGTCTCCTGCCGATGCCTATGGCGAATATGATGATGAACACGTTCTTGATCTTCCAAAACATATCTTCGAAGTAGATGGCAAATTCGACGACGAAATGATTCAGGAAGGCAATACTGTTCCTATGATGGATTCAAACGGAAACCGTTTGAACGGTTCTGTACTTGAAGTTGGAGAAGAAACCATTAAAATGGACTTCAATCATCCGCTTGCAGGTGAAACTTTACACTTTACAGGTGAAGTACTTGACGTACACGAACCAACTGCCGAAGAACTTGCCAAATTACTTGCTCCTGCAGGTGGTTGCAGTTGCGGAAGCGATGGCGAAGGTTGCGGAAGCGGTTGCGGATGTGGCTCGGAAGAAAAAGAAGAAAGCGGTTGTGGTTGCGGAAGCGGTTGCGGCTGTCACTAATTAAGAAATAGTAACGAAAGGGCAACCGCAAGGCTGCCCTTTTTAATTTTCATACTACTGATTATGATGAACTCTTTCGGAAATTTATTCAGGTTAACTTCGTTCGGAGAATCGCACGGAGCAGGCATTGGCGGAGTTATCGACGGTTGTCCCGCAGGCATTGAACTGGACATGACGTTTATTCAGAATGAACTGAACAGGCGCAAGCCCGGACAGTCCAAAATCACTACACCACGGAAAGAAGCCGATGAGGTAACATTTCTTTCGGGTGTATTTGAAGGAAAGACTACAGGCACCCCCATCGGATTCATTATATGGAACGACAATCAGCATTCGGCGGATTACGACAATATGAAGGAGGTATTCCGACCTTCACATGCCGATTATACCTACCAGACTAAATATGGTATCCGCGATCACCGTGGAGGTGGACGTTCATCTGCCCGCGAAACCATAGCGCGCTGTGTGGCAGGAGCCATTGCCAAACTTGCATTAAAACAGGAAGGTGTAAATATCCAGGCATTCACTTCGCAAGTGGGTCCTTTAAAACTGGATAAATCTTATCAGGAGTACGACTTGAGTCTTACAGAAAGTAATGCCGTTCGCTGTCCGGATATGCAAATGGCCGCCGAAATGGAAGAACTTATTGCCGAAGTAAAATCCCAGGGAGATACCATTGGAGGTATTATCACCTGTGTTATAAAAGGAACGCCGGTTGGACTTGGCGAACCTGTTTTCGGAAAGTTGCATGCAGCACTGGGCAATGCCATGTTAAGCATCAACGCCGTAAAGGGTTTCGAATACGGCGACGGTTTCGAAGCGGCTCTTTACCGTGGCTCCGAACGAAACGACCGTTTCTATAACGACAACGGTAAAATCAATACACGCACAAATTATTCCGGAGGTATCCAGGGAGGTATATCAGACGGTCAGGATATTTATTTCCGCGTTGCATTTAAATCGGTTGCCACCATTTTAATGGAACAGCAAACGGTTACCAAAACCGGAGAAGAAACTATTCTGAAAGCAAAAGGCCGTCACGACCCATGTGTGTTGCCTCGCGCGGTACCCATTGTGGAAGCCATGGCAGCCATGACCATACTGGATTACCTGCTGCTTCAGAAAACAAGAGGTTAATTTATTTACCGCATACAAAAAACCGGATAACAGTCTTTTACGAAAAGAAACTGTTATCCGGTTTTTTGTATTTTGCAGGCATTACCCTATTCGTGATGATAAGGTTCGTTATTTAGAATTGTCATTGCCCTGTAAATCTGTTCCACAAAGATAAGACGAATCATCTGATGCGAGAATGTCATTTTGCTAAGAGATATTTTCTCCGAAGCCGCTTTATAAACAGCCTCACTAAAACCGTACGGTCCGCCGATAACAAAAACCAGTCGCTTGGGAACAACATGCATCTTCCGTTCTATGTATGTGGCAAACTCCATGGAGGTAAAAGACTTTCCATGTTCATCTAGCAAAACCAGGTAATCTCCCGGTTGTAACGTCTTTAAAATCAATTCTCCTTCTTTCTCTTTCTGCTGATCTTCCCGTAAGTTTTTTACATTCTTAATATCGGGTATCACTTCCATTTCGAAGGGTATATAATGAACCAGTCTGCTCTTGTATTCATTAATCGCATCCACAAAATACGCGGCGTCAGTTTTACCAATTACGACAAGTGAAATCTTCATCTACCTATATTTAACCTGTTTAAGGGGCTAAGTTACGCTAAAAATATATACCTTTGTATGCTAGAACACAAAAAAGGAGAAAGCTATGAGAAGAATTACCTTTATGTTGTCGCTACTGATTCTTTCACTGAGTATTTATGCAGCGAATGTGAATCCTATTTCCTCTGCTTTTACAAGCGGAAATGCCTCAGCACTCGAAAACAGTATGGATAAAGAAGTGGATTTTGTACTGTTATCCAATACTAAAAACTGCTCTGGAAAAGAGGCCGTTCAGTTACTTGCCGAATTCTTTGCATCCAATAAGCCTAGTGGATTTACGATTGTACACCAGGCCGAAAAAACAACTACCGGATTTTACGTGGGTAAACTAACCTGCGGACAATCAAGTTACCGTGTAAACATTACGTACAAAATATCGGGAGATTCAATTTTAATACAATCAATCAGAATAGAATAAATTACAGATGGAACATTTAATAGACGAGCTTATTAAATTAGCTTTTGCTGAAGATGTTGGTGATGGCGATCACACCACCCTTTCATGTATCCCGGATACTGCCATGGGCAAATCTCAGCTAATCATTAAAGAGGATGGAGTACTTGCCGGTGTCGAAATGGCAAAACGAATTTTCCATTATTTCGACCCAAGTCTGAAGGTTACAGTCTTTATAAACGACGGAGCAGAGGTTAAGGTTGGCGATATAGCATTGAAAGTGGAAGGAAAGGTTCAGTCTCTTTTGCAGACCGAACGCCTGATGCTGAACGTAATGCAACGCATGAGTGGTATTGCCACAACAACACGTAGTTATGTAAAATTGCTGGAGGGAACGAAAACCCGCGTACTGGATACCCGCAAAACAACTCCGGGTATGCGTATGATCGAGAAAGAAGCCGTTAAAATTGGCGGAGGCGTAAACCATCGCATCGGTCTTTTCGACATGATACTGCTTAAAGATAATCACGTGGACTTTGCCGGGGGTATCACCCAGGCCATTACCCGCGCGCAGGAATACCTGAAGACTAAAGGCAAAGATTTAAAGATTGAAATCGAGGTCCGTAATTTTGACGAGCTTGAAGAAGCCATGCAAGTAGGTGGTATCGATCGCATCATGCTTGATAACTTCAATATTGAAAATACAAAAGAGGCTGTTCGCCGTATTGCCGGACGTTTCGAAACCGAATCATCGGGAGGAATTACTTTCACCACATTGCGTGCCTATGCGGAATGTGGCGTAGACTATATCTCTGTTGGCGCCCTTACCCATTCGGTAAAGAGTCTCGATATGAGCTTGAAAGCCTGCGAATAAGTAGTCTGACACCTAAAATAAATAAGAGGGTTCCCTTAGGGGATACCCTCTTATTTATTTTACAGGGTATCTTTTATCTACCTGCAATATGCTACCCAGTTGTATGCGGGAAAAGTCTTTATAATTTGTATGCCCATAATTAGTAATAAAAGTGTATTTTAATTACTGATTAAATAATATATTATGTATATTTGTGAGGACTTGAATCTATACGTATTACCAACTTTAATAGTTAAACCATGAAAAGACTGATCACACTTTCCCTTATTTTTCTTTGTATTGGAACCCTTCTACAAGCAAAAAACCGAAAGGTAGCAAATCCTTCCGTCGATTTTACGAAAGTAGGCATTTACCATGTTGAGCAAGTCCAACAGACTAACAAAGAAACCCGGCTTACTCTGCATTGTACATTTATACCCGGTTGGTGGGTAAAGTTTACACGTGAGACATATATACAGGTAGATGCTTCGGGTGAAAAGTTATTTACTACAGGGATTGAAGGATCTGAATTTGGGAAAGAAACGTACATGCCCGAATCTGGAGACACAACACTGATTCTCATTTTCCCGCCATTAGACAAATCGGTAAAGAAAATCAACTTCGGAGAAAACGATACTCCGGATATTTACGGGATCAACATTGGTAAGAAAGTCCGGACGGACGATAATAAAGACTTGAAATCGGTGCAGATTATTAACAAAGTTAAAACAGAGGTAGAGAATGCGGAGAAAAGACGAACAGAAAACTCATCCTTCTTCCGTAAAGATACAGCCCGGTTGAGGGGATGCATCAAAGGCTACGATCCACGAGCAGGGTTCACAACCGGAATACTGTATATTGGCAATGTGCTAACACGCGAAGACTATCCCATTGTGGCCCAAATCGATTCCAATGGTTATTTTCATGCTGATTTTGAAATTAATCATCCTATTTGTACCAATATAACATTCAAGCAAAACTGGATACCTTTTTACATTGAGCCGGGAGAAACAGTGGGATTGATTCTGGATTGGACCGAATTTCTTGAGGCTGACAGAAAAAGGAATATGCCTTATACTTATAAAAGAATTGAGTTCCTCGGTTCTTTAGCATCATTAAATACGGAGTTGAATAGCTTCACTCTTAAACGTCCAGACTACAGACTACTTTACGAAATGGGGGATAAACTGGATCCGAACCAATTACTAAAACAACAAATAGCTTTGAAGGATGAAAATTTGTCTAATCTGAATTTGCAAGCAAAAGAAAAATCCTTTTCTCCTAAAGCTGTGCGCCTACTCAAAAATAACATTCTGCTAACGTGGGCAAGCTACTTGTTTGATTATGAAAGCAACCGAAGTTACAGCGCAAGAGCCAACAAGGAAAATGCGGCCTTACAAACACCTCTACCTTCAGAATTCTATGATTTTCTGCAAGTTTTGGATCTTCAGGATAAAGAGTTACTGATATCTACGGAATTCAGTACGTTTATAAACCGGTTCGAATATTGCACCCCTCTTTCGGAACCCATCAACAGACCATCTGTTATTCCCGCAATCAGTTTTTTCCAATATTTGAAAAACACCAAAGAAGATCATCTGCTTACGCCCGAAGAAAAAAAACATGTAATCTGGTTAGATGAATTAAGATTTGTAAAAATAACACCGGAAATAGAGGCTGAATTTAAAAAGAAAGATTATTTAACTCAGGCCATCAACAAGAAATTCAAGACGCAACTAGAAACGTACCGAAAGGAAAGCATCAAAGAAATTCCGATGCATGAACATGAACTTGCTCAATGGAAAGCCAAGGACTCGCTGTTAATTAAAAATCTGCATTTGGAGCCCAATCTTGTATACGAAATTGCAAAAGTACGTTCCTTGAATTTCACACTCCAAAGATTTAAAAAGGAATATGCCGCCATGTACTTAACTGCATTATCTGAAGGGATTACAAATCCATTCCTTAAAAATGAAGCCAGACGTATCTATGATTTAGTTTTTCCATCGGAAGAAAAAACGGCTTATGAACTACCCGAAGGAGAAGCAACGAATATATTCCGTAAAATTATAGATCCTCTGAAAGGGAAAGTTCTCTTTGTCGACTTTTGGGCAACTACATGCGGACCGTGTGTAGGTGGTATCAAAAACATGAAAGACACCCGGGCCAAATACGCAGGGAATCCCGATTTTGATTTCGTTTTCATAACAGACGACCGAACTTCACCACGTAATGACTACGATAAGTTTGTAGCCGAACAGGAGTTGAAAAATATTCACCGGATTAGTGCGGATGAAATGAATTATCTTCGGCAGTTGTTTAAGTTTAACGGAATCCCCCGCTATATTGTTATTAATAAAGAGGGCAATGTATGCAATGACGACTTTCAAATGCATAATTTCGAGTTCGAATTACCTAAGTATTTATCAAAACAACCATAGAAACCTCGTTACAATTTGTATCCCAGGGTAAGAAGTAATTGTAGACTTTCCATTAACGGAAGAATAGATTAGAACTTATAATCTAAGTTAATCCCAAGTGTTTGGTTCTTATAATTTGGACTTAGATTTTTTAATCCAAAATCTCCGATTAATCCGATGATGTAACGACTGTATTCAAGTGAAATTCCGGCTGCAATACCTAGATCAAATCGTTCATATTCAATAATAAAGGTGTTATAATGACACGTTAGTTTTGAACTATCATCCATTTAACACCAACTTCAAGTTTTTGGCAAAGGTGATTCTATGTACTAGCATAAGCGGAATTTCAATATACATACTATTCTCCGTTACGTCATATGATTTCACATTTAGTTCGGGCTCAAATGGAAATGTATAGTAAGCCCGTATTTATAACTGACTCCGACTTCCATAAATCCGAATTATTACAATATATAATAACGACGACAAATATAATATTTTAATCAGTATGACTAATTTATCACACGTTAATTATTGTTGAATTAATTATTTACATTATATTTGTCGCGGACAAATCAATCAATTATCATAAGCTATGAAAGCAATAATCAACTACCTCTTAATTTCTGGCATAATAAGTTTAGTTCTCTTTTCTTGCAGTAATGGAGATGATCACCCATCATCCAGACAAGAGTCTTATCTAAATGGAGTGTATGAAAATACGGATGCTTCGCTGAAGCTTTTAAACTTTACATTTAATGGTGTAACCTTAAGTGATAAAAAAGTAGCTTTTAAGACTGAAGATCTGAAAATAGCTTCAATTACCTTTTACAGTGTAATTGAAGGGGAGGCTGAATCTCAGATAAAAAATGTATCAATCGAAAAATCTGATACCGGATATCGTTTTGAAGGCTTATATACAGCCAAAAGTAACCAAGCATTTAGATATTCAGGCAAAATAGCTGGTGAATCGTTTGGAAAACAAACGCTTACCCTAAAATTAGATAAGCAATAAAAAAGTTCTTATTTCCCAGATAATTAAAACACTCTACTATAAATGGAGAAAATTTGTGTGGACTTTTACTTCAAAAAGCACATATTTTTTGAAAAGTTTCTCGTGACTTTTTATGTCAAATGTAGTTGAGAATTCAATCGTAAAAGTATATTTTCAGATCATAGTTGGATTATTCCCAAAGATATATGAATTGTTTTTCAAAGATATATGTTTGAAGTTCCAATCATATATCTTTGGAAAACCCAATTGGTAAGGATTCAAATGGTCGGACCGGCATCTGAATCCTGTTTTATATTTTCTGTAAATGTTTTACCCGAAAAGATCTTTCACCCTTCACTTACTACCACTCCATCCGAAAAGCGATACCATTCTCCGCTTTCGGGACAGGATGCACGGCCGTTGTAATCGAAATCAAGCTTATGTCCGTATTTGCTTACCCAGCCTAACTGCCTGGCTGGATTGCCGGCCACTAGGGCAAAGGGTGGAACGGGTCTGGTTACTACGGCTCCGGCTCCGACCAGGGCATAGCTTCCGATGGAATTTCCGCATACAATCGTAGCATTGGCTCCAATAGATGCTCCTTTTCCTACATGAGTTTGCAGGTATTCATCCTTCCGGCTGATAAAGCTTCGGGGATTTATAACATTCGTAAATACACAGGAGGGTCCAAGAAAAACATCATCGTCGCAGGTTACGCCGGTGTAGATGGAGACATTGTTCTGCACTTTTACACCATTTCCTAGAACTACGCCGGGCGAAACAACCACGTTTTGTCCGATATTGCAATTGTTACCAATCGAGCATCCTTCCATAATATGGCAAAAGTGCCATATACGGGTTCCTTCGCCAATAGTACAGCCCGGGTCTATTACGGAGGTTTCGTGAGCCTTATAATTTTCCATATGCTTTATTAATCGTTACCAAGTTCAATAACTTCGAGGTCTTTAAGTTGTTTTCCGTCAATAACAAAACGCATCAGTGTCCTTACCTGATGGAAGCCGCTTTTTCCTGCTGCACCTGGATTAAGATGCATGCATTTTAGCTTCTGATCGTATTGCGCTTTCAGTATATGACTATGCCCGGCTATGAAAATCTGCGGCGGATTGGCATACAATTCTTCCCGTATCTCAGGGGCATACCTTCCGGGATATCCTCCGATATGTGTAATCACCACTTCCATCTCTTCCGCTTTAAATCGGAGTACCCGCGGATATTGTATACGGAGCGAATAACCGTCGATATTACCGTGCACGGCACGCAATGGCTTAAGGGAAGCGAGCTGAAGTGCCAGAGTATCAGAACCTATGTCGCCTGCATGCCATATTTCATCGCAATCGGCAAAATAAGTTGCATAGCGGTCGTCCCAGTAAGCATGTGTATCCGAAAGAAGTCCAATTTTAATCATTTCCGTATCGTTGTTATCACAAAAGTACCTATATTTACGGACAACAAGTGTCTAACTATGGAAAATTCATACAAATACTTTAAAAGGGATATCAGCTGGCTATCTTTCAACTACCGGGTTTTGCTGGAGGCGGAAGATGTAACGCTGCCTGTGTATGAACGGATTAAATTTTTATCGATTTACTCTTCGAACCTCGAGGAGTTTTACGAAATCCGCGTTGCAGAACACCGGGGCGTAATTATAAAAAAGCAGTATGCCGACGAGAGTTATACCGAAGCCGAACAAACGCTTGAGGAGATTACGCAGGAAGTTAACCACCAGCAAAGAGAATACTATCGCATCTTTTCTGATCTTGTTCTTCCGGAGTTAAATAAAGAAAACATATTTCTGTATCAGAATTGTGTGCCAGAGCCGTACCACGAAGACTTTGTCCATAATTTCTTTAATGAAGAGATTTTTCCTTTCCTTTCGCCGGTAATGATTCAGGCCGGCGAAATAAGAACATTCATTCGCGACCGCCGGCTCTATCTGGTGATACGAATGATAAAGCGTAGCAAACGGCTAAACGATCCGGATTATATTCCGGAATATTATTACGCGCTGATGAAGATTCCTTATGCCAAGGTTCCCCGGTTTATTGAACTGCCGGAACACGAGGGGAAACATTACGTTATGTTCATCGACGATATTATCCGTGCCAATCTTTCAAGTATTTTCCCCGGATACATTATCGACAGTTGCTATAGCATTAAGATATCAAGGGATGCGGATATTTACATAGAAGACGAGAAAGCAGGCAATATTGTGGAGAAGATCCGCAAAAAAGTAAAGAAACGTAAGATAGGCGCTTTGAGTCGTTTTATGTATGACCGTGCCATGCCCGACGATTTCCTTTTGTTTATTTGCGATGCCTTCGGTATTGTTCACGACGATTTGGTTGTGGGCGGAAGGTATCTGAATCTACAGGACTTAATCAAGTTTCCTAATCCAAGGGGAAAGGAACTGGAAGCAAAGCCTCTTTTGCCGATGCGTATCCCTTATCTGGATGAGATCGGTTCTGTTTTAAAGGCAATCAAAAAACAGGATGTGTTGCTGCACTTTCCGTATCAGTCGTTCGACTACCTGATTCGGATGCTTATGGAGGCTGCTTTCGATCCCAAAGTAGACGAAATAAAGATTACGCAATACCGCGTGGCCGAAAATTCGGCTGTGATAAATACCTTGATCAGTGCGGCTCAGAACGGAAAGAAAGTGACTGTCTTTGTAGAACTGAAGGCTCGCTTTGATGAAGAGAACAATATGCTTACCGCCGAAAAGATGACGCAGGCGGGTATACGGATTATATATAGTATCCCCGGGCTGAAAGTGCATGCCAAGGTTGCGGTTATTATTCGCAAAGATACCCGGGAAGGGGTGCAGCGAAAACATTTCGCGTACCTCAGCACAGGCAATTTTAACGAGAAGACGGCTAAAATTTATTCTGATATTGCTTTGCTTACGGCGCAGACAGAATTGGTTAATGATATAAATAAGGTTTTTGCCATTTTGGAAGGGCGTATCTGCGAAGCTACTTTTGCGCATTTGCTGGTTGCCAGGTATAATATGGTTCCGACATTGGTACATATGATACAGCGTGAAATCGAGCATGTAAAGGAGGGCAGAAAGGGTCGGATTATCCTGAAGATGAACGGACTGCACGACAGGGCAATGATCGACGAGCTTTATAAGGCAAGCGAACAGGGTGTAGAAATTGATTTACTTGTTCGCGGAATCTGTTGCCTTATTCCTAATCAGCCTTACAGCCGGAATATACGTATTACCCGTATTGTTGACATGTTTCTGGAACATTCACGTATCTGGTATTTTTATAATGACGGGAAGGATGATTTGTTCCTGACATCGGCCGACTGGATGCAACGTAATTTAAGCAGACGTATAGAAACGGCGTTTCCTATTCTGGATACTCCTATCAAGGAAGAGATTATTGATATACTCCGTATTCAGTTACAGGATAATGTGAAGGCTTGTCTGATCGACGAGAAGCTGACGAATGTTTTTAAATGGGATGATAATCCTGTTAAGACACGTTCTCAAGTGGCTATTTACAATTACCTGAAACAACGTTATGCACCACACCAGGGTTAGCTGCCTAAAGCAGCTTAACCTCTTCCGGCAGATAACCGGAACGGATGCGCCATTCCTGAGGGTATAAGTTATTTGCCCTGTTTCCCAGATGTTTTACAAAGCCCAACGGAGCTCCTTTATAGGTAAGCAATACGTACCCTTTAGGAAGATCGAAGAATAACACAAGCGCTTCTTTCCGAAGGTATTTGATGGCTTCGTCCCAACTTATTTCGGTGCTGACAAAGGCTTCGCGGTTAAGTACAGACGAAAGGGCTAATGACTGATCCGGCACTACGTCTTTTCCTTTTATCTCGCCCAGACAAATACCGGCGCTAACCACCCGAAGGGAAGTGTACAGTTGTTGCAACACGGGATAATAAGCTGTAGGGAATGCACGTACAGTTTCTCCGCGAACTTCCACTTGATAGTGCGCTGGATCCTGAATCCAGTTCGCGGTTACAGGAGGTATTACAGGAGCTTTCCCTTTTTCCTTGCCTTTTTTGTCTTTGGAATTTCGTTTAGAAGGACCTTCTTCTTCTTCGTTTTTCCTTAATACCGCAAGAAAGAAGCCTTCTCCTTTGGTTTTATGGGGAAAGAAACGGTACACAGGATTGGTATATTTCAGTGGACCGGATATATTCCATGCATTATCTGTCTCCACAGAAAGAGGTTCGGCTCCCAGGTTGTCAATTATGTATTGAATATTTTCTTCGTCTTCTTCGGTGTTATAGGTACAGGTGCTGTAAATAAGAAGACCTCCGGGCTTTAATGCCTCCCACACGTCATGAAGGATGCGACGCTGTCTGCCTGCACACAATTCAACATTGGCAGGACTCCATTCGTCCATACTCCCTGCATCTTTCCTGAACATTCCTTCGCCGGAACAGGGTACATCGGTAACAATTACATCAAAAAGGTGGGTTAGTTTCCCTATATCCTTTGGATCATTATTGGTAACAATGGATGCCGGATATCCCCATTTACTAAGGTTTTCGGCCAGAATGTGACTGCGTGTACGGATTATTTCGTTACTTACCAGCAGACTTCCTTCGGGCAGGACCGACAGAAGATGGGTTGATTTTCCTCCGGGTGACGCGCAAAGGTCCAGACAAACAACCGGCGAAGCTACGTGCTGTTTGATGGCTTGTTCAAGAAACATGGAAGAAGCCTCCTGAACATAATATACACCGGCATGAAAAAGCGGATCGAAAGTAAACGAAAGTCGTTCAGGAAGATAGTATCCTGTCTCGCACCAGGAAACAGGTTCTTCCGAAGGTATATGGTTACTTTTCTTTCGGTTCATACGGATGCTTACAGGCGAATCGGCAAGTAATGCTTCTTCCAGCTTATCGTATTCGTCACCCAATATTGCCTTGCTTCGCGTAATAAATTCCGGGGGAAATGCCATTGTAGTCTATAATTTGGGGTAAAAGTACTACTTTTGCAAAAAAAACAGGTATGCAAGCGTCACTTTTTCTTATCCCGGTTCCACTGGGAGATACAGATCACCGAAAGGTATTGCCCGAATATAACAAAGATATCATCCTGCAGATAAAACATTTTGTTGTGGAAAATGTGCGTACGGCACGACGTTTCCTAAAGAAGACTGCTCCTGAAATCGTAATTGATGAGCTCACCTTTTACGAGTTAAACAAACATACATCTCCCGAAATGGTAGCCGACTATCTGCTTCCATTAAGCAAAGGACTTTCTGTGGGGGTTATATCCGAAGCCGGTTGTCCGGCCGTTGCCGATCCCGGAGCCGATGTGGTTGCTGTAGCACAGCAGAAGAATTATCCTGTGGTACCTTTAGTCGGTCCATCGTCGATTATCATGTCGGTAATGGCTTCCGGTTTTAACGGTCAGAGCTTTGCTTTTCACGGATATCTTCCCATAGATGCGACCGATCGTACCAGCCGGATCAAACATATAGAGCAACGGATCTACACCGAACACGAAACACAGTTGTTTATCGAAACGCCTTACAGAAATAATAAGCTGGCAGAAGATCTGGTGCGGACTTGCCGTCCTTCCACCAAATTGTGTATAGCATCCAATATTACCTGCGAGGATGAGTACATAAAGACAAAGCCTGTAAAGGAATGGGCCGGAAAAATACCCGATCTATCCAAAAAGCCTACTATTTTTCTTATTTATAAGTAATTAAACTAGCATGGGGTGTTCTACAGATTCTTCTGTTAGCTCTTCGCAGCTGGAATCTGGTCGTTGGCAACAGAAGTTTTCGGCCAGCAAAATAGTGTTTTGAAGATAGGGAAATTCTTTCTCAAAGTATCCGCTGAATATACCTGTAGACAGGTTTTCCTCTATTTGTTTTGAAGTCCACAGCTTTCCTCCTTCGCGAGAGCAGAGAGGCATCAGTTTTTCGTTGCGTACACATACCACATAAAGCGAAACCTGGTGCTTTACCTTTTCGTCTTCGTACATGTAACGAATAAGACAACGGACTGTTATTCCGGGCTCTCCATTGAGGTTTCCAATGGTTTCACGTACTGTATTTTCTATTTTATGACGGTATAACACATAGCTTTCATAAGGATAATCGTATGTCCCAGGGGCAACGTAGGAATCAGGAGACCTTTTGGTCAGGTATAATTTTCCATCATGAATAACTGCCACACGAACGATGGGATGGCAATATTTCTTTTTAACCGTACGGCTTACCGACCTTGCGATGCAGCCTACCACTTTTCCTTCGTCATTAAGTACAGGCAACCACATTTCTTTCTGCAGACTTCCTTTCATAACCAACATACGGACCTGTTCGTACAGAATAACAGCTCCACCAATAATCAGTCCAAGTTGATTGTACAAGAACTGGCTGGTTCCAACAGAATGCCATTCCAGAGGCAATACATTATAGACCAAAATAGCAAACAAGTGCAGGGTAAAGAGATTCTGTACTACTTGTGAAATGAATGTGAATTCGTTCAGCGACGACCGCAATATGGTTCTTCTGAACAAAGGATGACTGGAAGTTCTGATTTGCCGGAGCATATACCGTCGAGTGAATCCCACAAACGTAAGTACGACTACCAGCAAAATTTCGCTGATAAGTGAAGAATACGGATACAATATCTTTCCGAGTGGCAAATAAAGAAAAATGGAAGTCACAACCAATGTTACTGCAGATACCAGCAACAGAAATTGATGTATTTTCCTCTTTTTTAAATCGGAATAAAGGTAAAGTGATACAAAGCTAAACGTAAGGGCTATGATAAATGAATAAAGATAATTAAAGAAATTATCCAATAACATATATAATAATAATGGCAGTAGCCCTAACGCTTGATTGTCTAATCTATTCTTGGTCTCTATTTTATTCATAACGCTCCAGTGTTCATCGTAACTTTTAGTCTCTGTTTATTCTAAAAAGAGAAATGCAAAACACAGGCTTATTTATACGTTACTGGCCTTACTCATTTCTCCATTCGATAATATAACAAACATTAAAGGAGAAAGGTTATTGATTTAAACGTGCTTTTCTGCATGATAAGACGAACGAACCAGAGGAGCGCTCTCAACGTGGGTAAATCCTTTTGAAAGAGCAGCTACCCTATATTGCTCAAAACAGTCGGGTGTGATGTATTCTGATACCGGTATATTTTTACGGGACGGTTGCAGATATTGCCCGATGGTTAACACGGATACGCCAGTCTTCAGTACATCGTCCATTAAGACAAGAACCTCATCTTCAGTCTCTCCCAGCCCAAGCATAATACCTGTTTTGGCCACAACGCCTCCTTCGGCAATGCGTTTGAGCACAGCCAGACTTACATCATATTTAGCCGCACTGCGTATCTGGGGGGTAAGGCGTCTTACCGTCTCCATATTATGCGAAATAATTTCGGGGCGGGCCGACACAATAAGATCCACAAGATCCAGATTTCCCTGAAAATCTGGAATCAGGACTTCGAGCGTTGTTCCCGGATTCACGGTTTTAATGGCTTGAATAGTTTTAACCCAATGAGAAGCCCCCATATCCGGTAAATCGTCGCGGTCTACAGATGTAACCACGGCATGCTTTAACTCCATCAGGCGGATGGATTCTGCTACATTAACCGGCTCATTCAAATCGAGGGGAAGCGGTTTTCCGGTCAACGTATTACAGAACCTGCACGAACGGGTACAAATTTCTCCTCCAATCATGAAAGTAGCCGTACCCCTGCTCCAGCATTCTCCCATATTAGGACATTTACCGCTGGTGCATATGGTATGGAGACAATGTGATTCTACAATACGTTTCGTTTGGGTGAACTGTTCGTTTCCGCCCAAACGAATTTTAAGCCAGTCAGGCTTCCTTACATGTTCGGCCATCAGAGATTATTAAATAAGAAGTCCGACATTTTTGTATATAAATGGAAACGGGTATTTCCTCCATAGATACTGTGGTTACGGTCTTTATACACTTGCATGTCGAATTGTTTGTTTGCCTGAACAAGAGCTTCGGCATACTCCATACTATTCTGGAAGTGCACATTATCGTCTGCCGATCCGTGAATCAATAGCAACTTACCTTGTAATTTATCGGCAAGCTTGATCGGAGAAGTCGCTGCATATCCTTCAAAGTTTTCATTTGGTGTACGCATAAAACGTTCCGTATAGATAGAATCATAGTATTTCCAGTCGGTTGGAGGTGCTACGGCAATGCCTGCTTTAAAAGTTCCGTTGCCGGTACTCATAGACATAAGGGTACAATAGCCACCGAAACTCCATCCCCAGATTGCGATACGATTGGCATCAACATAGGAAAGCTTGCCCAATGCCTGAGCAGCTTCAACCTGATCCTGACTCTCCAACAATCCCATTTTCATATAGGTACATTTACGGAATGCTTCTCCTCTGGCTCCTGTACCCCGACCATCTACACTAACTACCATAATTCCTTTGGAAGCAAGATAATGTTCCCAGTCGAAGCCGTAACTATCGGTTACCTCTTGCGAAGCGGGGCCGCTGTACTGGACCATCAAAACAGGATATTTTTTATTTTCGTCGAAGTTAACAGGCTTCACCATCCAGGCATTTAACTCGTAACCCGAAGCTGTCTGCACTGTAAAGAACTCTTTCTTAGTATATCCATACTCAGCCAGTTTTTTCTTTAAAGCATTGTTGTCCTGTAACACACGCAGGGCAGTTCCCTTTTTTGCTTCATAAACCGTTATTTGCATCGGCGTGTTTGCGTTGGAATATTTATTCACGTAATAAGCGAAATTAGCGCTGAACTCGGCACTATTTGTACCTGTCTGCGTCGTTAATTTCGTTTTTACACCTTTTGCATCAATTTTGTAAACGGCACGACGAAGCGGACTCTCTTCGGCCGATTCGTAATAAACCGTCTTCGTTACCTCATCTATACCTATCAGGCGTGTTACATCCCAGTTTCCTTTGGTAACCTGACGTTGCATTACCCCTGTAGGTGAATATAAATAGATATGCGCATACCCATTTTGTTCGCTCAGGTAAGTAAATCCGCTTGCTGAAAAACGAATGGAAGTAAGATATTCAGAATCTACATAGCTTTTGTTTTCTTCGCGAAGCACCAACCGAAATACACCACTTTTGGGATTGGCGTAATACATATTAAATACGTTCTGCGTACGGTTGAGCGTCATAACCGCCAGCTGATCGGCATTAGTCGTAAAAACTATACGGGGAATATAAGTCTCTTCGTTTACAGGAAGTTTTAATTCTTTTATATCCTTTGATGCCACACTGTACGAATGAAGCGTTATTTTAGAATTCTTTTGTCCTGCTTTCGGATACTTATAAGTATAAAAATCAGGGTAGAGGTTATTATCGAACTTCTGCATTGAATACGTAGGAACTTCCGTTTCGTTTGTCTTTACAAAGGCCAGGTATTCATTATCGGGAGACCATGCCATTAAATTCGTAACAGAAAATTCTTCTTCATAAACCCAGTCGGTGATTCCGTTGAGGACTTTATTTATTTCGCCGTCTTTAGTTACCTGCGTTTCCGTATCAAAGTCAAATTTCTTTATCCAGATATTATTGTCGCGCACATAAGCACACATGCGTCCGTCTGGTGAGAATGTGGGAATCATCTGTTTACTGGTTGATTCCGTAAGAGGTTTTACAAAATTACGGCGCACATCGTAATCGTATATAACTGCTTTAGATGAACGACGGTAAATGGATTCACTGTCGCGCCAAACCAGAATACGATGTCCGGTACTGCTTATCAGATATCCTTCAAAGTCTTTGAAGGTACATTCCCTGGCAGTTTTAGCATTAAATAAGGTATCCACAGGATGTCCTGTACGGTAGGAATATTTAATAATCATGTTACGGTCGCTGTTCATCGCGGTGTAGTGTTCTCCGTCCGGCAGCGAACGCATATCACCTATTGCTGACACCTGACGAAATTTTCCGTCGGTTATTTCTTTCAAGTCAACCTGTTTGCTTCCGTTCTGGGCAGACAATCCGCCAAGCATTACCAAAGAGAGCAACAAACTTAGTCCCAATACTTTCATGAATCTTTTCAATTTAATAATATCTGGCAAAGTTAGTTAAAAGTGACAGTAAAGCAATGATAAATCTCTATCTTTGCATTGTGAAAAATACTAAACCATATAACGATTTAGGCGACTTTCTACGGAATATATTCCCTTACAAAGTACAGAAGATATCTTTAAACGCCGGATTCACCTGTCCAAACCGCGATGGATCAAAGGGTTGGGGTGGATGCTCCTATTGTAACAACCAAACATTCAGTCCCGAATATTGCCACACGGAAAAAAGCATAACACAACAACTGGAAGAAGGTGTCCGTTTCTTTTCACGGAAATATCCTGACATGAAATATCTGGCCTACTTTCAGGCCTACACAAACACTTACGACGAAATGGAGAGACTAAAAGCCATTTATGAAGAGGCTTTGAACTATCCGGGAGTTGTTGGACTGATTGTGGGAACCCGTCCGGATTGTGTACCCGATGCTTTGCTTGATTATTTTGCGGAATTGTCGAAAAAGACCTTTGTGATGGTTGAATATGGACTGGAGAGTACACTTGATAAAACGCTGATACGCATTAACCGCGGACATACGCAGGCAGATTCGGAAGAAGCTATCCGGAAAACAGCCTGCAGGGGTATCTATACCGGGGCGCACCTGATACTGGGACTCCCCGGCGAAACAAAAGAAGAAATTTTACATCATGCCGATATCATTTCCTCACTTCCCCTTACAACGGTAAAGCTACATCAGCTTCAGCTGATCCGAAACACCCGCATGGCAAAAGAATTCAGCGACCGTCCAGGGGAGTTTCATCTGTACACCGCGGACGAATACATTGAACTGGTAATTGATTTTGTTGAGAAGTTAAATCCTTCCTTCACCATCGAACGATTTGTCTCCCAATCACCCAAAGAACTTCTTATCGCCCCTGATTGGGGATTAAAGAATTTTGAGTTCACGGCCAAAGTGCTTAAACGGATGAAAGAAAGAGGCGCTTATCAGGGGCGTACCTTTATTCCTTCGTCTCTTCTGTAAGATCCAGCGTACCGTAATAGGTAATGCCCTGCCTGTTAATGCTAGTCACCATAATGGTTACCGAAGCATTGGGAAATATTTGCACGTTAAACTGATGGGTATCATCCGAAGAGCGAGTACGAAAGTATATCTGAGCAGTACCCTTTTTGTTATACGATTGTTTATATTCGCTAACCGGTGCTTTGAAAATCATTCCTACCCCGCCTCCATAAGGCAAACTGTACGCTTGTCCAAAATAAGGTAAATGAGAAAATACAGAATCATTCTTTATCGCTAAAGTGTATTCTGAAGTCAGGCTTCTCGAACGTCCTTTCATGGGCAGAACCCTGTCGACTGTAATTTTAAAATCTTTCGCTTCCACAAGTTCTTTCACTTGTTTAGCTTTAAGTTCCTTTTTTTCCTCTTTAGATTGGGCAACCAGTACATGAATACAAGTCATAAACCCAATCATTAGTAGTAACAATAAACGTTTTGCTTTCATATCCTTCTAAATTTAACAACCCTAAATCTACTTACGTTCCAGATATAATACAATTTGTCGGCAAATATTGTTTAACTCTATACAATTAAATAACATTTACTATACATTGACTCTCATTCGCGCTTATAAAACAGAATTATCGTTAACCATTTTGCAGATACAAATAACTTTACGAAATTTGTTCCCATATTTTCATCGAACATAAAAATAGATTAATGGATACAAAACAACATTTTCAGGGGCTTACTAAAGAACAGGTTATCGCCAGCAGAGAGGCAAACGGTGAGAATGTGTTAACTCCCCCGGCCAGAACATCGTTATGGACTCTTTTTCTTGAGAAATTCGACGATCCTATTATTCGGATTTTGCTAGTCGCATGGGGCCTTTCGCTTATTATTGCCGGTGTACATTGCTGGGGACCGGAAGCCAAAGGATTTAGCGCATTCCTTGAACCGATTGGTATATTCTTTGCCATCATTTTAGCAAGTTGTGTCTCCTTCTTTTTTGAGCTAAAAGCCAACAAGGCCTTCGATATTCTCAATACCGTAAATGACGACATCATGGTGAAAGTGATTCGCGAAGGCGCAATCACTGAAGTTCCCCGTAAAGAGGTTGTGGTAGGTGATGTTGTTGTTCTGCAAACCGGCGAAGAAGTGCCTGCCGATGGCACATTGCAGGAAGCTATCTCCCTTCAGATAAATGAATCGACGCTTACAGGAGAACCAATAATAGATAAAACGGTTGATGAAGCAGAATTTGACAAGGAAGCTACCTACGCTTCCAATGTTGTGATGCGAGGTACGACAGTTGTTGATGGACATGGGGTGATGATTGTTGACAAAGTGGGTGATGCCACGGGATACGGAAAAGTATACGAAGGATCTCAGATAGAGAACAACGTTCAGACTCCACTTCAGGGTCAGTTGGCTGGTCTTGCTAAAATCATCAGCAAAGCCGGATATACCATTGCAGGAGTTACCTTCTTTGGCTTGGTAATAAAACTGTTTATGACTAATCCCGATCTTCCGGTGATGGATTTGATCGGAGCTATTCTGAATATATTCATGATTGCCGTTACCCTGATTGTGGTGTCGGTTCCGGAAGGTTTACCTATGAGTGTAACCTTGAGTCTGGCTTTGAGCATGAATCGTATGCTGAAAACCAATAACCTGGTACGAAAAATGCATGCTTGCGAAACAATGGGGGCTACGACTGTTATCTGTACGGATAAAACAGGTACGCTAACCCAAAACCAAATGCAGGTGTATCAGACTAATTTCTTTAATTTGCAGGACCAGAAAGTGGGCAACGAAGAAGTTAGCCGATTGATTAAAGAGGGTATTGCTGTAAACTCTACGGCTTTTCTTGATTTGAGTGAAGAAAAGCCAAAAACCATGGGAAACCCTACCGAAGCAGCATTGCTTCTCTGGTTGCATGGAAATAACCAAAATTATCATTCGTTACGTGAAGAGGCTAAGGTGGTAGAACAGCTTACCTTCTCTACCGAAAGAAAATACATGGCTACGCTTGTTCAATCTCCCCAACTGGGAAGAAAGGTGCTGTATGTAAAAGGAGCGCCCGAGATTGTTCTCCAGAACTGTAACCGTGTAGCTATAAACGGAAGTTATGCCTCTGTGGAATCGTGCAAAGTTTCCATCGAAAAACAATTGCTGGACTATCAGAATCAAGCGATGCGTACGTTGGGATTTGCCTATCAGTTGGTGGACGATGATCAGGAAAAATCGTTCTTTGAAGACGGACGTCTCAAAGATGCAGATCTTACCTTCCTGGGGTTTGTCGCCATATCGGATCCTGTACGTTCGGATGTACCCGACGCAGTACAAAGCTGTCTGAATGCAGGTATTGATGTAAAAATAGTAACCGGAGATACTCCGGGCACTGCCAAAGAAATTGGCCGCCAGGTTGGAATCTGGAAAGAATCGGATACTGAGCGTAATATTATAACAGGACCGGGATTTGAAGCTCTTTCTGATGAAGAAGCTTTAGACCGTGTTTTGGACCTTAAAATCATGTGTCGTGCGCGCCCAACGGATAAACAGCGGCTTGTTCAGCTTCTGCAGCAAAAAGATGCGGTTGTGGCTGTAACGGGCGACGGAACAAATGATGCTCCAGCTCTTAAAGCTGCACAGGTTGGTTTGTCTATGGGTGATGGAACTTCCGTTGCCAAGGAAGCCAGCGACATTACGATTATTGACAACTCGTTCATGAGCATTACCCGCGCTGTGATGTGGGGTCGTTCGTTGTATCAGAATATTCAAAAGTTTATTCTCTTCCAGCTAACCATCAACGTTGTGGCTTGTATCATTGTATTGGTGGGATCCTTTCTGGGAACGGAATCACCGCTTACAGTTACTCAGATGTTATGGGTAAACCTTATTATGGATACTTTTGCGGCCGGGGCACTGGCTTCGCTTCCTCCCAATGAACGCGTGATGAAAAGTAAACCACGTAAAAGCGGTCCGAAGGGTGACTTCATTATTTCGAAAAGAATGTCTTACCGTATTTTCAGTGTAGGAATTATCTTCGTAATCTTTTTGCTTGGTGTGTTGGTTTATTTCAACCAGACAGAAGGCAAACTAAGTGACTACGAACTTTCTCAGTTCTTTTCTATCTTTGTTCTGCTTCAATTCTGGAATATGTTCAATGCCAAAGCGTTCGGCACCAACAAGTCTGCTTTTGCTGAATTGAAAGACAGCAAAGGATTTTTGCTTGTGGCTCTGCTGATTCTGGTAGGACAATACCTTATTGTAACATTCGGCGGACAGATGTTCAGCGTAGTTCCATTAAGCTGGGAAGACTGGGGTTGGATCGTTGGTGGTACTTCCGTGGTTCTTTGGATTGGAGAGATTATCCGTCTTTTCGGTGTGAAATAACCTCTAAGAGATAATTCCTGATCATATAGATAAGCCTATATACTTTGTAAGTAAAGTATATAGGCTTAATTATTTCCTTAAACTCAGCTAAAATATCAAATAGATTTGCTATCTTTGGGATATAAAGCGATTATTTCAACTATGTTTTTTGACGATTTTGAATTACATAAAGATGCCAAAGTAAGGGATTCTCTTCTATGGGAATACGAGCTTGAGAACTTCGACTATCACGACATGCGGACAGTTGTTGTACAGCGGGTTGTTGAACGTGGCCGGATGGAAGATTATTATGCCATTCTCAATCTGTATGGAATCAACGGAGTCAGGGAGGCTATCAAAGAAATCCCCTGCCTTAATGCAAAAGACATATCATTTGTCTGCTCTGTATTTGATCTTAATAAAGAAGATTTGAAATGTTACATAAGGAAACAGTCTCTCTATCAACACTGAATCTCCTGAATACGTTAATGGGGGATGAATTTCTTAGTGCATTTACGCTTGTTGGGGGAACCTCGCTGGCATTGCAAATTGGGCACAGAGTAAGTGTAGACCTTGATTTGTTTTCCACCCATCCTTTTGACGAGTCTGAGTTGGCAGAATACCTTAGCTCGACCTATGGAATGGAATTAGACTTCCTGGCCCGTAGTACTGTAAAAGGAGAAATCGCCGGTGTACAAATTGATTGCCTGTCTCATACCTATCCGCTGGTAAATCCAATCAATGCATATGAAGGCATCCGACTTGCCAGTCTGGAAGATATTGCTGCAATGAAGCTAAATGCCATCTCGGGCAATGGAACCAGAATCAAAGATTATATTGACATTGCTTACCTTTCGGGGTACTTGTCATTAAACAGCATGCTGGAAGCTTATCAGCAAAAATACAAGACCACCAGCATAATTATCCCTCTTAAAGCCATTACGTATTTTGATGAGATAAATTTCAGGGAACCTATTAAAATGACAGGCGATAAACGGTTTAACTGGAAAGAGATAGAAATGCGTTTAAAAACAATGCAAAACAACCCAAAAGTCAAATTGCATCCACTTACTTAACACGGGTAATAAAAAAACAAAAGGGGAACCGACTCACGTCGCCACCCCTCCCTTAACTTAAACGCCAAAACTAAATCTAAACAAAAAACACAAATAATGATAATATCTTTCTATTAATAAATTCTTATCTCCTTTCAGGCTTAGGACCTCTCATATACTCACGAGCAAATTTAAGCTCAGCCCCTTGATACTTATATAGCTTTTCGGGTGATAAGATTCTCTTAAACTTTTTAGCATATTCCTTTTCCAATTCTGCCTCCTTTATACACAAATTCAGGTAATCATCCACCGCTTTTGTGAATTCAGCATCCGTTGGATTTTTTTTCGATCTCATTTCTTTAATGTACTTTCGGTAGGAGCTTCCCAATTCAAACTTCTTTTTCTTAAGTTCATCGCTTAAGGGTATAAATAAAGCTGCTTCTTCTGGTGTAAGGCCAACCTCAGCCGTTATAAAAGCATTTCTTTTAGCTTGAAACGCTTCCCGATCGAAATGTTTTCGCTGCTGACCATTTTCTTGTGCACTCACTGAAACTGACAACAAAAACGAAATCGTGACAAATGTAATAAAAAATATTTTATTCATACAAACATTTTTTTCAAATAATAACCTAATAACTTTATTTTCATTCAGAATATCTCAATTCGCCTTCTAAAACATAATTAGCATACCGGTTTTCGATATATTCCTGATATTCGTTGTCATCTACCGAAGTCAAGGTAGAAATCGTCTGTTCTGAACCCTGCGACTTTACAAGCAACGAATCGGAGGAATTATTATTTCCCTGAAAGTTCGGGCCAATAACAACTTTAAAGAACAGGCCCAAACCGACAAATACAGCAGCGAGATATAACCACGGACGAGCTCTCTCTGCAAAAGAAATCACTTTAGGTGAATCTTCTGCACTCTTTTCAAGAAGCTGACTCATAATCAAATCAGTTAATCCCTCCATATAGCCTTCAGGAACTTTGAATGGATTCTCCCCTTTCAGTTTGTCCAGGTTATCATTCACTTTTTTCATACTCTCTTTTTGTTTTATACTTGTTAAAGCACGTCAACATGCTTTTTACTTCATTTTGACAGGCTATAACATAAAAGGTTTAAATGTCTTTAGTTAAAAACTCTTCAACTTTTTTAACTGCATGATGATACGAAGCTTTTAGAGCTCCGACTGAGGTCCCGAATATGTCCGACATCTCCTCGTATTTCATATCATCGTAATAGCGTAACGTAAATACCGCTCTCTGCTTTTCGGGAAGGGTAAGAATGGCTTCCTGAAGTTTTAGCTGAACAGCATCTCCGTCAAAATAAGTATCCCCTTTTAGCCTTTCCAATAAAAATACATCTTCACCATCGAGGGGTACGTTGTTTTGCATACGTTGTTTGTTCAGAAAAGTTATGCACTCATTAAAGGCAATCTTATAAAGCCACGTCGACAATTTGGCTTCTCCTCTGAAATAATCGATATTTGCCCATGCTTTCATAAATGTATTTTGAAGCAAATCGTTCGAATCCTCATGATTTAACACCAGTTTACGTATATGCCAATACAATTTTTCTCCGTAATATCCTACCACCTTCGAAAATGCGTTACGTTGGGTGTCCGGATCACGAAGTTGCAGCACTATTTCCTCCTCGTTATATTGTTGCATCCTATCCATTTTGGGAGTAAATATATGAAATAATCTTATTAACTTTGCCTAATATACGCACAATATGAGTACAGAGACAATCTTAATAGCATTTGGTTTAACTTTATTTGCAGGCCTATCTACAGGAATTGGTAGTATACTCGCCTTTTTTACCAAACGCACAAATACAAAATTTCTTTCCACATCGCTTGGATTTTCGGCCGGTGTGATGATTTATGTATCCTTTATGGAAATGATGCCCCAGGCAAAAAGTAATTTATTGCAAAGTTTCGGCGACCGTCTGGGAACACTTTACCTTTTAATTGCCTTTTTTGGAGGAATGGGATTAATTACGCTTATCGATTTTCTTATCCCAGAAGATAAAAACCCTCACGAGATGCACAATGTGGAAGAGCTTTCAAATAAACAAACCGGACTTAAAAAAACGGGAATGCTGGTTGCATTATCTATTGGAATACATAATTTTCCGGAAGGGATCGCAACCTTTACCTCTGCACTAAATAGTATGGAGATCGCACTACCCATTACTGCAGCTATAGCTATCCACAACATTCCAGAGGGGATCGCTGTATCTGTACCCATCTATCAAGCTACAGGAAACAAGAAAAAAGCCTTCTGGCTCTCCTTCCTCTCGGGAATGGCCGAACCAATTGGAGCCCTCTTTGGATTTCTTATTTTGCTTCCCTTCTGGACTCCCGCTATCAATGGGTTTATTTTGGCTGCAGTGTCCGGTATTATGGTATTTATATCGATAGACGAGCTTCTTCCCAGTGCCCAAAAATACGGTGAGCACCATTTATCTATATCCGGGATGGTAGGAGGTATGGTAGTAATGGCTCTAAGTTTATTCCTGTTTATTTAATTTATAATCGAAGGAAGCAGACTGAGTTTGTCCCCATTTTCACGACAAATAGTAAAAGTACAAAGATAGTATGCAAAAAAAGAGGCTGCCCAACGGACAACCTCTTTTTAGTATAATGGAGTCTGAAATTACATCATTCCACCCATACCACCACCCATACCCGGGTTCATTGGAGGCATAGCAGGTGCATCTTCTTTCTTTTCTGCAATTACACATTCGGTTGTTAAGAACATGCCGGCAATAGAAGCCGCATTTTCCAACGCCACACGTGTTACCTTAGCAGGGTCAATTACACCAGCAGCATACATATTTTCATAGATATCTTTGCGCGCATTGTAACCATAATCGCCAGTACCTTCTTTTACCTTCTGAACGACAACAGCACCCTCTCTACCTGCATTGGCTACAATCTGACGAAGAGGTTCTTCGATAGCACGTTTTACAATCTCGATACCAGTAGTTTCGTCTTCATTTTCGCCCTTAAGACCCTCCAATGCACTGATAGCACGAATATAAGCAATACCACCGCCAGGAACAGTTCCTTCTTCGATAGCTGCACGTGTAGCACCTAATGCATCATCAACACGGTCTTTCTTTTCCTTCATTTCCACTTCAGAAGGAGCTCCAACATAAAGAACGGCAACACCACCGGCTAATTTAGCCAAACGTTCCTGCAATTTTTCCTTATCGTAATCAGATGTAGTATTCTCGATCTGCATCTTAATCTGAGCAACACGTGAATGGATGGCTTCTTTATCACCTGCACCATTAACAATAACAGTATTATCCTTGTTAACTGTAACCTTTTCGGCAGTTCCCAACATTTCAATGGTAGTACCTTCAAGTTTCAAGCCTTTTTCTTCAGAGATAACAGTACCGCCTGTTAATACAGCGATATCTTCAAGCATAGCCTTTCTGCGGTCGCCAAAACCCGGAGCCTTAACAGCACAAATCTTCAGGTTACCTCTCAAACGGTTAACAACTAATGTTGCCAACGCTTCACTGTCGATATCTTCTGCGATAATCAACATCGGACGACCAGTCTGAACGGTTTGTTCAAGAACAGGAAGCAATTCCTTCAATACAGAAATCTTCTTATCGTAAATAAGAATATATGGATTCTCCATCTGAGCTTCCATCTTTTCGGTATCTGTTACAAAATACGGAGAGATGTAACCGCGGTCGAACTGCATACCTTCTACAATATCAACTGTAGTTTCGATACCTTTCGCTTCTTCAACGGTGATAACGCCTTCTTTCTTAACTTTTCTCATTGCTTCAGCAATCAGCGCGCCAATAGTTTCGTCGCCATTAGCCGAAATCTTGGCTACATTTTCGATTTTATCGAAATCGTCTCCGATTTCCTGAGCCTGGCCGGCAATATGGTTAACAACAACAGCAACAGCTTTGTCGATACCACGTTTTAAATCCATAGGATTAGCTCCAGCAGTAACGTTCTTCAAACCTACAGTAATAATAGATTGTGCTAATACTGTGGCAGTAGTTGTTCCGTCGCCGGCATCGTCGTTTGTTTTGGAAGCAACTTCCCTAACAAGCTGAGCACCCATATTTTCGAATGCATTAGTAAGTTCAATTTCTTTTGCAACAGTAACACCGTCTTTTGTAATGTAAGGAGCACCGAATTTCTTTTCGATAATTACATTACGACCTTTTGGCCCCAAAGTTACTTTAACAGCATTTGCCAATTCGTCCACGCCCTTTTTTAGCAGGTCGCGGGCATCCATATTGAATTTAATTTCTTTTGCCATGATATGTTTGTTTTATATATTGTACAATAAATCAGATAATAGCCAGAATGTCTGACTGACGCATGATAAGGAATTTATCGCCTTCAAGTTCAATCTCTGTACCTGCATATTTGCCGTAAAGTACAGTATCGCCTTGTTTAACCACCATATCTTCATCTTTAGTTCCGTTTCCGATAGCGATTACTTCACCTTTCAACGGTTTTTCTTTAGCTGAATCAGGAATGATAATTCCGCTAACTGTCTTTTCTTCTGCCGCAGCTGGCTTGATAAGCACTCTGTCTGCTAATGGTCTAATGTTCATATTCTTGGTATTTTAATTGTTAATAATATTAATTTAGTTTGTGGGACCTTTCGCTCACGTCTTTATCTATGCGAATAATGTGCCAAAATTGTTTACAGGGAACTCTCTGCCATTTTTACGTATCTGACTCCCCTTAAAAGCAAGACAAAGCTGACAGGATGACGGTTATGGCTGACGGCTATAGCTATTTTACTGCTTCAGCTGAATGGTCGAAAACGAGTTTGCTTTAAGCTTTGGAGCAAAAACCATATCTTTAACCTTGATGGATATTGTTTTATCAATGTTATCTTCATTGGCAATCACGATCACAAGACTGCGGTCCGGATTACGAAAAGCCATCACATTTTCGTACGATCCGGTAACAGCAAGCTTCCGCGCACCAGATTGAACGTAATGACTAACATGCTTCAGTACATAATATTCAGGCGTGTAGGTAAAGGTCTTCGACTCAGGATCGATCACCACCAAAGAGTTTTGCGCCCAGCCCCATCGGCTGATACCCCCTTTTTCGAGAGATATATTCCAGTACATATAAGCCGACGCACCGTTATCAAGATAATGTTTCATCAACTCCCATGAATATACAGCCCCTTTCCAATCGTTCTTTCCATCGCCACACTCCTGTTCGGTCTGATATAACTTCATTTCAGGATAACGTTCATGAATTCCTTTGATAGCCCCTTTGCCTGCCCATTGAAATCCGACTCCTTTCACATATTTCTTTGCAAGAGGATCTGTAAGAACAGTATCAACAAGTTGCTCATTTGCACGCTCAACAGTACCAAACAGAACGTTCACATCCAATTCACGCATAGCCGGACCTAAATAATTACCTATAAAATCTGACAATGAAGCGGCAGTCCAGCAACAACTGGGAAATATTTGTGCGGAATTAAATTCATTCTGAGGCATTACTGCTGATATTTCGATTCCTTGTTCCCTGTATGACTCAATAAATTTGGTGAAATAGAGCGCATAAGCCGCAAGGTAAGCAGAATCCTGTATAAACATATCGGTACCCTCGTACCCTACTCTATCAGCAGGAAGTCCGTTTCTATATAATGTATCCACTTCTAAACCTGTATAAGCACTTGCATAATGCTTATTATACTTCATCCAGGAAGGAGGACTCCACGGCGAAGCCCATAAATTTAAATCAGGATTATATTTTTGCGCATTCTTTATAAATGGAATCAATGTCTGCAAATCGTTGGCAACAGTAAAATTGCTCATTACAAAATCGCTGTCTTTTTCGTTGTACGAATACCAATCGCGGGAAAAGTCATTGGCGCCTATGGGCATCCGACACAAATTAAAATTAGCTCCAAGATTGGGGAAAAACAACTCCTCCATAACATCTTCCCGTTGAGAAGGCTCCAGTCTGCTAAGCGAAATCCAGCCCAGTTCGTTGAAACAGGCTCCAAACCCTTCCATTTTCTGCTGTTTTTCATCCAATTCGATTTCAACATCGACAAATGAAATTGAATCAGCCGACACTGCTCTTAAATCAGGCTGTTCCTCCCAGGGTGAACCCTCTGTAGTAGAAACCCACTCTGCACTTTGTTGAAAGGTACAGGAAGCGAATAAAACTACGATAACCGGGATAAAAATACAGGTTTTCATATATAAGATTAGTTTAGGTAATTTGCAGAAGAGTATCCTCCATGCGCAACAAGTGCGCCTTTTATCTATTTATTTAAAAGATTCAATAAGTTGTTCTATGGTAAGCAACTCCTGCTCGCCTGTGATCATATTCTTCAGGTTAATCTTACCTTCAGTCATTTCGGAATCACCAACCAAAGCCACAAATGGAATGTTTTTGGTATCAGCATACCCCATCTGTTTCTTCATCTTTACAGACTCCGGATAAATCTCGGTTCTTATACCGGCAGCACGCACCTTAGCAATCAAAGGCAACAAGTAAGCTGTTTCCTTTTCACCAAAGTTCACAAACATCAGCTGGGTGGTAAGCAGCGAATCCGCCGGATATAATTCCAATTGATTGAGTACGTCGAAAATACGATCAGCTCCAAATGAAATACCTACACCGGAAACGCCTTCCATGCCAAATACCCCTGTGAGGTTATCATAACGCCCTCCACCGGTAACGCTTCCAATCTGTACATCAAGCGCTTTCACTTCAAAGATAGCACCTGTATAATAATTAAGACCTCTGGCTAACGTCAGATCGAGTTCTAATTCTGCGTTCACAGAAAGCAAATCAACTTTATCGAGTATAAATTCAAGCTCGGACACGCCTTTTAATCCTGTTTCTGAAGCGGCAAGCACCTCTTTTAGTACAGCAATCTTCTCTCTGTTAGTTCCGCTCAACTGAATAATAGGCTGCAACTTAGCGATAGCTTCTTCACTTAATTCTTTGCCGCGAAGTTCTTCGTTCACATTCTCCAACCCAATCTTATCCAGTTTATCGATTGCCACGGTAATATCAACAATCTTATCAGCTTCACCAATGATCTCAGCTATACCTGTTAAAATCTTTCGGTTATTCATTTTGATACATACGCGTATGCCAAAACGACGAAACACCTCATCCATAATCTGAATGAGTTCAACTTCATTAATCAATGAGTCAGAACCCACTACGTCTCCATCACATTGGTAAAACTCGCGATACCGACCTTTCTGCGGACGATCTGCACGCCATACAGGTTGAATTTGGTAACGTTTAAATGGAAAACTAATCTCGTTCCGGTGCTGAACCACAAAACGGGCAAAAGGAACAGTCAGGTCATACCGCAACCCTTTCTCACAAACACGTGAAGCAAACTTCAACGGATTACGTTCCATCAACTCCTCGTCGGTCACACCCGCAAGACTATCACCCGAATTCAAAATCTTAAACAACAATTTATCCCCTTCTTCGCCGTACTTACCCATCAAAGTAGACAGGTTTTCCATAGCCGGTGTTTCTATTTGCTGAAATCCATACAAATGATATACATCACGTATGGTATTGAATATATAGTTACGTTTCGCCATCTCTACGGGCGAAAAATCACGGGTTCCTTTTGGAATTGACGGTTTCTGCATGATTTCTGACATTTTTTATTCTAGATGCAAAGGTAGTACATTTCTATATAAAATAACAAAAGAGTGCCCCCTAACGGAGCACTCTTTTAATATTTCTCAACAACAAACCTGTTAGTCGCGGCTGCGGCTACCAAGAAATATCATTACATAGTATAGTAAAGTAGCCAGCGAGCCTAAGGCAGCTACTACATATGTATAGGCAGCGGAACGTAAAGCATCTTCGGCTTTATCGTGTGTAGCGTTGTTCGTAATTCCCGCATTGCTTAACCAGGCCAATGCCCTGCTGCTTGCATTAATTTCTACCGGCAAGGTTACGAAACTAAAGATTGTAGTAAATGCAAAAAGAATTATACCAAACAGCAACAACTGAGGAAATGAGTTAATCAAAAGGATACCGCCAAGCAATACCCATTGAACCCAGTTGGAAGCAAAGCTAACAACCGGAACCAAAGCTGAACGCATTTTAAGTGGAGTATATGCCGTTGCATGTTGTACAGCGTGACCACATTCGTGGGCAGCTACAGCAGCCGCAGCGATACTATTGCTGTAAAATACAGACTCACTCAAATTCACGGTCTGATTTGCAGGGTTATAGTGATCGGTCAGATGTCCGGGAGTAGAAATCACTTTCACGTCATAAATACCATTATCCCTCAACATCTTTTCCGCCACATCCTTCCCAGTCATACCATTAGGCAAGGCAATTTTCGAATAAGCTTCAAACTTATTCTTAAGTCGGGATGAAACAAGCCAGCTTAACAAAGCAAAGCCTATAAATATAATCCAATACATACTATTTCGTTTTAATGTTTAAAAGTATAGTGCAAAAAGTCTGCCAAAGACAAAAATGGCAGAAGAGTATGATTCGTCTGCCATTTTGTATAGTATCAGTCTTCTGTATATCGTTCTATTGTCTGCTCTCTGTCAGGACCAACAGACACAATTTTCACCGGAACACCTAACTCTTCTTCAAGGAAAGAAAGATAAGCATTAAATTCTTCCGGAAATTCATCCTCATTTTGCATCTTTGTCATGTCGGTCTTCCATCCCGGCAACTCTACGTAAACAGGTTTTACGTTATCATCTATTTCAAATGGGAATCCGGTAACTTCTTCGCCATTAATATCGTAGGCCACACAAGCCTTGATTGTTTCAAATTCGTCCATCACATCGCTCTTCATCATGATCAGCTTTGTAACACCGTTAATCATGACCGCATATTTTAACGCAACCAGATCAATCCAGCCACAACGACGTTTACGTCCTGTAACAGATCCGAACTCGTGTCCTTTAGTACAAAGTTCGTCTCCTGTTTCGTCAAATAATTCGGTTGGGAACGGACCGCTGCCTACACGGGTACAGTAGGCTTTGAATATACCGTATACCTCGCCTATATTACGGGGAGCAACTCCCATTCCGGTACAAGCTCCGGCACATATTGTATTGGAAGATGTAACAAATGGATAAGAACCAAAGTCAATATCCAACATGGTACCCTGAGCCCCTTCGGCAAGAACAGACTTTCCTTCGGTAAGGAAGTTATTTATCACATGTTCGCTGTCGATTAACGTGAATTTCTTCAAAAATTCAATAGAGTCAAACCACTCCTTTTCAAGCTCAGTAATATCATAGCTGAAGTTTAGAGAACGTAAGATGTTTTCGTGCTTGGCTTTGGCAGCTGCATATTTCTCTTCAAAATTATGCAGTACATCTCCCACACGTACACCGTTGCGGCTCACTTTATCCGTATAAGTCGGACCTATCCCCTTTCCTGTGGTACCAATTTTGCCTGTACCTTTAGCTGCTTCGTAAGCAGCGTCCAGCATCCGGTGCGTAGGTAAGATAAGATGGGCTTTCTTTGATATGAAAAGTCTTTCGATTAAGTTGTGACCACTAGCTGCAAGTGCTTCGGCTTCCTGTTTAAACAATAACGGATCCAGTACTACACCATTACCGATAATGTTTACTTTTCCTCCCTGAAAGATTCCTGAAGGAATGGATCGGAGGACATATTTTTCACCGTTAAATTCCAGTGTATGCCCTGCATTGGGACCTCCCTGAAAACGTGTTACCACATCATACCTCGGAGTTAGTACATCGACAACCTTTCCCTTGCCTTCGTCACCCCATTGCAATCCTAATAAAACATCTACTTTCATCTTACTATAAATATAGTCGTTAATATTCTTTCTGTTCTTTTCTCTTAAGCGCGTATTTGCACTTGCTGCACAATCCAAATATATACAACGAATAATACTCCGGTGTAAATTTAGTCAATTTCTTTGTAAGAACCATTGCATTGAATGCCTGATCCTTTTGTTCCTGAATTTTCCCACAATGTGTGCAAACCAAATGGAAGTGCGTGCATGCCCTGTCGGCACATTCATATTGAACACCTTGTGTCCCGAATTGGTGCCTTACAAGTAAACGCGAATCTACCAACAGTTCAATTGTATTATACAATGTAGCCCTGCTTACGTGAAAATTTGCACTTTCCAGACTCTTGTAAAGCAAATCTACATCGAAGTGTCCGTTTATAGAGCAAATCAGATCCAGAATAGCATACCGTTCCGGTGTTTTTCGGTGGCCTTTTCTCGTAAGATATTCGGTAAACAGTTCTCGTTTTTGTAACGCTGAGTTCTTATCCATTTTTAGTGCATATACATCGCGAATTGGCAAAGTTAGTGCATTTATTTAAAAAGCAAAAGCTTACTCGTAATATTCAAATTCAAATTTGATGTCATTGTATATTTCTGTTCTCTCCGGCGATTCGGAATTTTTAAATTCCGCTATCGCATTCAAAACAGCAGTTCCCTGTTCAGCAGACTGACGTCCGAATCTTTTCAATGCAAGGCTTGCCGCTCTTTGCTTGCGTGAAAGCCCCTTATCCAAAACCTTATATGCTTCATCAAGCAACAAGTTGACATGAACTTCTTGCAATGATTTTCCCAACGAACATAACCGGGCAAATAAGAGATAGCCTGTTACCGACACAAATTCTTCTTCATCAGTAATAAATCCGGCAGCTAACTCCTCCGCAAAGGAAAGCTTTGGCAACAAATTGGCTGCCAGCTGTTCGGAAATCTCCAGATGCTTTATCTCGCGCACCCATCTTTCAGCGACATCGGGAGTGAACAGATCCACCGGGAACAACAGCGTAGCCATGATTTTCAGTTCTCTTACATCCTGAACCCACATCAGGGAGGCTAGCTCCTCATTTGGCTGATACTGAGATGCAATCTCTTTAATCTTGGGAACTGAAACACCGAAGTTCATCTTATAATCCATTCCCTTTTCACGCATACTGGAAGAAACAACCCCGTTCATTGCCAAACGGAGTTGCTTTCGTATCTGTTGTATCGTTTCCTGCATTATGGGTTACTCGTTATATGTTGGAAGGAAAGAATAGGATTTACCGTAACGAATCATCTGATCGGCATACCCTTCGGTATAGTCAAGCACAACATCCGTAACCTCTCCCTTTTCATTTTTTACCAGGCTCATAACAGGATTCACGAATCCTTTGTAAGGTGCCAGATTAAGTGCAGCATAACGTTTCAGAACTTCGGCATGTAACTCAGGGTCTACCTTCACCGCATAATCTTCAACCAGCTTCTTACCTGCGGCAAAATCTCCTTCGCTCTTAATTCTTTGAACTTCGGCAAGCAACTTACCGAACAGATCACGTAGTTTAGCATAGTCGTTAATCACCACGTAAGTCTTTCCATCCTTCTTTTTCATTTCAATCACCTTGTCCGCTTTGCCATGTTCAAATGCCCACTTGGCTATAAGCTGACGGTTACGCATGTGAGCTTCTTCCACCTGCTTACCCAGTTCGATACGAACCAACTGAGACATTAAACCATTCATAACAAAGGTGTAATATTCCGACTGATAGGCTTCTGCATCCGGAACGAGACCTAATGTTACCAATTTAGGATCTGCCATATAATACAACCCAAACAAATCGGCACGCGCTTCTTCCAAGGTAGAACTATACGCTTTTAGAGCATCCGAACTAACACCCGGAAGAATAATTCCAGAACCGTGACCAAGACACTCGTGCAGGTCGGTATGAAGATTTCCGGTAAGGAAACCATATTTTTTAATTGCTTCGCGTTCTTTTTCGCTCCACACAAACTCTTCATTAAAACCACTTCCCAGCGAGGCCTTATCGTAAGCTTCGGTAATATTTTCGATGGTTACCGATTTAGATCCATGATCCTTTCTGATCCAATCTGCGTTAGGCAGGTTAATTCCAATAGGTGTAGCAGGATAACAATCCCCCCCCAGCATGGCAACGGTTATTACCTTGGCAGAAACCCCTTTTACTTCTTTCTTCTTGAAACGGCTATCTACAGGAGAATTATCTTCAAACCATTGGGCATTATTGCTAATAATAATGGTACGTTTGGTGGCCTCTTTGTTGATAAAGTTGACTGTCGACTCCCAGCTGGCCTTCAATCCAAGGGGATCTCCGTATGTTTCGGTAAAACCATTTACAAAATCTACTTCGGAAGCAGTATCTTTCACCCACAAAACAGCATAAGCGTCGAATTCCTTCAAGTCCCCGCTCTTGTAATACGAAATCAAAGTCTCAATTACTTTCTTTTGAGCCTCGTTTTCTGCAAAAGAAACAGCAAGTTCCAGTTCGGCCACAATCTTTTCGATAGCTTGTGTATATAAACCTCCAACTTTCCATACCTTCTCAACGATTTTACCGTTTTCTTTCACCAAGCGGCTATTTAATCCATAGGAAACAGGTGTTTCATCTTTCGGATCTTTCATCTTGGCATAGAAGCTTTCTACTTCATCCTGAGTAATACCTCCTCCATAATAGTTATTGGCGGAAGCCAAAATCAAGTCTTCGTCCCCACTCTGCACGGTACGCTTAGCCAACACGGTTGAATCAAAGATAACCGGCGTAATTTCGGTGATAAACTGATCAACAGTCTGTCCTTTACGAACAGGCACAGTAGCGGCATCGAGCTGCTTTACTGCATCAACAAAAAACTCTTTGGTGAAACCGGGAGCAAACTTATCTTCGGCATAATGATGATGAATGCCATTGGAAAACCACACCCGTTTCAGATACACCTCCATGGCTTTAAAATCAGCACTGTTACGATCTCCCTTGTAACCGGCATACACAGCCTCCAGGGTACGGCGCACGGCCAGGTTGTACCGGCAATTCTGATCAAACAAAATATCACGACCCATCAGAGCCGCCTCAGACAAGTGATATAATAACTGTTTCTGATTCAAAGAAAGAGATTCGAATCCCGGCACCTGATAGCGCAGAATCTGCAGGTCGGCAAACTTATCTACCTCGTAGGAAAACTGAGACGCCGTTTCAACTTCGACGGTCTTGCTTCCCGTACAAGCTGTAAAAGCAATTGCTGTCATAACGGATAACATTATTTTCTTCATATCGTAATTATTTATCTATCTTACAAATACATACAACTGGTTTAACCACCTTTACCAGAAAGCACATACCAAATGCAAAGTTACATAATTATATTTAATTAGCCTCTTATTACATAACATCATCCAATTTATTTTTGGCTATTGGACGCATAAAATGACCTGACAGTATAAAAAAGAAAGCGGTTGACGTTCAACTAATTTCGGAGGAATATTTTTCAAATTAATGAGTCCGGAATAAACAATAAATGGAAATTAACTTTTATCTTTGGATCCTGTATTTTTAACCTATAGATACTATGCAACAACAACGATTACAGTCTCTTGACGCACTAAGAGGATTCGACATGTTATTCATCATGGGGGGAAGTACCCTCTTTATTGCCTTAAATCAATGTTTCCCCACTTCCTTTGGCACTGCTTTCGCAGAACAGATGGAACATACCAAATGGTCGGGATTCACATTGTACGATATGGTGTTTCCACTCTTTCTGTTCATAGCGGGTATTTCATTCCCGTTTTCCCTAAAAAGTCAGATTGAAAAGGGTATTCCCCGAAAATCCATCTATACTAATATCATAAGAAGAGGCCTTACCCTGGTTTTGCTTGGCATTATTTATAACGGTGCGCTGCAACTGGACTTTGGGAACATTCGCTTTGCCAGTGTTCTTGCACGAATAGGTTTAGCCTGGATGATTGCTTCTTTAATTTTCATGAATACGAAACGAATTAGCCGAGGTGCTATTTGCGTGGCTATATTGGTTGGTTACTGGCTCTTGCTTGCTTTTGTTCCATCTCCGGAGGCGAATGGCGCTGATCGGTTTAGTATGGAAGGTTCGATTGTGGGATACATAGACCGCCTCATTGTTCCAGGCAGATTGCATCTTACGATACACGATCCGGAAGGTATTGCGTCTTTGTTCCCTGCTATAGTAACGGCCTTACTTGGAATGTTTACCGGCGAATTGATAAAAAGTAAGTCGAAGAACCTGACTCCCTATAAAAAAGTGGGTTCACTGGTTATATTCGGTTTGGCTTTGTGTATAATCGGTCAGGCATGGAATGTTGTTTTTCCTATTAACAAAAACTTATGGACCAGCTCATTTACTTGCTATGTGGGAGGTTTATCCATGTTATTGTTTGCCGCCTTTTACCTTGTAATTGATGTTTGGGAATTCCGGAAATGGACTTTATTTTTCACAGTGATCGGGATGAATTCCATTACCATTTATCTGGCACAGGAGATTATCAACTTTCAGGGAATAGCCAATTTCTTTTTAGGAGGAGTTGTGAAATTCATTCCGGAAAATGCAGCCAATCTTGTTTCTTGCATTGGATACATAGCAGTTTGTTGGACATTTCTTTACTTCCTATACAAAAAGAAAATCTTTCTAAAAGTTTGATTGCGCAGGAACCTGTAAAACCAGCGATAGTAAACGCAATAAATTTCGTATCTTTGCACCTTGATTTTTAACGGATAACGGGAAAGACCGTTTTTGGAAAGGAAAAGAATATGAATATTGCAGCATTGGTTTCGGGAGGGGTAGATAGTTCGGTTGTAGTACATCAGCTGAAAGAGGCTGGATATGATCCAACCATTTTTTATATTCGCATCGGCATGGAGGATAAAGATGGATACATCGATTGTCCGGCCGAAGAGGATATTGAAATCACTACGTTTATTGCCCGAAAATACGGTTGCCGGATGGAAGTTGTTTCTCTGCACGAGGAATACTGGGAGAATGTGGTGAGTTATACGATTGATGCAGTGAAGCGCGGACTTACTCCTAACCCTGACATGATGTGCAACAAGCTGATCAAATTTGGTTGCTTCGAACAGAAATGGGGTAAGGAGTTTGACAAGACGGCTACAGGCCATTATGCCACCACGACCGATCTGAATGGAAAAGTATATCTTTCTACAGCAAAGGATAAGTTAAAGGACCAGACCGACTTTTTGGCCCAGGTGGATTATTTGCAGATATCTAAGCTGATGTTTCCTATAGGTAATCTATTGAAAAGCGAAGTACGTGAAATAGCTGCCGCTCAGAATCTGCCTAGCGCAAAGCGTAAGGATAGTCAGGGCATTTGCTTTTTGGGGAAAATAAACTACAACGATTTTATTGAGCGTTACTTAGGAAAACGAACAGGAAAAATTATTGAACTTGAGACAGGAAAAATACTGGGCAAGCACAATGGTTACTGGTTCCATACCATTGGTCAGCGGAAAGGCCTTGGATTAAGCGGAGGTCCATGGTTTGTTATCAAGAAAGACATCAAACGAAACATTATATATGTATCGAATGGATACGGTGTAGAGAGTCAGTATGGTAAAACAATCAACCTGCAGGGATTCAATTTCATTACGGAAGATCCCTGGGGAGAATTTGAAGGCGAAAAAGAGATTACATTCAAAATACGTCACACCCCTGAATTCTCACACGGAAGGATTCAACGTATCGGCGACTTGTACAGAATTGAATCTGACGATAAAATCCAAGGTATTGCTCCTGGTCAATTCAGCGTTATATACGATAAAGAAAGTCACCTCTGCCTCGGCAGCGGTATGATTATAGACGAACAGGTATAACCCCTCCAATTTAGCAGGGCAACTTCTTTTCTGGTACACCCGAGAAGAAGTTACCCTCTGTATCCCAACCCTCCTTCTCTATTTAATCCCTGAGACTTTGTGTTCTATCTTTTTGTATACAGTAAACTATTGCCGGCACTTTGAAAAACTATTCATCGGACCTGGGTCAACTTATCATCGGACCCAGGTCCGATGAATGTTTGACCATGGTCCGATGATTAATTCTTTGTATGCAAAACGGTACTTGTATATAGTCTTTGACTTACTTTACTTATATATTAAGGAAAGATCTTGCATTGGTTCCGGAACGGACGCGGTTGTGCTGACAAGGAAGAGGGAATTAGCTATGGGAAACAGGGAAGGGAGTGGGTTTTCCGGTGGTGACAGATGAAAAAAAGTGATAGATGGATTTTAGGCATCCCTCACTTTTTTAATTACTGACAAACAGGCTGTTATCTTCCAAAAGTGAGGGATGACAGATGTTTTCACGAAAAAGGCCGCTCTTCATAGGAAGAGCGGCCTTTTTATTTTATAGTTGTTATGGCTTAAATAGCGTATAGCGTGCTGATTGATTCGTTTTTACATACACGACGAATTGCTTCGGCAAACATATCGGCTACAGAAAGTACTCTTACTTTCTCGCAATGGTTTGTATAAGGAATCGAGTCGGTAAAGATCATTTCAGTTAATGCAGATTCACCAACGCGGGTCGAAGCTGGATCACTCATTACAGCATGACTGGCAATAGCGCGAACTGACTTCGCTCCGTTTTCCAACATCAGATTAGCTGCTTTAGTAATTGTTCCGGCTGTATCAACCATGTCGTCAATCAAAAGAACATCTGCACCTTTTACATCACCGATAATACGCATCTCGGCAACTTCGTTTGCACGTAAACGTGATTTATGGCAAATTACCATAGGTACACCCAGGTATTTGGCATAACTGCTGGCACGTTTAGTACCTCCAACATCGGGAGTAGCAATTACAAGATTATCCGCAGACAATGAGTTCTTAATGTAATCGAGGAAAATAGCCGATGCATAAAGGTGATCTACAGGAACATTAAAAAATCCCTGAATCTGATCTGCATGAAGGTCCATTGTTATTAACCGGTTAATTCCGGCAACAGCCAACAGGTCTGCCATTAGCTTGGCGCCGATAGAAACACGAGGCTTATCCTTTCTGTCCTGACGAGCCCATCCAAAGTAGGGAATAACGGCGATTATAGAGTGTGCAGAAGCACGCTTTGCCGCGTCAATCATCAGGAGTAACTCCATCAGGTTGTCCGCATTTGGGAAAGTTGACTGAACCAAAAAGACATCTTTTCCGCGAATAGACTCTTCGTATGAAACCGAAAATTCTCCGTCGGCGAAGTGCTGAATGTTCATTTGTCCAAGGGGACAACCAAGACTGTTGCAAATTTTCTCTGCAAGATACCGGGAGTTGGTTCCCGAAAACACCAAGAAAGGAGTTTGTGCACTCATTATCTGAATATTTATCTTATTTGTGAATGTTCCGAATCGTGCCACAAAAGTACAAAACTTATTGTAAAATGTTCTATAACATAGAAAGTTTAGTTCAAAATTTATTATTTCTTATAAGTAAACTTAAGAACCTTTCCTGAAAATGCAGGGATAACCACCTTAAACGGAGAGACTTCTGTAAGTGTACTAATGCTTTTTTCGCCAGTAAACAAATCGGTTAGTGTCGCGGGTTGATTATCTCCAATACCCAGATAAACAAAAGCTTCTACAGGAATCTTTACCCGAACAGTCTGGTCGGACTTATCAAAATTTACGACCACAAGAACAACATCGTTCAGGTATTTTCGCATGAATGCATATTGCCGGCTTGGATTAAAACATTTATTTGTCATGTTAGCATAGGTAAGGTCGTAAAACAACCCTTTTGAAATAGCCTCCTCTGTACTTGCCAAATTAAGCAACCAAGCATATATTTTGCGTAGCTCTATTTGTGCTGGAGTAAGTTTTTCCTCGTTAAAAGCTCCGCCGTTAATCCAATTTCGTACGGTAGTCAGACTCCAATAGTCAAAAATGGTAGTACGTCCATCCAATCCGCTGAAGCCTTCATTATCCATACCAGGTTCTCCCAGTTCTTGCCCGCTATAGATCATTACCGGATTTACATGCATCAGGGCTGCCACCATCATACCCGGTATCCCAGCACTGGCATTCCCGGCAAAAAAGTCTGAAGCTATGCGTTGCTCATCGTGATTTTCCATAAAATTAAGCATATGCGGCTGAATATCTTCCACCGCCTGCCAGCATTTTATGATATTACTTGCCGAAGCTTGCTTGCACGTTACAGCCCGAAGGGTATCATACAACCCAACTTTATCGTACAGATAGTCGAATTTTCCGTAAGAAAGGTAACTTCTATACTTTTCTGGGTTATATACTTCTGCAATAAAAACAACAGGAAAACAATTCTTCACATGAGGAATAGCCCAATGCCAGAATTCGACAGGAACCATCTCTGCCATGTCACAACGAAATCCATCTATGCCTTTACCAGCCCAGAACATAAGAATGTCAAGCATTTTACTCCAGGTATTCGGTATAGGATTGAAATAGCCAATATTTCCATTCTGATAATCGACGCCATAGTTTAACTTAACAGTCTCGTACCAATCATTCATGCCCGGAGAACAAGAAAAGCAATCGTTACCTGTTACCTTTGCCGGAAACTCGCTGTACATAAAATCTTCTTGCTTTGCACCGAAATCAAATCGCAGAGTTTGACCGGGCAAGTAGTAAAAATTATTCTGTGGATCAAAAGATCGGGAGCAATTATCTGTTTGTCCCAGATCTTCAACATAGCTCAATTTGGCATCGGAATGATACTGTCTGGAAACATGGTTTGGTACAAAGTCAATAATAACTTTAAGTCCGGCCGCATGGGTTCTTTCCACAAGAGCTTCAAACTCATCCATCCGGCTGGGAATATGGTCAGCCAAATCAGGATCTACATCGTAATAGTCCTTGATTGCATAGGGCGAACCGGCCCTACCCTTAACCACGGCTCCATGGTCTTTGAGAATATTATATGCAGAGTGATCCGTCTTTGTCGCATGTTCGATCACTCCGGTATACCAAATGTGGGTAATACCGAGTTCTTTAATCGAATTCAGGGCTTTAGGTGTAAAGAACGAAAATTTACCCGATCCGTTTTCAGTAATTCTTCCATGTTTTACACAAGAAGCATTCAGGTTCCCGAACAAACGGGGAATAACCTGGTAAATAATAGGCTTATCATACTGTTTCATAATGACATTCTTTTATTATATAATTCCTCACGAACTCTTAATTATTACAATTCGCTGTCAGGTAAAAGTAGACCTTTGCTTGCAGAAAGGGCTTTTACCAGCGAATCGTGTTTAGCCTCATTCACCACCTTATCGAACGCACGTACAGCAGCAGCGTACCCAACTCCAGAGATAAGGTCTACATTTTCCAAATCAAATGTTTTGAACTGGCCAAATTCTTCTGCTTCTATCAGCACGTCGCACATCATCCGGTCTTCCATCGTATTGGCACGAAACATATAGTGATACGAACGTTCCGCTATATGTACCAGTGTCTGTTTGTATTTTTGAGGAACCAGAGGACTCACATTAACACCTATAATCTTGTCGCATTCGTTTCTTATTATCGAAACCGGAAAATTATGAAAAAGCCCGCCGTCCACATAATGAATTCCTTTAATGACAACCGGATTAAATATAATGGGGACACTACAGGATGCTGTTACTGCCTCAACAATAGGTCCGGTACGGAACTCGTGACTTTCCCCATTATCCAGATCCGTTGCCATCACCACCATGGGTATTTGAAGATCTTCAAAGGTCTTAGCCCTCAAGTGCCTTTTCAAGAAGTAACGAAAACGTTTGCTGTCGAAAAGTCCGGCTTTAGGAATCTGCAGCTCAGCAAACTCTGAAAATTCTCTGCCTGTAAAGAGCTCCTTTATTTCACCGGCCGAATATCCGTCGGCGAATAAAACGCCCATCAATGCTCCGGCACTGGTTCCCGCTATTATATCTGGTTTGATTCCGCATTCTTCCAGCAATTTAAAAACACCAATATGCGCAAACCCTTTGGATCCTCCTCCACTAAGAGCTAAGCCTAATTTATGCTTATTGTCGTTCATATTATTTTTCATCAGTTGCTTTATAATTAGCTGGAAACAAATATGCTAATTTTTTTTGTGCTTTCATCGCTTTATGCACGTAAAAATCAACCAAACTTATCTTACAATTTTGTTAAGAGTACAAATTGATTGTAAACCATCGTTAGTAACGTCAATATGTGCTATACGCTCCCCGTTTAATGATTAAAATTAACATCTGACAAAGAAATGGAATAAAGAAATGCTGTTATCTTTGTACTCACAAAACAACAAAACAACAGCATTATGTCAATGTCTCGCTTTAATGCAGTAGAAAAAGCTTCAAACCGAAAAGCAATTGAAGCAATTACCCCTAATGAAAAGGTCTCTGAATACTTTGGAGAGAATGTCTTCAACAACAAGGCAATGAAAAAATATCTCTCGAAAGAAACGCACAAACATCTTACCGATTCAATCGAAAGCGGAACGCCTATAGATCGCGAAATTGCGAATCATGTGGCCGCCGGCATGCGTATGTGGGCATTGGAAAAAGGTGTTACCCACTATACACATTGGTTCCAACCGCTTACAGATGGTACCGCCGAAAAGCACGATGCCTTTGTGGAACACGACGGCGTTGGTGGAATGATCGAGGAATTCAGTGGCAAACTGCTCGTTCAGCAGGAACCGGATGCATCAAGCTTTCCAAGCGGTGGATTACGTAACACGTTCGAAGCACGGGGATATTCTGCTTGGGATCCTTCGTCGCCCGCTTTTATTGTAGACGACACCCTATGTATCCCTACCGTATTTATTTCTTATACCGGTGAAGCCCTGGATTACAAGACTCCGCTGATCCGCTCTGTAGAAGCACTAAATCAGGCAGCAGCAAATGTTTGCCGCTACTTTAATCCCGAAGTAAAAAAGGTGATTAACTACCTGGGCTGGGAACAGGAATATTTTCTGGTTGACGAGGATCTGTACACGGCCCGTCCCGACTTATCCCTTACCGAGCGTACCCTGATGGGACACGAAAGTGCAAAAAACCAACAGCTTGACGACCATTACTTTGGTGCTATTCCTTCGCGTGTACAAGAGTTTATGAAGGATTTGGAAATTGAATCATATAAATTGGGTATTCCGGTTAAAACCCGTCATAATGAAGTAGCTCCCAACCAATTTGAGCTTGCTCCCATTTACGAAGAGTGTAACCTGGCTAACGATCACAACCAGTTGATCATGTCTGTTATGAAACGAGTTGCCCGACGTCATAACTTCCGCATTCTTCTGCACGAAAAGCCTTTTGCAGGTGTAAACGGTTCTGGTAAACACAATAACTGGTCCCTCGGTACTGATAGTGGCATCAATCTGTTTTCTCCGGGAAAAGACCGGGAAGAGAACTTGCGCTTTATCACTTTTGTGGTAAATACAATCAGAGCGGTGTACAAACACAATGCGTTACTTAAGGCTAGTATTGCCTCGGCAAACAATTCTTTCCGTTTAGGCGCCCACGAAGCACCTCCGGCTATTATTTCCACCTTCCTTGGCACTCAGATTACGGACATCCTGGATAAATTTGAAAACAGCTCGATTGAAGATGCCATTCAAGTTGACGAAAAGAAGGGACTAAGTCTGGGAGTTGGTCAGATTCCTGAATTGTTGCTCGACAATACAGACCGTAACCGTACATCGCCGTTTGCATTTACAGGCAATCGTTTTGAGTTCCGTGCTGTAGGTTCGTCCGCCAACTGTGCTTCTGGATTGTTGGCTCTTAATTCGGCCGTAGCCGATCAGCTGATGCAATTTTATAATGAAGTTGAAAGCCTTCGTGCTGCAGGGAAATCAAAAGAAGAGGCAATTTATGAAGTGCTGAAAAGCTATATAAAGGACTCGAAACCTGTTCGTTTTGATGGTAACGGTTACAGCGATGAGTGGAAAGAGGAAGCTGCAAAGAGAGGCCTTGATTGCGAGACCTGTGTTCCGCTGCAATACGATGCATACGTTACTCCGGAATCCATTCGCATGTTTGCAAATGTTGGCGTTCTTTCCGAAAAGGAATTGCATGCCCGAAACGAAGTTAAATGGGAAATCTATACCAAAAAGGTTCAGATTGAGGCACGTGTGCTTGGCGATCTTTCGCTGAACCACATTATCCCGGTTGTTATTCGCTACCAGACTGTTTTGCTTGATAATGTAACAAAGATCCAGCAATTGTTTAACGGTTCAAGTGAAGAACTTACAGCCGAACCGCTAAGACTGATCAAACGGATTTCAGGACATCTTAATGCCGTTAATTCGATGGTATTTGAAATGGTAGAAGCTCGTAAGAAAGCGAATAAGATTACAGATCTTCGGGAGAAAGCACTTGCTTATCACGATACGGTTGCTCCCTACCTGGATAAAATACGTGATCATATTGACGAACTTGAATTGATGGTTGATAACCAGATGTGGCCTTTGCCTAAATACAGAGAGTTATTGTTTATCCGTTAAAACATACTAAGAGGGGAGCTCCTTAGCAGGAAGCTCCCCTCTTTATTTTACCATTTAACGTAATTAGCTTTCATTATAAAATCGTAGTCGTATTTAATAGCTTCCAGAGGTGACATGTTGTATTTTTCCTGTTCCACATAATAATCCTCTAGTCCGGCTTTCTTCGCTACGGCAAAAAGAGACTTGAAATCCACCTTTCCTTTTCCCATCTCTGTACTACCGTCTCCATCAAGACTTGCATCTTTAATGTGCCAGTTGGCAAAACGTCCCGGATATTTCTTAACATATTCGTGACATTTAAAGCCTCCATGAACCATTTGGGCCGTATCTATCTGGAAAGTAACCAGACTGTCTTCGGTATAATCAAGCAATACATCGAAAGGAATCTTCCCCTCAAGGAGTTTAAACTCATCTATATGATTGTGGAAAGCAAACCGCAATCCATTGCTTTTGGCAATATCGCCCACTTTATTAAACTGGTCCGCAAGACGCTTTACATCTTCAATTGTCTTTACATCTCCGGAAGGATATCCAGCCTGAACAATCCATTTACAACCAGCCTCAGCTGTATCGGCCGCATTTTGTTTCCAGAAATCCCATCCCTTGGTGTCTCCCATGGGAAGAAGTCCGCTTCCGGTATGAGAACCGGTCATCGATGCTCCTAAATCAGACAGATATTTCTTGATTTCGGAAGGTGATTTTCCATAAAACCTACCATTCCGATAACCGGCTGCTTCAAGCCGTTTATATCCTATTTCAATCACTTTACGAATAGTACCGTCGAAGTCCTTCTGCAAGTCGTCACGCACACTATACAATTGGAGTCCGATTGCTTTTTCTTTGGGAGCAGCCGATGCCGAAAGTCCGGCAGGTAATACACTAAGCGCGGCCACTGCTGCACTTGTTTTCAAAAAATCTCTACGTGTAATCATATATATTTTATGTTTCAATTAGGTCAACCGCGATAAAGGTAGAAAATATATTCTACTTTTGCACATAAAATCAGCAGCAGAATGCAAGGCACCAAAAATCTTACCAGCGGGCACATCCAGCGACAACTTTTCAATCTGGCTATTCCCATAATGGGAACTTCCTTTATTCAGATGGCGTACAGCCTTACGGATATGGCGTGGGTGGGTCGCCTTGGCAGCGAATCTGTAGCAGCCATTGGTTCGGTTGGGATCCTGACATGGATGACTAACTCAATCTCCTTACTAAATAAAGTGGGGTCGGAAGTTAGTGTCGGACAAAGTATTGGGGCGCAAAATGCATCGGACGCCCGTAATTTTGCTTCGCATAACCTTACTATTGCCCTTCTTATTTCACTTTTTTGGGGATTAATTCTAATTGTATTCGCAGAGCCTATTCTGCAAATCTACAAACTTGATCCGGAGATTACCTCCAAGGCGGTAAATTATCTTCGCATAGTTGGCACAGCCTTCCCATTTATCTTTCTGACAGCGTCCTTTACCGGTATATACAATGCTTCGGGTCAAAGTAAAGTGCCTTTTATTATAAGTGGTATTGGATTGCTCATGAATATGCTTCTGGATCCACTTTTTATCTTTGGCTTTGGATGGGGGACCGAGGGAGCGGCTTTGGCTACCTGGCTATCTCAGGGTACTGTTCTGGGATTGTTTATCTACCGGCTAAAGAAACGCCGGGAGGTTCTTGGCGGATTCAAATTTTTCACAAAATTAGAAAGCAGGTTTGTAAAACGGATTCTTGTTCTGGGTCTGCCTGCAGCCATACTAAATACACTTTTTTCTATTATCAATTTATTTATGGCTCGTACGGCTTCCCAATACGGGGGACATATCGGATTAATGACTCTTACGGCCGGTGGTCAGCTGGAAGCTATAGCTTGGAATACCTCTCAAGGATTTAGTACAGCTCTTAGTGCTTTTGTTGCTCAAAATTATGCAGCAGGGAAAAACGACCGTGTGTTGGGAGCTTATTACACTGCATTGAAGATGACTGTATTATTCGGAACTTTCTGTACCTTATTGTTTGTATTCTGGGGCAGTGAATTATTTTCGCTGATAGTTCCCGATCCGGAAGCTTATCAATCGGGGGGAATATTTCTACGGATCGACGGGTATTCGATGATTTTTATGATGCTTGAAATTACGACACAAGGACTCTTCTACGGAACCGGTAGAACTGTTCCTCCAGCAATAATAAGTATCAGTTTTAATAGTCTGCGAATTCCTCTCGCTTTAATCTTAGCATCGACAGGTCTTGGTATAACAGGGGTTTGGTGGGCAATAAGTATTTCCAGCATGGCAAAAGGCATTGTATCAACCTCCTGGTTTGCTATTTTAAAGAAAAGAATTCTAGTTACAAGGGTAACCGGTGACTCAAACGGTACATCCAATTAGTAGCAAAGCGACGGAAAGGCCTTTTAGCATAGTTCTCTGTCAGTAAGTCGCTTCTGAATTCCCTTAAAATAAGCCATGAAGATTGATTTACCCAATGTTGAAAAACGGTGTTAGGTTTATGGGTTTCCGACAATGTAAGCAATACATTCATATCAAAACAGGTACCGGAAACTCCGGCTCCGGACAACATAGCATCATGCGCATTGCAAGCCTGTTCTATGTGTGTGGGAACCATAAGTACCGGTTTATTGAGATACATAGCTTCGCATACAGATTCGAACCCGGCTGTGGTTGCATATGCTTTACATCCTGCTAAATACTGAAGAAATTTCGTATCATTAAGCTGATGAAATGAAAGCTTATCATCTATAACAGTTATTTCGGAAGCCCCTTTTTTATCCCAAAAGAAATCAATGGACTCCTGCGGATGATTGGTATGCCAGCTTTTTACTTCTTCGCTGAAACCGCTGTTTACCATATATCCGTGAAGATAATTACCTTTTGTTGGTTTTGTATCGATCACCTCTTTGCGTAGCAACGGAGGAACCACCACAATTCCTTTGGATGGAACTTCTCTCATCTTTCTAAACGACAAGGCCAGTTTACGCCGGGATCCAATGGCAGTTACTTTTGTGAGAAACTTCAAAGACTCTAATGATACCTTGTTTAATTCGGGAAAAGAAAAGTCCGGATGAAGAAACAGATACTGGTGCGCAATACAAATCATAGTTGCTTTGGGTCGAAAAAGCATGTAAGTTAATCCGGTAAGCATCTCATAAAAGTTCACAACTATATCAGCGTTGGTTTCTTTTATCATTTGATTTATATAGGTAATACTATGCATGTATTTATAACTACGACAAACATTGTACCCTATACTTTTTAGTATGTTTACTTGTTTGTTTTTGGCAGAAGGCAAAAAATTAGGACTTTCGAATGAAAATACGGGAGCATTTATCTTTTCGGTAAAAAAAGACGGAAGCTGTCGCGAGGGACTTTTTCCAACCATTACAGCAACAACCTCGTGCCCTTCCTGATTGAGCATTTGCTTTAAGGAAAGCGCTTGGGTAAGGTGCCCCCTTCCTTCTCCCTGAATTATAAAGATTACTCTCATACTAATACCAGATATTGCATTTCTCCTGCAAATTTTCTACAGGTAAAACAAGTTGATTACTATTATATGTAACAATTTTCCAGTCCCCTAGTTCATTTTGAACCAAAGCAGTCATACTTTCCACCCAGTCACCCGAATTCAGATAGTGAATATCTCCATACCATTTATCGGCAGACTGATGTATATGTCCGCAAATAATAGCATCAGCTTTCTTGGCTTGAGCCAATGCTACCAGCTCTTTTTCAAAATCTGATATATAGGAAACTGCGCTTTTTACTTTATTCTTCACCTGCTGCGAAAGAGAATTATAAGGTTTACCCAATTTCTCCCTGTTTCTGTTGTAAATTTTGTTTATCAACAACAAAAAAGTATACCCAACATCTCCCAGTCTGGCCAGCCAACGCATATGTGTGCTTACAGCGTCAAAAATATCTCCATGGGTAACATAGTAATGTTTTCCATGGCTAAAAAAGGAATAATCTTTCACAATGGAAACATTGTAGAAACTCATTGGAGCCAGGTGGTCTAGAAAATCATCGTGATTTCCGCGGACATAAACTATTTCCGTACCCTGCTTTTCCATCATTTTCATTAAAACTTTAAAGAAATCGGTGTGTTTGGGTTTCCACCGCTTGCCTTGTTTTTGAAGTTGCCAGCCATCAATTATATCTCCGTTCAGAATAAGCCGGTCGCAGTTTACATGTTTCAGAAAATTAGTGACCTCTTCTGTTTTGGAATGTTCAGATCCAATATGTATATCAGATAGAACAATCGTAGGATAATAAGTTCTTAGTTCCATTTTTTCGTTATTAATACTATACAAATAAAGCATTTACTTATTACAGGTTCATAACAAAAGAATGAATATCAGATGAAGTAAAACTTAATAAAAAGGGAGGAACATAAAACAAATGTCCCTCCCGGATTAATAGCATAAATCGCAATATAGAATTAAGTTATTCTTCAGTCTGACTCGCTTCGTACGTTTTCAATAGCTTATCCTGTACATCTGCTGGTACCAGTTCGTAATTGGCAAACTTCATGGTAAAAGATGCACGACCTCCGGTAATAGAACTCAACGAAGTCGAATAAGAAGCCATTTCCTTTAAAGGAACTTTAGCCGATAATTTTTCGTATCCTTTTTCACTGCTCATCCCCATAATCAATGCACGGCGTCCTTGCAAATCTCCCATTACATCTCCCAAATAATCAGCAGGAACGGAAACCTCCACATCGTATACTGGCTCAAGAATCTTTGGTCCGGCATCCTTAAAGGCAGTACTGAACGCATTACGGCCGGCAAGCATGAAAGAAATTTCATTACTGTCTACCGGGTGCATTTTTCCGTCGTAAACCAAAACGCGAACATCGCGGGCGTAGGAACCAGTCAGCGGACCTTGTTCCATACGAGCCATAATTCCCTTAAGAATAGCAGGCAGGAAGCGAGTTTCAATGGCTCCGCCTACAATACAGTTTACAAATACAAGCTTACCACCCCAGTCTAATTCAATTACCTGAGTATCGCGAACGTTCATTTTAAATTCTTGTCCGTTGAAACGATAGGTATCGGGTGCAGGCATTCCTTCGAAATAAGGTTCAACTATCAGGTGTACTTCACCAAACTGACCAGCTCCGCCGGATTGTTTCTTGTGACGGTAATCGGCACGGGCCGATTTGGTTATTGTTTCCCTGTAAGGTATTTTAGGTTCAATAAATTCAATAGGCAGCTTATCATTATTTTCGATACGCCATTTCAATGTCCGTAAGTGAAATTCTCCTTGTCCGGAAACAAGCAATTGTTTTAGTTCCTTGCTTTGTTCGATAATCCATGTTGGATCTTCGGCCTTCATCCGGGTAAGAATTTCGCTAAGCTTTTCTGTATCGGCTTCATTCTTAGCCTTTATAGCCCGTTTGTATTTTGGATTCGGATATTGTATAAAATTGAAGCGGAAGTCGCATCCTTTGCTGTTTAAGGTATTTCCAGTGCGGACCTCTTTTAATTTAACCGTTGCACCGATGTCGCCCGCCACCATTTCATCCACTTTGTTGCGGGTCTGACCTGCAACTGCAAATATCTGTGCTATTCTTTCTTTCGAACCTCGGTCGGCATTCTGCAAGTCGTCTCCTTCTTTTACTTTTCCAGACATAACCTTGAAATAGGAAACCTCTCCAATATGAGGCTCAACAGTAGTTTTAAAGAAAAACAGACTGGTGGGACCATTCACATCCTGAGCCACTTCTTCGCCGTCCACTGTTACCATTTTAGGCATTTTGTCGACACATGGCACTACATTTCCAAGGAATTCAAGCGTACGACGTACACACATGTCTCGTCCGGCACAAACACAAAACACAGGAAACATTCCTCTGGTTAACAAACCCTGACGAATACCTTCACGCATTTCGTCTTCGGTTAGGGTTCCCTGATCAAAAAATTTATCCATCAGACTTTCATCGTTTTCGGCAGATGCCTCAACCAATGCCTGATGAAGTTCCATGGCTTTTTCCATTTCCTCTTCCGGAATTTCCAAAACATCAGGAACACCGCCTTCGGGTTTCCAGCGATACAATTTCATTTTTAATACATCCACCACCTGATTGAAAGACGGACCACAGGCTACAGGATATTGAATAGGAATAACTTTATTACCGTATCTGTCTTTTAGTTGAGCAACAACATTATCGTAATCGGCCTTTTCCTGATCAAGTTGATTTACAACAAATATAACAGGTTTAGCCAGCTTTTCTGTATAACGGAACTGATTGATAGTTCCCACCTCTATGCCGTATTGGGCATTAATAACCATTACAGCTGTATCTGTAACACTCAATGCAGAAACTGCACCTCCGATAAAATCGTCTGATCCGGGACAGTCAATAAAGTTTAATTTACGACCTTGCCATTCTACACTGAAAACGGTCGAGAAAACAGAGTATCCATACTCTTTCTCAACCGGGAAATAATCGGATACAGTATTTTTTCCTTCTACAGTACCGCGACGTTTTATTACACCACCCTCGAAAAGCATTGCTTCTGCGAGAGTGGTTTTCCCAGAGCCCGAACTTCCCAGAATTGAGATGTTCTTAATTTCGTTTGATTGGTATACTTTCATGCTATCAGGTATTAATTAGGTTTAACAATAAATCCTCTTTTTTTCAAGTATTTTCCTAACGAGGTCGCAAATTAAAAAATGCAATCGGGATAACCAATTATTATCTTCTGTTTGAGAACATAGTTATTAAACAGGGGATTGTTTTTTTCCCTATATTTGCCGGTAACCAATAATAAGACAATGGCAGGCATTTATATACATGTTCCGTTCTGCAGCAAACGCTGTACCTATTGCGATTTCTTTTCAAATACCGACATGCGGTATAAAGAAACTTATATTACGTCGGCCATACGTGAACTGGAGCTTCGAAAAGATTACCTGAACAACGAACTGATAGAAACCATCTATTTTGGGGGAGGGACTCCTTCCCAATTGGACAAACAGGCATTCGATCGCTTCTTCGAAGCTATAAACAGCTTGTTTACTGTTGATAGAAATGCTGAAATCACTCTCGAAGCCAATCCGGACGATATGATGCCGGAGTACATCAGGGATATACGCACATTACCATTCAACAGGGTTAGTATGGGGGTACAGAGTTTTAAAAATGCTGACTTGCTGTTTCTGAACCGCAGGCACGACAGCAAACAGGCTTTACAGGCAATCAACCTTTGTAAGGAAAACGGCCTTATAAACCTAAGCATCGATCTTATTTATGGGTTACCCGGACAGAGTATGGACGATTGGCAGGCTAACCTGGATGAAGCCATCCGGTTGGACATTCCTCATCTTTCGGCTTATCATCTGATTTATGAAGAAGGCACCCCCCTGTTTAAACAACTTAAAGCAGGTAAAGTGCATACTGTGGAAGAAGAGCTTAGCGCAGAGATGTTCTCTACCATGATTGACAGGCTTTCGGAGGCTGGATATGAACAATACGAAATATCCAACTTTGCAAAAAACGGACTCTATTCCCGGCATAACAGTTCTTACTGGACTGGAGCCATTTATTTAGGTATAGGTCCTTCGGCTCATTCATACAATGGAAATACCCGTCAGTGGAACATATCTTCTCTGCCTAAGTATTTTAAAGGAATAGAAAATGGCGCACCCGACGTGGAAATAGAACAACTGGATGCCAAGACCAGATACAACGATTTTATCATTACAGGTCTACGAACCATGTGGGGGATTAATCTGGATAAACTAAGGGATACATTCGGGGAGAAAATGCTTGCGTACTGTATGCAACAAGCCGCCCCCCATATGAGGAACGGCTTGCTTATTGAGAAAGATTCTGTTCTTACGCTTTCCCGTCAGGGAATTTTTATTTCGGACGGGATTATGAGCGATCTTCTTTTTGTATAGATCTATTTATCAATATCCATTTCATTTATCAAATAGCCGGCTCCCGCATATTTATCTATAAGGAACAAAACGTACCTGATATCAACAATAATGCTTCGCTGGTATTCAGGAAGGTATTGAATATCGCCCCCTACTCCTTCCCAGTTCCGGTCAAAGTTGATTCCGATAAGTTCGCCGCGCGCATTCATAACCGGACTTCCTGAGTTTCCTCCGGTAGTATGGGTATTTGCTGTAAAGGCTACGGGCATACCTTGTTCGGGGGTACCGTATGGTGCATAATCCTGCTTTGCATAAAGTTCTTTCAGTTTGGCCGGGACAACAAACTCCCAGTTGGTGGAATCTTCTTTTTCCATCACTCCCTCCAGGGTGGTCTGATAACCGTAATTTACAGCATCGCGGGCATTATATCCCCGCACCTGTCCGTAGGCTAGTCTGAGGGTTGAGTTTGCATCCGGAAACATATCCTTTTCGCCCTGCATCTGCAAAAGACCTTTAACAAACGTATGGTGAGCCGCAGCATAGCTATCATCGAATCCGTCCAAGGCCGCCTTTAAGGCAGATTTTTCATTCTTCACCGACCTGGCAAACTTAATCATCGGATCGTTCTGAAGAGCTTTTATTGTAGGATTATTCAGGAAATGAGCAAAATTTCTATCACTGCCAAAGATAGATTCGGCAAATAGGTAATCGATAAACTGATCGGTGTTTCCTTCAAACTTCTTTTCACAATCGATAAGACAAGCGGGACGCATTATCAATGGGATTTCGGTCGAATATGCCTTTAGCAATGCTTTGGCAACCTTCTTATCCACTACACGGGAATAATCTTTGTCGGCAAATCGTTTGTAGGCAAGGTTCAGCAAAGTTAACTGATCTTTGATAGCTGCCTGATCTTTGGATTTTAACGCATTAATAACAGGATCTACTTCTGTTGGAACACTGGTAAACTCTATTCCACGCAACAGGGCTTCATCAAGCATCCAGCTGCGGAAACGCAAATCCTTACGGTCAGTTACAATTTGTTTTAACGCAGATATAGCTTGGGGATATTCTGGTTTATTCATCTTTACCGACCAAGCTATCAGATTATCCTGAACCTCTTTCTTTACCTTTTCAAAATTACGCTTGTTTATGGCCCAGTTGCTACCAATTGCATTCTTGTGTGCATTGGTGGAACCGGCATATTTACTGGCGTATTGAATCCGTATCTGGGGGTCGCGAAGCATTTCTTCCAACATTACTTTCTGACGAATATCGCGCATCTTTATACGGACTGAATTATCAATATCCCGTCGTTCGGCAACCTCCCAGGAAGTGTAATACTTGTTTGTTCTGCCGGGAAATCCCATGATCATTGCAAAATCATCTTCCTGTACTCCTTTAAGAGATATTTTAAACCATTGTTTGGGCTTTAGAGGCACATTGGATGCGGAATACTCTGCTGGATTACCATTAGCATCTGCATAAACACGAAAAACGGAAAAGTCGCCCGTATGACGAGGCCACATCCAGTTGTCGGTGTCCACGCCAAACTTACCAATGGCAGAAGGGGGCGCTCCAACCAAACGCACATCGCTATACTTCTTGGTTGTGAACATATAATATTTATTCCCGCCATAGAATGGCTTAATCTCTACATCCGTGCCTGGATTATCTTCAAGGAATTTCTTACCCACTTTATCGACAGCAAGTCCGTTCAGATAAGAAGGCGAAAGGTAGTTCATGCCGTTTAGATCGGAATCCTTTTCCAGGGCCTTCAGTACAAATTCCGTTACATCTTCAATTTTATCAATCATTGTAACAGTAAGACCCGGATTAAGGAGCTCTTTGTCTCTCGATAAAGCCCAGAATCCGTTTGTCAGATAATCGTTTTCGACCGAACTATGTTGCTGTATCTGACTATATCCGCAATGATGGTTTGTAAGCAGGAGTCCTTCGTCCGATACGAACGAGGCGGTACATCCGCTTCCAAAAATAACGACTGCATCTTTTAACGAGGCCGAATCCGGATTGTATATATCATAGTCCTCCATCTGCAACCCCAGTTTTTTCATCTCTTCATATTTTTGCTGCCTGAGCAAGGGAAGCAGCCACATGCCTTCATCTGCTACAGCTGGCAGCGACAGTGTGGTGATTGCCAAGAGTAAGAGAAATTTCTTCATTTGAGTAGTTACTTTAAATGTTATATATTACTTTTTATTTCCCCAGTGAGAATACGGCTGCTTCGAAAGCATTGAATTGTAATACCGCACATCACCGGTAACTTCTTCTCCCAGCCAATCGGGGTGAATAAATTCTTCCGAAGCATCGGTCAATTCAATTTCGGCCATTACCAGTCCTTCGTTTTCGCCATGAAACACATCCACTTCAAACGTATGTGCACCTGCTTTCACCAGGTTGCGTACCTTGTCGATCGTTCCGGGTTCACAAAGCCTGAGAAGCTGACCGGCTTCATCGGGCGTGATTGTTTTTTCGAACTCGTATCGGCTCATTCCATCGGCATCCGAAGCTCCCTTGATGGTAAGATATCCTTTATCCCCACGAATACGCACCCTTACAGAGCGCTCGGGAGATGAGCAGATATAGCCCTGCACAATGCGCTGTGACTGACAAACCTCGCCCGAGAAGTCGCCTTTCACTAAAAACTTACGTTCAATTTCCGTGGCCATGAAGATACAAAAATTATTTGATAGTTACCATCGTTGCACCAAATCCGTATTCGCGGAATGAAGCATCCTGATAAGGATATTGTTTATATTTTGATTTCAGCTCGTTTTCGATGGCTTTACGTAACACACCGTCGCCTTTTCCATGGATGAAGACAATCTTTTGTCCTTTTACTCCCTCGTACTGCTTGAGCACTGCATTAAATTTATCCAGCTGATAGGTAATTATAGCTGTGTTATCCATTCCGGCAGTCGAATCCAACAACTGTTCGATATGAAGATCTACTTCCAGAATAGGGTTCTCCGATTTCTTTGTAACTGTTGTTTGAGGCATCCGTCTGTCTTCGCGTACTTTCTGTTGCATGGCTTCCTGTATTTCGGTAGCCGAAATAAGCAACTCACGTTCGGGGATATCCTGACGAACAATTGGCAGAAGGATAGCCGGTTCGTCAAAATAGTCGTTATCCATAAAGCAGTGTAGCTTATAGAACTTAACCGTATCCACACGCAATTCGACCGAAACTGCATTCTTCAGGGCATAAGGTTTGTTTTTCTTGAACGCGATAAACTGAACGCAGATGCGCTCCAGATCGTTCAGGTCTTCTTTTCCAAACTCTTCCAGAAATATCTTGGTGTTCGGTTCTACGAGGCCCTGTTGCCTGCTTGTCCAACTATTGTTTTGTCTGTTCATGTAATTGTAGAACAGGTAGTAATTGCTTTCGTTAACGAAGTAGGCTTCGTAGCGGGTTTGCTGCATGGCTTTAGCGTCCATGGGCAAATAAGCCAGAAAGATATTGAGGCGTTCGCCTTCGGGAGTTTCCTGAACAGCTTCGGGAGTTGCTACGGGTGCAACCACTTTTACCTGCGGGGCCTGAGCAGCCGGACGAGGCATTCCGCCGCCAACCATCTTGTTATCTCCTACAACAACACACTCACGGGCAAGTACCGGAATTTCGAATCCGTCTTCATCTTCTACTATTACCTGGTCGTTTCCTCTGAATTTACGTACGATTCCGCCACCTACACTATTCAGAAACCGAACCTTGTCGCCTATTTTAACATTCATACATCCGCGTTGTTAGTTATTATTTGGACAAAGTTCACTAATTTTGCGCAGATATTAAAGTAATGACTGCAAAAACTGAACAAATACGTATTGAGGAGTTTAATTATCCTCTTCCCGATGTCCGCATAGCCAAGTTTCCGTTACCTAAACGCGATGAGTCAAAATTATTGCTCTATCGCAACGGAGTTATTGGCGAAAGCATATTTAAACAATTGCCTGATTATCTGCCGGAAGGGAGTATGCTGGTATTTAACAATACGCGGGTTATACAAGCTCGCATGTTGTTTAAGAAAGAGACTGGTGCCTCTGTAGAGATATTCTGTCTGGAGCCGGTTGTGCCCCACGACTACGCGCTGGTATTTCAGCAAACCAAAAGATGCAGCTGGACTTGCCTGGTAGGTAATCTCAAAAAATGGAAAGAGGGTTCGCTGCACAAAACCATTCTTGTTGACGGAAAGGAAGTAATCCTTTCGGCCGAAAGGATACGGACCTCCGGCGACAGTCACCTCATCGAATTTTCCTGGAACGACGAGCATATTACTTTTGCCGAACTGCTTGATGCCGGTGGAATACTACCTATTCCGCCTTACTTGCACAGAGAGACCAGCGAAAGCGACCTGCAGACTTATCAAACCGTTTATTCAAAAATAAAAGGATCGGTTGCCGCTCCTACAGCCGGGCTTCACTTTACACCCGAAGTTCTGTCCGATCTGGATGCTAAAGGGTTTATTCGCGAAGAGGTTACACTCCATGTGGGAGCCGGAACATTTAAGCCGGTGAAGAGCGAGACTATCCGCGACCATGAGATGCATACCGAGTTTATCTCGGTGCGCCGCAGCACCATCGAACAGGTGATTGCCAACCTTGGAAAAATTATTGCCGTGGGTACTACATCGGTACGTACACTGGAAAGCTTGTACTATATGGGAGTTACCCTCACACAGCATCCGGAGGCTACGGCAGACGATCTGATTGTGAATCAGTGGATGCCCTACCAAACGGACTTAGGCATCACTCCGGAAGAAGCATTAAAGGCCATCCTAAGCTACCTTGACAGGAATAGCACGGATACACTGGTTACGGCGACTCAGATTCTAATTGCTCCGGGATACAAATTCAAAATCGTAAAAGGAATAATCACCAATTTTCATCAGCCCAAAAGCACGTTGTTATTGCTTATTTCTGCTTTTGTAAATGGAAACTGGCACGCTATTTACGACTATGCGCTGGAAAACGATTTCCGCTTTCTAAGCTACGGTGACAGTTCTCTGTTACTGTAATCGTTCCGGGGGTATAGATTGCCTTCCTGATCCCTCTGCCTTATAAGTCGAAAGTAAGGAGGTTTTTCCTCAAAACATACGAGATCTTTATAAAAGGATGTACATGGTTTTTAAATTACATGTACATTCTTTTCAATTTACATGTACATGGTTTTGGATTTACATGTACATGCTTTCAAAAACCCTTGGTAACCTTCACAAAAAAAGATAACGAGGATACTTCCTCCGGATATAATAAAACAGTAAAAATTCAGTTACTTTGTTATAACAATGTATCAACGTATCAACGAGCGATGAAATACCGTTTCTTTTCCTATCTGTGGCTTTTCCTTACAGCATTCATGCTTTTCTCCTGCAAATCGGCCAAGCTGAGCGATGCAGAAGAGAAACAGCGTATTGGCGAATACTACGAAGCGGCTGCCATATACAGGAAGGTTTATACCAAAACCAAACCTCAGAACCGCGATCTTCGGGGATACATTGCCTGGCGTATGGCCGAATGCAACCGGATTATCAATAACACGCCCCGGGCTACAAGTGCTTACATGAATGCGATCCGTTACGATTACCCAGATAGCATGGCTACCCTCAGGCTGGCACAAATGCTTCACAAAACGGGGAAATACGCGGATGCCATCAAACAATACGAATCTTTTCTGGAGATGAATTCCAAAAGTACTTTGGCGCAAAACGGCGTGAAAGGTAGTTTACTGGCCCCGGAATGGCGCAAAACGCCTACCCGTTATACGGTAAAGCGAATGGATAAGTTTAACTCACGGCGGAGCGAATTCAGTCCCATGTTATATGGAAGTAATTTCGACCAGCTTTACTTTGCTTCTTCCCGCTCGAAAGACAAAGAGACAAAGATAAGTGCCATAACCGGACTAAGCAACAATAATTTCTATCTGGCAAAGAAAGATGAAAGAGGCGAATGGCTTGCCGCAGAGGAGATAGAGGACGAAGTGAATACGGAGTTCGACGAAGGGACTCCTTCCTTTAGTTCCGATGGGCGAACCATGTATTATACGTATTGTTCTCAGGACGCGGAATCGTCGCGCACAGCCGAAATATATGTATCAACGCGTAGTAACGCAAAATGGGGAAAGGGTACCCGTGTGCCCTTACTAAAGGATTCGGTTACCGCCCTGGCACATCCTTCGATATCTCCGGATGGAAAGTATCTTTATTTTGTTTCGGATATAAGGGGTGGATATGGAGGAAAAGATATCTACAGGGCTCGTGCCATAGGGAACGACTTTGGTCCGCTAGAAAACCTGGGTCCTTTAATTAATACAGAAGGTGATGAGCTTTTCCCTTATGTAAGGGATTCGGTTACTCTTTATTTTGCGTCGGATGGTCATCCCGGCATGGGTGGACTTGATATCTTCAAGGCTACTCAGAAGAATGATGGTTCTTGGGTGGTAGAAAATATGCAGGCTCCGGTTAATTCGATGGCAGACGATTTTGGAATTACCTTTGCAGGAACAAAAGAAAGCGGGTTCTTTAGCTCTAACCGTACCGACGGTAGGGGAAGCGACCACCTCTATTCTTTCGAATTGCCTACAATTACGATTCAGATAGAAGGAATTGTTTCGGATGTGGACGAGTACCCTATAGAAGAGGCTGTTATCCGCATTGTGGGGAAAGACGGGCTGAATGAAAAAGTTCTGGCAAAAAAAGATGGCTCCTACAAAGTGGAGTTAAAAAGAAATAACAGTTATGTGATGATGGCCAGTGCAAGAGGTTTCCTTAACCAGAACTTCGAGCTTAAAACTTCGCCGGACGAGAAGAACGAAACTTATCTGGTGGATTTCTTTCTTTCGCCTATTTCCAAACCTGTGCTTATCGAAAACATCTTCTACGATTACGATAAGTCATCTTTGCGTCCAGAGTCCAAAACGGCACTGAATGAACTTATCAAAATGCTAAACGACAATCCGAATATTACCATCGAACTGGCAGCTCACACAGATCGTAAAGGCACAGTGGAGTATAATGAGGGATTGGCACAGCGCCGTGCACAGTCGGTTGTCGATTTTCTGATAGCCGGAGGTATCGATAAAGGGAGGCTTGAGCCCAAAGGTTACGGAAAGAATATGCCTAAAGTAATCAACAAGAAGTTGGTACGTAGCTTCGACTTTCTGAAGGAGGGAGATACGCTTACCGAAGAGTATATTAAAACGCTAACGCCCGAACAGCAAGAAACAGCCGACCAGATTAACCGCCGTACAGAGTTTAAGGTATTGCGGACAAACTACAAGATGTTTTAAAAAGCATATAAATTACATTTGCCTACTACTATTGCGATAACGCACTGCCTTTTTCGGGATATAAAAAACAATTTCCTAAATAAAAGGTTTTAACTACATGAATCGTGCATTCAAACAATCCCAGGATAATGAAATGATTGCGACAATCGTATAAGTCTTAGGATTCAGGTACAAATGGTTTATTTATACCTGAAATACATTTTAAAGTTGTATGTAAATAATAAGATTAAAAATGGCAAACAAAAAGAAGGTAGTAGTGGTTGGCTGTGGCTTTGCAGGCATACGGCTTGTACATGAATTAGACCAAAATCTATTCGACATCTATGTGATTGACAAGTTAAACAATCATCAGTTTCAACCTCTTTTTTATCAGGTAGCAACAGCACAAATAGACCCGTCAAGCATTTCATTTCCCCTAAGAAATGTATTTAAAAGGAAAAGAAATGTCCATATCAGAATTGCAGAAGTAACCAGAATTGACAGCAACAATAAGCAAGTAATAACAAGTATTGGAAATTTTGAATACGATTATTTAGTGATTGGCATTGGTTGCAAGACTAATTTCTTTGGAAACACTGAAATTGAGGAGAACTCGCTAACGTTGAAAACTACGTCTGAAGCGATCGCAATCCGCAATCATGTACTTATGACTTTTGAGCGCATAATCTCTGCCAGCCCGGAAGAGAAAGAGCGTTTGCTTAATCTGGTAATTGTTGGAGCAGGGCCCACAGGGGTTGAACTGGCAGGGGCTTTCGCCGAAATAAAAAATACAATCTTGCCAAAAGACTATCCTGATATTGATTTCAAAAAATTAAACATCATCTTGATTGAAGGGAGTAAACACACGTTGAACAACATGAGTGATACGGCAAAGACTTCTTCTACTAAATACCTTCGTGCAATGGGGGTAACGGTTATTACGGAGGTATTGATGACTAACTACGACGGGGAAACTGCTAAATTAGATAATGGGGAAGAAATAAAAACAGGAACTGTAATTTGGGCGGCCGGCGTAACAGGAAACAAGATTGAAGGGCTTCCTGAAACCTCGATTACCCGTGGAAACCGGATAATAGTAGACAGATATAACAGGGTAAACGGCTGCGATGCTATTTATGCTATCGGAGATATTGCATATATGGAAACCCCTAAATACCCGAAAGGACATCCACAACTTGCCAACGTGGCTATTAATCAAGCAAAATGTTTAGCTAAAAACCTAAAAGCAATTCAATTAAACAATAAACTTACCGAATTTGAATACAAAGATCTCGGGTCTATGGCTACCATAGGGAACCATAAGGCTGTTGTCGATCTTCCTTTTATAAAATTTGAGGGTTACTTTGCCTGGTTAACCTGGATGTTCTTACATCTTATGTTAATTCTTAGCGTAAAAAACAAACTCATAATCTTCCTGAATTGGGCATGGAGGTATTTTACAAAAGACAATTCGCTCCGATTAATTCTCCCTCCTTTCACAAATAAAAAACAGGGAAAAATATGATTGGTAAGCTGACATCCGACAAAAATCCGCTATAAAAAAAGCGTCCCCGGATAAAAGCCTGCTTGCTTTTACACGGGGACACTATTATTTTATGTTCTGCTATTACAAAGAGAGAATACGAACTGCATCCAGCAAATCACGGTTGATTGGCTTATCGTTCTTGATTGCCTTCGAAAAAGGCACATAAACAATCTGATCGTTCTGAATACCAATCATCACATTACGCTGATCGTCAAGTAAAGCATCGATAGCTGCAATACCCATACGGCTGGCAAGGATACGGTCCTGAGCAGAAGGAGAGCCTCCACGTTGCAGGTGTCCCAAAATGGTAACACGTACATCGAATCCGGGATATTCTCGCTTTACACGTTCGGCCACCCCCATGGCACCTCCGGTAATTTCGCTTTCAGCCACAAGTACAATACTACTGTTCTTAGATTTGCGGAAGCCACTTTCTATAGTCTCTGCCAATTGGTCTTTTTCCATAGCAATCTCAGGAATAATAGCAGCTTCAGCACCGGCAGCAACTGCACCATTCAAAGCAAGAAAACCTGCATCGCGACCCATTACTTCGATAAAGAAAAGACGGTCGTGCGAAGTGGCAGTGTCGCGAATCTTATCCACGCACTCCATAATCGTATTTAATGCTGTATCATAGCCTATAGTTACATCCGTACCAAACAAGTCGTTATCAATTGTACCAGGAAGACCAACGATAGGATAGTTAAATTCCTGTGCAAAAATACGTGCACCGGTAAGCGTTCCATCACCACCAATCGCGACTAAAGCGTCGATGCCTTCTTCCATCAGCTTCTCGTAAGCTTGCTTACGTCCCTCGGGAGTTCTGAATTCCTCGCAACGAGCTGTTTTCAGGATGGTACCTCCACGCTGAATAATATTACTTACATTCTGAGTCTTGAACGGTTCAATTTCGCCGGTAATCAATCCTTTGTATCCACGATAAATCCCCTTTACTTCAATGTCATTATAAATTGCGCAACGTGTTACAGCACGAATCGCTGCATTCATACCCGGAGCATCTCCTCCGGAAGTTAAAATACCAATACATTTGATAGTTGTCATATCGATAGTATATTTGTTATTCGCTGCAAAAGTAAGAATAAAATGGCAATAATATAAATTTTGTCATCAAACTTCCTGCATAAATAATCATTTTATCACTATTATACATTCATTTGCCTTATTTTACTTGCAACTTCTTCCATGAGCCATTTAGGCGTTGATGTCGCTCCGCATACCCCAACGCTTCTTATTGATGAAGAAAGAGGCTCTGTAATTTCGGCCGCTTCAGAAATAAAAACAGTATTCGGATTAGCTCTACGGCATTCTTCGAATAATATTTTACCATTCGAGCTCTTCTTGCCGGCCACAAAGAAAATCATATCGTGTTTGGCGGCAAAAACCTTAATATTGGGAATGCGGTTAGTTACCTGACGGCAAATAGTATCGTAATAATCGAACTTTACGCCATCTGCGATACGTTCCTTTATACGGGCAATTAAATCTTGGAATCCTTCAAGAGATTTGGTTGTCTGCGAGAAAAGTACAATTCCCCTTGTAAAATCAAGCTTTTCAAGATCTTCAATCTTTTCGATCACTATGGCATTACCTTCGGTTTGCCCCACAAGTCCGTTTACTTCGGCATGTCCTTTCTTTCCGTAAATAACAAGCTGCACATCCTCCGAACGGGTTTCGAGATACCGCTTGTTTATTTTCCGCTGCAACTGCAGTACAACCGGACAAGTCGCATCGACAATGGTGATGTCGTTCTTTTTGGCTATTTCGTAGGTGGAAGGCGGTTCACCGTGCGCCCTTAACAACACCTTTTTACCTTTCAGGGATTCAAGATCAGAATGTTCGATGGATTCAAGACCCTGCTTCTTCAATCGTTCAACCTCCTGACTGTTGTGCACTATATCTCCAAGAACATATAGCTTATCAGTCCCCGTTAATTCACGTTCGGCACTACCTATAGCGTTTACAACGCCAAAGCAAAATCCCGAGCCATTATCTATTTCTACTTCTATCATTTTGTTTTAATCTTTGGTTACTCTGTTAAATTGAACAAGTAACCACTCCTTTTGTTCAGCGATTGTCAAATAAGAATTATCCAGTTCGAGGGCATCTTCGGCTTTGCACAAGGGACTTTCGGCTCTCGTTGTATCAATCATATCCCGTTTTTTAACATTAGCCAGAACCTCCTCGAAAGTTGCTGATTCTCCTTTAGCAGCTAATTCGTCGAGTCGGCGCTGTGCTCTGACTTCCGGAGAAGCTGTTACAAAGATCTTCAGCTCGGCTTGTGGAAATACGACTGTACCAATATCGCGTCCGTCCATCACCACTCCTTTGGCATTACCCATTGCCTGTTGTTTAGCCACCATTGCCTTACGTACAAATCCAATTGCAGCGATACTACTTACATGATTGGCCACTTCCATTCCGCGGATTTCTTTTTCAACGTTTACTCCGTTAAGATAAGTGTCCGGCCGACCAGTTTCCTGATTTATTTTAAAAGTGATTTCTATGCCATCTAAAGAAACACATAATTGCTCTTCGTTAATAGTCTCACCGTTAAACAGACCGTTCTGCAAGCAATAGAGTGTTACTGCGCGATACATCGCACCACTATCTATATAAGTATATCCGATCTCTTTCGCCAAATCTTTCGCCATGGTACTTTTCCCGCAGGAAGAGTATCCGTCAACTGCAATTACAATTCTCTTCATCTGTACATTGTTTGTTTTTATCTTTTCTGAATAATGAAATTGATATACCCGGACTTCATTCCGAAAGCTCATTTCATTATACTATATATTATATATAATGTATATTTATACTATGGAACAATATTGCCCAGCACTGTAGAAACACTAAGCATTAATGAGGATGCCGACGGGTGGTAACGCGCAATGGAAACCCCCACATCAAAGCGTTTAACTTTGACCCCTACTCCGGCAGAAAAGCCTCCCATTTTATTTCCATTCTGCAACTTCATATCGGCATTTGCTTTAGGATTAAATCCTACGCCAACCCAAAAGTTGTTAGTCGGAATAAAATCTACACCGAAAACAAGATGTTTTGAAAGCGACTTAACAAAACCATCGCCGGCAGCAACCGTTTCGTCATTATTATCTATATAGGAAAGCTTCCATTTATTTAAATACATAGCTGTAACCGAGAACCGGAAAGGGGCATGAGCCATCTTCTTACTAATGCCAACCTGAATATCCCAGGGCATTTTCTGCCTTTCTTCGTCGTAAGCCTTTAGCTGCGCACCCATATTCTTAAGTACAAATCCTGCAGAGAATCCTTTTGCTGTATTGTAATAGCTTAGTCCAACGTCCACACCCAATCCAATCGAAGTATATTTTTCCAGCGAGGAATAAAGAAACTTAAGTGAAACACCCCCACGCCACATATCACTCAGATCGTAAGAGAAAAAACCGTTCATGCAGATATCCTTTGCTGAAAATGTACCCAGAACAGTGTTATCGGGCGAAGTTTCGGTAAATTCGCCATAGCTAATAAAGTTAGCGCCGATACCCCAGGCGCTTCGTTCGCGAATAGCTTTCGTATAAAGCGCACTCCCTACATTAATATCGGCAATGTAGTTCATATAATTAAGATTCACCATTTGGTCCATTTCTGCGCCTAGCAATGCCGGATTATGGAAAATCAGAGATGGATCGGTTTCAACAAGCGATACAGTATGTCCGCCTAAAGCATTAGCCCTGGCAGACGAAGGGTAACGTAGAAAAGTAAATACTTCTCCACCCTCCTGCGCTTGCAGTGAAACCAAAACAAGAGAGAAAAACAGTGTAAAAAGAATATTTCTCATAATTTTTCAACAAAATGCGGTCAAAGATACATTTTTTTGAAAAAAAAGTTTTTACTTTACCGCGCAATTCAAGAAAATACAAATTTCATTAACTAAACGGAAAAAAGCGACCTTAGGTATACCGGGGTGCTGTTTTTTTAAGTTTACATTAAAAAGACAAAAAAAGCATCAAGTATTTTGTCTTTTGTTGAATATAGTATGAAATAATTTGTATTTTTGCGGTATTGAAAAACACATAAAACATTATAAACGTATGGAAATCAAAAAATCACCGAAAGCAGACCTGGAAAAAGGTAAAATGACGTCCCTTCTGATGGGGATGGTTGTTGGTCTTGCTATTCTGTTCGTTGCTTTCGAATGGAGTAATCGAGATGTACAGGTTGCAACGGACTCAGGCGTAGCCGATGTTATTGCAGAAGAGCAAATCGAAATTACCCGTCCGGAAAATGCTCCTCCCCCTCCTCCTCCCCCTCCTGCTCCGGTTGTAACCGAAGTATTGAACGTTGTGGAAGATGATGTTCAGTTGGATCAGCAAGCTATCGTAACTTCTGAAGATAACCAGAAGGCAGCTCAGACTCAATCTTATGTTGCTCCTAAAGTTGTTGAAGAAGAAGAAGAATCAGCTCAGCCTATCTTTACGGTGGTAGAAACAATGCCTCAGTTCCCTGGTGGTGACGCAGCATTGCTTCAGTTTCTTGCAAAATCAATCAAATATCCGGTTATTGCTCAAGAAAATGGTATTCAGGGTCGTGTAATCTGTGCATTCGTTGTAAACAGAGACGGTTCTATTGTTGATGCAGAAGTTCTTCGTGGTGTAGACCCTTCTTTGGATAAAGAAGCTCTTCGCGTGATTAACACCATGCCTAAGTGGTCTCCAGGAAAGCAGAGAGGTAAACCCGTACGTGTTAAGTACACTGTACCAATCACTTTCAGACTTCAATAGTATTTAAATATTTTATTATTATAAAAAAGGCTGCGTTCATTCTGCAGCCTTTTTCATTTCAATTAAATACGATATGTATTCATTCGACGATACTCTCCGGAAAATAGAAACCGGAATTACCAAATTCAGGTTTAGCGAGCACCCACGCTCTCTGTACGATCCAATAGAATATATTCTTGGTCTTGGGGGAAAAAGAATTCGTCCGGCACTTACTCTGCTTGCCTGTAATTTATTTTCCGACAATGTAGACCAAGCAGTAAAGCCAGCTTTAGGACTTGAGGTATTTCATAATTTCACCTTGTTGCATGACGACCTGATGGATCAGGCGGATAAAAGAAGGAACAAACCCACGGTTCATAAGGTATGGGATGCCAACACAGCAATTTTATCCGGAGACGCGATGATGATTTATGCGTACCAACTTGTTTGCGAAACGCCCGAAAAATGTTTAAAGCAAGTTATGGTTCTGTTTTCAAAAACAGCCCTGGAAATATGTGAAGGTCAGCAATTCGACATGGAATTCGAATCAAGAACCAATGTTTCGGAAGAGGAATATATTGAGATGATACGTTTAAAAACCGCCGTTCTATTAGCGTGCTGCTTAAAAACAGGAGCTATCATTGGCGGTGCATCTGAAAAGGATGCGGATTCCTTGTATGAATTTGGTATTCATATTGGGCTTGCTTTTCAACTCCAGGACGATCTGCTTGATGTGTATGGTAACCCAGAAACATTTGGAAAAAATATCGGAGGTGACATACTAAGCAACAAAAAAACGTTTTTACTAGCCAATGCGCTTAAAATGGCCAATAAAGATCAATTAGCTGCACTAACTGATTGGATGGAAAAACCAGAGTTTATCGCCAGCGAAAAAATATCGGCTGTTACAACCATATTCAATGAATTGGGAATCAAACAACTTACTGAAAAAAGAATTCAGTCATACTATTCAACAAGCATGCAAGCTTTAAATTCACTAAGCATAGACATAAACAAAGCATCCATACTAAAAGAGGTAACTGATAAACTTATGTTTAGGCAAGTATGAAGTTAATTGACACGCACAATCACTTATACGCTGAAGAGTTTGACGAGAACAGGGACCAGGCTATTCGAGAAGCTATTGAATCAGGAATAGGAAAAGTTTTGCTTCCAAACATTGATGTATCATCCATCGAAAGAATGCACAATGTCTGTGATGCCTGGCCCGATTTTGCTTACCCCATGATGGGATTACATCCCACAAGCGTAAATGCCGATTTTAAGGAGCAGCTAACAATCATTAAATCCCACTTAAAAAACCGCGAATATTGTGCTATCGGCGAAATAGGAATCGATCTGTATTGGGATAAAACATTTATTCGTGAACAGGTATTTGCTTTTGAAGAACAACTAAAATGGGCTATAGAGCTAAATCTTCCGGTAGTAGTTCATACAAGAGATGCTTTTCCAGAAGTAATAAACTGTATCCGTAATGCAGGAAGCGAATCACTGACGGGAGTCTTTCATAGTTTTACCGGAAACGAAAAAGAACTCGCTTCGCTTCTTGAATTCAAAAACTTTAAAATAGGTATAAACGGAGTTATTACTTTTAAAAATTCCACCCTGCAAAAGGTTTTAAAAAATACAACTATAGATACTATTATTCTGGAAACTGATGCACCATATCTTGCTCCTGTTCCGTATAGAGGACGAACAAATCAACCTGTGTACATTTGGAAAACAGCCGAAAAAGTGGCCGAAGTATACAATTTAAGTGTTAAAGAAACTATAGAAATAACTAGTAGCAATGCGTTACAGCTATTTAAAAGAGTTAATAAATAAATATAGTAATTTATTTTTTCTTAGAATTAAAATTATTAGCCTCAATGTTGTGCGTATGTCAAGCAAAAACTTTAGATTTGTGCACTCATTCGTTTGCAAATGGGATTTTTTTTGTAATTTGCACCCGTTTTGAGAGCTGGGGAGATTGCATACATATTGGAGAGATGCTCGAGTGGTTGAAGAGGCACGCCTGGAAAGCGTGTATACGCCTAAAGCGTATCGCGGGTTCGAATCCCGCTCTCTCCGCATTAATATCATTAAATTATTAATAATAAAAACAAAAATAAATAAGAGAATTATTAATCTTAAAAATTAAACACACAATGAAGAAGTTATTTGCAATTATCGCATTCTTGGGTTTATTTACCCTGGGTATCTCAAATGCAGCAATGGCGCAGGATGAAGCTGCTCCTCAGACTGAACAAGCTGCTGATCAGACAGCTGAAGAAGGTGGAATACACAAGGCATTAAAAACAAAGTATATTGAGGGGGGTGCCGACTTCATGAGTTCTATCGCTATTGCTCTTATCTTTGGTTTAGCTTTTAGTTTGGAAAGAATTATTTATCTTAGCTTAGCTGATACTAATCCTTCTAAATTACTTAAGAAAATTGAAGAAGCTCTTGACAAAGGCGACGTTGAAGGTGCAAAAACAATCGCACGTGAAACAAGAGGTCCTATCGCTTCTATTGCATACCAGGGATTAATGAGAATTGATCAGGGTGTAGACATCGTTGAAAAATCAATCATTTCTTACGGTGGTGTACAAGGTGGTTTGCTAGAAAAGAACTTATCATGGATTACTTTGTTTATCGCAATGGCTCCGTCATTGGGATTCTTAGGAACTGTAGTAGGTATGGTTATGGCATTTGATAAAATTCAACAAGTAGGTGATATCAGCCCAACGGTTGTAGCAGGTGGTATGAAAGTGGCTTTGATCACAACAATTGGTGGTCTTATCGTTGCTTTGATTCTTCAGATTTTCTACAACTATTTGTTAAGTAAATTGGAAGGTATTTTGAACAAGATGGAAGATGCATCAATCACATTGATCGACCTTGTTATTAAATACAACCTAAAATTCAAAAAATAATTAAACTATGTCAGTTACTAAAATTAGAAAAACATCAAGCTGGACGTTTTTAGCCATTACGCTGATTTCGTTGCTAGTTTTGGGTATTTACTATTTTGGAGGGGTTGTTGACCCTGCTGCTGAAATGGTAGAACCTGTATATACTGGGTTGCTTCTTAATTGGACTTATGCAGTATGTGCAATCACTATTGCTACTTTGATTTTCTTTGGAATTTGGGAAATCATCTCTCTTGTACAGCATGATCCTAAGGCTGCTGTTATGCCTATCGGTGTTATTGCTATTTCTGCAGCTGTTTTTATCATTGCTTATACAATGGGTGACGGTACTCCACTAAATCTTATTGGATACGACGGAGGTCAAAACACTGAATTCTGGTTGAAGCTTACGGATATGTGGCTTTATACAACCTACATCCTAATGGCTATGATATTTGTTGCATTAGTTTATTTTTCAATTAGAAAAGTATTAAGCAAGTAATTTAGTAATAAGAAATAAATAAACAACAAAACAGTATGGCAAGAAAGAAAAGAAAAGCTCCTCAGGTAAATAGCTCTTCATCTGCCGACATCGCTTTCATGTTGCTTATCTTCTTCCTTATTACTACTTCGATGGATACAGACCGCGGTTTGGCAAGACGTTTGCCTCCACCTGTACCCAAAGAACAAAAGGACCAAGATGTTGATATCAAAAAAAGAAATTTACTTATTGTTCTTATTAACAGCAATAACCAGATTCTTTGCGGCGATCAATACGTAGATATCAAGCAATTGAAAGACCTTGTTAAAGAATTCGTTCAGAATCCTTATAACGATGAACATAAACCTGAAAAGGTTGAGGAAGACATTCCTTTCTTTGGAAAGCAAATGGTTACCAAAAACCACATCATTTCTTTAATGAATGACCGTGGCACAGATTATCAGGCGTATATTGACGTTCAAAATGAGTTAGCGAGAGCATACAACGAATTGAGAAACGAAGTATCCAAAGAAAAGTTTGGAAAAGTATTTGATGCTTTAACAGAAGAACAACAGGATGCTGTTATTAAGATTTATCCTCAAAAGATATCTGAAGCAGAACCTAAAAACTATGGAGGTAAAAAGTAATGGGAAAATTTAGTAGTGCAGGTGGTCGTGAGATGCCTGAATTAAATACAGCTTCATTACCTGACTTGGTATTTGCTTTCTTGTTCTTCATCATGATGGTAACATCTATGCGTGAAGTAACATTAAAAGTAATGTTTAAGGCTCCACAGGCTACTGAGCTTCAAAAACTTGAAAAGAAGTCGTTGGTAACTTTTATTTATATTGGTAAACCAACTCAGGAACTAAGAGCTAAACTAGGATCTGAAACTCGTATTCAGTTAAATGATCAATTTGCTGAAACATCAGAAATTCAGGATTATATCGCTCAGGAAAAGTCAAGTATGAAAGAAGAAGATGCTCCATTTATGACTGTCTCTATTAAAGCAGACAAAGAAACAAAAATGGGTGTAATCACAGACGTCAAGCAAGCTCTTCGTGAAGCATATGCTCTAAAGATCAACTATTCAGCTAGTCTAAAAATAGATTAACAAAGTTAAGCTATTATATGAAAGAGGCGGATTTAATCAAATCCGCCTCTTTTTTTTATTTATACCAGTTATATACGTTTTGATATAAGATGGTTTTAATTTTTTGTATGTCATTTATAAATGGGATATCTCCAAAAGACATTAAACACATTGGCAACATTGGATCACCCATCCTATAAGGAGGTTGCTTATATGGTAACGAATGATATTCGAAACCATACCGGTTATAAAAAGCAATCCTTCTGATTTGTCCATTATCCACAGGAGGTTCTACTTCAAGTAATATGGGTTTTTCCACTTTCTGTAAAAAAGTACGCAAAGCTTTACCTCCTAAACCACTGTTTCTTCTTTTCTCATCTATTGCAAAATGCTCTATGTAAATAAAAGAGTCAAAATCCCAGTAAGTAATAAATCCAATATAATTTACCGGATCCATTAAAACGTCTAAGAAGAAGCGAGAGTCATTGGACAATAAATCAACAACCAAAGAGAAATCTCTTCGCTCAACAGGAGGAAAAGCGGCATTATAAGTAGATTCCACCTTATGAATTAAATGAGCATTATCTGCTAAAGAATGCTTACAAACTGACACTATTGAAGTCTTCATCACATGCTATATTAAGTATTTTCAAGAAAAATGTTTCAATATCGATATATTTTATTTAATAACTACATTATATATAGAAATAATAGCTATTTTTGTATCAAAATGTAAGAATCAATTTTCAATTTAGACAAATATACGAATATATGGCACACCATCAATTGGACGAACTAGACGAGAAGATATTAAAATTAATTATCGGGAATGCCCGCATGCCATTTTTGGAAGTAGCCAGAGAGTGCAATGTTTCAGGTGCAGCCATCCATCAACGTATTCAGAAACTAACGAATTTAGGCGTTATAAAGGGTTCTGAGTTTATCGTCGACAATACCAAGGTAGGTTACGAAACCTGCGCTTATATGGGCTTATACCTAAAAACACCGGGACAATTCCCCACCGTTACCGAAGCCCTGAAACAAATTCCTGAAGTTGTAGAATGTCATTATACAACCGGGCAGTACGATTTGTTTATCAAGATATATGCAAAGAATAATCAGCACTTGCTAAACATTATACATAACAAGCTTCAACCGCTTGGATTAGCTAGAACAGAAACGCTTATTTCATTCAAAGAAGCATTCAAAAGACAGATTCCAATCGAAATCGACTACGAAGATTAATAAAAAAGGTCCGGTCTCAATAATGAGACCGGACCTTTTTTATATATGACACAGAATACGTATCAAAATTCTGCACTATTCGGAGTACGTGGGAAAGGAATTACGTCGCGAATATTAGTCATACCAGTTACAAAAAGCAACAACCGTTCGAATCCCAGACCAAAGCCCGAATGCGGAGCTGTTCCAAAACGACGTGTATCCATATACCACCAAATATCTTTTTCGGGAACACCCATTTCTTTTGCCCTGGCAGATAATTTTTCGTAATCTTCCTCACGTTGTGAACCACCGATTATTTCACCGATTTTTGGGAATAATACATCCATAGCCCTCACAGTCTTACCGTCTTCATTCTGTTTCATATAGAATGACTTGATCTCTTTCGGGTAATCCGTAAGAATAACAGGACATTTAAAATGATTTTCAACAAGAAAACGTTCATGTTCGGCAGCAAGATCGGCTCCCCAGAAAATTGGGAATTCAAACTTGTGACCCTTAGCAACCGCTTCTTCCAATATTTTAACGCCCTCAGTATAACCAAGACGAACAAAACTATTTTTCAAAACAAACTGCAGGCGCTCTACAAGCTCTTTATCATACATATTGCATAAGAACTGGATGTCTTCCATGCAATTATCCAGAGCCCACTTAATACAATATTTAATAAAGTCTTCAGCCAACTGCATGTTTTCTGAAATCTCGTTGAATGCAACTTCCGGTTCGATCATCCAAAACTCGGCCAAGTGTCTTGGAGTATTTGAATTTTCTGCTCTGAAAGTAGGACCAAAAGTATAAATAGAGCCCATTGACATAGCAGCCAATTCACCTTCAAGCTGTCCGGAAACAGTAAGACTGGCTTGTTTTCCAAAAAAGTCATTATCATAAACGATAGATCCTTCTTCGTTTTTCTTCAAATCATAGAGATTTAAAGTTGTAACCTGAAACATCTGACCAGCACCTTCGCAGTCGGAAGCAGTAATAATCGGCGTATGAAAATAAAAGAATCCTCTTTCATGAAAGAATTGATGGATAGCAATCGCCATATTGTGGCGGATGCGGAATATGGCACCAAATGTATTGGTACGTGGACGCAAATGAGCTATTTCACGCAAAAATTCAAGGGAATGCCCTTTCTTCTGCAACGGGTAAGTAGCAGGATCGGCTGTTCCGTAAATAAGAATTTCTGTTGCATGAATTTCGGCCTTCTGACCTTGTCCCTGAGATTCAACCAGCAATCCATTAACACTAATACAAGCACCGGTAGTAATAGGTTTTAAATACTCTTCGCCAAAATGATCAACATCAACAACAATTTGAACATTATTAATTGTAGATCCGTCATTCAACGCGATAAAACTAACTTGTTTACTACCCCGGCGGGTACGAACCCAGCCTTTAACGTTAACGGGCGTACCAAAAGTGTCACTTTTAAGTACATCTACAATTTTTGTTCTGATAATGGTTTCCATTTTTTCCATTTTTTCTTAGGTAATTAAACAAGATAGCCGATTATATCTCAAACCGGCTATGCCTGTAATATTATTCAAATGCACCCATTCGAAGTGCATTCACTTCTCTTTCGTTCAAATAACGCCATTTACCACGACTCAGGTTTTTCTTTGTCAAGCCAGCGAAGTAAACGCGGTCAAGCTTAACAACATGATATCCCAAAGATTCGAATATACGACGTACTATACGATTACGGCCGGAGTGAATTTCGATTCCAACCTGACTCTTATCTTCTTCGCTTGCGTAACTGATAGCATCAGCATGAATCTCTCCATCTTCCAATTCTATTCCGTTAGCAATCTTTTCCATATCTTCAATCGACACGTTTTTATCAAGCCAAACATGGTAAATTTTCTTCTTCTTGAACGATGGATGAGTAAGCTTTGAAGCAAGATCACCATCATTAGTAAGCAACAAAACACCAGTTGTGTTACGGTCAAGACGACCTACAGGATAAATACGCTCGGTACAAGCATTCTTTACAAGATCCATAACGGTTAAACGCTCCTGAGGATCATCCGAAGTTGTTACACAGTTCTTTGGTTTGTTAAGCAAAATATAAACCTTGCTCTCAATCTGAACTTGCTTATCCTGGAATTCAACCTTGTCGGCACGAGTAATTTTAGTACCTAATTCGGTTACTACAATATCGTTAACCTTTACAGCTCCATTCTGGATAAACTCATCAGCTTCGCGTCTTGAACAAACTCCGGCATTTGATAAGAACTTGTTCAAACGAATCGGTTCATTTGGATCGGCCAGAACTTCCTTATACTTAAGCTGCTTCTGCAGGTTATATTTTGCATTAGGATTATAATCGCTTGTACGACGTTGTTGCGGACGGTTATTTCCATAACCACCTCCGCCACGGTTGTTGCCATACGAAGGACGATTACCATAAGATGGCTTGTTGTATCCTCCTCCACCGCGATTATCGCGGCTATCACGAGTATCATATGAATTAACACGAGTATCTCCTACACGTGGTCTTCTTTTCTTTACACCATCTTCGCCAGTCTGTCCGTCGCCGGTTGTGCTGGAATTAGGAAAAGGACGAGAGGGCCTGTTATCAAAATTAGGTCTCGACGGTCTGTTAAACGGACGCTGTTCATTTCCATAACTCCTTTCATTATTTCCATAAGAAGGACGATTACCATAGGATGGGCGATCGCTGTTGCCATAAGACGGACGTTGCGGACGATCACTGTTGCCATAAGATGGGCGATCGCTGTTTCCGTAAGACGGACGTTGTGGACGATCACTGTTTCCATAAGAGGGACGGTCGCTGTTTCCGTAAGAAGGACGTTGCGGACGATCACTGTTTCCATAAGAAGGACGATTACCATACGATGGTTTGTTGTATCCTCCTCCACCTTCTCTGTTTCCATAAGAAGGGCGGTTGTTTCCGAACGAAGGACGTGCGTTTCCACCCTCCCCTTCGCCATAAGGGCGTCTTTCGGGACGAGACGGACGATCACTGTTTCCGTACGAATTTCGGTTTTCTCCATAAGACGGACGATTTTCGCCATAAGATCTGTAACCGCCACGATCATCACGTTCGGGTCGGCTATAAGGTCTACGTTCATAGTTGTTTCCCTCAGGTCTGTTGTAATCCTGATTGTAAGGTCTTCTTTCACCTTCCTGGTCTGTGTTTTCCCGTCTGATACTTGGAATTATCTTTCTCGGACGCGGTTGAGATTCATCTCTTTCTTCTGTGCTCATTTGATAAAATTGAATAATAAGTAATTACTTGCAACCTCACGGCTGCCTTTTTTTAACACTAAACTCCTGTATAATTATGTGGCGTTATCGCCTTTAATTCTTTTTTCACTGCTTCACTTACCTGTAATTCATCTATAAAACTACTGATTGACTGGGCTGTAATTCCTTCGTTTGTTCTTGTCAGCGCTTTTAAAGCTTCATAAGGTTTTGGATATCCTTCTCTGCGTAATATGGTTTGTATACCTTCTGCAACAACTGCCCAACATGCATCAAGATCACGGTATAGTGCTTGTTCATTTAATAACAATTTACCCAGGCCTTTTGTTAAACTTTTAAATGCAATTTCAATATGTGCCATTGGAACTCCAACATTTCTTAAAACGGTAGAGTCTGTAAGGTCTCGTTGAAGTCTTGATACCGGCAATTTGGATGCCAGATGTTCTAAAATAGCATTGGCGATACCAAGGTTTCCTTCTGCATTTTCGAAATCAATTGGATTAACTTTATGCGGCATTGCAGAAGAACCAACTTCTCCGGCTTTAATTTGCTGTTTAAAGTACTCCATGGAAATATACTGCCAGAAATCGCGGTTCAAGTCGATCAATATAGTATTGATACGCTTCATTCCATCAAAAACTGCTGCCAGATTATCATAATTGGAGATTTGGGTAGTCCACTCCTCACGGTGCAAACCCAACACATTATTTACAAACTTATTACCAAAAGCACGCCAATCATAAGCAGGATAAGCCACATGATGAGCATTAAAATTACCTGTAGCTCCACCGAACTTAGCAGACAACGGAATTGTTTTCAGCAAAGAAAGCTGTTGCTCAAGTCTGTAAACAAACACCATAATTTCCTTTCCCAAACGGGTTGGAGAAGCGGGTTGGCCATGCGTTTTAGCCAACATTGGGATTTCCATCCATTCATTGGCATAATGTTTCAGAAGGTCAATCACCTCTTGCAAAGAAGGATAATATACTTCAGTCAACGCATCTTTCACAGAAAGAGGCACAGAGGTATTATTAATATCCTGGGATGTAAGGCCAAAATGGATAAACTCTTTGTAATCCTGAAGAGAAAGCAAATCAAACTTTTCTTTTATGAAATACTCTACAGCTTTAACATCATGATTTGTTGTACTCTCAATATCCTTAATGCGTGAAGCATCTTCCAGGGAAAACTCTTTATAAATTTTTCTAAGATCCTCCTTTATAGAAGGGGATGTTAAAGTATTTAGCTGAGGCAAAAATTCTGCAAGCGTAATAAAATACTCAATTTCTACCTGCACTCTGTATTTGATGAGTGCGTACTCGGAAAAGTAGGCTGCTAAACCTTCTACTTTGTTTCTGTAGCGCCCGTCTACAGGCGAAATGGCTGTCAGTGTTGAAAATTTCATATACTGTATTAATATAGAGATGCAAAGGTAACGATTATTGTCGAGAAACCAGTGAACATGCATTTTTTTTTAATTTTTTGGCTGAAAAGTTTGGAGGGAAAAAATAATCCCGTATCTTTGCACCGTCTTAAAGAGAAAGACACAACGAAAATAAAATTTTGTGAAAGGGCGTTTAGCTCAGCTGGTTCAGAGCATCTGCCTTACAAGCAGAGGGTCGGCGGTTCGAATCCGTCAACGCCCACCTTTCATAAATAAAAAAACATTCGGGCGTTTAGCTCAGCTGGTTCAGAGCATCTGCCTTACAAGCAGAGGGTCGGCGGTTCGAATCCGTCAACGCCCACAAAAAGGAGAGTAATTTTTACTCTCCTTTTTTTTATTTATACCTGATTCTTCCAAGAATTTCGGGTCAGGATGAATTTCCGGTTGGTATCCCATTGTGTAGATTTCCAAATAAAACTCAGGGCTTAATAATGCCTCAACTCAATGTTTATTATAAATTTGTGACTTCTAACCATATAAACCAATAAGGAAGGGAATGAACCACATTGACAAACTAATCGTATTCTATTTTTCAGGAACAGGAAATTCCAAAAGAATTGCTTTATGGCTTTCTGAGTTTGCATTGGAAAGCAATATTATATGTCACTTATACGATATTGCAACAACAGATATTTCAACCTTACAAACTGTTGATCACAAAGCAACCATCGGAATAATCTCTCCAATACATGGTTTTAACTTCCCTAAAATCACCTTAAACTTTATTCGGAACCTCCCTGACGGAAAGAATCGGGTTGTTTTAATGAATACAAGAGCCGGGATAAAATTTTTCGATTATGTGATACCTGGCTTAACAGGTGCTGCTTTTATGCTTACTTCATCCATTTTAAAGAAAAAAGGATATAAAGTTATAGGGCAAATACCTTTCGATATGCCATCGAACTGGATTTCGATTCATCCGGCACTAAGACGTAATTCTGTTGAATTTATCTATACAAAGAACCACTCCAAAGTGATAAAACATTTTGAGCGACTGAATACCGGAAAAACCGATTTTGCTTCGAATAAGGATATTGTACAAGATATACTGATCTCTCCCATAGCTTTAGCTTACTATTATATTGGCAGATACTTTTTCGCAAAATCTTATTACGCATCAGATCATTGCACAAACTGCGATCTGTGTATTAACCAATGTCCGGTAAAGGCCATTACAAAAAAGGATGAACGTCCGTTTTGGACATTCAAATGTGAAAGCTGTATGCGGTGCATGAATAATTGTCCAACCAATGCCATTGAAACAACTCACGGTTTATGGATCATCGTACTATTTATTACATCTGTTCTATCGACCTATCTCTTTCATGAAGTATTGCCTGTAGGTATTCGACATTGGGCAGTTAATTTTGTGCTGTTTAATCTTATCTTTTTAGCTTTAATCTGTATCTTTTATCGGATACAGCAATTTATACTGAAGAACAAAGTTTTAAGCAAGATAATTTCATTCACCTCCCTTACTCATTACAAATTTTGGGGAAGGTATAAAAGCAAATAATTTTATCTTTTACGTCTCTTTACATCGAAATAGAGTCCGACTGTTAAAACAAACAATAAGAAACTGGTATATAATGCCACAATAAACATCTGTTCGCTTGGCAATATGAGAGCAAGAATCAAGGCTCCAACAGCAATCACTCCTGCAAGAATCGCATACCACTTTGTTTTATATAACCAGGCATAGGGAAAAAGATGTGCGCCGGTGATGATGGCATAGGTCATGATAAAGTAATCGGGCATTTTAACCAACGTGAATATAAGAAATGGAAAATAGAACAATTGCGCGAAGTTTAGCCAAAGCCCTAAAGGCTGCAAAGGATTTTCTTCTATTTTCCATTTGGTTTTCAACAATTTAGACAAACCAAGAGCAGTGGGAAGCAACAAAGAACTTACCATAAAAACCAAAACGGATTTATAGTATGATTCGATCGAAAGGGACCAGATTACAGCCACCAAAAGCCAAATTAGGGTTGCCGACAGAGTAAAATCAATGCCATTCCTGGCTTTAAGCGAAAGTTCATCTCTTAGTTTATTTAAAGATTCCATTAAAACATATTTAGTAGTATAATAAATATAAATTATCGGTTAGCAATATCGGAAATAAATAAATATTTAATGCTAATTTATCCTACAAATTTTATGTAAATAATCTAATTACCTCATGATTTCTGATAAACAGTCAACTGTTATTCTTTCTATTATATTGCCCAATCAGATCAATCGGTTTAATCAGCTTTTCATATTCTTAAACTATCCACCGGATTACTTAAAGCCGACTTCCATGTAATTGCGCTTACCGAAACAAGAGAAACAACAGATACTAAAAGTAATGAACTAAAGCATGAAAAAAAAGAAATATCAATACGGTAAACAAATTCTTGTAACCACCGTTCCGATAATATATAGGCCAGTGGAACTGCCACGACAGAGCTAATCGCAATCCACAAAAATATAGGCTTAACCAACAGACCTACGACTTGATACGTTTTCGCTCCGTTAATTTTTCGAATGGCAATTTCCTTTGTACGCTGGCGAACAGAGTAATAAGATATTCCAAACAAACCAAAACATATAAGTAAAATACTTATAATTGAATACATCCGAAGTAGTGAAGTCATCTCAATAATTTTACCATTGCGTTTAACAAACGTTTCATACATCTCTGAATAAGAAAAATACTCATCCGGAACATATTGCTGCCAGAGTAATTTAATATCATTTATGGTTTCATCATTATCTCTTCCATCCAATCGAATTTGCATAGATACTGTCCCGTTTCCCCGCAATTTGGGTTGAGTAATTATTACTGGTAGTATCTTTTCTTCCAGTGAGTTAACATAAAAATCACGAACTACACCTGCAATCACAGATAATGTATCACCAGAATTCACATATTTCTGCAAAGGCTCTCCAAGCAAATCGTCCGGAGTTTCAGCAACAAGATCGGCAAATGTTTTATTTACAAAAACAGCGTTAGAATATTTATCATTGATCTTTTCCCATGAACCACCTGCAATCTGTTCAATCTTCAAAACTCTGATTAAGCCGGTATCCCCTGATAAATTCAATATAGCAGACTGAAATCCTATACCATCTTCTTTTTTCATATCTGCATGCATAATCCATGAGTTTAGAAGAGAAACATCGGACATTGAGACTCCTGTAACTCCCGAAACAGATGTAATAGCAGATTTCAACGATTTTATTCGGATCTTATCACCGCTTAGTTCAACAACATCACGATACCTATCTCCTCCCCTTTCCAATAACTTCAGCTGGCTGTTTGCAGTGAACATCGCAATTAACAATATGATGGCTATCACAAATTGGACAGAAACCAAGGTTCCAACCCATTTGTTTTTTTGTTTCACGAAATATGATTTAGAATAATCTGTATTGACTTTACTTAATTTCAAACTGATAAACAATGAAGCGGTAATTGTAAGAAATAATGAGATACTTACGCTATACGGAAAAAATTCTTTACTATAAAAATAGGATGATGAAAACTCAGATGAAACGATCTTATTAAAGATTGGAAGGAAATCATTCACTAACAATAATGACAGTAAGAAGGCGATAATAACCATAAAAAAGAGATCTCCAAACAACTGGATACGGATCTCTCGTTGTGTAGCTCCCATAAGCTTTTGCGTTTGTAAAGTCTTCTGTTGTTGCATCACACGTGATAAACTCATATTCAAATAATTAAAAACAGCAATAAACAAAACAAGGATGGCCGAGATCAATCCAACCATTAATAAGTTGTCTTTTCTGCAATGCCAATAACTTAAGGTCTGTTGATTATAAGTAGTGGATAAGGCATTATCCAGAGTAATAAAGGAATATTTCCCCCCAGCCAATGTTTGAATTTTATCATCATTTACTTTCGCTTCAAAACGCTTTAAATCTGAATCTTGAGTCATCAATAAAAGCGTAGCTCCACCCCACATGCTTTCAGCGTCATAGATAAGTCCGTCAAAACCAACGGCCGATTGACTTCGCTCCTTTACTACTGCATTTACAACATATACTTGCTTAGTCACCTTATTGTCGTAGTCTTCCACGCCCAAAAGTATCTCCTTACCTATTGCATTCTCCTTTCCAAATAATTTGCCGGCTTGCTTTTCACTCAGAGCAATCGAGCGAGGATTGTCAAACGTATCCCACGTTCCGTATAGAAGCTCGTAAGGGAAGAAAATCGGAAACGAGGGATTGACATTAATTATCTCTATTGGATCAAATTTTTGATGACCAACTTCAATATACTTAACTGGAAAACTATTCAGTTGCAAAAAATCTTCAACTTCAGGATACTTTTCCTTTAATTGTTGGGGAATCCCGGATTGCATGTATGCAACCTTTTCGCCAGGCTTTGAAGGCAAATCCTGCATAGACCAGATAATACGATCTTTTTTAGGATTTTTACATTCAATATTATATTCATGGGTAACAAAGGCGACCAGCATATTCGTAAAAGCAATGCCAACCGTTAAACTTATTATAGCGATAAATGCAAAAGTTTTATTTCGCCACCAGTTTCGAAAAATTATAATAAAAGAGGTTTTTAACATGTTATTTATATTAGAATCAATGGGAAATCATTTCAGGTACAACCCTTCCATCAAATAAATTTATTATCCTTGAAGCATATCCTGCATCGTGTTCACTGTGGGTAACCATTACGATGGTAGTACCTTCCCTGTTTAAATCGGACAACAGATTCATCACCTCAGCACCGTTTTTACTATCAAGATTTCCGGTGGGCTCATCGGCAAGAATCAATCTGGGGTTTGCAACCACTGCACGTGCAATGGCAACACGCTGTTGCTGACCGCCCGAAAGCTGTTGGGGAAAATGCTTTTTTCTGTGTGATATGGCCATTCGTGTCATTGCTTCATTCACTCGCTTTTTTCGTTCGTTTGCGGGAATCTTCATATAAAGCAAGGGTAATTCGATATTTTCAAAAACATTGAGCTCTTCAATCAAATTAAAACTCTGGAACACGAATCCAATCACACCTTTACGCAGGTCGGTTCTATTACCCTCTTTCAGATGCGACACATCTGTTCCATTCAGTATGTAGGATCCGGAAGAGGGATTATCCAACAAACCGAGTATATTAAGCAGGGTTGACTTCCCACAACCCGAAGGCCCCATTATAGCCACAAATTCGCCTTCCTTAATCTCAATATTTACGTCGTTCAACGCCCATGTTTCAACCTCTTCCGATCGAAAAATCTTTTTTAAATCAACTGTTTTAATCATGATAGTAAAATTACATATTATTATTCTTTCTTTACTCGTAAGATGGAATCACACGGATTTCACTGTTTCAGCGGGGTTTTCACTGGCTGCCTTATATAATTTAGATAGGATTCCGCCAATTACAATCAGAAGAACCAAACTAAACACACTTACAAAAATCCACCACTCCAAACGGATCCGGCAAACATATTGTTCCAACCAGCGTTGCATAACATAAACACCTATCGGAAATGCGATAATACACGCAAGTACGGTTACAAAAACGAATTGTTTGATAAACAACATAAATATCTCTGCTATGCGTGCTCCATTCACTTTGCGGATCGCAATCTCTTTTCTCCGTTGATTACATGAAAATGTAATCATGGAATATACCCCAAAAGTCACAATCAGAAGAGCAACTAAGGTCATCAATCCCAACAAAACAAGCAGATATCGTTCGGATTTGGTATAATCAGTATAAACATCATCCATATTTAGTATGGTGACTCCCTTTGTTACACCATTTTTAGCAAATACAGCTAAAATAGCCTGTTCGGTTTCAATTCTATTGTCCGGACTATATCGATAAACATAAAAACCAGAGAGACCTCCATTATCCGGTTCTTTGCTCTGCTGGGATCTGTATACTCCAGGCAGAACAGGCAAAAGTGGCGAATCTATATACAGATCAGGAATGACACCAACGATAAGCCAATTTTGTAGTTTTTTCCCTACTGGATCATCATAGCCAAGCAGTCGCTTGGCAGTTTCATTAATAAGGCATTCTTCCTCTATCCCCTCTCTGAGATTCCGTCCGGACAGAATAGGGATAGAGAAAAATTGAGTAAAGTCAGGACCATTCACATTAAAAATTTCAAATTCCACCTCTTCAGGAAATTTCTTGTCACCGGTCTCCGAGATATTAAAACTTGATCTTCCGCCACGCGGTAAAAAAATAGGAAAAAACGGCATTACCTCTTCTACGCCCTTAATCTTTCGGATTTCATCAATGGGAACAGCTCCAGACCAGGATTGGATTGTGTTAATATTGAATCTGTCAAATCCGATATCCGAACGATTTAAATTTCGCAACTGCATATAAAAAACAACAGAGCAAAATAGCAACAACACTCCAAATATCAATTGTATCAACAAGCTTATGACCGTAAACCGATTTTGAATCCCTCCAAACATTTTTGTCTCCGGCTGAATATTTTCCCTGATACTTCGCTTCATTAACAACCGAATGGGGGAAAAAGCCGTAATAATCGAAATTATGGCAATTGAACAACCATACAATAATGCCTCAAGCATAAAATAAGTTCTTGGAGCCTCTATCATCGACAGTTTCAAAAATGAGGGGTAAAGACATTCGGTTAGTAAGCCTCCTATGAAAAGAGATATAAACAAAACCAACAAGAATTCTGTCATCAACATCATCAGAAGTTGTTTGTCTGACGAAGCATTTGCTTTTCGAAGGGCAAGCTCTTTCCCTCTCATTTTTATTCTGTTTACAAAGAGCATAAGATAATTAAAAAGACCGCAAAAAATAACCATCAAAGAAACCGCTACAAAAATCTTTAAATGATTAAACTGAATGTTAGTCTCTTCACTTGGAATCTGATAGTGTACTTTTCTCAACGGAATAAGCTGGAAAGAGATTATACCTTGTTGAGAATTTTCAACTTCAATATGACTCATTTTTTTTGCCAACGCATTAACATCGGCATCTTCTCTAACTTTGAGAAATGTAATGGCGTTGTATCTACACCAAGTACAATCGTTATCTTTACTCTGTTGACGTGGAATTAGTTGTATTACATCAAAGGGAACATTGCTATGGTAACTTCTATCGGGAATTGATCCTGAAAAAAAAGAAACAGAATCTCCGCCCATTGCATTCAGCCGCTGCATCATTGATTCCGAGGCATAAAATACATCCGAAGGGATAGTCTGTTTGATAAGAGGTTTACTATCAGCATAGAACACATTAAAAAACGAAGTATCCGTAATGATCTGAAAACAATCGGCAATAGAATCTTTCTGATTATTAAAATAAAAGAACCCCTTGTATGCATAGGCAGATGTAGCAGCCTCAACCTCCGGAAATGAAGATTCAAGATAAAGAGGCAATGGCCCGGGGGTTGTCTTTTGTATGCCACCAGGTAATTTAGGATCTACCTTTACCACCTGATAAATACGGTCGGCATCGGGATTAAAGGAGTCGTACGAATCTTCGAACGAAATCCAGGACATCGTAAATGAAAAAGCCATAAATCCTATTGCCAGGCCCATGATACTGATGAAAGACTGAGCCTTATATTTCAGAAGGTTTCTCCATGCAACTTTTAGATAATACAAAATCATATTTTATTATTATTAGCTACTCATTTATTATCAATTCTTCCACATCTCCCAAACGGGCATATCCGTTAACCACCACTCTTTCTCCAGAACTCAATCCACTTAGGATTTCATACTGTACTGGATTTTGCCTGCCGACAGTTATGGATGTGCGAATGGCTTTGTTTCCAGACTCATTCAACTTATAAATCCAATGCCCTCCTGTAGATTGGTAAAAATCTCCCCGTGGAATCACGATTGCTGTTTCGGGCAAGCCCAACTCCACCTGTACCCGATAGCTTTTTCCGATACGTACATTCTCCGGTTTCTCTCCGGTAAAAACCAGATCTACCTTAAACTGACGATCTTTTACTTCGGGAACAACCTTCGATACCCTTAACGGATATTTCTTACCCTGATAAGTTACTGATGCCGGTAGTCCCACCATGATACGATCGATATAATACTCACTTAACAACGTATTTATCTTATAATTGTCCATCACCTTAATTTCTCCAATATTCTCTGCTTGCCCCACTCGCTGTCCGAGTGTTACATTCAAAAAACTAAGCTGACCATCCATAGGAGCTCGCACAACTAAGTTATCCAATCTTTTACCTGTGTGCAATCTGTTTTTCCGGGCACGCTCCAGATCGTTTTCCATTGATTCACGTCTTAAACAAGTGGCTGAACTGTCCTGTTTGAGCCCATACAATAACAAAGCTGTACTTCTTGCCTTGAAAGTATACTCATCACGTTGTACCTCAAGCTGAGCCTTACTCTTAACACCCATCTTAAACTCCTCTTCGCCTAACAAGTAGTCTTTTTCCAACCGGTTCAGTTCAAATTCTGCTTGCAACGTCTGCTGCTTCAAAAGTATTGTTTTTTGCTCCATTTCCAGCCTTCTCTCCTGATAAAGGATGCGTTGTTTCTGCCATTCGTCTTCTTGCTCTTCAATTATACGGTTCAGTTCAGGATTATTCATTACTAAAATTGTATCTCCTTTGTGCAACATAGCCCCCTCTTCTGCAACCAATTGCTGTACCATACCGGCCTCCAACACATTGAGTTTGATCGTAAAGATGGGTTGCACAATTCCCTCTGCATCCACATAATCGAGAAACTTTGTTTCTTTTACTTCTGTAATACCAATTTTATTGACATCAATTCGCAGTTTCTTTACTCCCGACAAATTATAAATCACAAACATTATAAAAACACAAAAAACGGTTAACGCCGACATATACAATCTGTACCGCACCCAAACAGATCTCTTCGGGAGAGGCTTGTCCATCGATGCCTCAGGCGACTCATGAAAGGTATTTAAAGGATTCTGATTATCCATTTTGTATATTATTGGTTTGCTTAATTAATAATTTATTCTTCTGGTAAATAAATGGGAGTATTTGATGTAAAATCGTACCCTGTAATACTGCGTAGTCCATAATAAAGACTCCAATAAATTTTAAGTTCGTTAATATAGGCACGTTGCGAACTGTCTTTTTCGGAGATTGAGGCATTCAGATCTAGCACAGTGGACTTACCCAGTAAATACAGTCTATAAGCAACTTCATTCCTTCTTACAGCGCGATTTGCAGTCTTCTGAGCAATCAGGATTTTATCCGACTGTAAATTAAACTGCTTCACGATTTTGAGTACATTGGCCTCAAAGTCTGTTCGTGCCTGTGCCATATTGGTCTTTATTTTTGACAAGTTACTTTTAGCGACTTCAACCTTACCTTTGCCAACTCCCCAGTCAAGTATAGGGACACGTATACCCAGGCTTACAAACTGCTGGTCAAGGGGACTTCGGTAGGCAGAACGCAGGGTTTGGTCTGTCTGCGTTAATCCGAACTGTACATACAGATCTGCTTTCAATCGATTGGCCGCTTTGGTATTTGCCACCAGACTTTCGGCCTCAAGCTCCTGTAAGGCAAACGATTCCAGATCCGGACTATTTCGATGGGCATAATTAAGAGCATCCTTTTCCGGAACAATAAATACCGGCACAGATTCGCTTACAATTGTTTCTATTTCTACCGTGTTGTTTATGCCCAGAAAGCTTCGCAAATCCTGCACATTATCGTTTACCTCGATGGCTGCGTTTAGTTTATTGGTCTGCTCCGATAGAAAGTTTATTTCCAGTTGCAACATCTCGTTTTCGGTAATGGTTCCAATTTTATAACGCCCCCGGGCATATTGGAATAATGTATCTGCCGCGGCATAGTTATATGCGGCCGATCTCCAATTACTTTGTGCTGTAGCCAATTGAAAGAATTTACTAACAGCTGTAGCTGCAACTAATTCAAGTGTTTCGATATACAACTTCTTTGCCTGTGTATATCGTACCGGTTCGATTTTTTTATTCCACTTCAGGTAATTATATCCAAAAAGGTTTTGGGAGTATCCTATTACCAAAGGTGTCGACTTATAGGATACCTGTTTGTCTGAAAAGATATCCAATCGCTGCAACCCTGTTTGAAAATAGACATTTCCTCCCAGAAAAGACAGATTTTGACTAATCGTAATAGCTCCATCATTCAGTAGCTGATTACGGTGCACAAATCCATCTTTTCCGTCGGAAAAAGTAATTGAACTTATAGAGCGGTTTAGTGTTGTATTGGAATTAAAAGTGATCCCGGGCAAGTAATCGGCTTTATGTGATCGCCATGCCCAATACGCAGCCCTGAACTGATGACGTGCCGCAATTGCTTGCGGAGATTGTTTTTGAGCAAGTTGCACAGCCTCATCCAATGTGATACGAAGCGTATCACTGGCATATACCTTATTAAAGGCAAGCAGAATAAACAGTATGCAGACTACATTTTTCATATAAAATAAGATACAAAAGGGATGCCAAGAGTATAAAATTCTAATTTACAAAGAGATATCAATTGACCCGCTAAATATTTATGTGCATTTTCGCACAAACATGATGCGTTATCGCACCTATTATATACAGATATATACGTATATTTGCAATATGCATAAACAAGGTAACATACTGATTGTAGACGACAACGAAGATATTCTGTTCGCGCTTAACCTGCTTTTACAACCACATGTAGAAAAGGTGAAAGTAACTACGCAACCCGAACGTATCGAACATTTCATTTCAACGTTTCATCCGGATGTTATTCTGCTGGATATGAATTTCAATCGTGATGCAAGCAGCGGACAAGAGGGTTTCTTTTGGCTCGAAAAAATCAAAAAGGCAGATCCGGATACTGTGGTTATCTTCATTACCGCTTATGCCGATACCGACAAAGCCGTTAGAGCAATCAAGGCGGGTGCTACCGATTTTATATCCAAACCCTGGGAAAAGGAAAAACTGCTTGCGACAGTTGCTGCGGCCCTGGAACTCCGAAAAAGCAAGAGCGAGATATCCAATCTCAAGCAGCAGGTAGCAGCATTGGAAAGCAACCATATCTTACCGGAAATTATAGGTGAAAGCCAGGCAATGCAAAAGTTATTCGGGACCATCGAAAAATTAAAAGATACAGATGCCAATATCTTTATTCTGGGTGAGAACGGTACCGGAAAAGACCTAATAGCCCATTTGCTGTACACCAACTCGCCACGGGCCGGCAAATCGTTCGTTCATATTGATTTGGGGAGTATACCAGAACAACTGTTTGAAAGCGAGCTTTTCGGGTATGTGAAAGGAGCCTTTACCGATGCTAAGAAAGAGAAGCAGGGGCGTTTTGAGATTGCATCCGGAGGCACTCTTTTCTTGGATGAAATTGGGAACTTGTTACCGGCCATGCAATCTAAACTGCTTACGGTTATTGAGAAGAAGCATATTATTCGTCTTGGTGCCATCACTCCTACCCCCATTAATGTACGCCTTATTTGTGCGACAAATGCAGATATTCATGAAATGGTTGCGAAAGGTGAATTCAGACAAGACCTTTTGTATCGCATCAATACCATTGAGCTACATATACCGCCGCTTCGCGAGCGAGGAAACGATATACTACTGCTTGCCAATCACTTTACGCAATGTTACGCAAGAAAATACAAAAAGGAGATCAGAAGTCTTTCAGCGTCTGCCTCGCGTAAACTCAAGGAATACAACTGGCCGGGAAATGTGCGCGAATTACAACATGCCATTGAACGCGCAGTAATTCTTTGTTCTGGATATATCCTTAATGCAGACGATTTCTTGTTTAAACCAATGCCTTCTTACAAGAAAGCGGAGGAAAGTTTTAATCTGGAAACAGTAGAAAAAAATACGATTGAGAGGGCTTTAGGTCTGAGCAACGGAAACATGAATCAGGCAGCAGACTTATTGGGAATCTCTCGTTTTGCCCTGTATCGTAAAATAAGTAAATACGAGAAGTAGCATGAAACTGCCTAACAAATATATATATATTCTTAAGATCGCTTTTATCGTGGTATTATCCTTAGGGGGTGTATGGCTATTTATGAAAGCACTCTATTTTTGTAGCACATTGGCGTTGGCAGGAATTGTTGGCTTGGCCTATTCGCTGTATTTCGACCGCAAAAAATTGATTGAAAGAATGGAGCAAATGATTGCCGGAATCCATCATGCCGATTTTTCCTCGCATTTTTCCAATATCGATTCCAATGACGAGATTTATAACCTGTCCAATAAAATGGACGAGGCTTTGGAAGTTTTTCGAAACCGTATGCGCGATTCCATGATGGATGAGACGGAAACAAAAGCCTGGCAAAAACTAATAAGTGTGCTTACTCACGAAATAATGAACAGCATTGCCCCTATCCTTTCGTTATCGGAAACCTTAAGTGAGCGTGAAATTAGAAAAAATGCGGATACTGAAGAATATCGCATAATGAAACAGGCAATGGAGACTATTCACCGCAGGAGTAAGGGACTGCTCTCTTTTGTTGAGAATTATCGTAAACTAACCCGTGTACCTCAACCAACCCTGCAAACCATAGATGTAGATAAGTTGTTAAAATCACTACATCAACTAGTTGCATCGGAAAATATTCATTTTTCTTATACCGTTTATCCCGTGCGTTTAATGCTAAATGCTGATAGGAGCATGGTTGAACAGGTTCTTATAAATCTTATAAAAAATGCCCACGAAGCATGCGTTAACCAAGTTAAACCTCAAATTGAGATAAAAGCGGCAAAGATAGGTCCGGAAGTGCAAATTACAGTCTCCGACAATGGAACAGGTATTTCTCCAGAGGCAATCGACAAAATTTTTATCCCTTTTTATTCAACTAAACAAAACGGATCCGGTATCGGACTAAGCCTTTGCCGACAAATTATGGTTCGCCACGAAGGGAAAATAGGAGTTCATTCTGATGAGAAAACAACCTGCTTTACATTACATTTCCCATCGTTGATTTCCTTCAAAAAAGAGTGAAGTCTTTCCTTTAGTCAACTACCTCGAACGTTTCTTTTTAACCAACAGGCGGTCTACGGCAAACTTTCCTGGTCCTGCGATATACATCATTACGTAAACCACAAGGTAAATGAACGCGGGTTCTTTCACGCCAAAGGGATCTGCGCCATGTATTACAAAGAATGCAATTACCATGGTGAATATCAATGGAATTAGCGCCAGCCGATAAAGCGCTCCCAGTATAAAGGCAACCGAACAGATTACTTCTGCAAAAATAGCCAGGCTAAGGGATATGGTACTGCCTACTCCCACAGGGTCGGGAAATGTGGCCGATAATGCATCGAAATTATCCCACTTTTGTAAACCGTGTGTCATCATTAATATACCGAACAGGATTCTGAATCCGAGTAATAGAATAGAGTAACCTGTTGCGTCGGGCTTCGAAGGGAAAAGAAATTTTTGTATCATAATTTATGTTTATAATGTTTCATTTATTATAGATAACAGGTTGTTTAATTAAGTTGTTCGTAAATAGAAGGAATAAAGTGAAAGAAAGCATATTTAGCTGGTAAATAAACTGGGAACAGAATCAAGATTACTAATAAACGACTAATACCTCATCTGGGGAATTATCATTCTTCATCTGAAGTATAATAATTCCTCAGATGAAGTACGATAATACTTCAGCTGCAGAATTACGTAAACATGGTATTAAACGGATCAATTATATATTACTTTGGGGATTAAATGAGCATCCATCTCACCTTGAAGTGTTTGTTCTAATACTTGAGAATGCAGATCTTTCAAAAACCGGCAGACATCCTCTTCAGTCTTAATAAACCACTATTTCTTTTGCTTTACCAACATAATCACCGGATTGTCTTCCTCATCCAACCTCGAGGCGATTTCTTTCAATTTGCCATCTTTAAGTTGGTTTTTCTTGTAAATCTCAACAAGCCGGGATGCATTTAAACTAGTGACGTCTTCGATTTCACGATTAACGGGTGACGCTGTCATCGCTACAGGTCTTTTTTCTGCATAGTCACCGTTGTATACGGCAACTTGGAATAGAGCTTTTTCTTCTTTGTCGTACACCAGTTCATCAGTATAGAATCCGTTACCCTTTTCAAAATTAAATACATTTTTAACGGTTTGCATAAAACAATAACGATCAGTACAAATACCCATATAAAGAAAAACTTCAGGGACCATGGTATGTGTGGAGGGGATTCTTGATATAAAGGGGCTTAATGTACCATCCGGTGCATAGTGATACAATGTATCGGATGATGTCTCTATAAGTGTCCATTCGCCGTGGCTTAGTCGTATTTCGTAAGAATAATTTGCTACAAAGTTATCTCCAACAGTCACAATCGGTGTGTTAATCGTTTTGAAAGGAATAAAGATTTCTCGGGTAATACTTCCATCCTGTTTTGATATGATAACATGGTATGATCTGGTTCTATCCTCTCCCTTGCTATGATAATCCGACATGTCGTAGCAAATCAAATTATGTTTGTCATAGTTAAAAACAGATGAAACTTCCCGATCAAGATTCAAACACCTTTTGAATCCTCCGTAAAGATCGTACACCAGGATTTTATTCCCCAGCGACTCTACGAATATTTCGCCATTGCTTTCATCAAGAATCAGATCATTAATCCTTGCATATTCTTCCCCCCCTTGCCCTTGCCGGTTTATCTTCCTTAATCCTTTACCGGTTTTTCTGTCAAAAATTAAGATATCCCCATCATTATTCCTATTTGTAACCAATAAGCACTCTTTTCCTACATCTCGTACCAAACCTTGTGTAAGAAACTCGTCGGTGGTTTCCAGGACAATATATTCCACATCCATAAAATTCTGAAGAATCAGCTCTTTTTTAGGATAGTTTTTCGAAACATCAACGATTATTAAATCATCATTGGATTGTTTGTTTCCTCCACACCCTACAAATACCACCAACAGAATGGCTGCTAAAAATCCATTAATTTGTTTCATTTCAGTTATTTTTTTATGTGACATAGATTAGTACGGCCAATAATTATTTTATGGTAGGATGGTAATAGATTTTTCATGCTTATATATAAAAAAATAAAATACTTAGATCTTGTGGTCGTCTTATTCTGGAAAACCCTTTTCCCTATTTCATGAATAAAACATCTCTTTGATTCAAAGGTGATTCAAAAGTAATTTTCATTTCCGATTAAAGCAAACTTTCTCTCTTTTTATTTTCTTGATTTTTAAGTCTTTCTGAATTCTGCCCTATATATTTGGCCTGTTGTTTCAGCTCTCAAAAATCCGCAACTAATTTACACTTGATTCAAATAGCGATTCCATCCACTTAATAGTTCCTACAAGTAGCTTTTCCCCCTGCTTTTCCTGTTAAGCCAGTGACAGGTGTCAGATGGTGACAGATGGTTTTCCGGATCTGTCACATTGCCAATCCCGCATTTGCAAAGGGTTCTGGAGGATTTTGTGATAGATGACAGATGAAATTGAATATTTCTGTTTTATTGAAAGTAAAAAGGCGATACCTCTTGAGAGATATCGCCTTACAGGTGACCAGGGAGGGATTCAAACCCTCGACCTTCAGAACCGGAATCTGACGCTCTATTCACTAAGCTACCCAGCCAAAGACAGTGCAAAAGTATATATAATAAAGGAGTAAAACAAATCTTAACCGGAAAGAGTTGACTTAATAATAGTTTTTAAAAATCTAAATGCACTTCTATTATTTTGTTTACTCTTTTTGCTTAAAGTATGTCAATTTGCAATAAATAAATAAATTTAATTGCTAATTTACTATTAATATGTATCTTTGCCTCCCATTATTTGAAATATCAAAAAGCACATTCAGTATATGAGTTACTTAATTAAACCTAAGGGTTACAAGGCTTTGCTTAACCTGGCACAAACCGAAATGGGAATAAAACAGATAAAAGATTTCTTTCAACAGAATCTTTCTTCCGAATTACGTTTGCGTCGTGTTACAGCGCCATTATTTGTCCTGAAAGGAATGGGAATTAATGATGATTTGAATGGCGTTGAACGCGCTGTTTCGTTTCCCATCAAAGACCTTGACGATGCCAGAGCCGAAATTGTTCATTCACTGGCTAAGTGGAAAAGACTCACTTTAGCTGATTATAAAATTGAAGAAGGTTACGGAATCTACACGGATATGAACGCCATCCGTTCTGATGAAGAACTTGGAAACCTACATTCATTATACGTTGATCAGTGGGACTGGGAACGAACAATACGGAAAGAAGACCGTACTATCGATTTCCTTAAAGAAATTGTATGCCGTATTTATGCCGCTATGGTTCGAACAGAATACCTGGTATACGAAATGTTTCCGGAAATTAAGCCGATACTTCCCCGTGATATATTCTTTATCCATTCGGAAGAACTACTTCAGCTGTATCCTACCCTTTCTCCGAAGGAACGGGAAGACGAAATAACAAAGCAATATGGTGCCGTATTCATTATTGGTATAGGTGGTGAACTGAGTAACGGCGAAAAGCACGATGGCCGTGCTCCGGACTATGACGACTGGACTACTCTTACTGAGAACGGACTGAATGGTCTTAACGGCGATTTACTTGTATGGAACGACATTCTGGGACGTTCTTTTGAACTGTCATCGATGGGTATTCGTGTGGACAAAGAAGCGTTGATTCGTCAGCTCTCTTTGTGTGACGCGGACGAAAAGAAAGACCTTTATTTTCATCAACGGTTACTAAACGATGAATTGCCTCTAAGTATAGGTGGTGGCATCGGGCAGTCTCGCTTGTGCATGTTTTATCTTCGCAAGGGTCATATTGGTGAGATACAAGCAAGTATCTGGCCGGAAGAGATGCGTAAGGAAGCGCTGGAAGCCGGTATGCCGCTTATCTAAAACAAAAGGCATGATGGATGTAAAGATAGAAGAGAGTTGGAAAGAAAAACTGGCAGGTGAGTTTGAGAAGGATTATTTCCGGCAGCTTACTGGTTTTGTGAAGGACGAATACAAGCGGGGAACAGTTTATCCTCCGGGACCTTGTATTTTTGAGGCTTTTAATGCTTGTCCCTTCGATCAGGTAAAGGTGGTAATCTTGGGGCAAGACCCGTACCATGAACCTGGTCAGGCACATGGTCTTTGTTTTTCCGTACAGGAAGGCACAACTTATCCGCCTTCGCTTGTCAACATCTTTAAAGAAATAGAACAGGATTTAGGCATTACTATGCCTAAGAGCGGAAATCTTTCCCGTTGGGCCTCGCAAGGTGTGCTATTATTAAATGCAACGCTCACAGTAAGGGCTCATCAGGCTGGTTCGCATCAGAATAAGGGATGGGAAGCTTTTACGGATGCGGTGATACATCGTTTAGCCGAAGAGCGCCAGCATATCGTATATATTCTTTGGGGTGCTTATGCACAAAAGAAAGGTGCTTTTATTGATGCCTCACGCAATCTTGTGTTAAAGTCGGCACACCCTTCTCCCCTTTCTTCGTACCGGGGATTCTTTGGATGTAAACATTTCAGCAAGACAAACGAATACCTTGAGGCAACAGGACAAACGCCTATTTCCTGGTAACCGAATAACCTACAAAAGAAAAGGGAGTTCCGAAATGATCGGAACTCCCTTTTCTTTTGTATATTCTGTAGTTAGTACCAGGACTGACCTTCGCGGTAACTGCTGCTCTGGTTGTACTTGAGGTCTTTCAGCAACGACGAACTAACAGCGATAGAAAAGGTATAAGACTTGTACGGACCTATTGGCATAAAGCTGCCAGACATCTGCCAGCAGTGTAAATTACGGGTTACACTACAATTCATATAGGCTATCTTTTTTGTATCGAAATCGTATGTTGCATTAAAGTTTAAGCGCCAGTTCTTGGTTGGCTGAATATTTCCGTTAAAGCTCAGGTTATGAGTAAGTTTATATTTGTACTCCAACGTACTTGCATTGAAATCTCCATAACCAAGGCTCATCCCGTAACTAAATGCCAAACTCCATGGAACTTTGTTTGCCTGATAGCCATCAGCATCAAACTCTCCAACCTCTTTCTTCTTTTCACGAAGCCTTCCGCCCTCAGTAGTTGTTTCGGTATCTTCAGCATCCACTTCCCGTGCAATTCCGTCTTCTCCGATAACACGCTCCTTTTCTTTCTCTTTATCAGTATCTTCCTTCGTTTCGCCACCAAATAATTTAGCCAAAGTTTCATTATTCAGCGTATAAGAGAAGTTAGTACCAGTGGAACGAAGTCGGCCGAAACCTTTTCCGGCTTCCCAGCGGGGTACGTTAACCCTCTTTCCGTCTTCGTTGTAAGTATACGTATCAAACATCGCATTCAGATTCAGGGTATAGCTTTTAGAAAACTTCAGACGAATACCCACCGACATGTCGCTCCATTTAAAAGAGTCGGCCGCCATATTATAACTCATAGACGCAGACAATTTGTCGATCAGACTAATCTTTTTAAACCCTGACGAATCCTGATCGCTGCGAATCTTCATCTCCACGTTATTATTGATAGCAAAGCTTACAGATCCTTGCTTGCCTCTGGGGGCCGTGCTAAACATTTGGTTCGTGAATGGCGAATAGTTTACTGTTACCATTTCGTTATTCTCGTCCATGTAAGCATAGTTTTCATAAAAGCCATACTTAGGATCGCTAAAATCGGGCGAAGCACTGAAACTTACCGATGGTTCAAAGCGGTGACGAATCATTTCAACTTTGTTTCCCAAGAAAGGAAGTGGTTTGTAAAAGCCATACAAGGTTGTGGAAGCCGATATGGAGGTATTATAGTTATATACCCTATAAAATCCATAGGTAGTATCCCGAATCGCTTGTCTGTTAGTTATATTATCCCATCCAAAGGATTCTTTGCTTGTGTACCACCTTTCCGTATAGTTAAACGACGGCGAAATATTGATGTACTTAAACAGATTGAACGTTGCTGAAATCGGAATGGTATGCTGCATAGCATTCTTCCAGTCTTTAACAAGACTCGATTTCATCAACAGGTTTTCTTTCGTATCGATGCTGTTACGCAGATAACCGGAATAACTCATTGAGATTTTTTCGAACCATTTTTCTTTACCAACTCCATTTTTCCGTTTAAACGGATAAATCCGGCTAAGAGAAACAGAGATATCGGGCAAGGTAACAGAGATAGAGGAATCGCGCGAACGCTGGTTGATGTTCATCGTTGCCGACAAACTAAGGGGACTATTGGGAAAGCGTTGCGATAAACTGACACTCGACCCCTTTGTATTGGTTGTTGAACTCTGATTGTAGATATTGGTAAGCTGGTTACGGTCGTAGCTGCTGGTCGCGAAGTTCACACTGGCAGAAAAACTACGATAAGGATTGGATTTTGCATCCTGCGAATGCGACCAGGTAATTTTAAAGTCTTTCGATTTACTATAATCGGGCAATCCCTTATCACCCAGAATGGTGGTTAGCGTAGAAACATTAAAGTTTCCCGAATACTTATATCGTTTTTTGTAAGCCGAACGGGCTGATAATCCCCACGAACCTTTGGTATAAATCTCGCCTGTTAGTGCCAGATCAACATAATCACTCAAAGCAAAGTAATATCCTCCGTCGCGCAGGAAGAACCCACGGTCCATCTCGTCGCCGAAAGTTGGCATAATAACACCAGATGAGTAACTATCCGAGAATGGAAAAAATCCGAATGGAATGGCAAGTGGTAACGGTACATCTTCTATTACAAGATAAGCCGGACCAGTTACTATGTTTTTCTTAGGACGGACCTTTGCTTTGGAAAGTTGCAGGTAAAAGTGCGGATGGTCATGATCGTCGCAGGTGGTATATTTTCCGCCCATCATAAACATATCATTATTGGCCATCTTCTTTGTGCGACCTGCCGTTACATATCCTTCTCCTTGTTGGGTAATCACATCGGTGATATAGCCTTTCTTGGTCCCGAAGTTATAACGCATGGTTTTACTTTCGTATTGCTGGTCGCCATCCTTAAAGAGCGGGTATCCAAATTCCTCGCCAATGGAATCGAGACCGAATTTGGCAAACACCAGACTACTGTCCATGTTCATTTCGATTACCTCCGACTGCAGTTCTATCTGACGGTACTTTACGTTTCCTTCTCCGAATAGATAAGCCCAGTTACCTGCTGTCATCATAATCGAATCTTTGGCCTGATAGGTTACTACCGCATCCAGGGCATTTTTCTTCTTACGGGTCGAGTCGGCAACTAAAAGAGAGTCTTGCTTTACAGCAAGCGTATCTTTAGGTGCAACAAGTGTGTCTTGTCCTGCCACAGAAAGGGAATCGGATGCAACACGAACTCCCTGAGCGTATGTTACAACTCCCCAAATCAGCACGACAAATAATATGATAAGGACTTTTTTTGTATGAAACATCCTGTATTTCTTAACAGTTTCAGCTGGCAAATGTATAATAAATAACCCGATTATGACTGGTTTAATCTCCTAAAAAGAGTTTACACCAATTATCAAAACGTAAAAGCGTCTCATCTCCGAAGCGAACAAGCCCTTTTCGAACCTTTTCGACCGACTTCTCTTTCTCCAGCTTCGTTTTACTATAAAACTTATCGGCAAAACAAATCAGCTGTTCTTCCATCGACTCGGGTTGCATATCGCGATGAGGAACAGGCAGGTTTCTTTCAATAATCATTTCAAGCGAAAGACCTGTCCCAGTGTGCCGTTCGCTTACCAAAGCATGCTTTGGGTAACCTTCCGCCCTAAGAAGGTCTGCACCAAGATACCCGTGACAAATATATTCAGCGTCGCCGTGGCAATCAATTTCTGGTGCATTACAAAGAAATATGCCTATATCATGAAGCATAGCCGCTTCTTCAATAAAAGTAAGGTCCAGATTCAGCTCCGGATGCTTGCGGGCAATTTCAAGCGCCTTGTCTGCCACAGAACGGCTGTGGGTAACCAGTATATGATAAGCTTCGGACGAGCTTGGATAATACTTCTTGATTATATCGATCGGGTTCATTTGTTAACATTCAATTTAATGGATGCAAATTTAGGGAATCATTGTGACATTTGCTACTTTTGCAGGCAGTAAGCAATGATTTCTAAGGGACTTTACCCGTTTACATGTACATGGCTTTATTAAATGCCAGTTAATAATAATAAAAATGAAAGCTATATTTTGGATCTTTTTCTTGCTTTGTTTTCCTGTTATTGTACCGGAAAGCATGGGCGCTGGACCGAAAGGGGCTCCATTAAAACTGGGTGCCGAGCGGATGGAAGTAGTTACTCGATTACTAAAAGGTAAACAAGTAGGATTGGTTGTTAACCAGACTTCCGTAATTGAGGACGGACAGGTTCACTTGCTGGATGCTTTGCTTGCCAAAGGAATTGACGTGAAAAAGGTATTTGCCCCCGAACATGGATTCAGGGGAATCGAAGATGCCGGACAGGATGTTAGCGATAGCCGCGATCTGAAGACAGGGATTCCTATTATTTCTATCTATGGAAAAAACAAAAAACCTTCGGCACAGCAGTTGGAAGGGTTAGATGTTGTGGTGTTCGATATTCAGGATGTAGGCGCACGCTTTTATACATATATAAGCACTATGCATTATGTAATGGAGGCTTGTGCAGAAAACGACAAAGAATTTATCGTACTCGATCGTCCAAATCCCAACGATTTTATAGACGGACCAGTAAGACAAAAGGGGCTCGAATCTTTTGTCGGTGTGGATCCGATTCCGGTTTTGCACGGATTAACTGTTGGAGAGCTTGCCTGGATGATTAATGAAGAAGGATGGCTGAACAGTACTCCGGATTCTTGTAAACTTAAGGTCGTAAAAATGGAGAACTGGCGTCACGGCGATCCCTATTGGTTACCTGTTAAGCCATCGCCCAACTTACCAAATGACCAATCTATACGGTTGTATCCATCGCTTTGCTTTTTCGAAGCAACCAATGTTAGTGTAGGAAGAGGTACCTTCTTTCCTTTTCAGGTAATAGGGTATCCGGATAAGAAATACGGCGAATTCTCGTTTACACCGGTCCCGCTTACCGGATTAGATACAAATCCTCTTCAAAAAAACAAGACTTGTTATGGGGTTGATTTAAGGGAGCTTCCATTCGAGGGTGGATTAACTCTCCGTTTTTTTCTCGAATTTTACAAAATGGCTGGAAAAGATCAGGCCTTCTTCTTTTCGCGTCCGGCTTGGTTTGATCTGCTTGCCGGCACTAAGCAACTTCGCTATCAGATTGTGCGGGGTATGAACGAAAAGGAAATCAAAGCATCCTGGCAGCCCGAACTGGATAAGTATCGCAAAATGAGAAAAAAGTATTTGCTTTATAAAGATTATCCGACGAAAAAATAAATTAAAGATATATGGAAAAAATCTGTCCCTGATGGAGCTTCCATACCATGGGGGCAGATGGATTCCATTTTCCTAATTATTATAACAAATTTATTTACAAATGAAAAAAGTTGAAATGATTGCAGGAGGTAAGTTGCGTTTCCGACGCTTCGCTCGAAAAAACTATGCTGTATTCTGCAGTTTACACAAAGTGGTGAACATTGGCGTAATTACGGCCTCTACCCTGCTCTTTTCCGTTCCGGACTCAGCACAGGCACAGGAAGTAATTAAACATTCCTCGGAAGAAGAGACTTCGGTTTCGCTCGATGAAGTGGAAGTTACAGCCTCGCGGGCACCTATGGCGCTAAATCAGGCAGCCAGAATTGTGACGGTCATTTCCGCACGCGAAATTGCTGCGGCGCCGGTCACCAGTATCCAGGATCTTTTAGAGTATGCCGCAGGCGTGGATGTGCGGCAACGAGGCGAAGGGGGAACCCAGGCCGATATCTCCATCCGCGGAGGAACTTTCGATCAGATTGCCGTGCTCCTCAACGGCGTAAACCTCTCCAATCCCCAGACAGGACATTACAGCTTCGATTTACCTGTCAACCTTTCCGACATTGAACGTATCGAGATTATTTCCGGACCGGCTTCCCGCATCTTCGGTGCCAGCGCGTTTGCCGGAGCAATCAACATCATCACCAAACCAGGAAATGAAAAAACCATCACCACCGATGTATATGCAGGTATGCACGAGTTATGGAAACTGGAAGCCGGAATTAATCACAAGGCAGGTAGTTTTAGTCAGCGCTTGTCGGCCGGATACAACTCTTCCGGAGGTTATACGGACAATACCGATTACAAGATGCTCAACCTCTTCTGGCAGGGAGTTGCCCGTACACAGGAAGCTGATATTACCTTTCAGGCAGGGTATAATGATAAAGGTTACGGGGCAAACAGCTTTTACTCGGCAGCCTATCCCAATCAGTACGACAAAACACACCGTTACTTTTTATCGGCAGGAGCCGAAACCAAAGGACGTGTCCGTTTCTCTCCCAAAGTATACTGGACAAGGCATTCCGACCGGTTCGAGCTGTTCCGCGATAATCCGGCCTCCTGGTATACAGGACATAACTACCACGAATCGCAGGTATTTGGTTCGTCTCTTAACGCTTCTGCAGAGTGGGCACTGGGCCAAACAACTGCAGGTACAGAATTCCGAAATGAAGGAATCCGCAGCAATGTTCTTGGCACCGATTTAAAAGAACCACAGGAAGTCCCTTCCGAGGAAGGCAAGTTCTTTACAAAAGGAGCTAACCGAACTAATATAAGTTTTTTCCTGGAACATAATATTTTGCTGCACCGATTCACCTTATCCGCGGGTTTACTTGCTAATTATCACACTGATCTGGACAATAAAATCCGATTGTATCCCGGGATAGATGCAAGTTACCGGATTGCCGACAATATAAAAGTGTATGGAAGCTGGAACCGCGCACTGCGTATGCCAACCTTTACCGATTTGTACTACAAAAGCAAAACCAATATCGGTAATCCAAATCTGTTGCCCGAAGAAAGCGAAGCTTTTGAAGCTGGTGTTAAATATGGAAATCATTTTCTTAACGGACACATAGCCGGATTTTACCGGAAAGGCAGCAATATGATTGATTGGGTGAAAGCTAAACCCGAAGACCTTTGGGAAAGCAAGAATCTGACGGAGGTAAATAATCTGGGGATAGAAGCAAACATAACATTGTTACCCCGCGAACTTATGGGTGAGAGGTTTTTTATCCATAAAGCTTCTATAGCATATGCTTTTATCGATCAGGATAAATCCATCGAAGGCTATATTTCAAACTATGCGCTTGATTACCTAAAGCATAAATTCACAGCCCAGCTCAGTCACTCGTTATGGAAAGATCTTTCCTTAACCTGGTACGCACGCTGGCAGGATCGGGCCGGTAGTTATACAAAGTACGAGGCATTGAAACCGTCTTACGAGGAATCTTATGCTCCCTACTGCGTGGTAGATCTTAACCTAAGTTACCCTATCCGGGCGTTTACTTTATATGCTGAAGTAAACAACCTACTAAATACAACCTACTACGACCTTGGAAACATTCCGCAACCGGGTATGTGGTTTAAAGCCGGATTTAATTACAAATTTAATTACTAATAAAAAACGAAGAGGGCGTCTCCATCACGGGGGCGCCCTCTTCTCGTTTTACAACTACTAAATACTTTTTTTACCGTTTTCCGATAATCATTATCCTATTTCCATCCATGCTGTATAATGCAATAGAATTTATCGGACGACCTTCTTCAAGGGGTTCAAATCTAACAATTTTGTCTAATGCCTGAAACATCTCCATTTCTCCACTCATATTCTGACACGCCATGCGTGTAGATACAATTTGCTGAAACCTGAGACTATTTTTTTTAGCGTCCGCATATTCAATTCCTCCCGAAAACCGATTACAACCGGCATTACCTGAAATACGTTTGCGAGACACTTCAAATGTTATAAACTGATTTGATACTTCGGGGATAATTTTTTTGTTATTCATTTCGACAACATTCCATTCGCCGTCTAAATCCGAAAACGAGGCAGTCACCCCTTTAGATGACTTACAACCCGAACAGAGTAGTGGTAAACAAAACAAAAACAAAAAAATCCCCTTCTTCATTTTTTAATCTTAAAAATTAATCACACATAAGTAAGACGTATATAGAGAGGCAAAAGTTTTTTACGTAAGGTATAGTTTAGTCTATTTTAACATTTGAACGAATCAATGTACGTTTCTTCCACTTCTGGGATTTCCACCTGTAATAAAGAAGTGTGCCCCTGGAACACTCATCAAGAGCGAACCCGATCCACATGCCTGCCAATCCCCACCCAAACAAAATACCGAATGTATAACCACAAAACACAGCAAAGAACCACATGGAGAAAAGTCCGATAATTACAGGGAAAATTACATCTCCAGCCGAGCGAAGCGTCATTATAAACAATAATACAGCTGCTCTCCCCTGCTCCAGAATCAGGTCTACAGCCAACGCACCAATTCCCAAAACTATTATAGTTTCGTTCTGCGTAAACTGAGACAATAGCGCGCGACTAAAAAGAAGAATAAGAAGGCTGGCACAGCCGGTAACTATCAGCGATCTTTGCAAAGCATATATGGTAAGCAGATAGGTTGCTTTTTTCTTTCCCATGCCAAGCAAGTTGCCAGCACATATTCCGGCACTTTGAGCCAAAGAAAGCGAAAACAAGTAAGTTACAATTACAATATTAACTACATATACTCTTGCTGCAAGCGCTTCTGTCCCCAAAATATTAACAAAATAGACAATCATCACCTGCGATGCATCGTAGCTTATTTGTTCGGAAGCGGCAGGTATGCCTATCTTAAGTGAAGCTTTAAGTTTGGCAAAAGGAAACGGGCGAAAATAATCCAGAGGCAAACGTTTTATCAGTCGTTTAAAAAGAACTATAAAAAGCAGCGTCATGGCCACCCCTCTGCAAACCGAAGTAGATATAGCGGCTCCATGTACTCCCAGAGCCGGAAATCCAAAGTGCCCGAATATAAGTGAGTAATTTCCAAATACATTTAGAATATTGATAAACAAGGTAACCTGCATGGCATAATTCGGCTTGTTGGCAGCCCTCAATACAGCCGAGATAGTCTGACTTATGGCCTGAAAAAAAGCAAATCCACCAACTGTACGCATATATATGGTAGCATCGGATAGTAGCTCTGGACGTATGTTCATTAACCTGAGCATATCCTCCCCAAAGAAAAACAACGATCCACTGATAAGCAGTCCTACTGTCGCATTAAACAATACAGACACACCCATCACCTGTATAAAACTTTTATTGTCTTTAGCCCCGAAATAGAGCGAACACAACACAGTTGTACCTGTAGTAGTTATATTGAACAAAAGAAAAACCATCATAAGCAACTGATTGGAAACTCCAACAGCCGCAACCGAACTATCTGCGTATCTGCTGAGCATAAGGGTATCTACCACTCCAAGCAACATGATAAGCAGATTTTCAATAAAGATTGGTCCTGTCAGTTTAAGAAGTCTGCTTTTGTAACCTCCTCCTTTTGGAAAAAATCGACTTACATTCATTCTGTTATTGTTATTCACACAACGTCATTTAAGCGTGCAAAGGTACAAGTAAACGGATACTTTTTAATCAAATTCGGACTTTGTACTTTCTTTTTTAGGTGAGAAACCTTTTTTTAGGTGATTTTTATTTATGTTTGTAACTTTCAATTAGCATATCTTCTAGATATTTATAAATAAGATGATCAGTATCACTATCAACGACTTTTCTAAAAAGCTTTCATTGTTTGGGGTAATCGCCGTTTTTTCTTTCGGATTTAGCTGTAAACAAGCTGAGAAACCCGTTGAAGAAATTGTGGACCAACACGAATTTCAGTATGGCATATGTACCGATTCGCTGGATGTAACCCATTACGTTATGGAATCGGGCGATAATCCGGCAACTATCTTTGCCCGTCTGGGTTTCACTCCTGCACAGGCCGACAGTATAACCAAGTGCGCATCTGAAGTTTTGGATCCCAGAAAATTAAAAGCGGGAATGCAATACTGTACCATCACGTCGCCTGACAGCCTTGCAACCATAAAATACATCATATTTCCAAAATCGCTGACTGATTTTGTTATTATCAACTTATGTGAAGAATTGCCGGCTGCCTATCCTTTTGCCAAAGAAATAACATACAAACGGAAATTCGTAAACGGAACAATAAACTCTTCCCTTTGGAACACCATGAAGGAAGTTGGTTCCGATCCGTTGCTGGCTATTAAACTTTCGGATGTATACGCTTGGCAAATCGATTTTTTTGACGTGAAAGAGGGTGATTCTTTCTCTGCCATCTACAACGAAGCATTCATAGACGATACGGTATCATTAAGTATATCTTCCATTGAAGCCGCTGTTTTTACACATCAGGGTAAAGCGTACAAGGCGATCCCGTTTATGCAGGATAGTGTTCAGGAATATTATGATGAAGAAGGAAAAAGTTTACGTAAAGCCTTTCTTAAAGCTCCGCTTGACTTCTTCCGCATTACATCCAGATATAGCAATGCTCGTTTCCATCCAATTCTTAAACGTTACCGCGCGCATCATGGAATAGATTATTCTGCTCCCAAAGGAACTCCTGTAAAAAGCATTGGCTCCGGGGTTGTTATAGCTAAAGGATTTCAGGGAGGTGGAGGAAACTTCCTCAAAATAAGGCATAATTCCAACTACAGCACTACTTATATGCACCTATCAAGATTTGCACGCGGCATCCGTATAGGAAGCACTGTACAACAGGGTGAAGTTGTAGCCTACGTTGGATCAACAGGATTATCAACAGGTCCTCATCTTGATTTTCGGGTATATAAGAATGGTCAGCCTATTAATCCGCTTCATGTCGAAGCGCCTCCTTCCAAGCCTGTTAAACCGGAACTGCGCGACAGCTTTCTTCTTGTAAAGAAAACTTTACTGAACGAAATTGACAGTTGCATAAGGTTGAATCTGGCTCATCCCAACAGAACAATGGCTTTAATTAATGCTAATACCAATATGAAATGAAATTTTTAGGTAATCTTATCTGGCTTATTTGCGGAGGCATTATTACCAGTATGGAATATCTGGTAGCCAGTTTACTGATGATGGTAACCATTATCGGAATTCCTTTCGGGCTGCAGACGTTGAAACTTGCCATGCTTGCCTTGTGGCCTTTTGGAAACAAAGTTACCGACAGCGGTAATTCCGGAGGATGTTTATCAGTTATTATGAATGTGATCTGGATATTGTTGGGAGGTATCTGGATTTGCCTCACTCACCTGTTTTTTGGAGTACTGCTCTGCATTACTATAATTGGTATACCTTTCGGAATGCAGCATTTTAAAATGGCAGCCCTTGCATTGGCTCCGTTCGGAAAGTCTATCTCGTAAAAACGGCTGTCTGATGAATACTAAATAAAGACTGCTTATCCATAATACTGGATAAGCAGTCTTTATTTAGTCTATTGCCACTTGTTCAACGTCAATAGATTGATTTAAAAAGATAGAGGCGGCTTCTGCAAATTTAGCGGCAGACTCTGTTGTAAGGAAACGACTAGTGCCGTTTTTTGTTAGCTTGGCATCCATCTCGGGATGTCTTAACAGGTAGTCCTTTAGACTGGAGGCCACATATTCTCCCTGAGCAAATACAGTTATGCCCTGAGGTAAGAACTGTTTTATCTTGTCTATAAGTAAAGGATAATGAGTACAACCAAGAATCAATGTGTCTATTTGCGGATCTTTGGTTAATAAGGAGTCCAAATGTTTTTGTATAAAGTAATCCGCTCCCGGTCCGTTAAATTCGTTGTTCTCGACCAATGGAACCCACATAGGGCATGCTTCTCCGGTAACTACTATATGAGGAAACATCTTTTCAATTTCCAATGTATAAGACTGCGATGAAATAGTTCCCGAAGTACCTACAACCCCTACATGTTTTGACTTACTTATACTATCCACAAGTTCTACTGTAGGACGAATTACGCCCAATACACGGCGATTGGGATCTATCGAAGCAAGATCATTTTGCTGAATAGTACGCAACGCTTTGGCAGAAGCTGTATTACATGCGAGAATAACAAGGTGGCAGCCTTCGTTAAATAGTTTCTCAACGGCTTGAAGCGTGAAACGATAAACAACCTCAAAAGATCTGGACCCGTATGGAGTGCGGGCATTATCACCGAGATAAAGGAAATCGTACCCGGGCATAACTTCCCGGATTTTTTCATAGATTGTGAGACCGCCGTATCCGGAATCAAAGATTCCAATTGGACCTGGACATTGTGATAACATATATATTCCTCCTATATAAAAAAGGATGCCTTCCAATGAAAGGCATCCTCAGGACACTATATCGTATTCCTATTTTACTTTAATCCTAATTTCGATTTTACAAAAGGAGTTGCATCAACTGCACTTGTTCCTTTGTAAAGTAACACTGACGGATCAATGATGTACATGTATCCTTTTTCGTCACCTACAGCTTTTATAGTTGTCTGAACCTTCTGTTGTATAGGTGTAAACAATTCCTGTTGTTTCTTCTGAACATCTTGTTCAGCTACTTGCAGAAAGTTGTTAATACGTTCCTGGATATCCTGAATTTCCTGCATTCTTCTTAACTTGATATTCTCTGTCAAAGAGTCTTGCTGAGCGATATAATCAGAATATTTCTTTTGATATTCATCCTGCATTTGCTTCAACTCTTTTTTGTAATTTTCGTTAATCTCTGTCATTTGCTTTTCCATTGCAGCCAATTCCGGCATAGCAGTGATAACTTCCTGAGTGTTTACAAACGCAATTTTTACATCCTGGGCAAAAGCTCCAAGTGGGAGAACCATCATTAAAAAGACAATAAGTTTCTTCATTTTCTATTTTTTATTACTTGTTATTAATCCTGGTAAAGCGCACAAATTTAAGCAATTATTTTGAATAACCTAATTTTAGCAAGACTTCATTACTGATATCGATTTTAGGGGATGCGAAGATAATACTCATTGCAGACGCTCTGTCTACAACTACCTGGTAACCTTTCTCTTCAGCAATAGTCTTCACTGCATTGTAAATTTCATCCTGCATCGGTTTCATAAGACTTTCCCGCTTTTTATACAGTTCGCCTTCGGCTCCAAAGTACTTTCTCTTCACGTCCTGAGCTTCCTGTTCTTTACGAACGATTGCCTCTTCCCGTTTGGTTTTCATCTCGGCAGAGAGAAAAACCAGATCGCTTTGATATGTTTTATACATATTCTGAGCTTCCTGTTGAATTGCTTCGACTTCGTTCTGCCACTTTTCAGATAGCTGGCTTAACTGTTCATTTGTCATTTCGTAGGCAGGGATATTCTTCAAAATATATTCCATGTCTATCAGAGCAAACTTCTGTGCCATGCCCGCAAACGAACAGAGAAGAAGCATTGAACACATGTAGAAAATCTTTTTCATAATCATTCTTTTTTAGTTCTACAATAACTGTTAGACTGCAAATATAACCAGTAGTTTATATCTTACACTACATTTCACATTAATTAAAACTCTTGTCCGATGATAAAGTGGAAATTACTTCCTCCGGAAGTACGTGAACCATTTACCTTATCGAAACCATAAGCCCAGTCGATACCCATCATACCAATCATCGGTAGGAAGATACGTACACCAACACCGGCAGAACGTTTCAGGTCGAACGGACTAAAGTCTTTCAGATTCTGCCAGGCGTTACCCGCTTCGGCAAACACCAAACCGTAAATAGTAGATGTTGGTTCAAGAAGGAAAGGATAACGTAATTCCATTGCCAGACGAGAGTAGGCATATCCGTAGGAGTTATAACCATTATTTCCGGCGATACTACCATTTTCGTAACCACGAAGACCAATCGTTTCAGTTGCATATGTACTTGAATAACCACTCATACCGTCGCCACCCATATAGAATGTTTCGAAAGGTGATCTTTTGTGTTTATTATAGTAACCAAGGAATCCGTATTCAATACGAGACATCAACACCGGCGTCCGCTTTACTGTAAGCGGAGTTAACGGAGAGAATATCTTGGCTTTGAACTTCCATTTGTGGTATTCTATAAAGTTGAATTTACCTTCATCATTGTCAGACATGGAAGCATAGTCTTTTCCATCCCATGAAGAATAAGGAGGTGTGGCTGATACAGAAACAGAGAACTGCGAACCTTTACGTGTATACAATGGATTATCAACAGAGTTACGTTGCAACATCAATTCCAAATTGATATTGTGACTGTTTCCGTTTTGAACAAGGAAGTATGCCCAATCTTTCATCATGTACAATTGATAGTTCAATGTAAGCATGAACTGGAAATAGTCATCAGGCCAATTAAGACGTTTACCGTAACCAACAGACAATCCAAGCATTTTAATTGATTTATCAGGGTCGTAAGCAAGTTCATAATTTCCATAAGAACTTCCGTAGTTTCCGTAACCAGATCCGTAACCAGATCCGTAACCTCCGTAACCATAGCCTGATCCATAATAAGGATTGTATCCGTATGAGCTACTACTTAAATAGTTACTACTAACGTCTGACTGCATCGAGAAATAAGCACTTACCGACAAAGTATTTGGACGCTTACCTCCAAACCATGGATCCATAAAGGAAACACTGTATGCCTGGTAATAACGACCATTGGTCTGTCCGCTCAATGTTAAAGTCTGACCTTCACCCTGAGGGATAATACCTTTATAAGTAGATGGATTCAAGAAGTTTTTCATTGAGAAGTTGGTGAATTTAAGACTCAACTTACCAATTACACCTGTTTGCCCCCAACCAGCAGAGAATTCAACCTGGTCGTTTGCTTTTGATACAAGATTATACTGAATATCTACTGTTCCGTTTTCTGCATCTGGTACAGGATTAGGATTCATATTTTCAGGGTCAAAGTGTCCCATCTGAGCAAGCTCACGAACAGAACGAATCAAGTCTTCGCGGCTAAACAACATACCCGGCTTAGTACGGAGCTCACGGCGAACAATATCTTCGTATAAACGATCGTTACCGTTAATAATAATACGGTTGATAGTTGCCTGCGGACCTTCCTGAATACGAATTTCCAATGCGATGGAGTCATTTTCCACTTCCACTTCAACAGGATCTGCTCCAAAAAACAAATAACCATTATTGTAGTAAACGTTAGAAACCGCATCATCTTCGCTTGATAAACGTTCGCCAAGCTTCTTTTGATTATACACATCTCCTGCTTTCATTCCAAGGATAGCCTGCAAATAATCAGTTGCATATTGAGTGTTTCCTACAAAAGTTACATCTTTAAGGTAATACTTATGCCCTTCATCAATCGATAGATAAATATCGACAGTCTTATCATCATGATTAACAACGCTATCAGATAAAAGTACAGCATCGCGGTAACCCAATTCATTATACTTACCGATGATATTCTTTTTGTCGTTTTCGTATTCTTCTGTCACAAATTTCTTTGTACTGAACATTTCCTTAAAGCTGGTTTTGAAATCACGCTTCAATGAAAACTTTTCATTCGTCTTCTTCATCGCCTTCTTCAGGTCAGCATTCTTTAGCATGCTATTCCCCGTAAAGAAAATCTGATTGATTTTTGTTTTTTCGTGTTTGTCGATATTGATATCAACGATAACTTCGCCTTCTTTGGAAACATCGTCTTTCTGCACGATCTGCACATCAACGTTTTTGAATCCTTTTCCGTCGAAGAATTTCTTAATAACAATTTTAGCCCGGTCAATCAAGTTTGGAGTAACCTGGAATCCTTTTTTCAGATTAAGTTTGGCTTCAAGGTCTTCGCGTTCTCCTTTTTTTATTCCATTGTAATTAACTTCCGAAATACGTGGACGCTGTTTTAACCTGATTTCCAGCCAGACTTTATCATCCTGTATCTTACTTGCCAGAATTTTCACATCGGAAAAAAGGCCATGTTTCCAGAAACGATTTACAGCAGCTGTAATTTCCTCTCCGGGAACAGATACCATATCCCCAACCGATAATCCGGAGAATCCGATTAACACAAAATCATCATAATTCTTTACACCCGTTATCTTGATGTCTTCAATCTTATATTTCTGCGGTGATAACGAATATGAAATAACCGGAACTTCGCCCGATTCTTTCTCAACCTTTGTAGTGTCACTTTCCTGGGCAAAAGCTCCGAAAGCAAAGCCAAGAAAAATAAAAAACAGCACTATTCTTTTGTACATATAACAGCTATTGTTAATAATTATAATTGCTCACTCGTTTTACCAAACCTACGTTCCCGGCACTGGTAATCCAAGATTGCTTCATACAACTCATCTTCTCTAAAATCAGGCCAATAAACATCAGTAAAATACAATTCGGCATACGAAAGTTGCCACATCAGGAAATTACTGATTCTTTTTTCTCCCCCTGTTCTGATTAATAAATCCGGGTCGGGTATACCACGAGTTGACAGATGATCCGAAACCACTGCTTCGGTTATATTGTTGGGAATAATTTTCTTATCAGCTACTTCTACAGACAAAGACTTTACAGCTTCCACAAGTTCCCATCGGGAAGAGTAACTTAACGCCAAAACGATAGAAGTTCCAGTATTCGGTGCAGTCTGCTCGATGCAACTCATCAATGTTTCGTGGGCATCGTCTGGCAATCTTGTTAAATCGCCGATAGCAAGCAGACGAACGTTATTACGCATCAGATCGGGTGTTTCTCTATGAATAGCAGAAACAAGCAAGCTCATAAGCGCCTGCACTTCTTCATCCGGTCTGTTCCAATTTTCCGTAGAAAAAGTATATAGAGTAAGGTACTTCAAACCAATTTCAGTAGCTGCCTCAACCACTTTACGCACAGAAACAACACCCTCCATATGACCAAAACTGCGGTCTTTCCCCCGGGATTTAGCCCAACGACCATTGCCATCCATAATGATTGCAACATGTTGAGGTATGCGACTTCTGTCAATTTTATCAATCAAAGACATTCCTGTTTATATTCTTAATAGTAACTTTCTTCATTATTACAAGGTCGATCCCGTGGACCAAAGTCCCATGTTACCGACAGCAGCAGAAAAGAATACCAATCTTTATTCTTAAATACGCTGCTATTCATTTTATACGGATTATCCAGCAAACTGTTATCCTCCGTAATATCCAGATTGTCGCCAAACAACTTTCTGAAAGAGAACTCACAACCCAGGTTAACCCTGTTTATAAGTTTATATTTTGCCCCTACTCCTACTGGCAAATTTATTCCCGCAGAGGTATTTCCGTTACCAAATGCAGTTGTTATTCCCAGTCCTGTAAACAAATAAGGTGTAAATCTTTTCGTATTAGCATACGTATATTTATCGCTATACGGAAAAAAATTAAATTCTATCTGTCCTCCCAAATCAACCAGGTTCTTCTCAAAAGAGGTCTGAAGCTGGTCAGGAAATACATTTTCTGTATTTGCAGTACTACCGGCAACTTTTCCCCAAACAAGAGAGCCTTTTAGTGCCCACCGAAAGTTTGCATTGTAACGGATAACCGCCCCGGCTGCCGGATTCATGTCCTTAAACAAACTGGTTTTATTGGCATCGCCCATATAAAAAGCTCCGCCTGCCATTCCGCCAATCTCATATTTGTATTCTTGCGCCTTCGAGAAGACAAAAGAAAAACTAATGACAAAAACCAGAAGCGCCCGTTGAAAAAAAGTTGAAGTCATAACCTTTGAATTTGTTTACTACACCTTTTCTAACGTTAAAAGCAGTGCAAAATTATTATTCAAAGGAACTTTCTACTCCTTAAAGCCCAATCGGTTAATACGTCCACGCCAGATTTCATTCAGCGAAGCAGCATTATTGCTTGTTTTTCCTCCGAAAATAAGCATATATTTATTTTTCTCAACCACAACAGAAGAGTAACCCCTGCCGGCAAATGCCGATGGCAACATAACCATCGAATCGGCCAATGCCCAGGATACCCCTTTATCGATCGACAAATGGATTTCTTTTGATCCGTTTCCGGATGCGTTTAATCCGCCAATCAGGTAGAACTTGTCATCATAATAAGCCAGTGCAGCGCCTTCTTTCTTTTCGAAATAAGAAGAGGACTCATCTGTAAGAAGTGCCCAAGACTTTCCATCAAATGTACTCCATGCAGCATTCGTTAACTGATTTGCCTTTGTTTTACCTGCAACAACCATAAGTCGTTCGTAATACATGGAAGTATAAGAATGGCTCGAAAAACCTTCTACAGGGAACTGATCCGGAGCAACTTCACCTAAACTAAACGTTCCGGATTCGCTCATCGCAGCAAAACGATATGCATTGCCATCCTTTACAAGTAGGGATAAAACAGGGTCGGAATTACTATCTTTATTTATGGCTCCATACAATGCAGCAATAACAGGAGATCCTGTTACAGGAACAAAATCAGATCCGTTAGCAGAATGATATAAAACACCTGCAGCCGAAGGCACATATACTTCGTTATTAAAGAAAGCGGCTTGTTTTAACAATGCATCAGCAGGGAAACCTGTAAGGGTAGCCAATGTCCAAACCGGAGTATCTGTAGCCGGAGACTTGTATAATTCAAATCCTGCTGAGGTTTGTGCATACATATAATATGTAGTGCTATCAGAACTCATCAGCACTTGTTGGTTCAGCGTAGCTTTTGGCAACATTTGGTTTGTATATAATCCCCATTCAAGAGAATCAGGTACACACTGGTGAATGTTCACCTGTGCATGATACGTTTTTTTAGTTACACCATCATATGCGGTAGTAATAAAAATCACCGGCTTCGAAAAGTTAAGCGAATCCGATCCGTTCCACATGATGGTATCACCTGTTGCCTCCTGATAAACCTGCAATGCATAAAAACCTGAAGAAGGAGTAAAGGTACAAACAACTTTTTCGATTTTAGTGCCATAAGGCATCGAATCTATATTGTAGATACGGTCATTCAACTGATCTATCGAAAACTTAACACTATTCAATCCGGAAACAGAATCGTTTTTCAACGAAAAAGCTTTCACCTGAGGATCTTTGATAGTCTGAGTTTCCACTTCATCATTTCCTAAGCATGAGGAAAGAGCCAAGACACAACAACCAACAAGGAATAGTACTAATTTATTTTTCATCAAAAGCATAAGTTTAATCATATAAGGCACAAAAGTAGAAACATTTTTTGCTTTACACCCCATCTTAATCAATATTTATAATATTTTAGTGTCAATGCCCAGATTGAGCCCATTAAAAAAAATATATTAACGATACAAATCAATTTTTGAACCATTTCGTAAAATAGTACTGTAAGCTAATTTATCTATTGCAGGAGCCGGAATACCATCTTTCAAATATACATGGGCAGTTTCCACCCTTATTTCATTCCACAGTCCGGCTTTTATAAAACTATTTAACAACTCGGTTCCGCCTTCTACTAAAAGGGACTGAATCTTCCTCTCCGACAAACTATCAAGTACCTGTTGTAAAAGATTGGATGAGAAGTCCGCTGCAACATAATCTACACCAGGGCGGCTTTCCACTGTTTTTTCAGTAAAAACAAGTGTAGGAACCGAACCATCCAATACATGGAAGTGAGACGGAATCCGTAACGTTCTGTCTACTATTACCCGAAGTGGGTTTTTCCCGGCCCAATGCCTTACTGTAAGGGAAGGGTTATCATTAAGCACGGTATTGGTTCCAACCATAATGGCATCCATTTCTGCGCGGAGTTTGTGAACCATACGCATAGTCTCGGGCGACGATAGGACTAGCGGTACTATCCGGTCATCATTTCTGGCTCCGTCAATAAAACCATCTCTGCTCTGCGCCCATTTAAGAATAACATAAGGGCGACGGGTAGTCTGGTATGTAAAGAAAAAGCGGTTCAATTCCTTTGCCTCTGACTCAAGTACGCCGGTTACGACTTCAACTCCTGCTTCTTCCAAACGACGGACACCTCTGCCGGACACTTCCGGGAAAGGATCCAGGCATCCCACAACCACCCTCGGAATCCGTTTCTGGATTATCAAATCCGCACATGGAGGCGTTTTACCAAAATGAGAACAGGGCTCAAGACTAACATATATGGTTGATTGAGGAAGCAGACTTTCGTCCTTAACCGCCCGGATAGCATTCACTTCAGCATGAGCTTCTCCACAACGGCGGTGATACCCCTCTCCAATGATTCTGCCATTGTGAACTATTACGGCGCCAACCATCGGGTTGGGCGACGTACTGCCTGCTCCTTTTCGGGCCAGCGCAATGCATCGTGCCATATATTTCTCTTCAATCTGCATTATTTTCTTTGCTTATTTACCAATTCTGAACTATTTTTGTACCAAAACATTTACACATGAACGAGACCTTGGCTTATATACACGACTCTCTGAAAGGAATTTATTCCGAGGAAGAAATCCGTAGTCTATCCCGTCTTCTGACAGAAAATTGCTGTGGAGTATCGCACCATAGTCTATTCTTCGACAAAGATATACAAATATCCGATTCGCAAAAACAAGAAATCGAGGCTATTCTCACTCGTTTGAAACAAAACGAGCCGATCCAATATATACTGGGAACTGCTTATTTTTACGACCTCACATTTAGGGTAAATCCATCTGTTCTTATCCCCCGGCCGGAAACGGAAGAGCTGGTGGACCTTATAATTGGCCGTCACCACTCCCACGCATCCAGGATACTTGATATCGGGACCGGCAGCGGTTGTATAGCTGTTACTCTGGCTAAAAATCTTCCGGATGCGGCTGTAGTTGCTGCCGATATCTCTGCAGAAGCGATTGCAACAGCCCGACAAAATGCGGAGAGCAATAAAACGCCAGTCACATTTATACAGACCGACATACTAAACCGACAGGCTTTCGATGATATTCCCGGCATTTTTGATGTAATTGTGAGCAACCCTCCTTACGTAAAACAATGTGAAAAAGAAAATATGGAAGCTAACGTACTGGATTACGAGCCTCATCTTGCCTTATTTGTCGACGATAATGATCCGTTACTTTTTTACAGGACTATTGCCCGGTTCGGAAAAGATAAATTACGAAAAGGAGGCTCTCTGTACTTCGAGATCAATGCGCAGTACGGGAATGAGGTGGCCGATTTACTGAGAGAGGAAGGATATTCTTCCGTTGAAATCTTAAAAGACATACCGGGCAAAGACCGGATGATACAGGCCGAACGATGAAACAGACAAACGAAGCTGAACTTCTACACCAATGTGCCGCCTTTTGCTCGGTGGCCGAAAGATGTATTTTCGACATAAAAAAGAAAATGGAAACGGCAGATGTTTCTACCGAAGCTAAAGAGCGGATTATCCGCCGGCTCGTGGAGGAGAAATTTATTGATGAGATAAGGTTTTGCCGTAGTTTTGTAAACGACAAGCTTCGTTTCAACAAATGGGGTCGTATTAAAATTGATTTTGAACTCAGAAACAGGGGTATCAATGCTTCAATAAGAGAAGATGCCTTGAATCAGATAGACGAACAGTATTATTACGACATCCTGTTTTCCATTCTTAAGGATAAAAAGAAAAGCGTAAAAGCAAAAGATAACCGGGAAGAATTTCTTAAGCTGCTTAGGTTTGCTGCCGGAAGAGGTTTCGAAACGAATCTTGCCTCCCGCTGTCTGAAGCAACTTGTAAGAGGAGGTGAAGATGAAGATTTTGCATGATCTGCTTGCACTTTTCTTCCCCCGCCTTTGCCTCTTGTGCGGCGAATTGTTGGTAGACGGAGAAAAATGCCTTTGTCTGAGTTGCATATACAAACTACCACGCACCAATTATCACCTGCGCCCGTTTAATCCGGCCGAACAACTGTTTACAGGAAAAATTGAAATAGAAAAAGCTACGGCATACCTGCATTACGAGAAGGGAGGCAAAGTTCAGCAACTTATTTACGCAATCAAGTACAAAGGCGAAAAAGAAGCCGGTTTCCAATTGGGCCGACAGGCTGCACTGGCCTTGCACGAAAAAGGATTCTTCGAAGGAATTGATTTGTTGCTGCCTGTTCCGCTTCACTCGCAAAGACAGAAAAAAAGAGGATACAATCAGGCCGAGTGGATTGCCCGCGGAATTGCTTCGGTATGCCTGCTTCCTATAGAAAACAAAGCCTTGGCGAGAATCCGGAAAACCAATACGCAAACCCATAAAAATGTGTTCGACAGGTGGACAAACGTGCAAAATATTTTCAGCGTAAAATCGGAAGAACCGCTGATTGGAAAGCATGTTCTGGTTATAGATGATGTACTTACAACAGGGGCTACAATCGGGGCGTGTGCTAGCTGTCTAAGTGCTATTGAAGGGACCCGCATTAGTATCTTAACGTTATCCATAGCATAAATATATAGGAAATTTTAATCAGTTTCCTTAGGCTTTATCAATCTCATTGTCTATTTTTGCAAACGATATCAAATATATAGGATTGTATGAAAACACTGGAAAGATTAGTTGCTGAGAAATTATTGAAAATTAAAGCCGTTAAATTGCAACCGGCTAATCCGTTTACATGGGCTTCGGGATGGAAATCTCCTATCTACTGTGACAATAGAAAGACTCTCTCTTATCCGGCTGTTCGTACTTTTATCAAATTGGAACTTGCCCGCGTAATAAGCGAAAAGTATGAAAACGCTGATGCCATTGCCGGAGTTGCCACTGGAGCTATTGCTCAGGGTGCGTTGGTTGCCGATTTACTTGGACTGCCATTTGTGTACATCCGTGCTACTCCAAAAGATCACGGGTTAGAAAACCTTATCGAAGGCGAACTTAAACCGGGTTCAAAAGTAGTAATCGTGGAAGACCTTGTTTCAACAGGTGGAAGCAGTCTGAAGGCTGTTGAAGCTGTTCGTAATTTTGGTTGCGAAGTGATTGGTATGGTAGCTATATTTACTCACGGTTTCCCTGTTGCTGCACAACAGTTCAAAGATGCAAAAGTAACGCTGACAACTCTTAGCAATTACGATGCTGTTATCGAAGAATCTGTTCGTACAAATTACATCGACGAATCTGATATTGCAACTCTGCAAGAGTGGCGTAAAGATCCTGCGAATTGGAATCCAGAAGCTTAATTTAACCGGCAAACTTATGACAGAATTTGTTAGCGAGGTTAAAACAATCCCGCATGATGAAGATCGTATCTTCACCATGCTCTCCGATTTATCGAACCTGGAACGGATTAAAGACCGTATTCCTCAGGATAAAATAAAAGATTTTGAATTCGACAGTGATTCGTGTTCGTTTACTGTCGCCCCTGTTGGTAAGATAACGTTCAAAATTGTTGAACGCGAACCTAACAATACCATCAAGTTCGAGACAACGAATTCGCCGGTTCCTTTGTTTTTGTGGATTCAACTAAAGCAAGCTGCCGAGGGTGACACGAAGATGAAGATGACTATCAAGGCCGAGCTTAATCCGTTTATCAAACCGATGGTATCCAAACCATTGCAGGATGCCCTCGATAAGATAGCTGTTGTCATCGCATCTCTGCCTTATTAATTAGCATTATGGCTCAGAAACTTTGGGAAAAGAACGTAAAGGTAAACCAACAGGTTGATACCTTTACGGTAGGTAAAGACCGCGAAATGGATCTTTACCTGGCAAAATATGACGTGCTGGGTTCCATGGCGCATATTACCATGCTTGAAAGTATCGGGCTCCTCGACAAAGAGGAATTACCCATTCTGCTCGCTGAACTGAAAAATATTTACAAGATAGCCGAAGACGGACTTTTCGTAATTGAAGAGGGTGTGGAGGATGTTCACTCTCAAGTGGAACTTATGCTTACACGTAAGCTTGGCGACATGGGCAAAAAGATTCACAGCGGACGATCCAGAAACGACCAGGTATTGGTAGACCTTAAACTGTTTACCCGTGCGCAGATCGAAGAGGTTGTTCAGCTTGTTTCCGAACTGTTTGGCGTTTTGCTTAGTCAGAGTAACCGCTACAAAGAGGTGCTTTTACCCGGTTATACTCACCTTCAGATTGCCATGCCTTCGTCGTTCGGACTTTGGTTTGGCGCTTATGCGGAGAGTCTGACAGACGATTTGTTGCTGATGCAGGCGGCATTTAAGGTATGCAACCGCAATCCGTTGGGTTCGGCTGCCGGATATGGATCTTCTTTTCCGTTGAACCGACAAATGACAACCGACTTGCTTGGCTTCGATTCTCTCGATTATAATGTAGTATATGCCCAGATGGGACGAGGAAAAATGGAACGCACTGTTGCATTTGCCCTTGCAGGTATCGCAGCCTCCCTTTCGAAGCTGGCTTTTGACGCATGCATGTTTAATAGCCAGAACTTTGGTTTTATTAAATTACCAGATCAGTTTACAACCGGTTCCAGCATCATGCCACATAAAAAGAACCCGGATGTATTTGAGCTTACCCGTGCGAAATGCAACAAGATCCAGGCGCTGCCTCAGCAAATCACACTGATAAGTAATAACCTGCCATCGGGCTATTTCCGCGACCTGCAGATTATCAAGGAAGTGTTTCTTCCGGCATTCGACGAACTGAAGGATTGTCTTCGAATGGTTACGATGATGATGCAGGAAGTTAAAGTAAACGAGTCTATTCTTTCCGACGATAAATATTCGCTGATATTCAGCGTGGAGGAAGTTAACAGACTTGTTGCCACAGGTGTTCCTTTCAGGGATGCTTACAAGCAGGTAGGGCTCGAAATTGAAGCGGGCAGGTTTTCTCCCAACAAAGAGGTAAATCATACCCACGAAGGAAGCATCGGCAATCTTTGCAACGACCATATTTCGGCTCTGATGCAACAGGTTATCGACGGATTTTCATTCAGCAAAATCAAAGAAGCAGAACAAAATCTGCTTGCATGATATTCTTTTATGCAGCCAAAGGTCTGAATAGATTCTTTGGCTGCATACGTTTTAATCTCTTTTTTCGTTCTTTATTTCTATGTAAAACCAATAATACGTACCTTTTATGAACTACACAGCAGCAGAAGACCGCTATTCGAATGGCATGAAGTACAATCGATGCGGACGTTCGGGTATTGTTCTTCCGGCTATATCGCTTGGTCTTTGGCATAATTTCGGGGATGTAGACAATATGGACGAAGCCGAAAAGATGATTCTTTACGCTTTCGATCACGGAATTACTCATATTGATATAGCAAACAACTACGGCCCTCCTCCGGGATCGGCTGAAACCAATTTCGGTAAAATATTCAAAAAACAGTTACAAGGTTACCGCGATGAGCTGATTATATCCTCCAAGGCCGGTTACCTGATGTGGCCCGGACCGTATGGCGACTTGGGTTCACGTAAGTATCTTCATGCCAGCATCGACCAAAGTCTGAAGCGGACTGGCTTGGATTATTTCGATGTGTTTTACAGTCACCGTTACGATCCCAACACCCCGCTGAAAGAAACCATGCAGGCATTGGTAGATATCGTAAAACAAGGGAAGGCGCTTTATACATCCATTTCAAACTATCCGGCTGATAAAGCGGAAGAAGCCTATAAATACCTGGCTGCACACAATACGCCTTGCCTTCTTCACCAGTATAAATACAGCATGCTGGTTCGTGATGTCGAGCCGGAAGTATTGGAAGTGGGACACAGACATGGCGTTGGTCTTATCGCATTCTCATCGCTTGCCCAGGGACTGCTTACCAACAAGTATCTGCACGGCATACCCGAAAATTCCCGTGCTGCCAAATCAACCGGATTTCTGCAAAGGGATCAGGTTACTCCAGAAGTAATTGCAAAGGTAACCAAGCTAAATGCGATAGCAGAGCAAAGAGGTCAAACTCTTGCTGAGATGGCTTTGGTATGGGTATTGAAAGATCCGCGCGTTACCTCTCTCATTGTTGGAGCCAGTTCGGTATCCCAACTGAAAGACAATCTTAATGCACTTAACAATACAGCCTTCTCGCCCGAAGAGCTTCGCGAAATAGGAACAATTCTAAACGCATAATATAAAAATACGCCTGTTTTCGTTTATGGAGAACAGGCGTGTTCTTTTAATGTGAAACAATAATAAGATGAAACGATTTGTAGCTTGCATGCTTCTGCTGCTGATTTGCAGTTGTTCTAAAATAACAGAATCAGACATTCCTTATTCCAGGGTGTGGTTTGAACTAAATCTGACTTACAGCGATAAGGACTTGGTTCCCTTGTTAAGCTTCAAGGAATTTACCGCCCCTCGTTTAGCCGGAGAAAGTACTGGATTTGCAGGACTTCTTATTGTTCATAGCTACGAAGATCAATTTATGGCCTACGACCGCTGCTGTCCCAACGAAGCACAACGCGATATTGTGATTGTGCCCGGCGACAATGATGGTACGGCGACCTGTCCCAAGTGCAGAACAATTTACGATATCAGCAACGGAGGAATCCCCTACTCCGGCCCCTCAAAATTCGCTCTCAGAAGATATGGCGTTACCAAAACCGGAGAAAAGATTCAGGTGTACAACTAAGACTAAAAAAATTAATACATCTTTGAACTTCCAAAATTAGGACTTTGAGTTGTAGAAGTATATACTTTGGCGACTCAAAGTATATACTTCCAGGCAAAAAAGTACCGGGAAAATTTAACCTTTCGCCTGACTTTTTATCCCTTCCCGGAAAAGTTTATATTAAAAATAGCCTTCACGCCTTCACTTTTGCCATTATCAATCAGACAATCAGGCATTTGATAGTGAAGGATAGCTCTAAATAGCCTTCACTTTTGCCATTATAGCCTTCACTTTTTGGATAAAAACTGAAAATACATCTTCTTTTTGAAGGAGGAAAATTCATTTTGGATAATTACATTGTTATCCATATCTATTAAATACAAAAAGCAGATAAGGAAATTCTTAACTTTTTTGCTCAAATATTTGCTGATTTAAAAAAGTTATCTACCTTTGCAACCGCAAACAGTAATGCGAAAGTAGCTCAGTTGGTAGAGCATAACCTTGCCAAGGTTAGGGTCGCGGGTTCGAGTCCCGTCTTTCGCTCCAGGCCGCCCGGATGGTGGAATGGTAGACACGAAGGACTTAAAATCCTTTGACTATTGCAGTTGTGCGGGTTCAAGTCCCGCTCCGGGTACAAAGCCTGGTAGACGCAGGTTTATCAGGCTTTGCTTTTAAAAAATAGGTTTCGCGAAAGTAGCTCAGTTGGTAGAGCATAACCTTGCCAAGGTTAGGGTCGCGGGTTCGAGTCCCGTCTTTCGCTCACAAAAAGCTCCTTGTTTATCAGTAAACAAGGAGCTTTTTGTATATAACAACATTCTATTATTTTGCCGGATACCGGATCAACGACAAAAGTTGGGTCAAAAATTAAAAAGGTATATCTTTGTCTTCATAAATACGATCGCATGGACAAGGATATCAACCAATCATTATTAGAGTTAATATTACCAGAAGGAATACTTGAATATTTTGACATAGTAGGCTTTGATAAAGGGAATAGTGGAAAGTATGTTTATGACAAAACACTGACCATTTATCTGGAAGAGAAAAACCAAATTCCGAAGGAATACAAAAATTATAAATTCAAGGCAAGTGGTTTTATGGATCCACGTCTGATAAATGATTATCCTATACGGAATATGTTGGTTACTTTAAGTGTGAAAAGACGGCGATGGGATGTTGAAATAGAAGGCGAAGTTAAAAAGATAAGCAGGGATTGGAATGTAGTTGCACAGGGTACTCGCATGAGCGCAGAGTATGCTTCTTTTTTAAAAGAAATTAGTCGATACTAACGCAATCAGTTGTCAAAGCATTGAAATCTATCTGGGAGTTAACGGGCGTAACTTTCAGCGACAATATAAAGAAAAGCTAAGTGATTTTCGCCATTGGAGACAAGGTCCACATGCGGAAAAATACATCGTTTACCCCAAAAATCTAGGACCTTACCTGACCATTGATGAAACATCCCTCTCGAACGGTGAGCTTTATACCATCATCACCAATAAAGCCAGAAAAGGCCAGAAAGGTTCTATTGTTGGTATATTTGAAGGAACCGAATCCAATGAAATCATAAGACTTATACTTAAGCATTATTCAGAACAACAACGCAAAATAGTCCGTGAAGTCACTCTAGATATGGCTGCCAATATGAACCTGATTGTCAAAAGTTGCTTTCCCCGGGCTAAACGGGTAACGGACCGTTTTCATGTACAGAAGCTGGCTTATGAAGCCGTACAGGACATCCGGATTAAGCATCGGTGGGAAACTCTGGACGCGGAAAATACAGCTTACAAAAAAGCCAAAGAAAAGGGTATTGAATATCAACCAGAGGTATTAGCAAATGGAGATACCCGAAAACAGTTGCTGGCCAGAAGTCGGTATCTGCTATTTAAACCAGAAGAAAAATGGACCCTTTCGCAATGGCATAGAGCACATATATTATTTGAACTTTATCCTGATATTAAAAAAGGCTACGAGCTATCTTATAGTCTTTACAAAATCTATAACCGTCAAATATCGCCTGATGTGGCCAGAGCAAAACTGGCTCAATGGTTCAGCCAGGTAGAAGAAGCGGGATTTAATGCATTCTCTACAGTTAGAAAAACTTTTGAGACACATCACAATACCATTATAAACTACTTTAACAGCAGAAGCACAAACGCAGCTGCTGAATCGTTTAATGCAAAGATAAAAGAGTTCAGAAGACAGTTTAGAGGGGTAACAGACATTAAATTTTTTCTCTACAGATTATGCAAAATTTATGCTTAGACCCAGAATTTGTTCTTGATCCCGGATACCCTACCGGATTATTCATAAGTAACATTTGCGATTCCTTTAGATTCAAAACCTTTTTCAATCCCGCCTGATCCATGGAGGCTCTTGGAACTGTGCTTAGTCCCACTCCGGCACAAAACAGATTGATATTCTGAGAAACAATACCTGCATCCATCGCTGCCATCAACTTGGTATGCTCTTTAAGTTCTCCAAACCGGGACAAGTCCGAAACAAGAACCAGACAAGCCGGGGCCTTATTCACAAAATCCTGCCCACCGGCTACCAGTGGTCTGTAATCTCCTTTAGCCACTGGTTTCAAAACATGGGCTTTCGCGTCATACAAATAGGCTCCTTCGGCAAGAATCACGTAAATATCGATATCCTGCTTATTCATGGCAGAAGGGGCCGTACGCATACCCTTTTCATAGCGATTAAAACCGTTGGCCGCCCATAGCAAATCAGAAAGGTCTTTGGTTGATAGTTTTTTATTGTCAAACACCCGGTCCGAATGTCTGTTGGCAAAAGCTTTCATAATGGTAACACCCCGCTCTTTATCAGGCGCACTTAACTTTATTTCCTGCAGGTTCTGGGCAAAGAGTCCGGAAACAAAGCACAAAGCAACGAAAAGTAACACATAAGGTTTCATACGTAATTGGGTTTAATTGGTTTAAAGACAAATGTAAGGAAAAAGATTATAAGATATATGAACTGCGTATAGGATTACTTTACATAATAATCACAGTTCTATAACTAAAGATAACTATTAAGCGGGTAATCTTAGTTTTCTTTAACTGCAGAAACAGAAACACATTAGTTAATCGTTGTATATTTGCCGACTATTAGTTAATTTATTCCAGTATTCACCTTTTTATTTAATCTGATGAAAAAAATTATCTTATTTTCTCTCTTTGCCCTGTTATCAACCATATTCATGCAGGCGCAATCAGACAAAAGTTCTCCGTTCTCCATCAAAGGTCAGGTGATTGATTCGATCACCAACGAGACCGTTCCTTATGCAACACTATCCATTTCTTTAAGCCAGTCGCCGCAAAAGGCAGAAAAACTACTAGCCTGCGATATTGACGGGAAGTTCGAAGCAGAGATGAAAGTGCCGGGCACCTACATTATCACGATGCAATCTCTCGGAAAAGTAACATCAAAAACAAGTTTTACGCTATCCGAGGAAAAAAAGAAGCTCGACTTGGGTAAGCTTTTTATGATGGAAGACAACAAACGACTTGGCGAAGTAACCGTAACCGCACAAAAACCACTTGTAAAGGTTGAAGTCGACAAAATTACCTACAACCTGGATGAAGACCCGGAAGCGGTGACAAGCAATACGCTTGAGATGCTCCGGAAAGTTCCAATGGTTACGGTGGACGGAGAAGATAAAATACAGCTAAAAGGTTCTACCAACTTCAAAATATACATGAATGGGAAGCCTTCTAACCTTATCTCCAACAATCCCGGAGATGTGTTAAAAAGTATGCCCGCCAACTCAGTGAAAAACATTGAAGTGATTACCGAACCGGGAGCCAAATACGATGCGGAAGGCGTTGGTGGTATCATCAACATTATTACCAAAAGCTCCATGCAGGGATACACTGGAACCGTAAGGGCCAATGTCAACACATTGGGAAGTGTCGGAGGTGGAGCATATGTCTCAGCTAAAGTTGGGAAACTAGGTATTACAGGAAACTTCAACTATAATTACAGAAACAGTCCCTACAACGATTTCAACTCGTATCGCGAAAACTTTAATAGTAAGGAGATGAAATACCTGACGCAGGACGGCCGTTCCAAGAACAAGGGCCCAATGCAATACGGATATCTGGAGTTAAGTTATGAAATTGACACATTGAACCTCTTAAGCCTTTCGGCCAACCGGTTTAACGGAAAATCGAATAACATATCCGAAACCAACGAAATAATGCGTAATGAAGGGCTTGAAACCATCTATCAGTTCATGAGAAACAGTAATTCACGCAACACTTTTGGAGGAACGGAAGTTAATCTTGATTTTCAGCATTCCACCTCCAGAAAAGATGAACTGCTTACGTTTTCGTACAAATTCAACAATTCTCCCGGAGGAAGCACAAATAACACAGATATCAACAGTCTGGTAAACTATGCAGATCGTACGGAAAGGACAACAAACGATGCTTCAACAAACGAACATACCGCTCAGATGGACTATACACGTCCCTTGAACAAAAACCAATCGGTAGAAGTTGGGGCCAAATACATCTTACGTCAAAGCGACAGCGAGACAGAGCGTTTTCTAAATGATACACTCGCCAGAGATGCCAATGCCAGTTTCAAGCATACCCAACATATCTATTCAGGATACGCGGGATATAATCTTAAATGGGATAAATTCGCTTTCAAAGCCGGATTACGTGCAGAAGGAACCAGCTTGAATGTTGAAAGTGACAATGCTTTTGAAGCCAGTTATTTCAACGTCGTTCCATCAGCCACTCTGTCGTATCAGCTAAATATGAGCCAGAGTCTCCGTTTGGGTTACAACATGCGCATTCAACGACCGGGTATCTGGTATTTGAATCCCTACGTAAACACAACCGACCCATTGAATATCTCGTATGGTAATACGGATCTTGATGCCGAAAAAAGCAATAACATTACGCTGAATTACAGTATGTTTACTCAGAAAATAAATATAAACGCCAGCGTAAACTACTCATTTGTGAACAATGGCATAGAACAATACACCTTTATCGATCCTGAAAAACCGGGTATTACTCAGAGTACATACGACAATATAGGTAAAAATCAAAACGTTGGCGCGTTCCTTTACGGAAGCTGGAATCCGATCTCTACCTTCAGAATCTATATGAACGGAGGAATCGATTATACGAATATGAAAAGTGATAACTGGGGAAACAACAGCGGATATAATTACAGGGTGTTTACAGGCATACAATATACGTTGCCCAAAGATTTCCGCATCAATCTAAATGGCGGATATTTTGCACCCCGCATTATGCTGCAGGGAAAATCTTCTGCTTTTTATTTTACAGGAATTACGCTTAACAAAGACTTCTTAAAGAAAAAACTTACTGTATCTTTGTCTGCTCAGGATCCGTTCTGGAAAACAAAGGAAATGAAGACGACAACGGAGGATGCCAACTTTTATCGTAAAAGCGTAAACCGTATGTCAGCCCGGAGTTTTAGCCTAAGTGTATCCTGGCGATTCGGCGATTTAAAAAGTGCTATTAAAAAAGTAAAACGCGGTATCTCCAACGATGACCAGAAGTCCGGCGGCGAAGGACAGAGCACGGAAGGAGGCGGTGCTTAACAAAGTTAATTTTCATGAGACCACAACGTTTTGGAAACCTTATTCTAATTGGAATGTTTGTTGCAGGAAGTTATTTGTATTTCGACCTGCATTATCGGTACTGGTATCATTTTATGGAACAATTTGGATTGTTTCTGTATACCAACTCCTATTTTATTGAATTTTACAGAGAACCGGGAGGTATGAACGAATACCTTAACGAAGCCCTGATGCAGTTTTTTTACCTGCCCCATGTTGCTTCAGTATGCATAGCTTCCCTTCTCGGACTTATAGCGGTATCCGCCCATCTGTTTTTCAGAAGGTGCGGATACCTTCTTTCTTCTCTCTGGTCTATACTGCCCTGTTTTCTTTTCTGGATTTATCCGCCCGAAACTGTTGCGATCCCTTTATCCATGCTAACAGGAATCCTGGCCGCAGTGGGTTATACCTATTCTCCTCGTAACAACTGGCGGTATGTCTATGCCCTAGGAATCCTGGTAACAAGCTATTTACTTGCAACTCCCGCACATTTTCTGGCAGCCATACTCCTATCATTCTACGAGCTTAAGTTCGCATCAAAAAGCAAATACATGGCGGTAACCATCTATATTGGAGGAAGTATGCTGCTTCCCCTCATAGCCATGCGTACACTTTTTGTCGTTCCCATGGAAGAAGCCTTTTTCAGTAAGTACCTGTATCATCCTGAATACCCTCAACCCGGTTCTTTCCGGTTATTCTGGCTGGCGTTTCCCCTTATTACAACTCTCTCTCTTCTTTTACAAAAATGGCAACCTAAAGTAGGGCACAAGTTGGTTATTTCCTTTGTAATTCTTTCTGGTGGAATTATAGCCGGAATAGTCTATGGAGGAAATGCACTTGAACAAACCTACCAATACGATTACTATGCCCGCAACAGTCAATGGCAAAAAATAGTGGATCATGCGGAACAACATGCAGTAAACGATCAGAATGCTCTTATCTATGTGAATCTGGCATTATCTCATACAAATCAGCTTGCCAACAAGCAGTTTGATTTCAGGCAGGCAGGTGTAGACGGACTTATTCCAAAAGATCCTGTAACCAGGGTGGATCTGATAACTGCCAGCGAGGTTGCCTGGCAAATAGGGCACATAAACAGTTCTCAGCGTTATGCCTTTGTTGGTGTTCTTAGTTCAGAACGGAGGGTTCAGCCCCGTCTTATGAAACGTTTGGTAGAAACCTATCTGGTTAACGAAGAATATAATGCGGCAGAGAAATACATTACCATACTGGAAGCCTCTCTGTTCTATAGAGATTGGGCTAAAGAAAAACGGCTATATCTGAACCGTGAGACTGCCGACAAAACGCCATGGATTGTACAAAAAAGAGCTGTAAACGTAACTACAGATAATCCGTTTGATCCTGCAAAAGCGTTACCCAACGCGCTTGCATACTTACTTGACGATCATCCCGGCAATAAGGCCGCAATAGAATACACCATGGCCTATGTCCTTTTATATAAAGACCTTGGAGCTTTCATGCAATATATGCAAACCGCCAAAGGATTTTACAAGACATTACCTGTTCATTTTCAGGAAGCTATTTGTCTTTTTTACGCTGCAGTACAACCGGACCCGGAAGCCTTTAAGACGTTTAAAATAGATAAAGCCGTTTACGATCGGTTTATTAGCTTTTGCAATGCTGCAGGAAATAGTCCGGAGTTGCTTAAGAAACAGTTCGGTAACACTTACTATTATTATGCACAATTCGAGAATATGCCTAATCAGGAACAGTTATGAAGAAAGTTGAATCACGTAAAAAAATACTTATCGGATGCGTTGCCGGAGCAGTGTTAGTTACCGGACTACTGGTTATTCCTTCACTACAAAAAGAGTATCCCGGGGATGCGGTTGTCGCAAACAGTTTGCCCGGACTTTTCCCCGACTATACCGGAATAAGTATTCCGCTTAATATGGCTCCGTTAAATTTCAGGATCAATACGCCGTGTGAAAAAAGTTATGTAGAAATAACAAACCAAAAAGGAAATAAGCATATAGAATGTTTCGGTGATGGAAAAGTTCGGATTAATCTTCGTAAATGGCACGCCCTATTGACCGAATCCGCCGGAGATTCGCTTCGGTTTAAGGTATCCACCAAAAACAAAAACAAGTGGACTACCTGGAAAACGTTTTCATTGTTTGTAAGTCCGGATTCTATTGATTCACACATGGCATATCGTTTAATAGAACCCGGTTACGAAAAGTGGCATATCGTTGGCATTTACCAACGGAACCTGGAGTCGTTTGAGGAAAAGCCGGTTATTGTCAATAAAATGACCGGCTACAATTGCATAAACTGCCATTCATTCTGTGGTGGCAACCCTCAGCAAATGCTGTTTCATATGCGGGCCGACAATGGCGGAACGTACATCGTATCGAAGGGCGAAATAGAGAAGCTGCAGACTAAAACGGATAAGACTATCAGTAATCTCACCTACCCTTACTGGCATCCTTCCGGAAACTATATCGTTTCATCCGTCAATACAATCCGGCAATTCTTTCATGCTGTTCCCAAAAAGAAAATGGAAGTCTTCGATACCGAATCGGATATAGTTGTGTACGACATTGCCAAAAAAGAAATTCTTTCCAAAGCATCAATTATAACAAAGGATGCCTATGAAACGTTCCCCTCTTTCTCGGCAGATGGAAAATGGCTTTATTTCTGTTCGGCACCCGCGTTGAAAATGCCTGAAGAGTATAATAAACTTCGCTACAATCTTTGCAAAGTATCCTTTGATGCGAAGGAGGGGGTAATTGGTTCGCAAATCGATACGCTGGTTATTGCCGATAGCGTCAGCACCTCCTTTCCACGCATTTCTCCTGATGGCAAGTTCATGATGTATACAGAAACAGCCTATGGGCAATTCCCTATCTGGCACAAAGATGCAGAAATACGGATGATAAATCTGAAAACCGGAAAAGCGATAGATATGAAAGGGGTAAACAGTCCGGAAACAGAAAGCTACCATACATGGAGCAGCAACAGTCGTTGGTTTGTTATTAGCAGCCGGCGTGAGAACGGCGTTTATACTTTGCCTTATATAGTGCATGTGGACGAGCAGGGCAATACATCCAAACCTTTTTTGTTGCCTCAGGAAGATCCCGATCTGTATGATTTCCAACTCTACTCTTATAACATTCCCGAACTTATCAAAGGAGAAATAGAAGTAAGCCCTTACGACATACAACATGCTGCCACCCAAAGCAAAGGAGAGCAGATTAAATTCCACGAATAAAAAAGGCGTTCCGGAAATTCCGGAACGCCTTTTTTATTTGATAGTATCCTATTATTTAAAAGCAGGATATCCAGGATTTTGAACTAACGTATTATTAGTTTGCCATGCATCCTGCGGAACGCAGAACAACTTACGATATTCTTCCGATTTCACCTTTAAGAAACGGGCATCAAGGAATGTACCGAAACGGATATTATCCTGACGACTGCACATCTCCCAAGCCATTTCAAACTTACGTTCCATTTCAACATTTTTCAATGTTACAGAAGTATAATTGTGATTGGTGTCACCGAAACCACGGGCGCGAATAATATTAATTAAACGGGTTGCCTCAGCGTTATCAGATTCCATACGAATCAATGCCTCAGCCTTCATCAGGTAAACATCTGCCAAACGGAAAATTGCAAAGTCATTTTCCTGATCAGAAGCAGCCAATCCTACTTCATACTCCCATTTATTTACACGGGCTCCATCTTCCTGATTTACATCGCCCCAAGTAGTACCTCCACGTTCTGTTCCAGGAATCATTGTTAAGTCGATAGTGTGATTTAACGGACGGTTATGCGCTGTAATCAGCACCTGACCAGTTGCAGGATCTTTCATTTCTCCCATCAAGAACGAACCTACTTTACGTTTGTCCGCATCATCAAAAGTTTTTACATAATCCGGCTGTGCACAAACACCGTTCCATGTACCAACAGTCATGCCCAAAGCAATAGGATCCAGGTAATGAAGAGTACGATAATGCATTGTATTACCACCATCGGCACGACCAAAACAAATCGGAAGAATTATTTCCTTCGAGTTTTGATTGTTTACAATAAAGCTCTGTTTCCAATCCGGCTCAATAATATAGTCGAGTTTCATAACCTCATTACAAGCGTCTACCACACCCTGCCAATTAGGAGTTCCCGTCCATACTTCGGCATTCAGATACATTTTTGCCAACAATGTGTAAGCTGCACCTTTAGTAAACTTACCATAGCTTGCACCGGTAACATCCGAACGAAGCTGATCTTTAATTTCATTAAGTTCGCTAACAACAAAATCGTATACTTCTTTTCTTGATTTTGTGGCAGGAAGTTTAGTATCTTCAAAATCGGTTACCAATGGAACGTTTCCAAAGTTATCCACCAACATATAGTACCAATAAGCACGAATACCGCGAATTTCTGCAAGCGTACGTGTTCTGTCGGCTTCTGTCATACTTGGGGCCGCTTTAATGATGCTATAAACCTGGTTACAGGTAGAAATACTCTGCATGGCATCATTCCAAGCATCTTTAACAGTACCTGTATTTGGTGTCCATGTATGCATATGTAAATCTTTGTAGGCACCATTGTCCCACCAGTCACCCCCCTTACGGGTTGGAGTAATGGCCATATCACCCGAACATTCTGTCAGATAGAAATACGCATTTGGCCAGGTTTTTTTCAATGTTTTATAAATTGGAGCAATGATTGAGTTGATTTCAGCTTCGGTTTTTCCGAAACTGTCGGCCTGCACTTTGTCATACACCGTTTCATCGAGGTCCATACACGAAGGCATGGCGCACATCAAAACGGCTCCGGTTATAACTGATATGATTGATTTTCTTTTCATAATAAGCTAATTTAATAATTTAGAAAGTAAGATTTACACCTACAGTAAATGTTCTTGCCTTAGGGAAGAACTGACGAGGTTCAATACCCGGAGATAAACCGGCAGCTTCAGTGGACTGACCTGAACGTACAATTTCCACTTCAGGATCTAATCCCTTGTAACCAGTAATCACAAACAGGTTTTGAGCAGCTACATATACGCGAGCCTTGTCAAGCCAATTTAAGTTCTTAGTATTAAAAGTATAACCAAGAGACATGTTGTCCAATCTCATGAAAGAAGCATCTTCCAGATAGTAAGAACAAATACGTGGAGATTCTTTCAAATCATAAATTAATGGATCGTTTAACGCATTTGTACCGATCAGATAAGCAGAAGTACCATATCCCATACGTGGGCCATTCAATACATCATTGCCAATAGTTCCGCGAACGAATACACTAAAATCCCAGTTCTTATAATTAAATGCGTTGTTTACGCCAAAAGTAAGATCAGGCTGAGAACTTCCTACATAAGTACGATCGTCTTCCGAAATACTTCCGTCACCATTAACATCTTCAATAATATATTTACCATTTGAATCCAATCCATTACATTTCAGCATATAGAACTGACCAACAGGGCGACCTTCTTCAATTACGTGAGAAGTTGTTCCCGAACCTCCGCGGATCCATGGGTCACCTGTATAAATACGGTTTGTGGTATAGATATCGCTTGATAGTTTCGTAATCTCATTTTTGTTATGAGAAAGGTTAACAGACATATTCCAGTTAAAATCCTTTTTACGAACTACACCAATGTTCAGTAACAATTCAATACCCTTATTGGACATATCACCAACGTTGGCCATCATTGATCCATAAACATATGGAGGAGTTGGCACACTGTATGTGTAAAGCATATCGGAAGTCCTTTTGTCGTACCATTCAACAGTACCACCCAAACGACCATTAAATAATGTGAAGTCTACCCCTACGTTTAACATAGCCGTAGATTCCCACTTCAAATTAGGGTTAGCATTCTGATTAATTTTATAGGCTGTTAACCAGCTGCCATTATTATAATATTGACCATCTGCACCATATAACTGCAAAGTTTTGTAAGGCTGCAAACCATCCTGATTACCTGTAACACCGTAACCTGCACGGATCTTAAGATCATCAACCCATTTTACATCTTCCATAAAACCTTCTTCTGAAATTCCCCAGGCAGCGGAAGCAGAAGGGAATGTACCCCACTTATTATTTGCTCCAAACTTAGAAGAACCATCACGGCGAACCGTTGCAGTAATCATATAGCGTTCTTTATAACTATAATTTGCTCTTGCGAACAAAGAGATAAGACGATACTGATTGCGTTCAGACTGTACGTCTCCCTGCTTTAAACCCTGACCGGATTGCAGGTTGTCTGACTGCAGGTCGTTGTTTACAAAGTTACGGTTCTGGGCATGAAACATAGAGTATTCATTTTCTTCCCAAGAGTAACCAATCAACCCATTTACTTTGTGTTCATCGGCAGCGCCAAATGTTCTGTTATAATCTGCGGTCAATTCCATCAAGTCACGGTCCCATGCACGGTTTTGTTTTTTTGCAAAGCCTTGGTCCTTATAACCCATTGACGTGTTTGAGTCGGTATATTGACTGAATTCACCATTAAAACGGCTCTTATATAAGTTTGCCTTTACATTTAATCCTTCCATAACAAGGAACTGAATATCACCGTTTCCATAGAAATAATTCATCTTATTGCTCATGGTGTTCAAATCCTGATTTTGAACAGGATTACCCTGATCATACTCCTTATTTACTTTTGTAAAATAAGATCCATCTTCATTATACACAGGATAAACAGGTAACATACTGTAAGCCAATACAAAGTTGTCGCCGTTAGGAACCTGATTGTCAGTAAGTGTTGCAGAACCGGTCAATCCCACTTTCAAACGGTCGTTAATAGCCCGCTGAGAGAACTGGAAGCGGAAACTGTAACGTTCCATGGCGTTGTCGCGCATAATACCATTTCTGTCGAGATAAGAAAACGATGCACGATAGTTGCTTTTAGAACCACCTCCGGACATTGAAACACTGTGATTCTGGGAAACTCCCGTACGAGTCATTTCATCAAACCAATCGGTATCAGCGCCATACTTATCATAAGTATCTGTTTCCAAACCTGCGCTATTTGCGTAGTCACGCCATTGCTGAGCATTCATCAGGTCTGGTTTATTAGACATCTGGTCCATTGCTACATAACCATCATAAGAAATCATGGTCTTAGATCCGGAACCGCGTTTGGTTGTAATCAATACAACACCACCAGCAGAACGAGATCCGTAAATAGCAGCAGAAGAAGCATCCTTCAATACAGAAATTGATTCGATATCCGAAGGAGATACGGTAGACATATCACCACCAGGTACACCGTCGATAACGATAAGCGGACCCTGGTCGTTCTGCAAAGTGGAAGTACCACGCAAACGCATGGTAGCACCTCTTGTTACATCACCGGAACCAGAGGTAATAACCAAACCGGCCACTTTACCCTGCAACAGGTCGGTTGCATCACGAGTAACCCCTTTGTTAAAACTCTCTTCTGTTACATTGGCAACAGAACCCGTAATTTCTTTACGTGTCTGAGTACCATAACCAATAGCAACCACCTCTCCTAAGTTAATAACGGAAGGAGAAAGCTTGGCATCAATTTTGGTACGTCCTTTTACGGCATCTTCCAATGTAGTGTAACCGATAAAGGAAAATTGAAGAATTGAGCGTTGAGCATTCGGAACTGTAAGGGTATAATTACCATCAAGGTCAGTGATTGTACCATTCGTGGTACCTTTTTCAACAACGTTGGCTCCAATAATAGGTTGGCCTGTTTCGTCTAAAACCTTTCCTTTAACAGACCCTTGCTGAGCAAACGCGGCCGTAATGCAAAAGGAAATCAACACGGATAGTACTCCTACTCTCCAGTGTTTGAAAGAATCAAGTGCTTTCTTTCGTTGCATAATACATTTTTTTTAGGTTAACAATAAAAATCGCTTTTTACAAATTGAGAATAATAAGACTCCAAAACTAGTCATTAAATTTAACAATATAAATGTATAAGATTTAATTAATTTAAATTCTTAACGCAAACGATTGCGGGACTGATTAGTAAATATATCTTTTACATAATATCCTGTTTATCTGCAAAATTAACAATAGCAACAAAGCCGGACTATAACAATCGTTACATTTAATATGAATCATGATACAAACACATTAAAAACATATTTTAAGGAAGATTTCTCAATAATCTATAAATTGGAAAGTTTAGAATATATACAGGAAGTGCAGAGATTCTGGCAAACAGATTAAGGCTGTTTACAACATATTTATACCTTTGCAAAATGAACAAGCAATTCACTCACATTTATTTTTGGCTAACAGGTTGCCTTATACTCTTATTTGCAGGGAGTCTGGCCTACGGATCGGTTAGTATCCCACTGGATGCCGTAGCCGATATTTTGCTCGGGAATGAAATTGGCAGAGAATCATGGAAGCAAATTGTTCTGCATGCCAGGTTGCCTCAATCTGTAACTGCTGTCCTAGCAGGATCATCGCTGGCTGTAAGTGGTCTGCTTTTGCAAACCTTATTCAAAAACCCATTGGCCGGTCCATCCATATTGGGAATAAGTGATGGCGCAAACTTAGGGGTTGCCGCCGTTATGCTTTATTTCGGAGGATCCCTCAGCATGGTTAGTTCGCTGCCTATGAGCGGATATCTGGCTATCGTAGTGGCCGCGTTTGCCGGTGCATGCCTTATTCTTGGCATCATTATATACTTTTCCACAAAGGTCAAAAGTAACGTAATGTTACTCATTATAGGAATTATGGTCGGCTATATGGCCTCTTCACTTATTTCTATTTTAAACTACTACGCCTCTTCCGATAAAGTTCATGCTTTCGTAATGTGGGGTATGGGCGATTTCTCGGGAGTGTCTTTAAAGCAGCTACCCTTTTTCACGACGTGCACCCTCCTTGGATTATTTTTAGCCATTTTGCTTATTAAACCGCTCAATGCACTGCTTTTGGGTGAGATGTATGCCGCGAATCTGGGAATCAAGGTAAAACGTACGCGGGCGCTAATTCTGATATGCACCGGAATATTAACAGCTACAACCACTGCTTTTTGTGGTCCGATATCATTTATCGGCCTTGCGGTTCCGCATATTGCAAGATTAATGCTTGGATCGTCTAATCATAAATTACTTCTACCGGTAACATTGCTGACAGGTGGATGCATTGCATTATTATGTAATATTCTGATGGTACTTCCCGGAGGGAGCGGAATATTACCTCTCAATGCAGTCACCCCATTAATAGGCGCTCCGGTAATTATTTATGTAATTATGAACCGAAAGAATATTCAATACTTTAACTAAGAGCCGATGAATCATATTCCTGCAATAGAAACATTTGATTTACGAATCGGCTACCCGCTGAAAGGTGGAAAAAATAACCTCGTAAATGAAGGTCTTCAACTGATGCTGAGACCAGGGGAGGTAACTTGTCTTCTGGGATTAAACGGTGCGGGCAAATCTACTCTTTTGAGAACGCTTTGTGGTTTCCAGAAGCCATTAGGCGGAAGTATTCATTTGCAAGGTAAACCGCTGACCGATTATTCGCAGCAACTTTTCTCTCTTACCGTTGGAGTTGTTCTTACAGAAAAAACCAATGCGGGAGGGATTACCGTATACGAACTGGTATCACTTGGACGCCATCCATATACGGGATTCTTTGGTCAGCTTAAAAAAACAGACCATGCGATTATAAAACAATCACTGGAAGCTGCCGGGATTGCTCATAAAGCAAAAAACTACGTATCCGAGCTGAGTGACGGCGAACGTCAGAAGGCCATGATTGCAAAAGCTCTTGCGCAACAGTGTCCGATAATCCTGCTCGACGAACCCACCGCGTTTCTCGATGTTACAAGCCGGATAGAAACAATGGTCTTATTGCGCAAACTGGCAAAAGAACAGAATAAAGCCATTTTGCTTTCTACCCACGATCTTGAACTAGCTATTCAGATGGGCGATTGCATCTGGTTACAGGCCAAAGGACAGTCAATGATTTGCGGAACGCCCGAGGATCTTATTCTATCCGGAGATTTTTCATCATTCTTCGAAAAGGAAGAAATCACTTTTGATGTAACAACAGGGAAACTTCAGGTACAGGCTGCCGCAGTTCCCGTTGGCATTGAAGGTGAAATGCTTACAGCCTATTGGGCCGGAAATGCATTGATCCGGAACGGATATCGCCCGGTAGCTCCCCAACCTGGTGGTCTTACTATACGATGTATTGACAGACATACCATCCGGATCGGGTTACCTACGGGAGAAACGATAACAGCTGGCAGTATAGCCGAAATGCTCGAGATGATATAACAGATTATTCAAACGAAATGATGATAGCATGGACCATAAAATAACATACCAGCTTGCTAACGAAAAGATTCCCCGCCTGCTGTTGCATTATGCAATACCGGCGGTAGTTGGTACAATGGTAAATGCGCTATACAGTGTTGTCGACAGAATCTATATCGGACAGGGTGTGGGTGCGCTGGCTCTTTCAGGATTAGCCCTCACCTTCCCCATTCTTCTTTTTTTGCAAGCATTCGGCATGTTGGTTGGAGCTGGTACTGCTGCACGGGTTTCTATCCACCTGGGGAAAAAAGAGAACGACGTAGCGGAGAATGTGCTGGGAAATGCCCTCATACTAACGCTCATTCTAAGTGCGATTACGATCACAGTTTCGCTTGTTTTCATGAAAGAACTCTTGATTTGGTTCGGAGGAAGCGAGCAGACAATCCCTTATGCCGAGGAGTATCTCTACATCACAGTACCCGGAAATATTCTGGCCGGACTGAGCTTTAGTTACAATGCCGTTATGAGAGCATCTGGATATCCTCGTAAAGCGATGATTACCATGCTTATCGGAGCATTTCTAAACGTAATTCTCGACCCTATATTTATATTTGGATTAAATATGGGTATCCGGGGTGCGGCAATCGCTACGGTTATTTCCATGGCTGTAAGCGCCGCATTCGTAATGCACCATTTTATTCAAAAGGATAGTATTGTACGATTTCACCGAAAGTATTTTACACTTAAACCTAAAATTGTTATTGCAATCGTTAGTATCGGAATGTCTCCTTTTGCCATGCAGCTTGCCGGAAGCATGGTTAATGTTATGATGATTAACGCGCTAAAAAACTATGGCGGAGACTATGCCGTTGGTGCCAACGGGATTATTACGAGCTTTGCCATGCTCCTTGTTATGTTCATTCTAGGGTTATCGCAAGGAATGCAACCTATTATAGGGTTTAATTACGGAGCCGGAAATATTCGCCGGGTAATGGAAACGCTGTGGTTGGTGATTCGTATAGCCACTGTAGCTACAGGAGTTGGATTTATCTGTAGCTGGTTCTTTCCAAACCTCGTAGTCCGTGCTTTTACCAACAACCCTCTTATGCTTTCCATATCGGCCAATGCGTTGCGGCTTTCTCTCATGGCTTTTTTGGTAGTAGGCTCGCAGGTTGTAATTGGGCAATTCTTTCAAAGCATTGGCATTGCATGGAAATCAATGGTCCAGAGTTTAAGCAGACAATGTTTGTTTCTAATACCTGCCATACTTATCCTGCCGGATTATTTCGGATTAGACGGTGTATGGCTTGCAGCCCCGTTGTCTGATCTGCTGGCTGCCGTAACAGCCTGGATGTTCTTGTGGCATCAGATTAAAAAATTCAAAAAACAAGCGCTTCTTTAAAAGAGCAGGGAATCAACTGTTTCCTTTTTCCATGTTACGGATTGCTTTATTCCATTAGTACCTGTATATTTGCAATCAGTAATAAGAAAATCATATACAAATATGCAATTATCGATAGATCCGAAAGATTTAGCCAAGTTATTCATGGTAGGCGACAAAGTGCTTATTAAGCCTAAGAATCCGCAAAGTCAGACTAAAACGGGCTTATATCTGCCTCCTTCCGTTCAACAGGGCGAAAAGATCCAAAGCGGATACATAATTAAGGCCGGCCCCGGGTATCCTCTGCCTTCACAAACAGAGGAACATGAAATCTGGGAAAAGAAAAAAGGAGAAGGAGTGCATTATCTTCCACTTCAGGCTCACGAAGGCGATCTGGCTGTTTATTTACAGAGTTCGGCTTACGAAATCCGGTTTGACAATGAGACTTATCTGATTGTGCCTCATTCGGCTATCCTTATGTTTGTTAGGGATGAAGGATTGTTTGAATAATGTCATTTTTTTAAGCATATAACTATCAGATATGCATTTATTGCGTACTTTTGCCAAAAACATATTAACACAGACTATCAATAAGAACATTCTTAATGAACAAAATTGTAAGTAAAGAACATTTTTCTGCAAACGTAGTTAAGCTGGAAGTTGAGGCTCCGCTTATCGCACGCTCACGTAAGGCAGGTCACTTTGTGATTGTCAAAGTGGGAAAAACGGGAGAACGTATTCCTCTTACCATCGCTGCAGCAGACACCGTAAAGGGTACAATCACTCTGGTAATTCAAACGGTAGGTGAATCTTCACGCAAACTATGCGACTTGAACGAAGGGGATTACATAACCGATTTGGTTGGACCTCTGGGACAAGCTACACACATCGAAAAAGTAGGTACTGTTGTTTGCGCAGGTGGTGGCGTAGGTTGTGCACCGCTTCTGCCTATTGTAGAAGCAATGCATAAAGCAGGCAACCGAGTTATCGTGGTTTTAGCAGCCAGGACGAAAGATTTGGTTATTCTGGAAGAGCAGATGAGGGCGAATTCGGACGAAGTAATTGTAATGACCGATGATGGTACTTCCGGAAAAAAAGGATTAGTAACCAACGGAATCGAAGAAGTTATCAACCGCGAAAAGGTTGATTTTTGCGTAACGATTGGTCCGGCCATTATGATGAAGTTTGTTTCCTTGCTCACTAAAAAATATAATATTCCGACCGTTGCGTCTCTAAATACAATTATGGTAGACGGAACCGGTATGTGCGGTGCTTGTCGTGTTACTGTAGGCGGTAAAACTAAATTTGTATGTGTAGACGGACCCGAGTTCGATGCTCATCAAGTTGATTTCGATGAAATGATAATGCGCCTCGGCGCTTATAATGGTCTGAATAAGAAATAAAAAAACGCGCTGAGTATATGACTACCGAAGAATTAATTGCTGCCCGCCGTGCCGAGCAATGGAGAGAAGAGCTAAGAAAAAACAAAAAGAATAAAGAAAGAACAGATATTCCAAGGGTTCACATGAATGAACTTGATGCAGAATATCGCAGCCATAATAAAGAGGAAGTAAATCTGGGTTTAACTGCCGAGCAGGCTATGCAGGAAGCACAGCGTTGTTTGGATTGCCCGAATCCTACTTGTATGAACGGCTGTCCGGTTAGTATCAATATTCCAACGTTTGTAAAGCAAATAGAAAAAGGTGATTTCCTTGAAGCGGCCAAGACTCTTAAGGAAACCAGTGCACTGCCTGCAGTATGCGGCCGTGTTTGCCCTCAGGAAAAGCAATGCGAAAGCCAATGCATTTATACCCAGAAATTAAAGAAAGAGGCCGTTGCCATTGGTTACCTGGAACGTTTTGCAGCCGATTATGAACGCGAAAGCGGTCAGGTTTCCGTCCCCTCTATACCTGAAAAGAACGGAATCAAGGTGGCTGTTATCGGTTCGGGACCTGCAGGTCTTTCTTTTGCCGGTGATATGGCGCAAAGAGGTTACGATGTTACTGTATTTGAGGCCCTTCATGAAATTGGAGGCGTACTAAAGTATGGTATTCCCGAATTCCGTCTTCCAAACAAAATTGTGGACGTCGAAATTGACGTATTAAGCAAAATGGGAGTAAAATTCATTACGAACTGCATTATTGGTAAAACGATTAGTCAGGAACAGCTTCAGGAAGATGGCTTTAAAGGCATCTTTATTGCCAGTGGAGCCGGCTTACCTAATTTTATGAATATACCAGGCGAAAACCTGATTGGTGTAATGTCGTCCAACGAATACCTTACCCGCGTTAATTTAATGGATGCGGCCAATCCCGAATCGGATACGCCCGTACTTATGGGAAAACGGGTTGCTGTGATTGGCGGAGGTAATACGGCGATGGACTCTGTGCGTACTGCTCGTCGTTTGGGTGCCGACCGTGCCATTATTGTGTACCGTCGCAGCGAAGAAGAGATGCCTGCGCGAATTGAGGAAGTTAAACACGCCAAAGAAGAGGGTATTGAATTCCTCACACTGCATAATCCGCTCGAATACAAAGGAAACGAAAAGGGATGTGTAACCCATATGGTTCTTCAGAAAATGGAATTGGGAGAGGCAGACGCATCAGGCAGACGCCGTCCGGTTCCCATCGAAGGAGCTATAGAGACAATCGAAGTGGACGAGGTAATCGTTAGCATCGGTGTTTCTCCTAATCCGCTTATTCCGCAATCCTTCAAAGGACTCGAAGTTACCAAATGGGGTACTATTGTGGTAAACCAGGAAAGTATGGAATCTGCCGTTAACCATATCTATGCCGGAGGCGATATTGTTCGTGGTGGTGCTACAGTTATACTTGCGATGGGAGATGGTCGTAAAGCGGCTGCAGCTATGGATGCCGATTTAAAGAAATAACAGATACTACTTACGAAAAGGGGTACTCGCAAGGTACCCCTTTTCTTTTGAAGAAAATAATCTCGTTTTATTTAAGCCAACTCATCGAAATTACTTATTAACCGATTGATGTAAGCTATTGCAGGTTAGCGCGAGGTTCGTTATATTTGCAAAAAACAGACGCGATGCCAATCTTCTTTATTATCATATTTGCCGTATATGTACTTGGCAACATTTACATTTTCTTCCGGGGATGGCCGGTTATAGCGTCCTTACACAAAGGGACGAAAGTAGTAATTACTTGTGCCTACTGGCTAATGGCCTTTGCCGTATTTGGAGTATTTCTTTTGAGAAATGTGTCGGTTCCCTACTCTATTATGCATGGATTACACCTGGTGGGAACAGGGTGGCTGGTTTTTACCATGTACATGGTGATGATTTTACTGGTTGTTGATATCCTCCATCTTTTCAGAGAGAAAATAAAATACAGCTTTATCTACGCTACACTAGTGATTATATGCGTTTTAATTTACGGAAACTATCGTTATCAACACCCTGAAACCAACGTTATCAACATAGTTATCAACAAGCCTTTGAAGGGTTATCAACACGCTTTGAAGGTGGTGGCTGTAAGTGATATTCATTTGGGTTACGGTACAACCAAGGATCAATTAAAAGAATATGTGCAGCTTATCAACAATCAAAAACCCGATCTTATTTTAATAGGTGGCGACTTGATCGACAATAGTATCCATCCGGTTCGCGAACAGAAGATGGAAGAAGAACTGGCTAAGTTACATGCTCCGCTGGGCATCTATATGATTCCGGGAAATCATGAGTATATAAGTGGAATAGAAGATAGCCGGAACTTCATCGCTACAACTCCTGTGGTTTTACTTCAGGATAGCGTTGTAACGCTTCCTAACGGGTTACAGCTTGTTGGACGAGACGATTCCCATAACCGGAAGCGTCTTTCTTTGGACTCGCTTGTTGCTGAAACAAATCCTGAATTTCCGGTAATTTTACTGGATCATCAACCGTTTAACTTAGACAAATCAGCGGAATCGGGCGTCGACATGCAATTCAGTGGTCACACGCACAGCGGACAGGTTTGGCCTATGACGCTGGTTGTGGATAGAATGTTCGAGCTTAGTCACGGCTACAAAAAAAGAGGAAATACCCATCTCTATGTCTCTTCCGGATTATCGCTTTGGGGACCTCCTTTCCGTATCGGCACACAAAGTGAAATGGTTGTATTTAACATATCCTTTAAACGTTAAAGGATAGTTTTGGTCTCTCAAAATAAATGATGTACAGATGAAAGTCTTTATTCAGGCTATAGTTGGTCAACTGTTACTAAATCCATATATTTTTATACGGGGATATCAGGCTATCCCGGCATCAAAGAAATGGAGAATTCCCTATACGTTGTTTTTCATCCTTGAAATAGCCACGTACCTTACCGGGTTTCTCTTTCATAAAGAGCTTCCGGATGATGTATTTATCCCCATCATGCAATTTTGCAATACCTGGTATATTGCTACGCTTTATATTACCATGAGTTTGCTGGTTCTTGAGCTTATAAGGTTTGCAAACCGATACTTACCTGTTATTCCAAAGTGGATAAAGAAGCATTATCCGAAAACAAAACTGATACTGTTCTTCGTTATAGTGGTGGGTGTAACAGGACTGATGATCAATGCCTATCACACGGTTACCAATCCTGTTGTTACACATGTAAACATTAAGCTTCCAAAGAAGGGAAGTAACCGCGATAGCCTTACTGTTGTTATGATGAGCGACCTGCATATCGGCGAAACAATTAACCGTGAGCTGGTTCATAAATATGTTACATTAGCCAATGAACAGAAAGCCGATATAGTTGTGCTGGTGGGAGACATAATGGACTACGAATCCAGAATGGCCATAAAATACAAAGCAGAGGAAGAGCTTCGGCAGTTAAAGGCACCTTTAGGAACCTATATTGTACTGGGCAACCACGAATACAGGGCAAACATTAACGAAAAACGGAAATGGTTACGAAAAACAGGAGGCACTCTTTTAATTGATTCGGTTGCTATGCCTGATTCCAGCTTCTATTTGGTTGGGAGAGACGATCTGGTAAACAAGAAACGGAAAGCGCTGCACACACTTACAAAGAACCTGGATAAAGACAAACCCGTAATTGTGTTGGACCATCAACCTTTTTCTTTTGCCGAAATGGCAATGAACAGGGTTGATTTAGGTTTGTTTGGTCATACACACAACGGACAGTTCTGGCCTTATCCGCTTATTATGAAACTGGTATTTGAATGTCCGTATGGCTATTATAAAAAAGGAGACGCTCAGTTTTACGTCTCCTCGGGAATCGGATGCGCCGGTCCGCCCTACCGGGTCGGGACCGTCTCCGAATTAGTTGTTCTGCATATTACTTTTCAAAAGTAGAAAGCGCTGCTGTAGGAACAGAAAGCGTGGACTGATAAAGGGATGTATTTCCCAATACTTCGAGCGCTTTATCGAGCACCTTGTCCTTTTTAAGACTCTGAATCAATTCGCCTTTCTGATAATAGTAGCGTTTTACAATCTCCGATGCCAAAAGCTCTGAGATCTGACCCTTAAAACGATCCAGGTCTCTGTCCAGATTCGGAGTAAGTTTTGCTTCAAGGGCTTTGAATTCTTCCGAAGATTCATCCATATACCCTTCGAATCCGGCAACCTCTTTCAGGTTCTTAAGCACCTTCTCACTCTGGCGGTCGTAAGTAAAATTTTTCTCCTTGGCAAACTTCTTGAATTCTTCGTAATCGGCATCGCTTAGCTCAAACGATTCAATTGGTCCGATCGAAGGATGACGTTGCGCCCATTCGGTGGCAAAGTCAAACGCAACCAGATCCGAAACCAGATAAAACATGATAGTAGGAACTTTCGTGTCTTCTACTTCGAAATCAGGACGAACACCTCCACCGTCGCGTACAAGGCGACCTTTCGATGTATTAAATACCGTTGTAAGACTATCAGGAATACGGGCAGCACTTCCGTCTGCATTTTTATGCGTATAATCGATTGCCTGAATGCAACGGCCACTGGGAATATAATACTTAGCTATGGTTACTTTCAGGTTCCCGTTATAAGGTAATTCTCGGGTAGACTGAACTAACCCTTTACCGAAGCTGCGCTGACCCACAAGGATGGCACGATCGAGGTCTTGCAATGCTCCGGATACAATCTCGGCAGCCGAGGCAGAACCTCCGTTAATAAGCACCGCAATAGGCATTACGGTATCTATAGGTTCAATGGTCGTACGGTATGTACGATCCCATTGCTTAATTTTACCTTTTGTAGACAATACGACTTCTCCCTTGGGAACAAACATACCAACAATTTGTACAGCATCGTCGAGCAAACCTCCGCCGTTGTTCCGTAAATCTAAAACGAGCGACTTTATTTTTTTATTCTTCTTCAAATCCTCAAAAGCCGCTTTTACTTCTTGTGCGCTTTTATCCGTAAACCCTTTCAAATAAATATAGCCAATACTATCATTACGCACACCATAATAAGTAACCTGATCTACTAAAACCTGTTTGCGGATTAACTCCAGCGCACGAGGCTTCTTTTCGTTGGGGCGCTGAATCTTTAGTGACATTTTGGTGTTTGGTTTACCTTTCAGTAATTCACTCACTTTATCGGAAGTCATTTTGGATACATCAATACCATCGATCTCCAGCAACTTGTCGCCCGCCTTTAATCCGGCAAGCGCAGCAGGCATACCTTCGAAAGGTTCGATGATGTAAACACCACCATCTTCACGTTCGCGGATAAATGAACCTATACCGCCATACTCGCCCGTTGTGATAAATTTCAAGTCGCCCATCTCCTGTTCCGGAATATACTCCGTATAAGGGTCCAAACCCGAAAGCATGACATCAATTCCACGACGAACCGTTTTCTCCACATCTACAGTATCGACATAGAACATCTCAACTTCTTTAACCAATGCATTGAATACATCCAGGTTCTTACTTAATTCGAACCGATTGTCCGTTTTTGTGCTATCTTTTTGTGCGCTTCCAGTCTGAGGGGCCAGGAGCAATAAAAGAAGGAACAAACCAGAGAGAACTTTATTACTCGAAAACAACTTATTCATAGATTATCTCTTATTTACTATTTAGCATTCCGTAAATGTATGCAATATTAGAACTATTATTCTAAAATGCCAGCTACTTTTAACTTTATTTGTTCCCATTGATCTTCAGGGATACATGCTCCGGATACTTCAACCACGCGTGCAGCCAGCAAAGTTCCAATTTTGGCAGATAATCCAAGTGAAGCAGAACGGCTTATCCCGTACAAGAATCCGGCGGCAAAATGATCTCCGGCGCCCGTAGTATCGATTGCATCAACAGTTTCGGCAGAAACGGAGACTACTTCGCTATTATGTCCGACCAAAGCTCCTTGCTTACCAAGTGTAACCACAGCAATATCTACCATTTGGGATAGCTCGGCTACCGCTTCCGAAGCTGTGAGCCCTGTAAATGAGGCGGCTTCCTGTTCATTGCAGAAAAGAATATCAACATAGACGGGTATCACCTCTTTTAATAATTCAAGATTTGCCTCCACCACATTAAAGCTTGATAAATCCAATGCGATTTTAAGTCCGGCTTCTTTGGCAAGCAGTAAAACGCCCCTAAACAAAGGTTCGTTCACAATAAGATAGCCTTCAATATAGATGCAGTCGTAGTTGCGGATTACTTCCGGATTTAACTCTTCCGGACACAAGGTTGCGGCTGGTCCCAAAAATGTAGCCATCGTGCGTTCGCCGTCGGGTGTTACAAAAACGGTACAACTTCCGGAGATTCCATCTACTTTCACAAAATTGGGATCAACTCCTGCCTGATTAAGGGCTAACTCGTAGTCGTTTGCCAGGTCGTCCGAGCCAATTTTGCCAATATACCCAACCGAAGCACCCAGATTTGCCATTGCCCGTATCGTATTGCATACAGAACCACCAGGAGAAACAGTCCGTGAAAAGTCATGGCTGGCCGAGCGCAAACGAATCATTTGATCTTTGTCTATCAGCTCCATAGCACCTTTAGCAATGCCAATTTCCGATAGCACAATGTCGTCCTTTACTCTTAAAACCACATCAACCAATGCATTTCCCAAACCTATAGTTCTCATTTTTCTTTATTTTTTCTGCAAATATATTGCATATTTCGAAAACAAGACTTACTTTTGCACTGCATTTTAAGAAAAGGCAACTACTTCTTACAAGTGTTAAATAATTCTTCCTTAGCTCAGTTGGTTAGAGCATCTGACTGTTAATCAGAGGGTCCTTGGTTCAAGTCCAAGAGGGAGAGCAGCGATCTTAACGATATTTCTTATTATTCTTCCTTAGCTCAGTTGGTTAGAGCATCTGACTGTTAATCAGAGGGTCCTTGGTTCAAGTCCAAGAGGGAGAGCAACGATTTTAACGATATTTTATTTTCTTCCTTAGCTCAGTTGGTTAGAGCATCTGACTGTTAATCAGAGGGTCCTTGGTTCAAGTCCAAGAGGGAGAGCAAGCAGAGAAGATCTTTTTAAGGTCTTCTCTTTTTTTATGCCCATCTTCTCTGATTATTCTACACAACCTATCAATTTCGTGTCGATTTGAATCTAGTTATTACGGATCAACCCGAAAAGTTGGGGGCTATGCATAAATATTGGTTAATCTAAAAAGAAAATAGGAAATATTCTTTACCCCTCTCAGGCATGCCCTGAAACTTTTTATTTTAGCGTTGAAAGATTCAGCCGAAGCATTTGTCGACCGATTGTCAAAGTAATTGATGATTGTTTGATAGTGTGCCGAGATTGATCTTTTTACAGTGTTGAACTGTTTAAACCCCGCTTGTTCAATCTGTTCATACCAGTGTGCCAGACGAGTAAACGCAACTACTTTTTCTTTCACGGTATGATAGATATGTCTGAGCTGCATGGTCAGGTTGTAAGATCTTTCCAGGGAAGGATACCAATGAAAAAGGACTTCAGCTCTGGCCCTTTGATTCGGAGTCCATTTATTCTCTGTTTTAAATAGCAGGTAGCGGCTTCTTGCCAAAAGTTGTTTACGGGTTTCACCGTTTTTCAGAATTTCAGGAGAATACTTTCTTCCGGCTTCTTTAGCTAACTCCATCTCTTTACTTTCCTGTTCGATTGCCTCCCAGCGATGTACCACACGGATGTCCTGCAATGCTTCAGTGGCTAGCTTTTGTACATGAAAACGGTCGGTAACAAGAGTTGCTTTGGGAAACGCCCGCCGAACGATCATCTCCATATTGGCGGCCATATCGATTGTAACTTCTTTGACTTTTAGTCGTTTAGAATGATTGATTCTGTTTAAAACGTCAAGAACATCAGAGGCCATGGTCCCTTTTACGATAGCGACGATACTTCCTTTTTTACCTTTGGCTTGCTTATTGGTGAGAATCGTATAAAGTTCATCATAAGTCAGAGCCGTTTCATCCAGACTCAGATGGGAGCCAATGTTTTCGGGGAAAAGAACCCATTTGTCTGCGTGTTCCCGTTGGTCCCACTCATAGAAGTCAGATAAGAAGAGCCGGTATTGTTCTTCCAATTGCTTCCCGTCTACACCATAAAATTCACCAACAGTACGACAGCTAACAGGATGAGTATCTATGTAATTCTTTTAAAAAAGACGCAAATTCTTGCGTCAAACGAGTTCCTTTAGCTACCATATCCCAATTCCTGCAGACAATATCCCCTGTGCTATGATTGGTCCACCTTCTACGCCTTACCTGCAGAATCACCACTTTCCCTCGTAGGGGATAGTCTTGTATGGCTACACTGGGATAAAATCCTTTTGATTCAAGTTTATCTTCTTTATATTCCTCAGGAATAATATTGAGTTCTTCCAGATGAATGGTAATGGTCGAACTTGTCTTTTCTGCAAATACTACTTCAAAGTATTTTAATACGCCTTCCGGCAATAGCAATTCATAGCCTGTTTCCATAGCTGCAAATGTAGCTCCTTTTCTATTACCCCCCAACTTTTCGGCTTGATCCGTTATTACCCGCTAATAACCGGAAAAGTAGCTGTCTTCCTATAGTGTTTTGTTTCTTTGAGTACGAACAAGTATTCGTTTGGTATATGTGTATCTTGCGTTTGACAATTGACAAACGCAAGGTATCCATATGTTGACTTTGCGTTTGCGATATGGCAAACGAATAGATGCCTATAGTGTTTGGATTAGATTGCTATAGTCTTTGCGTTACTTCATCGTTGGATGGGCGCTAGTTAATAGTTAGCGGAATGTGCTATATAGGTTACGCTCCCGTGGCTCTTATCCGGCCATTTACTGCCGGGGTGATAGATGAGAGATTGGTGTAAGATAAAAAAAACATCTATCACCCGGTTAATCATTATCCATCAACGGATTAAGGCCGGAAAGTGATAGATGGGAGATGCTTTTCGTTTTAAATTGTTTTTGTACTTTCACTCTCCGGTTTAATGGTTCATATTCCCAATTCAGAAAAGAAATAATGTAGTATCTTTGCAGCATGGGAAAGAATAAATTAGCAAAATTTGACGATATGGCGGGTTACCCGCACGTCTTCCAGTTCCCCTTTGCTACCTTACAGGAGAAAGGATTTGATCTGAAAGGACACTGGAATGAATCTTTTTTTAAAAACAACAACCCGATCGTTCTCGAGCTGGGATGTGGAAAAGGTGAATATACCGTTGGTTTGGGAAAACTATTTCCGGACAAAAACTTCATAGGAATTGATATCAAAGGGGCGCGAATGTGGAGCGGGGCAAAAGAATCCATGGAACAGGGGATGACTAATGTTGCTTTCCTTCGTACCCATATCGAGTTAATTTCGCACTTCTTCGCGGAAAATGAAGTCTCCGAAATTTGGATTACCTTCCCTGATCCTCAAATGAAGAAGGTTACCAAACGTTTAACGTCTACCCGCTTCATGAAATTGTACCGGGAGATCTTATCCGGGGATGGTATTGTTCATCTAAAAACGGATAGTAATTTCATGTTCAACTATACTTGCGAAATGGCAAAAGCGAATGCCTATCCGGTGCTTTGCTGTACAGACGATTTGTATAACTCGGGCATGGCCGACGATATTTTGGGCATCCGGACCTATTATGAACAACAATGGCTGGACAGGGGTTTGAACATCAAGTATATTAAATTTGTTTGTGAAGAGAGGAACGTGTTGACTGAACCGGACGTGGAGATCGAATTAGATCCATACCGGAGTTTTAACAGAAGTAAACGTAGTGCACTGGCTTCCGGAAAATAAATACTAACATAATTATAACAGCAAATGGCTATATATCCAAAAATTATTATGGATGCGCTCGCCAAAGTGCGTTATCCTGGGACTAATAAGGATCTCGTTTCTTCCGGAATGGTGGAAGACGATATCCGTATTGATGGGAATAAGGTTACCTTCTCCCTGCTATTTGAAAAGCCGAATGATCCATTTATCCGCTCGGTAGTGAAAGCTGCAGAAACGGCTATCAATACCTATGTAGGTGCTGAGGTGGAGATTAAAGGTAATATCCAGGTTAAGACAAAACAAGCAGCCCGACCTGAGCCGGATAAACTTCTTCCTCAGGTTAAAAATATCATTGCCGTCTCTTCCGGAAAGGGAGGAGTTGGTAAAAGTACCGTTGCCGCCAACCTCGCTGTTGCTTTGGCTCAACTTGGTTATAAAGTAGGATTGCTTGATGCCGATATATTTGGTCCTTCAATGCCTAAGATGTTTAACGTGGAGGATTCGCGTCCTTATATGGAAACTGTAGGCGATCGCGAACTCATCAAACCTATCGAGAAATATGGGGTAAAGCTTCTTTCCATTGGTTTCTTTGTAAGCAAGGAAGATGCGATCCTCTGGAGGGGAAGTATGGCCAGTAACGCCTTAAAACAGCTGATTGCCGATGCTAACTGGGGAGAGCTTGATTTCTTCCTGCTTGACCTTCCTCCAGGAACCAGCGATATCCATCTTACACTTGTTCAAACGTTGGCTATCACCGGTGCGATTGTTGTTAGTACGCCTCAGGAAGTTGCCCTTGCCGACGCAAGAAAAGGGATCAGCATGTTTATGGGAGAGAAGATTGATGTTCCGGTGCTTGGATTAATTGAAAACATGGCATGGTTTACTCCTGCCGAGTTGCCGGAAAACAAATACTACCTGTTTGGTAAAGAGGGTTGCAAAAAACTGGCAGAAGAGCTATCTATTCCGCTCCTTGGACAGATTCCAATCGTACAGAGCATTTGTGAGGGAGGAGACAATGGAACTCCTGTAGCTCTGCAGACTGAGTCAATAACCGGAATTGCTTTCCGCCACCTGGCCGAAAACATGGTTGTACAGCTTCAACACAGAAACGAAAATTTAGCTCCAACAAAACGGGTTGAAGTTTCTAAAAAATAAGATTCAGATTCAGTTTAGAATTATAAAATAAAAAAGGGTTGCTCCACAATGGAGCAACCCTTTTTTATTTTATATAAGATCTACTTACTTAGCAGCATCTTTGGCAGCTTTCTTAGCAATGCTTTTCTTCTGAATTTCGTAAGCAATAGGAGTTGCAACGAACAATGTAGAATAAGTACCGATAACGATACCTAAAGCAATTGCAAAAGTAAAGCTACGAATTGTGTCTCCACCAAGGATAAAGATACAAAGAACAACAACGAATGTAGTCAACGTTGTATTTAACGTACGAGACAATGTTGAATTCAACGCATCATTGATAACCTGATAACGATCACGTTTCGGATACAAGCCGATCGTTTCACGAATACGGTCGAATACTACTACCGTATCATTAATAGAGTAACCGATAATAGTCAGGATAGCTGCAATAAATGTTTGGTCGACTTCCATTGAGAATGGCATAACCTTCCAAAGCAATGTATAGCATGCAACAATACTGAATGTAGTCATCGCAACCGAAGCAAAAGCTCCAACTGAGAATGCAACATCTCTGAATCGAAGCAAGATGTAAGCAGCCATACAAATCATTGCAAATAAAACGGCAAGATAAGCACTGTTCTTGATATCATCCGCCATACTTGGTCCAACCTTCTGTGAACTCTGAATATTGTTATCTACAAACTGATCAACTGTTGTTCCTTCTTTAAGAATAGGTTTTAATCCTTCAAAAAGTTTACTTTCAATTTCACGGTCAATCGTAGGACTTGAATCAGCGATTTTGTAATTGGTTGAGATACGTACCTGTTCGGCTGTTCCAATCATGATAACGCTTACAGCGCCATCCAGTTGAGGTTCAAGCATACTGCGAACCTTATCGGTCTGAACCGGCTGATCAAAGCGAACAATGTAGTTACGTCCACCTGTAAAGTCGATACCATTATTCAATCCGATGGTAGCCATTGAGATACCACCCAGCACAATTAAAACAATAGGAATAATATAACCTATTTTACGAGCTCCAAGGAAGTTAACGGTTGGATTTACAAGCAAGTCTTTAGACAAAGAAGTAGTGAAAGGAAGTTCTTTAATCTTTTCTTTTGCAATTAATCCTTCATAAACAATACGTGTCAAGAACACGGCTGTTAGGAAAGAGGCAATCAAACCAATAATCAACGTCGTTGCAAATCCACGAATAGGACCTGTTCCAAAATAGAACAATACAATACCTGTAATAATTGTTGTAAGGTTAGAGTCAAAGATAGCAGAGAAGGCATTCTTATAACCATCATCAAGCGATTTCTTTAAATTCTTACCTGCACGAAGTTCTTCTTTTGTGCGTTCATAGATCAATACGTTAGCATCTACAGCCATACCAAGCGTAAGTACCATACCGGCAATACCCGACAAAGTTAATACCGCCTGAAAAGACGCCAGAATACCCATCGTAAAGAATATGTTAATTACCAATGCTCCATTCGCGATCATACCCGGAATCAATCCGTATACAGCACACATGTAAAACATCAATAATACCAAAGCTATAGCAAATGAAACAATACCTGCAGTAATTGCTTCCTGACCTAAAGAAGGTCCGACAACATCTTCCTGAACAATCTGTACAGAAGCGGCCATTTTACCAGACTTCAATACATTAGCAAGGTCCTTCGCTTCTTCAGGAGTAAAGTCTCCGGAAATAGAAGAACGGCCTCCGGTTATTTCATCGTTAACACGTGGTGCAGAGTACACCATATCGTCAAGAATAATTGCAACTGACTTGCCAATGTTCTCTTTAGTAAGACGAGCCCATGCTTTTGCTCCTTCAGCATTCATTGACATACTAACTTCAGATGCTGTACGACCTCCTTGTTGATTGAAGTCATCACGGGCATCAGTTACTACATCGCCTCCTAATGCAGGGCTACCATCACGGTTCGTAATCTTAATTGCATATAACTGATAGAATTGCTCCTTTTCATCAATAGCTTTAACACCCCACTTTAAAGAAAGATTTCTTGGTAAAACTTCTTTAACCTGTTTCAGGTTCAGATATTGATCGATCTTAGCCATATCGTTCACATTGGCAACACCAACAACCGGACCACCTGCAAGCTGACCGTTGTATTGATTGATCTGTAGCAAAGCAAACAAAGGATGTTGTTTTGCAAATTCTTCTTTAGATTGTGATGCCTGAGTCTCAGGTTGTTTTTGTTCGATCTTTGCAAGCAATGTGTCAACACCAGCAGAGTCTCCTGCAGCTGCCAGAACATCTGTAGAAGTTGAATCTGCAACAACAGCTGCTGTATCAACTGCAACTTCTGCAACCTCAGCAGATACTGAATCAATAGCAGATAGATTTATTTTTGCCAGAGCATTATCGGCAGCAATAAGTTGCTGATAAACTTCCTGCAAATCGTATGTTTCCCAAAATTCAAGGTTTGCACTACCCTGTAAAAGTTTACGAACACGTTCCGGTTCTTTTACACCAGGAAGTTCCACCAAAATACGACCAGCGGTTTCAAGACGCTGAATGTTAGGAGAAACAACACCAAAACGGTCAATACGTGTACGAAGCACATTGAAAGAGTTGTCAATCGCACTCTTAAGCTCTTCTCTGATTACAGCGATTACCTGTGCATCCGAGCTTTGAGGTGTAATTTTGTCTTTTAATTCAAATGTACTGAAAATCGCAGAAAGTCTTGCACCTGGATCAAGCTTCTTGTACTCTTCGGCAAAAAGATCGATAAAGTCTTTCTGACTGGTGTTCTGACGGGCATAAGCCAAATCCAGCGCCTTATTGAAGTTTTCGTCCGTATTTTTGTTTGACAATGAGCGAAGCACATCGGCTACGTTCAGTTCCAAAACTACGTTCATCCCCCCCTTTAAGTCGAGACCTAAACTAATTTCCATTTCACGACACTGCTTAAGGGTATAGCCCAGCCATACCTTCTGAGTAGAAAGCGAGTCAATAAACTGACTCTCTTTTGTCGGGTCTCCGGCTGCATACTCAACTGCTTTGCTTGAATAATATCTGGTCACAAAAGAGAACGACAGATAGAATAAACAAACCAGAGTAAGTAACACTGAGAAGACCTTTACAAATCCTTTGTTTTGCATTTGAATCTTATTTTTATGTTATTACATTATATATTTCGATTTTTTCACAGGCTGCAAATATATGCTTTTTTTTCAATGACTGCGAGTAAATCAATTAATAATTTACACCGCTTCCTGTTTATTTGAAAGACAAATAGGCTCACAAATTCAAAATTAGCCAGTTTTATTGACAAAGTATTCTTTCTTTATCGTAAAAAATGAAAGCTAATTATATAAAACGAACAAGAAGGGATAATCACCGATCCTTTAACTTCCTAAGAAGACGCTTCTTCTTAGTTAAAAAGTCGAGGATGAAAAAAATGAAAGATATCCTAATTTTTAAAGCCGATTACATAATAATCGAAGTTTTTTAACTAGGTTTGCCTCTAAAATTAATCTATTACAAAATGAAACGTCTATTTTTCTTCTTTATTATGATGCCAGCTGTGTTGTTTGCACAAAATGATGTGCGATACCTGAGTGGGGCTGTCCCGGAAGTGGATGGGAAGGTTGTCTTTTCAAAAAAAATTCAGGCCCCTTCACTCTCGAAGGAGCAGCTCTATGAAATTCTATCAGACTGGTCTGCAAATTACTATAACGGAGAAAAAAACAGGGTTGTTTATCAGAAACCCGAAGAAGGGGCTATCGCTTGTGTTGGCAATGAATACCTTGTATTTAGCAGTTCGGCTCTTTCGTTGGACCGTTCTCAGATAAACTATCTTATGCGGATCGTTTGTCAGAATCAGAGTTGCGAAATACAAATGAGCGGCATACGTTACGAATACAATGTTTCCTATCAAAAAGAACCAGAAAAATACAGTGCTGAAGAATGGATTACTGATAGAGCCGCTCTAAAAAACGACAAGCTTTTAAGGGTTCCGGGTAAATTCAGAACAAAAACTATTGATCTTGTAGACAAACTGTTTAATCAGGTGACTAACAAAATAAACGAACGCGTATCTGCGTCTGTATCTGCATCTGCCTTAACACAAAGTATTCCTGTTTCTCCTGCTACAGCAGTTACTGCTCCTGTGTCTGTGACAGAAGTTGAGGCTTCTGGTTCACCTGAATCAGCAAGTACGACTAGCAGCTCTCTTGAGGGATACAAAAAGATTGCTCCTGACAAAATTCCGGGAAATATCATCAAAATGATGCAAAATGATTTGATGATGATTACAGCAAAAAATGACCGGGAAACAGATTTTGCTACAACAAGCTGGGGTGGTTTAGGTTATGCAATAAATAAACCTGTTGCATTTTGTTTAACCGAGTCTGGAAACAACATCTCCAGTGTTTTGGAAACATCTTCCACCTACACCCTTTCTTTCTACACCGAAGCATACAGGGATGTATTGGAAAGAAACAAAGAAAACCGGCTGAAAGATTCGGATAAAGTAAATAAATCCGGACTAACACTACTCACAACACCCGAAGGAAGCAAGGCTTTTTCTGAAGCCTGGATGATTATTGAATGTAGGAAAATTTCCACTTTACAGGCAATTCCTTCCAAAGAAAACTCTCTTGAAGGTAGCAAGGTCCTTCTTGGTGAAATTTTAAATGTATGGATTAAATAACAAACAGCATATGAAAAAAATAATTTTATTCCTTTTTGCGATGCTTCCGTTACTTGTTCTTGCTCAGGGGCACAAAGGGACAGTAGAATCGTGTGCGCCTACTAAAAACAGTAAGGTTTGCTATAGTGATGAGATAGAGATAAAAGAAGCAAGCCAAACCGATCTTTTCAATTCCATTCATAAATGGGCAAAAGACAACTATGGGAAAGATGTTTTTATCTCGAGTGTTTCGGCCAATAAAAACAAGGGTACTATTTTTATTGGATCAAAAGTAGAATTGCTGCTAAATGATACAGATAAAACCATTCTCAAATATAAAATGAGAATTAACTGTAAAGACGGAGGTTACTCGATTGACGTTTCTGACATCACCTATCAATACAATCCGGAAGATGAGAAAAAGCTGAAGTCATACCCGGCAGAAGATGTAATTATGGGAAATGGAAAAGGGAACAAAGTTACGGAAATCAAAGACCCTTTATTATTTTGCAATGCAACCTATTTCTTTGTAGAATCGCTGTTTGCAGATGTTTTTGATGCTGCAAATTAAATTATAAACTATTCAAGCGTTATATAACACCACATCGGATAGTGGTCGGAATAACGAACTTTGTCCACCGTACAGCGGTAAGACTTAATATTGGAGGAATGAAGGATATTATCAATACGGAACCAGAACTTATTTTGGTTATAGCTGATTCCTAATCCCCTTCCCGATTCCGAGAAAGCATCAATAAGGTCTCCCTGAATTGTACGGTGGGCATAAGATATAGGAGTATCATTAAAATCTCCGCACACCAAAACATACTCTCCGTTAGCCTCTTTTACTTCTTTAGCTACGCTTTCGGCCTGACCTGCCCTTACCTGAAAGGCTGTTCCCAACTTTTGTTGCAAAGTCCCTTTTAGTTCGACCAAGGCCTCAGAACCTAAGTTTCCAATAATTTGTGAATATTTTGATCTGTCTTCCATCGTAAGTTTAAACGATTCGAGGTGGTTATTTACTAACGTAATTTTTTTTCCCTTAATATTGATCTCGTGAATGGCAGAACCATTGAACGCGCTTTTATATTTAATTCGGCGACTATGTTCGATAGGATATTTTGAAAACAAGGCTATTCCAATACTCTGATACTTGTTGGAGTTTAGTTCTATTACCGAACGGAATGGATACATTTTGAGTGCACGGTTTAATCTTTTTGCCGTTAGATTATTGCCCCCCTTACTTACAGAATATTCCTGTATACAAACAATATCAGCCCCAGAATCTGCAATATATTCAATAATACGGTTCGGGGAATCGGCTGTGTGGTTTTTATAGGCAAATCCCATCACATTGTACGTCAACACTTTCAAAGATTCCTCAGGTACAGGAACGCTCATGCTATGAAAAGGCAGATAAGAGGTAACAGGCCCCCAGGCAATTATAAAAGCGACAACCCCAACAAGGGCTGTTTTCCATTTAGAAATAATCAGCCAATAAAGTATAAATAAAAAATTAGCAAACATGAAAACAGGAAATGCAAGTCCGATATAGGAAAACAAAAGATGCTTTTCTGGCGAAATCCGGTCAGAAAAAGCCGACACCAGGAACAACAACACAACCAGAACGTGGCCTATTGCAAAAAGGACATGTAATAACAACTTGAATGTTTTCATCCTACCCGGTTATTTTTTACTTGCATCAAACAACTGTTTTTTCTCACTTTCAGAAAGACTTTCGTATCCTGAACGTTTCAGCTTATCCAGTATCGCATCTATTACCACCTGTTCGCTTTGCTTTCTTGCATTATAATCCCTGTCATTTTCTGTACGACGGTGTGTAACTTTCATTTTAGGCTTGCGTCGGCTTATATTAACAAAAAAATCAATCACCCGGTTCAATGGGACTGTGAGATCTTTCCCTTTTAATATCTGCAGGGCATATACTATTCCTACTAATGCTCCACCAATATGAGCGATATGACCACCTGCATTGTCTGAGGTGATAGCCAGCAAATCAACCACGAAAGTAAATAAAGCCAAATAAATCAATTTAATTCTCCCAATGATAAAGAGGGATATTTCCATATCCTTCTTGTAGAAGGAGACTGCAAATACAATGGCCATTACCGAAGCTGATGCTCCCATTAGCGTACTATATGCAGCCGCTTCACTAAAATAAGGAAAAAGATTATAGGAAACAATATACAATAAGGCTCCGGCTATTCCTCCAATCAGGTACAAACCTCCTAGCTGACGTTCACTAAAAAAAGTAAGGAATAATCCACCAAACCAATATAGCCAAAGCATATTGAATAAAATATGCAAAAAATCAAAATGAGTGAACATATACGTAATCAGTGTCCACGGACGATACAAAAGAAGTTCCGGAGAAGAAGGCACCTGAAGAAACAAGAGCAGTCCACCTCCATCTAATGAAAAAAGAGTACAAATCAAAGCAAAAAGCCTGATTATAAGAAATAGCCCTACATTTATATATATAAGCTTCGAAAGGATATTCCCTTGCTTGAAATTATACTTTAATTTAGAGATAAAATCGTCCATTGTCATTGTCTTTCTTTCGCCAGTAACGAATCATGAAGTAACCAAAAAGCATTCCACCCAAATGAGCAAAATGAGCAACATTGTCTCCTCCAAAATTTGCCACACCCATGAATAATTCGGCTAGTCCATAAAAGACAACGAAATACTTTGCTTTAATAGGAACAGGAATAAACATTAAATAAAGAGGCACATTGGGGAACAGCATCCCGAATGCAAGCAATATACCAAAAACAGACCCGGAAGCTCCTATGGTTATAAAGTAATTCAGATACTCATTTTTGTGAATAATCTCAACACCGTTCAGGTTTACATAATCCTGTGAAGCAAATACCAGATCTTTCAGATTATAAAACCATACAGCTTCCTGTACAACAGCAGCTCCAAGACCCGTAATTATATAGAACAGCAAAAACCGTTTAGGCCCCCAAACATTTTCGAGCACCCGTCCAAACATAAAAACAGCGAACATGTTAAAAAAGACATGTCCCAGTGAACTTGTGTCATGTAAAAACATATAGGAAATAAACTGAAATGCATAAAAATCCGTTGCCCACGGAAAATGCAATCCTCCTATATTGATCAAATCAATCCCTACCTTAGGCAATGCAATACTTGCCATCCAGAAAAGCAGATTGATAATTATAATATTTTTCGTTACCACCGGAATCCTGCTTAGGAAACCTGATCCTCCTTGATTAATCATACGCGAATATTTACGACAAAGGTAAAATTATTTTCTATATGGACAGTCATAGTATAGCCCTATTTCATATTTTTAGAAAGTCAGTCATTGATAATAATGGACTTTAATACCCGTAATTTCGTAAAAAAAGGGCCATCTGCGCCGTAAAAACAGCATAGTAGTCAAAAAAAGTTTATAAATCTTTTGTTATATTTAAAATAAAAGTAACTTTGAAGCCGACAATAAGCAATCGGTCCATTGTTTAATATATTAACTATCAAACCATCATGAACAAAACAGAATTTATTAATGCCGTTTCTGAGCAATCGGGATTAAGCAAAGTTGACTCAAAGAAAGCAGTAGAAGCTTTCATCCAAACAATCTCTAACGAAATGAAAGAAGGCGGTAAAGTTGCTCTTCTTGGTTTCGGATCTTTCTCTACATCTGAAAAAGCCGCACGTAAAGGTGTTAATCCTAAGACTAAAGAAGTTATTGATATTCCAGCCCGCAAGGTTGTAAAATTCAAGGCTGGTGCAGAACTAACCGACAAAATCAAGTAAGAAATTTCTTTATCATAAAAAAGGATGCAATACGAATTGCATCCTTTTTTTTTATACCTCTGCTTAAAGTGTTATCTTTGCACAAAAATAAAACGAACATATAGCCTGAAGAATATGGTCATCGAACAACAGATTACAAGTGCAATTGTATCCGGAGTAAAAGAACTCTACGGAGCAGACATCGAAACAACTCAGATTCAGTTAGGAAAAACAAAGAAAGAATTTAAAGGGCATCTCACCCTGGTTGTATTTCCTTTTTTAAAGATTTCAAGAAAGTCGCCCGAACAGACTGCACAGGCTTTGGGAGAATATCTTCTTAAAAAAGAGCCCGCTATTGCTGCGTTTAATGTTATTAAGGGATTCTTGAACCTTACGATTTCTTCTTCTTGCTGGATTGATTTGCTTAACACAATCAACGCACAGCCTGAGTTCGGAAAGAAAGAAATAACGGAAACTTCACCGTTGGTAATGATTGAATACTCTTCACCAAATACGAACAAACCGCTTCACCTTGGACATGTAAGAAATAATCTTCTGGGTTACAGTCTTGCTGAGATAATGAAAGCCAATGGTAACAAGGTAGTTAAAACAAATATTGTAAACGATCGTGGAATCCACATTTGTAAGTCAATGCTTGCCTGGCAAAAGTGGGGCGAAGGGATTACTCCCGAGTCTGCAGGCAAAAAAGGAGATCATCTTATTGGGGATTTTTACGTTCTATTTGATAAAAAATACAAACAAGAGCTTGCTGAATTGCAATCTAACGGACTGACAAAAGAAGAGTCTGAAGCCCGGTCTTCTTTGATGGCAGAAGCCCGTGAAATGTTGCTAAAATGGGAAGCAGGAGATAAAGAGGTAGTCGCTTTATGGTCGATGATGAATAGCTGGGTATATGCCGGCTTCGACGAAACTTACAAGCGCATGGGTGTAAACTTTGATAAGATTTACTACGAATCTCAAACGTACCTCGAAGGAAAGGGTAAAGTACTGGAAGGATTGGAGAAAGGAGTTTTCTATCGCCGGGAAGACGGATCCGTTTGGGCAGATCTAACCGGAGACGGTCTGGATGAGAAACTACTACTCCGCGCAGACGGCACTTCTGTATATATGACTCAAGATATTGGTACTGCCAAACTTCGCTTCGACGATTATCCGATCAACAAAATGATTTATGTGGTGGGTAACGAACAAAACTACCATTTCCAGGTTCTTTCTATTTTATTGGATAAGCTTGGTTTTGAATTCGGAAAAGGACTGGTTCATTTCTCTTATGGAATGGTTGAGTTACCCGAAGGAAAAATGAAGAGCCGTGAAGGAACAGTGGTTGATGCAGACGATTTAATGGAAGAAATGGTTTCGACTGCACGTGAAATATCGCAGGAGCTGGGTAAGCTTGATGGATTGACACCAGACGAAGCTGAAAGGATTGTTTCCATGGTAGGTCTCGGTTCACTGAAATATTTTATGCTGAAAGTCGATCCCCGGAAAAACATGACCTTCAATCCCAAGGAATCAATAGACTTTAACGGAAATACCGGACCTTTCATTCAATATACATACGCACGCATCTGTTCTGTATTACGCAAAGCAGCCGAACAAGGTATCGTGCTACCGGCAGAACTTCCTGGATCCATATCTCTTTCTGAAAAAGAAGAAGGACTGATACAGCTTACAGCCGACTTTGCTTCGGTGATAAAAGAAGCAGGTAGCGAATATAGCCCGGCTATCGTTGCCAACTATATTTACGATCTGGTAAAGGAATACAACCAGTTCTACCACGACTTCTCTATTCTACGTGAAGAGAATTCTGAAGTTAAAGCATTCCGACTTGTGTTGTCTTCCAACGTGGCCAAGGTTGTAAAATCAGGGATGTCGTTGCTGGGGATTGATGTTCCGGAAAGGATGTAATCCTTTTTACTAATAAACAAAAAGGGAGTCCATATATTGGACTCCCTTTTTGTTTATTATGCTTTTTTGCGTGTAGTACGCTTCTTTGTTGTTTTCTTTTCTGGCGTATCTTCTATAATCTTCATGCACTGTTCCAATGTCAGACTAATTGGCTCTGTTCCTTTCGGAATTTTATAATTGCTTTTCTTATAGGCAATATAGGCACCAAAACGGCCATTCAGTATCTGCAGTTCCGGTTCTTCTTCGAAAGACTTTATAAAACGTTGTTCTTCCTGAATACGTTTGTTTTTTATAAGTTCAACCGAATCTTCCAGCGAAATTGTGTATGGGCTAAACTCCTTTGGGATAGTAACAAACTTACCGTCATGACGAAGGAAAGGTCCAAAACGCCCAATAGCAGCTGTAATTTCTTTATCTTCAAATTCGCCAATCGTTCTGGGTAGGTCAAAAAGCTTTATTGCTTCATCGAGGGTGATAGTCTCTATAGACTGTTCTTTCAACAAAGAGGCAAATGAAGGTTTCGGAGCGTCTTTATCATCCGGGAACGCCTGTCCCATCTGAGCAACCGGACCGAAGCGACCTATTTTAACAAAAACAGGCTTTCCGCTTTTGGGATCTATACCGAGCGCTCTTTCTCCAACTTTATGTTCAGTTTTTATAGCCGATGTAGCTTCTACAATCGGATGGAACAATTTATAAAAGTTATCAATAACGCTAGTCCAAATCATTTCTCCGTCTGCAATGGAGTCGAACTCTTTCTCTACGTTGGCTGTAAAGTTATAATCAAGTATATTGGGGAAATACTCCATTAGGAAATCGTTTACCACTATTCCAATATCAGTTGGCATTAACTTATTGCGGTCGGCTCCCACCATCTCGCTCTTCAAAGACTCGGTAATCTTACCTTTCTTCAGAGCAATAGCAGTAAAATTTCTTTCTTCGCCGGGCTTGTCCCCTTTCACAACATATTCCCGGTTTTGGACAGTTTGAATGGTTGGCGCATAAGTAGATGGACGACCTATACCCAGTTCTTCTAGCCTGCGGACCAAACTTGCTTCTGTATATCGAGGTGGACGTTGCGTAAACCGTTCGGTTGCTTTTACTTCATCCAAGTTAAGCACTGCATTCATTTCAACAGCTGGCAAGAGACCATTTTCTTGTTCCTTTTCGCTTTCATCATCCAGACTTTCGCGATAAACTTGCAAAAATCCGTCAAAAACAATTACTTCGCCTGTAGCAACAAATTTCTCTTTTTGCCCTGAAATTCCAACAGAAATAGTTGTTCGTTCCAACTCTGCATCCGCCATCTGAGACGCCAGAGTTCTTTTCCGAATCAGTTCATACAACTTCTTCTCCTGGGCAGTTCCTCCCGCATCAACTTTATTGACGTAGGTAGGACGAATCGCTTCGTGAGCCTCCTGAGCACCTTTACTTTTAGTATGATACTGACGGAATTTATAATATTTCTCCCCATATGAACTTAAAATCTCCTCTTTTGAAGTACCTAAAGCCAGATCACTTAAATTGAACGAGTCGGTACGCATATAGGTAATGAATCCTGATTCATACAACTTCTGAGCAATCATCATGGTTTGTGAAACCGAGTAACCCAATTTTCGGGAAGCCTCTTGCTGAAGCGTTGACGTTGTAAAAGGTGCTGCCGGCGATTTTTTAACCGGTTTTTTTGCGATATCATCAATCTGAAAGGATGCTGTTTTGCATAGATTCAGTAAGTTTATTACTTCTTCTTTCGTTTTTAACCTTTTATTTAGTTCTGCCTTAAGAACCGTTGTACCATCAGGCAAAATAAAATTGGCTATAACACGATAGGCAGCTTCACTTACAAAAGAATGAATTTCTCTTTCGCGTTCAACAATTAGACGTACTGTGACAGATTGAACACGACCAGCAGATAATGAAGGCTTAACTTTACGCCATAAAACCGGAGAAAGCTCAAACCCCACGATACGGTCAAGAACCCGTCGGGCCTGTTGGGCATCCACCAGATTCTGATTAATTTCACGGGGTGTTTCAATAGCATGCAGAATTGCTGTTTTAGTAATTTCATGAAAAACAATTCGTTTCGTATTATCTGGTTTTAGGCCTAATACTTCATACAAATGCCATGATATAGCCTCTCCTTCGCGGTCCTCATCGGATGCTAACCAAACCTGTTCGGCTTTCTTGGCTTCACTCTTTAACTCGGAAACCAACTTCTTCTTATCCGAAGGTACTATGTACTTCGGCAGGTAGTTATTTTCTATATCAATACTGAAATCTTTAGGATTTAAATCACGGATATGACCATAACTTGACATTACCTTAAAATCTTTTCCAAGAAATTTCTCGATAGTCTTAGCCTTAGCCGGAGATTCTACTATTACCAGGTTTTTATGCATATTTATCTGCTTTCTCGTTCGAAATCGGGTACAAACTTACATAATAATTTACGAAAACCCACTAAATCAATAAAAAAACAAACTTTTGATACAAATCAGAACCCTTGCAAAGTAATATGATTTCGTTGTTTTTGTTCCGGAATTTATACCTTTGCGAATAAATATATCGTATATGGATAAAATAAAACAACTTATACTGGATGGCAATATTGAAGAAGCCATTCGCTTGCTTGACGAAATAATCGCTGCAAATCCTCAAAACGATGAAGCTTTTTACCTAAAGGGGAATGCCTGGCGCAAAAAGGGAGATATGCAATTGGCTATTAACAACTACCTTGAAGCTATGGCGATTAATCCTGATAGTCCGGCACACATGGCGCATTCGATGATGATGAAAATCATGAATTTCTATAATAAAGACATGTATAATCATTAATCCACTGCGCATGACTTCCTCTATTAAAGCACTACATAAGAGATGGATAACAGTTTCATTGCTTTTGGCCAGTCAGCTTCTGTACAGCCAGCAGTCTTCTCCTGTTGATATTCAGTTGATCGATATTCCGGCTGGCTTCTTCTATATGGGAAGTGAAGGATTAGGTATTAATTACGATGAAGCGCCAATCCACAAAGTAACACTTACCAGCCCTTTCAAAATGTCGGCAACTGAAATCACAAATGCACAATATGAAGCTTTTGATCCTTCTCATAAATTCTTTCGGGGAAAAAACGGATTGTCGTTGCTCGACGACGAAGCAGTCGTTTTTGTAAGCTATTACGATGCGGTAAACTACTGCAAATGGCTAAGCAAAAAAGAAGGTAAAACTTATCGATTGCCGACTGAATCCGAATGGGAATATGCCTGCAGGGCGGGAAGCTATCTCACCTTTTCAATGGACGACGGACTACCGGGAGTCTATCAAAAGAATCAGCAGACAGCCCGCGACCTTAAGCAGGTATCGCTTCTTGTAGGACAGACGCCGGCAAATGCATTCGGTTTGTACGATATGCATGGAAATGTTGAAGAATGGTGCCTCGATTGGTACGGTCCTTACTCCGCAAAAGATCAGACTGATCCGGTTGGAATGGACGATGGTTCTTTCCGTGTAACCCGGGGAGGAAGTCATAATACACCGGAAAAGTTTCTCCGATCAGCCAACCGGCTGGCTATGATTCCAGACGACAAGCATTCTCAAACTGGATTCAGGGTAGTACTTGCTGAGTTTCCCTCAACTGCACCACTTGAATCTTCAGAATATACCATCGTGGACAATTCTATTTCACAAAAGAAAGAGATATGGGAAAAGAGGTCAAACAAAAAGCCTTTGTTCATGAAACCTGTACCTTTTGTAATTCAGCCATCATGTAATTCCGGAACTCCGTTTTACAAGCATAACCATCAGCCGGCCATAACCTGGTGTAGCAATGGTGATTTGCTTGCCATATGGTTTTCCGCCGAAGAAGAGAATGGAAGAGATATGGTTGTGTTGTGCTCGCGACTACGTAACGGGCAATCGGAATGGGATGAAGCGTCCCTGTTCTTTAAAGTTCCCGACCGAAATATGACAGGTTCTGCTATATTTAATGATGGACAGGGAAAGTTATTTCATATAAATGGCATGGAAGCGTCTGGAGATTGGCAAAATCTGGCCATGGTGAAAAGGGAAAGTACAGACAATGGGGCTAGTTGGTCAAAACCTGAGATCATTGCAAAGGAACATACTAAACGGCACCAGGTTATTGCAGGGACTATAAAAACCAGGGAGGGTTGGTTTATTCAGGCTTGCGACGCTGGACCTGGTAGTAACGACGGGGCTGCTATTCATATTAGTAAGGATCATGGAAAAACTTGGCTAGACCCATGGGATGGGAAACCTTCCGAATTTAAACAAAATGGAAATGGTTCAACAATTGCAGGAATTCATACAGGCATTGTTCAACTGATGAACGGAGATCTGATGGCACTTGCTAGAGGAAACAGTATCCCCGACTCCACTGGTTTGTTGAGAATGCCGATGAGTATTTCGAAAGACATGGGAAAAAGCTGGACTTATTCCGCCTCAGAATTTCCTCCAATAGACGGAGGACAACGACTTGTTTTCTTACGACTGCAGGAAGGTCCATTATTATTGATTTCATTTACTGATCACCCTATACGGACAAAAAAAGAAGATAGAGGGTTGCTATTCACAAATGCTTCTGGTAAATCAGTAAGGGGTTACGGAATGTATGCCGCGCTTTCTTTCGACGAAGGAAAAACCTGGCCGATAAAGAAACTGATTACTGACGGAACCTATCGTTTTCTGAATGGAGGAGCGTGGACTGGAGCTTTTGAGATGGATGCCACCCATGCAGAACCCCGGGGATATTTAGCCGCGACACAAAGTCCCGACAATGTAATTCATTTAGTAAGTAGCCGCTTGCATTATCGGTTTAATCTGACTTGGTTACTGGAGCCTGCAAAATAAAAAAAGGGATATGAATCCCCTATAAACAATTAAAGGATGTCTCCCGACATCCCCTAACCAAACTTTGTTAACCTTAAATCTAATACTATTATGAAAAAACCACGATGCAAAGATACAGTCTCCACAAAGGTTTGTCAAGTCTTTTTCCCATAAAACATGTTAAACAACATATAACAAATCCCAAAATCAAAAGACAAGGGGAGCTTTCACTAATGAAGCTCCCCTTATTATATAATCACTTGAAGTAAATCGTGTAATTAAAAATTAAGGTTGATGCCAACCATGGCATTGAATCCTTGTTGAGGATAGCCGTAAACAAGCTCATACTTTTGGAAAAGTAGATTATTAAACTTGATATAAGCTCCAAAAGTATCGTTTAGCTGATAAGTTCCTTTCATATTCAATTCATTGATATTATCCATTTTAATGGTTGAACCATTGAAATGGGTGTATCGGCCTGTTCCCAGATAGTAATCCATAGAAAGGGTAATATTCTCCATAGGGTTTACCGATATCTCACCAAATAATTCTGTTTTTGGTTTGCCAAATGCCTTGATATCTGTAATCACAGCTTCGCCCTCTCCTTCAGCTTCCTCACTCTCTCTTTCATTCACTGTCCACGAGTTATAAACACCCTTCAACGATATGTTGAAAAGTTGTTGATAACTGTATTTCACAGTCAACCCTCCCCGGAACAATTTCGCATCGTAATAAGCTACATTGCTGACATTTCCGAACTTAGCATACAAGGTATTTTGAGGTATGAAAAAATGTTCGTTGTCTGTTATTTTATAACCGCCAAATACATCAAACCAAAAGCCGGGACCTGCTCCGCTTTTGATTCCAACGATTCCATCCATCCAGGTACGGGATGCTTCAAGAACCAAATCAGGATTGATGTAACGGTTTATACGAGATATTTCGTAAGCACTGTTTGCCCGAGCCTCTCCTGTGGCAGAAGCATATAAAACGGTCTTAGGAGCCAACTCCACATCGGCTGTAATATTAGGAGAAAAGAATATCTTTTTTTCCTCACCAGTAATGATCATTGTATTGGCGCCCAGACGCAGATTCCAGTTTTCTCCGTCAGTTTTCAAATAAGGACTCAGCGTGGCTTCTGCATGATTATTCCTTTCAAACGGCTCAGTAGTTTCTGCATCTGTTTCACCATAATTAAAATACTCAAGCTTACCCTCTACTCCAATCTTCATTCCCCCGTTAAATTCGCTGTTAACATCGAACTCAGCTCCAAATGTATTTTCTTTAATACCACCGAAACCTCCAGTCATGCCATACTTATTAGAAAAACGTTTGAAATCCAGGTCCAGGGCATACTCAAAAGGTCCATGTCCTTTGGATTCAAATCCAATCATACCTCCTACAGTTGTATTTGACTGATTTTTATCGTAGTCCACAAGTGACCCGTATGCTATATCCGGGTAGAAAACTCCATCAGAAAAATAAGGTTCAAAATACCCATAGTAGTTAAACCTTGTAAAATCCACTCCAAAGCCAAGCTTTAATGCAAGCTTTTCGTACTCATGTTCGAAGTTAATTCCTCCGAGGTTACTATTCAGCTTCGCTTTCTGCTTCTCCTCATTTTGGAGGTATTTAATCTCACCATTCGTGGATCGATGAGATACAAAGAAATTTAGTTTATCTTTTTCGGTACTAAGTATATGATATCCCAGATCTCCATTCAGGTTCATATAGTTTCCTACACCGAGATTCAAATAACCACGCTTTTTACTAAAAGGAATCTCAGTCATAATATTGCCTGATCCCAACAAAGAAATCTCCTGCTGAGGATCAGTGGCTACAGCAAAAGAACTGTAATCGATCGGCATCTTTTTTACAACTGGCTCTTTTACCTTCGGCAAGGTATTCACCTTAGATGCATCCTGAACCGATGGATCGTATTCCCGTTCGAGGGTCATTTCACGGTTCACATCATTAGCTTTCGTCTTATCTTCCTGCGCATATCCCGTTGCTGCAGTACTTAATGCTACCACAAGGCAGAGGGCTTTTACATTATATATAGCTTTCATCCCTATTCTTATTTCTTTAATTTACTCAATCTGTTCTCGATCATTCCGGCAATATCATCCGTACCCTTATAATTATTCTGCAAACTGGTCAGATACTGACGAGCCTGGAAGTCATCATTCTGACTAATATATATATCCGCCAATAATATAAAGCCACGTGCCAGCCAATACTGATGAGGCGTTCCATTCTCGATAAAATTCATCAGTTCCTTCTCAGCCTTGGCATTTTCCTTATTATTGAAATACAATTGAGACAACAAATATTTGGCTTCGGCTCCATGGACCGTACGGGTATCTTTGCTGATTGTCTGCAAATCGGTCATCGCTTTTGCCGGTTGCTTCAATGCAATGTTTGCCTTTGCACGAATATAACGGGCTTCCGCACTCAGTTCGGGTGATAGCTTCGGATCCTTCAGCAATTCCTCGGCTCCTGAAAGAGCATCCTGATGTTTGCCCGTATATTGGGCACAACGCATTATACCTAGTTTAGCCGCATCCTTATTATCCTTACTTTCTGCAACAGCCTTTAAATGTTTAAAACTTTCGAGTGCAGCCACGTAATCTTCCTGCATATATTCGATCTCTGCCTTACGGGCAGAAGCAGATTCGGCGAACTTAGTATCTCCGCTGGCAAGCACAACCTTAAATAGTTGCTTTGCCTCATCGTATTCTTTATTGTTAAAAGCAACGCTTCCCAAATAATAATTGGCATTGGTGCTGAAAGCTCCATCAGGGAACGATTGCAAGTAATTAGTAAGACTCTTTTTGGCTCCGGAATTATCTCCCTTCATGAAAAGTTTTTCGGCGGCCAGATAGGTCAGCGAATCTTGCTCACTCACATCAAAACGGACATTGCCACCCAATGAATTTACATAAGCAGCGTACGAACTGATATCATTTAGATCCAGATATACCGATTTCAAATCTTGCAAAGCAACTTTTGCTTCGTCGCTTCCCGGATAATTATCTATAACTGACTTGTAAGCTGCAGATGCTTTCTCGGGCTGATTCGCATTAAAATAGAGTAATCCTAACTGAATACCTGCTTTACGGGCCTGGGTGCTTTGCGGAAACTTACTGATAACTTGTTCAAAAGCATCAGCAGCCCCATTACTATTATCAAGCATCACATAGGCACGTCCTTTTTCAAACAACGCGTCGTCCACGTAGGGGGATTCGGGGAATTCGCGCACAAGACGATCCATTGAACTGATTTTCCCCTTATAATCTTTCTGAAGTCCCAATAGGAATCCTTTCTGATATACAGCATAATCGGCAGCTGAAGGCTGCAGAGTTGCCGCACGGCTGTAACTCTCCTCTGCCTGGGCAAACTGACGGCTTTGGAATAGACAGTCTCCTATACGGTTGTAAGCATCGGCATAAGATGGAAGCTGACTGTTGCTTTCCTGTTGCACATACTGCCTGAATCGACTTAACGCATCCGCATATTGCTTTTCTTTAAAGTAGCAGTAACCCAGGTTATACTGAGCCAGCGCATACATGTCTGTATTTTTCTGCTGGGTATTATTCAAATAAGTTCTGTAATCGGATTCAGCTTTGGTATATTCACCCTGGCGATAGTAACATTCACCCCGCCAGAAATAAGCATCATTCCGTGCTTCAAGGTTATAGGAACCTAGCGAAATAGCACGGTTAAACAAATCGACAGCCTCATCCAATTTTACATTTGTAAACGATTGTGTACCCAATTGAAAAAGAATATCCTGCTTGGCTTCCAGAATCCGGGTACTTGGACGCTTAATCTTTTCGATGGAAGCAAGTGCAGAGCGATAATCTTTGGTAGTAAGGTATACTTCAACCAGATAATCGTTTACTTTATCCGAGTAGGACGAGTTGGGAAATTCATTCAGGAAGTTTTCAAAAATGGTTACCGACTCTCCAAAACCTGTAAACGAAGTTTGATGAATAAGCAAGGCATAATTATACATGGCCGCCTCCTTCACCTGTTTGTCGAACGAAGTTGTAGCCGCTGCTTCAAATGCCATACGGGCATTATTCCTGTCGTTCAATTTTAAGTAAGACTGCCCAAGATACAGATAGGCATTCTGAGTAAGCGCATCTGGCTCGCGAACAATCCGACCAAAACAATCTACCGCACTGTTATAGCTGGCTTTATTAAAATAACAAACTCCCAATATATACAAATCGGCGCGAAGAGGTTCTTCCGCATCCGAAACATATTTGCTTAAATTTGCAATTGCCTTATCCGGGTTACCCATATGATAGTATGAATTACCCAAAATTCGGTGCACCTCCGTATTATTTTCACTGTGTGGATAATTCTGCAAAAGGACTTCTCCTTCGGCAATCGTCTTCTCGTACTTACGCTGAATAAAATAGATCTGAGTTATATAATACGATGACTGCAGTGCATATTCGGGCTTGTCTTTAAGACGGTTAAACTCAACAAGCGCATTATTATATTTTCCGGAAGCATAATCGATATAAGCAACATAATAGGCTCCTGCATCATTATAGGTTGCCCCTATTTGCTTCAGGCGAGTAAAGTACCCGCGGGCTTTTTCCATCTCTCCAGTCTGAAGCAATGAATAGGCATATCTGAAACTATAAGTCTCCTGCTGAGCCGGACTAAGCATCTCGATGGTCGATTCCTTAAACCAATATACTGCCTTTTCGTACTCTTTACGGTCAAAATGAGATGATGCTATCAGGTAATGCATCTCATCACCATGACGTGTATCCGGATACTTTTCCATATATTCCTTCAACACATCCGGCGCATTTTCTTTTCCCTGTTCAAAAGCGGCACAAGCCAACATATAATCGGATTCCTGAATCAGATCGGCATCCTTCGCCTGTTTCTTGTACGCTTCGAGCTTGTCCATGCAACCCGGATAGTTCTTTAAAATGAACATCTCTTTTCCTTCAATAAAAAGTCGTTCGGGCGACTCAAACTGATAAGATCGTTGCCCGGTGGCCGCGTGAGAGCCTACAACTATACACAGCGGAATTAGTATTCTTTTCATTACTCCATTGCTTTTTGTACAGGCACAGAATGGTGCCTGATAGTTCTGATAGGCAAAGATAGAGAATAGAGCCCAAATAAAAAACTAAGAAGTTTGTAAAAAGAATTAATAATGGGCACAATACCTTTCAACCCCTTTCTTAATCGATTGAAGACCAAACAAATCGGCATTAACATCTTTCAATGAGAGGATAACAATTTCAGAGGCATCATCTGCAGCTGCAAGGTCGTCAAACGAATGCGCATTACATTCAAAAAACAAATCTTCTGTATGGACGTCAAATCCGGAATAAGGATAAATGTTAGGAATAGAAAACAAGTACAAACAAGATTCAATATCAAGCCCCGTCTCCTCTTTCACTTCCCTGCGCGCAGCTTCTTCGGCAGTTTCATGCAAATCAACAAATCCACCGGGCAAATCCAACGTTCCCTTGGCCGGATCTTTGGCGCGTTTTACAAACAGCAGTTCTCCTTTCTCATTACGTATAAAGCAGGCCACAGCAGCCGAAGGATTGAAATAATAAACAAATCCGCAAGAATGACAACGCTTGGACTTCTCGTTATTTTCAGCAAATTCGCCGGAACCGCATTTAGGGCAATAGTTGAATTGATGTAATGGATGCATAGCTTCTATTTTTCGCAAAGGTAGAAAGTTATTTCAATTTTTGATTTATCATTCATCCATGGACTATTCATTAAACGCTGTTTCGTTTTGAGTAATTCCGTCTTCCTTTTCTTTTTCAAATTCAGTATTAAGTAGATAAATACAGGATAAAGCAAGAATAACAGAAACGACGATAACCAGAATTAAGTTTAAATTTCCGCCGTAAAAATCAGTTAATGAAATATCCATTAGTGTTTCTGTATCCATAATATACATACTGAGAAAGCCGACTAAGTTATTAACCGAATGAATGATTATTGATAATAAAATCTTATTCGTTTTAAAATATACCCACCCCGAAAAAACGCCAATAATAAATGCTGCTATAAACTGCCATGGATTTAAATGTGCAATTCCAAAAAGTATGCTGGAAACAATTATAGATTTAACAGGACTATATCTTTTCAAAAGTCCATGCAGAATAATTCCTCTAAAAATCAGTTCTTCAATTATTGGTGCTGCAATTACAATAAGTACAAATCCAAATACTCCGTTTTGCTGTCCCATTTCGATAAACGCTTTCTTTATAAATTCGGGCATCGGAAACAGATTTATAATTGGAGTTGTAATACCCATTTGAATGGAAATTGTAACTATGGAAACCAATGCTAAAATCATTACATTACTTGAAGCAAAGTTATAATGACTGACTCCGGTCCTTTTTTTTCTTCTCAGGTGAAAAATCCAAAAAGGAATCCCCATTGAAAAAAGATAGTATATAAGAAAAGTCAATTCCTTTCCAACCAATTTATTAAGTAATAGATTTGCCGGTGCAAACAATATACAGAAAAGTATTACTATTCCTAAAATACCCCAACTTTGTTTAATGTTAGGGTAACAAATTTCATTTGGTTCTGTCATAATTCTATGGTTTAGTTTTATATTCATTGACTTCTTATCTTTATACGTTTAGTCAGCCTGCAAATAATAACAAAGTAATATTACGCCTAAAGGTATTAATAAAAAACAAATAACCAATAGAGAATTGAAAACTTCTATTGGTTATTTGTATTAAATATTTTACATCTAACTGTTAGCCTGAAATGGCAAGAAAGATAGTTTATCTTTTAAACCACTTCTTCACCGGCACATCATAACCAGCTCCCTGCATGTAATTATAGGTTGCGAGGTTAAGTCCTTTGCCATAAAACTCCAAATCTATTTCGTTCGGAGTGGTAAAAGCAATCTCGTTATTAGCAAAGGGGGCGGTTGGAATGAGAACATGCTTAGCTCCAACACTTTCGGGACATATACCGGAAGGGCTATGCATTGTCATAGCATAACGATGCCAAAAAGCCGACTGAATCCAGCCGTTGGCAAATAAATCGCGAACTACCTCCAGAGAGTCAACGGTTTCCTGAGCTGTCTCAGTTGGAAATCCGTACATCAGGTAAGCATGAGTCATAATACCGGCTTCGGTAAAATTACGCATACTCTCACGAGCGCTCTCAATGGTAATACCTTTGTTAATCATTTTCAGAATTCTCGGCGAAGCAACTTCCAATCCTCCCGATATAGCAATACACCCCGATTGTGCGAGTAAATAGCACAACTCGGCTGTGTATGATTTCTCAAAACGAACATTAGTCCAGTAACTGACTGTTAGCTTACGACGAAGTATTTCTTCTGCCAGCTTCCTGAGTAAAGCAGGAGGTGCAGCTTCGTCCACAAAATGAAATCCTGATTGTCCGGTTTGTTCCATAATGCTTTCCATTCTGTCAACAATCATCTCGATCGGTGCTTGTTCAAAGCGTCGAATATAATCCAGACTTCCATCGCAAAAAGCACATTTCCCCCAATAACAACCATGCGCCAAAATCATTTTATTCCATCGTCCGTTGCTCCACAGGGCATGCATTGGATTGGTTAGTTCAATCAGATTGAGATAGTTATTATGCAAAAGTCCATCATAACTGGGCGTTCCAATTTCAGCAAAAGGCACATTTTCCTTGCTGTCAAAATTTACACGAACAATATCTCCTTCAACATTTCTATACAGAGTACGGATTAGCTCACCCCCGGTTACTAATCGAAACAAAGGTAATTCGCCATCATCGTAGAGCAGAAAGTCGGTATAATTGAAAATTGCAGGATCGGAAAGACTGCGCAATTCGGTATTCACATAACCGCCTCCCATTGCTATTTTAGCTGAGGGAAAGTTAATCCTAATCCACTGAGCACATCGTAATCCACTATATAAATTCCCGGGAAAAGGTATCGTAAAGGCTACAATATCTGGCTTACTTTCTTCTATTCGACGAGCAAAAATATCCAGCATTAATTTGTCGATGAGCGAATGCGGCTTTTCCAGTTCTTTTTGCAGCGGTCCGAACTCAGGAAGTCGCAGGCAAAGTGATTCGGCATATCGAATCAACTCAAAACGAGGATCTATCGTCTGATTGATAAAGTCGCAAAGATCTTTCAGAAACAGTGTGCACAGATGAATGGCACGGTCATGGTTGCCTATCATTCCGAACCCCCATTCCAGATCATCATCCGAAGGAAGTCGTTTGCTGTCCGGCCAAAAGCTGAGTTCACAGAAGCGTTGAGCTAAACTAGCATCTTTCCCTCCTAAAAATCGCATAACCGGTTCAATGGTGCGAAGATAAAAATCCGATTGCTGCAGCCGCAGCTTATTTATCTTCGAAAGATCGGACTGGTTGGATGCTTCATGAAAAATCTCTTCTAATTTTTTTCGAGTAAACAATTGTTGAATAAGTTCGATACTTAGATCCATTTGTTCCGCTTTCAATCCTTTTGAGCGAAGAAAGCCCAATAAATGACAGGTAGCAGGATATGACGTATTGAGTTGAGTAAGCGGCGGGGTAACCAGAAGAACTTTCATTCAGTTTTTTTTGCAAACTTACGGTTTTATTTTTGTGGTTGAAATGCAAATTGGTATGAAATTAAATTAAAAGAGGCAGAGAAAACCCAAAAGGAACTTCTCTGCCTCTATAATATATTGCAATATAATCAATATTCTTTCACTTCCCAACCCAAAGCACTTGCACCAAGAACGGCAGCATCGCTTTCTTTTAATTGAGAGAACAAAAGTTTTGTTTTTCCTTCAAACACTTTAAGCATATTTTTATCCATTGAACGCTTAATAGGGTTCATAATCAAATCGCCAGCCTTTGTAAGACCACCAAAAAGAATAATTGCTTCAGGACTAGAGAATGCAACGAAATCTGCAAACGCTTCACCTAACATAGATCCGGTAGCTTCAAAAATTTCAATTGCAAGAGGATCATTCTTCATGGCTGCATCATAAACATCCTTTGAAGTAAGCTCGTCCGGATCAAGTTCGCGCAACACGCTTTCGTCCTTACGAATCTCAAGGTATTCGCGTGCTGTACGGGCAACACCAGTCGCTGAAGTATAAGCTTCCAGACAACCTTGTCTGCCACAACCACACATACGACCATTATTACGACGCATAATCACGTGTCCTAATTCGCCTGCAAAACCATCATGTCCATATACAAGGTTACCGTTAATAACGATTCCGCTGCCAACACCTGTTCCAAGTGTGATAACAATAAAATCTTTCATTCCACGGGCAACACCGTAAGTCATTTCTCCAATAGCTGCCGCATTTGCATCGTTAGTAAGCGCAACAGGAATACCGCCTAGCTTTTCACTGATTAGCTGAGCCAAAGGAATTTTGCCCTTCCAGGGAAGGTTAGGTGCGAATTCAATACAGCCATTGAAGTAGTTTCCGTTAGGAGCTCCTACGCCAACACCTTTGATTTTATCGGGACCACCTGCCTGAGCAATAACCATTTCAAGCCCTTTAGCCAACTCAGCAATGTAATCATTTACATCAGCAAATTTACCAGTCTTAATTGATCCACTGTACAATATAGTACCTCTAGCATCCACAACGCCAAACACAGAATTAGTACCGCCAATATCGATACCTACCACATAAGGTTTTTCCATGATTTATATTTATATGATTAATAATGAATTTATAGGAAGCAAATATAAGATGAATATGTAAAACCATCAATGCTTTAACTACTAAAAAAGTAGAAACAACTAATATTTATCTTTAAAGCCCATACCATTTTTGTAAAATATGTATTTTTTATTATATTTTTGTATTTTAATGATTCCAACATTAGTTATATAAACGAATAAAAACCATTTATTTTAAAAGGCTTTTCAATAATTTTCTATACAAATACGTTAAATAAATTAGTTAAATTTATTTAATTATAAGTACCATGCGATACAAGGTATTAAGTCAGTACCTATATTTGTGCAATAAAAAAATAACTGGTATTCTGCAACTTCTGAGAAAAACCATGCGTCTAATATAAAAAAGTGCAATAAACTATGATTCATCTTGACGGAATAAACAAAACGTATTACAACGGTGCTCCTCTGCACGTATTGAAAGGTATAGATCTGAATATAGAGAAAGGTGAGATGGTTTCCATCATGGGAGCTTCAGGTTCAGGGAAGTCCACATTACTAAATATTCTTGGCATTTTAGACACCTACGATACGGGTACCTATATGCTCAACAATCAGCTGATCCAAAATCTGAATGAAACCCGTGCGGCTGAATTAAGGAACCAAATGATAGGCTTCATTTTCCAATCATTTAATCTTATTTCATTCAAAAACGCGATGGAAAATGTAGCCCTCCCATTGTACTATCAGGGAATGAAAAGAAAGAAGAGAAATGAATTAGCCATGGAATACCTGGATATGGTAGGTTTACGGGAATGGGCCGACCATATGCCTAACGAATTGTCGGGAGGGCAAAAGCAACGTGTAGCCATTGCCCGTGCACTAATTGCCAAACCGCAAATAATTTTGGCAGATGAACCTACCGGAGCACTAGACAGCCATACTACACTTGAAGTTATGGATCTGCTGCGGAATGTTAACCAGGAAGGAATGACGATGATTATAGTTACACATGAGCAATCTGTTGCAGATGTAACAAAGAAGATCATTCGTCTGTGCGACGGACAAATAGAATCTATCGAAAAAGGAAACGGCCATGTTTGATTTTGATAATTTTAGAGAGATATTCGGCACAATTAAGAAAAATAAACTTCGGACTTTTCTTACGGGATTCTCTGTTTCATGGGGAATTTTTATGCTGATTGTTTTACTTGGAGCCGGTAACGGACTTCGCAACGGAGTTATGTATAATTTCCGCAACATGGCGATGAACAAGGTAGAGGTATGGCCTCGTTTTACAACGTTGCCTTATAAAGGGATGCAGACTAACCGGCCTATTACTTTCAAAGAAGAAGACTATGTAGCCATTAGCCGTGAACACTCCGAAATAGATCTAAAATCGGCCACCATCAACCATAGCGACACGTTGTTTTATGGCAGAGAATATAACAACTGCCAGCTTAACGGTATTTTCCCCGCCTACTCTGGGATCAATTTTGTTGAGATGCAGGCAGGAAAAGGCCGTTTTATTAACGATCTGGATATACAACAAAAACGAAAAGTAGTTGTAATCAGTCCCCGGATGGAGGAAGTTCTTTTCAGAAAGGAAAGCGCTTTAGGAAAATATGTAAGGGCTGGATCGGTAATGTATCAGGTTGTTGGTGTATACAAAGACGATAATAAAAGCAACGATGCTCCCTGCTATATTCCTTTTTCGACCGGACAATCCCTTTATAGCTCAGGCTATGGTTTAAATCAGCTTTCCTTTACCATTACAGGTGTTAATACGGAAGACGAAAATACCTCATTTGAAGATCGTTTCCGCCAACGAATGGGTCGCAGACATCAGTTTGATCCGGCCGACAAGAGTGCAATAGGTATGTGGAATACCGCGAACGAATTCAGAATGTTCAACAGTATGATGAACGGGATTCTTGCATTTGTATGGATTGTAGGTATTGGAACTTTAATTGCAGGTATTGTTGGGGTAAGTAACATTATGCTTATCAGCGTTAGGGAACGGACCAAGGAGTTTGGTATCCGCAAAGCTGTTGGAGCAACGCCTTTATCCATATTAAAACTTGTGATTTTTGAATCAATAATAATTACGGCCATCTTCGGCTATATTGGGATGATTCTGGGAATTGGACTAACGGAATTAATAAATTATGGAATGCAAGCATCTGGCATGGGTGAAGCTGCCGGACAAGATGATATTTCGATGTTCAGGGACCCGACAGTTAGTCTTACAATTTCGCTTGTATCTACAGGGATACTCATTTTAGCTGGAGTTCTTGCCGGATATTTCCCCGCACAAAAGGCAGTAAAGATTACAGCTATTGAAGCAATGAGAGCCGAATAAATAATATAAACCACAAAAGAAAATATGTTTGATTTAGACAGATGGCAAGAAATATGGGTTACCATCACCCGTAATAAGACAAGAAGTCTCCTTACATGCTTTGGTGTTTTCTGGGGTATCCTGATGCTTGTACTACTATTAGGCTCCGGAACCGGATTAAAAAATGGCATGATGGAAGGGACTCGTGGTTTTTCAACCAACTCCATATTCATTTTCACGAATCAGACCAGCGAATCCTACAAAGGATTCAACAAAGGTCGTTACTGGAATATGCGTAACAGGGATGTTGAAAGCATTATGAAAAATGTAAAGGGTATAGATGCCATATCCCCCATTATTTGGGGCAACAGCTCCGATAAAAATGTTGTTTACGGACAGCTGTCGGGTACGTACAACGTAAAAGGTATATTTCCCGATTACTTTAAAATAGAAAGTCAGGATATATTCTACGGCAGGTTGCTGAATGATATTGACCTGCAAGGGAAGCGAAAGGTATGTCTCATTGGAAAAAACGTGAATGAGGTTCTGTTCAAAAATCAAAACCCCTGTGGAAAGTATGTACGTGTAAACGGGCTATATTATCAGGTAGTTGGTGTAATTAAAGGCAAAGCTTCCGGATTAAATCTGGGTGGGCGATCCGAAGAAAGCATCTATATACCTTTTTCAACCATGCAGCAAACGTTAAACCAGGGAGACATTCTTCATTTTCTTTGCATCAGTGCAATTCAAGGATATTCTGTAGAGAAAGTCATTGAAGATACAAAGCAGATATTACAGGCTCAAAACGAAATATCCCCTACCGACCCTCAGGCTTTACAGGTAATAAACGTGGCCAAACAATTTGACACATTCAATATGCTGTTTATTGGAATCGACTTTCTGGTTTGGCTTGTAGGAATGGGTACGTTATTGGCAGGAGTAATCGGAATCAGTAACATTATGATGGTTACCGTAAAGGAAAGGACAAAAGAGATTGGGGTACGAAGAGCTTTGGGAGCGAAGCCTTTTAATATCATTACTCAAATCATGAGTGAGAGTCTGGTACTAACAACTATGGCAGGACTTATAGGTCTGACCTTGGGGGTGTTTATTCTGGACATTGTAAATAAAATGTTATCAACCCAGGAAGTTACGCGTGAAACTTTTTTTATCAATCCTGGCGTTGATATCGATACCGCCCTTTACGCATCAGGCGTATTACTAATAAGTGGTATGGTAGCCGGACTTATCCCTGCATGGAGAGCGATGCAGATCAAAGCAATAGATGCAATCAGAGAAGAATAGTTTAAAATCAAATACAATAAAATAGAATTAGCAGTATGAAAAAAATCAATGTGAAAAAGATCTTACGCATCATCTTTCTTGTGATGATAGGCGTTGCCGTTCTCGGTACATTTTACTTCTTATGGAAAAAGTCACAGCCGGTTGTAACTGTATATGAAATAGTAAAACCAACCCGCGATACTGTTGTTACGAAAACAGTGGCTACGGGAAATGTGGAACCACGGTTCGAGATTCTTATAAAACCACAGATAAGTGGAATTATTTCAGAGCTTACTAAGGAAGCCGGAGAGATGGTGAAAGAAGGTGAAATTATAGCAAAGATCAAGGTTATCCCCGAAATGGTTCAGCTAAACAGTGCTGAATCCAGGGTTAAGCTAGCTCAAATCAGTCTTTCTCAGATTGAAGAAACATACAAACGAGATAAACAATTACATAATCAAGGGGTAATTGCCAAAGAAGATTTTGAACTATCAGAAGCCAATTACAAGAAAGCAAAGGAAGAAGCTCAGAATGCGCAGGATGCGCTCGAAATTATACGTGACGGTATCGCCAAGAATTCGAAAGTAGCAAGTACCACATTAGTACGTAGTACAATTACCGGAATGATACTGGATATCCCTATCAAGGTAGGAAACTCAGTAATTCAATCAAACAGTTTTAATGACGGAACAACAATTGCTTCTGTTGCCAATATGAACGATATGATTTTCAAGGGAACTGTAGATGAGACTGAAATCGGTCGTATTCATGAAGGGATGCCTATCAAACTTACTGTAGGAGCCATGGAAAGCCGTACATTTGATGCGATGCTCGAATATGTATCACCGAAAGGGGTAGAAACAAACGGAGCCATATTATTTGAAATAAAGGCAGCTGTAACGATTCCGGGCGATGCGTTTATACGGGCTGGATATAGTGCCAATGCCGAGATAGTTCTTAAAAAAGCAGAAAATATTATCACAGTTCCGGAAAGCACAATCGAATTCAGCGGAGACTCTGCTTTTGTTCAATTAGTAAAAAAGGAGAAACCTGAACAGGTATTTGAAAAACACCTTGTAAAGGTTGGACTTAGTGATGGTATCAAAATTGAGATTAAAGAAGGGCTGACCGTAAAGGATAAGGTTCGCGGTGCGGCTATTGATCCAAAAAAGAAATAATCTAACAACCTCCAAAAGATGAAAAGAATTATATTATACTTGCCTGCACTCCTGATTTGCTGGAGTGTGCAGGCACAGAACCCAGCCAAGAAGTGGACGTTGGAAGAGTGCATTACATATGCAATTGAACATAACATCGACCTAAAGCAGAAAGAACAAGATCAGGAAAGTCGTAAAGTAGATCTTAGTACCAGTAAGAACAGCTGGCTTCCAAGTCTGAACGCAAGTCTTGGACAAAACTTCGACTTTGGACGTTCACCTTCTAAAACCGGGGTGATTGTAGACCAGAATTCGGCGAACTCTTCTTTCTATCTGCAAACGTCTATGCCCATCTTTGATGGATTCAAAATTCCGAATGACATCAAAGCAAGAAAGCTGGATTTAATGGCTGCCACAGAGAACCTGAATAAAGCAAAAGAAGACCTTGCTATCAATGTTGCTTCTTATTTTGTTGAAGCTCTTTATAACAAGGAACTACTAACCGTTGCAGAACTTCAGGCTGCGTTAAGTACCGAGCAGGTTACAAGAACAGAATCTCTTGTAAACGCAGGAAAAGTGCCTTTATCTCAGCTGTACGACATCAAAGCACAGCAAGCAAAGGACGAGGCATCACTTACTGAGGCTAAAAACAATGTAAACCTGTCCTTACTCAACCTTGCTCAAATGCTGGAACTTGAACGGACTGGTCAGTCGTTAGACATAAGTGTACCCGAAATTGAAGATGCAATTGAGAAATACATGACCAGTATTCTGCCTCCGGATGTGGTTTACAACAATGCCGTTGCAGTAAAACCTCAGATAAAAGAACAGGAATATCTACTGGAAAGCCAGAAAAAAATGCTTAAAGTAGCGCAAGCAGGATATTTCCCAAAGCTTGATTTCAGCGCCAGTTATAGCAATGGGTACTATCATTATTCCGGAGGTACTGATATTGTAAATTCATCTTTTAACGATCAGCTGAACCAGAATGGGAGAAAAACGATCGGGTTTAGTCTCAGTATCCCTCTATTTAACCGCTTTCAGACACGTAACAACGTAAGAAGCAGTCGAATTGCCATTCTGAACCGCGAGTTAATGATGGAAAACAGTAAAAAAGTGCTTTATAAGGAAATTCAGCAGGCTTACTTTAATGCTACAGCTGCCCAGGAAAAATACAAAGCAACCGGAAAGTCCGTATTGGCAAGTAAAGAAGCATTCGGATACGCTGAGAATAAATACAATGCAGGAAAAAGCACAGTTTACGAATACAGTGAATCAAAAACTAAATATTCACAAAGTCTTTCTGAACAAATACAAGCAAAGTACAACTATATATTCAGAGCTAAAATTCTGGACTTTTATAATGGCATTCCAATCAAACTTTAACTAATTACGCACACACACGCAAAAAGGGCTGCTCCGTTTAACGGGCAGCCCTTTTAAATATTATTTTACTGCAGATTAATCTACGTTCAATGTAACGCGATTAAAAGCAACAACTGTAAGCGTTTTGCTCTGTTTGTGAAGATATTCGTCAATAGTCATCTTTGAATCCTTTACAAATTCTTGTTGTAACAAAGTGTTTTCCTTGTAAAACTTCTGTAAAGCACCTTGAGCGATACGATCCAGTAGATTTTCTGGTTTGCCTGACTGACGAGCTTTGTCACGGGCAATTTCCATTTCAGTATCAAGAACTTTCTGTGAAACTTCTTCCGGACGAACAGCTACAGGATTCATAGCAGCAACCTGCATAGCAACGTCGCGACCTACCTGATGGTCTACAACTTCGTTGAATGCAACGATAGTAGCCAACTTGTTTCCCGGGTGAATATAAGCAACAGCATTCTCGCCGTTAACGAATTGATAGAAACCAAGTTCCATCTTTTCGCCAGTTACACCAATACGGTCTGTGATGTGTTCTTGAATTGAACGTCCGTCGGCTAAAGCAGAAGCCAAAAGAGCTTCAAGCGTTTCGGGCTTTTTGTCCATAGCCACATTCAGGATATCCTGAGTTAAGCCAACAAATTGTTCGTTCTTTGCAACAAAGTCAGTTTCACACTTCAAAGCTACGATCGCAGCAAATCCAGCGTTTTCGGATGCTAACACACAACCTTCAGAAGCATCGCGATCTGAACGTTTAGCGGCAACAGCCTGACCTTTTTTACGGATAATTTCCATTGCTTTGTCGAAATCACTTCCAGCTTCTTCCAAAGCTTTCTTGCAATCCATCATTCCCGCTCCGCTCATTTTGCGAAGGTGAGAAATATCAGCCATTGTAACTGCCATAATCTTATATTTTATATTGTTTTGTAATCGTCTTCTTTATTAAAAAAACAATGTGTCAACTTGCAGATTAACGAAGCAAATCATTAAGCGGCAGGATTGACACATTGAAGTATTATTGATATATTATTCTTCTATATCCTTAACGAACTTTCCAACAACCCGCGCATTCAACGCTTCTTCGTCTTCTTTTTTCGTTCTCTTAACACCAGCCTTCGCTTTGCGTTCTCTTTTAGGAGCTTCGCCTTCGCCTGCAGCTTCGGTATCAATCTTTTCTGCCTTACGTTCCTGCAAACCTTCGTTCATTGCTTCGCAAATTGCGCCAAGAATAACTTCTACCGATTTTGTAGCATCATCATTAGCAGGGATTACGAAGTCAATATTGTTAGGGTTAGAGTTTGTATCCACCATAGCGAATACAGGTATACCCAAACGGTTAGCTTCACGAACAGCAATATGTTCTTTCATTACATCAACAACGAACAAAGCAGAAGGTAAACGAGTTAGGTCTGCAATAGAACCTAATGTTTTTTCCAGCTTAGCACGCTGACGATTAATCTGAAGTTTTTCTCTTTTTGAAAGATTATCAAATGTACCGTCCTTTGTCATTTTATCGATCGTGGTCATCTTCTTGATGGCCTTACGGATAGTTGGGAAGTTGGTAAGCATACCACCAGCCCATCTTTCGATAATATAAGGCATGCCTACAGAAGCAGCCTTGTCAGCAACGGTTTGTTTAGCTTGTTTTTTGGTAGCAACGAAAAGTACTTTCTTACCGGCCTTAGCCATTTGTTTTAAGATTTCGGCAGCTTCGTCTACTTTAGCAACTGTTTTATATAAATCAATGATATGAATACCATTGCGCTCCATAAAAATATAAGGAGCCATAGCTGGGTTCCACTTTCTTTTTAAGTGTCCGAAGTGAACGCCGGCTTCTAATAACTGATCAAAATTAACTCTTGACATTGTTTTGTTTTTAAATCGTTTACATTCTGTTTAACACACAATCATCAGGTAGTTCTCCGGCAAATCATCATGCAAAAGAAATCCTAATAATTTAGATACTAAACGCTTCTTACTTGCAAGAAACTCACAAATAACATTAACGTTTGCTGAACTGGAATCTCTTGCGTGCTTTTGGTTGTCCCGGTTTCTTACGTTCAACTGTACGTGGGTCACGGGTAACAAAGCCTTCAGATCTTAAAGCAGACTTGTCTTCTGGATTGATCTTAATCAAAGCGCGGGCAATTGCCAAACGAGCTGCTTCAGACTGACCCTTAAAACCACCACCATCAAGATTAATTCTAATGTCATATTGTTCTGCAACGTTCAATTTTGCCAAAGGCTGCTTAACAATAAACTGAAGAATAGTTGAAGGGAAGTAAGTTCCAAGATCACGTTTATTGATTGTAATCTTTCCTGTTCCTTCGCTAACGAATACGCGAGCAACTGCAGCTTTACGTCTTCCTATTGCATTTACTACTTCCATACTAGTTATTTAAGTGAGTTTATATCAATTGTTTTGGGCTGTTGAGCTTCGTGCTTATGCTCAGTACCTGCATACACATACATGTTGCCAAGTAATTTAGCACCAAGACGATTCTTTGGTAGCATACCCTTCACTACTTTTTCAAACAAACGACGTTCACCCTTCTTCATCAATGAAGCTGGAGTTGAAGCAATTTGTCCACCCGGATATCCGGTGTATCTCAAATAAATACGATCGTTCCACTTATTTCCAGTTAGAACGACTTTGTCTGCATTGACAATAATTACATTATCACCACAATCAACGTGAGGAGTAAAGTTGGGTTTGTATTTACCACGCAAAAGCTTTGCTACTTTCGCGCAAATACGACCCAAAGACTGACCTGTTGCGTCAACGATCACCCATTCTTTGTTTACAGTTGCTTTGTTTGCAGAAATGGTCTTAAAACTTAAAGTATCCACTTGCTTAAAAATTAATTTAATTAATAACTCAAAAAACAAATTCTTTAGCATGAGTTCCTTCGGACACATGAAGTAACAACACGCTAAGAATTAAACTCTTAGTACAATTTGATAATAATCGGCTTGCAAAGGTAGGGCTTTTCTTTAAATAAAAAAACTTTTATCTATCTTTTTAACAGGCAACATAAAGCAAATCAAGCCTAACGAAAAAAATAGCCCAAAGAGAAGGTTATATTATTCTGAAAAACTGATGAGGCTCCCTGAGGTTTTTCGGCTAGCCTGTCTAATGTTCCACAAGTAGAATTTATACCAAAAAAAACATTCTTATAAATTGCATTCAACCCTACATTAACTCCCAGGTCAAAGGGCTTCAAGTCGCTCTCTTGGGCTTGTCCGAATTTAATATCATAATCTGTTTCACCGGCCTTCATATTTCCAAAAAGAGAAAAGTCTAGAACAGGTCCCACAGCAACTCCCAATTTTACTTCATTAATAGGGATAGTATACACTACATTTACCGGGAACTGCAATGAGTAGTAATAACAAGAATGTTTGGTTGCAGTAGTACCACTTTCGAAAGAAGAATAAGATCCTCCCTGATTAACCAACGCAATTTCCGGACGCAAAGAAAAACGACGGTACAAAGGTATATCCACCATGCCAGCAACACTAAATCCCAAGCGGGCACCAGAAGTAGGAGTACCATCCACCTTTTGAACAAGAGCAGACGATCCAATACCAGCTCTTAATCCATAAGATACCTGAGCATAAACAGGTACCATCATCAGCAGCACAATACAAAGCAGCAGTATTTTTTTCATGTAATGTTTGATTTAGTAAATCATCTGAGAAACAAAGATATACTTTTTTTGTATTCCCAAAACATATATAACGGTTTTTAATAATTCAATACAATCCCTATAAAGAACAACCAGACTAAGGATTGCACTATATTTCTCATTTAAAAAAAAACTTTGAGCTTCAATAAAAGATATTGAAATTATTCAGACTCGTTTTAAATAGTTTATCAATCCCAGTCACTTTCCTCAAGCAGGAAGATATCATCCACATTCTTTTCAAACACTTTCGCTATTTTAAGAGCCAAAACAGTTGATGGAATATATTTACCCAACTCAACTGTATTTATTGTCTGCCGGCTCACCTGAACCAATTCAGCTAATTGTTGTTGAGTCATTTTTTTTATTGCTCGTTCTATTCGTATTGTATTATTCATTGTTAGATCTCCTGAATTTATATAACTCTATATTATACTTTATCATAAAAATAAAAAGCAGAGATAGTAAACTAAAATAAGAGAAGATCATGTAGGAAAGTCCGTAAACAAAAATTGTAACCAAAATCAATAGAATGTAATTTACAATTATTGACCAGAAAATAGAATGCATTCTGATTGCTGCTATGCACTCATCTTCGTCTTTTTCTTTTGAGAATGTAAGGAACAACAACGATATCGTTAATCCCACAATACTTATTTCGTCTAAAATACAATTTTCAATAATCACTCCAAATTTATAATTTTCATCTTGAAAAGGAAATTCGGAAATGATCGAGAATACTTTTACAGGAAAAACTTCTGTTCCATTTCCAAACAAACAATATAAACATAAAGCAAAAAACGGCACAAATAAGATCCAACCGATCTTCTTTAGCAATACAGGAAAAAGAGTTGTTGTTTTCATATGCATACTAATTTAAAATATGCAGCAAATGTAAAGTGTATTTTACATATAAACAACTATTTCGTATATAATGTAAAGCTATCTTTACATTATATACGAGAATCTACATTCATTTTGAAGTATGAAAACTTTGCAGGATCTTTTGAATCTCCGTAATGGATAAGACCTGGGCGAGCTACTCTGTCCCATCTTACTAAATAGCTATAATCTGCGGAATTTATTGTATCAGGTAAGGATTTCCAGTTAAACCCGTCTTTACTCCAGAAAAAAGTTGCAAGACAACCTTCGGTAACCTTCATTTTCAAGAATAACTTTGCGGCAGGAAGCGTAATCTCACTTACCGTACTTTCTGCACCGTCTTTAACCTGTTTTAGTACAAGTTTATTTTCTTTACAACCATAAACAATCAGGTTCTTATCGTCTCCGTAAAATGTAAGACCTTTAAAACTCTGATTTTGGTTTATTACTTGTGTTTCGATCGAATAATCCGGAGATACAGGTCTTACACATAAGGCGGAGCTAACCGAAGTACCGGCCGTTGACTTACCAGACAGCAACAGGTTCCCATTTTTCATCTCGGCTTTCACATCCGATATAGCGTAATTCCAAGTCCATTCGTTAGCAAGCTTATTACCTTCAAAGGTATCTTCAAAGTCGGAGACAGGCTGTTGCACAGTTTGGGAAAAGGGAACCGTAAGCTTTTTTGCCGGAACATTCCCCGAAGAAAAGTGTATCCACCCATCAACACCAACCTTCATTTCTTCCAAAATAGGCTGACGTCCACCATAAAATTCTGCTCCGGAAAGATAAGCGTGACAGATATAAAACATACGGCCGTCGGGTGTTGTAGTCATTGTTCCATGCCCGCAAGACAAAAATCCATCTCCCCCGGCAAGTATTGGATTAGCTGGACACTTTTCATAAGGCCCCATTAACTCCTTTGATCGCGCTGCATATACAGCATAATCGCTTTTGGGACCACAACAGCCATTAACCGCATATAATAAGTAATAGTATCCGTCCTTTTTAAATATACTTTGTCCTTCCATCATGGTATGGTCGTCGTCTCTCAACAACATAAAAGGATTTCCTTCCAAACGCAATCCATCATTTGAAAGCTTGCTGCAAAGCAACTCGATGGGTCTGTTATCCAACCCGTACGCCTTCCACGAAATGTACAACTGTCCGTTATCTTCAAAAACAAACGCATCAATCGCTTCTTTACCATGCTCGATGATTAGTCCATGATCCTTGAATCCTGAGGCTGGATCTTTGGATGTGGCAACACCGATAACAGATACACCATCCGATTTTCTGCGGGCCGTATAATAAGCGTAAAACTGATTGTTGTGATAATACAATTCGGGAGCCCAAAAGGAAGACGATAGCCACTCCGGCAGTTTAGGGAAAACATGCCCGATCTGCTTCCAATTCACCAGATCGTCCGATGAATAAACCGGATAAAATGGCGCCCACTCCGAAGACGTTGCCGAAAGGTAATAGGTCTTTCCAACTCTAATAACAGAAGGATCTGCTAAATCGCCCTTTATAACAGGGTTACTAAAAGAAGCCGACTTTTGGGCGCCGACATTACAACACAATGCTACAAAGCAAATCAATAAACAAATTTGTTTTCTCATACAGTTGGTCTAAGTAAATTTACACGATTACAAAAATGGGATAATTTATTGAATCGCGCAAACATTACGGAGCAATGAGTTGTCCAAATATTTTTTTCAAGAAACGTACCTATCCGTTTTTATATAGCACAATTCATTATATATTTGACGAATGATAGAAGAAGTTCTCTGAGTTTTAAAAATAAAGCTTACACAAATAACATACAACAATATGAACATAATATCAGTAAGAAAACAACCCCAGTATGCAGAGCAAATAATTACATATCTGCAAAAGTGCTGGAATAGTGTGTCGCCAATAATATATAGCGACTGTATAAGCCACTGTATAGATGCTTCAAATCCGCTACCTCAGTGGTATGTATTAGAAAAAGAAGGAGAATTTCTAGGATGTGCAGGATTAATTACAAATGATTTTATCAGTCGGATGGATTTGTACCCGTGGCTCTGTGCGTTATTCATTGAGAAGAGTCAAAGAGGTAACGGATATGGGCAGATACTTATCGAAAAAGCCAAAGAAGATGCTAAAATGTATGGATTTTCAAACTTGTACCTGTGTACCAACCACATTGGATATTATGAGAAATATGGGTTCAAATATATCGGGGATGGTTATCATCCTTGGGGTGAACAATCACGAATATACGAGATAATTATATAATAATATATGACCTATAATATCTTAATTCAAAAATAGGTAAAGAAGACTCTCTGAAAGTCTTATTATTAAAAGAATCAAACCCGAAGTCATTATCCACACAGGCTAATAACCCAAGTATCCAACCGATGATTCAACCTTATGAAAAACTGTTGTCCGAATTTTCGTTTGCAGTTCTCCTCGTTTGAAACGTAACCGTTACAAGGGTTATTAAACCAATAATGCAGAATGCGGCAAAAGCAATGCTTAATCCCAAAACATTTAGTACACAGGCTGTTTTAAACCTATTCAATGTGCTGATAAAATTTCTGAAAATCATTTTCAAGACTATAATTCAAGATTATTTACAATACTTCCATCAAACAGATTGATTGTTCGGTGAGCAAAAGAGGCATCGTGTTTAGAGTGAGTTACCATAATGATGGTAGTGCCTTCTTTGTTCAATTCCGTAAGCAACGCCATCACCTCGGCTCCGTTTTTACTATCCAAATTACCCGTAGGTTCGTCTGCCAGAATTAACTTCGGTGAGGCTACAACTGCGCGGGCAATCGCAACACGTTGCTGCTGGCCACCGGATAGTTGCTGAGGAAAGTGACTGGCACGATGACTTATATTCATTCTTTTCAGAATTTCGTTCACTTTTTCTTTCCGGTCGGAAGATTTGATTTTCAAATAAGTAAGCGGTAATTCCACATTTTCATATACGTTAAGTTCGTCAATAAGATTAAAACTTTGGAACACAAAACCGATGTTTCCCTTCCGGAATTGAGTTCGTTCCTTTTCCCTTAAATGACCTACTTCTTTATCCAGTAAATAATACTTACCTTCTGTAGGATTATCTAACAAACCCAGTACATTAAGTAAAGTTGATTTACCGCAACCCGAAGGCCCCATAATAGCAACAAACTCTCCGGATTGAATTTCGAGTGATACTTGATTAAGTGCAATTGTTTCAACCTCTTCCGTATAAAACGTTTTACATAAATTTTCAATGCGTAACATAATCTTTATTTTTATTGTTTTTATTATTTCTTAATTTGGAAAAATATCCCGGTTGATTTACGAATTTCTCAACCATTTAATTGGATTTTGGACAGATGCCTTAAAACTGTTTATACTCACTATCGAAAGTATAATCAGTAAGACGACCAACCCACAGGCAAAGAACAAAAGCGGCGAAAATTCAGTCTTTTCTGAAAAGTCTTCCATCCATTCCGTGGCTGCATAGGCCGCGACACCTCCTCCCAATACAATGGCAGGAAGAGCTATTCGCAGAATATCCTTTAGAAAGAGGCGCTGAATATTTTGTATCGTAGCTCCGTTTATTTTACGGACAGCTATTTCGGCGCTTCTGCGATGTATTTCATCGTTTGTATACCCTATTAAACCTATCAATGCAATTAATAATGTAACAATTCCACCTATTAGTACCGAGTTTCTGAATAATCGGGCATCTTTATATAGATCTATCATACTACTTTTGTATGGTGTAACTACAATATCCTTGCCGGGCATAGATTCTTCTAGTACTTCCGATACTTTCTGTATATTATCCGAACTTAACCGATGAAGCTTTACTAATAAATATTCGGAAGGTGTATCTTTATAAAATAGCACTGTAGGCCGATTGTCAGGATTGCTAATAGAGCTGGCACGAATATTAGCATAAATTCCTGTAACTGTAACCGTGCCATGCTCTGTTATAATGAATGTTTTACCTAATACTCCATCTTTCCAGTTAAGAAGCCCCGAAATCTTATCAGAAAAAGACTGGCTAACCATTACGTGATCTGGTTGAGATGTTTCTTTATTGAAATCTATACCAGCAACCAATTTTATGTTCATTAGCTTCAGATAATTCTCGTCGGCAAAATATAAATCATTTATATTAAATAACTGCTGGTCGTTGCCCGGAATAAAAACATTATTTCCTGAACCGGAATAAACCGGGAGTGTATTACATGAAGCTGCAGATTCTACTTCGGGAAGCGCACGAAGTTCGTCAAGCGCTTTTTGTCTGTCTGAATCTGAAACGCCTCCGGTGTAGGAGTAAAGCAGATTTTCATACGAATAACCCGGATCATCATTTACCATCAGATTATATTGCAGGCCTATAATCACTAGAAGTGTTATAAGAAAAGCTGTTGCCAGAAACTGGATAAACAGCAGACCTAATTTCCAGTTTCTCCGCGATTCTTTGTATTTACGAAATGCCGAAGCTACCGGAATACGTATAAAAAAGTGTGCAGGTACAAGGCCGGTAAAGCCAAGCACTAGTAAACAGACTCCGGCAAGTATCAGTGAAGATTGAAATGTTAACAAGGCTCCAAGTGAAGTATCCAGTATTTCTTCGACAGTACCGCGAAACAGGAACAACATGAATATGGCAAGCAGTAAGGAAACCAATAAATGTAAAAACGTTTCGGACAGTACCATTCCTCTGATATTCTTTCCGGTAGCTCCGTAACATTTATGTATGGCTATTACTTTACTCCTGGTTACCAGCGAAGATAAAACAATCAAAATATAATTCATAACTGCTGTAAACATAAGGGCAAAAGCTAATAGGCCCAGTAGAACAGACATCCGTTTAGCTTCCGGTTTTCCACTATGTACCTCCGTCAGAGGCAATAAACTATAATAAAAATCAACCCCTGATTTCTGCATTTCAACCAAATCCTGATGGCGCTCCTGCATACTACGTAATGAAGGGGCAATCTTTTCAGGTGTTACTCCTTGCGCAAGCTTCACGTATCCCAGATATCGATCGCTTCCAAGCCATCCTTCTGTACTGTCAAATTGATGAAATGACTTAAAGGAGACCATAGAAATTGCCACGTCATACTTCAGATGAGTGTTTTCCGGCACATCCTCAAAAACAGCCCCAATAGTAATAATTCTTCCTGGAAAATTATCAAGCTGAATTGATTTACCAATTACACTTTCTCCTTTACCAATGGTTTCGGCCATCGTGCGTGAAACAATGGCATAGCCCGGGCGTCCCAATGTTTCTTGCACATTACCTAGTAGTACCGGACGGGGAAATACATCGTAAAAAGCCGTATCGGCAAATAAAAATTGCGCACTATATTTGTTTTTGTCTTTATCAAAAAACACACAATCTCCCAGCTGATTATCCACACGTGTTGCCGCCTCAACTTCTGGTATTTCGGCTTTCATACCGGGAGCTACACCTCCGCTTACCTGTCCGTACACTTTGTCTGCTTCATTTTTCAATGATACACTTTCCTGCAATTGATAAATGCGGTTGTTATCCGGATAAAAGTTATCGTAGCTGTACTCAAAACATATTTTAGCAATAAGTACCAAACCCATGGCCAACCCTACCCCAAGTGACAGTATTTTAATGTGGTTATTCTGACCCTTTTTTAAAAGGGAACGTAAAGCCAATATACTATTCTTCATCCTATTTTTAATTATAAATTATATTATTGATGCATATCATTTTAGAGTTTATTCAAGAATCAGGATTTCATTATCCTTATAACTCTCGTAACTCGATACAACTACTTTTTCTCCGGCTTCGAGGCCTTCGGTTACTTCATAATATTGTGGATTCTGGCGACCTATTTTTATTTTACGACGGTAAGCCTTCTTTCCACTGGGGTCGAGCACAAATATCCAGCTACCTCCGGTACTTTGGAAGAAGCTTCCCTTAGGAATAAGAATGGCATCTGATGGCTGGCCCAGTTCAAGGTTAATGTAGTAGGTTTGACCACTTCGAATGTTATCTGGCCGCGTTCCTTCAAAAATAAATTCGGTACGGAACTTTCCGTCGCGAACTTCGGGAAAGACTTTCCGTACTCGTAAAGCATATTGTGCATCCTGGCGATCAAACGTAGCGCTCAAGCCCTGTTTTACCCGATCAATGTAATGTTCGTCTACCAACGCTTCAATCTTAAAATCCGACAAATCATTAATCTGTCCTATTTTCTGTCCCATGGAAATACTCTGTCCGAGTACTACATCCAGCAAGCCCAACTCGCCGTTAATAGGAGACTTAATATTTAAATTTTCCTTCCGTTCGCGGATTAATAATACATTGCGACGCATATTTGCCAAATTATCTTCCATTTGGTCTACCTGCACCGAACGATACAATGAATCCTGCTTCTGACGTTCTATTACCAACGTTCTTTTTTCTCTTGCCAACTCATAATCTTCTTTTGCCTGCAAGTACTCTTCGCGAGCAATCAATTCTTCCTTGTAAAGTTGTTCCTGTTGCTGAAAAGCGCGCAGTTTACGTTTTATATCCAGATCAAGCTGTAGTTTTTCCTGACGAATGCTAAGCTTCTCTTGCTCCATAGTTACCTGAGTATTACGCAAAAAGTTTTGTTTTTCTGCCAACTCTGCCTCACTGTTCAGAATGGAAAGATCCAGACTAGAGTTGCTAAGGCGGATAATTATCTGACCTTTTTGAACAGTCGTTCCCTCTTCCACTAGCCTTTCCTGAACAATACCGCCTTCTTCCGGACTAAGTTGAATAATCGTAATTGGTTGAACTTGTCCGTTTACACGAACAAAATCGTTAAATTGTTCATGCGTAACCTTACCAATGCTCAGAGAGCGGGCATCGACTTTTAATGAGGAAGCATGATTGCCAAATATAATCCAGAGCACCAGAGCTAAAAATAGCATTCCACCCGCTACATAAGGAATATGCTTCTTCTTAAGTCCTTTTTTCTTTTCTAGTTGAATATCCATTATCGTAATTTTATTTTGTTTCAATGATCGGAATTCCTTTATAATAATCGACCAAACGACATTTGAGAATATATTTTAGCTTTGTTTGAAGTAAATTTGCCTGAGACTGAAGTAGCTTATTTCCACTTGTCTGCAGATCAATCGCACTTAATAAACCACTCTCAAACTTGCGGAAGGTAACCTGATATGCCACCTCGTTTGCCTTAACTTGTTTTTCCATTTGTACGGTTTCTTTGGCGTACCCTTCGCGATCCTGAAGCGCTTTCTCTATTTCCGTTTGTAATTGCCGGAGCGTTTCTTCCCGCTGGTATTCGGCTATCTTACTATTTACACGCGCTTTGTTTAATGCAGTACGTTTAGTTAATCCATCGAAGATAGGGATACTCATACTTATTCCGACCCATTGTCCAAAGTTATTCCGGAATTGAGTTCCAAAAGCCGGCATGTTATTTTCGCCGGTAAGTGTTTTATTATAGTATGTATTAATTCCGCCGAATAAGCTAAGGGAAGGAAATAATTTAGCCCTGGCTATAACGCGTTCGAGTTTCGATGTGCGGAGTTTATACTCAGATTGAATAGCCTGCGGATTCAATTTTAAAGCTACCTCATAAATAGCGGGCATTTCTTCATCAGTATTATACGTCGGTGCCGATTCTGCCAATAGAGTATCAACATCCAACGTTTGATCTACAGGGTAATTCATAAAATCCTTTAATGTGATCACGGATGCATCGTACATATTTTTCATATGTGTAAGATTATAATCATCTTCTGCCATTTGCGCTTCTATTTGAGCGACATCAGCTTTTCCTTTAAGTCCAAGTTCTTCCATACGACGAGCCTTATGCAAAGTACTATTGCTTTCCTGTAGTTTTTGTTTTGCCATCTCAATAGCTTTACGGTAATATACTGCATCTGTATAAGCCTGCATAGTTGAAAGGGCCTGTTGATCGGCTATACGTTGAGCTTCTGCGACTCCGTTCATACGGGCAATTTTACTTACTTTTAGTTTATTAATTAGTTGTCCTGAGTCAAAAAGTGGAAGTGAGGCACTTAATTCATATCCATTACTCAAATTGGAACTATTTGAATATGTATTGGTTTCCGGATCAATAGAACGACCAAAATTGGTTTGTAGACCAACCGATCCTCCAATAGAAGGAAAAAGGGATGCTACGGCCGATTGTTGATCGTACTTATTATTTATAATTATCAAAGCCTGTTGTTTAGTTTTTGGACTATTTTCCACGGCGTAGCGCATGCAAGCGTCCAGACTCCACACCCCCTCCTGCGCATTCGCTAAATTGCCGGAAGAGAGAACTAGAACAGATAGTAGGAAAAATCTTTTCATATTATTCTTTTTATTCTGTATCAATAATATCAAAAGACATGCCAAAATGCATATCAAATAGATTATCAGCAATTTACATAAAATTAAATAAATTCCAAGGTGTCAAATAATTAGACAATGCTGTACATATTTTAGACAAATACCTCAAGGTATCCATATAGCGTTAGTTAAAAGATATCAGCAACATATTAGGCTAAATCGGAGATAACTTCTATCTTTGGATGTAAATGATATAGTCATGGCAAAAGAAGGAACCATTGTTGTGGTTGATGATAATAAAGGAATACTGGCTGCTTTGCAAATGCTGCTCTCCGCAACGTTCCGTACGATTATTACTCTCCCCTCTCCCAATAGCTTGATTTACACCTTGCGGCAAGAAAAAATAGATTTGGTATTGCTTGATATGAATTTTACTTCTGGACTTAATAACGGAAACGAAGGATTGTTCTGGTTGCAGGAAATAAAAAAACATGATCCATCTATACAAGTGGTATTATTTACAGCTTACGCAGATATTGATCTTGCCGTAAGGGGTATAAAAGAGGGCGCAACCGATTTTGTAGTGAAACCCTGGGATAATGAAAGATTACTGGCTACCTTAACAGGGGTTTTAAATAAACGAAAGCTGGTAACCGGGCGAAGGGAAGAAGTAAAACAACCCGATGGGCTTTTCTGGGGTGATAGTCCAGCCATGCAACGCGTCCGTTCTTTTATTGAAAAGGTGGCGAAAACGGATGCAACCATTTTGATCACCGGCGAAAACGGAACCGGAAAAGGGATACTTGCCAACGAAATTCACCGCCTTTCTTTACGCAACAAAGGCCCTATGATACATGTGGATATGGGGGCTATAACGGAAACACTGTTTGAAAGTGAGTTATTCGGGCATGTTAAAGGGGCTTTTACCGATGCAAGGACTGATCGTACCGGAAAGTTTGAAGAAGCTAATAATGGATCGCTATTTCTGGACGAGATAGGAAACCTATCCTACCAGCTTCAGTCCAAATTACTGACTGCAATCCAGCAACGTTACATTGTCCGCGTGGGCAGCAATCAACCTATCCCGATTTCGGCTCGTTTGATTTGTGCCACCAATCAGAACTTGCAGGATATGGTAAGCAAATCACTCTTTCGTGAAGATCTTCTTTATCGGATCAATACTATACATATTGAGATTCCTCCATTACGTGAACGTCCAAAAGATATTGTACCGCTAGCCGAACAGTTTATTAAGAAATATGCTGCAATATACAACAGAAATGTTCAAACGTTAACAAGGGAAGCAAAAGCCAAGCTAATCGCTCATAGTTGGGATGGTAATATCCGGGAACTTGAACATACCATTGAAAAGGCGGTTATTATTAGCGATTCGAATAAACTGGACGAAGATAATTTTCAGCTGACCCGGAAAAAAGAATCTACCGCCGTTACTTCGGTTTCCACCCTGGAGGAGATGGAAAAGATAATGATTCAGAAAGCAATGGAAAAACTAAACGGGAATCTTTCGGCAGTAGCCTCTGAATTAGGGATAAGCCGGCAGACATTATATAACAAAATGAAGAAATACGAAATATAACCTCTTTGAATGAAAAGACTAGTAAATACGGTTATCTTTTGGATGGTTATTACCTTACTATTTTGCGTGGTATTAACCTGGAGCATCCTGTTGGGCAATTTTACAATAGCTATTCCTGCAGGAATTTTATTTATTGCTTCCTGCAGGGGAGTATATCTTCAATACATAATGCATGCCAGGAAAGTAACGTTTATGCTAAATGCTATAGAAAATGATGACTTTAGTTTTAAATTTTCTTCGGATAGTCCTTTGCGTTCAGATATACAAGTAAACCGGACGCTAAACAGAATAACTGCCATCATTCAAAAAGCTAAGGCAGATGCGGTACAGAAAGAAAAATATTACGAACTAATTCTCAACTCAGTAAATACAGGTGTAATCGTTGCAAACGAAAATGGAAATATCTTACAGACAAACAACGAAGCACTTCGGTTACTAGGACTTACAATTTTTACCCACCTTAAACAACTTGACAAGATTTTACTTGGTTTACCAGAGATTTTTCAAAACGTTCGATCAGGTGAAAAACAACAAATGTCGTTCACGAATGAGCGCGGAACAGTACATATGTCTATAAGGGCCTCAGAAATGACAATAAATAGCGTTCGGATGCGTATTTTTGCTATCAACGATATAAACAGCGAACTTGATGATAAGGAAATTGAATCTTGGATACGGCTTACTCGTGTGCTTACCCATGAAATAATGAATTCGGTCACGCCTATCACTTCACTAAGTGAAACGCTGCTTTCGTTACATAAAAATGCTGACAAAGACATACGCAACGGACTAGAGGTAATCAGCTCAACCGGAAAAGGATTAATAGACTTCGTTGAATCTTACCGGAAATTCACACATTTGCCTACTCCGCAACCTTCTCTTTTTTATGCAGCAAATTTAGCCGAGCGTATCGTGCATCTGACTCAAAGCAACAATACACAGCCTGGTACCCGGATTATTTTATCGATTGAACCACTCGATCTGATAATTTATGCCGATGAAAAACTGATTACGCAGGTTATGCTTAACCTTGTGAAGAATGCGATGCAATCTGTAGAACAAGCATCGGACGGACTTATTCAAATAAAAGGATACTGTAATTCCGACGAGTCTGTATCATTAGAGATAATGGATAATGGCCCTGGCATTTCGCCCGAAATGGCCGATCATATTTTTATTCCGTTTTTTACTACCAAAGAGGGTGGCTCAGGAATAGGATTAAGTATCTCCCGCCAGATTATGCGATTGCATGGCGGTACCCTAACCCTTAAAAGCTCTCCTTCCAAAAAGGAAACATCCTTTATTCTTACGTTCAAATAGGAAGAGTAGCTTGGTAGAATCCGGACTACAATACGCTGCTATTACATAGCGGATAAAAACTAATTTCCCTTACATCATTAGCTCCGCTCATGGCATAGATTAGTTGTTTTCACTCCAAGAGTTACTCGTCCTCCAACTGTGTGACCATTGTCCCTCAGCTGAGGGACAATGGTCACACAGTTGGAGGACGATGATCACTCATCTGAGAGACGAAGAATAGACTTTACGTTAACGACTAATCGTCGTTATGAAAAGCGTTGGTGAGTTAAGTGAAAACGACTAATCTACATAGGAAAAAGGGAAAGGCTCTCGCTTAAGATTTGAAGATGGCATCACTAAGACACTTACGGCAAAAGGGTGACAGATGACAGATGAAATGGATCCGTCACTAGCCATCCCTCACTTCAAGAACCCGCTTCAGCAAAGAGTTTTGAGCAGATTAGTGGCAGATGGCAGATGTTTTTAATAAAAACTCTTTACGGATGCTGTTTTACGGCAGTCAGAAAATAAAATTTGCAGTTAATTTGCACTAAATTTTCACACAAAAAGAGAGAACGAAACAGAATAAGGGATCAACGACAAAAGTTGGGTCAAAAATTAAAAAGGTATATCTTTGTCTTCATAAATACGATCGCATGGACAAGGATATCAACCAATCATTATTAGAGTTAATATTACCAGAAGGAATACTTGAATATTTTGACATAGTAGGCTTTGATAAAGGGAATAGTGGAAAGTATGTTTATGACAAAACACTGACCATTTATCTGGAAGAGAAAAACCAAATTCCGAAGGAATACAAAAATTATAAATTCAAGGCAAGTGGTTTTATGGATCCACGTCTGATAAATGATTATCCTATACGGAATATGTTGGTTACTTTAAGTGTGAAAAGACGGCGATGGGATGTTGAAATAGAAGGCGAAGTTAAAAAGATAAGCAGGGATTGGAATGTAGTTGCACAGGGTACTCGCATGAGCGCAGAGTATGCTTCTTTTTTAAAAGAAATTAGTCGATACTAACGCAATCAGTTGTCAAAGCATTGAAATCTATCTGGGAGTTAACGGGCGTAACTTTCAGCGACAATATAAAGAAAAGCTAAGTGATTTTCGCCATTGGAGACAAGGTCCACATGCGGAAAAATACATCGTTTACCCCAAAAATCTAGGACCTTACCTGACCATTGATGAAACATCCCTCTCGAACGGTGAGCTTTATACCATCATCACCAATAAAGCCAGAAAAGGCCAGAAAGGTTCTATTGTTGGTATATTTGAAGGAACCGAATCCAATGAAATCATAAGACTTATACTTAAGCATTATTCAGAACAACAACGCAAAATAGTCCGTGAAGTCACTCTAGATATGGCTGCCAATATGAACCTGATTGTCAAAAGTTGCTTTCCCCGGGCTAAACGGGTAACGGACCGTTTTCATGTACAGAAGCTGGCTTATGAAGCCGTACAGGACATCCGGATTAAGCATCGGTGGGAAACTCTGGACGCGGAAAATACAGCTTACAAAAAAGCCAAAGAAAAGGGTATTGAATATCAACCAGAGGTATTAGCAAATGGAGATACCCGAAAACAGTTGCTGGCCAGAAGTCGGTATCTGCTATTTAAACCAGAAGAAAAATGGACCCTTTCGCAATGGCATAGAGCACATATATTATTTGAACTTTATCCTGATATTAAAAAAGGCTACGAGCTATCTTATAGTCTTTACAAAATCTATAACCGTCAAATATCGCCTGATGTGGCCAGAGCAAAACTGGCTCAATGGTTCAGCCAGGTAGAAGAAGCGGGATTTAATGCATTCTCTACAGTTAGAAAAACTTTTGAGACACATCACAATACCATTATAAACTACTTTAACAGCAGAAGCACAAACGCAGCTGCTGAATCGTTTAATGCAAAGATAAAAGAGTTCAGAAGACAGTTTAGAGGGGTAACAGACATTAAATTTTTTCTCTACAGATTATGCAAAATTTATGCTTAGACCCAGAATTTGTTCTTGATCCAGAATAAGGATCAAAAAAGGATTTCGTGATACGTAGTAAATCAAAAAAAAGCACCTACAACTTAATGTAAGTGCTTAATTATCAGTTAGTCGGGGTGAGACGATTCGAACGTCCGACCACGCGCCCCCCAGACGGAAATAAATAAATGTATTAAACTAATATACAGTATATTGCAACATTAAATGCAACTATTTGCACTAAATTTGCACATTAAAATTTATAGCTTACTCCTGCTTCAAATCCCGACCTTGTTAAGTCTGTTTGATACTGAATGTCAAATCCAACGTCATAATAATAAGTACCTCCTCCTACTCCAAAAAAACCAAGTGTCGAATATGACCCTCTAACATAAGGAACAAATACTTTCTTCTTATTTATAGTTGTAACTTTTTGAATAGGAACAAATCTATAATCAAGAGACTGCAGCTTATTGTATTGTACTTCAGAATTTAATTTTAATGATCCATATTCATTGTCAAATAGCATTTCGCTGTATTTCCTTAGTAGCTGGTACTCTTCAATGATCTTTGCCGTATCAACAACCTGAACAACCGGATCTCCTGGAAGATAAACAGTATCCCTCATTGGAAGATTTGGAGTGTCTGGTTTCGATTCGCTTGTAATAATCGGCTCCAGGTGTCCGGTTATTGGTTTTTGTGGTATATAGGCCGTAACTTCAGTTGTTACTGTTTTTCTTCCTATGTAAAACCCAATAAGAAGACAAAGGGAAAAGATTAAATAATTCCATTTTTTCATAACAACCTCCATCCTTCTATAATGTCTTTCATTATGGGACGATCGCCGTTCTCAACAATACTTATGGCGGCCGCAAATGCAACCATTGTAGCCTGATCATTGATATCTGGTATATAAACACTAGGAACCTGCATTTCCTTGCACACTCTTGAAATATAGTTTGAGGTGTTGTTTTCGATGGGTGGAGCCCATCTTTTTATGAAGTCCTCAATTGTCTGACAATTATGTTTGATCCGATATGTTTGAAGCGTTTTAATTAACGCTCTGTAACCAAATTTAGACTCTTTGAATTCTTCAAATTTCGAGTCTTTTTTTTGAATTTCATCAACTTCTCCCATCCATTTTGTTTTTGGGCTGTTAAGAATGTTGCCATGATTTTTGTTTCTCGCTCCTCGCGCCTGTTTACTTTCCTTTTTCATCGTCTTTATTATTAAAATATTCATTAAGTGCTTTTGATACTTCTTCTATATTATCCCTGTTCACAACAACTTTTCCAGCTACTTCAGCCACTTCTTTGTATTTCTTCTTATTCTCCGCTTTTTCGTAAATGGACTTAATTTCTATTCCTACAATGAACAGAGCCACTATTGCCGTTGCGAATGGTAGATCATACCACCCAACGGCATAACATATAATATCAGGCGCAAGCCCGGCAAGAAGTACGTTCCAATATTCAGAAAGTTTTTTTACTGTCATTCTTAGTAGGTTTGAACGTCTCATTTCACCTCTTTTTTTTGCCTTCTTTATTCCTGATACCAGATCGCAACCAACAGCAAACATAACGCCAAAATAGATTAGTGCTAAAACAGCCAGGGCTCTATAAACAGACTCCTGCTCAAATCCAAACATTTTCATCATCTCCATAAATCATCATTTTTTATGTGTTAATACTTAGGCTAGATCAACTTGATTATCTTCATCGAGTTGATTGGCAAGATCGTTAAGTTCCAATTCAAGCGCATTAATAGCGGCTCTTGCGAGGGATCTTTCTTCTTTAATATCTTCAGGGATTGTTTGCCCAGTTTCCTGATTGCGTATTACTACGTAATCGGTTGCGTACAAAAAAGACTTATACTCAAGAATTTTCCCTTCTTTTTCGTTTATCAGATTTCGATTTTCCATTTACTTTTCTTTTGTTTTTGACTTGATTAATAATAATTTCTTCTTTAACCTGTATTTTTTCTTTGTGTCTGTTCCTGAGTACTACCTTTCCGAAATTTGCATCAACATAAATTATATCCCACCATTTTTTTTCTAGCTCAACCAGTAGATTTCTGCGTATTGCGTAGCTGCAGTTAACCTTCATAAACCCCAAATATGAGTTAACAATCGAAATAAAACGTCCGGTATTTGCTTCAATATCTTCAATTTTATTAAGCTCACGAATAGCCATGAAAGCATTATTTACAGTCCTGTTATGCACGTAACTTCGTTCGGGCTTTATAACAGTTCCAACTAACTCAATACCCCTTGTGTAGTATTGAATATAAAACTTATCCGGATGCAGTTCTATGCCAATTTCTTCAAGCTTTGCCCTCATAAGAGGAATACTGTTCAGGATATGATCCTTATTGTTATGTACGATGTAAAAGTCATCTACATATCTTCCATAGTTAGAAAATCCAAGCGATTCACTCACATAATGATCAAACTCATTTAAATAGAAATTGGCCAATAACTGAGATATAAGGTTTCCTATTGGCAGCCCGCAAATGTCGCCAACATAAAACAGACTTTTGTTTTTGTCAAGAAGCCTCCATTCACTCCAGGCAGACTTTAATACGCAATTCTTTTCAGGATGATCGTTCACTGTTATGTCTGTAAGCCATTTTATATCATCCCTATCTTCTTCAAAGTAGTTGGCAGAAATATAATCCAATATTTTTTCTGTTAATATGTCCTTTCTAATAGACATAAAGAAGCCTTTCATATCCATTTTTGCCACCCAGCAATCTTTTGTGTAATTTTCTGAAACGAGTATTATATCTTCCTTTAGATATTCAACACATTTCGATGTTCCTTTGCCTATCCGATTGTTGCATGTCTTTTCTATAAAATCAGCTTCCAGAAGAGGCCTTATTTTCATGTCAATAAGATGGTGTACTATCCTATCTCTAAAACTTGCCGCAAATATTTCACGTCTTCGAGGCTTTGTCACGATGAAAGCTATAGATTTAGAAGGTTTATAAGAACGATCATTAATATCAAGCCAAAGCTTTATACAATTCTCCTCATAGTTAACCTCAAAATCAATTGCGTTCTCAGTCCCTCTTTTGTTTTTTCTACAGGAATAGTACGCTTCAAATACATCTTCAATACTTATCATTTTTACTAATTTAATATTATTATCAAATTCGGTGACCGGCCTAACACCATTCGAATTGTTCTTGTTGTTCGCATTGATGTTGCCGTTGTTGCCATTGTAGTACCAGGCGTTGTTGCTGGAGTACTCCGCATATTCCCTAACTTTCTTATTCTTAGCTGTAAAATGACAGCGTAGGGCCCTTTTAATTAAAATATCACTCTCTGCAACTCGCTCTGTAGTCACATTCTCGTTGTGGCGGATTTCCAGCCAGATAGCTGACGGGATATGTTTCCTATTAGTATATGTAAGTCTGCAAGCGTATTGAGCTTTAGCATCTTATTGTCAGAACATATTCGCAAATACACCCTCAATAACTCAAATTGAGAAAGAAACTCATCCAGATACTTTAACCGCTCAACTTTGTCTCTCGACTTATTTGCAAGTGCTATCCACTTGAATAAATCAAGAGCACAATCAAGCATTTTACTCCCTAAAACGTGCCTGTGACATTTTTCCATTTGCGTAAAAACAGCATACATTTTATTTGTAAGCACATAAGTATCTTTATAGATCTGTAATTTTTCAATCATAAGAAAGTGGGCGCGTTGCGCAATATAAAGTTTAAAGTAATTTTAAAAAGCGGTGACCGGCCTAACACCAAACGAACCGTACTTGGAGTTCGCAGCGATGTTGCCGATGCCATTGGAGTACCAGGCGTAGTAGCTGGAGGACTCCGCTGAACACCAGTAGTAGCTTGTCGCACTAATCCTTGTACCTCCGATCAACACCAATGCCCTGTTTACAATATCTTCATTCCCGGCCGTAACCCCCGCTAATCCCCAGGTAATGTTTCTTATTAGCCTAAGCATTTCAGGAGAACTAGGCAACCACCAATTCCCAGGCTCAAATCCGGTAACATGACCATCAACGCTTATACCGTAACGGTTTGCTTTATAGGCGGCCGGATAAGCAGGAGAAACAACTCCAGCAGCATTCGTATACATAGATACAGAAAGCTTATCCGTATCAGACTTGCCGTTATCAGCAAATATAGTACCCTTCGAGTATGGGTACTTAGTCATCCTATCCTGTATATAAGATTCGTAGCTAGCGTAGTATGCAAATAAAACAGGGTTATCAATCGAATTAAAAACGCTCCTTTTTATAATTCCGATCGAAGAAGAGCCAACAGGGATATTTACATCAGCAACTCCGTTAACTTCGTAATATGCCAGAAAACGGGCAAAATTAGCACCTGCGTATGAACTCACTGATTTATCATTTCTGAAAATCTGGCTATTTGCTGTAACTATACCGGACAAAGAGGTCTGGTAATTACCTGTTAAGATTGTTTTAGCTATTTTTAATGATGCATCGGTGACATTGAAAATAGTTACATTTGGCGTATACCAGTTCTGTTGCACGACTATATAATCAGCACCGGCTGTAACACTCCAGCCTGTAGCGGATGTAAAACCTGACGCTGTTAGTGCAGTCATTATTTTAGTCGCGATAGCTGCAAGCGTGTCTGTTGTTGCGTACTCAATCGCCGCTGTAGTTGTAGCATTGATAGTAATAGTAAATGATCCTCCAACAGACAAATCAAATCCTGTGAGTTTAACCTGGTACGGAGCTCCCCACTGTGCCGAATCCTGCCATCCGGACAATATATGAACTTTGTCCGTAGTTCTATAATAAACAACCCCAACGACAATAAAATTAACTGGCAGTAGAGCGGATGCGAATGTGCTAAATTTAACAAACATCTTTCTCCTTGTTATTTTATCGTAGACACAGATATCCCCTATTTCGGCACTTTCCTTTTCAAGAATAATATTTTTGCCTTCAAATTTTAAACCTGTTCCGTCTGCAATGTTACTAACGGTACTTTTATCAACAGGCCTGTTCCCGTCTGCTGTGTACGTAGCCAGATTGTCATAATTGTTAATGTACTTCATATTAGTTGCTTGTTTGTTTCCAGTCTGATACGGATGTTATGCCTTTCGCTTCATACACAACCCCGGCACCAGATGTATTAATATATTTTTGACCGATAAATTCGGGGACAACAGCCGGGGCTGCAGTGCCTTCAATGACTAGCGAAGCGCCTCTATATTTTAAATCTTTTATGATATCAATACTTTCAGCTTGTATTGACCCAAAAATTCCGGACGACACAAGCCTCTCGAGGGCAACTATTTTATTATACAGCATGTTTAATGCCTCCGAAATTGGAAGCTCTGTTGACTTTAAATTAGATTCAATAGTGTCAACACGTAGCTTATCCGGAACCTGTTCCCAATTAGATTCAGTAGCCCAGCCTGCAAGCGTACTGCCTATATATTTTTCAGTATACCATAAAATTGCGGACAAAGCGAATGTGTTGACTAATCCCAACTTGCGGCTTGCAGTTGGAATAGCAGCGCGTGCGGTTGCTTTCGTGTAATATGTTCCGGCCGCAAGAGGAATTGCGGTTGTTACATTGTACGAATTTTGCGCGTTAGCGGCTGCTGAAGCGGCTGCTATAGCAGCAACAGACTCTTCAATACTTTGGTTGAAAAGTTCACTTCTATCTGCTTCATTCTGCTCTCTAATTCCCTCATTCTCATTTCTTATTCCTTCCTTAGTTTCCCTACCTATCTCAGCAGTTTTTCTTAATTGCTCATCAACGATTCGAGTTCCCTCCCTGGCATCTCTTTCCGTTTCATGCGTTTTTCGATTCTGCTCTTCTGCTTTGGCAAAGGTGTTGAATTCGTTAAATGAAACTACAAGCAAATCGAAGTCGCTTGCGGCTTCATTCACTGGAAGATGTGTCCAGGCAAAATAGTCGTCAATTGTGCTTGTTTCTTCTCCGTAATAAGCCTTCCAGATGTCAAAAGCGCTTGCTCCGTTAATGCCATCTTTAGGCAAATTAATCTCACCCTGTATCACTATGGACTGAATGTTCAATTCAGTATCAACCGTGTTGTTTAATTTACTGCTTTCCGACACGACTTCGAATACCGGCTTGATAAGCCTAAAAGGCTCATAGTTATTAGGCCTTAATACATTTGTTTTTCTGTATAGCAGATCAAGCATGTACTCTCCTGTCGACATCAATATTGTACTTGTGTCAGGGATTGTTAGAGAGAGTACATTTGCTTCTATTTTTATTGAATCTCCCAAAAACTCAACAAACACGCCCGGGCGAATTCTATGCCTAAACCTTAAACTTATAAATTCAATATCCACAAAATTTTCAGGCTCACCGGCCAACCTTGTAACCGGAATGCTAACATCTACATGCACGCCTTGTAAAACAGTTTGTAAAGCCATATTTTATTTATTTATAGTTATAATTCCTCTCTTTAAGTCTACTACCATTCCTAAGCTTATTATTGCTGGAGTGCCAATTATCCCGGATATTTCTATTCCGGTCTCCTCGAAAATATTTTTTGTTATAAGTGATATGTCTATTGTCAAGAATTGATAGAACAAAGCTCCTCTGATATCTATTTTAGCCTTATCTACATGAATTGCATGCATTTCTGTTGTTGCAGAATAAACACCACCGGCATATATTGTTCTGATTCTTAGCCTGTGTGCTTTTACGGCTTTCATTGTTAAAATATTAATGCTTGAACCAGTATCAATCAGCATATAGGCCTCAGACCCGTTTATGTTTACTTTTACGATCGGCCTTTCGCTGCTCTCTAATGCTATGTAGTTTTGAGCCTTAGCAATTAAAAAGCACCACAGCAACATTACTATAATGATTAATCGTCTATCCATACAACTCCACTATTACCTGTATTCATTTCTACTCCCTGGTATTTCAGCCCACCGCTTACAGCTCTTAATGCGCTGCTAGGTACAGCCCCCGTTTGATTCCATTCCGGATTACTTACAGATGCAGGAGTCAAACTTCTTAATACGTCATAGCATTCGGCTGTAGTCGTAAATTCACCATTGATAACCACCCTGTGATACATTCCATCATTCGGTATAGTTATATTATCGGCTGAAGAACCTCCTTCTGTATTTGTCCAGCTTGCAGCTTGTACGGAAAATCCAAAAGCCGATATTTTAAAATCAGATCGTGATATTATTATTGGCCCTCCAGTATTTCCCAAATTCCTAAACAATACAATTGCATTGAATTTAATATACTTATATGAAGCGGTTGTTGTTGATAACGGCCTAAACATTCCGCTTGAATTGCCGGAAAGTACTGGAGTTATTGATCCTTCACTAATAGGTGATGTTCCAGGAGCGTTATAAACATTCGGCCCTCCTAGTCCGGTAAGCCCAGGATTTGAAGAGACAAAAGAGAGTGACTGCATATAAAATGTAAAATATATCGGCACCTCTTTTTTAATCTTGAATTTCAGACCTAACGGTAATGAATACTTATCGTCATTGGCCGTCCAGCTATCCATTAAATTATTCGGACAGAAAAAAGGAGTAAACTCAAGCGTTGCACCGTTCATCATGTTATTAAGATGTGTTTTTATATTCGCGTTGGAAGCTGGAGTTATCGTCATTAATGCCGGACTCGTAGCTTGATTTATCTTTGCAGGTGAAAATACGCCCTCAATAGTATTTCCTCCAATAACATCTTTAGTGGCAATACCTAAATACATATTTGCAATAGTGGTATTAGATAGAACAGCCAACAAATCCTGAGGATATATTTCTATTCCGGCAGTAGATTGCCCGGAGTTTGCCTGCACATTCCCATCGTAGCTATTAGTCCCAAATTTATAAGTAGGAGTGATAGTCAGGCTATCAACATTTGTTGTGTTTGGATTCCACAATACATCATCGATTCGCATAAATGGTTTTGCATCTACATTATACGCTCTAAAGTCAGTAAGCCTGTACGGAGATATTGTAATACCTCCTGTAGGCCTTATATAAGTCCATTCCGTTGTGGCCAGAGTGCTTCTGTCTATTTTGGTAGCTTGCAGGCCATAGTTAACCGATCGGAGCACTGTTTCGCTAAGACCGTCAACCCCATATATATCTGTAGCCTGAGCATAGCTTACAGGCTTTCTTTTGCTCCATTTGCTCTTTGCATTTTTGCAAAGTGTGCCAACGTCTGTAGTTTTAAATGTAAGCCCTTCAAATATGTTAAGTGTGTTGCACACCATGACAGGGTTTACTTTTCCAGGTAATATTTTATGTATTTCCATAATTAAATAGTTTGTTGACCTCTAATCGATAATAAAATCCCGTCTCTTGTAATGGCTGCCCCAGAGTCGTTGTATACCATTATATACCATCTGCCTGTGCCTGTATCCTTTCGGAAGCTCAATTTAAGACTCATGCCTGCTCCCGTATTGGTTGCTATCACATTAGCCGTCAACCCTCGTGTTGTTGTCAGCGGAGCAAAGGATAACTGTATCTGGTCCAATGTACCATTAGCCATAGACCCCGTACCTAACACAATCTCTGCAGTTATTTCTCTAACTGCAGTATCTGTATACACACTAGTTGTTGTATAATGCCTACCATTAATATTAGTTATGCCTGCATTGTTATGTAATGATAAGCCAGTTCTAATTACACCATATAATGATGGGGCTGCAACTGGTAAATCATCCGGAGGAGTATCATTTGCAGCCCCAGCAGTACAAGCCCCATCAAAGTACCCGTTTACAGCCTTTATGTCCTTAGCAAGCCAATCGTACAATTTTGAGCCGCTATTCCCTGCATACCAAACCGTTTGACTCAAAATAGTAATCGGGTTCGTAAAGTTTCCTCCAGATATCGGCATGTAATTGTGCTGATGACTTGTTATTATCCCGGTAAGCACAGCCTCCACCATTGCTTTTGTTATGGCAGTTAGATACTGGCTATGTGTATGGGTTGTTATGCTTCCTGTTAAAACCGCTTCAACCATCGCTTTTGTGATAGCAGTTAAATATTGACTATGCGTATGAGTAGCTATATTCCCAGTCAATACGGCCTCCACCATCGCTTTTGTTATGGAAGTCAAATAGGTATTTGTATCAATTATCCAGGTATTTTGTCCGGTTCTTCTCAGAAAGCCAATACCATCAGCAATTGCAGCAATAGTAGCCAGATCGGAATCATACGTTTGATACACGGTTGTATCAAGGTTAAATGTTCCATCTGTATTTCTTTTAATTAATCCGGCTCCTGTGAGTGCGGCAATGGCAATCAAATTTTGAGGGATATCGGTTAATTCATCCCAGGAGGATACTCCACCACTAGATACTTCGGCATAAATTTTACCTGTAACAGGGTCTATCTTAATTGTTATTCCATCAATCTTCACTACGCCAAACACACCATCAGTAGCTGCAGGCAGGTCATCAGCAGGAGTCTCATTTGTAGCGCCGGCGGTTATTGCCCCGGATGCAACTACATCTTTGAACTGCACAGACGATTCGGTCGAAAGACCCTGATTAATAAGATCAATAAGCGCCTTGTTAACATGGCTATGTGAAAACGCTCCTCCACCAGATAAAGCAGCCGCTCCTCCTTTTGATGAAGTAGCATCGATCAGCCGACCGGTTCGCGGAGTCGCTGTTTTTTTAATTGTTTTATTAATTACTCTACTCATTGTATGGTATATCACTTAGCGATTCAACATCTTCAGAAAAATCAACAACATTAAGCTTTGCAACCCCTTTTTGATAGTCAATATTGCACCCTATAATAAGCATGTCGGAACTGAATCCAACGCCTGTATAGGTGCATTTTTTAATAATTGGTGTGTCTGTAGATAATACATCAACCTCAATCATCTTGTTTTTTTTGGTGTAATTCGAATGGATTGAGCACATGAGAAGCCTTTCCAAGATGGCAGTTTGATTTGCCCGCAAATAGTTAAGCTGAAACTCGTAGTGACTATCTACCATTTTTAAAAGATTTCCTTTTCCAACCGGTAACAGATCTTCGTTGCATGACACAACCTTTAGTTCTTTTTTCTCATAATCAGATGAAACATTCTTGTTTATGTAGCTCTTAAATTCATAGTCCAACGAGCTCACGTCATTCCCGTTTTTGTCTACAATTGAAACAGCCAGGTTATTTATCAATAAGTCTTTGATCTTTGCAACTTCATAAGCCGCTGAAGTCGGATCGTAAGGACTATATAACTTGATGTGATCAAGCAATTCAAGCCTTATAAACCCGCTTATCCCTGTTGGAAGAGGAATATTCGCTCCTGCACCTAGATTGTTATCATCTATCGTTCCGTAAAATGTAGCAATATTACTAGGCTGATCAAAATTTGAGTTAGTATTCCACTTGTTGAGAAGTCGGCTGTTACGAATGTTTTTTTCAGCATACACAAGTCTAAAAGCGCCTTGTTCAGACATCTCATCGCCAGACTTTGTTTTCCACTCGTGATGCTGGTTTCCTAGTTCGTCAGCGATTGAGCTGTAGTACTTAATAATAGTCCCTGCGTTATCAACAAGATACAGGTTGCACTTTATAATTCCCATACGCGTACTTTCGGAGTCATCCGGCTTTTCATCTTCATCAAATAGATTTGCCTTTCCGTTAAAATAGGCATCTAATTTAATGTTGAGCTGGTAACCGGCATCAGACCCGGCTATATAGTCGCTTGTCATGTTAAACTCTAAAACCTTATTTGGAATAACCCAGGCGGCGCTGTTATTAACAGGTAGCCCGTAATAAGTAATCTTAGCACCAATAACACTGCTATCTTGTTTCTTTGCCTGGAATAATACGAAGTTATTCCAGCTCCACCCGGTTGCCTCGCTGTAGGTTGTTTTAGTATAGTCCGGATCATCAACTGTTGCTGTTATGTTTTCGGCTGCAAACGAGCTTTTCTCTAGTTTTTTTTCAACGAAAGGAAGCTCAATATAAGGACTACTTGTTATTTCTACGTTGTTGATCATTTCTTCAAATGATAGAGATGAATCTGTAGAAGCGAAGCCGGCCGCGTACATATCTCCAAATTCAACGTCAACAAGCGTATCACCCACGTAGTCTAGCGTGGAGAAGTTATAACATTTCATTACGCCTCCCGACTTGATAGTATTGTAATCATAAATGAATACGCTTCCATTTCTTTGCACAATAGATAACCCGAAAGGCTCTAAAATACTTTCGATAACCTCTCTACAGTCCATCGGTTCTCCATCTTCATCGTAAAAGTTTGAAGATTGAATAAACAGCTTATGAAGTATCGTTTCGCTTGCAGCTTGCGCTATTCCTTCTGCAGATGTAGAGCATCCGATGTATAGTTTCTCGAACGGTATACTTAACAACGAAAAACAGCGCTGCAAACAAGTAATTAAATTTACTATATCCAAATACTTTGCACCGGATGTCTGTTTGTATTTTAATCTCTCAAGAATATTAAAATCAGATCCGGAAAACTCGACCTCGTAAGGAGGGACTGCAGAAAGATTCTCTGTATACAGTTCGGAGTCTAGCCAGCCAAGCCAACAAAGTACGCCTCCTCTGTAAAACCTTACAAGGTAGGCCTGCATATCATCCGTATGAAGATCAATAAACTGAAAAATAGAATCACTTATAAGTCCTATCTTTGCCCCGCTGCTTTGGATAGCCTCCAATTTTTTAATCTCAGGGTACTCAAGGATAAACGGAGAACTTACCGCCTCTATTTTTAAAGGAGACACAGCGTTATTTGTGAGTATCTCAAATCGATACGCAATACCGTCAACACCTACAAATTCGTGATAATATTTTATATTCATTACCTGATTCTCCCCTGTCTCTTATTATATCTATTTAAAACCCCAACCAGCTTTTCACCTTCTATTACAAAGTGTACGTCCCCGCTTGAATTTTTTACATTTATACCCCTGTCAAGCAGGTTAAACAAAGATGACTGCTGCATCTTATTTAGAATCATTTCGCCTGAATTTACACGTGCAAGTATTTTATCTCCTGAAGATGCCCCCCCCTGAACAATTCCTCCACCGGCAAACTTAGGAATGCTTGAGAATAAAGCCATAATTCCACCAATGGCAGCAGCCGCAAGAGCTATCCCTACAAACGGAATACCAGCAACAGATTTTCCTGCAGCTGTTGCTGCTACAGCCGTATTTGCCGAAACCTCTGTAGTTGCATCCGCAACCTTGCTTGCTGTTGTGGTCTTAGAAATTGCCACGCCAGCCTGATCGGCCGCAATTTCTACAGCTGTATTCGAAACTTTTTTTGCAGCAACCGCAGAGTCTATGTCTGATTCTGCCTGTTTTGCTATAGCAAGCCTATTGATTAATTCTGTCATTGTCTTAATAAGTTCAAGTATTGAAAGAAAAGAATCGACAGTACTTGTTAATGCATTCCATACTGCCATTATTTTTTCCCACCCTGACGCATCTACATCACTAAATACGCTCTTTAAATTAGAGAATGCACTTACAACTCTATCTGCACTTGAGGCTATATCCTTTACGCCTCCGTACAGAGTTTCATTCATCTCCTTTCCAAGGTCTTTTACATCTTGTCTTACGCGAGCAATCTTCAAAGCATCTTCAAGCGTTTTTACATTGCTCATTGAACTATTAAGCTCTTTCTCCATTTCCTTAGCGATATCCTTATAGGCTTCCTTCAGTTTGTCAAGGTTATTCTTTGCAACGTCCAACTCTTCAGCCGCGATATCCGCTTTGCTTTTTTTATAATCATAGAAACTTTCTCTTTTTTCCAGTGTAGGAGCTTTTACTTTTTTCAACTCCCTACCAGCTAATTTAAGATCTTCAATAAAATCAAAATTAGCCTCAGTAAGTGATTCAACAGAGGCCATTTCTTTGAGAGTTTTTTCAATAAGCTGTATTTTGGAATCTTTGTAGTCTTGCTCGTTAATAGCCCCTATTTTGTACTGACCTGACAGCTCATTTAGACTATCAAAATATTCTTTTTCAATTTTAGCAGAAATAGAGGAGTTATACCCGGACTTAGCCTGTTGATAACTTTTATTTTTGGCTGCTTGCTCAGGACTCAATAGCCCTGACAACTTTTTAAATGAGGCTTCGTTAAGCTTATCAAGAGCCTCCTGATATTCCTTTCCGGTTATAGCCTCGTTTTTCTTTTGATTAGTGAGCTCCTTGATTGATTCAGCATACTCCTCTTCTGCTTTTTGTAGGTCCGTCTTCTTTTTATCGCCGTCGTCATTGATGTTAGTAGCTGTTGGAGAGGCCGCCAATATGCTCTTTTCAAGAATGTCAAGCTGTTTGTTGGTGTCAGTAATCACCTTTTGCTGCTGCGAAACAATCGAAGCATCTATATAGGCCGTGCTCATTTTTTTACCTCCAAATAAAGCGCTAATTCCATCAATTAAAGAAGATTTTCCTTTATCCGGATTATTTGCAGCGAATGCAAGATTTCCTAACCCACCATACCTACCAGATATTTCATTTAAAATACCCTCTGCCTCCAACTTCTTTTTTTGATAAAATTCAACGGCTGCAGCATCTTTTAATAGCTTAACTCGCTCTGATATTTTACTATTAATGTCTCCATTAATTTCTAGAGCATTTTTATTTATTGAATACGAAGACTGGAGTATACCATTTATATTGATCAACGCGTTTTTTCTGACGTTATAGCTATTGTTAGTATCTTTTACAATTGCATAAAGCCTATTAAGCCTATCCGCTTCTTCTGGTTTTCCAATAGAATAAGACTCTTTTTGGTAGTCGTCAAAAATTGATCTTATTCGTTTGGCTTCATCTCGCGCGGCTATCATTTTTGAAATGACATATCCTATACCCATAACTATAGCGGCTGGCAGCATACTGAAGAATGCCGTTTTAATAGCCGTTATTGATCTTGTAAACATCGTTTGCATGGTAGAACTGGCATGACTAGCCTTCCACGCAACAACATCAAATGTAGCACCTGCTGCTTTTGCTGTTTTTGCGGCGGACAACATTGCAATCCTCTCTGCTATTGCTATTTCTGATACAAACCATTTGAAAAACCTACCAAAAATAACGCCTGTAAGTACAGATACCAATTGAATCAATAAAGTCTTTACATTGGATGCAGCAGTTTCAATAAGCTTAGTTATGTTATCAATAAGCCCCTTATACGCCTGTTGCGTTGCAGTATCTTTCACCATAGCGGTAAAGGCGTTTTTCATTCGATTAAGGCTGGTTTCCAAATTATCAGTATTGACGTCTGGTATCATTTTATTCAGAGCATCTGCAAATTTTGGAAGAACCTCATTAGACATTAGCTTGCCTTGTTGCAATAATTTATCTAATTTATTGATAGGAACCCCTGCAGCTTTAGCCATTGCAGCCATGGCAATCGGCAATCTCTCTCCTAATTGCCTACGCAATTCCTCAGATGAGATTTTTCCCTTACTCATCATTTGTGTGATAGCTAAAAATGTAAGGTTTGTATCATCAGCAGTGAGCCCGAATGCAACGGAGGCGCGCGATACGCTTTCAAATATCTTTTTTTGATCAGACATGGCAACGCCCGCATTAGAGGCAGCGGCCGTAAATTTTGCGTAATTACCAGTAAGGGCCAATACTTCAACTCCATATTTTTTAGCCAGGGAAAGAACAAATTTTTGATTGGCAGCATATTGGGCCATGCTCCCTGAAACATTTTTAAGAGCCGTTGTAACGCGACCTGTTTCCCTCGCTGTTTCTATCAACTTAGAGATAAAACCAGTAAGACCAACGCCTGAAAATCCAAGAGCGGCCGCAAATGTAAGCACCTGCATTTGCATAGAGCGCAATCCATTTTGAACCGTACTTGCACCCTTCTTAAAGTTTTCAGTCAATAAGTTTAGTGCAATAGAAAACGATAATCTTCCAGCCATATTATTATACTTTTATCTCGCCATTAATAAACTTGTAAAGCATTTTCTCGTTATAGTCTTGCTGCTGCTGAATCCTGTTTGCAACATCTTTTTGTTCCCATGGGAAAGGATATAAGTCTGTAGGAGTTTTAATTTTTTTACTTTCAATATGAGGCAAAATGGTCAAATACGTCCAAAGCCTAGAGTCTTCAAGGCTTTCTCTCTTTTTCCGATTGTAAGCGTTAACTAAAATTGAAAAATCACACAACCACATGTTATAAATAAAGTCAGGATCAACCCCTTCAAGAATAAGAGACGCGGCGGCATCATAAACAAATAGATGGTCGCTAGAAGTATCTTTATCGCACTGATCATTGTTACTAATATGCGTGAACTGCTCAATGATTTCATTTTGATTCTTCATAGATTTAACCATGTCAGCAAAGATTTTTTCATCCTTAATGATGGTCATAAACCCATCTTTATGTATTGGCCCATCATTGCTACATATAGCTGCAGCGTATAACAGATTCTCTGTATCTTCGCTATTTTCATAGTCTATTTCAGAAAAAGGCTTACCTGTAAGTTGCTCGAATCGTATAATAGACTTTATATTTAGTACTGCTTTGAATTTCATGTGTATAAATTTTAAATCCCGGAGATGCTGCCTCCGGGATGTTATTGATAAAATTTTAATTATGCCGCTGGATCATCGTCCAGGGAGCCTGTACCCTGAAGGGAAATAGAACTTGTACATAAAGCTCCATTGTCAGCTTTTACAGACAACGCTGTAATTATTGCACTCCCTTTTACAAACCCTCCAGTAGATGTATATTCTCCTGTCAATTCAGTTTTTGAATGTTTAGACATTACAAAAGGAATTGGTTCACGGGAGGCCATTTTAGCCTTCAGTGTTTTAAAAGACATGTGCCCATCTTTGAGAGATATAAGAAAATCACAAGAGACAGTATAGCCAAGTTGGCCAACCAGCGACTCTTTCCATGGGCCGGACATTTTAGATGAAGCATCAATTGTGTCAGCACTAAGGTCAATTCCACATGATGTTCCAAAAGCAAGAGGAGACTTAGTACCTCCCTCGTCTACAAATAGAAATAGCTCATCACCTACGATGGTATCTTCAGTAGTAACATACTTTTCAGCCATTTTAATTTTTGTTTAATTATTAAATAATATTGAATAGAAGTATCTGCATATAAATATCAGATTCAAATTCCTCAGAAGAATCAGCCAGCTCCATCCTGCGTATTCCAGGAGCGCTAAATTCCTCGCAAATAGCATTCACTCTTTCAGCCAATTCAACAGAAGAGTCATAGCTTTTTGAGCAACAAACAACATACAACCCGCATTCTTCAGTGTGTCCCATCCCGTTGCGCTGCTTTGAATAGCTGTCACGAACGTATACAATGAAGTCACCGGAAGCCCCTTTTGGAGCAACAACAGGATAAATACGATCGCCAATAATGCTTACAATATCCTGATCCTCCAGAAACCTGCTCCTTACCGTTGTGCCAACGGAAAATTTTGTATTCATCTGTTCTGTATTCTATTTATGGCACGCTGTATGCCTTCGTTTAACATTTGAAATGCTTTTCCTTCGTCCTGAATCTTTGTGTCTGAAAAGAAGCGATTAGCCGGCATTCGTCCGGAATATTTCCCTTTTCTTGTGTACCGGTCTTTTGTTCCCATATCAACCAAATGCGCATGGTTTCCAATCGGAGCAGCAAACCCTATCAAAACGCCCGGCTTTCTCTTTTTTACTCGCTTTGTCATACTACGAAGCAGATTGCCAGGTGCTCTTTTCTTTGTTGTAGCAGTGCTTCCAAGTGACCTGGATTTGAGTCTCCTCATACCTCCAGCACGAAACACATTACCAGCAGCTCCAAGTCCGGATCTTACGGCTCTATCTTTATCAACATCAGCAAGCTGAGAAACTGCCTGCTTGATTCGCTCAATATCTATTACCTTAATCTCCATTGTCAGTAGTACAAGTATATTCGGCGTACAAGCCGCGTTTTTTCAACACTATAGTATCAATCACATACACAATCCCGTTGTATCTCATCTTGCTCCCCACCTTAGCGGCAGAATTCCAGGTAATAAATACTAACTTTCGCCTTTTAACGTCCTGGTACTTTTCATCATCCGAAATCTGAGAATCCTCCAAAACAGAAGCAAATAGCTTATTTCCATCAGTCCAGGATTTTTCGATAGCGCCGGAAGGTTTTTTTACCTCCGTATATACCAGCCAGGTCATAACGTCAGTAAACTGACCAGGGCCAACCTTTACGATTGTCTTATCTTGTCCCATCTTTTGTAAGGATTTGCCAAATGTTGAGCTGCAGTTGGAAGATTAAATACAGAGTCTGTTGGATTTTCAAACAATCGCCCGGCTGTCATCAAAATTGCAGCTTTCAAAGGATAGGGTATCTCAACATCAGCATAATCAACAGAAAAATCAATCAACGTAAAATTCTCAACATATGCTGCAGCAGCCAATAAAGACAAAGTCAACATATCATTCATTTCATCACTCAATATCCTTAAATGCTGCTTCAACTCCACAAGAGAAACCGGGCAATTATTTGATTCCATAGAAGTAGTATTAAGCCGTTAAAAATTCGATAATTTCACCGGCAAGCTTTTCACCAATACCTTTAATGTCCACAAGAGACTCCTTAGAAGCAAGCACCTGATCCTTTGTGAAAAGTCCGGCCTTGATTAGAGCAGCTCTGCCAGGAAGTTCTTCCGGCAAATCAGACTCCATTTTTTCATCGCATGATTTTGCATAACCAGAATCGATTAATTCCCTTGCTTTTTCTTCCTGCAAATCCGGTTTATCGCCGGCAAAGTAGCCTAGACCTTGCCGGGATTTAATAATTTCTACTCGCATTATGCAACGATGTCTTTAATTGCCGCAAAGCTGGCAGTTCTACGAACAAACACGTCATGATACGCATTCAGGGTAATCTCAATAGCCCCATCTTTTTTCAATGTAAACGGGTCTGAAATGATATCCAGTCCGCCCCATTGGCAAATCAAAAGATCGTTGAAGTTTCCAAAGATTGCTGCAGAAAGATTTGATCCAGTGCCTTTTGTGATGTTTGCCGGAACGATATTTGAAGCAACGGCTTTGTATCCATTCACTTCATCCTTTTCCCAAATATACCCAGAAACACCATTAGACTTAAGAGTCGTTTTGAGAGCGCCACGAACCTTACTGTTTGTTACGTAAGCCAATGAGCCCAGATCAGCATTTCTGATGGAGGTTGCTGTTTCCAAATCAACCATTGACTTGAATGTGGCAGCTCCACCATTTTCCCCGATAGTTACAGATCCAATACCGTCGGTGTTCAAAACACCCTTAGGTTGGCCAACTCCACTACCGTTGATAGCGGCAATTTCAAGGGCTTCTGCATGAGCATTCAAAATATCATCCATAATCATCTTCTCAACGTCCCAGGATGATTGATTGATGAGCTGCTTTGAAATTGGAACATTAACGCTACAACGTTTCGGAGACAAAGAGCGCTGAGTAAATGTTTTCTTTTTATCATCCGTTGTTGTGTTTTCTCCTTCCCAACTAACAGTGATCGCATCACCCTCTGTTACCGAGATGTTTCCAACAAGCCCTGTTATCATTCTTGCCCCTGCGCCAACCAAAACAAGTTTGTTACGCAAAGCCTCCTGATATTGCAGTGCGGTTGCAATAGTGTAACCTCCATCAGCAGGAGTTCCTGCAGTCATTCCGGCAAAAACGCGATTTGCTGATAACACAGCTGCAGGAATACCAACGCCTTTAAGGGTGATTCCGGAACGAGATGCCTCTTCTCTTGCTAAAGCTGCCATTTCAGCTTCCACACCGGTAAGGCCTTCCTGGGTTCCAAGCTCACGAAAGAATTTTGCAAAAGAAAACTGTCTTGCTTTTTCTTTTACGTCGCTTGAAATCTGGCTGGCAGCCATAGCCCTGGCTGCAGCATCTTCAATGTTAATCTGATTCAACTCTTCAGTGAGAGTTTCCACGGATGAAACAGACGCGCGAAATTCGGCATCCTTGTCCTTCTGATCTTTAAAAGATCGCATTTCCTGCAGCTTTTGATCAAGTTCGCGCTGAACATCTTTTCTTTTTCTTGACATTTTGTAATGATTTAGTAAATTAATAGTTATTTAAAGCGCGAACCGCGTTATCAATAGCTCGCGTATACGCTTCATCGTTAGAATCACCTTTATCTTTAGGTGTACCATTTTCGCCAATTCCATCTTCATCAACTTCAATAAGGCGAACAGACCCTTCTGTGTAATACCCTTCACCTTCTTTTAATTCAGGCAGACTTTCTGCTCCAATTGAGCGAATAAGTGCATTTTTGTTTGACGGAATAGGAACGCATGAAATTTCAACCAATTCACGCTTACCAATGTAATAAGTTGGGTTTTCTCCGTCTGCAGCCTCTTGCCCTACTCCATATTTTCCACTTTCTAAAGGCCAAAAACGAATAGAAACACCTTTATATGTGCCGGCTAGATACTTACGAAATACAGTATCTGCTAATGGATTCAGCTCTTTGTCCTCAAATGTGATTGAACCTAATAATTCATTTCCTTCCACCCATGCCCTGCCAGATCCAATTGCCATGTTAGGATCAGACGAATACGAAGCATGGTTAAAAAACGCAATGCTATTCTTATTAAATCTATCCAAATCCCATCCATTAGCCTTGAAAACCGTCCCGTACGAATCCCTTGTTTCGTCCGAAAAAACAAACTCAATCGTTCTTGTTTTTTCTACATCTTTAGAAAATCCTCTGATGATTCCCATATAATTTATTTTTTAACAGAATTATCTTTTCCAACAATATTCATGTTAGCCGGGTAAAGCAGATCGTCAAGCCCATCAATGCTATTTCGATTCTCCATTTCACGAACTTCGTTACGCGTAAGCCATCCGGATTGTATTCCACGGTTATAAAATTCAGCTCTTGTTTTCATATCTCCACGGAGGAGGCCATCAAGATTAAATTTTGTTTCTATCACACCCATTTCATCATCGAACAAAAGCTTTTTATCCAATTCGGTTTCAAACCGTTTCACGGCCGGACGAATTGAATATTTCACAAATTGAATATCCTGATGTTCTATATTTGAAAAGGTTGATCTAGAAAGATCGGCAATTAAATGAGGTGGAATATTAAATATTCTGGCAATGTCTTGAAGGGCAAACGCTCTTGTTTCAAGCATCTGAGCGGCCTGAGGTTCTATGCCGATTGATCTGTATTTTAAACCTCCTTCCAGGATTGGAGTATCATAATTTCCATAGGTTGAAAGGTGATCCATAATGTTTTTATAGTCTTTTGACTGTAAAAATTTATCTGTCTCAAAAACACCTTTGATATTTCCACCCTTATCAAAAAATTCATTGCCAAAATTTGTAGCAGAAATCCCGGACTTAATTGCGGCCGCATTATAAGAAATAGGATTAATGCCTGTTATTCCATCAAGAGACATGGAAAAAAAGTGAAGCATATCATCATCAGAGTATACTCCATCAAAATACTTGCTACCCGAAACGCGATACCATTTTTTGCCGGATAAAAAAGACACAAAAACTAAAGAAGGATGGATGGGGATAAGTTCGGCAGGATTTCCATTATTTGATCTTACAATTATACAGTATGAATTTCCCCATCCATCTAGGCAGGCGTTAAGATATTCCCAAAAGCTGAATACATTCATCCATCCGTTAGGTTTATATTTCAATAATTTGTAGACAATATGACTTTTAGCATCTACACGGCCTTTAGATGTAATCTCTGTTACCATTTTTGGCAATGAAGCCACGCTCTCGGCACGTAACCTCATTGCAGCAAAAACGGCAGTAAATTTTAAGGCAGCAGTAGGGTGTATTGAAGCTCCGGAATTAACGAAAGGAGTCATCGAGTCAAACCTTATCTCAGTTGGAGGAGTTTGCGTCTCTTGTACTGAACGTTTGAACGGATTTGTAATGTTGAATGAAATATCAAACTTCATAGCCCTTTTTTTTACAAATTTCGCTGCAATAAAACGACTTGTCAATAGGCTATTTTTGCACTTTGTTACATGTTGTTAAATACATATTTTTCATTAAAATGCTTTCCGATGCTTATCGATGCCTATCGATGCTTATCGAATCACTCATATTTTTGTGTATTTATTTATTTGTAACTAATTAAAATCAGTTATTAACTTTTTTACTCTTTTGATTTAATGTAAACCAGTTTTATCAATCACAATTAACCGTTTAAACGCTATTTGTTATGAAGATTTATAGACTTCATCCCATTATATTTATAAGCTGACTCATCTTCTTTTGACATAAATCCGCCAATTGCATTAGCCATTGCTACAACACCGTCAATCTTCTCAATACTTTTTCTCTTATCAAGCTTTATATTGTCGTTAGCATCACGATAAACAACCACATTCCGAAACATCCATCGTATGATTGGATTTTTCATTAAGTCAACTGTTCCTGCAGTAACGTCAGCTTCCACCTTTTTTGTTGGTTCAGACATATTCATCATAGATTGACTAAATTCGTCCAAAATTGTATCAAAACCCTCTTTTTGTAGGCCCTGTATCACCCCATGATAGGCTTTTGCAGGGTCAAAAGCTATATTTTGAACATCGTATTTATGTAAGATATGAGCAATATCAGACACTAAGTAATCAATGTCAATCACATCGCCTGGTGTTATTTTCACCCATTTTTCCTGTTTCCACTGCCTGTAATCAATTCTATCCTCTTTTTGAAGTACCTTCCCTTCAGGAATCCAGAAGAAAAATTTATAAGCAGGAATTTCAAGATTTGGAAAATACAAGCTTAAAGAATTTATATCCACATGAGAAGCCAAATCAAGCCCGGCATAACATTCCTGGCCTTCCAGCTCATCATCAGTTGTACCATAATCGCACTTCAGTACCTTTTCATCCTGAATCCATACATCAGGAGCATCAACCCACATGTTTAGGTTCTTAGTTTTAAAGTTGACTTCAGTCGTGCCACCCTTATTAATGGCTCTTTCAAATTCTTTCTCCATATAATTCATATACACGGATATTCCAAGATTAGGAGATGCTTTATACCAGGTGTTTGGATCTTTCCAATCATCTTCTTTATCAAGACAATATATAATCACAAATGTATTTTCCTCCTTCTTAACCCCCATAAGAATGTCTATATAATGGCAACGCATAGAATAATATGGAGAACTCATGTTAAATCCGGCAGTGGTAATAGAAAATACCAACGGCTGCCGGCGTGCACCCATCCCTGACGTAATTAAGTTGTAGATATCATCTGTTGGCCAAGCGTGCATTTCATCGCAAATTGCGCAATGAGGAGAAAGTCCGTCTTTGTTTTTAGTTTCCTTGCTAAGCATTTTGTAACTAGATCCGGTAGATTCCATTGCAATAGAAGTTGTCCATAATTTAAGGTAGGCGCTCAGTTCCGGAGAAAGCTCTACCATAGATTTTGCAGCACTCCAGCAAATAGAAGCCTGTTCTTTATCAACAGCAGCGCTGTATATTTCAGCTCCCTGTTCGCCATCCATAACAAGCATATAGAGGGCAATTCCAGCGGCAAAAGTGGTCTTTCCATTTTTGCGAGATACTTCCACATCGGCATAGTTGAAGCGCCTTTTGCCATCCTTCGTTTTCCATCCAAACACACACCAGACAATAAAACACTGCCAATCTTCTAGTTCAAACTCTTTGCCGGCCCACTCGCCCTTAAAGTGTCGTAAAAAAGAAAAAAAAGCCAATGCTGTTTTGGCTGCTTTTTCGTCAAAATACAGGCCCATTTCTGTAGCATTTTCTAAATCTCTTAAATGCCGTTCAACAGCTTTAATTTCAAGCTTGCCGGCAATTCTATCACCGCTTACAACTCTGTCAATATAAGACAAAGCCTTTTTTTTGTATATCTCAGATTTTTTCATTTTAGATAGAATCTTTTAATAACTGAAATGGATTTTTCTTTTCCTCCTCCTGGTAATTTATCTTTTGTCTTGATATAGGAGTAAACCCAAACTCAGCCCCTATCCGGTTTACATGCTCCACCATTTGTCGATACATGTTTATAGAAGGATCTGGCACATACCCAATAAGCTCATTGTCTTTATTGTATTTAGGTGTTGGTTTGTTTCTCATACTTTCCATACAGGAGAAGAGGACATCAAGCGAGTTTGCATATACTGCCAGGTGTTCAATATCCAACACCGTCAATATCCCTAGGGAGATCAACTGATTTGCTTTTTGCTTAAAAATATCCTTTGCCCGTTTAGTCGGTAATAATTTAAGGCGTGAAGTCGATGTTATTTTTTTTATATCTGTAACCTTTTCGGCATATTCAACTACATTAGACATTCTGCAGGGCTGATCAGTACCCCTCAATTTCTTTAATTCATCTGGAATCGGCTTTCTACCTTTTGACATAATATTTTCGTTTAAACGTTATTACTTATATTTATTCAATTTCTCCAATTTTGCACGTACGCACGGGAGGGTTAGGCTGTGGTCTTGCGACACGATGCCCCAGAGATTGCACCCCCCCTCCCCTCAAATGTTAAAATGCTGATAACGACACAATTAACACACCTCCAAACCCTGAACAGACCGAATACGCTGCATTGCATAGTACCTTGCTATACTTGGGTAAATAATCTATTGCATTACACACCCATGAACTATTTTAAAAACGATTTGAAGTGTGTTTTTAGGCAATTTCAGCCTCATTTCAGAACACATCGTCAAGCACACGAACAGCTGGATTGTCTAACCTTATTTCGTCGTCTACGCTCTTTAAATAGATTTCCGTTGTTTCAATTCTTCTGTGTCCCAACATCAACTGTACTTCCTTGATTGGCACTTTGTTCTTTATCGCCTGAACGGCTGCTGTATGTCTCAGACTATGCGCCGTTTTAGTGCTTGAGTAAACACCGGCTGCTTTCATGTAAGCAACAACAATCTTGCTTATGCGTGAAGGAGATAGGCCAGCATCCGATGTGGAACAATGTGTTAAGAAAACAGGTTCATCTTCATTCGATACGCCTCTATACTGAATGTAATCATGTACCGGCTGAAGTGCTTTGATAGTTAATCCTAGACGCTCAGTTCGTGAGTTGTCTCCTTTACGCTGCAGTAGAATGCTACAACGAGATGGAGATATGTAGATATCGCAAACACGAAGCCTGGAAACTTCAACACAGCGAATACCTGAGCGCAACATGAGATTAATAATTGCATAATCACGCATTCCATGGATTGTTGATCTGTCAATCACATCAAACAACCTGGCAATCTCTTGAGTGCTTAAATGCCCTTTCCTGAATCCGATTCTCTTGTGGTGCAGTTTAATACCGGCAGCTATGTTTTCATGCTCACCGATTGCCTCACACCATTCAAAAAACCGCCTTACAACAGTAAGATAGGAATCAATCGTATTCTCAGCTTTACATTCACGTAATAAATGTGACTTATATTCGATGATATCTGAACGCTTCAACTCTTTAACGTTTCTATTTGCAATCACAACCCAGGTTCCGAACTGGTTAAGTATACGAAGATAAAGAGCCCGGCTATTTTCTCTCACATCAATGTTCTCAACAAAATCCTTCTTTAACTTACTAAATAATTGTTTCATTTCGCATCCCCTCCAGGCACCCATTTGATTGCTACCAACGCTTTCAACATACCAGATCCATCACATTGAGAACAACGTGTAGTTTCGTACTGATCAACTCCAACTTCTTGCTGAAATGATCCACGGCCAGAACACCTGTCACACTGAAAGCCATCAACCGAAAAAGCTTCTGCCATTCGTCCATACAATGGGCGATAAATCTCAACAACACATTTCTTGCTACTCATATCAATCCTCCAGCTTATACTTAATATCCCAGATTCTGAAATAATACTTTATTTCACTAATTGTCCTTTCCTCGTGTTCAGGTTCAATATCCCAAACATTCCCTTGATGGCTCTCTTTAAGAAAACCATTAAGAGTTTCCTTTTCATTAATCAAACTGGCAGCCGTACTAACATGCCCAAAATATACTATCAACTTCATATTTCTTACAATTGTGATCTATCCGGAAAATCCGGATAGATCGGTTTACTTTGGTAGTATTTGAACTATTATTTGAAGTGGTCAATAAGCTCTTCAACCGTTGCCTTATGGAAGCTCTCTGACAGTTCTCCGTCCTTGTCATAGTTATACCTACCACCAACACATAAAGAACTTATATTGTCAATCCAATCATTCCTATCGCATTGTTCCCAGTTTGCTCCATCTGTGAACCACTGATCTTTATCCGTATCATCCCGAAGTGCAGCTATTGCAAGGAATAATTCCTCGTTTGTTCCGCAATCAGTAAGCCCATTTAGAATCATGTTTTCTATACCTTCAGCTGAATTACGTACACTATAAAAATAATCAAAAGTCGATACCAATATTGGCATCCGTTTTTGTGATAAATTCCTTTTCCTTATATGATCAAGGTCCGTTCTTAATTTATCACTATTCTTTCTTATGAAACAGCTTTGTGTGAACATATATTTATATTTTAAATTGTTTCAACTATGTTTAAAAAATCAATGAAACAATGAGAATGGTAAGCCAATAGATAACTGTAAAAGCAAAGAACAGTAATCCTATGAAGAACTTTACACCTGGCACATGCCCAGATTCTTCGCTGAATATTAAGTACAGCACAACGCAAATTAGTAATATGATGTAAATGATAATTAAAGTACTCATAATATGGTTGTTTAAAATTGTTTAAAATGATTCTTGTAAAAACTTGAATAACATCTCCATCTCTGTATTTCGATAAGCATGAAATAGGAATGATTTAGGATTCCTTAAATTGTGTCCATTTACTCTAATATGTTCCTCATATGCCTTGTATGTCAAAAAGCAGTTTGAATATTCTTGAGTTACATCAATATTAACTTGTCTATAGTTTTCCTGCATGATACTATCAATATCGAAACTGTCAAGTTGTTTATAGTTCTTTTCATCGGATTCGTTTCCAATAGTCCAGTCTTTCCATTCAAAAACAGCCTCCTTTACTTCATCTTCTGTCCTTAAAATAGTTCCTCCATCAGAAATCCATACTTCTTCACCGCATCCTTCAGGTACCCCTATTTCTTTATCTTCCTGTACTTGAAAGAAATATGGAGAAGCTGTTGCACGGTTGTCTTGAGACTTTATTTCCTTTGATAAATTTTCAAGGAAACAATATATTTCGTCTGTTACTTCAATTGTTTTCATTATGCTGTTGCTAATTTTTTGATATTATTAATATTATTCTTTACAAGGCCAACGATCTTATCGTGATGCTCAGATGTTTCGTTACGCTTCGCACGGGATTGGATAATGGCAAACGTCTTTAAGTTCACTTCGATGGTTTCGATTCGTTGGTTCTCAATTTTTGCAGACAGGATAAGGCAATCCGATCTCTTCCAATATCCGGCTGAGAATACGCAATGATGCATTGCTTCGCCTTCCTGCCTAAATTGATCTACTGTCATAAGAGGAGAAATGGTAAGTCCGCTTTCTGATATGGTAAGTTCTGCAAACCTAGCCATGCGTTTTTCAAATTTTTCAATTTCTTTACGTTGCAATAGCATTGCTCTTTCCTCCCTTTCCCGATTCTCACGATCTATCTGCTTGCGTCTCTTCTCTGCATAGTAATCATGTGCCTTTTTCAAATTATTAGGGCATACATAGTGCGCATTACGCAAGTCTTTTTCAAAATGTGACAACAAATCAATATAATCAATCCACAGACTTGCATCTTTTATTTTATAATTATTCCGATTGCAGATGTTAAATGATTGCTTGTACTTAATGAACATAGAACTTGTTTTAATCATATGCTTAAGCATTGATATTTGATTTGTTTTAATGCAAAGCTCATAGTCACTTTTTCCAAGCAACCCGCGGATCAATCTTGAAGGAACACAGTCGAAAAAGTTTTTTTTAAGTCCATACTTTTTAAGAATAGGTAATAGTTTAACCTTTAGATAAAGCACTCCATCAAAAGCATAACCATCACCGAAATAATATGATGTACCGAACTCATTCTTTATACTCAATGGTTCTGAATATAGCCATCCAGTACCACCTATGTTCATCGGTCTGGCCATAATTGTACGTCTACCGTCTTCACTTATCCATTCCTGCACAACCTCGTTAAAATAGTAATGTATGAACGCATCTTTCTTACGGGTGAACTTATTGCAATACACATGTCTCAGAACTTGATAAGCTCCACTTACGGTTGCGACAGTCATATATTCAACGTCATCATTCTTCTGCTTTTTGCTGACCTTCACATTAAGTTTTTCGTGGCAATACGGACATTCAACTTTATCGGCTACTCCAAGAGTAACACTCAAGTCGCTCGTGCATGTGTCAATCCATGTGTAGCTACAATTGCTGCACCAATATTCGTCTTTACATTTGTATGCTTCGTTCGAAAAAATATGACTTTTAGCCCATTCCTCCTCTATTACAAGCGGTGGAAGCTTGCTGCTTAATTCAGCGACTTCTCTTTCTCTTTTATTTCGTGGCTTCATAGCTGTACTATTTAAAAGAGTGACATTTGTCGGCTGTCAACAGCCTTTTTACTTCTTGAAACGTGCATAACAGGTGCGGGCTGTTGCATAGGCATAGGAACAGGAGAAGTAGCCACATTAGATGTTACAACTGTAGATGGTTTTACAGGCTTCACATCCTTTATGCTGTCCTCGTCATAATAATGTACTGCCAAGCCAAATACATCTTCATCACGCATGCATACTGCATTTCCAAGCTTTCGAGCTTCACTCATAATGTAATTGCAGCACCCGTCAATACTCTTATTTTTCTTTGCATATGTTGCTGCAAACAATTCGTCTTGCTGTGCCCTGGAATCCAGATAAGCCTGGATTGCTTTTTTAAATGATTCCATATGATTAGCCCTCAATTGGGTATTTAGTTTTACAAGTATCACAAGCTGCGACTGTTTTATCACCTTCATTTGAAAGGCGTAATGATCCACCACATTCAGGACATTCCGGGTAAGACATATACTCAAACCAATCAACAAGAGATTTAAAAAACTTCTTTATGTACTTTTTCATGGTTAACAATGTTTTTCAAGTGAATATTTTGCCACGTTTTTACCACCGATCTGAACAATCTCTGTTTTAACATCAATACCTGATGATCTCAGATCGTGTATTCTACCAGATAATCTAAAGCAACCGAATAAATTTAGTGCTTCAAGAGGAGTCAATGTTCCACCATTTTCAAGGTGTTCATGAATAAGCTGTGTTTGTGATTTTACTTCCATAATTCAATTATTATTACGTTTAAACATCTTGTATCTTACCTCAATATCTCTTTTAATCCGTCTTATGGCCTTTAATTCTTTTACAATGAGTCTAATAACAAACATAAAGGCCAATGCCAGGATAGCGGCAAATAAATAGATTAGCGCCCCCATAAGTCTACTCCCCCAACATTAAATTATCAAGCGCTCTAGCTATTTCAGGGCTATAAGACAGGTAGCTCTTATAAGGATCGCAGATTTCTGATTCCATTGCAGACGCGGTATTAATAACTTTAACCCAGCGTCCGGAACAATTACTGAATAATATCTGTAGCAGCTTATATCTTACTTCAATTCCGGACTCTTTTGGGTATATGATAAAATCAGAATCCCAAATAATTTTATTATACAATACCCTGATTGGATCTTTTATATCCAATTCTTTCACGTCTCTACCTGAAAGAATAAATTCAGCCGCTTCAAGAAAACTTTCTGTAGTTTTGATGTCTTTTTTTGAAGACTTTGAAATCAAAATAGGACTCATGGTTTTTGCTTTAAATAGTTATTAATTAATTTTTTATCTCTGTTTCCTTTATCTGCGTTGCATCTGCTGCATAGCGCCTGCCAATTATATTGATCCCAAAAATCTTTACAAACAGGATATGGGACAATGTGATCTACAACCTCAGAAGCTTTAATGATTCCGTATTTTTCACACTCTTTGCAGAGTGGATTTGAAAATCTAAAAGCCCGGCTTTCTTTGGTCCACCTCCAGGTATGATAAAGATCATCTGACCTCTTTCTCTCATACCCCGGTTCTTTACTCTTTGAAGGCACACCGTAAAGCCTTACCCTTTTACCTGGTCTCGTTGCCATCTTTATCGCATTCTACGAAAAACATCTCAACTCGCTTATTGGTGCACATTGGCAGCGACAAGCATTTAACAACTCCTTTTCTTCCTTTGGCAACACAAACAGATTTTTCATCACCACAGAAAACTCCTTCTTTGCATTGTTTTGCAATGTATGTTACACCGTCAATATCAAATACTCTTCCTATTTTCAATGTACTAAAATTCATGATTAATTGATTTAAAAAGGTAATTCTAATAATTCTCCATCATCGCCAAACCGGGATAAATTTTCGTTGTATCTAAAGATGAAATCTCCCGTATCACCGTTACGTTGCTTTGCCAGCCTGATAATTCCTTTTCCTTTTTCCTCTTTTATATCATAGTACTCAGGCCGGTGAAGAAAAATGACAATATCAGCATCTTGTTCAATTGCTCCAGACTCACGTAGATCGGCCAACCTCGGTATCTTATCTTCTCTATCCTCCACCTTTCTGGAAAGCTGAGAAAGTATCACTACAGGGATATCAAGCTCTTTAGCCATTCTTTTCACAGCCTGACTGCAATCTCTCACTTCATTTTCGCGGGTATATCCCTTACCACCACCCATCTCAATTAACTGCAGGTAATCAATCATTACCATACCACATTTACCTTTTCTCTGAAGGTTCCGTGATCTTGCTTTTATTTGCTGTATTGATAATCCGGCCGTATCATCTATTGAAATTGGAAGGGAGTTTAACCGATCGGCAGCCGTACACATGATTGGCTTTTCTTCGTTGGATAGATATCCATTTTTAAATCGATCCGGATTAAGAGCCATTTCAGAAACCATAAGTCTATCGGTCAATGATTCTTCAGACATTTCAAGAGAAAAGATAACAACAGGAGTACCGTAAGAGGCCGCTGTTTTTGCCATGTGAAGCATGTAGGCAGTTTTTCCCATTGCAGGACGGGCCGCCAATACAATTACCTCTTGTGGCTTAAATCCACCAGTACATTTATCTAATCTACCAAGCCCTGTAGGAACACCTAATTTAACACCTTTTCTAACCCGCTCCTCCCTTTCAGAATACCGCTCTATAGATCTTCTGGCAGCTTCACCAACACTAACAAAGTTTACGTTGTAGCATGTTTTTGCAGCAACATTTTCAACCTCAGTCAATGATTCAGAAATAACCTCTTCAATGTCGTTTGTCTGATCAAGCGCCTTTGACGTAATAGTATGTCCGGCAACAGCAAGTTTCCTTGCTAAATACAGCTGATGTATATATTTTGCATGATCTGAAATATTAGTAGACGATGCCACATTTATTGTAAGCTCACTAATGAAATAAGGACCTCCAACCTCTTCAAGCTTACCAACACGTATTAATTCCCTTGTTACAGATAGCATATCTATTTTGTCTCCTCTATCAGTAATTGACCTAATAGAACTGTACAACACCGAAAGATTTGAATCATAAAACATATCCGGATCAAGAATAGACATTACTTCGTTGATGGCTGTAGATTCCATCAGAATCATACCTATTACAGCTTTTTCGGCAGCCAGATTATGCGGAAGACTATAGCTGCTTGTATCGACTACTTTGGTTTTCTGTTTGCTCATTTCTATTAGAAGATTTAATGTTAGTATTCTCAGTTCTTTCCCAGGTTCTTATAGCTGCCCGCCAATCTTTCATTTTATTTTTTCCAACCATCCAGCCTTTTGAGGCATAGAAGTCAACAAAGTATGCGGCATCGATTTTATTATTTCTTTCCTTGCAATAAGCATATACATCTCCGACAACAGGAGGAACAAAAGCGGTAGCTTTTTCTTTATATGTTTCTTCTTTAATTTCTTTTCTTTTCTTTTCTTTTTGTTCATTTTCGTTCAACTCATGTTTAACGTTAGTTGAACGTTCGTTCAAATCGCTGTTTGATATTGCTTTAAGCCTTCTTACTTCTCCAGATTTTAAGCCAGCCTTTAAAGCAGCAGCCTTTCTTCTATCAGACTTTTCACACATTACACTCATTCTTTTATTTAATGAATTTGAGAAGAAAAAACTATCTTCAGCGATCACAAATAAACCGAACGACCTCACTACAGTTTCAAGCTTTGCAGCCGTAATATTGTATCTCTTTGCCAGGATTGGCAATAAGCTGATAGGGCAACGGTAACCAGGCTGTTCCCTTAATATCTCAACTAGAATCCAAAATGCCCCATACCCTTCAAGACCTAATTGGTCAATAAGAAGCATGCATTTAGGATCATCCTTGGCATTACTATCATGCGAAAAATATACTGCCTCTCTCATATCACTTTTGTTCTTTAGATAGTTCTTCATCACACACAGGGCACTTTGGGGTTGCCACTTCAATCCATTTTGCAGACACGCGTACTGTATACCCACATACGTTGCACTCACATTTATACATTCTACATTTGTCCGGCTTTAACCCTGAAAGGCTAGCTGTGGGAACCAGTGGTGCATGGGGAAATTTTCCTAATTTATTTTCGATTGCCGCCAAATGAGATAGTAATAAAGGTCCGGCTACACTGCTGCTCATTTTGCCTTCAAGGCCAATCTGTTTACCGCATTTTGAAAATTCTTTCCCGTGCCCGGAAATACCACATGCATAGACCAATTCATGAGCAACAACAGAGAGTACGCCTTGAACGCCTCCTACCTCTACAATGGTTGGATTTATATATATTTGTACAATTCTGTCTGTAGCGCATTCTGCTTTCCAGCATACACCTAATATTCTTCTTCGTGATAATCCACCTTTAGGAGGAAATCCTACAGAAATTTTTACTTCTGGCACAGTATAATCCGGCTTAAATAGCGGCCTTAATTCATCAACCGCTTTGTTTAACCATTCTTCTCTTGTCATAATAGCATTCAATTTGTTACCAATATTTATAGACTACATTAGTAAATGCAAACATCATAGGAGTAATTGCAAAATATTGTCTATTAAAAAGGCAACCGATAGCCATGATCACACAGAAGAACAATAGTGATACGACAACAATTGCGTGCGATTTTGATTTCAATTTTATAGACAGCTTCATACAACTTTATTTTTTGAGATATATAAATCTAAGCTTCTCAGATCATACCAAATCATTTTCCCGTCCCTCGCAAATGAAACTTTCGCTTCATCACGCAACTTTGTTAAATACCTTTCTCCGCAACCCATATATGCAAGAGCCTCCTGTTTGTTGAGCCACTTTTTTTGAACCGACTCTACTTTGTATATTTTTCTAGGTCTTCCCATATTTTAGGTCTCCTCAATTTTAACAGCCTCAATTTCTACTTCTCGCTTAACTACATTTTTCTTGCACTTGTAGCGAACACCCCTCTCTTTTTCTTTACTCTGAAGTTGATACGCCAGCGTAACAGCCGTAAAGCAGTCTTTGGCAGTATCAACCACAAATAGCCTTTTACCACCAGGTGGTATGGCTCTGATTTCTGCTGTTGTTACTTTTCCCATTTTTATTAGTTATTTATAACTCAATTATTTTTGACATTAATTAAATTGTGTTTACATTCGCCGCGATATTAATTGATAAGGGATTGCGATCCCTTTTTAAAGCCCTATAACGTTAGTTACTTAGTTACACAACGCAAATATACTAACAATGTTAGTATATCCAAATATTGATACTAATTATATTAGTATTTTAACATCATTTAATATTTAGATCATTTTAGGTATTATATATCAACAACTTAAAAAAACATTACCCATGAGCAATAAAGAGGAAAGGCTGCAAATGGCAGTGAGATACCTGATATCTGAGGGGTGTATTGATACTCAAAAAGATATAGCCAATAGAATGAATGCTAACAAAGTTAGTATTTCTAACGCGTTAAGCGGAAATGAAAAATACTTGACAGATAAGTTTATGGAAAGATTTAATTTATCTTTTGGTGGAATTTTTAACACTACGTGGCTTATTGAAGGAGATGGGGAGATGTTACAAAGATCAAATAAAAATGAGATTACAGGATTTGAATATGGGGATATAGACTTTGTATATCTTCTTCCTCTTTCTTGCGAAGGAGGAACATTAAAAGACTTTGCAGTTTCAATTAAAGAAAGTGATTGTGAAAAAATCGTATCTCCAATTAAGGGTGCTGATTTTGCCATGACGGTCTCAGGAGAATCAATGGCGCCAGAATATCCAAACGGATCAAAAATACTTATTAAAAAAATAAACGAGAAGGCATTTATTGATTGGGGGAGGGTATATGTTCTAGATACATGTAACGGATCTGTTATAAAAAGAATAGTTCCTTCAGAAAAAGATGGGTATATAAAATGTTTATCAATAAATCAGTCTCCAATATTCGCCCCTTTCGATGTATGTATGAGTGATATATTTGGTATATATAGGGTAATGTTATGTATGTCTATGAAATAATAAATACGAATATTATGTACACTACACATTTAACTAATAAAATGATACTAAATATATTTAGCAGGCCGTTGGTTGTTGCTTTTATGTCATTTTTTTTATTTGGGTGCTCATCATTAATCGGAGTTTCAACCAACAACTGCGCTGTTGCTTTTTCGGCGAATCTTTCAAATGTTTATTTAAATGGAGAGAATAAATCACAATATATAAGTGATATGTATTTTGAAGATGAGAATATTGCGATCAAGTGGTCTAAAGGCTATTCTCAGATGACAATGATTATTCAAAATAAATCTGCAATGAATTTAGCTATAGACTGGAATAAATCTGCGTGGGTGAACGTAGACAATACATCTGAGATGTTTATTCATAGCGGGGTCAAGTATGTTGACAGGAGTAGCGTAAAAGCCCCATCAATTATTCCTTCAGGCTCTAGAATAACAGAATGTATAATACCAAATAGCCTTATATATTATGACAAATATTTGGGATGGAAAGAAAATTATTTATTATGTTGGACTACAGAAGAATTGGATGACGCAAAAAAAATATCAAAATTATACGACAACAAAAAAGTAAGAGCGGTGCTATCATTTGTGATGGGAGCAAACGATTTTGAGTACGATTTTGAATTTAATTTAACAGATCCTAAAATTGCATCAAAAGGAAAGATAATACAATAGCGACTACTTAAAAAAACAATTTTTAAATATGCTCGGAATAATAGTATTCTTTTTAGTAATTGGAATTCTTTTTAGTCTATTCTCTAAAAATAAATATGACTGTAAAAATAATGTCGATGAATCTGAAGATTTTGAAAATAGTTATTTCCCTAAATTAAGTGACAACGAAATAACTGACATTGCAAACATGTTAATTAAAAGAACAAAAAGAGATGGTTCTGCAAATCTTAGAGATATTTGCAAAGACCATTACGGGCCAACTTTTTATAAAAACTGGCAATTTAGCAGAATTGGCCACTACATGAATAGATATAAGTTCAAATCAGATGTATATCCTTTAAATGATTATAAGATAGTGGTAATTTTTGAGGATAATGTAAATAGAGTAGGAACTGTTACGGATGTAATAGTTTCAAAAATGAAATAGGATCTCAAAAAAAATAAATAAGTGAGCCATATTTTCTATAAATATAAACCACAAAATCGCATTATTATGAGTGAAGAAAACAAGCAATTTTACTATTTAAACAATATGGAGAAGGAATGGATTCCTTGCGAAAGTTTAAATAGTGCAAAATCAAATTACGTTGCAGAAGTAAACAGCCAGGGAACAATCTCAAGGTACTGGGCAAATAAAGAAATAATTGAAGAGGCCGCAGGAAAAAAGCTATCAAATTATTTCGGCCCAGATAACATTTAATAGAATAAACTTAATATAAATTAAATGGACAACAACATCAACGAGCTACTAAAACCAATTGAACAAATAAACGCTGACAAAAAGTATTGGATTGTCAGAACAATGGGAGGAGCATTCTATAAAGAGTTTGTAGAACATGGGTATGTGGCAATAGGGTATAACGAAGTGAATATTAATGAGATTAAATTGTCATTAACCTATGATCACGAAGCGCAAAAAGTATTAACTAATATTATTGAAAATAAGGGAATACTTGATGAAAATAATGATCCTATAAATTCATCTTATGCATCAAGCCAATTAATAAAATTCTATAGAGACATACATATTGGAGATATTGTTTTTATCCCAGGAGAATCATCAAGCGAACTTTCTATAGGTATTGCAACTTCAAAAACTTACAAGGCTGATTTGCACAAAGAAAGCAATGGGTGTAAATTTGAAAAAAGAATAAACATAAATTGGATCAAACACACTTCAAGACAAAAATTACCTCCAATCCTGCAATTAATGTTCAATTCAAGACACATTGTATCTAATGTTGATAATTATGCAGAACAGATCGAGGCTTTTACAAAAGATTTCTTTAAAAAGGATAATGTAACGTATTTGGTATTACGCGTAAAAAATGAAAATGAGATTTCTTGGAAAGACCTTACCGTAATTAACGATCTATTCGATACACTGAAGATGTATGTTGAAGAAAAAAACTGTCCTGTAGATGTTGATGAAATAAAAATGAAGATTAGCGTACAGTCTCCCGGCGATATTATTATGTATGCACTTTCTGAACCAGGAATAATTCTTTTAGGTCTAATTGTTGTTTTTATAACCGGGGGCCAATTAAAAATAGACCGTATTGGATTTGACGTATCAACACGCGGACTTATTGCCTCCATCGCAGATTTTTTAGATCGTAGAACAGATCGCAAAGTAAGAGAATCAGTCTCAGATAAACTTAAAAATCTAGAGATTCAAGATCCAAATGATTTGTTGAAATTTTTAAGTGATGATAAAAATCCAAGGAAAGAATATTAATAAAAAAGCCAAGTAAATTATACTTGGCTTTTTTAATGAACGTTGTCCTTGCATGGAGGGATAAAAAAATAATGAACAAACATTACACTTAAAATAAATATCACCGCTTGACTAATAATGTATACTACATTATTAAATTGCATTCCTGATTTTTGAATAAGTTCAAAAATAAAATTAAGCAACCCAAAAACAACTAGGAATGCGCCAATACAGGATGTAATATTTCTCACTTTTTTTAGCATGGCACAAATGTAAAAATAATATTTATTTAATAATACTTATAAAAACATATTACACAACATAAATGTAAAATAAAACTAAATACATTCTATTGCTATATATTTAAAACATAATCTATTACCTTTTTGTTTGCTTCATCAACCTTTTTCATATCAAAGTCAATATACACATCCGTAACCGTATTTCCACCATGCCCTAAAGCAGCAGAAATTGTTTCTTTTGGGATATCAATCCTTGAAGCAATTGTGGCCCAGGTATGCCTGGCATAGTATGTTGTCAGATCTTCACAAATTGGTTGCACCATATTATTGCGTTTAAACGTTAGTTTCTTTAAGTTCAGATTAACACGAAATTTAAAACCAGTGTAATCTGTATACCTTTCCCTCCATTTTAAAAGATACTCAGAGCCTCTGTGAGCGTCTATAATATGTTTTGCCTCCTCTGATACTTCTATCGAATAAAAACGGCCTGTTTTAGCTCTATAGTATTCAATTCTTCCATTTACAATCTCTTTAACATGTATGATATCTATAATATTAATTCCTATCAGGTAAAATGACAGCATAAAGAAGTCGGCATATTCTTTTAATGGACCATCGTAATCCCGGATCAGCTTCAACTGATCATCAAGCAAAGATCTTTTAGGCGTTTGCTGCTTTTTTATTTTGAATTTGCGGAATGGATAAACGTTTAAGTCTATTATGTCGTTATCTATAGCATAATTAAACACAGCCCGGATATTCCGCATGTGTATCGCCCTGGCATTAATACTAAGGCCATCATTCATCATCGAATTATCAAACTCATGTAGCCAATTTACATCCATTTCCGTAAATGTAACATCTTTATCTATGGCTGTTATTTTGTTCCTGGTTGATGTATAAATCTCTTTCGTTCTTTTATTTTGCTTATTATTTACAAAAGAGTCGTGTATGTCAATAAACGTTTTTCCCTTTTTGCCTTTAATTGACTCCTCAATTTTATCCTTGAGTTTTTTATCACTCATGTTTTTAAGGGAGGAGTTTCGTTCAAGCGATAATACAACCGATTCTATTTTGTAAAGCTTATCGCGTATTATTGAATTCTTTGTTTTGTAATTGTCTGCTTTTTTATTTAATTCGCTCCCAGTCCATTGCTCTTCAGTAGCAGACACGCCGGTGTGAAAGCTGATGGCAGCATTGTGCGCAACAACTACTTTTACGGGAAATGTTCCGTCTTGCTTTGCACGTCTTGTATCAAAATAGAGTCTCACTATCGCCATAATTTGCACTGAATTTGCATTATTTGCACTAAATTTGCACTCAAATGTAGTATAAAAAGCATTGATAAGCACTAATAAGCGTGTTATTTAACACATAAATAATCAAAAAAAGCACCTACAATTTAATGTAAGTGCTTAATTATCAGTTAGTCGGGGTGAGACGATTCGAACGTCCGACCACGCGCCCCCCAGACGCGTACTCTAACCGGGCTGAGCTACACCCCGAATATTCTTTACGGGTGCAAAAGTAGCGTTTATTTGTTAAACGCCAAAACTTTCGCGGTAAAAATCGAAAGACTCAAGTACTTTTTCTTTCGTCACCGATTGATTTATCTTAACCTCTCCCACGTTAGAAAGCAGGGTGAAATTAATAATTCCTCCTTCGTTTTTCTTGTCGTGAGTCATCAATTCATACAATGCTTCGTAATCATTACATTCGAAGGAAAAAGACGGATAATAAGTTTTAAGGTAATATACTACTTGCGAGAGCTTCTCCATAGGGAAGCCACAGGTTTTATACGACAGGTACAATTCACTTATCAAGCCTGCAGCGACTGCATGTCCATGTAAAATAGGTCTGCCTTTACGGAAAGAAAGACTTTCATATGCATGTCCAACAGTGTGCCCAAGATTAAGGGCTTTACGAATTCCCTGTTCTTTTGGATCTTCTTCCACTATCCGCTCTTTGACTGCAACCGATTGAGCTACCATCTTATTCAGTAATGCATAATCCACGTTATCGAGATCAAAAGACAAAACTGCGGCATAAGCTTCCATATTACTTATAAGCGCATGTTTTATCATCTCGGCATAACCGGAAAGCAGGTTATCGCGATCAAGCGTACGTAAAAAAGCAGAATCAATCAACACACACAACGGAGGATAAAAAGATCCTATCTCGTTCTTAAGTCCATTGAAATTTATTCCGGTTTTACCTCCTACGGCTGCATCGACAGAAGCCATAAGCGTTGTTGGAATATTGACGGAATAGATTCCTCTTTTAAATGTTGCTGCAACAAACCCACCCATATCTGTAATCATCCCTCCTCCTACATTTAAAAGCAGCGAGTTTCTGGAAGCTCCTTCATTACAAAGGCGCATCCAGATTGATGATACTTGTTCAATATTTTTGTTGGTATCGCCTGCATCTACCGTAATTACCGGGGCATCCTGCAATTGAGGAACTCCCTTTAGCAACGGGAAACAAAGCTCAAGCGTATTCGTGTCTGTTAGTACGAACAGTTTGTCGTACTTAACAGACTCAAGAAATTCGCTTAACTCTGCTTTCAGGTCTTTACATATAATTACTTTCTGTGCAGACATATTCATTTATTTTAATCCTGCGGCTTCAATAATGGCATCAACCGCAGCAGTCAAACCGTTTACATCCTTACCTCCGGCCGTTGCATAATGAGGTTGACCTCCACCGCCACCTTTAATAAACTGAGTTCCGGCTTTGATGAGTTTACTTGCATCCAGTCCTTCGGCAACCAGGTCGTCGCTTAGCATGAGTTGAAGCTGACATTTATCTCCTTCTTCTACTCCGGCAACGAAGATGAACTTTCCTTTTACTTCGCCGCGAATCTGAAAAGCAACATCCTTCATCATCTCGCCATTTCCATTTCCACGGAAAACGATTACTTTAACACCTTGTCTTTCGGGAGCGTTGGCTATAAGATATTTTTTAAGTTCGCCAGCCTTCTCCTTCAGGTATTCGCCTACCTGCTTTTTAAGTTCGGCACTTTCTTCAATCGTTTTCTTAATAGCTTGAGCCAGATTAGGAATGTTGTTCATCATGCCTCGTAGTTCGCGAATCAGATCCTGTTGCATGTAAAGATAGGTTTCTGCGCCTTCGGCAGTTACCGCTTCTATACGACGTACACCTGCGGCAATGGAACTTTCGCCTACAATACGAAACGCGCCAATCATACCGGTTGCGGGGATATGAGTTCCTCCACAAAGCTCAACTGAACTTCCGTACTTAACCACGCGAACTTCGTCGCCGTATTTCTCGCCGAACAAAGCCATTGCTCCAAGTTCTTTTGCCTGTTGAATAGGCATGGAACGATGTTCTTCGAGTGAAAAGTTTGAACGTATTTTTTCTGAAACCAGTTGTTCTACTTTTCTGATTTCTTCGTCTGTTACTTTTTGGAAATGAGAGAAGTCGAAGCGAAGAGACTCTGGTGAAACATAGGATCCCTTTTGTTCCACATGTTCGCCCAAAACCTCGCGCAAGGCTTCATGCAACAAGTGAGTGGCTGAGTGATTACACTCGCTCTGAATTCTCTTTTTCTCGTTTATTTTTGCACTGAAAGTAGCCGTAACGTCTTTAGGCAATTTCGTTGTAAAGTGTACCGGCAGGTTGTTTTCGCGCTTGGTATCGATAATTTCCAGATTTTCATCGTCGGAAGTCAACCATCCCGAATCGCCTACCTGTCCCCCCATTTCCGCATAGAAAGGAGTAACATCAAGTACAAGCTGATACAGCTCTTTATTTTTTTGTTTGATTTTGCGGTAACGGAGTATTTCCGCTTCACATTCAAATTGATCATATCCAACAAACTTGCAATCACCTTCTTTAATTACAACCCAGTCGCCTGTTTCAATGGCAGCAGCATTGCGGGCACGATCTTTCTGTTTCTGCATCTCGGCAGTAAATTCATCGTTGTCGACTTCCATCTGGTTTTCGCGCAGAATAAGCTCTGTCAAATCCAATGGAAACCCGAACGTGTCGTATAATGTAAAGGCATCCACACCACTGATAATTGTTTTGCCTGAAGCTTTAGCTTCGTCAATTTTCTTATCAAGCAGGCGAATCCCTGTTTCCAGCGTGCGCAGGAAAGATTCTTCTTCTTCTTTGATTACCTTTTCGATCAGGTTTTTCTGAGAAACCAGTTCGGGATAGGCCTCGCCCATCACGTCAATAAGTGGAGGTAACAGGCTGTACATAAATGCTTCACGACGACCAAGGAAGGTATATCCGTAACGAACGGCACGGCGCAAAATACGGCGTATTACATAACCTGCCTTCGCATTGGATGGCAGCTGACCGTCGGTTATTGAGAAAGCGATTGTACGAATATGATCGGCAATCACACGCATGGCTATGTCTTGCTGGCTGTTTGATCCATACGTTACCCCCGCCATAGAAGCTATATGCTGAATGATGGGTTGGAACACGTCTGTGTCGTAGTTTGATATTTTACCCTGCAATGCCATACAAAGACGTTCGAATCCCATACCGGTGTCGATTACCTTTGCTGGTAAAGAATCCAGTGAGCCGTCTGCCTTGCGGTTAAACTGCATGAAAACAAGGTTCCATATTTCAATTACCTGCGGGTGACTCTGGTTAACCAGTGTAAGTCCGTCAACTTTTGCCCGTTCTGAGTCCGGACGAATGTCTACGTGTATTTCAGAACAGGGACCACAAGGACCTGTATCGCCCATTTCCCAGAAATTATCATGTTTGTTTCCATTAATGATACGATCTTTCGGTAAGTACTGCTCCCAATAACCAGCAGCTTCGTTATCGCGCTCCAGTCCTTCTGCAGGGCTACCTTCAAATACAGTTGCATATAAACGATTGGGATCTAGCTTTAAAACTTCGACCAAATATTCCCAGGCCCAGTTAATGGCTTCTTTCTTGAAGTAATCGCCAAATGACCAGTTTCCCAACATTTCGAACATGGTATGATGGTACGTATCATGACCTACTTCTTCAAGGTCATTGTGCTTGCCGCTCACACGAAGACATTTCTGAGAATCCGCGACACGGGGATACTTTATGGGTACATTTCCCAATATAATATCTTTAAACTGATTCATCCCTGCATTGGTGAACATCAATGTGGGATCTCCCTTTATAACCATGGGGGCAGAAGGCACAATCTGGTGTTGCTTTGTTGCAAAGAACGTTTTAAATGATTCGCGGATTTCTTTAGCTGTCAACATATTCAATAATCTATATTCAAGTTGTCGTTAATATTCTGAAAAACAATTTGCAAAAGTACCATAAATTCTTATTTTTGCACTTAGTTCACGCAATAAATATTCAATGAAACTATTCAAAAGCCGGAAAACATACTATTTATATAATCCTAACACACTTAATTACGAACGGGTTTATCCTTCGGCAAGGGATCGTTTCGTAATTTTATTACGGCATCTTAGTATTGGGATTGCCATTGGCATTGCAACTTTTTTCATAATGATTTACGCTGTAGAGTCTCCAAGAGAGTCGCTAATGCAAAAAGAGAATAAATTACTTCAAACACAGTATGAAATTCTCTCTCTTCGATTAAACGAAGCTCTGGATGTTTTAAACGATGTTCAGCTAAGGGACGAAAATTTATACCGGGCTATTTTTCAGACAGAATCTATTCCGGAATCTGTGAGAAAAGCAGGTTTTGGAGGAAGTAACAGATATGAACACCTGCTGACTCTTTCGAATCCGGAGCTCGTTGTATCTACAACTCAAAAGATGGATATGCTCAGCAAACAGCTATATATTCAGTCTAATTCGCTGGAAGAGCTTATCAATTTAGGAAAGAATCAGGAGGAAAGACTTAAATGTATTCCGGCCATTCAGCCAATCTCAAATAAAGATCTCAGACAAACGGCTTCTGGTTACGGGATGCGAATTGACCCAATTTACCGTACCCCCCGTTTTCACTCGGGAATGGACTTCTCTGCCAGACAAGGCACCGAAATCTATGCAACAGGGAATGGGGTTGTAACCTTTGCTTCATGGAAACAGGGATATGGGAATTGTCTGGTGATTAAGCACGGCTTCGGATACCAGACCTTATATGGGCACATGGATAAGTTCAAAGCTCGTGTAGGACAAAAGGTAACCAGGGGAGAAATTATCGGCACCGTGGGTAATACAGGAAAATCGACAGGACCTCACCTACATTATGAGGTTATGGTGCGTGGAAAATATGACAATCCATCAAAATACTACTTCATGGATCTGACGCCAGAAGAGTACGACCGGATGATTCAGATTGCAGAAAATCATGGTCAGGTAATGGATTAAATTTAAAACAAGCACAATGGGACTCAAGAAAGACAAGGATGTTAAGATTTATTCTTCCATAAGTGAAGTGGCTCAGATATTCGGAGTTAATGAGTCTACGCTTCGCTTTTGGGAAAAAGAATTCGATATTATCAGCCCGCGAAAAACGGAAAAGGGAACCCGCTTTTACAAAAAAGAAGATATCGATGCGGTTCGCCTTGTTTATCACCTTGTAAAAGAAAGAGGTCTTACTCTTGCCGGTGCAAAGCAGAAGCTGAAAGACAACAAAGAAACAGTCATTCAACAGGAAGAAATTGTAACCAGGCTGAAGCAAATTAAAGAAGAGTTGCTGGATCTGAAGGCTGCATTCGACGCATTGCAACCCGGGGAGTAATAATATCAGGCAATTTGGGTTCGATAAATTAGCACAGAATAGCGAAAAATTGTACATTCGCATCCTATTTATAAAAAGAAAGAAACATGGAAATAACAGGTAAAATAATTGCGATTCTACCCATGCAAGGAGGAACCAGCAAGAGTGGGAATGAGTGGAAAAAGCAAGATTACATATTGGAAACTCATGATCAGTACCCTAAAAAGGTTTGTTTTAATTTATGGGGAGAAAAAGTTGATCAATTTGCCATTCAGTCAGGAGAAGAGTTAACAGTTTCTTTTGATATTGAAAGCCGTGAATTTAACGGCAAATGGTATACCAATATCAACGCATGGAAGGTAGACCGGGTTGAATCAAATCAAGGAACTTCGGCTGCCGGCCTAACCCCGGATAATTTTGCAACCGGAGCTGTTCCTACAGCACCTGATTTCGGACCAGTAAATCCTATTGACGATTTGCCTTTTTAAGAAAGGATTCGTTGATTTTTTCATAAAACACAAAACAGCCCCGCTATTTTACTAGTAAATAACGGGGCTGTCTTGTGTTTAAAGCTTAGTCGGCCACCCGACCTACTGATTTTATATTTTTAATTTTAGAAAGGGTAACGCACATTTTTTGAATATCCTCCACATCGTGTACTTTCATCTTGATTTTTCCTTCAAAAACACCATCTTTGGCTTCAATCACCAACCGCTGAATGTTTACGGAGAATTGTTCTGAAATCGTTTTCGTAATCACATTGAGCACTCCAAGGGAGTCAATGCCTTTTACTTCGAGCGTTGCCTCGAACGAGGCACTTTTATGACTACTCCACTCTGTCGACAAAATCCGTTCGCCAAAACTACTTTTCAACCTTACAGCTATAGGACATGAGCGTTTATGTACTACCACATTCCCGTCATCGTTAATGAACCCAAAAGCATCGTCCCCGGGAATCGGTTTACAACAATCAGCAATCACATAATTTCTTTCAAATGCTTCCTCTCGTAATACATAAGGCTTTGTTTTATCGTATTTAGGCTTTTTGGAATCATCCGGAATAGGAAGTTCCTGAGGCTTATTTGATCTCGGAGCAACCCCGAGCGCCTGTTTTACATATTTAAAAAGGACATTATCAGTTTTCTCCTTGAGAAGCTTCTTTACATTATCGGGCAATACAACATCTCCCTTTTCAATGGCGTAAAAGAATTCATCCCGTTTTGCAAAGCCGAAGTAAACCGACAACTTTTCCAAATTAGTCATGGTGGGTTCCACTTCTGATCGTTTCAACAAATTGGTTACTTTGGTTTCTCCTGCCTTTGACAAGTCTTTTCGCGAACGTTTCAGCACCGCATCAATCTTTGCACGGGCACGGGCCGTTGTTACAAAATTGAGCCACTCAGGATGCGGCTCCTGCGAACGGGATGTAAGTACCTCCACCTGGTCTCCGCTTGAAAGAGAATGACTAAGAGGGACTAATCTGTGGTTTACTTTGGCTCCGATACAATGAAATCCTATATTGCTATGTAACGCGTAGGCAAAATCCAAAGCGGTAGCTCCCTGAGGTAATGTTTTTATATCACCTTTAGGAGTGAATACAAATATTTCGGATGAAAAAAGGTTCAGCTTGATAGTATCCAGAAAATCTAAAGCGTTTGGATCCGGACTTTCCAATATTTCTGTAATGGTTTGCAGCCACTTGTCAAGTTCGGTATCTTCCTCCACATTGTTTTCTTTGTATTTCCAGTGTGCGGCAAATCCTTTTTCAGCAATGTCGTCCATTCGGCGGCTTCGAATCTGAATCTCCACCCATTGACCATCAGGACCCATAACGGTAAGGTGAAGTGCTTGATAACCATTGGCCTTGGGGCGACTTACCCAATCGCGGATTCGATCCGGACGGATCCGGTAAACATCAGTTATGGCAGAATAGATATCCCAGCATTGATTTTTCTCGTCTATTCCTGGAATTGGATCAAAAATTATACGGACAGCAAATATGTCGTAAATATCTTCGAAGGTTACCCCTTTAGATTCCATCTTACACCATATGGAATAAACCGATTTTACCCGGTCACGCATTTCATAGGTAAGCCCCATCGTACTTAGCTTACTATTTACCGGAACCGCGAAGTGCTCATACAGTGCCTTGCGGGATTCTTCCGTTGCTTTAAGCTTGGCTTTTATAAAATCGTATTCCTGGGGATGTTCATATTTGAAGCTAAGGTCTTCTAGTTCTGTTTTGATTGAGAATAACCCAAGGCGATGCGCCAAAGGGGCATAAAGGTAAAGCGTTTCGCCAGCAATTTTAAATTGTTTGGCTGGCAGCATGGAACCTAAAGTTCGCATATTGTGAAGGCGATCGGCTATTTTTATAAGTATAACCCGGATATCATCACTCATAGTGAGCAATAACTTTCGGAAGTTCTCTGCCTGAGCCGAAGCCTGTTCTCCAAATATACCTCCTGATATTTTGGTAAGTCCGTCCACAATCTGAGCTATCTTTTCGCCGAACATATCACGGATATCGTCCACAGTATATTCAGTATCCTCGACTACATCATGGAGTAGGGCTGCACAAATAGAGGTAGATCCTAAACCCATTTCCCGGCAAACTACACGGGCAACAGCAAGAGGATGAAGAATATAAGGCTCTCCCGAACGTCTCTTTACTCCACTATGTGCCTGATTGGCAAAGTTAAAAGCCTTTGTAATTCGCTCAACTTTCCTCCTGTGATTAGAATTTAAATAATCATTCAGCAAGTTTGAAAATTCTTCCTGAATCACCTGCTCATCTGCAGATAATATTTCGTTTGTATCGTTCATACCCACCACCTCCTGATTAATATACCATTGGTACAAATATACAAATATTTGTCAAAAAGGCGTAAATGAAGCTGAAAATAGTTTAGACTACCGGGATTTTCAATACCTGACCAGGTCGTATATTCGAATTAGCCAGACCGTTTGTTTGCTGAATAACACGAGCAGTTACACCCGGATACTTTTTTGAGATTGTATAGAGTGAGTCGCCTGACTTAACTTTATAAGAAACGAAATTATTTCCAGCGTCTTTCTTTTTACTGTCTTTTACAACAGGATCACTTTTATCCGGGTTCAGTTTCGTTTTGCTTCCGGTATCAGCTGGCTTATCGGCCAATCTCACACCGCCATTGTCTATAAACAAAATGAGACGTTTCCCTTTTGCAAGTTTCGATGATTTTAATTTATTCCATTTACGTACATCTTTGGCAGAAACACCATAGCGATTTGAAATGGTATAAAGATTCTCCCCTCTTTTAACCACATGCGTTACCCTCTCGCGGGTATCTGAAGTTTCAGTTTCTCCATTTACCGCATCAGGGATAAGATTGGCAAGAAATTCTTCGGCACGATACTTACTGATTGAGTCTTCCATATCTACGAACGCATATGAATCGGAAGCAGAAAGTTTCAATACGGCAGGCGCTGAATTACCAGGAACAATATCTCGTTTATATTGAGGATTAAGAGCTCTTAGCTGCTGAAGATCAACGTGAAGCACATCAGACACCTGTTGCAGGTGAATCATTTTATTGACCATCACTGTATCAGTGGCAAGAGGAAGTGTGGTTTGAACCGGACAAAGATTATGATCGCAGAAATAGTTCATAATGTAATTTGCGGCAATAAACAAAGGCACATACGAGCGTGTTTCCTTAGGCAGATAAGGAAATATTTCCCAGAAATCACGCTTACCCCCCGAACGGCGAATGGCTTTATTTACGTTACCCGGGCCACAATTATAAGAAGCAATCACAAGATTCCAGTCTCCGTAGATGGCATACATATCTTTAAAATAACGGCATGCAGCATCCGTTGCCTTTACAGGATCACGACGTTCATCCAACAAACTGTTTATCTCCAGGCCATAACTTTTACCCGTAGGAAGCATAAACTGCCAAAGACCACAGGCTCCTACACGGGACAAAGCAACAGGGTTTAATGCCGATTCAACGACTGCAAGATACTTTAGTTCCAAAGGCAATCCATAGGCATCAAGCTTTTGCTCTATCAAGGGAAAGTAGAAATCGGCCATTCCCAACATATACCTCACCAATCCTCTTTTACGACCCGCATATAACTCGATGCAATTACGTACAATTGGATTATAAACCATAGGAATCATTCGCGGCAATCGCTGAAGGCGATCTAAATAAACTGAGTCTGGAAAAAAAACATTAGACTCAGCGTCTTCACAAAAATCATCGCTTTTAGTAAAATACTGAACATGCCATGAATTAAGCAAACTGTCTACATTTGCATCCAGACTTTCCGGAATCATACCAACATCCGTTGCAAGAGAATCTGCCGGCAAGGTTTCGTACAGATGATTCTCTTTCTGGGCAAAAGCCAGAGAAAGGGTCAGGCATATACCAGACAGTGCAAGTAGATATTTTCTCATACAATTTAAAATTTTATGCTGCAGTTCAAACCATAGGTTCTTGAACTATAACTTGTTGGCTGTGTCATCGCAGGTTCGACCCTTAATGATAAATCCGGGGAGATATCAAAATCAAACAACTGGGCATCTACATAGGCATCAATCATCGTAATGAAGTAGACGCCAACAGTAATGATTATACTTAAATCGCGGTAACGGCGGAAATAATCTTTCCTGCTCTTTAACGATTCCTTAAAATTCGTATCATCAATATACTGATCAGGATCGGCATTAGCTGGTAAAAAGTTTATCCAGCTATTGTTCGTTTTCGGATCTTCACTCATAATATCCATGTAGGCCTGAGAATAGTCGCTGTAATTCCGGTTATTCCAGGAAATTGCATACGCGCATCCCATAAAGGCTCCGTAAACCAAAGGCAGTTTCCAGTATTTACGGTTATAAATCTGTCCTAATCCAGGGAAAATAGCCGAATAAATTACGGCCTTCGTAGGATTAGGTTTAAAAGCCGGAAGTTCCATTCCCGGAACTGGCAAAGAATCGGCTGCAGCCATTACGGCAGCGACAGTCGAATCGGGGACGGCTGTCTGCGTCTTCAGCGAATCCTTATTCAGCGTCTGTGCAAAAGAGTTCTGAGGAAATATAATCACCAGAAGCAAACTACCTAATATAACGTAATGTAATACATTTTGAATCATAAGCTCGCCTTATCGTTTCAACTTATCTAAAAGCATAATAAGCTTTTCCAACTCATCTTCGGAAGCAAAAGGAATGGTGATTTTACCTTTTCCTTTGTCGTTGCAGGATAGGTCCACTTTGGTATGAAAGAATCTGGAAAGATGTTCTTTCAACATCTTATATTCTTCCGGGAGTAACTTTTTCCTGGGTTTTTCTGTCTCCTGCGTTTCAGTAGAAGTAACATCGGCAGCATGGCGTACCAATTCTTCTACCTGACGAACCGAAAGGCCATCCTGAAGAATTTGCTCGTACAAAGCAAGCTGAACCTCGGGATCTTGCACAGAGATTAATGCTCTGGCGTGGCCCATATCAATTTTTTTATCTTTCAATCCAACCTGTATTTCGGCAGGAAGTTTTAGTAACCGCAAATAGTTGGCGATCGTTGCCCGTTTTTTCCCGACACGTTCGCTAAGCTTTTCCTGAGTAAGCGCGTAGTTATCGATCAGCTTCTGATAGGCCAGAGCAATTTCAATAGAATTAAGATCCTCGCGTTGTATATTCTCAATCAGGGCCATTTCCACCACATTTTCGTCGGCCGCCGTTTTGATATATGCAGGAATCTCTTCGAGACCCGCCTTCAGGGAAGCCCTGTATCGGCGCTCTCCCGAAATAATCATATATCTGTCGGGGCCCATTTCTTTCAGGGTAATGGGCTGAATAACTCCCAGTGAGCGTATAGACGTAGCTAACTCTTCCAATGTTTCTTCTTCAAACATTGAACGTGGCTGGTCTGGATTGGGTTGGATTTTCGACAAAGCGATTTCACTGATAGACGATGAACCTCCTGTTTTTACGTCTTCCATGGTTATTAATGCATCCAGTCCGCGACCCAAAGCCGATCTCTTTATTGCTGCCATATATACTTTCTATCTTCTATTATTTATTTTTCTCTATTAATTCACTTGCCAACTGCATGTGATTAATTGCCCCCCTTGATTCCGCGTCGTATAATAACGCCGGGATACCATAACTGGGGGCTTCGCTTAATTTAATATTCCTTTGAATCACAGTTGTAAATACCAGTTCACGGAAATGGCGTTTTACTTCTTCATAAATCTGATTAGCAAGACGAAGGCGCGAATCATACATAGTCAGCAAAAAGCCTTCTATTTCAAGTGAAGGGTTCAACTTCGACTTAATGATTTTAATGGTATTCAGCAGTTTGCTGATTCCTTCCAGCGCAAAATATTCACATTGCACGGGTATAATAACCGAATCTGCGGCTGTAAGCGCATTAACCGTAATCAATCCCAATGAAGGAGAACAGTCGATCAGAATGAAATCATACAATTCTTTCAGGGGGATCAATACCTGTTTCAATATCTTTTCACGCTGATCAAGATTTAGCATTTCTATCTCTGCGCCTACCAAATCTATATGTGATGGAATAATATCCAATCCTTCGACTTGCGTATTCGAAATAGCTCCGCGTGCATCCACACCATTCACAATACATTCATAAATGGATACTTCAACATTCCGGATATCAATACCTAATCCGGATGACGCGTTTGCCTGAGGATCTGCATCTACTACCAACACCTTCTTTTCAAGTGCAGCCAAGGATGCAGCCAGATTAATGGTAGTGGTTGTCTTTCCCACTCCCCCCTTCTGATTTGCCAAAGCGATAATTTTTCCCATATTTACACGTTTAATTCGATAGCAAAACTAAACATAAATCACTAATTCAAATCCTGTTAAAGCAAAACAATCACTGGTTTGTTGATAAGTTGCCCGAACTGTTGATAACTTGCAAATATAAACAGAATATATCGAATAACCTTTTCTTTGGTCTACTCAGACTCTTTTTGGTCTTTTTTATTATTCCGAAGACTTTCAATCATTAGTCCTGCAGCACGGCGTGAGGCTCCCGGCTTGCCAAGCATTTCAATTACCTCATCGTAACCTGCGAGCATATTGTTCCGGTAAACGTCATTCCTTATAAGCCGATTCAATTCTTCCCGAATCGAATCGCAAGAGAACGAATCGGCAAAAAGTTCCTGCACAACTGTTCTTCCGGCTATCAGGTTAACAAGAGAAATATACTTTATATGAAAGAAATTAGTAAAAACAAACTTAACAAGTTTTTTGGCAGGCGTCTTATAGCACACAACCTGTGGAACACGAAACAACCCTGTTTCGAGAGTTGCCGTGCCCGATGTCACCAATGCGGCTTTGCTTTGTTGCAATAACCTATAGGTCTGATCAAATACAATCGCAGTTTTATATTTTCCAATGTATTGCTGGTAATAAGCCGGATTAATACCGGGAGCACCGGCAATCACAAACTGATGGTCGGTAAATCCGGCAGCAGCCTCAAGCATCGTAGGGAGGTTATCTTTTATCTCCTGTTTTCTGCTTCCGGCAAGAATGGCAACAATTGGCTTGTTCCTTAATCCGTTTGCTTCTTTAAACTGATCGAAAGTTTCATCTGCATATGATCTGTTTGCGACAGAATCTACAGAAGGATTCCCCACATAGGTTACCTTATAATTGAGCTTTTGAAAGAATGCTGGTTCAAAGGGCAGGATACAATACATCCGGTCCACATACTTTCTAAAATCTTTGATACGATATTGTTTCCATGCCCATATCTTGGGAGAAATATAATAGTATACAGGAATTTTCAACACTCTCTTTACAAACCTGGCAATTTTAAGATTAAACCCGGGATAATCAACAAGAATAACCACATAAGGTTTATAATTTCGAATGTCTTCCTCGCAGGTTTTCATGTTTCCCAAGATCGTTCGCAGGTTTAGCAGTACCGGTATAAAGCCCATAAATGCCATATCACGGTAGTGTTTAACAAGCACACCCCCTTTTGAAGCCATAAGATCTCCTCCAAAGAAACGAAATTCCGCTTGTGAATCCATCTCTTTAAGGCCCTCCATCAGATTAGACGCATGCAAATCTCCGGAAGCTTCTCCTGCGATCAAATAATATTTCATTGTTCGTCAATTTCCCATTCCTTAATGTGAGTCAGGTATCTGTAATCCGTAACATCTATTTTACACGGCACAAGTGATGCATATCCGGACTCAAGAGCAAGAGTGTCACTATCATCATGAACAGGAAGATGATTCTGGAATTCTCCTGTTAACCAATACACTTCTTTACCTGAAGGATTCTTCAGGCGAAGAAACTCTTTTATCCAACGTCCATCCGCCTGTTTACAAACCTTCATTCCCTTAACACTTTGCCCGTCAGGCACATTAAGATTTAGGTATGTTCCTTTTGGCAATCCCTCTTTGAGCACCCGGTGCGACAACTTACGGGCAAGCCTGCAACTTTCAGTAAAATCGGCATCTGGACTCTGATTGGTAAGCGATACGCCTATCGAAGGAATATCAAGTACGCATCCTTCGATGGCAGCTCCCATCGTTCCTGAATAATGTACGCAAATAGCCATATTTGTTCCATGATTGATTCCTGAAACCAACAAGTCGGGTTTCGTTTCAAGCACTTCATTCATTGCCAGCTTTACACAGTCAACTGGGGTTCCTGAACAGCTATACCTGGTAAGACCATCTTCTTTACTAACAAGTGTATAATGAATGGGAGCGATAGATGTGATTGCGCTTGACATTCCAGAACGTGGTCCGTCCGGGGCAAATACTACTATATCACCAAAATCACGTAAACAAGCTGCCAACTCATTAATTCCTTTTGCCTGAATGCCATCATCATTTGTAATCAGGATCAGCGGTCTATTGTTCATCATAAATATATACCTTTCTATTTCGTTGTAAAGGTACAAATTATTTAGGTTCTCAACAAGGAGAGGGTTCTTTAACATCTTTTACATGTATGTGCTGCAGCATTTTTATTTTGTTCGCATCTTCTCTTATGTAAATCATATAGTAATAATAAAAAATAAGGTGTTTTATGAAACCATTTAAAGTATTCGCAATTGCTACCGGACTGTTATTTTCCATGCTGGTATTTAATTCATGCTTAAGTGACGACGATGATTATTCTTTAGGAAATTACTGGATATCAATCGCTACAGTTGAGCCTCTGACCGATAATAATTATTCTTTGATATTGGATGATGGAACAAAGCTTTGGCCGGCAGCAACCAATTATCCCGGTTATAGTCCAAAGGGTGACCAGCGCGCGCTTGTAAATTATACGATCCTCTCCGATTCCGTTCAGGGATACGATCACTATATCAAGGTAAACAGTATACAGAACATTCTAACAAAATCCATCGCCTCACTAACATCAACAAATGATGCTGATTTTGGAAATGATCCGGTTAAAATTATCAATATGTGGGTAGGCGGCGGCTACCTGAATGTTCAGTTTGGTTTTAATTACGGAGGGGCAAAACCTCACTTTATAAATCTGGTTCGGGATACGACTCAAACGTCCGACCCTAAGATTCTTGAATTCAGACACAATGCGTATGATGATCAGGCAATGGTAGCCAAGGAAGGCCTGGTTGCTTTCAACCTGAGTAGTCTGATTGAAGCCGGAAAAGATTCTGTAAAATTTACTGTTAAAGTTAAAACGTTCGATGGAGATAAGACATACGACCTGAATTACAACTGGACCAAAAACGATATTGTAAATCCAAAAAGTATTTCAGTTAATTCTTTCGGAGACATTAAATAAAACAACCCTTCCTGCATAACTTTTATTTTTATCATTTAGTTCAGCAAAGAGAGGCATCGTGAAGATGTCTCTCTTTATTTTGCCTTGTCACCTTTCCTATCTTGAGAAAGTAAGTACTTTGTCCATACAGAAATAAAAAATAAAAGAACTAGCGATTGCTACCAGCGAAAGAATATAGGGGAATGCATCTTTAAGTTGCGAATACATGAATCCCAAGTCGTCTTTATTTATCAATAATATAGATATAAGAGAAATCACCAGAATCACATAACCTACGCCCAAACTAATAATTCCGCCTATAGAAGAGCACTCTTTTACATCTTTTTTACGGATTACAGGTGCTTCTTTTTTAATTAGCTCCATAATCCTGAGGTCCATTCCCTTTGGAGGAATTTCATAACAATCTTTCAATAAGTCCCTTGTCAGCCGATCGGCTTTTTGTTTATTTGTATTCATAGGATGCTTACTATTTCGTGTTTAGTTATAAGCTGCAAAGATTCATAAAAATGTTTACGTGCGCGAAACAATTTTACTTTTATATTTGAAACCGACAAATCTGTTACCTGGCGGATTTCATCAATAGAACACTCTTCAAGATAATATAGAGTTAGAAGTAGCGCTTCATCCTTAGGAATATTTTTCAATCCCTTAGCTATAAGTTCCTTCCGGTCGTTTCGTTCAAGTATTTCAGATGCACAATCAAAGTCTTCGTCTGTGAGGTCGGCAGGAGTAGCTTCATCGTATCCCGAAAACAAGCGTTGTTGTCGCAGCGCCGAGAGAGATGTATGGTAAACAATACGGTAAAACCATGTTGAAAATTTACTCCCGAACTGAAAAGAAGGAAGAGCTCTGTACATCTTTACATAAGCATCCTGCACAACTTCCTCCGCTTCTTCCCTATTCTCAAGAATACGAAAAGCAATACTGAAAGCCATTTGCTGATACTTCGTGACGAGGCAAGAGAAACTTTGCGTATCTCCTGCCAGGATGCTTTCTATCCACCTTTGTTCGTCCATGCAATCTCATCAATTTGTATTCGTTGTTTTTAAATTATACTTCCGGAGTATTATCCTTTTTCTGCATAGAACGGATAATGAAGAAGTAGCTCAAAAAAGCAATTCCTCCAAATAGAATGGTCATGATTGCAATCATAAAGTCGCCTGCATAACTATCACGCAACCAGGTTTCACTAATAAACAAACCGAGCATGGCTCCAACCGCCAATCCAACTAACAACAACCCATTTCGCAGAGCTGTATATCGGTTAACCGGTTTTTCAGGATCTTGTAAGACTATTCCTTTTTCAATCATAGCCAGCTTCTCCTGATGTTTAGTCTGTACGCTTTTATATACAATAAGCGAAACCAGTAAAATAGGCAATCCAATCGTACAAATGATTGCCAAAAGAGGTATTAACAAGCCTTCCATAGCGTTTTTATTTTAATTAATTATTCTTGTTACTTATATGACAACAGTAAAAAATATTTGGTTACAAAAAAATAAAAAAAACTACAAAGATTCTAGTCTTTCGCCTTAAAGGTACTGTAATTAACCCGAAAGATCAGCCTGTTATCAGTTAAAAACACGTTGAATATTACTAAATGGAAAAGGGTGTCTAAACATTTCGTTTAAAACACCCTCTTCTTTAATATTCTAAAAAGTGAAGTTATCCCCGCACAATTTCTTCTTTTTCTTTATCCCAATACATGGTGCGTCCTTCGAGGAATGCCCGTGTACCCATATGTGCTGTAATTGCTTCCTGGAATGCCTGATCTATATTACAACTTGGTGTTTTTCCCTGACGTATACATTCAAGCCACTCACGAATATGAAGGAAAGTCGTATCGTAACGCTTTCCGTTCACATAGGTGTACAATAAACCTCGCTGAGCAAAATATAACTCTGTAGCAGAAGTAATTGTATCTGAATTATCCTGTCCAGGGATGTATGTATAGAAGGGCTGGTCCGGAGTAATTATTCCCTTGGCTATCTTATCCGCATATCTGGTTGATTGAGCATCTACCTTTAAAGTCAGCGTATCCGAAATTTCCATTGAGGCATCATGTCCCATAATAACTTTTCCACGGTTTCGGCTGCTGGCAAGAGTTGCACTATACAACATAGTAAAATTCTTTTCAGGAAATTCAAAGGTTGTGTGCAAAACATCAGGAACAGTACGGCCATCTTTAAAGAAATAAACGCCTCCCGAAGAAGCTGCAGAATGAGGTATCCCCACTCCCATAATTTGATTAATGGCATCGAATTCGTGGGTCAGCAAGTCGCCGCTAAGACCGGTGCTGTAATCCCACCAGCAACGCCAGCGAAAGAAACGTTCCAGACTGAATTTACTCCGGTCGTCCGGTCCCATATATTTCTCAAGCTTATTGGTAAGCATGTAATCCCTATACTCTTTAATTCGTTCGGGATCGCCTTCAAACTGTTTCCAGTCGATAGACTGAGGAGATGCTCCTTCAATTAAATCATACACCCATGCTCCGTTAGGATCATTGCGATTTGTGCACACTTCAATCAGATTAACCGGGCCTATTAATCCCTTATCAATAATTTCCTTTGCTTTTTGGTAACTATCTGTCTGACGGCCCTGATGTCCTAACTGAAATACAATTCCAGTTTCTTTTACTACGTCACGAACCATATAAGTTTCGGGCACAGTCCAGGAAAGAGGCTTTTCAACATAAACATGTTTGCCAGCTTTGGCTGCCGCCATTGCCATGGTGCTATGCCAATGGTCGGGTGCTGCTATAATCACAGCATCAATATCATCGGCTGCCAATAGTTCCTGATAAGTTCGGTATCGCTTTGGGGCGGGTCCGAATTTTCCATTACTTCCTTCACGATGAATATTTGAACTTGCCAGCGCAGCCGCTTCAGAGTAGACATCAAATATATCACAAACCCCATTTACAACAATATTCAGGTCTTCTTGTTCCAAATACTGCTGATAGCGGTTATCTTTCTTATCTTTTTTATTAGCATCGATCAACGTATCGATCCATGACGGCTCTGCAAATCCGGCAGCGCGCATCAATTGCTTGCCACGGATTCCGAATCCGATTAATCCCAAACGGATCTTTTTCCCGTCTGGTTGAGCTTCCAACATGGTTGGACCCTCTTTGCTTAGCTGAAAGACGTCAGACATATCTCTGCGCGTTCTTTCATACTTTTGTCTTTGATATACGCCATAAGCCATGGCTCCCAGCAAGGGAACAGTTGCCAATGCTTTTAAAGCATCTCTGCGACCGGATGATACTGGCTTGTTATTCTCCGGAGTTTTGTTTACATCTTCAGTTGACATCTCATCAAATCAATTTAAGTTTCAAAATTCCAGCAGGCATAGCTTTCACTAACAATCGGTCTATACCAATAATTTTTGATGTAGGAAAAACAAGCAACACAATAAGAGCTGCCAATTCTACAAGATTTTTATCTATCCATAAATAAGTTCCTTCAAAAGGCATAATATATCCTGCTCCAACAAATGAAGGGTGAGACAAATAATAAATTCCAAGGAAGGCAATTCCTCCGATAGAAGACAATTTAGACAAACAACCGGTAAGTAGCCCAAGACCTACAAGAAACAGTCCCCATTCATTGCAAAAATTCACAAGATTCATAGTATAAGGATCCTGAGTTAGCCCAACAAAAAAAGAGGATGCCGGACCTTTGGAGTCTAACAAATATGCCATTGAAGTCCATTTTGGATTCATTATCTTCACCAGCCCTTCATACAAGAAATGCCAGCCGATAAACACCCTTAAAACCACTAACCATGTGGTTTGAGCCTTCGTGTATATACAACAGTTCGCTGAATTCTTCATTTGATTCTTTATAAATAAAAATAATTAAATACAACTAATTTTGGCCGGGTAAAGCTATAAACGAAGAATACCCGAAGCAAGGAGACCTGGCTTCGGGCATTCTGATTTGTTATATAAACTTATATTCAGACAAAATTAATTAGTCTAAAAGTTTAATCTTGATATTACGGAACCAAACATCGTCGCCATGATCTTGAAGACCAATGAAACCTTCCTTATTTTCGCCACCGCAGTTAATCAACAATTCATAAGCCAAAGGCCATTTGTCTTTACTAAACTTGCTTGCATCCAAAAGTTCTTTCCACTGTTGTGTCCACAAGTGATATTCCAATACCTGTTCGTCGTTCTGGTAGTGAACAACAGTTCCTTTGTAACACATAATTTTAACCTTGTTCCATTGACCAAAAGGTTTTGAATTTTGTGGTTTAGCAGGAATCATGTCGTACAATGAAGAAGACTGACGGTTACCATCTTTACCTAATTTAGCATCAGGGTGATTTTCGTTATCCAACACCTGACATTCAGGAGCAGAAATATAAGCAGGCTGTCCTTCAACTTCCTGAATCATATAGAAAATACCTGAGTTAGCACCTTTGGCAACTTTCCATTCCATTTCAAGTTCAAAGTTTTTGAACTTAGAAGCAAAAATCAAGTCTCCACCATCTTTTGCTCCAGCTTCGCCTGCGCCTGAACCCTTGATATGGATAGCTTTGTCGTTAATTTCCCATGCGGTTGGCACGTCTTCACGATCATAACCTCTCCATCCATTCAATGTCTTACCATCAAACAATGTAATCCATCCGTCTTTATCCTTTGGGAATTTAGACAGGTCGACTGTAGGTAAATCCATTAGCTTGTACTCGGGAGTAGCTGCAACAGCAGTTGAATCTACCACAGGAGCTTCTTCAGCTTTTTTATTACCACCTGCGCATGAAGTGAAACATCCCATCAAAATTGCGGCACTTGCTAATAATACAACTTTTTTCATTTTATTATTTTAATTAAAAATTATCTTGGCATATCAACTAACTTCCAACCATCACGGTAGTTGTGCTTGATCAATTCTTCAGCAAACTTCTTGGCATTGATAGGATCAGTCATCTTTTTATCAAATGTTGGGTGACCATCATGAATCTTGAATCCGTCACGGATAACAATCTTCAATGTTTCGTCATCACTAATGTTAGTAAAACGCATGTTAGGACCATCCCACAACAATTCTTTGTTAAGAGCCTGAAGTCTGACAGCCAATACTCCCATAACTACCATTTCGTTAAATGGACCTGCTTCTGCAAAGTTAGATGCAGTTTGAACACGGCTAGCTGCAGGTTCTTTAGCAGCACGGATCCAGTCTTGTTCGTGTGCGTTGTTAGGAACACGGCGACATACTTTAGGAGCATTTGGTTTACGTCCTGACAATAACCATGGGTTAACACCGTAGCAACCACAAATCAATGTATCTTTTGTTCCGTGGAAAATAACAGCACCACCCTGGTCGTTCATTTCTCTTCCTGCAGGATATCCGGCTGGTAGATCTGGCTTCAAACCTCCATCAAACCAGTGTACTTCAACTTCAGGCATCGCTACCTTAGCCATATTATCACGAGCAGGGAAAGTAAGCTTTACATGCTGAGCTTGTGGAGCACAGTCTCTTAACAATAACGTAGAAGAACCTTGAACTTTTGTAGGATATCCTAATTTCAATGATTTGAATACAGGATGAAGAATATGGCAAGCCATATCACCTAGAGCACCTGTTCCGTATGGCCACCATCCGCGCCAGTTCCATGGATGATAAATATTGTTGAAAGGACGAACCTCTGCCGGACCTGTGAATAAATCCCAGTTTAAAGTAGAAGGAACCTTATCAGCTTTTTCGGGAGTCATCAAACCCTGTGGCCAGATAGGACGGTCGGTAAAAGCTTCAACCTTTGTAATTTCACCAATTTCACCGTTCCAGATCCATTCGCATGTAAGGTTTACACCTTCGCCAGACGAACCCTGGTTACCCATCTGTGTTGCAACCTGATATTTATCGGCTAGCTTCGTAAGCAAACGAGATTCATATACAGAGTGCGTCAATGGTTTTTGGCAATATACATGCTTACCCATTGAAATAGCCTCAGAAGAAATAATCGCATGAGTGTGGTCTGCTGTAGCAACTAAAACACCATCAATTGATTTGCCCATTTCGTCATACATTTTACGGTAATCCCAGTATTTTTTTGCCTGAGGATATTTGTCAAATGTACCTTTTGCATACTTCCAGTCTACGTCACAAAGAGCAACAATATTCTCTGTCTCCATATTACGTAAATTAGCTGCACCCATACCTCCGATACCAACTGCGGCAATATTTAACTTATCGGTTGGAGCTGTGTGTCCATGGCTTTTGCCCAGGACAGAACTAGGAACAATGGTCAATGCAGCCGCTGCTGCTGTTCCTTTTTGAAGAAATGATCTTCTTGAAATGTTCGACATAGTAACAATTTTTTTAGAGATTAGCACTTATAATGATAAATAAGTTGTGATTTTTCTTTACACATTGATCAAATAATGGCAAATGTAGCCAATACTGTATTATTTTCAATAAACGGAAACGTCTTTCTTCCCATAAATAGACATTTTTAACATTCACTATAAATAAAAAATAAAAAACTGTGAATAAATACAATAAAAAGAAATAGGATATATTCTTTTGAAATTTTATATTTGCCTTGGATAACAATAAAGCCACTTTATTGTTGTATTTAATACACTTATGAAATGGCATTATGGAAAAGAAACCTATTATAATTAGAGTATACCGGTTTTATATAGAGGGCTTCCGTCAGATGACTTTGGGAAAAACTCTTTGGCTTATTATTTTGATTAAATTGTTTATCATGTTCTTCGTCCTTAAACTCTTTTTCTTTCCAAGTTACCTTGGAAAATTCAAGACGACAGAAGAAAAGGAAGAGCATGTTTCATCGGAACTTATTGATCGCGCAATAAATAATTAAAACTATTTCGTATGATAGAAAGCATCGACACGTCTCTAATTGATTGGTCAAGAGCGCAATTTGCTCTTACAGCCATGTACCACTGGCTGTTCGTCCCATTAACGCTCGGATTGGGCGTAATAATGGCGATAATGGAAACCATCTATTACAAAACAGGAAAGGAGTTTTGGAAAACCACAACCAAATTCTGGATGAAACTATTTGGAATTAACTTTGCCATTGGCGTAGCTACAGGTATAATTCTCGAATTTGAATTTGGAACAAACTGGTCCAACTACAGTTGGTTTGTTGGAGATATATTTGGTGCTCCTCTGGCAATAGAGGGGATATTGGCTTTCTTTATGGAAGCTACATTTATTGCAGTCATGTTTTTTGGATGGGATAAAGTAAGCAAACGCTTCCATCTTACCTCTACATGGCTTACCATTATCGGGGCCACGTTATCTGCCCTTTGGATACTTATTGCAAACGCCTGGATGCAGTTTCCTGTTGGCATGAAATTTAATCCGGATACTGTTCGCAATGAAATGTTTGATTTTTGGGCTGTAGCGCTTTCGCCAGTTGCAATTAATAAATTTTTCCATACAGTTTTGTCCGGATGGATTATGGGGTCTGTGTTTGTTTTGGGTGTAAGCAGCTGGTTTTTGATTAAGAAGCGTGATAAAGAATTTGCTCTTGCCAGTATAAAGATTGGTGCCACATTGGGATTGATAGCATCCGTACTTATTGCATGGACCGGAGATGGCTCAGCCTATCAGGTTGCTCAAAAGCAGCCCATGAAGCTGGCGGCAATGGAAGGTCTATATCAGGGACAAAAACAAGCCGGATTAGTAGCATTCGGTATACTGAATCCTGAAAAAACAAGCTACAAGAGTGATGCGGATGCTTTTCTGGTAAGATTTCAGATTCCATATGTACTTTCTTTTCTTGCTAAAAGAAATGTGGATGGTTTTGTTCCTGGAATAACTGACCTCATTGAGGGAGGATACGAAACGGAGAATGGGCCTGCAATGTCTGCTCAGGAGAAAATTGCCAAGGGGAAAATTGCCATACTGGCCCTTTCGGATTACCGCAAAGCAATTAAAGAAAAGAATGAAACGGCTATGAAGGAACACAGAAAAGTGCTGGATGCTAATTTTGCTTATTTTGGATACGGTTATATAAAAGATCCTGCACACCTTGTCCCCAATGTCCCGATGACATTTTACGCATTCCGTATTATGGTTATTTTGGGAGGTTACTTTATTCTACTGTTCCTTATAACCACAATTCTCTCTATTAAAGGAACATTTGAAAACAAAAAATGGCTACACTATATTTGTTTGTGGACAATCCCTCTAGGTTATATCGCAGGAGAAGCTGGTTGGGTTGTTGCTGAAGTTGGCAGACAGCCTTGGGCAATACAGGATATTCTTCCTACAAGTGCATCCATTTCAAAGCTTAGCACGTCGTCCGTCCAATTAACTTTCTTCTTGTTCCTGATACTTTTCACAATTTTGTTAATTGCTGAAATAGGGATAATGTTGAAAGAGATAAAGAAGGGCCCTGCAGACACAACTCATTAAATTATAAAAACAACAAACTATGGATAGCACATACATATTATTACAGCACTATTGGTGGTTCATTATCTCCTTATTAGGCGCATTGCTTGTTTTCCTTCTTTTCGTTCAAGGTGGACAATCGTTATTGTTCTCCCTTGGAAAAACGGAGCTTCAACAAAAAATGCTGCTTAACTCTACAGGACGAAAATGGGAATTCACCTTTACAACACTGGTTACTTTCGGAGGAGCCTTCTTTGCCTCTTTCCCTTTGTTTTATTCAACTAGTTTTGGCGGAGCTTACTGGGTCTGGACAATCATATTATTCTGTTTCATTATTCAGGCTGTATCTTATGAGTTTCAGTCAAAGAAAGGCAATCTTTTGGGAAAGCGCACCTATCAGATCTTTCTTATGATTAACGGAATCGGAGGGCCGGTTCTGCTTGGCACTGCTGTTGCCACGTTCTTCACCGGTTCTGAATTTACGGTCAATAAGGATCAACTAATGGAAGTCGGCATGCCGGTAATTTCGGCTTGGTCCAATCCGTTACACGGACTCGAAGCAGCATTCAATGTGTGGAATCTGAGCCTTGGATTAGCTGTATTCTTTTTATCCCGCGTACAGGCCATTCTTTATTTCATTAACAACATCAACGACTCAGATCTAGGTACCAGATGCAGAAAACAGCTTGTCCCCAATGCGCTTCTTTTTCTTTTCTTTTTTCTGGCGTTCCTAATCAGGCTTATGTTTAGTGACGGATTTGCGGTTGATCCAACTACGGGTGAAGTATATATGCAGCCATTCAAGTATTTAATCAATCTTATTGAAATGCCTGTTATTCTGGTGGTTCTGTTAACAGGAGTTGTAGCTGTTCTTTTTGGTATTGGCAAGACTGTCGTCTCGGAAAAGTTTTCAAAAGGAATATGGTTCTGTGGCGCAGGAACAGTTCTGACAGTTTTGTCTTTATTTCTAATTGCCGGATATAACAACACAGCTTACTATCCATCGACTGTTGATTTGCAGAGTTCTCTCACAATTTTCAACAGTTCATCAAGTCTTTTTACGTTAAAAGTGATGAGCTATGTTTCTATTCTTGTCCCGTTTGTTTTGGCATATATCTTTTATGCATGGAGAGCGTTAGATCTTCACAAAATAGATAGTCAGGAAATGGGCTCGGGAAATCATTCATATTAAAAAAAGAGAAACGGTGAAGTTATACTTCACCGTTTCAATATTTAACCGTTTTAAAAGACAAAAATTCTGTTAAGGTCGAAGATATTTATTTTAATCAAAGACTTAAATGCTTAGATTTTCTTTCTTGGCTGAAACAAATGTAATTTAAATCCACCACCTAAGCCTTAAACTGTCCGTGTTTTTTGTTATTTTTCACATAATAACCCGCTGATTGAACTACATTTAACCCTGTTTATAAAAAAGAGGTTCCCACTACGTCTTCTTATACAGTCAAAAAGCCGTATATTTGTCAAGTAATCAGATAAAACAGAACGGTCTAAAGATATCTTTTTTCTAGTGTATCAAAGCAAGCTTTTTAGACAATTCAAATTTGAAATTCTATGGAATGTTTTGAAGTCAACATACTGGGATGCGGTTCTGCGCTACCAACTACAAGGCACCTTGCCTCCTCACAGGTAATCAACTTAAGAGACAAACTCTATATGATTGATTGTGGAGAAGGTACTCAGATACAGATGCGCCGGATGCGAATAAAATTCAGCCGTCTTAATCATATATTTATCTCTCACATGCATGGGGATCATTGTTTTGGATTACCCGGACTGATCTCTACCCTAGGCATGTTAGGACGCAATGGCGAGCTGGTCATTCATGGGCCTAAAGAAATAGAGACGTACATGAAGCCAATTCTCTCTACTTTTTGCAAGGAACTTCCATACCCTGTTCGATTTAATCATATTACCCCTGATGTGAGCGAACTTATATGGGAAGATAGATCCGTATCAGTTTATTCCATCCCTTTGAAACACCGGCTTCCAACTTCTGGGTTCTTATTCGCAGAAAAAGCTAAAGAAGCCCATATTATCAAGGAGATGACCGACTTCTACAAGATACCGGTAAAAGATCTCCCTTCAATTAAACGTGGAGAAGATTTTATTACTTCTGACGGGGAACGTATTGCTAACACAAGACTTACCCGACCGGCAACTCCTCCAAAAAAATATGCATACTGCTCCGACACAGCTTATTCAGAAAAAATTATACCAATCATTGAAGGTGTTGATTTACTTTACCATGAAGCGACTTTTGCTAATGAAGATGCTGCCAGAGCAAAAGAAACGTTTCATTCAACAGCCCGGCAGGCTGCTGAAATAGCTAGAAAAGCCAATGTAAAAAGGCTGGTTATTGGACACTATTCTGCCAGATACGAAGAGTTGCATACGTTAAAGAAAGAAGCTGAGGAGATATTCCCTGACACAATTCTCGGAGAAGAAGGACTTACTCTCTCCGTTTAGTAAGAAAAAAGGCTGTTCACTCGATTGCTTTCAGGAATTATTCATACATTTGTCAGAAATTAGGGTTATAAGATGAGAGGCATATTTTATTGCTTATTGATCACTTTTTTTGCAATTCAAGGTTCGGTTACCGCTCAGCAGCAGTATCCGAAGCAGAAAGATGCGGCTATAATCCAAGCAAAAACAGACTCTATTCTAATAACTGTTTCCGACAATCGTATAACAATTGCCAATGCTCCGATAGGCAGTAAGCTGGAAATATTCAGTGTAGTTGGGATCAAAGTACGAGAAATTGACATGAAACAATCTTCCGGCGAATACCTGGTAAATATAGCTAAGGGATATTATATAATCCGCATTGAAGAAACAGTGCGTAAAGTAGCCATCAGGTAAATTACCTTCCAACCTCCATTTACGCACTTATAAATTTTAATAATATTTATTGCTTCCAGAAGCCCGGAAGGAACAGTGTTAAAACTGTAAAAATTTCCAACCGTCCAGTCATCATTATAAAAGATAAAACCCACTTGGAAAAATCAGGAAGTCCCGAATAATTACTAACAGGCCCAACCGTTCCAAGTCCAGGCCCGGAATTACTTGCACAAGACACAGTCCCTCCAATTGCTTCCTCAAACCCTACGCCATTAAACATTAGCAGAAAACAACATACTACAATCATTAAGATATATACGAACGAAAAGACAAGTACACTCCGTACAATATCAACTGGCACAGCATGTCCGTCCATTCGAACAGGAATTACCGCATGGGGATGCGTCTGCTTCTTGAATTCGTTTAACAGGCTCTTTACAAGAATAACAAATCGCCCCGTTTTTAATCCTCCGACAGTAGAACCGGAGCATCCGCATATAATCATTAACAAAAGGGCCAATAACCAGAAAAAAGGTCCCCATGGAATATAATCTGCTGTAAAAAACCCCGTTGTAGTAACACAAGTCATTACCTGAAAAGCAGCTTTGCGAAAAGAGGGTTCAAATCCAGGTTCAAATCCGTTAAAATAAACCCATCCAGTTGCGACAGTTATCGCAGTTAAAACTATAAAGAAAAACCATCTTAATTCTTCATCAAAAATTAATTTCTTATAGTTTCCTTTAAGCAGATAATAGAATAAAGTTATGTTGACTGCTCCAACGAACATAAATGCTGTAATCATATACTCCACATAAGGAGAATTCCAATGGGCAACACTTGCATTTTTGGTTGAATAGCCTCCTGTCGCCAGTGTTGTAAATGAATGACAGATCGCATCGAAAAGGTCCATCGGACCAGCCCAGAGTAAAACCGTCAATATAGCTGTTAGCAGTACATAGACCCCCCACAATCTTTTGGCCACCTGAGTAATACGCGGTCTAAAGCGATCGTGTGTTATACTGGCAGATTCTGCATCAAACAATTGGGAAGCACCTCCGCCAAAAATAGGCATTAGAGCCACAGTAAACACAATCATTCCTACACCTCCCTGCCACTGAATCAGACTTCGCCAAAACAAAATTCCTTTCGGAAGAGCTTCAATATCTTTAAGAATAGTTGCTCCTGTTGTAGTAAATCCTGACATTGTTTCAAAATAAGCATCGGCTGGATTTGTGATATAACCTCCTAAGGTAAAAGGAAGCATTCCTAAAAAAGATAACAATCCCCATGTTAGGGTAACAGTAATCATTCCTTCTCTTCTTCCGGCAGCACGCTCATTTGCACGAAAACCAATAAAGTATAAAACCAATCCGGAAACAAGCATAATTCCACCGGTTTGCAACAATGGGTAAACATCATCTCCTCCGTAAAACATTGCAACCGCAACTGCAACTAATACAAACAAAAATTCCAGGATAAACATCAATCCCAGCATTTTCAATATAAATTGAATATTCAATTGAGACATATTATCAACTCAAAAGATTAATTAAAAAACTCTTCCACCTTACGCATAGCAGTATCCAGACAAAAAACAACCACGTGATCGAATGACTGAATATGCGTATCTCCATCGATCATCATCGGCTTACCATCCCTGATTAATCCCCCAAGGGTAATATCTTTAGGCAACTTTAAATCGCGGACTTGTTTTTTTGTAATCTTTGAATTTGGACGCGCCACCAGTTCTGCAACATCTGCATTCGCAAATGTCAGGCATTTTACATTCGAAACGTCTGCATCCAGTAAGAACTGATAAATATGACTTGCTGCAATTAACTTTTTGTTGATAATTGTTCCAATGTCCAGACTTTCTGCAAGTGGAATATAGTCTATATTTTCTACTTTGGCAATCGTCTTATAAACGCCAAAACGCTTGGCTGCAAGACAAGCCAGAATATTCGTGCTGGCATTTTCGGTAAGAGCTATAAATGCCTGAGCATCTTTTATTCCTTCCTGAATCAACAAATCTGTATCACGTCCGTCTCCGTTAATGATCAATACATTTCCCGGAACAATTTCTGCAATACGCTGACTCTTTTCCTTGTTCGTTTCGATAACTTTTACCCGGATATTACTTGGCAAATACTGACAGGTACGGAGAGCTATACGGCTTCCTCCCATAATTATTACCTTTTTCACTTCCGGGTCTGTCTTTCCTGCCTGGATCTGAACATCTTTAACGTGTTCGCGGGTAGTGGTAAAGAATACGATGTCGCCCGACTCTATATGGTCGGTACCACGAGGAATTATTGTTTCATTTTTTCTTTTAATAGCAACAATGTGATACAGTTTCTGAGAAAGATTAAGCTCTGTCAGTTTTTTGTTTACAATCGGTGCGTTATCTCTTACTTTCACTCCGATAAGAATAAGTATACCACCGAACAATTCCCAGTACTGGCGTGTCCATGGACGCTGAACCGCTGTTACAATTTCTTTTGCTGCAAGCATTTCGGGATAAATCATTGAACTAATCCCCAGCTTTTCAAAAAGCTCTTTGTTTTTGGGCAGAAGATATTCGTAATTATTAATACGTGCAAATGTTTTATGAGCCCCAAGACTATGAGCCAACATACAAGCTGTAATATTTGTAGGCTCTTCGGGTGTTACACTTACAAACAAATCTGCATTCTTTATTCCCGCATCTTCTAAATCTCTTAAGGAAGTAGGATTTCCAACCATCGCTAAAACTTCCATGTTATTGGTAAATTTCAAGCGTTCCTCATTTGGGTCCATCAAGATAATATCTTGGTTTTCCTGCGACAACATTTTGGCTAAATGAGTTCCCACCTCGCCTGCCCCGGCAATGACAATTTTCATAGAATTATTATAAAAGTCTTATTTAAGCAAACCACTAAACATTCACTTACTCCGCTTAAGCAACACAAACGAACGGATACATTCTGCAATGCTCTCCGTGTCCATGCCACATAGTCTGTTCAATTCAGGAACAGAGCCATGTTCAATAAATTTATCAGGAATGCCAATTCTTTTAACCTGAGGCATATATCCGTTATCGGACATAAACTCAAGAACTGCGCTCCCCAATCCTCCTTGAATCACGCCGTTTTCTACAGTAATCACTTTGGAAAACTTCTGCCCCACCTCATGCAATAGACTTTCATCTATCGGTTTGAGGTAAATCATATCATAATGAGCTATCGAAATTCCTTTTTCTGCTACTATCTCAATTGCTTTGCGAACATCATTACCAATCGCACCAATAGAAAGGATAGCAAGATCGGTGCCGTCACGGAGTTTACGTCCCTTTCCGACAGGCAATTGTTTCATTTCATTTCGCCAGTCAATCAAAACGCCCCTACCTCGAGGATAACGAATAACAAAAGGTCCATCATATTTATAACCAGTAAACATCAGGTTGCGCAAGTCGTGTTCATCCAACGGTGAAGCAATCACCAGATTTGGTATTGGACGCATGTAAGCCAAATCAAATACTCCGTGATGCGTAGCCCCGTCTTCGCCTACCAGACCACCGCGATCGAGGCAAAGAACCATGTGCAACTTTTGAATAGCCACATCATGAATCAACTGATCGTAGGCTCGTTGCATAAAGGAGGAATAGACATTACAGAAAGGAATCATTCCTTCTTTTGCCATACCGGCCGAGAAAGTTACCGAATGCGCTTCGGCAATTCCCACATCGAAAGCCCGTTTCGGGAACTCTTTCATCATGTAAGACATCGAACATCCGGTTGGCATTGCCGGAGTAACTCCAACAATACGTTCATCCTTAGCTGCCAGCTCTACAAGAGTATGCCCGAATACATCCTGAAACAAAGGAGGTTCATCCGTTTTACAAGCAACAATCCGTACGCCAGTTTCTTTATTGAATTTACCAGGAGCATGCCATTCTGTGGCTGACTCTTCAGCTGGTTTAAACCCTTTTCCTTTAACAGTTCGAATATGTAAAAGTTTGGGGCCCTTCATATCCTTAATATCATTGAGCACCTTTACCATATAATTTACATCATGCCCATCCATGGGACCGAAGTAACGGATACTAAATCCCTCGAAAAGGTTATGTTGTTGCGTAATCAAAGCCTTCAGACTGTTATTGAACCGAAGAATACTACCTCTTCGATCTTCTGATATCAGATTAAGTTTACGCAAGCCGCGATACACATCGTAACGCATCTTATTATATGTCTGGCTTGTTGTAATATTCACCAGATATTCACTAAGGGCACCAACACTATGGTCGATAGCCATATTATTATCATTTAAAATAATAAGCAGATTGTTAGGATCCGATGAAGCATTATTCAATGCCTCAAAAGCCAAACCACCCGTCATCGCTCCGTCGCCAATAACTGCCACGACATGGCGATTATCCTCTCCCTTTATTAATGAAGCCACCGACATTCCAAGTGCGGCGGATATGGAGTTGGAAGCGTGGCCTGCAATAAATGCATCATATTTACTTTCTGCCGGATTAGGAAATCCACTAATCCCTTTAAATTTACGGAGCGTATGAAACTCATCCCGTCTCCCCGTTAGGATCTTATGCCCATACGCCTGGTGACCCACATCCCAAAGGACGCGATCGTCTGGTGTATTAAATACATAATGCAAGGCAACTGTTAATTCAACGGTACCCAAACTTGCCCCAAGATGTCCTGGATTTTCAGATAAAACATCGATTATATATTGACGCAGTTCGGCACATACCTGTTCTAATTTTCCGGAAGGCAAGGCACGCAGGTCGGCCGGAGAATTTATCTTGTTTAATATGCACTCTTCATTGCTAGAAGCCATCTCTGGAATTTTTTTGATGCAAATGTATAGAATTAAGAGCATATAATATAACTTTGCTTACGCAATAATTTATACACACCTTTATATCATGGAATTCAGCACCCCCATATTACTTTCTACATATGCTACACAAGGATCCCACTCAAAGAAAATGGTATTATTGGGCTCTTGTTTTGCCGAAAACATAGGAAAGAAACTGGAAGAATATAAATTTCTTTCGGAAACCAATCCATTTGGCACGTTGTATAATCCGCTATCCGTAGCATCAGCCATTCAGTCTCTATTAGATAGAAAACAATATGATGCCGCCGATTTGTTCAAGCATGAAGGTTGCTTTCACAGTTTTGATCATCATAGCCGGTTTTCATCTATTGATAAAGAACAATGCCTCAATCAAATTAACACCAAGGTATACAAAGCTTGCGAACACTTGAAAGAAAGCTCATTTCTTTTTATAACCTTTGGAAGTGCTTATGTTTATAGGTTAAAGGAAAACAACAGAATCGTAGCTAATTGCCACAAATTACCTGACAAACTTTTTAAACGGGAATTATTATCTGTTGAAAGCATTGTTTCCACCTGGACAAATCTTATCAACAAGATTACAAAGTTTAATTCCAACCTGCATATCATTTTCACCATTAGTCCGATCCGGCATCTTAAAGACGGAGCTCACGGCAATCAGATTAGTAAAGCTACTTTATTACTGGCAGTCGAACAACTTCAAGCCTCGTTTCCTGAACAAACGTCTTATTTCCCCGCTTACGAAATTATGCTGGATGAACTGCGTGACTATCGCTTCTATGCTGAAGACATGGTGCATCCTTCACCACTAGCAATACATTATATATGGGAACGTTTTGCTTCAAGCTTTATGACTTCCGAGACCCAGAAAATCATGAAAGAATGGGACGAAATACAGAAAGCCATGAATCACAAGCCGTTTCAGCCAGACAGCGAAGCATACAAGAAATTTATCGTTCAAACTTTGTTAAAAATAGAACATATTACGAAGAAAATACCGTCCTTTGATACACAAAACGAAATAAGAGCGTTGAAGTCTAAATTGAAATAAAATGGAATACTCAATTAAAGAGGTTGCTAAAATTATCGGTGCCAAGGGTAATGAATTGCACGACGACGCGATAACAATTCTGCTTACAGATAGCCGGACAGTTTCATTTCCGGAACAGAGTTTGTTCTTTGCACTTAAAACCAAAACGAACGACGGACATAAATATATCCCCGAATTATACAAGCTTCGTGTTCGGAACTTTGTAGTAAGCGAAATGGCTCCAGAGTTTGCCAACTTAACAGATGCGAACTTTCTGCTGGTTAAAGACCCCCTGCGGGCTCTTCAGCAATTAGCAATCCATCACAGAAAGAAATTTGACATTCCTGTTATAGGTATTACCGGAAGTAATGGTAAAACAATCGTTAAAGAATTTCTATATCAGCTTTTGCATACAGAATTCAACATTGTTCGTTCGCCTCGCAGCTTCAACTCTCAACTGGGCGTACCTCTGTCTGTATGGCAGATTAATCCAAAACACACATTGGGTATATTTGAAGCAGGCATTTCCCAGCCGGATGAGATGGAACGATTGCAGCCAATTATTGCTCCCACCATCGGGATTATTACAAATATTGGTGAAGCACATCAGGAAAACTTTATTTCGACAAGACAAAAATGTCTTGAAAAGCTGCAATTGTTTGTAGACAGCGAAGCCATCATTTACGATGGCGACAATGCGTTTATCTCCAATTGTATTGAAGCTGCCTGTTTGTCTCACAAAGCAATCGCATGGAGTCGTACCGACTCTGAATCGCCGCTTTTTATAAAGTCAATAGAAAAGAAAGAAAATCAGACTATCATTCATTGTACTTTATTGGGATACAACCGAAAATATGTGATTCCATTTACAGACGACGCCTCTATTGAAAACGTTATTCACTGTATGGCTCTTATGCTTTTTCTTAAACCAACCAGTGTGAACAACGAGGATCGTTTCCTTCATCTCGAACCAGTTGCCATGCGACTTGAGGTTAAACAAGGCATAAACAACTGTCTGCTTATAAACGACTCGTACAATTCCGACATAAATTCTTTGGGTATTGCATTGGACTTTCTTCAGACAAGACAGGTTGATAACGGGCTGAAACGTACACTTATTCTGTCGGATATTCTACAGTCGGGAACACTTCCCAAGTCGCTTTATAAAAAAGTAGCTGACCTTGTACGACGTAAGAAGATAGACCGGATAATAGGTATAGGAAGGGATCTCCGCGAATTCGGCTCTTTTTTCGAAATGCAAAAAGAATTTTATCCTACTACGGAGGATTTTATCCTGTCGCCTTCATTTAAGAAATTTAATAACGAACTTATATTAATAAAGGGATCCAGACGGTTCCACTTCGAACGGATTACCGAACTGCTTGAAAAGAAAGTACATGAAACCATTCTGGAAGTAAATCTTGATGCCATAGTACATAACTTCAATTACTACCGCTCCAGACTTAAGCCGGAAACGAAGATGATTTGCATGGTAAAGGCGTTTGGTTACGGAGCAGGTTCTTTCGAACTGGCTAAAACTTTACAGGATCATCGTTGCGATTATGTGGCGGTAGCTGTTGCCGACGAGGGAGCCGATCTTCGTCACGCGGGTATATCCATTCCCATAATTGTGATGAATCCCGAGTTTGGCAGCTTTAACGCTTTATTTGAAAACCAGCTGGAACCCGAAATTTACAGTTTCAGGTTGCTGGAAGCCATGATTAAGGAAACCGATCGTAGAGGAATAACCTCTTATCCTATACATTTAAAGATAGATACAGGTATGCACCGGCTGGGATTCCAACCTAAGGATATTCCTGCTATCTGCGAATATCTTAAATTGCAAAGCGGAGTGGCTGTCCGCTCTGTATTCTCGCATTTGGCGGGAAGCGATTCCTCCGTATTCGACGATTTTACCCAACAACAGATAAAAACGTTCCAGAAAGCAGCTGCCGAACTGGAAAAGGGATTGGAGTACCAAGTACTTAAACATATCCTTAATTCGGCCGGAATCGAAAGATTCCCCGACTATCAAATGGACATGGTAAGATTGGGAATTGGGTTGTACGGAGTGAGTGCCAGCGGTCAGAAAGGCCTGCGCAATGTTAGTACACTTAAAACAACTATACTGCAGATACAGGATGTTCCGGCCGGCGATTCGATCGGTTATAGCCGCAAAAGCTATGTTAAGCGTGATTCACGTATAGCCATTATTCCAATCGGATATGCAGATGGTCTGGACCGTCACCTTGGAAACGGGGCTGGTCAGGTAATAATTAACGGTAAAAGATGCCCGACTATAGGCAATATTTGCATGGACACCTGTATGATTGATGTAACAGATATCGAAGTAAATGAAGGAGATTCGGCTTTGATTTTCGGAGACGAGTTACCTGTATCCGAATTGTCGGACACACTGGAAACAATTAGTTACGAAATACTTACTTCAATCTCGCCGAGAGTAAAAAGAGTGTATTTCAGAGAATAAGGTTGTTTATATTGCACATTTTATTTACTTTTGTGCCATATTTTAAATAGAAGTAGGTATGAGTCACAATTTATTAAAAGGCAAAAGGGGTATCATTTTTGGTGCGCTGAACGACATGTCTATCGCGTGGAAGGTAGCAGAAAGAGCCGTAGAAGAGGGTGCGATTATTACATTGAGCAATACACCTGTTGCTGTGCGTATGGGAGAGGTGGATGCCTTATCTAAAAAATTAAATGCGGAAGTTATTCCGGCCGACGCAACAAGTGTGGCTGATCTGGAAACAGTATTTGCCAAGTCTGTTGAAATATTGGGAGGTAAAATAGATTTTGTACTTCATTCAATTGGCATGAGCCCAAACGTACGCAAAAAACGTACATACGACGATTTAGATTACGATATGTTGGATAAAACATTGGATATTTCTGCTGTTTCGTTTCATAAGATGCTTCAGGTAGCAAAGAAACAAGACGCAATTGCCGAAGGCGGCTCTGTTGTGGCACTTAGTTATGTAGCTTCACAGCGTACATTCTTTGGTTACAACGACATGGCCGACGCAAAATCATTGCTTGAATCTATAGCCCGTAGCTTTGGTTACATTTACGGTCGCGAAAGAGGAGTACGTATTAACACTATCTCTCAATCGCCTACGGTGACAACTGCTGGTAGTGGTGTAAAGGGGATGGAACACTTGCTCGACTTTTCGGATAAAATGTCGCCTCTGGGTAATGCTACGGCCGACGAATGTGCTGATTACTGTGTTACCTTATTTTCGGATCTTACCCGCAAGGTTACAATGCAAAATCTGTTTCACGACGGTGGATTCTCAAGTATGGGTATGAGCCTTCGTGCGATGAACCAATACAGTGCCGGTATGGAAGACTATACCGACGAAAATGGTAATATTATCTACGGATAACAAACAGCCACCCCTCAGGGGGTGGCATTAAATATTCGGCTATGTTAATCAAAATTTATCCTGAAAATCCGAACTTAAAGGAAATAGACAAGGTTATTGAAGTGCTTAAGGACGGGGGACTGATTATTTATCCTACCGACACAGTTTATGCTATTGGGTGCGATGCGCTGAATGTGCGTGCTGTCGAAAAAATTTGCCGGATGAAAGGGATAAACCCGCAAAAGAGCAATCTTTCAATTATTTGCTACGATTTGAGTAACATCAGCGAATATGCCAAAGTTAGTAACACCACATTCAAACTAATGAAAAGGCATTTGCCTGGCCCTTTCACGTTCATTTTACCCACAAGCAGCGAACTTCCCAAGATTTATAAAAACCGGAAAGAGGTTGGTATTCGTGTACCAGACAACAACATTATCCGCGAGCTTGTGAAACAACTTGGTAATCCAATCCTCACTACATCCGTTCACGACGAGGATGATGTGATAGAATACACCACCGACCCGGAACTTATTCATGAAAAATATGAATCTGAAGTAGATGTAGTTATCGACGGCGGATTCGGCGACACGGTCGCTTCTACTGTTGTTGATTGCACTTCCGATTCATTCGAAATTCTCCGTCAAGGAAAAGGCACACTTATTTTATAATATAAACCTGTGTATACTAAGAGTCGGCATAGCGATATCTAAACCGTCCGACGTATGTAGCAAGAGCGTCCGACATTTGTGGGACGCTCTTGCTACATACGTCGGACGCTCGGTCACCAATCGTCGGACGGTCTGGATATAACCAGCACAAGCCTTGGTTTTAACTTAATCCAGCCCTGATTTCGCATTATTTTACTTAAAAACAAGGGAACTCATTGATAACATATAAATGTTTTTAAACATTTGCGCCTCATATTTTTATCTTTTTTGTGTAAATATTAAACTAAAAGGCGCTTTATTTGTTTCCTATAAAAGAGAAAAATTCTGATATGAGGAAGTCTACTATCTGGTTGCTTGCATTGGTCATGGTTTTTGCATTTGGTGGTCTGCTTTATCTGCAGGTAACCTACGTAAGCATTATATTAAAGACTAGCAACGACCAGTTTAATGAAACGGCAAAAAGAAGTCTGCTCGAGGTATCAAAAAATCTGGAACTTGACGAAACAAAGAAATACCTGGAAGAAGATATCCGACGCGATCAAAATAGCTTTGTCTTTCAGAACACACAGGATGCACAGAGCCTTGGACAGGTAATTAATCAGGAGAAATACCAGCTTCAGATTTCCGACTCCAACGGAGCCGTATCCATCATTCAGAGAGGTGAATATACAAGCCGTATACAATCTGTACCGTCAAATCCGCGCCAATCGTCTGCAAACAACATTGTAAATACTTCGCGCGATTTGCAGAAAACGTTGAAAGAACGTTATCAATACCAACAGGAGCTCATCAAAGAAGTTATTCTGAACATGTTGTACACATCCAGCTTAAAGCCTATCCAGGAACGGGTGGACTTTAAAAAACTGAATAACTACATGAAAGCCGAATTCCTCAACAATGGACTTAATCTACCTTACCAATTTTCGGTAATAGATAAAAACGGTACGGTGGTTTACCAGAGCGACGACATACAGAAAGACCGGATTGCATCCGAAGTAATTACCCAGGTGCTTTTCCCCAACGATCCGCCATCGAAGCAAAACTTTCTGCGGGTATACTTCCCTACCAAGGATGATTATATCTCCAGCTCAGTAACTTTTTTGGTTCCTTCGGTTATATTTTCTCTTATTCTGTTGATAACTTTCGTGTTTACAATGTACATCGTTTTCCGTCAGAAGAAACTTTCGGAAATGAAAAACGACTTTATCAACAACATGACGCATGAGCTCAAAACGCCTGTCTCGACCATCTCGCTTGCGGCGCAGATGTTAAAGGATTCGGATATAACCAAAAGCCCGGATGTGTTTAAACATATCTCCGGCGTAATTAACGACGAAACAAAACGACTTGGATTCCTTGTGGAAAAAGTGTTGCAGATGTCTCTTTTCGAAAGGCAAAAGGCTGCCCTTAAGCTGAAAGAGGTAGATGCCAACGATTTGGTAGTTAACATAGCCCATACTTTCACACTTAAAGTGGAGAAGTATGGAGGATCAATCGATATTGATTTACAGGCTGTAGAGTCGAGCATCTATGTGGACGAAATGCACATCACCAATGTACTTTTCAATCTGATGGATAACGCGGTTAAATACCGCCGCCCGGATGTTCCACTTGAATTGATGGCCCGAACATGGAATGAAAATGGAAAGCTGATGATTTCTATTGAAGACAACGGGGTAGGTATTAAGAAAGAGTACGTGAAGAAGGTTTTCGACCGGTTCTTCCGCGTGCCTACCGGCAATGTACACGACGTAAAGGGATTCGGACTGGGTCTTGCTTATGTTCGTAAAATTATTGAAGATCACAACGGCAGCATTCGCGCCGACAGTGAAATTAATGTAGGAACTAAATTTATTATTACTTTACCGCTTATAAAAAGTTAGTTATGGAAGAAAAACTAAAGATCTTCTTTTGCGAAGACGACGAAAATTTAGGAATGCTTTTAAGAGAATACTTACAGGCAAAAGGGTATGTTACTGATCTTTTCTCCGATGGAGAAGCTGGCTACAAGGGCTTTACAAAAGGCAAATACGATTTATGTGTACTGGACGTTATGATGCCCAAGAAAGATGGTTTCACGCTAGCGCAGGAAATCAGAGCTCTTAATCCGGATATCCCTGTTATCTTCCTGACTGCTAAAACGATGAAGGAAGATATTTTGGAAGGATTTAAAATTGGTGCGGACGACTATTTAACAAAGCCTTTCAGCATGGAAGAGTTGTTGCTTCGTATCGAAGCTATTCTTCGTCGTGTTAAGGGAAAGAAACTGAAAGATATTCCTTTCTACCGTTTAGGAAGTTTCTTGTTTGACACACAAAAACAAACGCTGACCATTGGTGATAAAGCAACAAAGCTAACAACCAAAGAATGTGAATTGCTTAGCTTGCTTTGCGCTCATGCAAATGAAATTCTGGAACGTAACTATGCGCTGAAGACCATCTGGGTAGATGATAATTACTTCAATGCACGTAGTATGGATGTTTACATCACCAAACTTCGTAAATTACTTAAGGATGATCCGGGAATCGAAATCATCAACATCCACGGTAAAGGATACAAACTAATCACTCCCACCAGTGATGAAATCGCAAAAGAAGAAGGAGTTCAGATCTAAATATAAAAAAGGCATCTCATAGGGGATGCCTTTTTTATGTATTAATGATACCTATTTACAACAAATTTAGTTGGCCCATACAGCTTTTTGACCTTTCTTTGTATCTATAGTGTATTGATAATGGTTATACTATAAACTGAATGATATGAAGATAAAGTCAATTCTCTTAACTGCTGTTTTACTTTGTGGCATTCCTGCTGCTTTTATTTATACAAAGGCTGATCTGGCACTCATAAGTAATGTGACTGTAAACAAATCTGAATCCTCATCGCAAGGCAAAGTCATAAAAGCTCACATTAAGCAGATTAAAGACAAACTGGAGAAGGATCAGGAGCTGTTTCCTTCTCTGATAAGCGAAACGGAAAAGTTGGCCGACAAGCAAACTGATCCTGCTTCAAAAGCAATACTTTATTCCATGATAGCCGAACTGTACGGCGAATACTACGGCAATAACCGTTACCGGATAGACAGACGTACGGCTGTTGAAGGGTTTATTCCTGAAGATATACGCGAATGGACTAGCAATCACTTTGCCGGCAAAATAAAAGAGCACATCAGGGCTTCTCTTACTCCAGCCGATGTGCTGCAACAAACGCCTTCGATTTCATTTAAGGAAATACTGGAAACAGGCGAGGATTCTCCTGAACTTCGCCCAGCCTTGTTTGATCTGCTGGCTCATCGGGGTATTAGTATATTGGGTAATTTCGGAGATTCAGAAGATTTGTATGGGACAAAACAGTTAGTCGAACAATTGTTCGGAGAGCTAAACGATTTCAGGAAAAGCAATCCCAACCCCAAAGCCTCTTTATTAGTTGCGCTTGATTATCTACAGTATAGCAACCAGGGAAACGACGATCAAGAATCAAGACAAACCTATGCCGCATCCCTTGACAGTTTAATGCACCACTATAAAACCAATGACTTTTCGACAGAAATTCGTATCGCACAAATAAATTTACTGGAATCAGAGATGTATCAGTCAGGTAACGGCGATTCCATCCGGACAATCATTCACCACATATGCACTGAAGGCGTTGCCGCATTTCCATCTTATAACAGAATTGCTGTTTTAAAGAACAAACTGGCTTATATGGAACAACCCAGCCTGGAGATAAGTGGTAATAAAACCTTCTATCCTGGCTCGGTGAATAAATTAGATTTAAAGGTAAAGAACCTAAACCGTATTACCATATCACTTTACCGTAGCTTAATTCGTCCGGAAACAGCTTATCTGTCTTCGGGCAATTTGAAAGAAACGAAAGAGAAAAAGGGAGTTATGGTCCGTCAGCAAGTTTATAGCCTGTCGCAACCCAATACTTACCAGATACAGGATACATCATTCACTCTTCCGGCTCTGGAACCTGGCTTGTATGAATGCGAAGTAGCTTCGCCGGGTATGTCAGAAACTGTCACCCATTTATTTGTTATAAGTCGGTTGGCGGTAATAGCCCGTACGCTACCATCGAATGAACATCAACTTTTGGTAACAGATTTACAGAGCGGAAAGCCGTTGAAAGGCATTACTGTTCGTTTCTTTGAAAATAAGAATCGGGAGATTAAACCAATCGCATCGTCTATCAGCGATAAAGACGGGCTGGTATCTGTACCTGTAAAGGATGAAAATTTCATGTATCAGGCAGTAAGCCGCGGCGACAGTTGTTCGTTCTTATCCAATATCTACACTTACAAACCTTTTCAAACCACACAAAATGAACAATCAGAAATATCTCTTTTCACCGACCGTAGTTTGTATCGCCCGGGGCAGACTGTTTTCTTTAAAGGAATAGCATTTGTTCGCAATCATGAGATACCTAAAGTGATTCCGGGAGAAACTTACACCGTAATACTTCGTGATGCCAATTACAAAGAAGTCGCTTCCTGTAAAGTCACCACAAATACGTTTGGTTCATTCTCAGGTGAATTTACATTACCCTCATCCGTTCTGAACGGATCATTCTCCATCGAGACCCTCGAAGGATCGGTCATGTTCGATGTAGCCGAATACAAACGACCAACCTTCTCTCTTTCCATGCTTCCACTAACAGAAGCCGTTGCCTTCGGAGATAAGATTTCCATAAAAGGCGAAGCCAAAACATATTCGGGCACAGTTTTAAAGGAAGGAACAATTCAATACCGTATTATACGCAAACCTCAGTGGTTACGGGGATACTACCCTTCTGCCCGCGAAAAACAAGTCGCCAACGGAAAAACGGACGTTAACAAGGATGGAACGTTTATCATTGAATTTGCACCAACATCAGAAAAAGCGGACGCAGCTAATCCAAATACTGTATATCGCTATGAAGTGATTGCTTTGGCAACAGACAGCAAAGGCGAATCACAGGAAAGCCGCTACGAATTTATGGTGGGCAATTCCGCCATTACCCTCAACGCGGAAGTAGATGGAGCCATAAACAAAGAGCAGGGCCGGATTCTAATTACGGCAAAGAATCTGAACGGACTACCGGCATCGGTAAATGGAGGAACTTATATAATTGCTCGTCTTAAAGAAAAAACGCTATCGGAAACAGTCATTGAGCCAAACAAGCTCGAGGTCTCAGAGCAGGTAATGCAAGGAAGTTTTGTTGCAGGAGATTCTATTGGCAGAGCCAAATTACGGCTGTTACCTTCGGGTCGTTACCGAATTACATTGAAGGGATCCGATGCCAAGGGCCGGTCGGTAAGCGAACAAACTGAATTTATCTTATTCGGAAAGGGCGACAAAAAACCGCCCGTTGCCTCACACACATGGCTTGTAGAAGAGAAAACCGTTTGTCTACCGGGAGAAGAAGCCGTATTTACTTTTGGAACATCCCATAAGAACGCTTACGTTCTCTATGAGATAACAAGCGAAAAGGGCGTTCTTTCCCGTAAATGGTTAACGCTGTCGGACGAAAACAAAACCTTCCGTTTACCTTACAGCAGCGAGTTTGGAAAAGGGGTATCCATTTCTTTTGTCTTTGTAAAAGAGGGAACCTTCTACAATAAAGAATTTACTCTAAAGAAGAAAGAGCCTGAAAAGACGCTGAATATAAAGCCTGTAACGTTCCGCGACAAACTTGTTCCGGGCAGCGAAGAAACGTGGTCGTTTAAAATAGCAGATACCGATTCGCTACCGGTGTTAGCCGAAGTGCTGGCTGGTATGTATGATGCGTCGCTTGATAAAATCAAAAATCACAGTTGGTGGTTTAATCCTTCTTCCTATTTTAACATCACGCCTGTAAGCTGGCGTACAGGACAAGCCTTCTCGACAGGACAAGACAACGATGCCAGAGAAGTGAAAGTAATAGTAGAAAAGGAATGGATATTCGATCGGCTTGACTGGCAAGGGGCTCTGAATACTAATTTCGATACGCAGTTGTTTAGTATGGCCAATGAAGGGATAAGAACTAAACCCACACTTGTTACCGTTGCTCGTCAAGATAACATAAAGGTAGTTGGCGCAGGAGTCCTTCAAAAAGAGGAAGCTTCAAGCAAAGATACAGAGGAGATATCTACTCCTCAACCCGAAAAGAAAGAATCACAACCTCAGCTTCGACAGAACTTTGCCGAGACAGCATTCTTCTATCCTGACCTGCAAACTAACAAAGCAGGAGAATGGATCGTGAAGTTCCGTTTGCCGGAAAGCAATACAACCTGGAAAATGATGGCACTGGCTCATACAAAAGACTTAAAGTTCGGGCAGTGGAGCAATGAAGTCGTGTCGCAAAAGGAGCTGATGGTCGTACCTAACCTTCCCAGGTTTATGCGCAAGGGAGATAATGTATCGGTGGCAACGCAAATAATCAATCTTTCTGAAAAGGAAATCTCAGGAAAGGTTCGTTTGGAGTTGGTCGATCCGGCTACCGACGAGGTTATTGTTTGCATGACCAAAGCAATCAAAGCATTTACACTCCCTGCCGGAGAAAGCGGTCAGTTTAGCTGGAACTTCCCTGTTCCGGAAAGAAATGACTTGATAATATGCCGTATTGTTGCTGAAACACCCGACGCAAGCGACGGAGAACAACATTTACTGCCTGTATTGCCTAACCAGATACCTGTTACAGAAAGCGTACCATTCTACTTGTCCGGAAACGGAGAAAAGACGGTTTCCTTTCCGACAGGTAGCTCAAAAGGAAGTCTTTCCCCTTACAGTATGACGTTGGAAGTTACGGCCAATCCTATTTGGTATGCTGTTCAGGCATTACCTGTCCTGTCGGCTCCGTCATCCGATAATCTGATCTCCTGGTTTGCATCGTACGTTAGCAATACGGTGGCCTCATCGCTTGCCAACTCGAATCCGCGAATCCAGCCAATCATTGCTCAGTGGAAAGCACAAGGAGAAACAACTGAGACTCTTCATTCCAAATTACAACAGAACGAATCTCTCAAACAATTACTTCTCAAAGAAACCCCTTGGGTACTGGAAGCTGAAAATGAAGCCGAACAGAAGCAACGATTATCATTACTATTTGACAGTAACCGAATCCAACAATTACGCCAGCAAGCAATAACCAAATTACTGGAACTGCAAACGGACGAAGGTGGATGGAGTTGGTTTAAGGGAATGCCCGAAACACCTCAGCTCACGGTTTACATTTTAAAGGGCATGGCGCAGCTTTCCAATCTGAAGACAATTGAATTTACAGAAGAAGAAAGGGGAATGATAAACAAAGCCCTTACCTACATGGATTCGGAGATTGTCCGCATGAATGAAAAGAAAGAATTACTTCATTCCACGCTGCTTGAATATCTTTACGTCCGTACTCAGTTTAAAGACTATGTACAGGAAAACGAGAAAACAACCGAATCCATTCGTCATTATACCTCCTTAGCCGGAAAAGAATGGAGCAAGCAATCACTATACAACAAGGGATGCATCGCCCTGATCATGCAACACAATGGTAAAGAAACAATAGCACAATCTATCCTGGCTTGGCTTCGTAAAACAGCCACCCAATCGGAAGAGATGAATATGTACTGGGCTAATAACAAACAAAGCGGATTCTTTATCTCGCCGATAGACACCCATTGTCTGCTTATGGAGGTGTTCCAGCGCTTATCCCAAAATACAAAGGAAACCGACCAAATGAAACAATGGTTACTGAACCAAAAGCGTACGCAAATGTGGGAGTCTGTTCCTTCGACTGTGAATGCCATTCATGCTTTAATTGCCACCGGAAGCAACTGGCTGAGCAACGACAACAAGTGTACGGCAACATGGGGAAGCAAAGTGATTGATACGACTGCCGGAGAGACAGGAACCGGATACGTAAAGGAAGTTATTCAAGGAACTTCCATAACCCCGGACATGCAAACCGTACATATCCGAACAACAGGTAACGCTCCGGCATGGGGTGCCATCTACCGTCAATACGTTGAAGACGTGGATAAGATTACGGGAAGCAAAGGGGCTTTGCAGGTGGAAAAGAAACTGTTTGTGGAGAAGAATAACGGGAAAACACGTGAGTTGCAAGTTGTAACAGACGGACAACCATTACACCGTGGAGATAAGGTAATTGTTCGCCTCACAGTCCGGGCCGACAGGGATATGGAATTTGTTCATCTTAAAGATTTACGTGCCGGATGCTTTGAACCGGCAGAACAACTTGCCGGCACCACCTTCAAAGATGGCTTGTGGATGTATCACTCTCCGGAAGATGCAGCCGAACAGTTCTTTATCCACCGATTGCCTAAAGGAACCTTCGTAATGGAATATACTCTTTACGTGGACCGGACCGGAAGTTACAGTGGAGGAATCAGTACTATTCAGTGTTTATATGCGCCTGAATTCATCTCAAATACGGCAGGTTCAAAAATTTTAATTGAAGATTAAAGTTCAACAGTAATTGGTATGATAAAATTATTAACTTTGTGGCTCAAGAATATAAATTTTATAGTTATGATGAGACAAGTGGTATTTATGTTAATGGCTTTGATGCTGGTAACCGGAATGGCTACGGCTCAAGACAAAAAGGCTGTAATCGCAGTTGATAACGCAGTGCATGATTTCGGCAAATTCAAAGAAGCTGATGGAAATGTAACACATACATTTGTTGTAACCAATCAAGGCGATGCTCCTTTGGTAATAACACGTGTTATAGCCTCTTGCGGCTGTACAACTCCTGTGTGGACTAAAGAGCCAATCGCTCCGGGTAAGACAGGCAAAGTTGATGTAACGTACAATCCGGTAAACCGTCCGGGTCCATTTTCAAAGACGATTTCTGTTTACAGCAACGGAAAAGTGGGAAGCTTTATTCTCTCTATCCGTGGTGATGTAACTGGTAAATAAGAGTTGAAAACGGCGCCCTGCGCAATAACGCTGACTAAATATGAAACGTTTGCTACTACTCTTTGGCTTCATCTGTGCGGTTTTAACAGTATCTGCTCAAAAGGGAGCTGTTATCGATTCGGATGAACTGACTTACAATTTCGGTATTATATCCGAAGAAGACGGGCTTGCTTCGCACGTGTTCGTAATAAAAAACACAGGAGGCGCCCCTCTGGTAATTAACAGAGTAACGGCATCGTGCGGTTGTACCCGTCCGGAATGGTCTAAAGAACCTGTAGCTCCGGGTAAAACAACAAACCTGAAAGTAAGCTACGACCCTACGGGAAGACCGGGGCCCTTTACTAAAATGGTTTCCATTTATAGTAACGGAAAAAAAGGAAGTTTTAATCTGGCCATAAAAGGGACGGTTACGGCTCGTCCCTTTCGCCCGGATTTTTCCTACCCTTATGCCATTGGCGAGCTAAAATTACATACCAAAACGGTTCTTTTCAGCAGTGTTATCCCAACAGAAACTGCCGGAGAGCGTATTATGGTTGTTAACAGCGGAAAGGAAGATCTTGAAGTTCGTATGGACAAACTGCCTTCTTACCTGATGGCAGAAATCAACCCGAAGGTATTACGTGCCGGAGAAACAGGAGAAATCACACTGCTGTTAGACGGTCATTCTGTTAAGAAACCGGGAAGGTATACTACATCGCTCAATCTGATTGTTGGCAAAGGAAAAACAGAAGCAAAAGGAAGCGTTCTGGTTTCGGCAAATATTGTAGACGATTTCAGTAAGTTATCGGCAACAGCCAAGGCTAGTGCTCCGCAAATTCAGCTTTCTTCAACCTTGGTCGACTTTGGTACTCTGCCAAACAAAGGAAAGGTATCCCGCGAATTGAAAGTTACAAATGTTGGAAAGTCCAAGCTACTTATCCACAGTATTAGTTGCGAAAACGAATTAGTGTCCTTACAAGGAAATAAGAGAGAAATAAAGCCCGGCGCAACTGTTTCCTATACAATTCTGTTACATCCAAAAGAGATTAAAACAAAATTGGAAGCTCTTGTCAACATTGTATGCAACGATCCCAACGGACCTGTGCGTTTAATCAAGGTAACGGCCTCCAACTAATAACTGATTTAATGAAACATCCGGAAAACAGCGATAAATACAAAGCGTTAAAAGTAAATAAAGGTGTGCCAGACGTACCTTCGGTCAACCCCTATCTGAAGAAAAGAATTCAACGAAAGCATTATACGCCTGCGGAATTTACTGAAGGCATCCTGGAAGGTAATATCACTATTTTAAGCCAGGCTGTTACGTTGGTAGAAAGTGCGAAGCACGAACATCAGCAAATAGCTCAGGAAATTATAGAACGTTGTCTCCCCCATGCCGGAAAGTCTGTGCGAATAGGAATCACCGGTGTACCGGGCGCAGGGAAAAGTACCTCGATCGATTCTTTCGGCATGCATCTGATTAAAGAAGGGAGGAAACTGGCTGTACTAGCCATAGATCCAAGCAGCGAAAGATCGAAAGGAAGTATTTTAGGTGATAAAACGCGTATGGAAGCCCTTGCCAGGGAAAAGAACGCCTTTATCCGCCCTTCTCCTTCTGCCGGATCGCTGGGTGGTGTAGCAAGAAAGACCCGCGAAACCATCGTTCTGTGTGAAGCTGCCGGCTTTGATACGATCTTTGTTGAAACCGTAGGGGTTGGACAAAGTGAAACGGCTGTTCATTCCATGGTGGATTTCTTCTTGTTAATTCAGCTTGCCGGTACAGGTGATGAATTGCAAGGCATCAAACGTGGTATAATGGAAATGGCTGATGGCATTATCATTAACAAGGCCGACGGTGATAATATAGATAAAGCGAATCTGGCTGCCTCGCAGTTCAAAAATGCGCTTCATCTGTTTCCCCCTGCCGATTCAGGATGGTTCCCCAAAGTGCTAACCTACTCCGGATACTACGGTATTGGGATTAAAGGAATCTGGGACATGGTAGCAGAATATGTTGACTATACCAAAATGAATGGTTACTTTAATTTCAAGCGTAACGAGCAGGCCAAATACTGGATGTACGAAAGCATCAATGAAACTTTAAAAGATGGTTTCTACAACAACCCAGCGGTAACAGCTATTCTGTCGCAGACAGAAAACCAGGTTCTAAGCAATGAAATAAGTTCTTTCGTTGCCGCAAAGCGCATGATTGATGCCTATCTAACCAATTTGTCGGGTAGATAAAGACATACAAATAAGACCTTTTACAAGCGCCAGGTAATAAACAATACAGTTTACGACCTGGCGCTTGTTTTTTATATGAACAATTATCACAATTATAACTATAAAGTAGCGAAAAGACTATAGTATTTTGTATATTTGCCTACGAAGAACTAATCATCGGACCTGGGTCCGATGAATGTTTGACCATGGTCCGATGAAATATCAACCTGGGTCCGATGATAAGTTGACCAAGGTCCGATGAATAGATTATAAGCATAAGAGAGATAGATTGTAGTTATATAAACGATAAAAGACTGTATTATGGCCGCTAGTTATAAGATGTATAAGAATCCGCCAAAGAATGGTGAAGAGACAGAAAGAGAGTTGCATGCGCGGATTATACCGAACATGACGGTGGATATCGAATACCTGGCAGTTGAGATATCGCAGCAATCGTCCTTCTGTTCGGCGGATGTAAAGGGAATGCTGGAAGCATTTACCGCCCTGATAACCTCTCATTTAAAAAGTGGAGACAATTTAAATTTGCAGGGTTTGGGAAGTTATTCTGTTTCATTAAAAAGTCCGAAGGGAATTACTAAGGAATCGCAGATACGATCGGAATCCATTCGCTTCAAGAATGTTAACTTTCGCTGCTCGTCCACAATGAAGTCGGCTCTGCATAGCATGAAACTGGAGCGAAAAAGAGCGGGCAAAAAAGAGTCAAAGACTCCGGAACAACGACTTCAACAAATAGTAAAAGACCTGCAAACCAACAGAAGCATCACAGCAAGTCGCTGTATGACCATCAACCAATGCTCTCGCGACACCGCATTAAGTGATCTAAACAAACTGATTATAGACAACAAGATTGAAAAACTAGGCTCCGGAAGAAGCGTATTGTACCTACTGAAAGCGTAAACCTTTGATAAACTGAAAATACTCTACATGAAAACCACAATCTGCATAATTACATTCATTACTGTTATCCTATTTAGTTCTTGCCTTACAGATGAGAAGAAGAGATGTTATAATCTTGATTTTGAGCAATCAATAGACGGATATCCTACAGATTGGACAAACAATACTTATCCGGGATATGAAATCCGTATGGATTCCATCATTACATACCATGGAAAATTTTCGGTATCCATTGAAAACAAGGGCGGTGATCCTGCTTACAATACGTGGGGGTTTACTATTCCCGACATCTATGAAGGAAAACAAATAACTTTAGCCGGCTATATAAAAACAGAGAATGTAACAGATGGATATGCCGGGTTATGGATGAGAATCGATCCTCAAATAGGATTTGATAATATGCATCAAAGAGGGATAACAGGTACTACAGATTGGACAAGGTATGAAATCACATTGAATATGAAGCCTTCGAAGACAAAACAAACCGTAGTTGGAGGTATATTGGTCGGCAAAGGAAAAATGTGGTTAGACAACTTGAGTATAACAATTGACGGGAAGAAGATAAACCGTCTTAAACCCCGAATCTTCAAAAAGATTGAGAAATATAATGAAAGTGATAACGAATTTGATTCCGGATCAAACATTACATTGCATTCTTTTGATAATCAATTATCAGCGAATCTGGCATTATTGGGTAAAATATGGGGATTCTTAAAATACCATCATCCCTCCATAGCTAGAGGAGACTATAATTGGGATTACGAATTGTTTCGCTTCCTTCCGGATTATCTAAAGATAAAAAATAATGAAGAAAGGGATCAAATACTTTTAAGATGGATTAATAAATATGGTAATGTGCCTGTTTGCCGAACTTGTGAGGCAACTCCTTCGGATGCAATTCTTAAACCTGATTTATCATGGTTTGAAAAGGGAGACATAAACCCTGATTTAAAGAATAAGATCGAAAAAATCTATCTGAACAGATACCAGGGTGAGAAATACTATGTAAGAACAACACTTGTTGGAAACACTGAGTTTTGTCACGAAAACGCTTATTCCAGGATGCAATATCCGGATACAGGATTCAGATTATTGGCTTTATTCAAATATTGGAATACCATTCAATACTTTTTCCCTTACAAATATTTATGCGAAAAAGAGTGGAATGAGATACTTAAAGAATACATTCCATTATTTATTTCGGCAAAAAACGAACTCGAATACGAACAGGCTGTTCTATTAATTATTGGAGAGATTAATGATACACATGGTGGAGCAATGAACGAATTTAATGAAATTGCGGCGTGGAGAGGATGGCATTTTGCACCGTACAGAGTTCAATTCGTCGAAAATAAGCTTGTAGTAGTAGATTACGATCCGGAATTTACTCAGAAATCAAAATTAAGAATTGGCGATATCATTACTCACATTAATGGAAAAAGTATTGAATTAATTGTTGACAGCATAAAAAGATTTTATCCTTCATCCAATAAAAGAAGTATGCTAAGGGATATTAGTCGCGATTTATTGCGGTCCAATAATAGGTTTGCTGACATTAAATACATTTCCTCTGGCCATAACAAACAAGAAAGATTGCCTTTATCAAGCGATATGTTGAATCTATACACGATGGATAGTAAAAAGAACAACACATCTCCTTGCTACAAACTTATTGATGAAAATATTGGCTATGTAACATTAGCTTCGATAAAAGACGAGGATGTAATTCGTATTAAAAAGAAATTTATACATACAAAAGGAATAATAATAGATATTAGAAACTACCCCTCGGCATTTGTTATCTATTCATTGGGAGCATATTTTGTTTCAAGCCATACCCCATTTTTTAGAGCTTCTACCCCTAATATAAATAACCCCGGCGAGTTTACAATGGAGAGAGTAGACGGAATCCTCAAGATAGGAGATACATATCACGGAAAACTCGTTGTTCTTGTAAATGAAGAAACTCAAAGTGCGGCTGAATTTACCGCCATGGCACTCAGAGCAGGGAGCAATACAACTATCATAGGGAGTCAAACAGCCGGAGCAGATGGTAATATTTCTGAAATAGTGTTACCTGGTGGAATAAAAACAATATTCTCGGCAGTTGGAATCTATTATCCGAACGGAAAAGAGACCCAACGAATTGGTATCATTCCGGATCTCGTAGTAGAACCAACAATCAATGGAATTAAACGTGGCAAAGATGAAGTTCTGGAAAAAGCAATTGAAATAATCTCATCAAACAAAGTTAAAGCGAATCAGGAAGCTAATTAATATAATCAAGTAACAGGAAAACAAAAGTAATTTTCTTTCTGCTTTTGTTTTCCTACGACTTATCATCGTTCGTGCTAACCCCGGAAACAGGATAGAATCTTGTTTCCGGGGTTTCTCTTTATAGGTTGCTTACTTCGCTGGATGGGTAAGTCTGATTACTGTGAACGAGTAAGCGGGTAAATTGCAGGGTAAATTGCTTGTTGCCTGAATGGACTCGGTCGTTGGTCTCACCTGTTTATCGGCCGGAGAACCTGTGAGAACCGTCTTCGATCCATTTAATCTTCCGGTTTCGAGGCCGTTCAGATTTACTTCTGTCCGTACAGATACAGGTAACATATTTACCAGTTTCACAATCACATCGTTTGTTTTACTATCCCTTACAACAGAAACGGCAATACGGTTCTTCACCTCATTACGCTGATTGCTTACTGCAAGCCGGACTGGCAAATATTCATCGCCAGAGTTCCTGCTATACAGTTGCTGTACAAAGTAATCTACCGTTGGTTTTGCCTCTTCATTATTAAAATAGATCAGGTTCGGATTCCATTGCGTATGATTCTCTTTGGCAAGCAACGGCGCATAGGATGTCATACTTACCACATCACCGTTCCGCTCTATTGCCGTAAGATATAATGCCTCAGCCAGCGCTGTCTCCAGGTTATTGGGACGTCCGGGAAGATGGGCCGCATATTCGCCAAGGTATACCTTTGATTTAGTACGATCGTAGCTGTCGTAATATTTCTGATTGTTGATAAACCATCCCGGCGATTGATAGTAATGCTCGTCCACCATCGGAACGTTTAGCTTTGTTGCCAGCTCCCATCCTTCCTTATAGTCTGTTCCCTCGAAAGAAGGACCAACCGTTCCAATTACTGTGATTTCCGGGTGCTTTTCCTTCATGGCGTTATAAATCAGAGTAAACCGTTCCTCAAACAAGTCGGTTATCAGGTCTTCGTTGCCTATTCCAATATACTTCAGGTTAAAAGGAAGCGGGTGACCAGCTTCGGCTCGTACTTTTCCCCATTTAGTCTTTTTCGCATCGCCGTTGGCATACTCCACCAGATCGAGAATCTCCTTTACATAATTATCCATCTCGCAAAGAGGAATTCCTCCCTGCTGACCGCCTCCTCCTACTGCCGAGTTCTGACAAGGAACTCCTGCAGCCAATACAGGGAGAGGTTCCGCTCCTATGTCTTCGCAGAACTGGAAGTATTCAAAATAGCCAAGACCTGCTGTTTGATGGTATCCCCAAAGATTGCGCTGAGGTTTACGCGCTTCAAGCGGACCAACCGTATTTACCCAGCGGTAGATATTGTGAATACCGTCGCCATGAGCTACACAACCGCCGGGGAAGCGGACAAACCTGGGGTGAAGATCTGCCAAAAGCTGGGCCAGATCGGCACGAAGTCCATTCTTTCTTCCTTTAAAAGTCTTTTGCGGGAAAAGCGAAATCATATCCAGACCAATACTTCCAGGCGTAAGAGGTTGCAACTCTAAAGAAGCGTTCGCTGCATCGGCAGTTGCAGTAAGCACACTTTGTTGCTTTTTCCATCCAGCCGTAGATACGTTCAATGTTGCCTGAGCCACTACCTGATTGTTCTTATCCACAATCCGCGCCAACACCTTACCCCCTTTTCCTGCTATTTGTTTAGTAAAAACAGAAAGGTCGTATTTCTCTCCCTTCTTCACAACGATACCATCGAAGCCGCTATTTACCAACGAAGCTCCCGGACTCTTTACTTCAAGCAAGGCATAATGCGGATTATTGGGATGAAGAGGGTTCTCCGTAGCAATGGAGAATAAAGTGCTTTCTCCCTTAACACGCCAGGAATGGGTACTATTCCAATCCGGATCATACCCCTCTTTATCACTCAAGGCATACTCGAAGTCACGGTTTTGAATAAGCTCGGCATAAAGTCCGCCGTCGGCCGCGTAATTAATATCTTCAAAGAAGATGCCAATTAACTTATCACTGATGGACTTTGCTTTTTCTTTTTCTACTGTAACTGTTACTTCCACAGGTTTCAAGTCGGCAAAGCGGTCAGCATCCTGCTCCGTACGTTCCTGCCCTAAAGCTTCGTTATACTGCTTCCGTTCGTAGGCCCCGATTAATTTATCTACAACCGTCCATGCCACCCGATGCACCTGTCCGCTACATATTCCCTCTGCTAATGTAATCTGCTTACTGGAATTAACATAGGAATCCGAAGGAACCTCTTTAACCGGAGTATAAGATTTAAAATTGGCTGTCGATAAACAGTAATACTTATTCTGCGAACTAACATACGTCAGCTCAAAGAGTTTCTGAGCTGGATCATATCTCAAAACAGGTCGCAGACAATTTCCCGGCTCTACCATTGGATAACTTTGACGCTTCCAGTCTACCAAATCCTGTGAAGAAGCATGGGCAAAAGCCTTTTCATTTTCATTCAGGCTCCACACACAATGCCATAAGCCATCCGAATCCTGCATCAGATAGGGATCTATCATACGTTTCTGTACGCCCCATCTCCCAAAGTCCGATTTTACATATCCATATTCAGGACCAATACTGTGCCAGTATTTCTGGTCGATGCTCCAGGCAAAATGCAATCCACGGGTATTGTGATCTTTGGTGGTTGCATAGGAGAAAAGGTATACGGAATCTGGTTGGTTGGTAACTTCCTTTGTTGAAGAAAAGCCTTTAGGGCAGATTAAAAGGAATAGAATGGCACTGAGTAAGACCTGTGTTTTCATAATTATATTGTAGGGATAACTTGTATAATACGTCCGTCCTTGTTAAACTTCATTTTATCTATACATACTTCCCGGTGATATCCGGCTGCTTCACCCATTTTAATTCCGTTAGGACGCGAAAAGCGATGGTAAACAATATACCATTCATCTTTACCGGGAACCTGCACAACAGAATTATGCCCGGTGGCATAGATACCCTTGAAAGAATCCTTTGCAATCACTAAGTTATCAACAGGTATATCAATAGGACCTACAGGCGATTTGGAAGTTCCATAGCGTACCTTGTAGTTTTCGCTCCGGGTATCATCTTCCGACCATAAGAAATAATAAAGCCCTTTCCGATAGAACACATATACGCCTTCGCGAAACGTTTGATCGGGGGTAATAACCTTCATCGACTTCTTATTAATGGAAACCATATCCTTCTCCAGTTCAGTCACCGCCAGATATCCGTTACCCCAGTACAGATAACACTTACCGCTTACCGGATCAGAAAAAACATCCGGATCAATTTCCTGTCCGTCTTTTATTCCTTGGGGCTTTTCAGCGATAAGAGGTTTGCCCGAGTCTTTAAACAGACCACAAGGATCGTCTGCTACAGCCACTCCAATCTTTTGTGCCGCCGTAAAATAGTAATAGTACTTGTATTGGTTCTTTTTAATCTTTTTCTCGATAATGCAAGGAGCCCATGCATTACGATCGGCCCAGGAAACATCCTTTTTTAAATCAAGTATAATGCCTTCGTCTTTCCAGTTCTTTAAATCGGAAGAAGAAAAGGTTTTAAAATAAGTACCACTCCAACCAGTAAAACCGTCGCTTGTAGGATAAATATAATACTTGCCTGTTTTCTCCGCATACAGAACATCAGGGTCTGCATAGTATCCATCAAGCACCGGATTCGAATCGTTTTCGACGAAGGAGTCTTTTTCGGTAGTTACGACATTCGTTTGCTGCGCATAAGCATACCCTCCAAGTAGTAAAAAGCTAAAAATAAAATAGTATTTCTTCATGGTAATCATATGTTTTTCAATATACAAATTAAGGAAAGAAATACGAGAAAAAGGAGGATAAAATGAGCATTAATGGTAGACAAATCAATCAAAAACAGCCATTCACTTCCAACAAGGTGAATGGCTGCCATTATTCTATTTGCAAACAGTTTGTTTACTTAATTCAGCAAACGTTTTACGGTTTCGGAAATCATACGACCTTCCACTTTTCCAGCAAGAGATTTTGTTGCCACACCCATTACCTTACCCATATCCTTTGCTCCGGTTGCACCCACTTGTTCAATGATTGCCTTTACTGCAGCTTCAAGTTCTTCGGCAGACATCTGCTTTGGTAAATAAACTTCGATAGAAGCAGCCTCAGCCAGTTCGTCTTGCGCCAATTCAGGGCGACCTTGTGTTGTATATATTTCTGCGCTTTCTTTGCGTTGTTTAATCATCTTCTGCAAGATTTTAACAGCAGCTTCATCGCTCAATTCTCCATCGCCTCCTTTGGCTGTCTTAGCTTCAAGGAATTCTTTCTTTACTCCACGCAACGCTTGCAAACGAATCTTATCCTTTGCCAACATCGCTTCTTTGATATCGGCACTAACCTGATCAAATAAATTCATAATTCTGTTTTTTACAATACTTGTCTATGATCTAACGAAATCTTATAACCTGTTTAGCATTTTCAGTCGGTTCGTTTTGAACCTGAGTCGGCTCAACTTCATCAAAAGAAACAACCGGGGCCTCTTCTTCCCTGGATGTCTTTGACCGGGCACGGGAGATAATCTTAGGATCACGGTTATACGTCGGATTTTCTTCCATCAGCACAATAAAAGCATCATCATCCAATTCTTCCGTGGACAGAACAACTGCCTTAGCTCGTGCAGATGCTCTGCGCATACGCTGACCCGAAGCTCCGTAATATTTATCGATCAAATCCTTTTCTTCCTGCTCTTTCCGTAATTTTTCTTCTTCAATCCGCAATTCTTCTTCGGACATCCGGGAATATTCTGCGCGACGTTTATCTGCTATCTGAGGAATATCTTCGACGCCAAATCCTGTTGCCAGAATAGTCATCTTCACTTTCTTGCCTAACGAATTATCCAAAGTAGTACCCCAGATAACTTCTATATCACGCCCAAAACGAGACATGAAATCATGCACGTCATTCATTTCTTCCATGCGAAGCTCCGTTTCCTCACAGAACGACACATTGAACAGAATTTTTTTGGCATTAAAAATATCATTGTTGTTCAGCAACGGCGAATTCAACGCATCTTCTATCGATTGACGAACACGACCTTCGCCTTCTCCGTATCCGCGACTCATCAGCGCTACACCACCATCTTTCATGGTTGTCTTAACATCTGCAAAGTCCAGATTTATTATACCAGGCAGGGTAATAATCTCGGCAATGCTCTTGGCTGCAATGGTAAGCGTATCATCCGCCTTTCCAAAAGCATTCGTCATTGTTAAGTCCGCATAGATTTCGCGAAGACGTTCGTTATTAATAACAAGCAATGCATCCACATTCTTGCTTATCTCTTCGACGCCATTCAATGCCTGAATAATTTTACGTTCGCCTTCGAAAACAAATGGGATCGTTACGATACCAACCGTTAAGATACCCATATCTTTTGCTATCCGTGCAATTACGGGGGCAGCTCCGGTACCGGTTCCTCCTCCCATTCCTGCTGTGATAAAGACCATCTTGGTTCCATCACTAAGCATTTTGCGAAGGTCTTCCAAACTCTCTTCAGCCGCCATCATAGCCCTTTCGGGTTTGTTGCCGGCGCCCAATCCCTGGGTTATTTCGCGTCCCAGCGTAACCTTTACGGGTACATCCGAGCGATATAAAGCTTGGTTATCAGTATTACATAAAACAAATGTAACATCATGAATACCTTCTTTATACATATGGGTTACGGCGTTACCACCACCCCCTCCTACTCCAATCACTTTTATTATTGAAGGACTATCCGCAGGATAATTGAAATTTAATATTGTATCGTCCATGTGTTCAGTTATTTATTACATTTGCTTATAACTTGTCTTCGCTATCATCAAAAAGATTCTTCGTCATCGTATCGAATTTGTTGCTCAGACCTTTAAATAGCCCCACCCCTTTTGGTTTGGGAGCAGGAGTAGGTTTGGATGTTGGTTTAGAAACCTTCTCAACCGGAGGTGCTGCAACAAAAACCTCTTCTTCCTCGAAAATCGCATGTTCCGATTCCGAAACATATTTTGGCGGTACATAACCTGCGCAATTTTCTGTTCCATGCATCAACAAACCAACGGCTACGGCATAGGACGGATTACCCGCTTCCAGATCTCCGCTGGCAACAATTCCTCTGCGGGTTGCCGAATAGCGTACCTCCATCTTCATTCGCTTGCGGATAACTTCCGGAAGACTTTTAAGTGCTGCTCCGCCTCCTGTTATCACAATACCGGCGCCAAGATTACCTTCAAGTCCGATTGATTCCAGACGAGCATATACATTCTCCAGAATCTCACCCATACGGGCTTCTATAACGTTATTCAAGTCGGACAACTTAATCTCACGCATACCAAGTCCGTCGGCAAGACTAACCTGGATTGACTGATCATTTTCCTGATCCATCATCGCGCTGCCATAAGTCTGTTTTACCCGCTCGGCTTCGCTTTCCAACAAGTGCAATGTAGTAATATCTCTTGTGATTAAACTACTTCCCATAGGAATAACGGACAGATGTGCAAGATTACCCCCTTTATAAACAGTCAAGGTAGTAACTCCTGCACCAAATCCGATAAGGGCACAGCCCAGGTCGCGCTCGTCGTCGCTCAATACGGCGTCTCCTAACGCAAGGGGAGATACGATAATGCCTGCGATTTTTATTTGTGCTCTTTCGGAAATACTATTTATAACATGCCTTTTTAAAGATGGACGTCCAACAATTAATTTGTATCGGGCCTCAATCCGTGTACAGGGAATCCCAACAGGATTTGCTTCGGGTTTATCATCCAGATAGTAAACCGGCGAAACAGCTGCCAGGACATCCTGCATATCAGGATGATAACTCAGACACTCAGCATGTAATGATTTAATGATTTCGTCTGTAACAACACCTTCTGTCCCCAAGACCTTAGGAACAGTATGGTCGACCGATCGCAGGGACTGACCTCCAATGCCTACATATACTTTGGCTATCTTAGTTCCGTTCAGCTTGTTTTCCAACTTAAGAATAAGGCGTTTAATTTTGTTTGCCGTTTCCTCCACATTGTATACACATCCTCTTCGTATACAGGAAGCGGAGGTCTCAACTTCGTAGGCAATTATGGAAAGAACGCCATACTCGTTTTTCTTCCCTACCATTCCTACAATCCGGGAAGTTCCCAAATCAATAGCTGCTATAAAGTCTGTGTATGCCATATAATTTATTTTTTTGTACAAACAATCTGATTCTTATATTTTAAACTAATAATACTGTACTTTTCCCAACCTACAACTGGAATTGCCTGATCATAAAATAATTTCAGGTTTGCAAGTTTAGTTTCGAAGTCATCCATCGTACCTAATACGATTCGATGATCACCAACCCTGGGAACAAGCTCAATTTCTCCGTCAGGATGGACAAAAATCTGATCTATCTGATCATTCCAGAACTCATCCTTTTGCAAAAATAATGCAAATTTATATAAATCGGTAATAGCCAGCTCTTTTTCTATATAACCTGATGCAAGAGGCACATGCGCAACGTACCTTGGACTCACGGGCATTGTTCCTCCTTCGTTATCAACATAGAAATTACCACGTACACTTATAATCCGAAGGATAGGAACTTTCTGTGTTACTTCCAGCTTTATCATGCCGGAAGGAGTCTTATAGGCTTCAACACGGGCAATCATCTGATTCTTTAGCAGTTCCTTTTCAATCTTATTGGTGTTTACCCGGTTTATTCTCTCTTTTATCGGATTCAGACTTGCTTGTTTGAGTATGGTTATGATATCAGACTCACTAACAAAATGTTTATCCAGACTATCTTTTACAACAATCTCCAGATTATGGCACTTAGGATTGTGTCTCATTTCTTTGAAATAGAATGAGGCAAACACGATGTAAGAAAACAACAACGTGGCAATTACTATGGATACTATCCGAATCACCTTTTTTCCAATATTTGTTTTACAGGTTCTACCAAACGATCAATATCTCCGGCTCCAACCATCAGTACCACATCATAGGTTCCGGCTTCTATAATACCTGGCAACTGGGCTTTGGAACAAAGTTGCTTAGCAGGAATAGTTACTTTATCAAAAATAATAGCCGATGTTACGCCCGGAATTGGCTCTTCTCTTGCGGGATAGATATCCAGCAGGATAAGCTCATCTAACAAAGAAAGACTTGCTGCAAACTCGGGAGCAAAGTCACGTGTACGCGAAAATAAATGTGGCTGAAATATACCTGTTACCTTCCGCCCTGCATACAATTCTTTTACAGAAAGTATGCTTGCCTTTAATTCCTCAGGATGATGGGCATAATCATCAATCAACACGCAATTATCACGTTTAATCTGAAAATCGAAACGACGCTTCGGACCTTGAAATGAAGCCATAGCCGCTTTCATTTCCCCGGCAGTAACTCCGTTAAGCAAAGCAATTGCCATAGCAGCTACTCCATTTTCTATATTCACCTTAACAGGAACTCCTAACTCAACATCCTTAATCGTGCCATCGGGAAAAACAAAATCGAATACAATCGTTCCGTTCCCGACACGTATATTTTCTGCGTGAAAATCTCCACCATCTTCAGCCGAATAGGTATAGCATGAAACTCCATTCTTGAGATGCGGTGTTACGTCCACTCCTACGCGCATTAAAAGACAACCATCTGGTCTAATTAGCGTAGTAAACTTTTCGAAACTCTCCCTGTAAGCTTCGGGGGTTCCATAAATATCCAGGTGATCCGGGTCGGCCGAAGTGATTACAGCCATATAAGGAGAAAGCCAGTGAAATGACCGATCGTATTCATCGGCTTCAATCACGGTAAGGTTGCTTGTTTCTGATAATAATAAGTTACTGTCGTAATTCTTTAAAATACCACCCAGAAACGCATTACAACCCACATGCGACTGCTTCAACAAGTGAGCAATCATGGAAGACGTTGTTGTCTTTCCGTGTGTTCCTGCCACACATAGCCCCTTGGTACAATTTGTAATTTCGCCCAAAACGCGTGCTCGTTTCATCACTTCAAAACCCTGGGTCTGAAAGAAGCTGAGCTCGGAATGGGTTGCTGGTATGGCTGGAGTATAAACCACTAATGTATCATCGGTGTTTTTATAAACCTCGGGAATTAAATCAATGCTATCTTCATAATGAATATCGGCACCTTCCCTGTTTAGTTGTTCGGTTAAATCAGAAGGCGTTTTATCATAACCGGCAACTTTCTTTCCTTTCGAAAGAAAATAACGTATCAGGGCACTCATGCCGATCCCTCCGGCACCTACAAAATAAACCGATTTTATATTATCTATATTCATTTTTCTTTCAGCCTGTAACAAGCCTGTTTATTTATCAATAATTTTTACTATCTCATCAACAATATGTTCCGCACTCTGGTGATGAGCCAATTCTGCTATATTGTTTCTCAACATGGTAAGATGTTTTTCATCACGTATAACATCAAGCGCCACCTTAATCAATTTTTCTCTGGCTTCTGCATCTGTTATCATGATAGCTGCATCTTTTACTGAAAGCGCTAACGCGTTTTTGGTCTGATGATCTTCAGCAACATTAGGTGAAGGAACCAAAATAACAGGTTTCTTTAAGATACAGAGTTCCGAAATAGAACTGGCTCCTGCTCTTGAAATAACCAGATCGGCTGCCGCATAGGCATAATCCATACGCGTTATAAAATCGGAACACCAAACATGAATTCCATGATAAGCTTTCAAATGTTTCAAAGCTTCCTCGCAATAATTCTTACCTGTCTGCCAGATAACCTGAACATCTTCCGAAGTAAATAAAGAATCCAGTCCGCCTACAACACTTTGGTTTATTGTCCGCGCTCCCAAACTGCCACCTACAACCAAGATGGTTTTTCTGTTTGGATTAAGTCCAAAAAACTGAATTGCCTCTTCCTTCTTATTAAGAGCTTCTTCTAAATCCTGTCTTACCGGATTACCCGTTATAACCAGTTTCTCGTATGGAAAAAACTTTTCCATTCCTTCATAGGCCACACATATTTTTTCTGCCTTACGGGCTAACAGTTTATTTGTTACCCCTGCATATGAATTTTGTTCCTGAATTAAGGTAGGAATTCCATGTCTCCCTGCCATCCAAAGAGTAGGACCGCTGGCATAACCTCCAACACCAATCGCAATATCTGGTTTAAAATCACGAATTGTCTTGCCCGCCAGACGCAAGCTTTTAATAAGCTTACCCACAACTTTAATGTTGTTAAGCTTATTTGATCTGTCGAAACCACTCACAGGAAGACCTACAATCGGATATCCTGCTGCAGGAACCTTCTCCATTTCCATTCGGTCTTCCGCTCCTACAAACAAAATCTCACATTTCGGAAAACGTTTCCGAAGTGTATTTGCAATGGAAATAGCAGGAAATATATGACCTCCTGTTCCTCCTCCACTAATAATAATCCGATACTCTTTCATATCCTATTCAACTATCGTTTCAAGTTCTGTAATTGTCTTTTTTCCTAACTTTTCAGTCTCATCCGAATCAGCCTCATCGTTGATTTCTGTTTCTTCTGTAGTTTCTTCTGTAGTTTCTTCTGTTTCTTCAGCTATATCTTCCTCACCCATTCCTGCCCCAAAACGACTTACACTAAGAATAATTCCAAAGTAGATACATGTAATGACTGTGGATGTACCACCTCTGCTTATAAGAGGCAAAGGCTGACCGGTAACCGGAATCAGGTTCACAGCAACAGCCATATTAGCCAATGCCTGAGTTACCACAAGCAATCCACACCCCAATACAAGGAATTTCGGGAAAAGTTTATCGCATTTCCGGGCGATCATTCCCGCTCTTACCAACAACATTATATAGAGCAAAAGAACAAAAAGGCCTCCAACAATACCAAGTTCCTCAATAATAATAGCATAAATAAAGTCGGAATATGCCTGAGGCAGAAAATCGCGTTGTTGTCCGTGACCGGGCATTTGTCCAAATATACCTCCACGAGCGATAGCAATTTTGGCATGAGATACTTGGTAATTGTTGTCATTTATTACATATGTCTCACCCTCTTTTAATTCACTTTTGTTATTAAAATCTGCAATACGCTCTTTCCATGTCATTGCCCGGGGTATATACTTTAGCATGCTTTCAGGCATAGAAACTAAAGATAGTCCAAAGATGGCAAAAACCAATATCAAGACAGAAACCATCTTAAACAACAGCATGAAAGGTATTTGTCCGACAAACATCATGAGGCAACAGACCCCAAAAAGCATAAACGCAGTAGAAAAGTTTTCAGGAAGAATTAAAATGCAAATAGCTCCAATTCCAAATAAAATCCACTTGAATATCTGAACGTCAGTAAATTTATTCCGTTTACTTAACAAAAAAGCTACATAAACGACAGATGCTAGCTTGCCAAACTCAGACGGTTGGAACTGAATACCAAATATTTCGAGCCATCGATGTGCGTCGTTCGCACTAACGCCAATAAAGGGAGTCATTATAAGCATCAATGCGGCTAAAGGCAATAAACCGATGAAGACAGAAAAAAACTTATAAGGGATATTGTGCAGCAACAAAACCAGCACAAATCCACCCAGTAAAAAAGTGGCATGGCGCACTATCGGAGCCCAATGATTCGCATTCTTATACGCAATTGTACTTGTTGCGCTAAAAACTTCCACCACTGAAATCAGACACAGGAACATGAATATTAACCATATTACCCTGTCACCTTTAAATAGTTTACTTGCCAGATCCATAAATTACTACATCTTTTACAAATTTAGCACACAAGTCTTGAATTGGTTACCCCTGTCTTCGTAATTCTTAAACAGGTCAAAACTAGCGCAACAAGGAGAAAGCAATACAGTATCACCTTTCTGTGCCAGTTTGTAAGCCTTTGAAATAGCTTCCTCCATTGAAAAAGCATCTTCGATGTGCTCAACTTTTCCATCAAAGAAGGTATGCAATTTAGCATTATCCACTCCAAGGAAAATAAGCGAGTGGACTTTCGTTTTCACAAGCTCTTCTATTTCAGTATAATCATTCCCCTTATCTGTCCCGCCCAGAATAAGCACAACCGGTGTATTCATACTCTGCAACGCATACCAGCACGAATTAACATTGGTTGCCTTTGAATCGTTTACATAATCGACTCCCCTAACACGAGCGACCTTTTCAAGTCTGTGTTCAACTCCCGCGAAATCACTGAGAGATGCCCGGATATCTTCGTCCTTTATATCTACTACTTTAGCAGCAATGCCCGAAGCCAGCGAATTATATAGATTGTGCGTCCCCGTCAATGCCAACTGATCTTGATCCATTGTAAATATCCCGTTTTCTGTTTCAATTACTAATTTTTTATTCTCTGTATATCCTCTTACACCAACTTTTACTGTTTCAGAAAAAGGATATAAAGTAGCTTTGGGCGCATGCTTTGCTATTTCATTTGCAATGACAGGATCGTCATTCCAGTAAATAAAAGCATCAGCTTCAGTCTGATTCTGAAGAATGCGGAATTTAGCATCCACATAATTCTGGAATTCGTAGTTATAACGATCCAGATGATCTGGCGTTATGTTCATCAAAATGGCAATATCCGCTTTAAAGTCGTACATATTATCCAACTGAAAGCTGCTTAGTTCAAGCACATAGTAATCGTGCGGCTGTTCTGCGACCTGCAATGCCAGACTATTGCCAACATTTCCAGCAAGACCTACATCTAGTCCGGCTTCCTTAAGGATATGATACGTCAGCATGGTTGTAGTCGTTTTACCATTACTTCCGGTAATACAAATCATCTTAGAATTGGTATACCTTCCCGCAAATTCTATTTCTGAAATAATAGAAATACTTTTTTCTTTCAGCTTCTTAATAATCGGAGCTTTGTCCGGAATACCGGGGCTCTTTATAACTTCGTCTGCTTCAAGAATTATTGATTCTGTATGTTGTTTCTCTTCCCATAGAATTCCACGGGAATTCATCATTTCCTTGTAAAAAGGTTTAATGTCTGAAAGGTCTGAAACAAAAACATCAAATCCTTTTGCCTGCGCCAGCACAGCAGCACCTGTTCCACTTTCACCGGCTCCTAAAATTACCATCTTTTTAGCCATTCTCTTATCTCATCTTTAAAGTAACGATTGTAATTACAGCCAGAATGATACCAATCAACCAAAAACGAACAACTATTTTTGATTCAGGCACCACATTAAATGGCTTTTGAAATAAGGCCTCGATGCCTGCATTTCCAGGTTTCTGAAAATGATGATGCAACGGAGTCATCTTAAAAATACGTTTTCCTGCTCCATATTTTCTCTTGGTATATTTAAAATATGCAACCTGAGCCATAACTGAAAGACTTTCGGCGAAAAAGATACCGCAAAGAATTGGGATGAGCAACTCTTTCCGGATTATAATGGCAAAAACAGCAATGATACCTCCCAGAGTAAGACTACCTGTATCTCCCATAAAAACCTGGGCCGGATATGAATTGTACCAAAGGAATCCGACTGTAGCCCCAATAAAGGCGGAAGCAAATACCACTAATTCTTCTGCTCCGGGGATAAACATTATATTTAAGAAGGAAGCAAATTCAAAGTGTGAAGACATATAAGCCAAAACCCCCAATGCTACTCCAATTATAGCAGAACTTCCTGCAGCCAGACCATCAAGTCCGTCCGTAAGGTTTGCTCCGTTTGAAACTGCAGTAACAACAAAGATTGTCATAAGTACAAATACAAGCCAAGCTGCTTCAACTTTATAATCACCCGTCCACTCAACCATCTTTGAGTAATCAAAATTGTTGTTTTTCAGAAAAGGAATAGTCGTTTTGGTTGACTTAGTTTCTACCTGATGATAATTAACTTCTTCAATTATATTATTCCGTCGGACTTCCATATTCTCTTTGATAACTACATCGGGGCTAAGATAAAGAGTAACACCAACAATCAAGCCCAAACCTACTTGACCGACAATCTTAAATCTTCCGCGCAACCCCTCTTTATTCTTTTTAAATACCTTAATGTAATCGTCCGTAAACCCTATTGCTCCCAACCATAACGTGGTAACAACCATTAGAAGTAGATATATATTAGTTAGTTTCGCGCATAACAGTGTCGGGACCAGGATAGCAATGATAATTATTATCCCCCCCATGGTAGGCGTTCCTTTTTTGCTCATTTGTCCTTCAAGACCCAGATTTCTTACCGTTTCTCCTATTTGCAGAAGCTGCAACCGGTTTATTATTTTCCGGCCAATAGCCGTAGAGATAAACAAGGAAAGAATAAGCGCCAGTCCTGAACGGAACGAAACATATTTAAACATCCCTGCTCCTGGAAAATCAAGCTGATCCAAAAAGTTAAAAAGATAGTATAGCATGTTTATTGTTTTTGTTGTGCACTAAATAATTCTCTTACAATCTCACGATCATCAAAATGGTGTTTTACCCCTTTAACATCTTGATAATCTTCATGACCTTTTCCGGCTATCAATATAACATCGCCTTTCTTTGCAAGTAAAGCTGCCGTTTTAATAGCCTGGCTACGGTCCGTAATGCAAATCGTACGCTGCAGCTCTTCTTTATTCAATCCGGCCACCATATCCTGAATAATATCTTCCGGTTCTTCAAAGCGGGGATTATCCGATGTTAAGATCACCTGATCACTCAACTTCGCTGCCTCTTTTGCCATTAGCGGACGCTTTCCTTTGTCCCTGTTTCCACCTGCACCCACGACTGTAAGTATACGACCTCTGCTATCAAGTACTTCAAGAATACCATTCAGCACGTTGGTTAGTGCATCGGGGGTATGGGCATAGTCCACAATAGCAGTATAACCCAAAGGGGATTGAATAGTTTCAAAGCGACCTGAAACAGAATGAAGCGTACTTAAAACAACCAATACTTCTTCAGGCTCTTTACCCAAAGCTACAGCGGCTCCATATACAGCAAGTAAATTGTATGCATTGAAGCGCCCAACAAAATGGACCATCACTTCTTTATCATTTATTGTAAGCAAAGTGCCTTCGAAATGCGATTCAAGGATTCGACCTTTCACATCGGCCAACGTCCGTAAAGAATAGGTTAGCTTTGTGGCGGACGTATTCTGCAACATAACCAGTCCGGATTTATCATCCGCATTTGTTAAAGCAAAAGCCGTTGCAGAGAGATTATCGAAGAACTGTTTTTTTGCCTTTAAATAATTTTCGACGGTAAGGTGGTAATCCAGGTGATCGCGTGTAAGATTAGTAAAAATCCCTCCATCGAATGAAATTCCACTGATTCGTTTCTGATCAACCGAATGAGAACTAACTTCCATAAACATATACTCGCAACCCGCGTCTACCATGCGCGCCATCAATTCGTGCAATGTAAGCGCATCTGGCGTTGTATGCGTGGCAGGAACAGCTTCTCCATCAATGTAATTGCAAACAGTTGACAGCAAACCTACCTTATGTCCCATTTTCCGGAACATATCATATAACAGGGTAGCGATAGTTGTTTTACCATTTGTTCCGGTAACCCCGACAACAATCAGATTGTCCGAAGGAAATTCGTACCAGGCAGAAGCAAGTTTACCTAAAGCTTCGGCTGAATTGGGCACAACAATATAGGTAACATTTCCGACAGTAGTATCGGGAAGCATTTCGCAGACTACGGCGATTGCCCCATTGCCGATAGCAACAGGAATAAAATCGTGACCATCTGTTGCTGTCCCTTTTACAGCTACAAACAAAAAGCCCTCTGTCACTTTCCGCGAATCAGCGGCAATGCCTTTAATATCTAAATTGTCGGTACCTTTAAGAGATTGTACCTGCAGTACATTCATCAAACTATTCAGTTCCATAGTCTATCTTTTATCGTTTAATTCAACACTATTGCAATTGTCTGACCTTTTACAGCGTGGCTGCCCGAAGGGATGGACTGCGACTTAACCCGTCCCATTCCTGAAAGCGACACCCTTAGTCCTTGGTTCTCGAGCAAATAAACAGCATCTTTTGCCCCCATTCCGATAACATTGGGAACAAGACCCCTCTTTACAGACACATTTTTCAATTCTACACCCGTTTCTTTTACACCGGTAAGAACCCATGGGCTGTCTACACTATCAGTTCCGGCATTAATGCCGAACTTTTTTAATATGTTTTCCAGCGCCCGTAAATCTCCACCTTTCGCATAGGGAACTTTTACAGCCGCAGAATCCATTGGCATTTTTCCAAGATCATGCGACGTTGTTGCAGCAAATATCTTTTCAGCTATCGACTTAAATACTCCTCCTGACATAGTTCCTCCGGAAGGATACCCTATCCGGGGGCGACGAATCACCACGATGCATGAATACAGCGGTTTGTCTGCAGGAAAATATCCACAGAATGATACCTGGTGACTCTTTCCGGCAGCCTTGTAGCCAGCAGCACCCTGCGAGATCTGAGCCGTACCTGTTTTACCTGCAATGCTAACAATATCGGAATGTACTACTTTACCGGTTCCTTTCTCTACAACACCAAGCAACATGCTTTTTATCTGAGCCAGCGTTTTTTCCGAACAAATAGCCGGGTTCAAAACCTCTGTCGAAAAACTTTTAATAACTTCTCCATCGCTCAGAATTTCTTTTGTAAACATGGGGCGAACCTGTTTACCCCCATTTGCTATCGCATTAAAGAAAGTAAGCGTATAGATTGGAGGTATTTGTGTTTCGTAACCAAAAGACATCCAGGGAAGAGTTGTCTTTGCCCAGTAACGAGAGGAATCCGATGGCTTACGTATCTTGGCCCGTCCAGCTCCGGGAATCTCCAGATTTAGCGGCGCATTTATTCCAATCCGATACAATCCTTCAACAAATTTTGAAGGATTTCGCTCATACCCACGGAGAATTAATTTGGCAACTCCAATATTGGAAGAATTCCAAATCGCTTCTTCGGCAGAGATACGACCATATCCGCCTTTTTCGGAATTATGGTCTGTCATACGTGCCCCTTTGTACATAAAGACACCATTGCCAACATCCACCGAATCGCCTGGGGTACATACCCCATCTTCAAGAGCAACCATCATGGACGCCACTTTAAATGTAGAGCCAGGTTCCGATTCGTCGGCCACCGCATGGTTTTTGGTTTCGCCGTAAATACCTTCGCGGATACGTCCCATATTGGTAATCGCTTTTATCTCTCCGGTAGAAACTTCCATAACAACTGCTGTACCTGATTCTGCATCAATTTCCTTCAATTTATCCACCAGCGATTTTTCAGTTATATCCTGAATATCGATATCGATGGTTGTACGGATATCCATTCCATTGACAGGTTCAATCTCAATAACGTTAGTCCATCCGCCCCCAACACGACGAACAGAGCTAAGCCCCGCTTGTCCGCGCAACAAGGTATCATACTGCAACTCGAGTCCGTTTTTACCTTTGGTTGTACCTCCAGACTCTATTTCACCGTAAATATCGCCAATGGTACGGGAAGCCAGTGATCCGAAAGGTTTTTGCCTCTGAACCATCTCCTTGGTATAAAATCCGCTCTTGTATTTACTTAAACGAAAAAATGGATAGGTTTTAATTTCTTTAAGGTCTGTATAGGAAACCCGACCCTCATACACTGCAAACTGACGGCTTTTACTTCTGAGTCCTCTCAAAAGGTGAGCCTTATAACCAGCCTTAGATCTGTTTCCCAGTTTGTTTGAAAGGTAATAAGCAAGGGAGTCAACGTAATGCTTCAAAGTATCCGGATTGAGACCATCTGCTTTAAAGTCAATATACATATAATAGCGGGGAACACTTGTAGCCATTAGTTTTCCATCTGCCGAATAAATATTCCCGCGGCCAGGAAGAACAAGGCGATTAGGGCGCTTCTGACTTTCGGCAACTTTCTCCCACTTTTCTTTTTCCACAAATGCAGTATCAAAAATACGCAAAAGAATCCCGACCACTATTGCTCCGAATACCAGCACCACGATAAAATAATAGGAAAGAATCCTGTTATTTTTCGGATCTATATCTTTAGGCTCGTTCTCTTCCGACATACCTACTTATATAATTCATAAGGGGGAGTTTTAGCTCCTTCCAGTTCAATTCCTTGTTCAAAAATAAGCAATTCTATCTGTGACTGCCTGCTATTTCCTGTTAGTTCTGAAGAAACTGAAAGTGCTTCGAAACGTACATCACGCAGCTGTTGCTGCAAACGGTCAATTTCTCTCAGCTTCTGCATGCAAGTGTAACGGTTTCCTATAAAGAAAAATACTAAAATTACGATCAGCACAATCATACGTGTATGCTTTACGATGAAATCCTCTTTCAGAATTCCCCCACCTAACACATATAAGAGCGAAAGCCTCTTCTCTTTCTTTTTCGTTCTTTTTTGTTTCTCTTCCATACCTTCCCAATATTTACACCTTTTCGGCGATTCGTAGCTTGGCACTTCTTGAGCGTGGATTAACTTCCACCTCTTCAGACGTAGGCACTATTACTCTATTGTTGATTAAACGGAAAGGCGATTGCACATTACCAAAGAAGTCCTGTTTAATTTCGCCTTCAAAGTTTCCGGTTTTTAGAAAATTTTTCACAAGCCTGTCTTCAAGTGAATGATACGTCATTACCACCATACGTCCGCCGGGCTTAAGCAATTGCAATGCCTGACGTAACATCTCTTTCAAAGCACGCATCTCATCATTTACCTCGATACGGAGAGCCTGAAATATCTGTGCAAGTATTTTCTTCTCTTTATCTCTTCCCACATACGGAGTTATAAGAGCCAGAAACTCATCAGTTGTGACAATTTGTTTTACTGCACGAGCTTTAACAACTACAGAGGCAAGCTTCCGCGCATTTTTCAGTTCGCCGTACAAATAAAAAACATTGGAAAGCGCCTCTTCCGTATAGGTATTCAAAACATCGGCCGCGGTATTTCCGGCACGAGTATTCATACGCATATCCAATGCTCCTTCGAAGCGAAACGAAAATCCACGGTCTTTATCATCGAAATGATGAGAAGAAACCCCCAAGTCGGCCAAAAGTCCGTCGATGGCAGTCTCACCGTGGTAACGCATAAAATTGGATAAGTAACGAAAATTGCTGCGCACAAAAACAAAGCGGTCGTCGCCTATAATATTCTGCTCGGCATCGGCATCCTGATCAAAACCATAAAGAGTTCCTTTTGCACCAAGCCTATTGAGTATTTCTTTAGAATGTCCGCCACCTCCAAACGTAACATCCACGTACACACCGTCGGGCTGAATAACCAGACCTTCCATACACTCGCGGAGCATTACCGGAACATGATAGCAAACTTCTTTTTCTTTCATTCGTTTCAAATCCTTTATAACTTTACAACTAATCAAGCAGACATGATATACATCTCACTATCAGAAGGTAAAATTACACATTTCCATAAGTCTGTAGCAATATTTAAACGAGAATTTGCCAAAAAGTTTTCAACAGGACTATATATCGTTGAATATCAATCAAATAAACCCATTCAATTAATCTGATGGTCTTAATTTTTTATTCATAAAAAACTAAAGAAAGAAAGGTAAATCCAATTACATCTAAAAGGAAAGGTAATTGATCTTTCACTGTGCGCCCATGGGCGTATTTTTTTGTGCCCATGGGCGTGATTAAATACGCCCATGGGCGCACAGAACAAAGCATATTACTTTTTACTTTAATATTCGATTCATCCTCCTTTATTGTTAATATAGATACCCCTAATTATATTGTAAAAGAATTAAAAAAGAATACAACGGTTAGAATCAACGACAAGAATACCCGGAAATATATCCTTCAAAGAAAATAATGAGAGTCCGTTTTCTGTTTTTTAATATTTAACTCTATCTTTGCCAATGTCAATGTAATGTAAAATGGTTGAAAAACACATCGCGCAGATAGACATAAAACAAATTCTGAAGCAAAAAGCACCTTCAGTATCGGGAAAAATACCCGGGTTTATTGTAAACTATCTTATTCGGACAATCCATCAGGATGAACTAAATGATATTCTAAGGAGGTACCACGACAAACAGGGGGCCGATTTTATGCAGGAGCTTATTTCTTACTTCGATCTAACTCTCGAGTTGGTGAACGATGTGGATTTTTCTCCCGAAGGCCGCTATATTTTCGCATCTAATCATCCGCTGGGCGGATTGGATGGAATCTGTCTTTCGGCAATCATTGGCAAAAAGTTCGATGGAAAAATAAGGTATTTGGTTAATGATTTATTACTTTATCTGGAGAATTTAAAATCCATATTTGTTCCTATCAATAAACACGGGGGGCAAGCAAAGAATGCGGCCCGCCTTATCGAAGAAGCTTATGCTTCCGATAATCAGATCATAACCTTTCCTGCTGGGATGTGTTCCCGCAAAATAAAAGGGAAGATACAGGATCTGGAATGGAAAAAATCTTTCATTCAAAAAGCGGTTGAGTACAAACGTGATGTTGTGCCCGTATACTTTGAAGGACAAAACTCTAATTTCTTTTACCGGTTTGCCAACATACGAAAGGCACTGGGTATTAAAATGAACTATGAGATGATATACCTGCCTGACGAAATGTTTTGTAGTAAGCACAAAACATTTCGCGTGCATTTCGGGAAACCGATTCCATGGCAAACATTCGACAATGGCAAGAAACCTGCCGAGTGGGCCAGCGATATAAAAGAAATTGTTTATAAACTTGCTGAAAAATAAAACTAGTTATGCAAGATATTCGTATGCCTATCGAAAAGGCTATTCTCAAATCTGAGTTAACTAAAGACAAGAAGTTAAGAAAAACAAACAAGTCAAACAACGAAATATACATCATTACGCACCATGATTCTCCGAATGTAATGCAGGAAATCGGGCGGTTGCGTGAAATAGCCTTTAGATATTATGGTGGAGGAACCGGGCTTCCTGTCGACATAGATGAATATGACACGATGGAAGATGCCTACCGCCAACTTATTGTATGGGATCCTGTAGAAGAACTGATTCTGGGAGGCTATCGTTTTTTGTGTGGTTCTGATGTAAAGTTTGATGAATCAGGCAAGCCAATGCTGGCCACTTCTCACCTTTTCAATTTTTCAAGCAAGTTTATCGAAGAATATCTTCCTTACACAGTAGAGTTGGGCCGTTCGTTCGTAACCCTCGAGTACCAGTCTACCCGATCCGGAAGCGCCAAAGGTCTTTTTGTTCTCGACAATTTATGGGACGGACTTGGAGCCCTTTCAGTAATAGACCCCACTTTGAAATATTATTTTGGAAAGGTTACGATGTACAATACGTATAATCCTGAAGCAAGGAATATGATTCTCTACTTTCTTAACCTTCATTTTAACGACCATGAAAACCTCGTTACGCCAGTCCATCCGCTGGAGACAGGAACTGATATGCCAAAGATGAAGGAGTTATTCTGTTGTGATTGCTTCAAGGAAAACTATAAAATACTAAACCAAGAGGTACGAAAGTTTGGTATCAATGTTCCTCCTCTTGTTAATGCTTACATGAGTTTATCCCCCAAAATGAGAGTATTTGGTACTGCTATCAACTACGAATTCGGCGATGTGGAAGAGACTGGTATCTTAATTGATATCAATGAAATACTTGAAGATAAGAAGAAACGACACATAGAAACCTTTCTAAAAGAAGAGTGTCAGGGTACAGAACTTATCAGAAAAACTGAATAAAAGAAAAAAGGCCTTTTCAATTTGTGTTGAAAAGGCCTTTTTTCTTTTACTCTGACAAATTACGTTTATCCAATTCGGTAGCACAAGTATCGAGAGCCTGATACCAACTTTCTCCAAATTTACGAATCAACGGTTCTTTCAGGAATTTATATATTCTTAGGTTCTCTTTTTTCCCAAGAATCATCGCAGGTTTACAGACACTCCATTTATGATAGTTTACAGCCCTAAAATCTCTGTACTGGGTTACGCGGATAGGGTAAAGATGACATGAAACCGGTTTATAGAAATCCACCCGCCCTTCACGATAGGCCTTTTCTATAGCGCATTTACATGTACCTTCGGCATCGTAACAGGTAAAAACGCAATCTTTACCATCTACAATTGAAGTAACAATATCTCCTTCCGTATCTATATAAGCCACGCCCTGCCGTTTTATTATCTCCTGCGCCTTGGGTGAAAGATCATTCCAAACCTCAGGTAATACGGCTTCCAACTTGGCTAATTCTTCTTTTTCCAGCGGAGCTCCGGAATCTCCTTCCACGCAACAAGCTCCTTTACACCTGGCTAGGTCGCACAAAAAGTAATCTTCAACAATATCCAGGCTTACAATCGTATCTTCTATCTCAATCATATTCTATTGTAAAGAAACGGGAGAAAACCTTATTGAAGTTTTCTCCCGTAATATAAAATTCAGTTCAATTAATCAATTAACGCCTTACCTGTCATTTCGGCTGGTTGTTCCAAGCCCAAAATCTTAATAATGGAAGGGGCTACGTCTGCAAGAATACCATCAGATACCTTTGCATTTTTATTGTCGCTTATATAAACAAAAGGAACAGGGTTCAACGAATGCGCTGTATTTGCTGATCCATCTTCGTTTACTGCGTTGTCTGCATTACCATGGTCGGCTATAATAATTACATCATATCCGTTGTTTTTTGCAGCTTCCACTGTATCGTGCAAACAATTATCAACCGCAACAATCGCCTTTTGAATTGCTTCGTATATACCAGTATGACCAACCATATCTCCGTTCGCGAAGTTTACAACGATAAAGTCGAATACATTCTTGTTGATTGCATCAACCAACGCATCTTTAACTTCGTACGCACTCATTTCAGGTTTCAAGTCGTAAGTGGCAACCTTAGGAGAAGGAACCAATATACGTTCTTCGCCGTTAAACGGAGTTTCGCGTCCGCCGTTGAAAAAGAATGTTACGTGTGCATACTTTTCTGTTTCGGCCATGTGAAGTTGTGTTTTACCACAAGCTGACAAGTATTCGCCCAGTGTATTGCTTACGTTGTCTTTATCGTACAAAATATGAAGACCTTTAAAGGTTGCATCGTACGGAGTCATACAGTAATACTGAAGGTTTGGCACAATCTTCATTCCTGCTTCAGGCATATCCTGTTGCGTAAGAACAATAGTAAGTTCCTTAGCACGGTCGTTACGATAGTTAAAGAAGATAACTACATCACCTTCTTCTATCACGCCAACCGGTTTGCCGTTCTCTACATGAACAATTGGATTCACAAATTCGTCTGTTACACCTTCAGCGTACGATTCTTCCATGGCTGTAATCATACATTCAGACTGTTTTCCAGTTCCATTTACCAATAGATCGTAAGCAATCTTTACGCGTTCCCACCGTTTATCACGATCCATAGCGTAGTAGCGACCAACTATAGAGGCAATCTTACCTCCTGTTTTAGCCAACTGATTTTCCAGCTGTTCAATAAAACCTTTACCGCTCTTAGGGTCAGTATCACGACCATCCATAAAGCAGTGAACGTAAGATTTTGAAATTCCGTATTCTTTTGCGATTTCAGTAAGCTTGAAAAGGTGTTCTAGTGAACTATGCACGCCTCCGTCTGAGACTAATCCCAGGAAGTGAATATTCTTATTATTCTCTTTCGCATAACTGTATGCTTTAACTATTTCAGGATTCTGCTGAATCTTATTTTCGCGACAAGCTATATTGATCTTAACCAAATCCTGATATACTACACGACCTGCACCAATGTTAAGGTGTCCAACTTCAGAGTTACCCATCTGTCCGTCTGGTAAACCAACGTTTTCGCCTGAGGCCAGCAATTGAGAAACAGGATAATCTTTAACTAGTGAATCCCAGTAAGGAGTTGGGGTATTATAGATAACATCGGCTTTAGAATGGTTGCCGATTCCCCAACCATCGCAAATTACTAAAAGTGCTTTCTTGCTCATCTTTGTTTATTTATGTTATTTTTATATCTGTTGTCTTAGAGTCTGCAAAGATAACTATTTCCGATCTAATTTTGTTTGCTACAATGTATTACTTTTGCAATCATTATGGAAAGGAAGATAGATGATAAGCAATTGGGAAGCATTACGCTTCGGGTGAGCCCCCGTGCTACCCGTTACACAATAAAGATTTCCAAGGGTGAAATTTTGGGAATCATTCCTTCCGGAGGTAACGAGCAACGTATGCTGGACTTTATCGAACAGAACCGTAAAAAGCTTCTTGTTTCGTTGGCAAAACATCCTGCGGCAGAGAAATTTTCAGAGAAAACAGTTCTTCAAACATTTTCTTTCTCTTTACATATATTCAGAACAGATCGCGCGAGTTTTTATATGACTTTACAGGGAGGAATACTACATATTGCCTGCCCTGTGAAAACAAACTTTGAAGAAGAAAAGGTGCAGAAGGTTTTACTCCAACTTTTACAAAAGGCCTTACGGCATGAAGCAGCTCGCTTATTGCCAGATATACTCAAAAAATTGGCAGAAAAGCATGGCTTTAGTTACAGCGGACTTAAAATAACCGGAAGCAAAACATCCTGGGGTAGTTGTACAAGCAGGAAAAGCATCAATTTATCGTATAACCTGATGCTACTTCCGGGGCATCTGATGGAGTATGTCTTGCTTCACGAACTATGCCACACGAAAGAGATGAGTCACAGTGCTCGTTTCTGGAAACTAGTGGATGGAGTAACTAATAACCGAGCCCTTGACCTTCGTAAAGAGCTTAAAAATTATCATCCGCGATAAAGAATTCTTTTGCTGACGCTTAAATGTAACGGCAGATTTTTACCAGCGGTTTTGTATAAGTTACAGTGGGAGTAGACACTATTCCAGCATCTGTTATTTTATCTAGTCGTACAGCGCCGGATGCATGCAGCACCGTTTCTCTGTCAAGCAAGATTCCAACATGGGATATAGATTTCCCTTCGCCAGCAAAGAATACAAGGTCGCCAGTCTGCGCTTTGCTAAGACTTGTAATCTCATTTCCACATAAGGCCTGGTCTTTTGCATCACGAGGAATGTTCACTCCATGAATACAATATACTATTTGTGTAAAACCGGAACAATCTATTCCGAAAATCCCTTTTCCTCCCCATAAATAAGGTGTATGAAGAAACTGAAGGGCAGTCTGCGATATGCCGGTTAATGAAGGGACTTCGGGGTTCTTTACAAACTCCGGACAAACACTCCAATAAGTATCTCCAAGTCCAAAAATACACCTGTCTTGATTGTAAGCGGGAAGAATACTTCCACAACTAAGCCGCATTACACTGTTATCTTCCATCGAAACAACTTCTGTAACAGGAAGAGTTGTAAAATTGAGAGGATATTCGTTAAGCATTTTCCACGTTGACTCCTCTAAAGGAGTAAGCATACGTGTATCGACCCAACCTGTATAACCATCGGCATGGTTGGTTACAAACGTAAAACCACCACTTATATCTCCGGTTTGTACCCGTTCCCCAAACAAAAGCTGGGTTACTTGTTCACTTCTCTCGGAGGCTTCGGCCCTAACTGGCAGAAGAGGATGTAAATTAATTGCAAACATAGAATATCCTATTTAAATCGTTTTTCAAGCTCATCATCTGTTAGCTTCGAGATAATAAGCTTTCCATCGGGGGTGTAATTAGAAGACGAGGAAGAGAAAAGAGAAGCTATGAGATTGTCCATTTCTTCAGCAGATAAGGCTTTTCCATAACGAATAGCCGCAGCCTTGGCCAAGGAAAGAGCCAGCGCATCACAAATTTCTTCGTGTACCTGACAACCGGTATCAATAGCACGACTTACTGCGTCTTTTATCAAAGTAACCGGATCAAGGTTTTCCAGTCCGGATGGTAATCCGTTTATGGCATAATTATTACTTCCTAAGTTACTCAAATCAAATCCGATATAGCGCAAATCGTCCAATAGTGTTGGTAAAATAGTTGCTTCTGCTGCCGTAAACGTTACAATTTCAGGAAAAAGCAATTGTTGAGAAACACCTTGTTGATTACGGATATTGTTCAGATACTGATCAAACAAAACACGAACATGTGCTCTATGCTGGTCGATAATTAATAAACCCGACTTAAGGGAAGTAATTATATAACGTGCTTTGTATTGATAACAAATACTGGATACATCAGGAAAAAGAGATTCTTCCTCAGTATTAAAAGACATCGACGAAGTCACATCCTTACTCTCAGGATATACAACCTCAATTGAATCATCGGCAAATGCAGCGGCTCGCTCTTCTTCAAAGCCTTTGTATAGCTTAGACCAGTCAAATGATGGTTGCTGGTATGAATTATCTGTATGAAAAGGATTATAGTCGGAATTCACCTGTACTGAAGGAGCCTTAAAAGAGGTAGACGCGGCATTGAATACAGGTATATCAATAGATCCATCCACATCAAAATCGATGGAAGGAATGGAACTGGATTTTGCAAGAGCTTCTTTCACTGATGCACAAAGTATCTGCCATACAGGCTGCTCATTTTCAAACTTTATCTCTGTCTTGGTTGGATGAATATTTACATCTATAGTAGAAGGATCCAAGGTAAAATAAATAAAGTAGTCGGGCATTTCCCCAACGGGAATCAATTGTTCGTATGCCTGCATAACGGCTTTATGAAAATAAGAGTGTTTCATAAACCGGCCGTTCACGAAAAAGAATTGCAAAGCTCCTCTTTTACGGACGGAATCAGGGCGGCCAACAAAACCCGAAATAGTAACAAGACTACTCTGCGCCTCCAAAGAAAGCAGCTTTTGATTCAGTGATTTTCCGTATATATTAATAATTCGCTGTCGCAATCCTGATTCGGAAAGATTAAATATTTCGGTATCATTATGATACAACGACATGGAAATATGCTGATTAACTAATGCTATGCGCTCAAATTCGTTAATAATATTTCTGAATTCAGTTTCGTTGGATTTTAGAAACTTACGTCGGGCAGGGACATTAAAAAAAAGATTCTTTACAGAAAAGTTGCTTCCTTCAGCGCAAGCATCCGGCTCAGTAGTTTCTACCTCTGATCCTGCAATTGTAAGTTTGGCTCCCAAATCTGATCCTCTCTGCCTGGTACGAAGTTCAACATGGGCGACTGCAGCAATTGAAGCAAGGGCTTCGCCGCGGAATCCCATCGTTTGCAGTGCAAAAAGATCATTGGCATTTGATATTTTGGAAGTCGCATGTCGTTCGAACGACATACGCGCATCAGTCTCGGACATTCCTTTACCGTTGTCGACAACCTGAACCAATGTCTTCCCGGCATCTTTTATAAATATCTGAATATGCTGAGCTCCAGCATCAACAGCATTTTCAACCAGCTCCTTTACTACAGAAGCCGGCCGTTGGATAACTTCCCCCGCAGCAATTTGATTTGCTATACTATCGGGAAGCAAATGAATAATATCGCTCATTTAAAAAATAAATACCAGCCAAGAATGACTAAAATTACCACTGCACCAATAAGAATAATATTTTTATAAGAACGGTTGCGGGTAGATTCTCCTTTCGAAACCCTTTTCTTCAAATGAGATGTACCCTCAACAAAAGTTCCTTTGATTGAAGGTTTAAAATCTTCGTCCTGTTCGATAAGCCCCATCTCTTTTTTGATCTTCCGAACACGCTCTTCCATAGCTTCCTTGTGGGGATCAAAATATATTGGCTTGTGATCGTACTGACGAGGGCGTCTGTTATTATAAAAAGAAAATAATCCCATAACTTTAGTTATTTAATTATGAAACAATGCGCTAATGTACAAATTTATTGCTTCTTTTTGGCAAATCCTGAGCTTTTCTTTCTACGACCTTGAATATATCGTCTTTATTTTGAGGCCGTAGGTAATCGAACCAATAGAAGTCTTTTAGTGTCTTTTTAGATGGATCAATATCCGGAACCGGAGTCATACTCCCAATGGGATTAGGCCATATTTTAAGCTTATCCAATTTATTCTCTTTAACCCACATTGTAAGAAATCCGCTCTTCGTTTCATTTAAACCCACTTTGGATCCATCATCTTCAAGGGGATAGAAAATAGACTCTGCGCTTCCGCTCACATCTATTTGCCTAAGTTTTTTTCCATCGAAATATGCTTTTAGGTCATTTCCTTTTAGTTGATTATAATAAGACGAATCAACATGCTGCACAGCAAAAGCAAATTGTTTAACATGAGCAAAGTCAATGGTACTATCATTCATATAAACCTCTATGGTATCACCGTAAAGCTGATACTGTTCATTCCATAGAACAGGGTTTTTATACATGTTCAATACGGAGTCTTTTGTATTGAACAGCATTGAATCGCAAACCCCTTGCAAATCTACCCGATAAAACCGAACGCCATAATAAGCTTTAATTTCACGGGCAGTGGAGTCGATAGTCGTCATACGTAACGTATCTGCATGCAAGAACAAGGAATCTTTCTGAGAAAATTCTATAAATTGTGCACTGTCCGTAGCCAAAGCCGACTCATTGCGTTCATTATAATAAGCATAATTTCCCAGCAACATTACTTTCTGAGTAGTATCTTGCAAGAAGACATTACCAAATGCCTCACCATAACCCATCCCTCTATTATAAGAAATCGAGTCCCCAATAAGAATCCTGCTCCCGGAAACAACTTTCGAGCGATCAAGCAAAAGAGATGTATTTTTAATTGTATCATACCATCCTCGGGAAGTGTACACTGTTCCAGTATCAGATACAATAGTAGAAGGCCCCAATATGGTGGCTATTTTTGAAGCTGTATTATATTGTAATGTATCCGAATACAGGGTAAACTTCGGATTTTTCAACTTAACACTATCATTAAAGATCGTCATTTTAGTTGAAGGAGAATACTGCCCCAAATAAGAAGAAAGTTCGTTCTCCTCATCAACAATAAGTCCCCCGTCAAAATAATAGCCAATATTAGTCACTCTGTCGTAATTGAGACTATCCGTAAAGAGTGTTACCTTATCAGGTATGTTTTCCATCCGCACATTATCTCTCAGTCTTGCCAACTGAGTATTTCCATCATAATGAAGATAATTTCCATACACAAAGAGAGTATCACCTTGCTCCATACGCACATTACTAAAAGCCTCCAAGGAATTTGTTAACTCATAGAAATAAGCACTGTCACAATACATATATGAACTATCATGCCGAAAACAAACGCTTCCATTCAACACCTGCACATCAGGATTGAAAGCTTTGTCGAAAGACAGGGTATTCGCATGCTCCAGAAAAACTTTAGTTCTTTTGGATGGCACACTGTCTCGTGTCTGAGCAGCAATTGATAAAGCGCACAGACACGAGACAAGCAAGCAAAAAAATCTTCTGTTTCTTATCATTCCTTAATCCAACCTGGATACTTAAAGTCGCATTTTCTCCAGCCTTCGCTAATGCGGACATAAGTATCTTTCTGTTTCTTAGCAATCCAATTATTTAAAAGTTCTTCTTTCTTCTTACTTTCTACAATTGATTTCAGTGCTTGAAAATCGTCTGCCATATTCGCTTTATGTCCCTCAATTTTCGTTTTGAGCTTAACAATAGCAACAACTTCTTTCTGTTTGTCTGTAATCATTGTAAATGGTTTTGAAATATCACCAGGTTTCATATTGTAAACAATTTTACTAATCTCCTGTGGAAGCTCCTGAAGTTCAAATTTTGGTGTTCCTGAATTAGCACTTTCGCCATTCTTGTTAACCATCAAACCTTTATTGTTACGTGTATCCTTGTCGTAAGAAACAAAAGTAGCCGCCTCTTCGAATGAAAACTTGTTTGCTTGCAAATCTTTATAAAGAGAATCCAAACGCTGAGTCGCGTCAGTCAGTTCTTTACCTGAAACTTTAGGTTTTAACAAAATATGACGACAGTTAATACGGTCTCCTCTTTTTTCTACTAATTGTATAATGTGAAAACCATATTCTGTTTCAACAATCTTTGATACACGTTTAGGATCATTCAAATTAAATGCCACGTTGGCAAACTCCGGCAATAACTGGCCTTTGCCCATAAAACCAAGTTCTCCTCCTCTTTTTGACGATTCCGGATCTTCAGAGTATAAACGAGCAAGTGTAGAAAATTCCATTTTACCTGAAGTTACTTGTTCTGTATAATCTCTTAACCTTGCCTTAATGGCATCGGTTACATCAAATGGGATCTTAGGTTCCATTGTAACAATCTGAACTTCGACTGTTGTAGGAATATAAGGAAGACTATCTTGGGGAAGTTGACTATAATAACGACGTACTTCAGAAGGAGTAAGTTTAATTTCTCCGACCAACTCTCGTTGCATCTGCTGAACGATTTGTTGTTCTTTGATCATTTCTTTACGTTCTTCCTTGATCTGAGAGCTCTTTTTGTTAAAATACTCTTCCATCTTTTCTTTAGATCCGATTTGATTCGTCGCCCAGTTCATCCACTGCTCTACCTGTTGAATCACTTGCGTCTCATTTACCTCGATACTATCAATTTTAGCCTGGTGTAAATAAAGCTTCTGAATAGCTATTTGCTCAGGAATTACACAATAGGGGTCGCCATCTAACTTCTGACCTTCAACCTGAAGAGAAAGCCGTTGCGACTCAATGTCTGAGCGCAAAATAGCATCATCTCCTACCACCCACACAATTTCATCAATAACATTGTCTTGTGCATGTATTGCATAAGAACAACAGGCAAGAAAAAATACAATAAAAATCTTTTTCATCATGTCTACCCTTTAATATTGCTCAAGGCTTAGTGTAAAATTTTACATCACCACCATTAAGCGCATCGTTATATAATTCGTCTTCAAATTCTTTAATAAACTCAAGTTTTCTTTGATTGATCAGTATTTCTTTAATTCTCGGTTGTGCATATTCATAAGGCTCCACTTGTCCTTTAAGCAAATGTTCCTTAATATGCAGAAGATAGCAGAAAGAACTGTCTGTTACTTCCAAAGTTTTGCTTGTTCTAAGGAAACCCTCTGGATTGGAAAGATGTTGTGGTATATTATTCATTATCTCATCGAAATCGACCCACTTATCATAGAAATATTCATAAATAACAGCGTTTTGAACACTATACTTTTCTATCTTTTCGAGAGCAGAGACAGAACCAGACTTATACCAACCTTTTACATCAGATATATTCGGTGCGTCTGCTGGTATCTTAAGAAACAAGCCTTTGACCAAATTTTTATTAAGAATAAACTTATCCTTATTTGCATCATAATACGTGAGTTCATCAGATTCCTGGATTTCGTCCGACAGCTTCTCATTTATCAGTTTCTCTTGGTAACGGTAGCGAATGAGCGATCGCCTGTAATTATCTACCAATTTATCTATAAACTCTTTATCTTCTCCGAGATTTCGTAGGGCAACCTCTTGAATCAACTCATCCTTTATCCATTTCTTAATAAAACTTTCAGCCAAAAGTAAACTATCCGAATCTGAAGCTCCCTTAGGAATAACTTCCTGGACTTCAGAACGTGTAAGAATTTGATTGTTCACTTTTACCAACGCATCCGGTTCATCAGTCTGTATTGCCTTTTTACAGGCAAACAAACTAAAAACAATAGCGACAAAAAGGAACAAAAGTCTTATCATATTTTCAGTTACTTACGTTTTTCAATACATTCCAATGTACTGTTATGGAATATTTTTTAGACAACCGTTCAGTCCACTGATTGTCCAGCCAAGTCTGATAATCAGCAATCACTTGTCCCCGTACCATCTCCAGATTAGCGGATTCATACTGCGCTTTATGCTGATCGAAAAAAAACTGTAACCCAGCTTTGTCTTCCGAAGATCTGTTCCACACCTCCCTGTTACTGACCTCAAAAAGAAGAATACCATCTCTGTATTCCTGCATAAGGTGCTTAAAATCGGGATACTCGAGTTCAAGACTTCTTATTACATCCTCCGACACAACCTGGGTATCTTTCAAATAACTTTTTGCTAATTGCTCACGATAGCCATTTAGTTCATTCGCAAAACTCTGTGTTGTATCAATTCCAAGAGATTCGGCCTCAGCCACTTTCAATTTGAATTTTTTGAAGAGTTCAAGATAAGAACACAAAGAAGCTGAATCAGAGAGATTAACTTCACTGTTTTTTCCAGCAATATAAACAAACTCAGACAAAGGCACATTTTTTCCTGCAACAGTCATAACAACAGGGTCGACCGGAGTTTGCGCCTTCACTACAAAACTTGCAGCTACTAAAAATGAAACAAGTAACTTTCTATAACGAAATCTTTTTTCCATACCTTGTATCACATTACAAAAATAACACTAATCTAACGGATAAAGAACATCTAAAGTGTGCCAGTTCGTTAAATTAGTGTTTTTTATAGAACAGGAGCCATGTTTTTTGATTCGCTGCAGCTATATGCCTATATTATTTAGTTTGCCATTTCAGATAAGAATTTGATGCGCACCAACCGAATTTCTTCTTCAGTATAATCCGAACCCAACTCATCAATTGCATCTGCAAGTTTATCTGTTTCAGAATCCTTGAAATATTCATAAATATCCTGAATATGATCTTCATCCATTACATCATTTAGGAAATAATCAATACTGATTTTGGTTCCCGAATAAACAATGGCTTCCACTTCATCCAGAAGCTCTGAAAACTCAAGGCCTTTAGTCATGGCAATATCATCCAATGCGACCTTACGGTCAATACTTTGAACAATCCACACTTTTAATTTAGACTTATTGGCCACGGTTCTTACCCGAAGGTCTTCAGGACGTTCAATTTCATTTTCTTCCACATGTTTTTTAATAAGCGTGACAAATTCTTGTCCATAACGCTTAGCCTTTCCAGCGCCAACTCCAGGTATATTCTGCAATTCATCCAATGTAACAGGATAAGTCGTAGCCATAGCCTCTAGGGAAGGATCTTGAAATATAACAAATGGAGGAACCTCCAATTTTTTAGACAGTTTTTTACGAAGGTCTTTCATCATGGAGTAAAGAACTGGATCCACGGCACAAGATGCACCTCCTCTTACAGGAACCTCTTCATCCTCTTCATCAAACTCATTGTCTTCCGTAATTTTGAATGAAACCGGCTTATCCATGAAATCTTTTCCTTTTTTGGAAACCTTCAGTAAGCCATAGTTTTCAATATCTTTCGTCAGATAACCTGCAATTAATGCTTGTCTTATAACGGCATTCCACGTTTTCTCATCTTCATCCTGACCGGATCCGAAGATCTCCAGTTCGTCATGCTTATAAGATTGAATTTCGGAGGTTTCTTTACCCACCAACATATTCACTACATAGTCTACCTTAAATTTTTCTTTTAATGTACTCACAACTTCGAGTACGGCTGTCAACAACTCTTTAGCTTCCACTTGTTTTTTGGGATTCAAACAATTATCGCAACAAGCACAATTTTCTTCGAGATATTCTTCGCCAAAATAGTGTAACAGAACCTTTCTACGACAAACAGAAGTCTCTGCATAAGCCGCTGTTTCAAGCAACAACTGTTTTCCGATTTCCTGTTCTGCTACAGGTTTTCCCTGCATAAATTTCTCCAGCTTCTGTAAATCTTTGTAAGCATAGAAGGCGATACATTGTCCTTCTCCGCCATCACGACCTGCACGTCCGGTTTCCTGATAATAGCCTTCAAGACTTTTTGGAATATCGTAATGTATTACATAACGAACATCGGGTTTGTCAATCCCCATTCCAAAAGCTATTGTCGCTACTATCACGTCAACTTTTTCCATCAAAAATGCATCCTGATTCTCCGTACGAACCTGTGAATCCATTCCTGCATGATAAGCAAGTGCGTTAATTCCGTTAGCCTTTAAAATATCAGTAAATTCTTCAACCTTTTTACGGCTCAAACAATAAATAATACCCGATTTGCCTTCCTGCGATTTAATATACTTAATAATCTCTCTATCTACATTCGCGTTTTTGGGTCTTATTTCATAATAAAGATTAGGTCGGTTGAAAGACGATTTGAATACTGTCGCATCACTCATCCCCAGATTCTTCTGAATATCATGTTGCACCTTAGGAGTGGCCGTTGCTGTTAACGCAATAAGCGGACGTTTACCTATTTCATTAATAATTGGACGAATGCGTCGGTATTCCGGACGGAAGTCATGCCCCCATTCAGAAATACAGTGAGCTTCATCCACGGCATAAAATGAAATATTACACTGACGAAGGAATTCTACATTCTCATCTTTTGTCAGCGATTCGGGAGCAACATATAACAACTTCGTTCTTCCCGAAGTAATGTCTTCTTTAACCTGATCAATCGCCGTTTTATTGAGAGATGAATTTATAAAATGAGCAACGCCGTCTTCTTCGCTGAAGTTACGCATAGCATCCACTTGATTCTTCATCAATGCTATAAGAGGAGATATAACAATAGCTGTACCTTCCATCATCAATGAAGGCAGCTGATAACACAAGGATTTCCCTCCCCCGGTTGGCATAAGCACAAATGTATCGTTTCCTGCCAATACATTCTCTACAATAGCTTTTTGATTCCCTTTAAAGGTATCAAAACCAAAATGCTTTTTTAGCTCCTCAGTCAAGCTGTCTTTCTTTGCCATACAACATTTATATTTTTAGAATCTCTTACTTAAGCTATCTTCAAGCGATTTACATCGGACTTTTCAAACTTATCAACCGCATACTCCAAGGTAACGTGGAGTTCTTTTTCATTATTCGAAGGCATGCTAAACATAGCATCCATCATTACCGCTTCCACAATCGAGCGAAGTCCGCGGGCTCCGAGTTTAAACTCAAGGGCCTTGTCAACAATAAATTCATATACATTTTCTTCAAATGAAAGATCAATGCCATCCATTTTAAAAAGCTTAATATACTGCTTAATTATTGAATTTTTCGGTTCGGTAAGAATACTTCTGAGAGTTTCTCTATCAAGTGGATTTAAATAAGTAAGAATTGGCAGACGACCAATAATTTCAGGAATTAAGCCGAAAGACTTTAAATCAGTTGGAGTAATATACTTCAACAGATTATGTTTGTCAACCAAATCTACATCCTTACCAGCCGCATATCCTACAACCCTCGTGTTTAAACGCTGCGCGATTTTCTTTTCTATTCCGTCAAAAGCCCCACCGCAGATGAAAAGGATATTTTTGGTATCAACAGCAATCATTTTCTGATCCGGATGTTTACGACCTCCCTGGGGAGGTACATTTACAATAGATCCTTCAAGCAATTTCAACAAACCTTGCTGAACACCTTCCCCGCTAACATCACGTGTAATTGACGGATTATCTCCCTTGCGGGCTATTTTATCAATTTCATCAATAAAAACAATTCCGCGCTGGGCTGCCTCAACATTATAATCTGCCGCCTGAAGCAATCTTGTAAGAATGCTTTCGATATCTTCTCCCACGTAACCGGCCTCTGTAAGCACGGTTGCATCTACTATAGCAAACGGAACATGCAACAACTTAGCAATTGTACGAGCAAGTAAAGTCTTACCTGTCCCCGTAGCACCCACCATTATAATGTTTGATTTTTCAATTTCTACATCATCTGAGGTCATTTTCTGAAGCAAGCGTTTATAATGATTGTAAACAGATACCGACAGGTAACGTTTAGCATCCACCTGACCGATAATATATTGATCAAGAAAATCCTTAATATCCTGAGGTTTAGGAAGATCATTCTGCGACAATCCAAAAGAAGCTCCTCCTATTGGTTTATTCTCTTCTTTTACAATTTCGTAAGCCTGCTTTGCACAATCATCACAAATTGCACCAGAAATACCAGTAATCAACAGATTGGCATCTTTCCTGCTTTTACCACAAAAAGTACATATATCGCCTGACTTGGCCATAAAATCTTATTTCTATTTAAATTATTTACGAATCAGGACATCATCGATCATACCGTAAGCCTTTGCTTCCTCGGAAGTCATCCAGTAATCCCGATCACTATCACGTTCAACTTCGTCAAAAGGTTTTCCAGAATGGTTTGAAATAATCGTATACAATTCTTTCTTAACTTTAATAATTTCACGAGCAGCAATTTCTATATCTGAAGCCTGACCCTGAGTCCCTCCTAGTGGCTGATGAATCATAACCCGGGAATGTTTCAAAGCAAAACGTTTTCCTTTTGTTCCTGAAACAAGTAATACGGATGCCATAGAAGCAGCAATTCCCGTACAAATTGTAGACACATTACTGCTGATAAACTGCATTGTATCATAAATACCGTAACCTGCGTACACTGAACCACCCGGAGAATTAATATAAATCGAAATATCCTTTCCAGGATCACTTGAGTCCAGATACAACAACTGAGCTTGAATAACATTAGCTGTATAGTCATCAATCTGTGTGCCAAGGAAAATAATCCGATCCATCATTAATCTTGAGAACACATCCATTTGAGCTACGTTCAACTGACGCTCTTCTATAATTGTAGGCGAAATATAACTACTCGAGATATTCATGTAGCTATCCAACGCTGTTCCATTCATTCGCAAATGCTTCGTTGCATACTTTCTAAAATCTTCCATATTAAATATTGTGTTATTACTCAGTTAAGGCACAAGAAAGGGATTCCCCTCTCTCTATACGGATAAACAAAGTTATAAATAAATTTCTGAATGAAACAATTTATTTTGTACCCGTAAAGATAATTTTTCAGAGAGAAATCCCTTTTGTCTAGATAACAGTCTGTTAGACCATTATTCAAAGAGAATATTACTCAGCAAGTTTGCCGAAATCTTCAGCAGAAACTTCTTTTATATCTAATTTAACTTGCTCCTTTAACCATGAAGATAATTTTTCTTCCACTGCACGGTCAATCACATTACGCAATGTTTCTTTGTTTTTCAACATATCCTTTGCATAATTATCAAGAACATCTTCCGGAACAGAAATCATTCCATATTGAGCAAACTGAGCCTTAGCTACACGCTTCCCAAATGCTGTGATATCAGCTTCTTCCACTTTCAGGTTATTTTCTTTTACAAGTTTTTCCTTAATAAGATGAAATTTAAGATCTTCAATTACTTTCGGGAAATCTTCATCAATAGATTCTGTCGTTTTTCTTTCATCCTGAGCTAACATAAAGCGTTTCAGAATCGCTTCTGGGAAGGCTAACTCACCTGCTTTTGCAACCAAAAGATCCTTTGCATCAGATAAAAATTTAAAATCGCTTTCCGGAGCAAACTGTTCTGCCAACGATTCTTTAATCTTGTTAGTAAATTCTTCTTCAGTTGAAACAACTCCTTCACCGAATACGCGAGTAAACAATTCTTCATTCAGTTCTGCTTCTTTGTGACGGGTTATTTCAGCGATTTCGAAGCTAAAATCTCCAGTATAAGATGCAACCTGATCTTTTTCAACCTTTAGGAATGCTGCAATTTCTGCTTCAGTACCATCGTACGCCTTACTTGGATTAAAAACAACAACAGAGTTGTTCTTTGCACCCATGAATTTGGCTTTCTCTTCAGCATCCTTGATATATAAAGGCATAATTACAGCATTTTCTACAACAAGGCCATTAGCTTTAGGTTCGCCGTTTTCAAGTTCAACAACCAGACCCTTAACCATATCTTTTTCTTCCACTTCCTCTACCTTATCGTAATTGCCAAAGTTAGCACGATAAGATTCAATCTGCTTTTCAACCATTTCGTTGTTTACAGAAATTTGATAGTAAGGAAGAGTATCTTCTTTGCTTAGCTCAACATTTATTTCAGGAGCCAAAGCTACATCAAAACAGAATTCGAAATCTTCCTGCAAATCAAAATTGATTTCTTTTTGTTCAGTTTCATTTGGAAGTGGTTCACCTAATACATTAAGTTCTTTTTCGCGGATAAATCCAAAAAGTCCTTCCGATACTAATTTGTTCACCTCTTCTGCCAATACCGATTTGCCATACATTTTCTTTACCATACCCATAGGTACCATTCCCTTGCGGAATCCCGGTACATTTGCTTTTTGGCGGAAGTTACGCAGCCCTTTCTCTACCTTGTCGGCATAATCGGCTTTCACAATCTCTACTTTAACAATACCACTTACGGCATCAATATTCTTAAGCGAAACGTTCATTCTGAATGATTTATTTAATTAATATTCGTATCGGATTTTAGCCTGCAAAATTAATCCTATTCTTTTAATCTCGCAAGCTGTAGCTCTAAATTGTTCATCCTTAACAAAAAATAGAGAAACAATTCATCAAAAACAATAACAATTTCTATTTTATTAAGATTTACGCTGATTAAAAACCGATTTTATACGTTATCAGGACTTCATCTTTCATCTAATTGAAAAATAATTATCATTCAAATGTAGTATATTTATCTATCCTATTCCCTAATTACCATTTAATTAGGCATTATTTATAATTTATTTACCAAAAGATTTGTTAGTCTGAAATAAATGTTTTCCTTTGCAACGTGAAAGGGGATTAACCTTGCGTTAGAGAATTCTGGTTCCAACTTTCATAAAACAATTTATTTCTTATTTAATTATTTCTATTTTTATGAACATTTACATTGGTAACCTGAACTATCGTGTTCGGGAAGAAGATTTAAGACACGTAATGGAAGAGTACGGAGTTGTTGATTCTGTAAAGATCATCATCGACCGTGAAACAGGTAAATCAAAAGGTTTCGCTTTTGTTGAAATGCCTAACAACGCTGAAGGACAAAAAGCAATTGAAGAATTGAATGAAGCTGAATATGAAGGTCGTCAAATGGTAGTTAAAGAAGCCAGACCTAAAATGTAATTAGAATCTTCTAACGAACTTAAAACTTCTGCCTACCTTTGGCAGAAGTTTTTTTATTTAAACACATATGGTAATCCGGGGAATATTCGCCGAACGTCCGGCTCTCTTTCAACTATTGTCTCTTCTTTTCCTTATTCTGGCTGGAGGCCTCCTCTCTTCTCTAATAGGACTCTGGTTGTTTACCTTTCTTTATAACTCATCGGCTAACCTAATGGAAAATCCTGAAATGCTTCGGTTGATTCAGTTTCTTGCAGCAATTGGCACCTTTCTTGTCCCGGCACTAATCATGGCCTTTTTTTGTAGTTCCAATATAAGGAAATACCTTTACGCCTCAACATTTCCAAAAGGAAAAACCATTATACTAACTATTCTAAGTGTAGTTCTCATCTCCCCCTTTATAAGTCTGACTGGTATTCTGAATAAGATGGTGAAACTACCAGACATTCTTTATCCAATAGAAGCATGGATGCAGGCCAAAGAAGTTGAAGCCGAGAAGCTAACAACTCTTATGCTCTCAGGAGAAGGTCTGATTATACTAATTCAGAATATCTTTGTGGTTGCAGTGGTAGCTGCTATTACTGAAGAATTTCTATTCAGAGGAACTTTGCGGCAGGTATTCAGTAAAACAACAAAAAACCAACACCTCATCGTTTGGCTTGCAGCTATTGTATTCAGTCTTTTCCACATGCAGTTCTATGGATTTATTCCCCGCATGTTACTTGGGGCCTATTTTGGCTATCTGTTGCTTTGGGGAAATAATATCTGGCTACCAGTCATCGCCCATTTTAGCAATAATTTTTTAGGAGTAGTAAGCTTGACCAATCCAAATTTAGCAAAAAATGAATTCATAACCGGAAACGTTTCAACAGAAAACATGCTTCCATTCACCTTTGTTTCTATCTCTTTTGCTATTCTCTTTATCTTTTGCATAATGGCACTTAAAAGAGAGTTGAGAGAAAAATAAATATTACAGATTCTTTTTGCGTAACTGAAAATCTTTACCCAAATACTTTTCTTTTACAATTTCATTTTCGGCCAACTGCTCTGCTGTACCCTGAAATAAAACCTTTCCTTCAAAAAGCAAATAAGCCCGGTCTGTTATACTGAGCGTTTCGTACACATTATGATCGGTTATGAGAATCCCGATATTCTTATGCTTCAGCTTGGCTACAATGCTTTGAATATCCTGAACAGCTATAGGATCTACCCCGGCAAAGGGTTCGTCAAGCATAATAAATTTAGGATTGATTGCCAGACAACGGGCAATCTCTGCACGTCGACGTTCACCGCCCGACAGCTGATCCCCCAGATTTTTACGTACCTTATGAAGACCAAATTCCGTAAGCAAACTTTCCAGTTTTTCATTTTGATAGGTAGCATCCGTATCAGTCATTTCCAGGACAGACCTGATATTGTCTTCAACTGTCATCTTTCTGAAAATCGAAGCTTCCTGAGCAAGGTAACCAATCCCATGACGCGCACGCATGTAAACCGGGAAATTGGTAATTTCCATATCGTTTAGGAAAATCTTTCCTTCGTTTGGAGTTACAAGCCCAACTGTCATATAAAATGTAGTAGTCTTTCCTGCACCATTAGGCCCAAGAAGACCTACGATTTCACCCTGTTTAACGTTTATCGAAACATGATTTACAACCGTTCTTGTTCTATATTTCTTCACCAAATCCTCTGTCCGAAGGACCATTTGCTGCTCGTCTGCCATATCTATAGATTTGTCGCAAAGTAACGGAAATTATTAATTTCATACAAGGGTTATTAGATTTTCCGCTATCTTTGCATGATAATAATAGTTTAATAGCGAATGAATAAAGCATTACATAGGCTGGGCGAATATACGCTGCTAATGACTAAGGCTATTTCTTTACCAGACAGATGGAGCATGTTTTTTAAACAATTGGTAAAGGAAATATACAAGTTAGGTGTAGATTCCATCTGGATTGTTATCATTATTTCCATTTTCATTGGGACAGTAATTGCCATACAGATATCACTAAATATCAGCTCTCCCCTTATCCCAAAATTTACAATTGGATATACAACGAGAGAAATCATCCTGCTGGAATTCTCCTCCTCCATTATGTGTTTGATCCTTGCAGGTAAAATAGGCAGTAACATTGCATCAGAAATCGGGACAATGCGTGTAACTGAACAAATTGACGCCATGGAAATAATGGGGGTAAATTCTGCCAATTTTCTTATCTTACCTAAAATGATCGGGTTGATGGTTTTCATTCCTGTACTTGTTATTTTCAGTATGTTTACTGGAATAATCGGAGGTTATCTGGCTAGTATGGTTACGCCATCACTCCCCACTAGTGCCTTCGAATACGGGCTGCAATATTTTTTCAACTCTTACTATGTTACATATTCAATCATCAAATCGGTTGTTTATGCCTTTATTATTTCATCTATTGCGGCCTATTTCGGATACAATGTAAGGGGAGGCGCTCTTGATGTGGGTAAAGCGAGTACCAACGCCGTGGTTATGAGTAGCATTATGATTCTTATGGCCGATGTTATTATGACACAATTAATGCTCACTTAATTATGATTGAAGTAAAAAACATAATAAAATCGTTCGAAGGAAGAACAGTACTGAATAATATCAGCGCGGTTTTTGAAACAGGCAAAACAAACCTGATTATCGGGCGAAGTGGTTCCGGGAAAACTGTGATGATAAAAAGCATTATTGGCCTGCTTAAACCAGACGCTGGTCAGATTCTGTACGACAACCGTGATTTTACCTCAATGGGTAAAAACGAACTCCATGTTATTCGCAGGGAAATGGGAATGCTTTTTCAGGGGTCGGCGTTATTTGATAGCATGACCGTATTAGAAAATGTGCTTTTTCCTCTTGATATGTTTTCAAAAGAAACTAAAAAAGAAAAAATAGCAAGAGCTCAGGTTTGTCTTGACCGCGTAAATCTTTCGGAAGCAGGTAATCTGTATCCATCCGAAATAAGCGGAGGTATGATGAAACGCGCTGCCATTGCACGTGCTATTGCCCTCAAGCCTAAATACCTATTTTGCGATGAACCAAACTCGGGTCTGGATCCCAAAACGGCTCTGTTAATAGACGACTTGATTCATAGCATTACAATTGAATACCAAATTACCACCGTTATAAACACGCACGACATGAATTCTGTGATGAATATTGGGGATAATATTATTTTCATCAAAGAAGGTGTAAAGGAATGGGAAGGGAACAAAGACCAGGTTATGAATTCGACTAACAAAGCACTAAACGACTTTGTTTTTGCTTCTGATCTTTTCAAAAAAGTAAAAGAAGCAGAAATGTTTAATAACGAATCGTAAAGTAAAAACCAATAAATAAAAGAAAGGGCGCTCCCAGTTTGGGAGCGCCCTTTCTTTTATAATGTACCTTCAAGAAACAGATCAACCGTTCCCTCTTGTATTTATTTCTCGCGAATAAATATATTAATAGGCGTACCGGTAAAGTTGAAGTTCTCGCGGATTTTATTCTCCAGAAAACGCTTATAAGGTTCCTTAATCCATTGAGGAAGATTGGCAAAGAACACAAACGAAGGAGTGTGTACATTTGGCAACTGAGTAACATACTTAATTTTGATATACTTACCCTTCCATGCAGGAGGTGGATAATTTTCAATTATAGGCAACATCAACTCATTCAGTTTTGCGGTCGAAATACGGTTATTACGATTGTCGTAAACCTCTTTTGCCGTTTCAAGAACCTTAAAAATTCGTTGTTTGTTATGAACCGAAATAAACAAAATCGGGAAATCAGTAAATGGAGCCAAACGATTACGAATAGCCTGCAAGAATGTCTCTATTGCTTTCTGACTCTTATCTTCAACCAAATCCCACTTGTTAACACAAACAACCAATCCTTTGCTGTTTTTCTGCACCAAAGAGAAAATATTCAGATCCTGACTTTCAATTCCTCTTGTAGCATCAAGCATTAAAACACAAACATCCGAGTTTTCGATCGCTTTAATAGAACGAATTACTGAATAATACTCAAGATCTTCATTTACCTTCCCCTTTTTACGAATACCAGCTGTATCCACCAGGTAAAAGTTCAATCCAAACTTATTATACTTAGTAAAAATTGAATCGCGTGTTGTTCCGGCAACATCTGTAACAATATGACGATCTTCACCTATAAATGCATTGATCAATGATGATTTTCCTGCATTTGGACGTCCGATTACTGCTATCCGAGGTAACTCATCCAAAACTTCTTCTTCTTTATCTTCTTCGAATTTAGTCACGATTGCATCCAGCAAATCTCCGCTTCCTGAACCGTTAACGGCCGAAACGCAAAAAGGATCTCCTAAGCCAAACGAATAAAACTCGGCAGCAGAATAATGTAAATCAAAATTATCTGCTTTATTAGCCACAACGATCAATGGTTTCTTTGAACGACGCAAAATTTGTGCCACCTGCGAATCCAAATCCGTAATACCATTCAATACGTCAACAACAAATAAAATAACGTCAGCCTCTTCAATCGCTATTTGAACTTGCTTATTTATCTCTTCTTCAAAAATATCATCCGAATTAACTACCCATCCGCCGGTATCAATCAGCGAAAACTTTTTACCAGTCCACTCCACTTTTCCGTAATGACGGTCGCGGGTCGTACCTGCTGTTTCGTCTACAATAGCCTGACGGCTTTGTGTTAAACGATTAAACAAGGTGGACTTTCCTACGTTGGGTCTCCCAACTATTGCTACTATATTTCCCATAAATTTTCCCTTTCTGTTTGCTGTTATTAATCCAGCTGATAACCAAAGTTTCGCAACATGTTATCACGGTTTCTCCAATCCTTTTCCACTTTTACGAACATTTCCAGAAAAACCTTCTTTCCAAAAAAGCGCTCAATATCTTTTCGGGCCATTGATCCGACTTTCTTCAATGCCTGACCCTGATGACCAATAATAATTCCTTTTTGCGTATCCCTTTCACAAATTATCAACGATTTGATATGAATCATATCCACCTCTTCTTTAAAAAGTTCCACAACCACTTCAACAGCATATGGAATCTCTTGTTGATAATAAAGAAGGATCTTTTCGCGAATAATCTCAGTAACAAAGAAACGCGCAGGCTTATCTGTAAGCGCATCTTTCTCAAAATAAGGAGGAGATTCGGGCATTAAATCCTCGATTCGACGCTTTATGTAGTCAATATTAAATTTTGACTGAGCGGATACGGGAATAATTTCTGCCTTTGGAAGAAATTCTTTCCAGAGAGCAACCATCTTTTCAAGTTCAGATTGGTTGCTAAGATCAATCTTATTAATAATCAACAAAACCGGACAGTCTAATTTCTGAACCTTTTGAAGGAACTCTTCATTTTTGTCTACCGTCTCCACGACGTCGGTTACATACAACAATACATCTGCATCTCCAAGGGCAGAATTTGAAAAATTAAGCATAGATTCCTGCAGCTTATAATTCGGAGTAAGCACACCTGGCGTGTCCGAATATACAATCTGCATATCGTCGGTGTTTACAATTCCCAAAATCCTGTGACGTGTCGTCTGGGCTTTGGAAGTAATGATAGACACACGTTCGCCTACCAATACATTCATTAATGTAGACTTCCCTACATTAGGATTACCAACGATATTTACGAATCCTGATTTATGCTTTTTTTCCATCATATCCCCATTTGAGGTAGATAGAGCCCCAGGTGAAGCCCGCCCCGAATGCAGCAAGGATAATATTATCCCCCTTCTTCAGTTTGTCTTCCCATTCCCATAAACAGATAGGAATAGTTCCGGCACTCGTATTACCATATTTTTCTATATTAATCATTACTTTTTCGATAGGCAATTCCATCCGCTTTGCAGCCGCATCAATGATGCGCAGGTTAGCCTGATGAGGAACAAACCAATCAACGTCTTCATTCGTCATGCCATTCCTGTGCATAATCTCTGCAGAGGCTTCAGCCATATAAGACACAGCATATTTGAATACCACTTTTCCTTCCTGGTATACGCAATGCTGATGTTTGTCAACCGTTTCGTGACTGGATGGATAAGCAGAGCCTCCGCCTTTCATCAGCAGGTGTGGCAAGCCAACTCCATCAGTACGCAGAATAGTATCCATTATACCAAATTCTTCGGTTGTAGGTTCCAGTAATACAGCTCCGCAAGCGTCGCCAAATAAAGGACAAGTCGTACGATCTGTATAATCCGTAATAGATGTCATATTATCTCCGGCAACGATCAATACTTTTTTATAGCGTCCCGAACGAATATAGTTCGATCCGGTTTCCAGTGCATAAAGAAATCCGGCGCATGCTCCTTGTACATCAAATGTAAAGGCATTCTTACAACCGGTATTGTAAGCAACGATTGAAGCAGTTGTAGGAAAATGATAATCAGGAGTCGATGTTGCACAAAGGACCACTTCAATTTCTTCCGGATTCACTCCGGTCTTTTCAAAAAGTTGGTTAACAGCCCGGATTCCCATATAAGAAGTTCCTAAACCTTCTCCTCTTAGTATCCGTCGCTCTTTGATGCCAACACGGGTCATTATCCATTCTTCACTTGTGTCGACCATCTTTGAAATATCACTATTTGTCAACACATCTTCGGGAACAAATCCCCCGATTCCTGTTATTACCGCATTAATTTTATCCATAACTTATAATATACAGAGACATATCTGTCTCTAAATTAAAAAAAAGCCCTAAAATTGTTTTTAGGGCTATTTCTTCTGCTCATCCAAATCTGTAACGATCTGAAGAACCTTTATACTGCAGCTTCTTTCTCTATGGCTAACTTACCTCTGTAATATCCGCACTCGCCACAAATAGTGTGGTAAATATGCCAGGCTCCACAGTTAGGGCAGATAGCCATTGTTGGAGTAACAGCCTTGTCGTGAGTTCTTCTCTTGGCTGTTCTAGTTTTCGATTGTCTTCTTTTAGGATGTGCCATTTTAAATTTATTTAATTGTTATCATTCTCTACTAAACCTTTCAGAGCATCCCAGCGAGGATCGGAAGACATATCCGAGCTATCATCTTCTACAATGATCTCATCTGCCGATTCATCTTCATACTCATCGTCGTCATCAGAGCGTCTGGTGGTGTGTTTCTTTAGCTTAGAAGACATGGCCTTGTTACATTTTCCGGGAGCATGTACATGTTTCATCGGAATTGTCAAAGCAATGAACTCATAAATAAACCACGCCAGATTGATTTCGCCTTCCGCTTCCGGAATAATTACGATTTCATCACTTTCTTCGGCATATTCTTTACCGAATTTAACGATAAGTTTGTTTTTCGCGCTGATTGGAAGGTCCATATCATCCAGGCATCTGTCGCATGGTACATAAACAACTCCCTCTAGCTGAAAGTTCATATCAAAAACCATCGACGAACGTTTCACCGTGAGGTTTACCTTCACTTTGCCCTTTTGGACTTCGTCTCCGTCGATATCCACAAAAAACTTATTCTCCAGAATGTACTCAAATTCGTGTACTCCCGGAGAGAGATTCTTTAAATCTACTTTATATATATCAAATTTTCCCAAAGCCTTTTAGTGTAAAAACCTTGCAAAGGTACGAAAAAACTAAACACATATACAATACCTAATCTTATTATTTTTTATTATAGACCAATTTAGGCTTTACTCTTCCTTAATTCTATACGGAAAGTAGTTCCTTTTCCCGGCTCCGACGATTTTACATAAATTTTCCCTCCATGGTACGATTCGACTATTCTCTTAACAAGTGACAAGCCAAGTCCCCATCCTCTCGCTTTAGTCGTGTAACCAGGATTAAAGACCGTTTTATATTTGGATTTGGAGATTCCTTTTCCCGTATCTGTCACATCAATCCGAACTACATTTTTACGTTCCTCTATTTTAAATGAAATCTCTCCTTGCCCCTCCATTGCATCCACTGCATTTTTAGTCAGATTTTCTACAACCCAGGCAAAAAGCGAGTCGTTCATTTGCACCATAACAGGCTCGGCAGGGAAAAATGTTTTAATTTTCACTTTCTGAGAAATACGGGTCTTCATATAATCGAGTGCCGAGAGGAGCGATTCGCTGATATTAACGTTAATAGGTTTGGGATCGGAGCCTATCTTTGAAAAGCGATCGGCAATGGTTTCAAGTCGCTTAACATCCTTTTCCATTTCATCGAGATAAGACTGATCGATTTCTTTTGTCTTCAGATATTCTATCCAAGCTATGAGTGAAGAAATGGGAGTGCCCAACTGGTGTGCAGTTTCCTTTGAAAGCCCTACCCAAACTTTATTTTGTTCGGCTTTCTTCGTACTTGCCAAAGCTAGGAAGGCTATTATGATGAAAATAAATACAACCGTAAGCTGAGCATATGGGTAAATAAGCAAGCGTTTCAGAATAATGGAATCATCGTAATACAGATATTGGAAGGTTCCATCTTCCATATCGATAACGATTGGTTTGTTCTTATGTTTTAGCTTCTGTACCAAAACCCGCATGAATGATTCCGGGTTACTTTCGGGAACATCAATATTATTATAAGTGAGCACCTGATCCGAATCATCACAAAGCACTACCGGAATAGACGTATTGCCCTGAATAATTTTCAGAATAAGGTTCATATTAAGGCTTGGGTTTTCGTTAGTCATTACCCGGGTTGCCTCGGCCCACACTTCAATTTTTTGACGTTCTTCATTGGCAAGATTCTTAATCAGCGAATCTGACACCACTACAGATGCTATAGCGATCAGCACAGCCCCGATAATGAAAATATATTTAAGCCGTTGACGGGAATCGTAAATGCTGCTCATGGTATTTTTCTTGTTCAATGCATAATTAACGACGAATGAACAGCAATATTATACAAAAAAGCCGGAACCTTCACGCTTTAATTGAAAATCAATCCATAGAAATCTATTTTTTTATTTACCTAATTCGCCTTTCATAGTGACAGAGTATAGTTCAAACGGGTTTACGGCTGCATCTAGTAATACGGCAAACTCTTTACGTGTAACCGGTCGCCTGATGTCATATTCGGAGCCTTGCAGTTGTTTCCAATTTGCTTTCTGACGTGCATCAAAAGTTGCTTCATCACTCACATTGGAAACATTCAGATGTCGTGCCAACCAATACACTATATTTAAAGCCTCCTCAATAGTAATAATTTCATTGGATACCGAAAATTCGAACTCAGGAGCAAACTCTTTCAATCCCGGAGTAAGAGCCTGTTCATAAAGAAGCGAATCCGCATCGAACCATGTCTGGTTTTCCCACCCAACATTCAATCCTCTTCCACGTAAAATACCTGTCGAACCGATACGTTGCAGTGACTTGAAATGAGGGTCGGAGACCTGAAGGTCCAGATAGGGTTGTAAATAACCGCCAGCATTCAGTATGGCTTGTTGCACTTCGCGTACAGAAACCTTATCAACATCTTCCTTGTGTTGAACAGCAAGTGCGCCCAACGCTCCGGCAGCCTGTCCAATTTGCATAACAACGGGTTGAAGTCGAGTAGTTCCATTTATTAAGTTTGAAACAGAGATAGACTTTTCTGCAACTATCAATCCCTTCACATCCTTAGGAATAAGTGCTCCCAACGGTAAACCATAGGAAGGAATAGGATAGAAATGAAGATCCGGCAAATTACTCCAGTCCTGATAACGGGCATGGTGATGATCTACCGGATAATCGCCCACAGCGATATTGGTCCGATAAAGCTTTTCTGACTGGGTAAATGGATTGGATACATGATTCAGGTTGAACCTCACTAAACCATGAATACGTCTGGATTCACGATGATAGGGAATAAAAGGCAAACGATCGGCAGTAGGAAACTCGTCGTCCGCCAATCCCAGCGTATTGAATCCAAGTTCGGTCTGCATATAATAAACAAAACACATTGTAAAATTCTTTGCAACTTTCAGGGCCTCGGTACGTTGTTCCGGTGTCATCTCAATAAGGTTAAGATAGTAATCATTCCCTTCGATGGGCCAATTAATCATATACTTATTGTTTGGGAGCTTCCCGTAATTAAGCATACTCTGACAATCCCACACTCTTTTCCCTTCTTTGGGATTGGTACATTGAGGCACTTTACACGAACAATAAAAATAAGAGGGATCGTATCCTTCGGGTTTCTTTATGGTAACATCTTTGCCATAGTCTTTCAGTACGGCAACCAAGGTTAAGTCCTGAATTATATCATTAGCCTTTTCGCCGGCAATGGATTCTTCGCATACTTCGCGCGCATCCATTCCTATATCGTAAGTTGCACCACATGCTTTAGCTACATCTCCCAACTCTGTCCCATCTATTAACACGGCTGCTTTAATCGTTTCTTTTCTACCTTCGTGGTCAATATTTACCAACCAATAGTTATCCTTACGGGTAATGCCATCAACCTTTGTATTAAATCTTACGTCTAAGAGGGATTCAGCGGCTACCATATCCTGCCAGATTTTATTTCCGGCAGAAGGCTCAAAAAGCACCTTGCTTACCCATCCCGTATTTAATTTTTCCTCACTACCATAATATTGAATCAGTTTGGCTCTGAATTCACCCCATAATCCCCCAGGCAATTTATGATTCCCATCAATCGCGCTCACGCCAGCCGATGTTAACATTCCACCCAGCCAAGAGCTTTCTTCCACAATCAGGGTGTTAACTCCCATTCGAGCCGACTGAATCCCGGCAGTAGTTCCACTGGCACCGCCTCCAATAACAAGAACTTCAGTTTGTTTATACGAACTACACGACAGCAACAAGAAAGGGAAAATAATATATATATACTTTTTCATTTTTAAATAGTCTGTTTATTGGAAGATTTCTTCATCCAAGCATTTTATTAATAACACGAATTAGTTCGATTCCTGCTACATCCAATAAGAATGCCGGGACTCAGAAGATTATCCTGACGTCCCGGCCCTATCTATCTTAATTATTAAACGAATTTAATACCCATCATTCTGTGCCAAATTTGGGTTACGGTCTCTTTCTACTGTCGGTATTGGGAACAGATTGAATTTAGCATCCCAGAAACGATTTGCATCTCTTACTTTCAACTTTGATTTATAGGCATCATAATTGGCGATGTCATTCAAATCGTGACGAGCTGATTTCTTGAAATTAGGAACCATATCAGGAGTAGCGTCTGCATAACCTCCGGAAGTAATGTGCCCGCTGGCATCTTTGGTAATAGCTACAGGAAATCCATAACTCGGAGAATCGTTTTCAATATCGCCAATTTGCCATCTGCGCATATCTACAAAATGAAGACCTTCCAGCATTAATTCCACTTTACGTTCGCGGCGAACCAATTGACGCATCTTATCCTGATTACCAATTCTGTCTGCAGAGACATTAGGCATTCCTGAACGACTGCGTACCAAATTTATGGCTTCGTAAACTGTATTATCAAGTTCATTCAATTCAATTTTTGCTTCGGCATAAGAAAGAAGCACTTCAGCATAACGCATCAACGGAATGTTACAAGTAGAATTACTTATATTTTCATTGGGTTCATTGCTAAACTTCTTCCACATATAACCTACACCCGCATTGGCAAAGCTTGTCCATGCTGCACCACTGTTAATGTCCGCATTGTTTCCCGAATACCATTCCCCTGTAGTAAAATTGTAAAACATAGTAGTCGAATTGTACCCATCCAATATAAACTTAATGCGTCCTGCATCTGTCCCTTTAGTATTTCCCTGAACGGTATCACCATGCATCCAAATAGTTGATTTGAAACGAGGGTCTCGGTTAGCTCCAGGATTCTTCGGATTGTATAAAGTAGATTCATCTATACGTTTCCCATCAATACATTCGTAAGTATCAACAAATATTCCTGAAGGATGACGACCTGTTTGCCCGTAATTTCTGGATACCTGTCCAAAACCTACTACATGAAATAACTTCGTTCCCTGATCGGAATACATCAATTCAAAAAGAGTTTCATTTCGGACATCCGTTTTTGTTTGGCCGGCTTTAGTAAACAAATCATCATAGTTAGCTGCCAAAGTACGTTGTCCGATAACAGATTTGGCTGCAGCAGCGGCTGCTGCGAAGTAGTCTTTCGCTTTACCCCCGTAATCAAGACTACCGCCTAACAATGCTGCACGGGATTTAAGTCCGTAAGCAACAGCCTTATCAACCCGACCTCTATCTGCAGCTATCCAGGGAAGATCAGCAGCAGCTGCTTCCAGATCCGACAGAATGAAGTCAAGAATAGTAACCTTTGAGGTCCGTTGGTCTTTGTATTGATCAACTGTAACAGGTTCTGTAAAGAAAGGAACATCTCCGTATGTGGCGATGAGATTATAGTAAGCATATGCACGAAGCACTTTTGCTTCGGCAATGTATTGCTTTGAAGCGGTCCCCAAGTTATCTACATAGTCGGCAGATCCGTATATTACTGAATTTGCCCGTGCAATAATCCGATACAAACTCGTCCACCAGGTTTGAACCGCTGCATTATCGGCATTTAGCGCACCTCCGGCTCCAATGGTATTGTTTTCGGCGCGTTCCATAGCCATTCCTGTGTAATGTTCCATGTATACATTAAATGGGCACAAATATCCTATATTAATATAAAGAGCATTGTAAATACCTGATACGCCTGTTTCTATTGCTGCTTCAGACTGATAGAAACCCACGGAAGAATAATCAGCGGGAGTTTTATCCAAAAAATCTGAGCAAGATGTTCCAGAAATACCCATTGCTACCAGTAATGAAATATTTAATAATATCTTTTTCATATTGTCTTATTTTTAAAAACGAATATCCATACCAAAAGTAAAAGTCTGCATCAATGGATAGAAGCTGCCGCTACTTACTGAAGCTTCAGGGTCATATCCCTCATAAGCATCGGAAAGGGTGAACAGATTCTGACCGCTCACATAGAAACGAAGGTTATCAATCTTCATTTTTTGTGTTAAAGTTTTTGGCAACGTATACCCAATTACCACATTCTTCAAACGCATATAAGCTCCACTCTTTACCCAAAAGTCCGATATAATATTATTTACATTACTTCCCGAACCATCAATAAGCAATAATGGAAATGCTGCATCCGTATTTTCCGGAGTCCATGTATCCAGTTGATTGCGCATAATTGACCGACCGATATAGAACGGACGAGCACCATAAGAGGAATAGAAAAGTTCTTTCTTTCCAACACCCTGGAAAAACATTGAAAAGTCAAAGTTGTTCCATTCAGCTCCCAGATTCAAACTAAATTCATACCGTGGCGACGGATTGCCTAAGATAGAACGGTCGAAATCGTTTACTATACCATCAGCTACGCCATCAGGTCCACTTATATCCTTATATTTTATGAAACCGGGTTTAATATTAGCTCTTGTTCCGTAAACGGGTGAAGCATCAATCTCTTCCTGAGTTTGGAAATAACCATCAGACAAATAACCGTACCAAGAACCTAATGCATCTCCTTCGCGGGTAATCTGAGTTCCAACATATTCTTTACCATAAAGATTCGTTACTGTATTCTTTACGTCAGAAAGATTTCCGGTAATATTATAATTTACATTTCCAACCTTATCTCTCCATGTTAATGTAAAATCCCATCCATTGTTACGCATAGAGCCTGCATTTTCCCAAGAAGAAGAAAGGCCCACATACAAAGGAATCGGGAACTGCTGCAACATATCGTTAATATCACGAACATAATAATCGAAAGATGCTGTTAATTTTGAGTTTAAAAAGTCTGCATCCAATCCTACGTTCATTTGAGTCGATTTTTCCCACGAAATCTTTTCGTTAGCAACCTGAGTCTGTGTTGCACCCGAGCCCAATACTTCGTTGAACCAATATCCGTAACCTGAACCAATAGTTGCGGCATATGGGTAATACTGTTGGTATCCATTTATTGAGATATCCTGGTTACCTAACGTTCCGTAAGATCCTCTGAATTTTAAATTATTAACCACCCTCTTAACAGGCTCAAAGAAAGGTTCTTCGGAAACTCTCCATCCCAAAGAGGCTGACGGAAAAAATCCCCAGCGTTGATCTTTCATAAAACGGGAAGAAGCATCCCAACGTCCGTTTAGTTCAACTAAATATCGATCTTTGAAATTGTAGTTTATACGTGAATAGTAAGAAAGCATTGTCCAATTCCAATGCGATCCGGCATTGGAAGCTGTTGAGATATCCCCATTGTTCAGGTCTTCAAATCCGGTAAAATCGAATCCAGTGCGTGTAGCAGAAAATGAACGGCCACTCTTTTCGGATGTCTGCATACCTCCCAACACTTTAAAGTTGTTTCCTTTTATCTGCTTTTCGTAAGAAGCCTGTACATTAAATTCGTTAGACATACTTTGACTCCATCCTTCATACTTGGAAGTTCCTGATGCAGGGAAAGACGTTTTAAATACACCATATTCATACGTATCGTAAGGTTTAAGGAAGGAATCACCTTTCGTTTCCAGCCTGTTCGAACTATAACTTGCAGTCATATCAAATCCTTTGAATGGTTTAATTGTAACAAAACCTTTCAATCCAAGTTCAGGGCTCCTTGATGTACCTATACCTGAAGCTTTGGCCGTTGCAATTGGATTATCTCCATTTTGACCATATCCCCAAGTTCCGTCATCATTAATTCCAGAAAAAATAGGAACAAATGTCGTTGCCTTACAAATGATTGATTCGGGAGAATCCAAAGCAGGATTTATAGATTTTGACTGACGGATATTAACATTAACACCCGCTGTCATCCAGTCGGTTATGCGAGCATCCGTATTCAATCGTAAAGTCATGCGATCGTATGAGTTATTAGCTATATTACCATCCTGATAGTAATAGGCTGCATTGGCAAAGACACTTACATCTTTGGAGCCGCCCGTAACACTTACTGAATGGTTATGAGTAAGTGCTATATCTTTTATAACCTCTTTTCTCCAGTTTGTTTCATATCGGTTAATATTATCAGCTCCCAATGTTTTATACTGACCAATCAATTCGTCCGAATAGGTTTGATTGGCTCCCGCATTTGAGTTGGCTAAATTAATAGCCTCCATATACTCAATAGCATTTGCCGGATCAGGAAGATCTGTCGGGGTATTGTATCCTACATATCCATTATAGGTTACCTTAAGAGGTTGTTCTTTGGCTCTCTTTGTTGTAACCAAGATTACACCATTTGATGCCCGTGATCCATAAATTGAAGCTGATGCAGCATCTTTCAAAACAGAAATAGATTCAATGGTATTCATATCCAGGAAGTTCATATATCCTTCAACACCATCAATCAACACTAATGGACTTGAAGATGAATTTAAAGATCCCGTACCACGAATTGTAATTCCTGCGCCATCATAACCAGGTCTACCAGATGTAGTAACGACGGAAACACCAGGAGCCAAACCTTGTAAAGCAACTGACGTGTTGGATGCACTTCTCTTTACGAGGTCTTTACTTGTAACATTTAGAACAGATCCCGTAAGATTTACCTTCTTCTGCGTACCGTAACCAACTACAACGACTTCGTCCAGGTTTTCCATAGCGGAAGCCAGGACTACGTTGAGTATCGTTTTATTGCCCACAGAAATCTCTTGAGGAGTGAATCCTATATAGGATACAACAAGAATGCTTTTAGACGATGAAACCTTAATCACGTACCTTCCATCCATATCGGTAATAACACCGGTGTTACTACCTTTAATAATAATGTTTGCCCCGATAATCGGGTCTCCTGCATTATCTGTAACAATTCCGCTAACCTCTGTCCCTTGCTGTTGAGCAGGCGATATTACTGGAGCATTTTCTTTCTTTTTAATGATAACCTGCCGGTTGTTGATTGTATAAGTGACATCCGTTCCTTTAAAAATCTGATTAAGAATCGTTGTTATCGGTTGGTTTTGGACATTGACATCAACTAGCCGTTTTGTATCGATCACATAGTCATAATAAACAAAAATGAATTCACTATTCTTTTCGATGTAATTGAAGACATCTTTAATAGTTTTATTATCCATTTTGATTGTTAGTGCGGTTGTCTGAGAATAGCTGGCATTTTCAGCAAATGAAATCAGACTTGAACCAAGTAAAAAACAAGTTATTAATACCAATTTAGGTATTTTAACTAGTTTGTCAAGTTTTAATAATACTTTTTTCATACATTTGTGATGTTTTTCTTAAACAATAATTAGTTGAAAGCTAACGTTTACGTAAAACTTCCGTCGGATAATATTAGCCGTATTGTCCGACGGTTATTAATCATTCGTTTTTTAGATCATATGCTTCTGCTTTAAGGTTAACAATTATTCGTTTTTTCTTACATATACTTCAAATACTATTTTTTCCCCTTCACATAAATCGTATTATACTTTTGTATAACGGTTATGGGTGCTGTTTCAGCAATTATATCTATTACTTCATCAAGATTATCCCTAAGATCCAGCTTACCTGAAATAGGCATTGATGCAAGACTTTTATCAAACAATATTTCCTGTCCGTAATAGCGAGAGAGCTTAATAAGCACTTTATCCAAAGGCTCAGCGTCCAATTTCATTACTCCGTCTTTCCAACTGATATAATTGTAAACATCTACTTTTCTGGTTGAAAATTCCGAGGCATTCAATTTAAACATATCATCAGGAGATAAATAAACCTTTTGTTTCGATTTTGTTTGAACTTCAACTTTTCCTGAAACCAGCACGACAGAACTCTCTTTATCCTGTTTATATGAACAAACATTAAAAGAAGTGCCTAATACGCGTACATTCATATTGTCTGTTTTTACAATAAACGGTCGGGATATATCTTTTTTAACTTCCAGAAAAATTTCTCCATCCACATAGATCTCGCGCTTATCTTTTGCAAAAACAGTAGGATATACTACACGTGTACCTGCATTTACATATATTCTTGTCCCATCTGCAAAAAACACATTCGTTCTTTTACCTGGTGGTACAATTATCTGGTTATATGCAATCTCTTCATTTTTTGTTTTTCCAGACTTCGCAGGACTAATCTTCCTGGAATTAACAGTAACTGATCCATCTTTGTCGTAAGTAACATTTGAATTGTCTTCTACATTTAAATTTTTATGTGAAGAAGTTACTAACGTTATTTCATCTTTTACACCATCTGGTATCGGTATATTAGCTAACTCGATTGTTTCTTTATTGCTTCCAGCCTCGTTGATCAAGGCATAGATTCCCCCAAATAACAACAGTACGCAAGCTGCAGATGAAATAATAAAATAGACAATATGTCTGTTTTTACGTTGCTTATTCGCCCTGATTCCTTTTTGTATTTGTTCCCAAACTTCATTTTCCCCCTCACAATACGTGGTTTTTTCGTATTGCTTAATTGAAGGAAGCCAGTGCTCTGTTAATTTGGCAAAAAATTCCTTTTTATTTTTGTTATCTATAGATCTCTTGTACATATTTACATCTGGTTACTAAATGAACGGTTAAAAAGAATTACAGTACTCAACTTTTTGTAATTAATTCAAAAAGATGAATATTTTATAAATCAAGACTCAAAATAGATTTCTCTCAATTTGATTAATGTGCGTGAAACAAGGTTTTTTGCAGACTGATAGTTGATTTCCAAAATGGTTCCAATCTCTTCATAATCTAGTTCCTGAATAAAGCGTAGGTAAATGGATTCTCGTTGGCGGGGAGAAATCTTTTCCAATGCCTTCTGGAGTTTGTGCTTTTGCAATAGGTCTTCGTCATTTTCGGAAAATAAGGTAAAGAATGAATCTTCGGCTTTAAGGTCAAAAGGAAGCGCATCAATATCCTGCATGTCTATATGAGCAGAGAGTGAATCATAAAGTTTATTCTTTAATGCGCGGATAAGATATGTATTTAAATTTACGGTTTCTCTTAATTGTTTCCGGTTACAATGTAATTTGACAAACAAGTCCTGAATACAATCTTTTACAAGCTCCTTGTCTGCCACAAACTTTATTCCATAGGCATACAAACGACTATACTGTCCTCTGTAAATTTCTTCAAGAGCATGTTCGTTTCCTTCTAAAAAACTCTGCCATATTTCTAGATCTGTTTGTGCGTTGTTGTACATTAACAAATTGTGGTTATATTATACAAACGGCTATAGTTAGCTATTAATTACACAGAATACTGCGTTCTAAGGAATCAGCTCCTTAAAATAAAGTTTTGATTCCTGCATAAAGTACAAATAAACTATATAGCATTCTTCCTTCGATACAAAGCTAAAAAAATAAAGTTTGTTACAGACAAATACGAAGATATTTATCTTTTTCTGAATATAAATAAACAAAAAGAGGAGTCAGCTCTTACGAACTAACTCCTCTTGTAAAACGGCGGCTACCTACTCTCCCACTATACGCAGTACCATCGGCGTGGGTGGGCTTAACTTCTCTGTTCGGAATGGGAAGAGGTGGAACCCCAACGCTATAACCACCTTAATTTCTTATGATGTTTGAATGTTGGACTAGCAATAAAATAACTCATCTTATGAGCTTACTCTTTTCTTATCAATATATCAACCCGTTTCCACGGAAACGAAAGTTTCGGGCTATTAGTACTACTCGGCTTCGACATTACTGCCCTTACACCTGTAGCCTATCAAGGTCGTAGTCTTCAACCACCCTTATAAGGAAATCTAATCTTGAGGCTGGCTTCGTACTTAGATGCTTTCAGCACTTATCCAATCCCGACTTAGCTACCCGGCAGTGCACCTGGCGGTACAACCGGTAAACCAGTGGTCAGTCCAACACGGTCCTCTCGTACTAGTGTCAGAGCCTCTCAAATTTCCTGCGCCCACGATAGATAGAGACCGAACTGTCTCACGACGTTCTGAACCCAGCTCGCGTGCCACTTTAATGGGCGAACAGCCCAACCCTTGGGACCTTCTCCAGCCCCAGGATGTGACGAGCCGACATCGAGGTGCCAAACCGCTCCGTCGATATGAGCTCTTGGGAGCGATCAGCCTGTTATCCCCGGAGTACCTTTTATCCTTTGAGCGATGGCCCTTCCATGCGGAACCACCGGATCACTATGCTCTAGTTTCCTACCTGATCGACTTGTTTGTCTCCCAGTCAAGCACCCTTATGCCATTACACTCTACGACCGGTTACCAATCGGCCTGAGGGTACCTTTAGAAGCCTCCGTTACACTTTTGGAGGCGACCACCCCAGTCAAACTACCCACCATACAGTGTCCTCCCATCGGGAGTTAGAATTCAAATAATCAAAGGGCCGTATTTCAACGTCGGCTCCACAAACACTAGCGTGCCCGCTTCATAGCCTCCGGCCTATCCTACACATTAATTACCCAAATGCAATGTAAAGCTATAGTAAAGGTTCACGGGGTCTTTTCGTCCCATCGCGGGTAATCGGCATCTTCACCGATACTACAATTTCACCGAGCTCACGGTTGAGACAGTGCCCAGATCGTTACACCATTCGTGCAGGTCGGAACTTACCCGACAAGGAATTTCGCTACCTTAGGACCGTTATAGTTACGGCCGCCGTTTACTGGGGCTTCAATTCAATGCTTCTCTTGCGATGACATCTCCTCTTAACCTTCCAGCACCGGGCAGGTGTCAGGCCATATACTTCATATTTCTATTTTGCATAGCCATGTGTTTTTGTTAAACAGTCGCCTGGGCCTATTCTCTGCGGCCACCATTGCTGATGGCGTCCTTTTTCCCGAAGTTACAGGACTATTTTGCCTAGTTCCTTAACCGTGAATCACTCGAGCGCCTTAGTATACTCAACCCAACTACGTGTGTCCGTTTACGGTACGGGTACTCTATAAATTATGCTTAGCGGATTTTCTTGGGAGCCTGGTTACATCCATATTGCTTCGTGCAAGCACTCCGCATACTATCAGGTTCGACTCTCACTGCGGATTTGCCTACAATGATCAACGCCTACACCCTTTAACTACCTATTCCGTCAGGCAGCAGGACTTTCACTTCTCCGTCTCCACATCGCTCTATAAAGTAGTATGGGAATATTAACCCATTCTTCCATCGGAATCGCCGTTCGGCTTATCCTTAGGTCCCGACTAACCCTGATCCGATTAACGTTGATCAGGAAGCCTTAGTCTTTCGGCGAGGGGGTTTCTCACCCCCTTTATCGTTACTTATACCTACATTTGCTTTTCTGCACGCTCCAGCAGGGGTTATCCCCTACCTTCTAAGCTGAGCAGAATGCTCCCCTACCAATCATTTACATGATTCCATAGCTTCGGTAAACAGCTTATGCCCGATTATTATCCACGCCAAATTCCTCGACTAGTGAGCTGTTACGCACTCTTTAAATGAATGGCTGCTTCCAAGCCAACATCCTAGCTGTCTTTGCAATCTGACTTCGTTAATTCAACTTAGCTGCTATTTGGGGACCTTAGCTGATGGTCTGGATTCTTCTCCTCTCGGACATGGACCTTAGCACCCATGCCCTCACTCCTTGTCTAAACTAATACGCATTCGGAGTTTATCTGGACTTGATAGGCGGTGAAGCCCTCGCATCCAATCAGTCGCTCTACCTCATACTAGTAATAACAAAGGCTGCACCTAAATGCATTTCGGGGAGTACGAGCTATCTCCAAGTTTGATTAGCCTTTCACCCCTACCCTCAATTCATTCGAACACTTTTCAACGTATACCGATTCGGTCCTCCAGTTGGTGTTACCCAACCTTCAACCTGATCAAGGGTAGATCACTTGGTTTCGCGTCTACTACCACTGACTAACTCGCCCTATTAAGACTCGCTTTCGCTTCGGCTCCGGAACTTAATTCCTTAACCTTGCCAATGACAGTAACTCGTAGGTTCATTATGCAAAAGGCACGCCGTCACATCTTATAGATGCTCCGACCGCTTGTAGGCAGACGGTTTCAGGGTCTATTTCACTCCTCTATTCGAGGTTCTTTTCACCTTTCCTTCACAGTACTGGTTCGCTATCGGTCTCTCGGGAGTATTTAGCCTTACGGGATGGTCCCCGCAGTTTCACACAGGATTTCTCGTGTCCCGCGCTACTCAGGATACTACTAGGCTTCGTCAATAAGTCGTGTACGGGACTGTCACCCTATATAGCCGTTCTTTCCAAAACGTTCCACTTTACTGATTTCTTGCCACATCGTAGTCCTACAACCCCTATACTGCCTCAACAGCATAGGTTTGGGCTGTTCCCCGTTCGCTCGCCACTACTTGGGGAATCACTTTTGTTTTCTTCTCCTATGGGTACTTAGATGTTTCAGTTCCCCACGTTTGCCTTCCTTACGGAATGACAGGCCTTCAACCTGCCGGGTTGCCCCATTCGGAAATTTCGGGATCAATTGTTATTTGCACATCCCCCGAACTTATCGCAGCTTATCACGTCCTTCTTCGCCTCCGAGAGCCAAGGCATCCACCGTCTGCCCTTGCTTACTTTCTTTTTCCGTGCACATATGCGCAGTCGTATTAATACGACCACATGTGTCGGATTGATATATTTTTAAAGCTTGCTCTTAATTTGTTACTTTATTGCTTTGTTGTCCATCATGTCAAAGATCTTCTTACCTTTGCCTTGCGGCGTCCGGTTTGTGTGGAGAATAACGGATTCGAACCGTTGACCCTCTGCGTGCAAGGCAGATGCTCTAGCCAGCTGAGCTAATCCCCCGTAAAGTTTTACTTCGTAGTCCCAGGCAGAGTTGAACTGCCGACCTCTACATTATCAGTGTAGCGCTCTAACCAACTGAGCTATAGGACTGGCTTTCTAACTTGTGCCTGAAGCTCTTTCCGTGTATTGACCGTTTCCGGTCTTTCGGGGCAGGCGCTTCAGCCTCTTGTTTCTCTTCTGGTTTCCCAGTTTTATAAGATCATATATTATCACATATTCAACAGCGTAGTACAAACGAACGTAAAGTTCCTTCCTTAATACCTTGCAAACCGTAAAAGGGAACTCAGGCTCCAGAAAGGAGGTGTTCCAGCCGCACCTTCCGGTACGGCTACCTTGTTACGACTTAGCCCCAGTCACCAGTTTTACCCTAGGTCGATCCTTGCGGTTACGAACTTCAGGTACCCCCGGCTCCCATGGCTTGACGGGCGGTGTGTACAAGGCCCGGGAACGTATTCACCGCGCCATGGCTGATGCGCGATTACTAGCGAATCCAGCTTCACGGAGTCGAGTTGCAGACTCCGATCCGAACTGAGATAAGGTTTAGAGATTCGCATCCGGTCGCCCGGTAGCTGCCCTTTGTCCTTACCATTGTAACACGTGTGTCGCCCCGGATGTAAGGGCCGTGCTGATTTGACGTCATCCCCACCTTCCTCACAGCTTACGCTGGCAGTCTCTCTAGAGTCCTCAGCTTGACCTGTTAGTAACTAAAGATAAGGGTTGCGCTCGTTATGGCACTTAAGCCGACACCTCACGGCACGAGCTGACGACAACCATGCAGCACCTCGCAGACAGTCATTGCTGAAAAGGATGTTTCCACCCCTGTCTCTCTGCGTTCAAACCCGGGTAAGGTTCCTCGCGTATCATCGAATTAAACCACATGTTCCTCCGCTTGTGCGGGCCCCCGTCAATTCCTTTGAGTTTCACCGTTGCCGGCGTACTCCCCAGGTGGATTACTTAACGCTTTCGCTGTGCCGCTTACTGTGTATCGCAAACAGCTAGTAATCATCGTTTACTGCGTGGACTACCAGGGTATCTAATCCTGTTTGATCCCCACGCTTTCGTGCTTCAGTGTCAGTTGTAGCTTGGTAAGCTGCCTTCGCAATCGGAGTTCTGCGTGATATCTAAGCATTTCACCGCTACACCACGCATTCCGCCTACCTCATTTACACTCAAGTCTAACAGTTTCAACGGCATTTTTACAGTTAAGCTGCAAACTTTCACCGCTGACTTATTAAACCACCTACGCACCCTTTAAACCCAATAAATCCGGATAACGCTCGGATCCTCCGTATTACCGCGGCTGCTGGCACGGAGTTAGCCGATCCTTATTCTCAGGGTACATACAAAAGAGGACACGTCCTCCACTTTATTCCCCTGCAAAAGAAGTTTACGAACCATAGATCCTTCTTCCTTCACGCGACTTGGCTGGTTCAGGCTCTCGCCCATTGACCAATATTCCTCACTGCTGCCTCCCGTAGGAGTCTGGTCCGTGTCTCAGTACCAGTGTGGGGGACCAACCTCTCAGTTCCCCTATCCATCGTCGGCTTGGTGAGCCATTACCTCACCAACTACCTAATGGAACGCATGCCCATCTATCAGCAATTAATCTTTAACAAATATCACCATGCGGTGCCCCTGTTTTATGCGGTATTAGTCCGACTTTCGCCGGGTTATCCCCCTCTGATAGGTAGGTTGCATACGCGTTACTCACCCGTGCGCCGGTCGCCACCAAAGTATTGCTACTTTTATGCTGCCCCTCGACTTGCATGTGTTAAGCCTGTCGCTAGCGTTCATCCTGAGCCAGGATCAAACTCTTCGTTGTATAATTTGTTTGTCTTAATATCTCTTGCTCAGAATTCCCTTCTATTATTAGTTTACAATTGACGGTATTAATTTCATTCTTTACGTCCAATTATCCCGAAAGATAATTTTTCTTGTACTACTTGTTGATATGTAAATTTTTCAAAGAACTCTTTTTTGCATTTAGCCGCTGCATGTTACAGCGGCAAAGCGGGTGCAAAGATACGTCTTTTTATTTTTAACTTCCAAATGTTTTGGAAAGTTTATTTTTAAAAAGTTTCGGAAGCCGTTTCAGTATGACTGCAGGTTTCTCGCTTAGCTCTGCTAACCTCACCTTATGTACACCGCTGTTCGTTTCCTCATCATGTTTGCTGCGCCACTCTCTCTTGAATGCGGGGACAAAAGTAGTGCTTTACAACATACAATCCAAACCTTTTCCTATCTTATTTTCATCACTCGCCTCTCAATATCACCTTAATCTCTGATAACCCGATTGTTAAAGCTCAATCTTTTTTTAAAGTTTTTTCAAGGGGGATAAACCGGATTTTGTCTCGTGTACGTTATATATATAAGGGTAAAATATCGTACAAAGGACTTATAACCGACAACATGCAGTAATTACGTATGAATACGGGATATTTACCAACTGAATCTTATACACTAAACTTGACACCCAACCGGGTGATTATTGTCATCCAATTGGAGTAGTATAATCACCCGGTTGAGTGACAATAATCACTCAATTGGAAAACAAGTTATACAAAACGTAGAAAAACACTAAGAGATATAGTAAACGGGACTAATTTACTAAGTCTTGTGATCAAATCATCCATTTTGTAGCTTCTATCACCTGTACGTTCGGATTGGAATAAAAGAAAGGAAAACAAGGCTGAATGCTTAAAGACAGATTGGTTTGACAAAACAGATCATCAGGCTGGCTTTCTTAAGAGTGATAGATGACAGATGAGAGATAAATATTGAAAATTTAATTCCCAGAGAGTATATCCCCTCTAAATAAGACAGACCAAAAAGTCCTATATCTTTGAAACTTCATTTATATAATTTTCAACATCAAAAGATATATCTTTAAAAGTTAAAGATATAAGGAACAAGTGGTAAACTTTAAAGCGAGAGTGAATATAAAAAAGGCTATCCTACCCTGTAAACAGGTAGAACAGCCTCTATATAAAATATAATAAGGAAAGCTTACAAACCGAAAGCCTCTTTTATCTGATCTACATAATCAAGCTTCTCCCAGGTAAAGAGCTCCACTTCACAAACTACAGGAGTAGGATTGTAGCGAGAGCAGAAAGTTTTAATCACAGCCTGGGGTGTACGTCCCATGTGACCATAAGAAGCTGTTTCAAAGTAAATGGGATTACGCAACTTCAAACGGTCCTCGATAGCCTTAGGGCGCATATCAAACAAGTCCCATACCTTCGCTGCAATTTCACCATCGGTAAGATTAACCTTAGAACGGCCATAAGTGTTTACAAAAATATTCATAGGCTTAGCCACACCAATGGCATAGGAAACCTGAACAAGTACTTCGTCGGCCACACCGGCAGCAACAAGGTTCTTTGCAATATGACGAGCAGCGTAAGCAGCAGAACGGTCTACCTTGGAAGGATCCTTGCCGGAAAAAGCACCTCCACCGTGAGCGCCTTTACCTCCATAGGTATCCACAATAATTTTACGACCGGTAAGACCTGTATCGCCATGAGGACCACCGATAACAAACTTGCCGGTAGGATTCACATGATAGGTAATCTTATCGGTAAACAATGCCTGAACATAGGGAGGATATTGTGCCTTTACACGTGGAATAAGAATAGCCTTCACATCGGCAGCAATTCTATCCTGCATCGACTTATCTGCCTTCTCCTGTGCTTTTGCACTCTCATCAGAAGGAAGAACAAATTCGTCGTGTTGGGTCGAGATTACGATGGTATCAATACGCAACGGAGCTCCGTTATCATCGTATTCGATGGTTACCTGACTTTTTGCATCGGGACGCAAATAAGGCATCTTTTCTATTTCGTTTTTACGAATAAAAGCTAATTCAGACAATAAAGAATGAGAAAGGTCCAACGCCAACGGCATATAATTTTCGGTTTCGTTGGTCGCATATCCAAACATCATACCCTGGTCTCCCGCTCCCTGATTATAAGGGTCTTCGCGTTCAACACCACGGTTGATATCTCCACTTTGTTCATGTATGGCAGAAAAAACTCCACATGATTTAGCTTCGAACTGGTATTCACTTTTTGTATAACCAATACGCTCAATCACAGCGCGTGCTACTTCCTGCACATCAACGTATGCACTTGATTTAACTTCTCCCGCCAGTACAACCTGTCCGGTTGTAACAAGTGTTTCGCAAGCAACTTTCGAGTTCTTGTCGTAGGCAAGAAACTCATCCAGCAAAGCATCCGATATTTGATCGGCCACTTTATCGGGGTGTCCTTCAGACACCGATTCGGAGGTAAATAAATAACTCATTGTTATATAATTATGTATATTATATTTTGAACTGATAGGGGAAAGAGGAAATCTACGCAATACAAATAATAAAACCTTTTCGTTTTTAGCATTTTTTCCTGTGGTTGCAAGCATTCAAATCTATCCACATCAGTTCGGCTGCAAAGATACAAACTAATTTTAGGATACAATAAAACCTTCCGGTTTTTCACCACATTTAAGAATTCTATTTATTTGTTATCCAGAGGAAGAGACAGGTACAGCTCGCCGATTGTTTGTTTCAAAACAGGATGAACAAGCGTATGCGCAATCTCTGCAAGGGGTCCAAGCACAAAGCTTCGCTGGTGCATCAAGGGATGCGGCAGCATAAGATGGGGCGTTTCCATCACCCAATCATCATACATTAATATATCGATATCAATAACACGGTCGTGATATTCACCATCGCTCTTCGCAGTACGTCCCATGGTTCGCTCTATTTCCTGAGTAACCGAAAGAATATCCAGGGGTAACAACGAAGTATCCATCATGAGTGCCGCATTGAGAAAACTATTCTCAGAAACAAAGCCCCATGGTGTTGTTTCATATAAATCAGAAAGGGCGAGGATATTCCCCACCCTTTCTGACAAAAGAGCTACAGCGGTAATCATATTATTCCGCTTGTCGCCCATATTCGTTCCTAAACCAAAATATACAATTGCCATTCAAAATCAGATAATCAGCATGGCATCGCCATAAGCGCCAAACCGGTATTTTTCTTTCATCGCCAAATCGTAGGCATCCATAATCATATCATAACCACCAAATGAAGCCGTAAGCATCAACAGGGTTGAAAGCGGCATATGAAAATTGGTAACCATGCTGTTGGCCACACTAAAGTCGTAAGGAGGAAAAATAAACTTGTTGGTCCACCCTTCAAACTCTTTCAGGTGCCCGTCCGTACTTACGGCAGTTTCAATAGCACGCATCACAGAAGTTCCAACTGCGCATATCTGATTGTTGTTATCCTTAGCCTCATTCACTATTTTTACAACCTCAGCATTTACTACCATCTGTTCCGAATCCATCTTATGCTTGGTAAGATCTTCCACATCAATTTCGCGGAAGTTACCCAAACCCGAATGTACCGTAAGGAAAGCAAAACGACAGTCCTTTATTTCGAGACGTTTCATCAGCTCACGACTAAAATGAAGCCCTGCAGCAGGAGCAACAACAGCACCTTCCTGCGTAGCATAAATATTCTGATAACGGTGTTCGTCGTCAGACTCCACTTCGCGTTCAATGTACTTTGGCAGGGGAGTTTCGCCTAAAGCATACAATGCTTTTTTAAACTCATCATGATTTCCGTCAAACAAAAAACGCAACGTACGTCCGCGGGATGTCGTATTATCAATTACTTCGGCAACCATGGAATCGTCTTCACCAAAATACAATTTATTTCCGATACGAATTTTACGGGCCGGATCTACCAATACATCCCATAATCTGAGCTCTTCATTCAATTCACGCAACAAAAAAACTTCGATGCGGGCTCCAGTCTTTTCCTTGTTACCATATAAACGCGCAGGAAATACCTTTGTGTCGTTAAAGATGAAAACATCCTTCGGTCCAAAATACTCAAGGATGTCTTTGAAGACTCTGTGCTCAATTTCCCCCGTTTTACGATGAATTACCATTAATCTGGATTCATCTCTGTTCTTGGATGGTTGCATGGCAATCAGCTCGGACGGTAAATTAAATTTGAATTTAGAAAGCTTCATACTACTAGTATATTAATTTTCATTTATTATTATCACTTCTTTTTCTAAAAACGCATCGATATCCTCTGCATTCATACATTGATCCAGGGTAACATCGCCAATGCGAGTACGTTCAAGCCCAATGAGATGAGCCCCGGAATTTAATGCTACACCGATATCACGGGCCAATGCCCGAATGTAGGTGCCTTTACTACAGACAACACGTATCTTAATAACAGGCAACTCACATAATAAGAGTTCTATCTCATCAATTACCAGTGTTTTTGCCTTTAATTCGACCTCTTCTCCTTTACGAGCAAGTTCGTAGGCTCGTTTTCCATCAACCTTGCAAGCCGAAAAAACAGGAGGCACCTGCTGTATCTTTCCCACAAATGACAACAAAACTTCATCAACCATAGTTTTGGTGATATGTTCAGTCGGATAAACTCCATCCACCTCTTTCTCCAAATCAAAAGACGGTGTGGTTTCACCCAATTTAAGCGTAGCCACATATTCTTTTGTCTGATACTGAAACTCCTCGATCCGCTTGGTTGCCCGTCCTGTACAGATAATCATTACCCCGGTAGCCAGAGGGTCCAACGTGCCGGCATGTCCTACTTTAATTTTCTTGACACGCAGTTTCTTCGATAGCTTGTATCGAAACTTGTTCACCAAATCAAATGATGTCCACCGCAGCGGCTTATTAAAATAGAGAACTTCTCCTTCTATAAAATCCATTAAACAATTTCTAAGTTATATCCCATCAACATCATCACCAGAATAATACCACCTACAATTATACGATAGTATCCAAAAGCCTTGAATCCATATCTGGTAACGAACCCGATAAAGAATTTAATTGCCAGTAAGGCAACAACAAACGCAACTACATTACCTATAACCAATATAGCCGCGTTTTCGTTCAAAATAGCCAGTCCGCCAGGCTCCAATATAAGTTTTAGCAGTTTATATGCCGTAGCAGCAAACATGGTTGGTACAGCCAGAAAGAAAGAAAACTCTGCCGCGGTTTTGCGAGACAAACCCTGTGTCATTCCTCCCACTATCGTAGACATAGAGCGTGAAACTCCCGGTATCATAGCTATACACTGAAAAAATCCTATATATAAAGCTTTCTTTTCTGTTATCTCTTCTTTTTCACCTTTATTGAAAAGCTTGTCCACAAATAACATGAAAACACCTCCCAATACAAGCATTACTGCCACTACCCATACATTTTCGAGCATGGAATCGATGTCATCGCTGAATAGAAATCCAATTACTGCAGCTGGCAAAAAAGCAACCAGCAACTTCCAGTAAAAGTCGAACTTATACAAAAATCTTTTCCCATAAACAGCCCATTTAGAGAAGCCGGACTTTCCTTCCACTGCCTTCTGGTCAAATATGGTACATTTATTCAGACGAAAAAACCGGTTCCAGTACAAACAAACCACCGAAAGTATTGCTCCGAACTGTATTATAACAGTAAACGCCTTTACAAAATCGGTGCTCTGTATTCCAAGCATATTTTGAGTAATAATCATATGTCCGGTAGATGATACCGGCAAGAACTCGGTCAACCCTTCAACAATGGCAATAATAATTGCCTCTATAATATTCATTTACTGCTGCTCGTTATTTTTGGGTTTATGAACAATTGCATAGATCATCGCAACAAAGCCGATTATTGTGATTACTGGCGCCACAACGATACGGCGGGTACTGAATATTTCCGGATTAAAAGATACGCCATCCTCAGAGGCCCCTCCACCCATTAAAACAAACCCAACTACAATGAAAGCAATTGCCACCGCAATAAGGATAAAATTTTCCTTTCCAAAAGCAAAATCTCTTTTAGCCATCTTGATATATTTCTTATTATATGTAATACAATTTATCAACACCCATCCTCAGGTATTTGTTTACCGCAAAGAACGTTGCAATCAAAGAGAGCATTATTCCGAGTATCAGTACGGCAGCAAAAACGAGTAACAAGGCATCTGTATTAAGTAAATCAATAAAACCGGACAATTCCTGCTGAAGGTAATATAAGGCACCCATTAACATAAGTATGGCCAGAATTGCGGCAAAAAGTCCGCTAACCATATTGTATATCATAAACGGTCGTCTTATAAATCCGGGAGTGGCTCCCACTAATTTCATCGTATGTATAAGAAATCGTTTGGAATAAATAAGCAACCTGATGGTGTTGCTTATCAAAACGAAAGAAATAATCATCAGAACCACCGCCAGGGATAGTAAAATAATTCCAATTCGTTTCATATTATCGTTCACAATCTCCATCATGTCTTTCCTGTACAAAAGTTCAGATACATTCGTATATGTCTTTATCTTCTTTTCGATAAGTTGCAAGCTATCCGGATTTGCGTATTCTGAATTCAGCTTCACCTCAAGAGATGCTTGTAAGGGATTAAAACCCAGAAATGTTTCCGGACGTTCCCCCAGCTCTTCTTCCAGTTCTTTGGAAGCCTGTTCCTTAGAAATATATTCGGCCGACTTGATAAACGGTTCCGCTTCCAGGCGTTTTTGCATACGTTTAACTTCCGCCTCGCGAACGTTATCTTTCAACACTACGGAGAAAGTGATATTCTCTTTTACAAAGCGGGAAAGGGTATCCCCCATTAGGCCCATTAGAAAAATCAAACCTAATAAAAAGAGAACCAACGCAATACTAATTACGGATGTAAGGCGAGAATTAAAGAAAGAGACAGTCGTAAATTTCTTATTTTCAGTCATCAGTTTATTCCTAATTAGAGTTAAATAAATCAAGAAGGTGCGTTCAGAGAACACACCCCCTAAATTTTGTGCAAAAGAACGAATAATTTACAAACTATGCAGCCCTTTGCGTTTCTTTAACATTCTATTATATGTTATTGTCAGACTCCTCTTCCACTGGTATACCAAACAAAGTTGCCGAAGAAGCACCGGTTACCCGAACGGAAACAAATTGTCCGACTTTAAAATTCTGCTTATCGAAGATGACAACCTTATTCTGTCCTGTTCTGCCAAATAGTTGTTCTCGGGAACGTTTTGAGAATCCTTCGACAAGGACTTCAAAAACTTTTCCCACATCCCTCAGGTTACTTTCTTCAGAAAGCTTATTCTGCAGATCAATCATGCCCTGAAGGCGACGAATTTTTTCATCTTCCGGTATATTATCTTCCAGATTTTTGGCAGCAAATGTACCCGGACGTTCTGAATACTTGAACATGAAAGCCGAATCGTATCCAACTTCACGCATCAACGATAGTGTTTCTTCATATTCCTCTTGAGTTTCAGAGTGGAATCCACTGAAGAGATCGGTTGAAATTGCACAATCAGGCAATATCCTTCGGATGGATGCTATACGACCAAGATACCACTCACGCGTATATTTTCGGTTCATAACCTGTAAAATCCTTGAGCTACCTGATTGTGCTGGCAAATGTATATGCTTACACAAATTAGGATACTGTGCCATTACCTTCAACGTGTCGTCGCTCATGTCCTTGGGATGAGATGTGGTAAAGCGAATACGCATATCCGGGGCTTCAAGCGCTACCTTTTCGAGTAGCATTGGAAAAGTAATTTGCTCATCGTCTTTCTGGAACGAATAAGAATTTACATTCTGGCCCAAAAGAGTTACTTCACGAAAACCTTTGTCGCGCATATCGCGCAATTCATTTAAAATGCTATCTACATCGCGACTACGTTCGCGACCGCGTGTATAAGGAACAATGCAATAAGTGCAAAAATTATTACATCCGCGCATTATGGATATAAATCCTGAAATATGAACTCCCCCTACTTTCAAAGGAATTACATCTTTGTACGTCTCCTGGGTTGAAAGCTCTACATTAATGGCTTTCTCTCCATGCTCAACAGCTCCGACCAAATTCGGAAGGTCCATGTATGAATCCGGACCTACCACCAAGTCAACGCCATGTTCTTTAATAAGTTCTTCCCTTACACGCTCGGCCATACAGCCTAACACGCCAATAATAAGCGACTTCTTTTTCCGCTTCAAAGACTGGAAATACTGTAACCTCCCCAAAACCTTTTGCTCAGCATTGTCTCTCACAGAGCAGGTGTTCACAAAGATAGCATCAGCATCCTCAATTCGATTTGTCACGGCATAGCCATCCATTTCCATGATGGATGCAACAACCTCACTGTCGGCCACGTTCATCTGGCAACCATAGGTTTCAATAAACAACTTACGTTCTACGTTTTCGGTAGCAGATTTTAAGTCCGCGCCTTTCGTTTCATTACTCATACAATATCTATTAAAAATATATAAAACAACTGGTTACGTATAAAAAAACGGACAAAACCCTTTGTAAATAAAAACCATTCTTCTAATTTTGCCTATGAAAAACGTAAATTTTTTCATAGTTAAGGTTTTGGTTAATTACAAGATAAGGGTGGCTGCGAAGTTACCCTTATTTTTTTTCATTTATGAATATTCATTTTTTCTTCTTACATTTGAGGTGCAAAAATAATCAAAGTTTATGGATAACCTGGGAGATTGGCTCTACATTGTTTTTTTAATAATCGCAGCCGTAAGCGGATTGCTTGGTTCAGGCAAGAAAAAAAAACGTCCGTCCGAAGTACTTGGACAACCGGACAGAGATATAGTGCCCGAACAGGAAAAAGCTCCTGAAAAGAGCTTTTGGGAAATGCTGGAAGAGATGCAGGAAGGAAAACCTAAACCCGCACAAGTTCCCATGCCGGCAACAAGGCCTGCCATGAAAGTAAAGGAGAAACAGCGTCTGGCTCCCTCTCCCTTCCTTAACACCGAAAGTAAGCTTACAAAAACTATTCCGACAGCTCCGTTAACGATGCAAGAGGAGGAAGAACACAGCGCTATACCGAATCTCTCTTTTTCTGATCCGGACGAAATAAAAAAGGCTATTATTTATTCTGAAATTTTCAACCGCAAGTATTGAATACCAGCTCTTTTTAATAACTTTGCGTCGCAAAATTGAAATCTAATATATATATAACTAAATAACAATATCATGTCATTAAAATTCATTACTGCTGAAGAAGCTGCCTCTTTCGTGCAACATGACGATAATGTAGGCTTCAGCGGATTTACGCCAGCCGGATGTCCAAAATCTGTTCCGGAGGCTATTGCAAAAAAGGCAACGGAAGAACATGCTAAAGGGAATCCCTTTCAAATAGGTATGTTTACCGGTGCTTCTACAGGAGATCGATTAGATGGTGCACTGGCTCGTGCCAATGCTGTCAAATTCAGAACTCCTTACCAGTCAAATAAAGATTTACGTTCGGTACTTAATGCGCACAAAGCTCAATATTTTGATCTGCACTTATCTGAACTGGCTCAATGTCTTCGCTACGGATTTTTAGGTAAAATTAATGTAGCTATTGTTGAAGCTGCAGACGTTACTGAAGACGGAGAGATTGTTCCTACCTGCGGTGTAGGGATTACTCCTACCATTTGTCGTCTGGCCGACAAAATCATCGTGGAACTAAACAGAAAACATCCAAAAGAAATCAGGGGTATGCACGATATCTATGAACCTTTGGATCCTCCTTATCGTCGCGAGATACCAATTTATACACCTTCAGACCGTATCGGATTGCCTTACATCAAGGTTGATCCGTCCAAAATCGTTGGAGTTGTTGAAACAGATAATGCGAATGAAGGAAGTGCTTTTGCTCCTCTGGACGATGTAACCAAGGCCATTGGTGACAATGTTGCCAAATTTCTTGCTGGCGAATTAGAAGCCGGACGTATACCGAAAGAATTTTTACCTATGCAAAGTGGTGTAGGAAATGTTGCCAATGCTGTACTTGCCGCTGTAGGTGAAAATAAAGATATTCCCGCATTTAATGTATATACTGAAGTAATTCAGGATGCCGTGATCTCGTTAATGAAAGAAGGTCGCGTTAAATTTGCCAGTGGATGTTCATTATCTGTCAGCAATGAGGTGATTCGTGAAATATATGCTAATCTTGATTTCTTCAAAGATAAGATCATACTTCGTCCTCAGGAAATTTCTAACAATCCTGAAGTAGCACGTCGTTTGGGATTAATTACCATCAATACAGCTTTGGAAGCGGATATCTTTGGAAACATCAATTCTACACACGTATCAGGAACAAAGATGATGAATGGAATCGGTGGATCGGGAGACTTTACCCGTTCGGCATACCTTTCTATCTTTACAACTCCTTCTACAGCCAAGGATGGAAAAATCAGTGCGTTTGTTCCTATGGTGTCTCACGTAGATCATAACGAACACTCCGTTAAGGTAATTATAACTGAGTACGGCGTTGCAGATTTGCGTGGGAAGTCGCCTGTTCAACGTGCAGAAGCTATCATTAACAATTGCGTTCATCCGGACTACAGACCATTGCTGCTTGACTACATGAACATGGGCATAAAAGGTCATACTCCTCAGAACCTTAAATGCAGTTTCGCATTTCACGAAGAACTTGCTGCAAGTGGTGATATGCACAATGTTGACTGGAGTAAATACGAGAAGTAACATATATTACATTTTCATTAACAAGGAGTTATACCAAAAGTATAGCTCCTTGTTTTGTTATGTAAACCTGTAACATGATTGTAATATAGTTGTAATATTTCCTTCAAACCTATTTAATCTGTTTTTAACACCTACTCTGTTACTTTGCATCAGAAATAAAATAAAGTAAACGTGAGAAAGTTTTTTGAAAAAATAGTAGAAGGAGGCTTGCTGATTAGCGGAAGTATCAGCAGTCTGGCAATCTTATTGATTGTAGTCTTTCTTTTCAAAGAGGCTTCAGGACTTTTTAACAGTCCCGCAATAGAAGAAGGATATGTTTTGGCTGTAAACGACACCAATCCAGTTAAACATCTTTCTCCTGAAAACACAAAAAAAATTTTCGACTCAGAAATTACAAACTGGAAAGAACTAGGTGGAAACGATCAAGAAATCCTTGTTTTCCGGTTTTCGGATCTCACCAACTTCTATCCGGAAGAAGAACTAGGAGCTGAGTTTGAATTTGTGCCCTCAAAAATAAACGAACTGGTTCAAAAAGAAAGAGGAATAGTAGCCTTCTTTCCTGAAATGTATCTGGATAAGGATTTTAAGGGAACAGTGATTTCCAAGGATCCAATTAAACCAGGAGATTTTTTTGGAGGGACACAATGGTATCCAACGGCAACTCCTGCACCAATCTTCGGATTAATTCCTCTGCTGCTTGGAACTCTCCTGGTTAGTGTCGGGGCAATTGTCCTTTCGCTTCCCTTTGGTATAGCAGTATCCATTTATCTGGCAGAAATAGCTAATTTCAGGACCCGCCAGTTCCTCAAACCAATCATTGAACTTCTGGCAGGAATTCCGTCTGTTGTATATGGTTTCTTTGGATTAGTTGTTATTGTACCGTTGATTCAAAAAGGATTGAATCTTCCTGTCGGCGAAACGGCTTTTGCGGGTAGTGTGGTACTTGCCATCATGGCCTTGCCTACTATCATTACAGTTGCCGAAGATGCCATGCGCACAACTCCCCGGGCTATGAAAGAAGCTAGTCTGGCTTTAGGAGCTACACAATGGCAGACAATATATAAAGTAGTTATACCCTATTCAAGCTCTGGAATTACTTCGGCAGTTGTACTGGGTATAGGTCGTGCTATTGGTGAAACCATGGCAGTACTGATGGTTACAGGAAATGCGGCAATCATACCTACCTCATTCTTTGAACCTGTTCGTACCATTCCTGCAACCATTGCTGCTGAATTGGGAGAGGCACCTGCTGGGGGAGCACATTATGAGTCTTTATTTTTATTGGGAGCTGTACTCTTTATGATTACACTTGTTCTTAGTATTGCCGTTGAATATATTTCGTCAAAGAAAAAAATCTAAAATATGTCACCAGTTGAAAAATTAGGCAATATGGATAAAAGAAAGCGGTGGTCTCAAAAAGTGGCCTTCGGGTTCTTTACATCACTTAGCTATCTGGTTGTTGTTATTCTTTTTGTTATTCTGGGTTTTATTATTATCAAGGGAGCCAGCGTTATTAGCTGGGACTTTCTAAGTAAATCGCCGGAAGAGGGAATGACTTCGGGAGGAATATTCCCTGCTATTGTTGGTACCTTGTACCTTGTTCTGGGAAGTAGCCTTATTAGCTTCCCAATTGGAATTATGAGTGGTATTTACATGAACGAATATGCGACCAACGGCAAAATCACCCGATTTATACGGATTATGACAAACAACCTCAGTGGTGTTCCATCTGTTGTTTTTGGCTTATTTGGTATGGCACTGTTTGTTAATACGTTAGGCTTTGGAGATTCTATAATTGCAGGTTCTCTGACACTTGCATTACTGTCTCTTCCTTTAGTAATCCGAACAACTGAAGAGTCTCTAAAGAGTATCGACGATTCCTTTAGGCATGGCTCTCTTGCTTTAGGAGCAACAAAATTACAAACGATCAGCAAGGTTATAATGCCAATGGCATTTCCCAATATTATTACCGGCCTGATTTTGTCTATCGGTCGCGTTTCTGGAGAAACGGCTCCTATCCTGTTCACAGTGGCTGCCTATTTCTTACCTCAGCTTCCTGGTAGTATTTTCGACCAGTGCATGGCTCTTCCCTATCACTTGTATGTTATTTCTACAAGTGGAACAGATGTTGAAGCTTCAAGAGGAATGGCCTATGGAACAGCATTGGTTTTGATAGCCATTGTATTGGTGGTAAATTTGCTTGCAAACGCTCTTCGTTCCTATTTTGCTAAAAAAGTTAAAATGAATTAATGTCCACAACGAATATGATTAAAATTGATGCTCAAAATGTAAATTTCTATTACGGTGATTTTCACGCGTTGAAAAACATCACGATGAAGATAGAATCGCATACCTCAACGGCTTTTATTGGTCCGTCTGGTTGTGGAAAATCTACTTTCCTCCGTTTATTTAACCGTATGAACGATTTGATTACAGACACCCGAATGGAGGGCTCCATAAAAATTGACGGAAGGGATGTTTACGCTAAAGGAGAAAAGGTTGACCAACTGAGAAAAAACGTTGGAATGGTATTCCAGAAACCCAATCCTTTCCCCAAAAGCATTTACGAAAATGTGGCATACGGACTTCGGGTGAATGGTATTAGCGACAATAACTATATTGAGGAGACTGTCATTAAAACACTTCAGCAGGCAGCTTTGTGGAACGAAGTAAAGGATAAACTGAAAAAGAGTGCATTTGAACTATCTGGCGGACAGCAGCAACGGTTGTGTATAGCTCGCGCACTGGCAATCTCTCCGTCTATTTTGTTAATGGATGAACCGGCTTCTGCGCTGGACCCTATTTCAACAAGCAAAATAGAAGATCTGATTCATGAGTTGAAAAAAGAATATACTATAGTTATTGTAACACACAATATGCAACAAGCAGCCCGCGTTAGTGATAAAACAGGGTATTTCTATCTGGGCGAATTAATTGAATTTGGTGATACGCGTAAAATTTTTACCAATCCGGAAAAAGAATCAACGCAGAATTATATTACAGGTCGTTTTGGATGATTTCTTTTGTTATACCTAAAAAACGGAATTAACGTTTAAACATTTGAAGTATGAAAGTTATAGAAGAGGAAATAAATGCGTTAAAAGGAAGCGTCAGCCAAATGTGGGCATTGGTGCATCAACAATTATATAATGCAGGTGAAGCGCTTTTAACAGGCGATAAAGAACTTGCGTTTAAAGTAATGAATCGCGAACGTCGTGTAAATGCTTTTGAACTAAAGATTGACAGCGATTGTGAAGATATAATTGCTTTGTATGCACCTGTAGCCATTGACTTACGGTTCGTACTGGCTATGTATAAGATTAACACAAACCTGGAACGATTAGGCGATTTTGCTGAAAGCATAGCCCGCTTTGCAGGAAACATGCCTGTAGGCGAGCCTATTGATCCGGAACTGATAAAAGCTACCCGAATAGAAGAAATGCTTAAAGCCGTTCTGGAAATGATGTCTGTAACAAAAGAGGCTTTCGAAAAAGAGGATTCTGCTATTGCCTCGGGTGTTTTTGCCAAAGACGCTATTGTTGATGAGATAAATCATGCATCGGCCTCTCTTATTGCAGATTTCATCGAAACCCATCCGGGTAGTGCTTTGTCCGGGCTGTTTTTGGCAGGTGTAATCAGAAAACTGGAACGCTATGGAGATCATTGCACCAACATTGCAGAAGAATTGATCTTTTATCTGGATGCCAAAGTCATGAAACATATAGGAAAAATCGATACAAATGTAACTGGTGCAGAAACTAATGATTGATTTGAACGATACAATAAAAAAAGAGAGCCTTTTATAGCTCTCTTTTTTTATTGTATCGTTTAGAAACCGAGAACGGCTATGTCTCCTTTTTGGAGTGTTAATGTAAGAATACCATCACTAACAGGCAGAGACTTAGATTGTCCATTTATGGCAACACTTAATTGGGGTGCATAAACAGGTAATTTTACTTTGAACGTATTGTCGACAGCCGCTTTAATTGTAGCCTCTTTTACAGCATTGTTTATCCAGCTTACAGCCACTTCGGCCCCTCCTCTTACTTTCAATCCCTTGAAACTCCCGCTCTTCCAAACGGATGGCAAAGCTGGTAACAATTCTATAATTCCGGTCTGACTCTGAATCAGCATTTCTGCAATGCCAGCTACTCCTCCAAAGTTTCCATCAATCTGAAAGGGCGGATGCGCACAAAACAGATTGGGGTAGGTGCCACTTCCATAACCGGAATAGGTTGGCTCTTCAGACGACTTTAAACAAGGTCTTAACAGATCGGATAACAGCTTATGAGCGCGGTCACCATCATGCAGACGAGCCCAGAAATTTACTTTCCAAGCCATAGACCATCCGGTGCTTTCATCTCCCCTCTTCTCTAGTGATGCACGGGCAGCTCTGGCAAGTTCGGGTGTAAGTGCAACCGAAATTTCATTCCCCGGATGTAACCCATATAAGTGCGACACGTGACGGTGGGTGATTTCTGTTTCTTCATACTCATTCAGCCATTCCATAATACGGCCATCTTTACCTATCGTTGTTGGCATGAGTCTACTGCGTTTAGCTGTTAGTTCCTGCTCGAAAGCGCTGTCTAATCCTAAAATGCCTGCAGCTTCTATTGTATTACCGAATAGTTCCCGCACAAGTTGATTATCCATTGTTGAACCTGCAGAGATCGCAACTTCTTTCCCGTTAGAAATACGGAAATTATTTTCAGGGGAGGTTGTGGGAGCTGTAACCAAATATCCGTTTCGAGGATCTTCTACCAACATATCCACAAAGAAAAGGGAAGCCCCCTTTAATACCGGATACACCTCCGCTAAATACTTTTTATCCATAGTATATAGGTAGTGATGGTACAGATGCTCGCAAAGCCAGGCTGCTGATGTATTGGTTGCACCCCAGGAAGGGTGTTCGCCCGGAGCAGTAAACTCCCAGACATTACCTAAAATATGTGTAACCCATCCGCGTGAATTATAAAAAACCCTGGCAGTTCGTTCTCCACTTTTCACCTGAGCTTTCGTCCACTCAATTAGCGGCATATGCAATTCCGAGAGGTTTGTCACCTCAGCCGGCCAAAGATTCATCTGAAGATTTATGTTAAGATGATAATCTCCATTCCATGGTGTGCGAATAGTGTTACACCATAACCCCTGTAGGTTAGGTGGCAATAACCCTTCGCGTGTTGAAGAGATTAATAGATAGCGGCCAAACTGAAAATAAAGCGCCATCAAATCCTGGTCTTGTTTTGTCTTATTGAATTCGGTAAGCCTTTTGTTAATAGGGAGCTTTGAAGCGGCAGTCGTACCAAGGTCAAGTTCTGCGCGGCTAAACAACGGATAGTAGGCGGCAATATGATCGCTCTTCAGCTCCTCAAAACTTTTATCCCCGGCAGCAGACAATAAATCTGTTAGCTGAGAGGGCACACTTTTGCCAAAATAATTAGTAGCCATGGAAACCAGAATGGTAGCTTCGGAAGCATCTCGTACAGTTAACGAGCTGTCAGATGCAACTATATCTCCATCTTTCGGAAGCACTATCCTCACACGCGCTCCGTAAAGAGGTCCTTTCTCTGATGTTCCGCTAGCCAATTCACCTTGCATTATCAAATCATTTCCTTCGGTAGAAACAGTATAGCGTTCCGGTCTCGTCATCTTTATTGTAAATGCAAGTTTTCCTGATTTGCTGGCTGTTAAATGAACAACTCCCAGATCATCCGCAAACGATGTAAATGTCTCTCTTCCATAAAGAACTTTTCCTTTCTTGAATGAAGTCGCAGCGATTGCATCATTTAAATTAAGCGTACGTTTATATTGTGAAACCGTATCCTTATTGTTTGGATAGTCGTATGCTATTTCAAGATTACCCAAAATCTGATAACTACCGTAAGGTGTATCAGCACCGTTGCCCTGACCGCTTCCGAGACCTTTGCATACGAAAGACTTGTACATTAATGCCTGAGCCTCGTCATTTTTTCCCTCAAACAGTAAGTTTCTGATTTGGGATAATGATTTATATGCTTCGGGATTATCTGTATCCTGCTTACTCCCCGACCACATGGAAATCTCATTCATGACAATTTTCTCCTTGTCGATTGAACCATCAGGCATTAGTCCGATACGTCCATTTCCCAAAGGAAAAGTTTCTTCCCAAACGCTTGCAGGCTTTTCAAAAAAGTAACTCCAGCTTTTTACGGCAGGCGCCTCGATTTGTTTACATCCCGTAAATACAAACAGAGAAAGGCCAAAGATTAGCAATAAAGATTTTTTCATACTATGCGCTTTTTGACTGATTCAACTATCACTCCATTCACCAAGTGCCATTAAAACTGCTGCATATCACAAAGCTTTTTGTAATATCCGTTTAGGTCCATCAACTCCTCGTGACATCCACGTTCAACTATTTCGCCCTCGTGCATTACACAAATCTCATCTGCATTTCGAATGGTCGACAATCTGTGTGCAATCACAATAGTGGTTCTGTTTTTCATCAGGTTCTCCAATGCTTCCTGAACAAGACGTTCGGATTCTGTATCCAATGCAGATGTTGCTTCATCCAAAATCAATATAGGAGGATTCTTCAGAATAGCACGTGCTATACTGATACGCTGACGTTGTCCACCCGACAATTTACCACCCCGATCACCGATGTTTGTTTCATAACCGGACTCGCTGGCAATAATAAATTCGTGCGCATTGGCTATTCTGGCGGCTTCCTGAACTTGTTCGAGCGTTGCATTCTTAACCCCAAATGATATATTGTTGAAAAAAGTATCATTAAAAAGGATGGCTTCCTGATTTACATTTCCCATCAGACCTCGTAAATCAGAAAGAGTCGTATCGCGAACATCTGTTCCGTCGATAGTAATGGCTCCTTTATCTACATCATAAAAACGAGGGAGCAAATCGACCAAAGTACTTTTTCCTGAACCCGATTGCCCAACCAACGCTACAGTTTTCCCTTTAGGAATAGTAATGGATACATTTTTGAGAATCCAGTCATTCTGGTACTTGAACCAGATGTTTTTGTATTCAATCTGTTTATTTAATGCTATCGGTTTTGGATTTTCAGGGTCATTTATATCACTCTCAGCCTTTAGTATCTTATCGACACGTTCCATGGACGCCAAACCTTTCTGGATAGCATACACTGATTTAGACAAGTCTTTAGCCGGATTAATTATGCTGTAAAAAATTACCAGATAATATATAAATGTCGGCGCATCAATCGGGCTATTGTTTGCAAGGATCAATGTTCCCCCGTACCACAAAACAATAACGATAGTAGCTGTTCCAAGAAATTCACTCATCGGATGAGCCATCTGCTGACGGCGATAGATCTTCATTGTAGTCCGTCGGAATATATCGTTGCTTCTTTCGAAACGGTCACGGATTTTCCCTTCTGCATTGAAAGCTTTGATAATTCGAAGACCGCTCAACGTTTCTTCAATTTGAGACATCAAATCTCCCCATTGTGATTGTCCAAGAAGAGATTTTCTTTTTAGCATTTTGCCTACTTGTCCCATTATATAGCCTGCAAGAGGAAGCAATATCAAAACGAATATGGTAAGCTGCCAGCTAATCAGAATCATGCCAATAAGATAAATCAGAATTAAAATCGGATTCTTAAATAGCATATCCAGCGAACTCATTATAGAGTTTTCAATCTCATTTACATCTCCTGATATTCGGGCAATAATATCTCCTTTACGTTCTTCTGAGAAGAAACTAAGGGGCAGTTGCGTTATTTTTCTATTAATCTGGTTTCTTATATCCCTTACAACACCTGTACGGATCGGAATCATATGATAAAACGCCAGATACATTGTAGCCACTTTAAAGAAGGTCATTACAACCAGAAAAACGCCCAGAATCACCAAGGTGAATGATCCGCCTTCGGTTTCAATCAAATTGGTTATATACCAGAAAAAATTATTTTTGGCTGCTTCTCCCAATCCTTTCCAGGAATCCCATGAAGAAAAGTCGAAACTCCAAGGCATATAGGTGTACACCTCTTCATCAATCTTAAATAATATCTGCAGGATTGGCATAATTAAAGCGAACGAAAACAAATTTAAAATGGCCGATAAGACATTAAAAACTATATTCCATACCATATGTAATTTATACGGAGGTACAAAACGATTTAGTATGCGAACGAATTCTTTCATATGTATACAATTGAATTAAATTGGGCGCAAGTTACTCATTATCCTTTTATCGGACAATATGACTTTCGCTATTCTATTTTAAAAGACTTAATTATATGACCTTTAGACTAACTCTATTGACAATTATCTTAAAAATAGTATCTTTAGTGCCGAAAACACTAAATAGAAATAAACTCAAAAGTTAAACTGACATGAAACACATTTTACTAATTGGTCTGATGCTGACGTTAAGCCTTTCGTCGAACGGACAGAGAAATGAGAATTTACCCTTAGGGGATTATACGGAACTTACGGACACGAAACCCATCGACGAAAAGGCCTGGAATCTCGTTCCTGAAAAGCCTCAGTTAAGTTGGGGAAACACCGATACCCGCTATAGTAAACAAAATGCCCCTTCTATCAAAGTTAGTTCCAAATTACGGGTCAAAGGCTGGAAGGGAGAAAGAATAAACGCACAGGCTATTCTTTGGACTACGTCCGATCTTGAAAAAGTCAGCATTGCTGTTTCTGATTTATCCGGGGGTAAATCGGTAATACCTGCTTCTGCTATCCAAACAAACTTTGTTCGCTACGTTATGACAGACGAACTCAACAAAGACGGCAGCGGAGCCTGTGGTCACCGGCCCATAAAATCTGACTGGGACTCATCCATCGTAGCTGATGTGCTGGATGTAATAAAGATAAAGGATGTAAAGGCCCGAACTACTCAACCTTTTTGGGTTAATGTCTGGATACCGGCAGAGACTAGCTCTGGTATATACAAGGGTACTGTTTCCGTTTCTTTTAATAATTCCAAACCATTGAAACTTCAGCTTGAAATTGAAGTTTTAAACCATACACTTCCTGCTCCGAAGGACTGGGCTTTTCATTTGGATTTGTGGCAAAATCCCTACTCAGTGGCTCGTTACCACCAAGTACCCCTTTGGAGTAAAGCCCATTTTGAAGCCTTACTTCCGGTAATGAAAACATTAGCCAATGCAGGACAAAAGGTTATAACAACCAGTATTATGCACAAGCCTTGGAACGGACAGACCGAAGATCATTTTGACAGCATGATCTTTAGAATGAAAAAAATGGATGGAACCTGGGAATTCAGGTATGATGTGTTCGACAAGTGGGTGAACTTTATGATGAATGAGGTTGGTATAGATGAGCAAATTAATTGTTATACGCTTATTCCCTGGGCACTTCGTTTTGATTATTTCGACGAGGCGACCAATCGGGTGATGTTTGTTGAAGCAAAACCAGGGGAAGCAGCTTACGAAGCATACTGGGGAAGTTTTCTGAAAGATTTTGCACGCCACCTCAAAGAAAAAAGATGGTTTGAAAAAACAACCATCGCCATGGATGAACGCGGACTTGATGTTATGCAGGAGGCTCTGAAAGTTATAAAGAATGCAGATCCCGATTTCAAAGTATCTCTTGCCGGTAATTACCATCCGGAGATCGAAGCTGATTTATACGATTTATGCCTGGCTTTCGGTCATAATTTCCCGGATGAAATAAAAGCCAGAAGAGAAAAAGAAGGAAAGATCAGCACTGTATACACCTGCTGTGCAGAAGCATTACCTAATACTTTCACTTTCTCCCCTCCCGCCGAAGCCACTTGGATTGGATGGCATGCAATGGCCGGCAATTACGATGGATATTTACGTTGGGCTTATAACAGCTGGACAAGCGATCCTTTACGCGATTCGCGCTTTCGCTCGTGGGCTGCCGGAGATTGCTACATCGTATATCCCGGAGGCAGGTCAAGCATCCGAATGGAGAGGCTTGTCGAAGGAATACAAGATTATGAGAAGATCCGGACGCTTAAGGAAGAGTTCATAAAAAAGAATGAAAAAGCAAAGCTGGACAAGTTAAACAAGATTGTATCTTCTTTCACTCCAGAAGGGCTTACAAAAACGGATCCAACAAAAATGGTTACTGATGCGAGAAATGCTTTAAACCGTTTCTAAAAAAATAGAAGGACCTCTTATTTAAACATAAGAGGTCTTTTTTTTTCTTATTTGGTCTTACTACCCTTGAACTGCTATTCACTAGTTTTTCCCCAATTTCCTGAAATAAGATGAATTGATCTTCTGTAAGAAGACTTCTACTTGTTAATAAAAGTGAATCAACCCCCTCTTTATTAAACCTATCTAAAAAAAGGGCGTCTATCTTGTCAGTACAAATACTGGTTAAGACTATATATTATGAAATTGGGAAAAATCCTTTTGGTGTTGATTGTAACGCTCTTTGCTCTGCCTGCCATGGCACAATCGGGAGTTGATGTTACAGGTAAAGTTGTTGAACGAGGGAATAATCTCCCGGTTGAACAAGCGACAGTGAGACTTTTAACAGGGAAAGACAGCTTATTAGTTGGAGGCGTTGTTAGCTCTCGTAACGGAGTTTTTACTATTAAAAACATAAAATCGGGCAGTTATTTATTGCATGTAACTTATGTTGGGTATGAACCTGTGTACCAACCATTACACATAACAGGCAAGGTAAATCCGGTTAAAGTTGGGACGATAGAACTTTCTGACGGCGCTATAGAGCTTGGAGAAGCTGTTGTTATAGGTAAAGCAAACGAAGTCGTTGTAAGAAATGATACGGTAGAATATAATGCGGATTCCTATAAAGTAACAGAAGGCTCTGTCCTTGAAGATTTACTTAAAAAAATGCCCGGGGTAGAGATTGCCAGTGATGGAAAAGTGACCGTTAACGGAAAAGAAATTAAAAAGATTATGATTGATGGGAAAGAATTTTTCTCAGACGATCCTAAAGTCGCATCAAAAAATCTTCCAGCGAAGATGGTGGATAAAGTACAGGTGTTGGATAAAAAATCTGACATGTCAATAATGACTGGTTTCGATGATGGTGAAGAAGAGACAGTAATAAACCTGACTGTAAAAAAGGGAATGAAGCAAGGATGGTTTGGAAATGCCTTTGCTGGTTACGGTAGCGAAAAACGGTATGAAGGGAACGCCATGGTAAACCGTTTTATCAATAACGACCAGTTTACCTTTATGGGAGGACTGAATAACACGAACAACATGGGATTCAGTGACCTCGCCTCCACTATGTTCTCGGGAATGGGAGGAGGTGGCCGTGGTGGTTTTGGCCGTTTTGGTAGTGGCAATGGTATTACCACTTCTGGAAATGCTGGTTTAAATTTCAGCAAAGAATTTACCCCTAAAATGACAATTGGAGGAAATACCCGCTATTCTCATTCGGATAATGATGCACAAAGCAAAAGTGAAACACAAAATATTTTTAGCAACGACAGTAGTTCGTATTATAGTGAAACGAACATAAGTCGCACTAAAAGTGATAATATTGGAGCAAATTTCCGAATGGAATGGAAACCTGATACATTAACCTCCATAATCTTCACACCAGACCTGGGGTACAGCCGTACCAGTAGTTCTGAAATTGGGAACTTCGAGACCCTGGATGGTAATTTAGAAAAAGTAAACGGAGGAAAGTCGGAGTATAATTCTAACGGTGAAGGAATAAATCTTTCAGGCAGATTGGAATATAGCCGTAAATTAAACAATGAAGGCCGCGTATTCAGCGCGTCTTTATCTGGAGGGTATGACGATACCTACAATGAAGGAATGAATTATTCCAGTACAGAGTATTACCAACTTATTGCAGGACAAACAAATGAAACGATTGACCAAAAGTTTCGTTACGATAACTCAGGATTTAATTACCGGGCTTATGCATCATGGGTAGAACCAATTGGGCATAATAATTTTATTCAAGGAACCTATAGCTTTAGCAAGAAGAATCAGGAATCGCTTAAAAACTCCTATGCGCGAGGAGAAGACGGATTGTATTCTGTTCTCGATACAGCTTACAGTCAGAGCTACAAGAATGATTTCATTAATCAAAGAGCCAGCTTGAGTTTTAAGGCTCAGCGGGAAAAATATAATTACACAATCGGATTAAATGTTGACCCATCCTATACAAAAAGTATAAACTTTGTGGGAGATATCACCTTGTCTGAATTAAAACGAAGTGTTGTTAATGTGTCTCCAATGGCTCAGTTCAACTACATGTTCAACAAACAGACGAATTTACGTATCAACTACAGCGGACGAACCAATCAACCGAGCATGACTCAATTGCAGCCCGTTGCCGATGTCTCAGACCCGTTGAATACGGTGATCGGAAATCCGGATTTGAATCCACGGTATACGAACAATCTGTTTTTAAGATTTCAAAAGTTTACGCCCGAAAAACAGAGCGCTTTTATGGTAATGGCCAACGGTAGCTATGTTATCAACGACATTGTTAGTTATGCAACGTATCAGGAAAACAGCGGAAAAAAGATCACTACTTACAAAAACGTAAACGGTAACTACGATGGAAATATTCGCGCAATGCTAAATACACCTTTGAAAAATAAGAAATTCTCTATCAATTCGATGACGATGCTTTCCTATTCAAACAATAAAGGGTTTATTAATGCAGATGAAAATACAAGCAAAAGCTTTACTGCAATGGAGCGAGCCGGAATCGATTTCCGCTCCAATGTTATCGATTTTGGTCTTAACGGAAATATACGCTACAATGGAGTAACCAATTCATTCCAAGCACAAAATAACCGGAAAACATATAACTACGGCGGCGGGGCTACAACGACTATTTATCTCCCCTTAAGCTTCAAAGTAGAAAGTGATATTAACTTCTCAACCAATTCAGGGTATTCAGCCGGTTACGAACAGAAAGAATGGTTATGGAATGCATCTGCCTCCAAAACGTTCTTAAAAAACAACCAGGGTACATTAAGGTTCAAGATATATGATATACTGCAACAGCGCAGTAATATTTCACGTAGTGTTACTGCCAGTTATATCCAGGATACAGAATACAATACGCTGAGCAGTTACTTTATGGTACACTTTATTTATAGATTTAGTATCTTTAAAGGAGGAGCTAAGCAGTCGGATGTACGAATGGGCCCGGGACGTGGCGGAGACCACATGGGTCCTCCTCCGGGTGGTGAAAGACCATTCTAATTACAAAATAATAAAAACCGGCTTCTTGAAACAACAAGAAGCCGGTTTTTATTATTTTACCGTTTTATAACTGTCAAATTAAAGTAAAAAAAGAATCATTTGCTTTTGTCGTAGCTCTTTCCTATCTTTAGCATTCTTATACGAGGAGTGATAAAAGCATGTTGGCAGCTATTTACATACAATATATCGTTGAAACAATATTTATTTTATTGTACACCGTTACCATTCTGGGTTTGGTTCTGGTTATTATAACCGAAAACCGAAACCCTCTTAAAGCCATATCCTGGGTAATTGTATTGATCCTTGCCCCGGGAGTTGGTCTTTTATTCTATTTCTTCTTTGGTCAGGACAACCGTAAACAACGAATAATATCAAGACGAACATACAAACGAATCATGAAACGTCCGGGAGAAAGGGTTCTCCTTCAAGACAAATGTGTTGTTCCCAAACAGTACCAGCCCTTGGTCACGTTGCTTAATAACACGAATCAGTCATCCTTACTCTATGGCAGTGAAATAAAAATCTACACAAACGGGACTGACAAATTCAGAGATTTATTCGAAGAAATAGAAAGAGCCAAACATCACATTCACCTGCAATACTATATTTTCTGTGACGACGAGATCGGGAACCAGGTTAAAGCCGCATTGATTGCAAAAGCAAAAGAGGGCGTTATTGTAAGGGTTTTATACGACGATGTAGGCTGCTGGAATGTTAAGAAAAAGTTCTTTGATGAAATGAAAGAATCCGGCGTCGAAGTTTATGCATTTCTTAAAGTTGTATTTCCTATATTTTCAAGCAAAGTAAACTACCGAAATCACAGAAAGATCGTAGTTATAGACGGTAAGGTTGGCTTTGTGGGAGGTATGAATATTGCTGACCGGTATGTTAAGGGATTGGTCTGGGGAAACTGGAGGGATTTGCACTTTAAAATAACAGGGAAAGGAGCACAGGGACTGCAATCTTCTTTTCTGATAGACTGGTACGTGGTAAGCAAAAACCTTATAACCTCGCGCGACTACTACCCGGTAACACCAGCGTACGGAGAAAGTTGTATACAGATTGCGACAAGCGGTCCGGTTGGTCAATGGCGAACATTATTACAAGCAGCTATCTTTTCCATAGCCAATGCTAAAAATTACATCTACATTCAAACGCCCTATTTCCTTCCCACAGAGGGGATAAACCAAGCGTTGCAAACTGCTGCTCTGGGAGGAGTTGATGTAAAACTGATGCTACCTAAACGATCGGATGCCCGTACAGCGAACATGGCTACACACTCTTTCATTGACGACATGTTAAAAGCAGGAGTAAAAGTATTTTTCTATGAACCTGGATTTCTGCATTCTAAACTAACTGTAATAGACGATGCGATTACCTGCATAGGTTCTGCCAACATGGATTTCCGTAGTTTTGAGCATAATTTTGAAATCAGCGCATTCGTATACAACATAAGCTTTGCCCAGAAGATGAAAAAAGTGTTTTTGCATGACATGCACCATTGCGAACAGGTAATTCCTTCCAAGTGGCTTAAACGTTCCCTTAAACAACGAATCCCTGAATCCTTTATGCGTCTTTTTTCTCCTCTTCTTTGAGAAAGATACTAAAGTTTACAGAACCATATTCACGGTGCTGGTAAAAGTAGGGTAATGTCGAAAAATCATTTGTTTTTGGATGTTCCATAACAAAAACGCCTCCATCACGCAGCAACTCTTTTTCAAGCACAAGATGGGGAATGTCTTCCAGTTCCTTTAATGCATAGGGAGGATCTGCAAATATAAAATCGTATGAATCGGCTTTAGCTGTCTGTAAAAATCTGAAAACATCACCCCTTACCAAATCAATGGCATCAGTATCAAGTTCAGTGATTACCTTAGCTATAAATGAAGCATGAGCATTATTCTTTTCAATGGATGTTACCCTTTTACAGCCCCTCGAGGCAAGTTCGAAAGAAATACTTCCTGTTCCTGCAAAGAGATCCAACGCATCAGTATCATCCAAATCGATAAGATTTGCTATAACATTAAATAAATTTTCTTTAGCAAAATCGGTTGTCGGACGTGCGCTAAAAGATTTAGGCACATCAAACCGCCTTCTGCGGTATATTCCACTTACAATTCGCATAATGATAAATATAATAAATCCAAAGGTGCTTGTTCTGTGCCGGGACCCATCAAATAAATCTCGGAAGGCAAACCAATTGATTCAAGTTTATAAATAAAGGGAGATAATAAACGCAAAATTTCATTTTGCAAATCTGCAGGACCATATAAAAGCAGTTCATCCGTCTTTTGATCCAACCCCGTTTGTCTCCAGGCATACAAAATAAAATAGATTATATCTGTTGAATCCTGGAATGTAAACGTATTAGAAAAAAGGAGCGTCCCCTGATCATAACAAACCACATCCATCATCGTGCGATGAAGATAAACATACATTTGTTTCGGAATACTAAGTCCGCTTCGCTTCTGCCACATAGTCAACAGAGGGGAAAGATGATGCACAAACAATGGATTCAGTAAAGAACGGGCACAAAACTCGTAAATATCTTCTTGAACATCAAATATTACAGACAACTTATTCCCCCGTAATGCGTTACTTAATCCTTTTGATGTAGTAGCAGAAAAATTAAAGGATAAAAAATCTGATTCACATTTATCCTTTATTACATCCTCGGGAACGAGGGTATATTGGGCTGACACATACAAAATTCTGACGCTGGCATAAGTATATCCCAGAAATTCATTTTCAAAGAAAACATCCTTCAACCAAGACAAAAAAGTCTTACTTCGGTCATATTCGGCTTCGCCATAAAAGAACGAACCGCTTTCCGAAGGATTGTAACCTGAAAAAGAAAGTCCACCCGACCAAAGCCGGATGGACAACTTATATTTTTCCGAGTTACCAGTATTTAAGATTTCAGGAATACTGATCCCCATAGTATATTCCAATTATTCCCAGTTACCAGCGTTGTTGTTGATTTCGTCAAGAGCACCAACTTTTAAACCCGGGAATTTATTAGACTTCTTTGCCATATCTTTCATATTAGCAACTTCTTGTTTGTCCAAATCTCCCAGATAAACATCATACTTAACATTAGCTTCAAAAACCTTGATGGTATAACCTGAACCTGAAACCAAAGAAGCTGTATCCATAAAGAATGTTTCTGTAGTTCCCGGTACAAAACGTAAAGAATCCACATTAAAATCCTTACCAAACAAAGTATCTTTAGCTACAACCCAGAAAGTATCACGTTTTATAAGACCTTGCTTTACGGCTTCTTTTTCTGTCAAACCCTTCTCTAGTTGTTCGTCCGTTAGCACACCTTCTTTTTTCAAGAAAGGAATTTTCTCTTCTCTAAGGAAACGAGATAATTCATCAAAATTAGGAGCATGCACTTTGTACTTGTTTTTGTACTCTATCTGAGCCGTTCTGATGTCAATCAAACGAGCGATAACAGCCTTTTCACGAGCTCCCTTCTCTTGTTCGAACTCAATTGGACCCATAATACTTCTGTAGCACATGTAAATAAGTACTACAACTGCAGCAACTAGCAGAATCTTAAATGTAACTTTCATGGTTTGTATTATTTTTTTAAATTTATTTCGTCCGGCAAATTTAAAAAAGAATATTTAATCAACTACCTTTATCGCAAAAAATATTGCAATCAAAATGATAAATAGCTATTTAAGTCGCCAAATTATACATAATTTCCCACATACACCAACAAATGAACAACTTTTCGCACTAAATACGCTTTCCGATTTTCTCTTGTCGACCGATTGCGATTCGTTATTATTATTAAAAGGGTATGCAGGAACCGGCAAAACTTCGTTGGTTGGAGCTTTAGTAAAAACGATGGTGGAACTTAAGCAGAAAAGTGTTCTGCTGGCACCTACGGGAAGGGCCGCAAAAGTGCTTTCGGACTATGCGGGACAAAAAGCAAGCACCATTCATAAAAAGATTTACAGGCAAAAAACATTTTCGAACGAACCTTCCGGATTTCTGCCTTCGGACAACCTGCACAAAGATACATTATTCATCGTCGACGAGGCTTCAATGATTTCCAATCAAGGAATAGATTCACATATTTTCGGATCGGGCAGACTGCTTGACGACCTTATTCATTATGTATATTCGGGCGAAAATTGCCGGCTGATTCTTATGGGAGATACAGCTCAGCTTCCTCCTGTTATGCAAGTGGAAAGCCCGGCACTTCAACCCGACGTGCTTCGCACCTATAATTTAAACATTGAAGTTGTACAACTTACCGAAGTAGTCAGACAAGATAATAATTCGGGCATTTTACACAATGCGACACTACTCAGAGACAGCTTACGTAAGAACCAGGTAGAGATATTTCCTAAATTGCAATTAAAGGGATTCACGGATATTCTTAAGATAAACGGAGACGAACTGATTGAGGCCATTTCTAACGCTTACAATAGCGATGGAATTGATGAAACAATTATAATTTCCCGTTCAAACAAAAGGGCAAACATATATAATAATGGGATCCGGAATCAAATATTATACAGGGAAGAAGAATTGTCGACAGGCGACCGCCTGATGGTTGTAAAAAACAATTACTTCTGGACCCGAAATTATAAGGAGATGGATTTTATTGCCAATGGAGAGATTGTTCAGGTTTTACGTGTTAAAAACACGACAGAAATATATGGCTTTCGCTTCTGCGATGTAACAGTTCGCTTTCAGGATTACGATCTGGAAATAGATATGAAGATTCTGCTTGACACATTGCAAACCGAGGCCCCTGCTTTACCAAAAGAGTTGAACGACAAGCTTTTTTATGCTATACTGGAAGATTATCAGGACATTCCTTCCAAAGCTGGAAAGATGAAAAAAATGAAAGAAGATCCCCACTATAATGTAACTCAGATAAAATACGCTTATGCTATAACTTGCCATAAAGCCCAGGGTGGTCAATGGATGAATGTATTTCTCGACATTGGTTATATTACAGAAGAAATGCTGGGAGAAGATTTCTATCGCTGGCTATACACAGCCATGACGCGTGCAACTCATCGGCTATATTTGGTGAATCTGCCGGATCAGTTTGTTAGTTGAAAATACTTTTTTTCTGTTTATTGTCGTTTGATACGTAATAAATACTTATTTTTGCTCAGAATAACAAAGGCATTAAGGCATGGGAAACAAAGAGAAAATAGATTACCTGTTAGTAGACATTCGCGAACTCGAAAAGCTGTTGGCTAGCATGCGTGATGCGGAAATCTACCCTATATCCTTTTTTTCACAGTCATTCACTACCGCACAGAAAATAATATCCGGCTTACATTCCATTGAATCAGATCAGGTAGCCTTATTTAGCCGGCAAATGCAAGAACACAAAGCATTGCTAACAGAAAAGGAACAGGCTGTACCTTTTATTTCTCCGGTCAGAGAGGAAGTTATTCTTCCCGAAACAGAAGAAATAGCAGAAGAAAAAGTACTGGAACAAAAGGAAATAATTCCGGAGCCAGTTTATGAAATAAAAGAAACTGAAGAGAAAAAGGCCGAGCAGTCAGCGCGTCTTGCCGTGAAAGTTACGCTTGACCAAGCGCTTCCTCACTCTATCTCTTTGAACGAAGTTATTCAAAAAAAGTTCCTTGCGGATTTCAAAAAAGCGTTTAACCTGAACGACCGTTTCCGTTTTCGCAGAGAACTATTCGGCGGCGACGAAAACAGAATGAACAAGGCTATAGAAGATTTAAATGGGTTGCAATCTTACGAAGATTCGATAGATTACCTGAACGAAGAATTAAAATGGAATATTGAAGACGAAGCCGTAGCTGATTTTATCAAACTGCTTGAAAAGCGCTTCTCTTAATAACAATAATATAACTGATGGCAAAATTAACTGTTGTTCCCACCCCGGTTGGTAATCTGGAAGACATAACTTTCCGTGCGATACGGGTATTAAAGGAAGCGGATCTTATATTAGCAGAAGATACCCGTACTACCGGTTTTCTTCTAAAGCATTTTGAAATACAGAACAAAATGCTGAGCCATCATAAATTTAACGAACATAAAACGGTTAGCCAGCTTGCTGAGCGTATCCGTGGAGGCGAGAACATCGCTCTCGTTTCTGACGCCGGCACTCCATCGATTTCCGATCCTGGTTTTATGCTGGTACGGGAATGTGTTCAACTGGGTGTAGATGTAGAATGTCTGCCCGGAGCCACTGCCTTCGTCCCTGCCCTTGTAAACTCGGGTCTGCCCAGTGATAAATTTTGTTTTGAGGGATTCCTTCCTCCTAAAAAGGGCAGACAAACAAGGCTGAAAGAGCTTTCCACCGAAACTCGTACGGTTATTTTTTACGAATCGCCTTACAGGTTAGTTAAAACACTTACTCAGCTAAGTGAAAACATGGGAAGCGACCGGAGAGTCTCTGTATCCAGAGAAATATCCAAATTACATGAAGAAACTGTTCGCGGAACTCTCGCAGAAGTTATATCTCATTTTTCAATGAACGATCCTAAAGGAGAGATTGTTATAGTTTTAGCAGGCTTAAATGACAAAAAAGAAAAAGAGAAAAACAACGAAGTTTAATTAAAAAGATTCAATCGAAACATGAAAAAAGGACTAGTTTTACTTATTTGCGCAGTTATGTTTGCCTCTTGCGGACAAAATTCTGCGGATTACAAACAATTGCAGGCAGAGAATGACTCGCTTAAATTAGAAAACGCAAAATCTTCTACCGAATTAAATGAAATGCTATCCATACTGAATGAAGTGGAAACCAATTTCCAATCTATTCGGGATGCAGAAAACTATTTGTCCATGCAGCAACAAGGTGGAGCTGAACTTAATCAGAACAGCAAGGAACAGATCCGCAGCAATATGCAACTGGTTACAGAAACATTGAAGAAGAACAAAGAACAGATTGCCAAGTTGCAGGCTCAGTTGAAATCAAGCGGATTCAAATCTGCCGAGCTAAAGAAAACGCTGGATCGTCTTTCTTCCGAATTAGATCAAAAAACAGCTATGGTTGTTGCTTTGCAAGAAGATTTAGCCAACAAGAATGTTCGTATTCAGGAACTTGACGAAATGGTTGGATCGTTGACTGAAGATGTCGAAAGTCTTTCTGCTACTACTGCATCTCAATCAGAAAAGCTACATGCTCAGGATAAAGCCTTGAACACAGCATACTATTGCTTCGGCACATCAAAGGAACTTAAAGATCAGAAGATTCTTAGTGGCGGTGGCGTATTTGCCAAATCAAAAGTTTTACAAAGCGGATTCAATAAAGACTATTTCATTACTATCGACATTCGTGAAGTAACTGAAATTCCATTGTTCTCAGCAAAGGCTAAGCTGAAATCAAATCATCCGCAAGGTTCTTATCAATTAGATAAAGATGAAGATGGAAATCTTACTCTTAAGATTACAGATGTAAAACAATTCTGGAGTCTGGGCAAGTATCTTGTAATTGAAGTTGGATGATTGACTGATGTACAAGAATTTATTCATTGATCTGGACGATACCCTCTGGGATACGTATCATAACAATAAAGAATGCCTCGAAGAAGTGTATACCGATTACAAGTTTGATCGGTTTTACGCCTCCTTCGAGGCTTTTTTTGCCACTTACATGCCCAACAACCTCTCTTTGTGGGAGCAATACCGCGAGGGAACGATCGACAAACAAACCCTCATTGTGGAGCGATTCCTGCATATACTTAGACCGTTTGGCATTTCGGATTCTGCTTATGTAATTGCGCTTAACAGGGATTTTCTGAATCGCACAACGTTAAAGACTCGTCTTATTCCGGGTACGATCGAAGCATTGGATCACCTTAAGTCGGCCGGCTACCGGTTGTTTATTCTTTCCAACGGATTCAGGGAGGTACAATCAAAAAAACTATCCAACGCCGGACTTTCGCCCTATATCGAACGAATGATCCTCTCCGAAGATGCCGGTATTAACAAACCCCACAAACAAATTTTCGACTTTGCGCTTATCAATACCAATTCACGCCGCAGTCAGTCTTTAATGATAGGCGACAGTTGGGACGCAGATATTGCCGGTGCCTATAATGCCGGAATGGATCAGCTTTGGTATAATCCGGAAGGGTTACCTGCCAAAAGCTTTGAACCAACTTACACCATTCGCAAGCTAATCGATATCAAGGAGATTCTGTAGCATACACTCCGGCAACTAACATCGGGCTCACTATAATCTACTTTGCTGCCCGTAGTCATTAATCCCTTTGTATACGAACATCTATTCGTTTGCCAATTGTCAAACGCAAGGTCAACATATGGATACCTTTCATTCCACAGCTGTTGAATGAAAAGTATCCATATGGCAAACAAATAGATGTTCGTAGTCTAGGGTCTAGTTTATAGTAGTGTTCAGGATACTTTATCGGTTGGGAAGGATTAAAGAATGTAGGACCGGACGCAAGGTATGATTCCGGGAAGGTGACAGGTGAGAGATCCGAAGCATCTGTCACAACCCATCTCCCACCGCCTAAAGCCGCTCCAGGAAAGGGATTCCGATCAGTTAGTGATAGATAACAGATGATTTGGCAATAAATACTATCTGAAACGAAAAAAGGAGATCCCCAACGGAGATCTCCTTTTTGTATGATAAAAACAGATGATTACTTACCTGAAAGTTTTTCTTTCAATGCAGCAAGTTCTTCGATGTCACCAAGTGTAGTTTTTTCTACTGAACCTGATACAACCTGAGAACCTTCGTCTTCTTTCTTATGACGCTTAGCAGCAGCTGGTTTCTTTTCGCCGGCAGCAGCAGCAGTTTCTTTCTTTGCACCCTTTTGTTCGTCTTCGAAAATACGGCTATGAGAAAGAATGATACGTTTTGCTTCCTTATTGAATTCGATTACCTTGAATTCCATCTTTTCTTCGGCAACAGCTTGTGAGCCATCTTCCTTTACAAGGTGTTTTGGAGTAGCGAAACCTTCAACACCGTAAGGCAATGAAACAACAGCACCCTTGTCTAATACTTCGATGATTGTTCCTTCGTGTACTGAACCAACTGTGAAGATTGTTTCGAATACATCCCAAGGATTTTCTTCCAATTGCTTGTGACCTAAGCTCAAACGACGGTTTTCCTTATCGATTTCAAGAACCTGAACTTCGATTTCTGCACCAATCTGTGTGAATTCGCTTGGGTGTTTGATTTTCTTTGTCCAAGAAAGGTCAGAGATGTGAATCAAACCGTCTACACCTTCTTCGATTTCTACGAATACACCGAAGTTAGTGAAGTTACGAACCTTAGCAGCATGCTTAGAACCTACAGCGAAACGAGTTTCGATGTTTTCCCATGGATCAGACTTCAATTGTTTGATACCAAGAGACATTTTGCGTTCGTCGCGATCCAAAGTAAGGATAACAGCTTCGATTTCGTCGCCCACCTTCATGAAGTCCTGAGCGCTACGTAAGTGCTGTGTCCAAGACATTTCAGAAACGTGAATCAAACCTTCAACACCGGCAGCGATTTCGATAAATGCACCGTAATCAGCCATAACAACTACCTTACCCTTAACCTTGTCACCAACCTTAAGGTTAGCATCCAAAGCATCCCATGGGTGCGGAGTAAGTTGCTTCAAACCAAGAGCGATACGTTTCTTTTCGTCATCGAAGTCAAGGATAACAACGTTAATCTTTTCGTCCAATGTAACGATTTCTTCCGGATGAGATACACGACCCCAAGAAAGGTCAGTGATGTGGATTAAGCCGTCAACGCCACCCAAGTCGATGAATACACCGTATGAAGTGATGTTTTTAACAGTACCTTCAAGTACCTGTCCTTTTTCAAGCTTAGAAATAATGTCTTTCTTCTGTTGTTCAAGTTCAGCTTCAATAAGAGCTTTGTGAGAAACAACAACGTTTTTGAATTCCTGATTGATTTTAACAATCTTGAATTCCATAGTCTTACCAACAAATACATCGTAATCGCGGATAGGCTTCACGTCGATCTGAGAACCTGGCAAGAATGCTTCGATTCCGAATACGTCTACGATCATACCACCCTTTGTACGGCATTTGATAAAGCCCTTGATGATTTCGTCTTTCTCAAGCGCTTCGTTTACGCGATCCCAAGAACGGGTTGCACGAGCTTTCTTGTGAGAAAGGATTAATTGTCCTTTTTTGTCTTCCTGACTTTCGATGTAAACTTCTACTTCGTCGCCTACCTTTAGTTCAGGATTGTAGCGGAATTCTGCCATAGACACAACACCGTCTGATTTGAAACCAATGTTAACAACGACTTCACGTTTGTTTAACGAGGTTACAGTACCCATAACTACTTCTTTGTCCTTTACGGTGCTCAAAGATTCGTCATAAGTTTTTACAAGATCATCTTTACTTACATTTCCGTAAGTTTCGCCTTGTTCGAATACATCCCAATCGAAATTGTCGACTGGCATAATGTTCTTCAAATTTTCCATTCTTTAATTGTTAATACTGTTTGTTAATTAGTAAATTGGACATTATATTGTCTTATCTCAAAAACTGGGTGCAAATTTAATCCTTTTTTTCTGATTAACAAGCTATTCCGTCTCACTTTTTTGATATTTACGCCTGAAAAACACGCGAAATTTATAGTCGGCCAAAAGCAGAATAGCGACCAGGATGGTAATGAAAAGATAGAAAACAGTAAGGGGTTGCTCCGGAATTGTTATCTTCGGGAGTAGTGTATCCGTATAAATAAAGGCAAAAACAGCCAGACCAATTAGCAACAAAGAGGCCGCACTCACTGCCGCCAGTCCGATGCGTTCCTTTTTCTTTCCGGCACGCGCCGCTTCGGCAAAAACCTGATTCATTACATTCGTACGGAATGCAGGGGGTAAGGATCCTTTATCAAGCTGTTTAAAAAGGCCTTCCATTATTTCTTTTTTATTTGAAGTAGTGTTCATGCGTTTAATCCTCCATTTCTTTTAATAACAAAAATAATTTCTTTCGGGTTCTGTGTAGTTTGGTTTTTACGTTCGACGGAGTTAATCCTGTAATGGCAGAAACCTCATCCACACTTTTCTCCTGCATATAGAAGAGCAGAACAATGGCTCTTTCGTCTGCGGGAATTGCATCGAGTGCTCTCTCAAGCAGTTCGATTTGTTCGTCGTTCTGTACCTGACCCAACATTTCGGATACTTCTTCTTCTGATACATTACTTAGCTGATTGTCTTCAATAGCCAGAAACTCATAGCGAATTTTCCGGGTATGAGACACCGCCGTATTGTATGCGATCCTGTAAATCCATGTAGAAAAGCTGCAATCGCCCTTAAAAGCCTGCAGCGAACGGAATGCTTTTACAAACACATCTTGCGAAAGCTCCTCTGCATCTTCCCGGTTTCGCACCACCCTGAAGATAAGACTGTACACCTGCGTGCTGTATTTATCCAGCAAACAGGCAAAACAGGCTGTATCCCCCGAAAGGACGCGTTGGATGTAGTATGTATCTGTGTATAATTCCATCTCATATCTATGGACGCAAGTTACGCTGTTTGGTTACACTTTGGGTAAAAAATAAATAAAAAGATGCATATAATTAAAAGAGAAACGTTTTTGAAGATTTATTGCTCTGTTTGTAACCTTTACGAAACAGGTGCGTCAAAAGAAGCAAAGGATCAAACAAATCAATTAAAAATTTAAAAAGTACAGCTATGTTAGACTTTATTACAATTCCCGCCGTTATGGTAATTATTTGCGCTGGCATTTACGGCTTGTTCGAACTATTTGTACGACGTAACGAGCGTATGGCAATTATCGAAAAGATTGGTGACAAACTGGATGCTTCTGCTTTTGAAGGCAAACTGAGTTTACCAAGTTATGCAAAGAAATTCTCGTTTTCAAGTCTCAAGGCAGGTTTACTGCTTGCCGGAGTAGGTTTAGGTTTACTTATCGGATTTATTATCAATGTAAACACTATTCCTTACATTCACTATGGAGACGAATGGAATATGCACGAGGTTTCCGGTATTGTGTACGGAGCATCTGTGTTGTTGTTTGGAGGTTTAGGATTAATTATCTCTTTTATTATTGAGATTTCGATGTCGAAAAAGAAAGATTAAGTTTCTTTTTTCCGGCTAAAAAGTAAACAGGCAACCATGAGTAGTGAACTACTTAGGCTGCCTGTTTCTGATCATATAATCAAGTCAAACAATTTCTTTTAGAATTCCGATGTGAAATGGAATTTGATTTGCGGAAAATCATTCTGTGCCATCATCAGTACATAGCTTGAATCGGCCAGATATACATCTCTTCCTGATCGGTCTACCGCCATATACTGCGCTTTCCTCTTTTTAAAGTTAGCGAATACTTCGGCATTGTCACTTTCTATCCAGCAGGCTTTATAAAGACTTATAGGTTCCCAACGACACTGTGCTCCGTATTCGTGTAACAAGCGGTACTGAATTACTTCGAACTGCAGCTGGCCCACCGTTCCGATTATCTTTCGTCCGTTAAACTGATTAATAAACAACTGGGCAACCCCTTCGTCCATCAGCTGATCAATACCCTTATTGAGCTGCTTGGTTTTCATCGGATCGTCGTTTTCAATGTATTTGAACATTTCGGGCGAGAAGCTTGGCAATCCTTTGAAGTGAAGATCTTCGCCTGCCGTAAGGCTATCTCCGATTTTAAAGTTTCCGGTATCAGGTAAACCAACTATATCGCCGGCAAATGCCTCATCAAGCACTTCTTTCTTTTGAGCCATAAAGGCTGTTGGACTACTAAAGCGCATCATCTTGCCATGACGGATATGCTTGTAGTTGGCGTTTCGCTCGAAACGTCCGGAACATATCTTTACAAAGGCGATACAACTGCGGTGATTCGGATCCATGTTGGCATGAATCTTAAATACAAATCCGGAGAAAGCATCCTCTTCCGGATCTACTTTCCGTTCAATAGCTTGCACCGGACGAGGGAATGGAGCGATTCGCACAAAGCAATCGAGCAATTCCTTTACCCCAAAGTTATTAAACGCCGAACCAAAAAATACGGGAGCCACATCTCCATCAAGGTAAGTGTTAACATCAAATTCGGGGTAAACGCCATCAATCAGTTCGATGTCACTGCGTAACTTAACGGCAAGCGGAGCTCCAATATGGTCTTCCAGTTCCGGATTGTTAATATCCTTGAACTCTACATTCTCTGTAACAAATTGTTTGCTTGGAGTATAGAGGTTTAATTTCTGTTCATAAATATTGTATACGCCTTTGAAGCGTTGTCCCATATCAATTGGCCAACTTAAGGGGCGTACCTTTATTTGAAGTTCTTCTTCTATTTCGTCGAGTAAATCGAAAGGGTCCTTTCCATCACGGTCGAGCTTGTTTACAAAAACAATTACGGGGGTTTTGCGCATGCGGCAAACTTCCATCAGTTTCCTTGTCTGAGTCTCAACACCTTTTGCTACATCTACAACAATGATAACACTGTCTACTGCCGTAAGGGTACGGAAGGTATCTTCCGCAAAGTCCTGGTGACCCGGAGTGTCAAGAATGTTGATCTTATAATCGTCGTAGTTGAATCCCATTACGGAAGTGGCAACCGAGATTCCACGTTGCTTTTCAATCTCCATCCAGTCGGATGTGGCGGTCTTCTTAATCTTGTTCGATTTTACCGCACCAGCCACATGGATAGCTCCCCCGAATAGCAAAAGCTTTTCGGTAAGGGTTGTCTTTCCCGCATCGGGGTGACTGATAATAGCAAAGGTTCTTCTCTTTCTGATCTCTTCTGAAAACTGACTCATTTCTATATAATAATAATGTATATACTTAAACTTGTGCGGTCAGTCTTTCAATACACAACCGCAGACTGGTTTCCCAATGGGGAATTTCCAGCTTATAAACTTCTTTTATCTTGCCTTTATTCAGTACACTGTAGTGCGGGCGACTGGCTTTAGTGGGATAAGATTCCGATCCGACCGGTAACACCTTGCATGTTGTAATTCCGGCCAATTGATGAATCTTTACCGTAAAATCATACCAGCTGCAAACTCCTTCGTTCGAATAGTGGTATATGCCTGCCTCAAAGTGTCCGTTTTCTGCTTGTTCTACTACCGAAAGCATTGCTTCGGCAAGATCGGCAGCATAGGTTGGTGAACCAACCTGATCGAACACCACGGTTAATTGTTCCTTTTCTTTTCCCAAACGAAGCATCGTCTTTACAAAGTTATTGCCAAAGGGCGAATAAAGCCAGGCAGTACGAAGCACTACCGAAGCTGGACAAGCAGCAAAAAGAGCTTCTTCGCCGGCAAGCTTTGTTCGTCCGTAAGCCGAAACCGGGCAGGTTTGGTCGTTCTCCTTATAAGGTTTACAGGATGTTCCATCGAATACATAGTCGGTAGACACATGAATCACCTTCGCCCCTTGCTTAACAGCGGCTTCGCCAAGATTACCTACAGCATCACGATTAATTCGTTCGCATAGAGCATAGTTATCTTCGGCGGCATCTACTGCCGTGTAGGCAGCGCTGTTCAGTACATAATCTATCTTATTCGAGGCCATGTATGCCATTAACCCTTCTTTATCGCAGATATCCAACGTATCCACATCCGTAAAGAAAAAAGCGAACTGAGGATACCTCGGTGCAAGCAACCTTATTTCGTTGCCAAGCTGACCGTTTGCTCCTGTTACCAATATATGTTTCATCGAATGATCTTATTCTTCTATTTCTAATTTTCCTTCTTTTTCGAGCCGGTATTTATCAGACAGGATTCCCAAAAAAGTACTTATTTGTTTAATGGCTTCCATCGTTTCGTCGCTAACAGGTTTCTGCTGCATTTTAAGCAGTATATACCCGTAAACAGCCGAAAAGCAAGTTTCAAGTTCAGGAATATTTGCGTGTCCCGACTTACTTCGCAGCTCAACAATGTAGGGAAGTGTTTTATAATAAACCGCACCATAAATCATCTCTTTAGGAGTTTTTAGCAAGCGCAGATGAAGATCGGTCAGAACAATAATAACATTCTTATTCAGCTGAATGTGTCCTTCTTCCTTTACACCTTCGGTACGCATCATCTCTATTAGTTCTTCGTACCACCGGGCTATCTCTTCCTTAACTTCCGCAGGTTGTTCATAGCGGTCTACCACCTGCTTGCGGATGGTTTCCATATCGAAATTGCTGGCACGTATCAGGTCTTCAACCTGCCACATGTACAGCAAATACTCAGCAATATTCTCTTTACGTTTTTGATTTGCTACAATCATATCTTACAGTGATAAGCTATATTCTGAAATGGCTTGATAAAAATCTGCATCCTTTACGCCAAGATGACGGCAAACCAATCGTGCCGCATTCAGGTTGACAAGGAAGTAATTGTCAGGAATCTTTACCGCATAATTCCCATAACGGGTAATAAGCTGCGAAACTCCTTCAATTTCTTCAGAGGGATGTCGTTCGTATGAGATGGCTGTTATATCTTCGCGCACAATCTGGGCTAAATCTGATACAGCGGGATCCTCACCGAAATAAATCAGTTTTCCTTCTCGTTCTACCGAGGATGTAAATCGTTTATAGGTATCCAGATATGCTTCTGGTGATGCATGATCCGGAGTTGGCTTCCATTGAATATTTGTAAGTACGGCAATGTGCGGTCTGTAAAATTCAAGTTGAAAGCGTTTCTCTAGTGCAGAAGTAGCATGCGCATCGCCCTCAATTAGTGCGATTCTTGCCAGATAACTTAATCCTACCCGATTGGGAAGAAGGGATATCTCACTGCTTAGCGCATAATCAAATGCCAGATTCTGCCTTTTCAAGGCATAAATAATCATTGAGATGATTGATTTTTTCCCTCGGCTTCCAGCTACGACCACCCGTGTTTTTTCACGTGTTCGTTGATATATGAATTCCGGAATAGATTGAATGAGTAATCCTAGTTCTTTTGCTTTCTGCAATTCAGGATTATCCTGCTTAGCGCTGGCTCCCAAAACTACAGAATGGATATCTTTTGTCAGGTTTGCAGGAAACCATCCATCACCGGCGCATATAATCCCGGCATCACGTAACCGAAGCAATTCAGCTTCAGACACGCCCATACCTGAAGCACTCACCTCGTATCCCTTTTCTCTGATAGCAAGAGCCAAATCAAGAACAATAGGTTCTGTAACAGAGATTAAATGAACTTTTCGCATTTCTCAGATTTTGTTGCAAAAGTACGATTAAATAGCGAAGCTGACAACCTTAAGACTGGCTTTTTATCAAAAAGCTTTCTCTTACGTACTAACTTCACTATATTTACGGATTAAAAACTTTATAAGATGAAAATCGAGTTGATAGAGACAGGCTATTTCCTTGCAGACGGGGGGGCCATGTTTGGTGCTATCCCCAAAGCAGCCTGGTCGCGCAGATATCCTTCCAATGAAGCCAATCAATGCGTCCTTGCCATGCGTTGTGTATTGGTTACTACAGACAGCGGACGGGTAATTTTGATTGACACAGGGGCAGGCAATAAACAGCTTAAGTCTCTGGCTTACTATAAATTCTCCGACATGATAGATATGGAGAAAGCGCTTGAATTCAGAGGAGTATCAAGAGCGATGGTGACAGATATAGTTTTATCTCATTTACATTTTGACCATTGCGGATACGCTACAATTACCGACTCCGAAAATGGCAAAACAATTCCGGCTTTTCCAAATGCAAACTACTGGGTGGGCAAAACGCAATGGACTAATTTTATCCATCCGAATCCGTTGGAAAGCGGTGCCTATTTCCCGGAAAACTTACTTCCGGTGCATGACTCAGGAAAGCTAAATTTGGTTTCGGAAGACACCTTGCTTTGCGATGGAGTTCAGCTTCGCTTATTCGACGGACATACTCCGGGACAGCTGGCTGTTTATATGAAAAATTCTTCCGGCACGATTGTTTTTGCAGGAGATGTAATTCCTTTGGCGGCTTCCGTTTCGGCCGAATGGATTTCGGCATACGATACTTTTCCGACAATCTCTTACCAGGAGAAAATAAGAATGCTTGAGGAGGCCGTACAAAAAAAGCAGGTTCTTATTTATTGCCACGACGCCTACGTGACTTGCAGTACAGTTAAGAAAGTAAACCAACATTACAAAGCAGACAAAAAAATAACATTGCAGGAAGGTATCTTCCCGCAATGAGTATTGTATGCGTTAAAAGTATAATTCGCCAAAGAAAGCCGGGCAATGAAAGTCCGGATTAGGCAAATCGATGGGATTCCAGCTTACAAAATGCGGATAAGCAGTGTTATCTGCGCACTTGTAGAAGTTAGCTTTTATTTTTTCCGGCAGATAGTTTGGATCCAATCCCATCAGTGTAAAAGGGATGGCAACAACTAGCTCCCAGGAATGAACTCCCTGAATCTCATCGAAGCTTTGATGCTTTAACGACGAATGCCGTCTGATGCGGGCATATTCCTCATCAGTCAGAGATGTTTTCTCATTACGAGACAATCGTCTGGCCGCATCGCAAGTTCCAATGCAGTTGAATTCGAAATTAATGTACGATTTCTCTCCGGGCACTTGCATAAAAAATTCTACACAACTATCCTGATGAACAGGCGTATCATCTGCTGTATGTACAGCACGCAAGGAATTCCCTTTTACAAAATATCGGATATACAAATCTTTGTCACCTCTCGCTATATCAAAAGCGACAATAGGTTTGTAGGGATATTCATTCCAATTTACAGTATCAATGTTCTCGCGATGTGCTTTGTCTTCCATAAGAAATCCGATGGAAGTCAGATCGAGCACATCAAGCGTTTTAAGATAAGGAATCTTTATACTTTTCATTTTTCTAATAAATATGAAGCATCGGCAAATTCAGGAAGGAAGGCCATATTACAGAAACAGCACCTATAACAGCAAGCACAATAATTACAAGCCCCACCACCCTGTTCATAACACCAATGCCCCTTATATTAAACCATTTTTTTAACTTTGCAACAACATATGTAATAAAAAACCACCAGATAACAGCGCCAAGTCCAATACCTCCTATTCCTCCGGCCAACGTCCAAATAGAGTGTTCTGGTAATACGAATCCAAACCGGGCAAAAAGACCAATATACAAAAGAACAATCAGTATATTGCTAAAAGTAAGAAAAAAAGCGGTAATAAAATCCTGCGTGAAAGAAAGTTTCTTTTCATGCTGCTTTTTTAATTCGCGGACAGGATTACTTTGAAATATATAATATCCAAAGCCAGCCAATACAATACTACCTATTAGCTGAAGCGGTGATTGGTTAGCCTCAACAAAATTAACAACAACCCCCATACCTAGACAAGTAAGCGCAGCATAAATAATATCCGACAAAGCAGCACCCAATCCGGTTACCAGTCCGTGCAAACGGCCTTTGTTTAAGGTCCTTTGCAAACATAACATTCCTACCGGCCCCATGGGAGCTGAAACTAAAATGCCAATAATTATTCCTTTACTTACAATTCCGAGCATGTTTAAATTTAGTTCTTATAATTAGTTTCCGGCTACAAAGATAATCTCAATTCTGAGTTTAAAGCACAAAATATGCCGTATTAGCAGTTATTAAGAAAGCTTTTCATTATCTTTGCAGCTCATTCAAAGGCCTCTGTGCCGTCAATTGATTATCCTAATAAATCGACGATATGATTCTATTTTTCAAGTCTTCAACACAAACGGTACTGGCTGTAGAAACAGCTACTCCTTTCTCAAACGAAGATGTCCAGAAACTTATCTGGTTGTTCAGCCAAGCAACTCCTCTTCAATCGGAAACAATGGAAGGTTGGTTCGTAGGTCCGCGCCGCGAAATGATTACCCCATGGAGTACGAATGCCGTAGAAATCACCCAAAACATGGGTATTACAGGTATTCTTCGTATTGAAGAGTATTTTCCGGTTGCTTCAGAAAAAGCAGAACATGATCCAATGCTTCAACGTATCTACAATGGTCTGACGCAAGACATCTTTAAAGTAAGCAAACAGCCAGATCCGATTGTTCACATTGAAGATATTGATGCCTACAATAAAAAGGAAGGCTTAGCTTTAAGCGAAGACGAAGTTTCTTATCTGAACGAGGTTAGCCAGAAACTGGGTCGTAAACTAACAGATAGCGAAGTGTATGGTTTTGCTCAGGTTAATTCCGAACACTGTCGTCATAAAATTTTCGGAGGCGTTTTTATTATTGATGGAGAAGAGAAAGAAAGCTCTCTTTTTAATCTTATAAAAAAGACTTCGGCAGAAAATCCAAATAAGCTGGTCTCTGCTTACAAGGATAATGTAGCATTCAGCGAAGGTCCCGTTGTAGAGCAGTTTGCTCCGATAAGCGGCGATAAACCTGATTATTTTGCCATCAAAGATATTAAAACAGTAATTTCACTTAAGGCAGAAACTCATAACTTTCCAACAACCGTAGAACCGTTCAATGGAGCGGCAACTGGTACCGGAGGAGAGATTCGTGACCGTCTGGGCGGTGGTAAAGCAAGTTTACCTATTGCCGGAACTGCAGTATATATGACTTCTTATCCTCGTACTGAAGGAGCACGCTCTTGGGAAAATATTCTTAATCCCCGTGCCTGGTTGTATCAGACTCCGGAACAAATACTTATTAAAGCTTCAAACGGAGCTTCCGATTTTGGAAACAAGTTCGGACAACCCCTTATCTGTGGTTCTCTGCTTACTTTCGAACATGCAGAAAATAACAAAGAATATGGATATGATAAGGTTATAATGCTTGCCGGCGGTGTTGGTTTTGCTAACATGCGCGATGCTTTAAAGGGCAATCCTGCTCCAGGAGAAAAAGTGGTTGTATTAGGTGGCGATAACTATCGTATCGGAATGGGTGGAGGTGCAGTATCTTCCGTAAATACAGGTCAGTTTACCAGTGGTATTGAGCTGAATGCGGTACAGCGTGCCAACCCGGAAATGCAGAAACGTACGGCTAATGTTATCCGTACAATCTCTGAAGCGGATGTTAATCCAATTGTTTCCATTCATGACCACGGTGCAGGTGGGCATCTTAACTGTTTGTCTGAATTGGTTGAGGCAACCGGCGGCCGTATCGATATGAGTAAGCTTCCGATTGGAGATCCAACTCTTTCTGCAAAGGAAATTGTAGGAAACGAAAGCCAGGAACGTATGGGTATTCTGGTAGATGAAAAAGAAGTTGAAATGATGAAGCGTATTGCCGACCGTGAACGTGCTCCGATGTACGTGGTTGGTGAAACGACAAACGATATGAAATTTGTTTTCGAGCAGGCTGATGGGGTGAAACCTATTGACATAAAGCTTGAATATATGTTCGGTAAAGCTCCTCGTACAGTGATGACGGACAAAACGGTTGAAGAATCGTTCCAGCCTGTTGTTTACAAGGAATCCGAACTTCATCATTACCTTGAAAATGTATTGCAGCTGGAAGCTGTTGCCTGCAAAGACTGGTTAACGAACAAGGTAGACCGTTCCGTAACAGGAAAAGTAGCCCGTCAGCAATGCCAGGGTGAATTACAATTGCCTTTGAGCGACCTTGGTGCCGTAGCACTTGATTATCGCGGAAAAGCAGGTATTGCAACATCCATCGGACACGCTCCTCAGGTAGCTATGGTTGATCCGGCAGCTGGTTCTGTAATGGCTATCGCTGAAGCGTTGACTAACATCGTTTTTGCTCCGCTTACCGATAAACTGGAAGGAGTATCTCTTAGTGCCAACTGGATGTGGCCTTGCCGCAACGAAGGCGAAGATGCCCGATTGTATAAAGCAGTTGAAGCAGCTTCTGAGTTTGCCTGCAGCCTGGGAATTAATATTCCAACAGGTAAGGATTCTTTGTCGATGACTCAAAAGTATGGGGATGAAAAGGTTTTATCTCCAGGTACAGTTATAATATCTGCCGGAGGAGAAGTAAGCAATGTGAAGAAGATTGTTTCTCCCGTACTTGTTCAGGACAAGAACACATATATATACTATATTGACTTCTCTTTTGATTCTCTGAAACTGGGAGGTTCTGCTCTTGCTCAGACTTTAAACAAACTGGGCAATGAAGTTCCTACGGTTACCGATGCCGAATATTTCCGCGATGCTTTTAATTCTGTTCAGGAACTGATTGAAAAAGGCTTGATTCTTGCTGGTCACGATATTTCTGCAGGTGGTATGATTACCGCTTTACTTGAAATGTGTTTTGCCAATGTAGAAGGAGGTCTTGAAGTTAATCTTGATGGAATTTCTGAAAATGATATCGTAAAGATTTTGTTCTCGGAAAATCCGGGTATCTTGATTCAGGTGAAAGACAAAAAAGAAGTAGAAAAACTGCTTGAGGAAAATGGTGTAGGTTTCGCCCGTATTGCAAAGCCAACCGACGAACGCCATATATTGGTTTCAAAAGAAGGAATTCAGTACCATTTTGGTATAGACTATATGCGCGACGTTTGGTATGAGTCTTCTTACAAACTTGACGTTAAGCAGAGTGGAGCAACATGTGCAGGCAATCGTTTCGAAAATTATAAGATGCAGCCAATACAGTACAAGTTCAACAAGAACTTTACCGGGAAACTTTCTTCTTTCGAAATTTCGGCCGACCGCCGTACTCCGTCGGGAATTAAAGCGGCTATCATCCGTGAAAAGGGTACGAACGGTGAACGCGAAATGGCTTATGCTCTGTATTTAGCTGGTTTTGATGTAAAAGACGTTCATATGACCGACCTTGCTTCTGGTCGTGAAACACTTGAAGACATTAGCTTTGTTGTATTCTGCGGTGGATTCTCTAATTCGGATGTATTGGGTTCAGCCAAAGGATGGGCGGGAGGTTTCTTGTACAACGAAAAAGCCAAAAAGGCTTTGGATAACTTCTATGCTCGTAAAGATACAATGAGTTTGGGTATTTGTAATGGTTGTCAGCTGATGGCTGAATTAGAATTGCTCTATCCTGAACACGCAATAAAGCATAAAATGGTTCATAATGATTCTCATAAATTCGAATCTGGGTTTGTTGGATTGGAAATTCCAAAGAACAACTCAATTATGCTAGGTTCATTATCCGGAACAAAATTAGGCGTCTGGGTGGCTCACGGAGAAGGAAAATTCTCTTTCCCTTACGAAGAAAAGGAATACAACGTGATTGCCAAGTACAATTATGATGGCTATCCTGCAAATCCGAACGGATCTCCCTATTCTGTTGCCGGTGTTTGCAGCAAGGATGGACGTCATCTTGCCATGATGCCTCACCCTGAGCGTGCCATTTTCCCATGGCAATGCGGATATTATCCGAACGACCGCAAGGGCAACGACCAGGTTACTCCATGGATGGAAGCCTTTGTAAATGCACGTAAATGGATAGAAAGCCATGCATAATGCTTTCTCTATTCTATAAAATATAGAATGGCGGCTGTCTTTAATAGGGCAGCCGCTTTTTTTGTTTTAAGTAGGAAATAAAAGATTAAATTCAAATTTGTTTTTTCAAATAGATTTCATATAAAAGAAAATAGTAACATTTCAAACTTTACCCTTTATATAATTGTTTTTATCTTATGTAGCAGACATTTATTTAACTTGGTTATGATTGTAATGGGTTTGTAACATAAAATCTTTACTCTTGTAACATCTTCGCAACAAACATGAAATTGTTTTGTTGTTATTTTGCTGTCGGAAAGGTGATGAAATATTTATTCACAACAACCAATAAAGTTAGGATGAAATCAGGAAAAATTATTGCATTAGCGCTTTTAGCGCTATCTCCTCTGTTCAGTTTTGCCCAAGAACCGGAAAACGATCAGGAAAACAGAATAACTGCTTTGGAAGAGCAGACTGAAACCTTGGACAAAGTTGTAAAGGGTCTAAGTAAATTTAAGGTGTCTGCATACCTTCAGGCTCAGTATCAAAATGGCGAAAAAGATGCCACTTTGAAAGTTGGTGACAAAAATGAGAATGCGGATAAAGGCTTCAACCGAATAGGGTTCAGGCGTGGACGTGTTAAGTTTGAGTACAATGACGGTATCGGGACAGGAGCTGTACAGATTGATGTAAATGATAAAGGAATCAGTTACCGGGATCTGTATATTGGAGTCAAAGATCCATGGACAAAACGAAGCAGTCTTACAGTTGGTGTATTTAACCGTCCTTTCGGATACGAGATTCCTTATTCAACCAGCAGTCTGGAAAGCCCCGAACGAGCAACAATCATACAGGATTTCTTCCCTGACGAAAGGGATTTGGGAGCCATGCTTACGTTGCAGCCTGTAAAGGAAAGTAAGTTTTATTTTCTGAAACTGGAAGCCGGACTGTTTGCCGGAAATAGCATCAACAAGGAAACTGATAGCCGGAAAGATTTCATAGGCCGCTTAAGTGCTGAAAAGCCAATTGGAGATTTTGCACAATGGGGACTTGGAGCTTCTTATTATAACGGGAGCGTTTACAATCCTACAACGACTTCCTACGAAATGGTTGGCAAAGAGTTCAGAATTGTGGAAAATGAAACAATCGGAACGTATATGAAACGGGAATATATAGGATTTGACGGACAGTTCAGTATCCTTAGTGCTATTGGTAAAACGACTTTGCGTGCAGAAGGAATGTTTGGACAACAACCAGGAATTGCAGGAAGCAGCAAAAGTCCGAATTACAGCGCACGACCGGGAAATGCCCCAGAAAACGCTTTATACAAACGTCCTTTCCTGGGATATTTCTTTTACCTGATACAGGATATAGGAACATCCCCATTTTCCGCGGTACTTAAATACGACACATACGATCCAAACACGGATATAAAAAACAATGAGGTTGGGTTTACAGGATCTCAAACAAACAAAACAGATCTTGCTCAGAGTACAATTGGTATCGGGGCCCTTTATCGCTTCAACAAAAATATTCGGCTTCAAGCTTATTACGAGCTTAATTCAAACGAAAAAAGCACAAACGTAAGCGGATACGAAACAGATAGAAAAGACAACGTGCTAACTGTACGTTTACAATATAAGTTTTAATAAATTACATTCATTAACTAAGCAATTTGAAAATGAAAAAGACAATCTTACTGGCAGCTATGGCTTGCCTACTTACCTCGAATGTATTTGCACAGAAAATAAAAGGGAGTGATACCGTGTTGCCGTTAACTCAAACGGAAGCAGAAAATTATATGAACAAAAACAAAAGTGCAAAAATTACAGTAACCGGAGGCGGTTCAGGTGTTGGTATATCTGCACTGATGGAAGGGACTACAGACATTGCCATGTCCTCTCGTAAGATGAAATTCGACGAAAAGGTTAAAATGCAACAATCAGGAAAGTCGACCAAAGAAATAATCGTTGCATATGATGCCTTATCTGTAGTAGTTCACCCGTCAAATAAGGTTTCAAACCTGACTCGCGAACAAATCGAAGCTATTTTTACGGGTAAAATAACAAACTGGAAAGAAGTTGGCGGAGCAGATCTTAAGATAGTCGCTTACTCACGTGAAACCTCTTCAGGAACTTATGAATTCTTCAAAGAGAGCGTGCTAAAGAATAAAAATTACAAGAATGGTATCCTAAGTATGCCTGCAACCGGAGCGATTATTCAGTCGGTAAGTCAGACTAAGGGAGCAATTGGCTATGTTGGACTTGCATACCTGAACAAAGAGGTAAAAGCTATACATATATCTTACGACAAGGGCAAAAAATACATTGAACCCTCTTTCCAGAATGCAAAAAGCAAAATATATCCGGTAGTTCGTCCGCTGTTTTATTATTACGAAACAAAAAGCGAAAAGAAGGTTAAGCCTTTCATAGACTATGTGCTTTCTGCAGAAGGTCAAAAAACGGTAAAAGATGTAGGATATATCCCAGTTAAGTAATCATTTATATAATAAACAAATAAAAGCCTTGTTTCTTAATGAAGCAAGGCTTTTTTGTTGCACAAATTTAACTATCCTGTGCAACATTTTTTCTATAAATACACTCATATCAATATATTGTATTACCTTTGCTCCCTGTATTTAGTAAATAATTTAGATGAAAACATTGACTATCGGAGACCTGAAAGCTCATGTACCCATTATCCAAGGTGGAATGGGCGTAGGTATCTCTTTATCGGGCCTAGCCTCGGCAGTTGCAAACGAAGGAGGCATCGGCGTAATCTCCAGCGCCGGTTTAGGACTTTTATATAATAAACTATCAACCAATTTCGGGGAAGCAAGCATTTTGGGCCTTAAAGAAGAGCTCAAAAAAGCACGTGAAAAAGCAAAAGGCATTATCGGCGTAAACGTTATGGTTGCCATGACAAATTTTGCAGACATGGTAAAAACAGCTATTTCCGAAAAGGCAGACATTATCTTCAGCGGCGCTGGTCTTCCTCTTGATTTGCCAAGCTTCCTGCAAAAGGACAGCACAACAAAGCTTGTTCCAATTGTTTCTTCTGCACGTGCTGTACGTATTATCTGCGAAAAGTGGATGAGCCAGTACAACTATCTTCCCGATGCCGTTGTGGTAGAAGGGCCTAAAGCTGGGGGACACCTGGGATACAAAGAAAACCAGATAAACGATGTGAACTTTTCGCTGGAAGAAATATTACCACAGGTTGTTCACGAAGTTTCTCTTTTTGAAGAGAAGTATAATAAAAGCATACCGGTTATAGCTGCTGGAGGGATCTATACCGGAGAAGATATTTATCGCATGATGCAACTTGGAGCATCAGGCGTACAGTTAGGAACCCGTTTCGTTACAACCGACGAGTGCGATGCATCAGATGCTTTCAAAGAGCAGTACATTGCAGCCAAGGAAGAAGACATCGAAATAATAAAGAGCCCTGTCGGAATGCCTGGAAGAGCCATTGGAGGTTCTTTTATCCAACAAGTAAAAGAGGGGATTAAACAACCCAAAACTTGTCCGTTTCATTGCATTAAAACATGCGATATTTCAAAAAGTCCTTATTGTATCATGCTTGCGCTTTATAATGCATTTAAAGGTAATTTCAATAACGGCTACGCTTTCGCAGGATCAAATGCCTACAAAGCTAACCGTATTATGAGCGTAAAGGAAACGATTTCTGACCTAATGAGAGAGTGGAAAGAAAAAGAATTTTTCTCTAAGAAATAAGGAATAGGAGTATTCAAGAAATAATAGAACGGGAGAGATTCATTAATGGAAACTCTCCCGTTTATTTTTTTATGTCGTCCAATTCAATTAACTTGTTTACAATTGCATAAACAGTAAGACCACTGGCACTATGAATTTGCAGTTTACGTGCAATATTACGCCGGTGTGTAATCACTGTATGAGCTGACAGATAAAGCTGTTCTGCAATCTCTCTGTTTGTAAGTCCCTTGACCACACATACAACTATTTCTCTTTCGCGAACGCTAAGGGTTTGGAGTTCGTCCTCTCCTTCTGTTTTTTCGACTTCATACTGATTTGAAATCTTTTCTATCTTGTTTTTTATTTCTTCGGGACTATCGTAAATAGTAATAAAGTCATCGTATTGCTTTAACAAAGAATGCTCCGCCACTGCATAAAGCAAGGCAACACATTTAAGGCGGGAACATCCGCATTCTTCTTTAAGCATTGCAAGTGAGTAATATCCTAAAAAAGCCGGATTAATAATTAACACGTCGGGTTGGTGCTTCTTCATATATTCATATAAAGCATCTGCTCCAGAAATCTCATCCACATAAATCCGAAGGCTCGAAATTCGTTTTAATATAGCCTCAACACCACTGCGAATGATTACCGAAGGGTCAGCAATTGCTATTCTTAGATTAACGTTCATGATCTGTGCTTATTTTTCTTTCAAGTTCCATGATGGTAGGAGTAAACATATGATCCTCAATTATGCTGTGTGAGGCTAGTTCCTGTTCGCAGGAAAAGATATCAAACAGTACACTATTTAAAAGGTCGCTCCCCTTACCCGGATAATATTTTATAATAAGGTTTTTGAGTTCTATGATTTTCATCTCAATCTGATCATGTCTCTTTTTGAATATAGATATATTGTACCGGCTATCCTTTACTCCTTTCAACAGTCCTCGCACATAAGGAAAAACAACTTTTTCTTCATATTGCATGTGCTTAAAAACTTCGTCTGCATACTCATCGAAAAACTGCTGTATAACAAACGCCACATCTTTGGGACAAGTTTCAATAGCCAAAATAAGCTTTCGACGAATATTAGGCAATCTGAAGTCCAGAAAATAGGTGTGGGAATTTTGCAGATAAGAAATCAATGCGTCCATCGAGAAACATTCAGAAAGTTTGGCAACGTCAACATCTGTGTGCTCATCGTTCAGCAGAAAGTTAACTACTGTCAGAAAGGTACAAGTGTCAACATTATTCGATTTGCAGACCTCTTTAATATTCTTTTCGCCAAAACCCATTGAGATTCCAAATCTACTCATTACCAATAGCATGGGATAGTTGTCGCAAATAAGATCACTCATCTTATCGGTCTCCCGATATTTTCCTTTTTTATACATAACAAATCTTTTAGGCTGATTTTAAACATTCAAATATACATCATTCTCTTTTCGTTCTATTATACAACAGTAGACAAACTGATTGTTTTTTACAGACACCGATAAATTCACAATTATTCACCTTTACAAGAACTTTAATCACGAATGATTGACAAAGGTAGGTTATTATCGCGTCTTTCACCCATCACTCTTTTTAGGTATTAAACAAAAATATATACATAAACATAGGTATTGTCGGCTTCATTCTGCACCAGTATCTTTGTAATCATAAAACAACAATCATTCAATATTAAAACTATTACTAATTATATAAGATAATAATAATAATAACAAGATATTTTTCTATTAGTTGATCTTGTTATGAAAATAAAGCTTTTCTGTGAAGAAAGGCTCTTTTTTTGAATTCACCCCAAATTCTTTAGATTAGCATTAATCAAGAAGAAACAATAACCCTTAGTTAATTTCATTTCCAAAACAATTAAATCAGTATTTATTCTTTATATTTGTGCAGGTAAGAATATAACAGATAAGAAAAGAATCACCTAAATGGAAAAATGCATATCACCTTTCAACGCAATAGCATCTATAAAACGCATAGTTTTCATCTTTTTATTTTTACTAATTTCCTATACACTACTTGCAAACGAAAAACACCCGATTCTTATTATCAGTTCTTATAATCCAGACACACGGAACACCACGCAAAACATCACAACATTTATCGAAGCTTACCAAAAACTCGGAGGGAAGCTTCCTATCGTTATTGAAAATATGAATTGCAAGAGCCTGCCTGAAGCCCATTTGTGGAAAGAAAGAATGAAAAATATTCTTGGCAAATACACGGGTGAAAGGAAACCTTCATTAGTAATGGTACTAGGACAAGAAGCTTGGGCATCTTATCTATCATTTAATGATAAAAACTTTGCCAATATCCCATTAGTCTGCGGGATGGTAAGCAATAATACATTGCATCTTCCCGACTCTATTCCTGAAACAAAATTATGGGAACCAAAATCAATATTCATCAATGAAATAGATCACAGTCAACCTATCAGAGGCTATTTCTATCAATACGATATTGATAAAAACATTCAACTGATAAAAAAGCTTTATCCTGCCACTAGAAACATTGCACTTATTACTGACAACAGCTTTGGAGGTTTGGTTTTGCAATCGCTGGTAATAAAGAAATTCCAAAACTACCCGGATCTATCTCTGATACAACTTGACGGACGTAAAAATAACATTTATGAAATAAGTAAGAAAATTGAAGAATTGCCAGAAAATTCAGTCATTCTTCTTGGGACCTGGAGAGTAGATGTAAGCGACGGATATTATATTGGGAATGCTACATATACAATGATGTCTGCCAACCCGAAAGTCCCGGCTTTTACGGTGACATCTGTCGGTTTAGGACACTGGGCGCTGGGCGGGTACATTCCAAATTACAGAAATATTGGTGCTGATCTAGCCCAGGATGTTGTAAATGTTCTAAAAGAGAATAACAAAAGCAAATCGCTAAAGACAGAAATTATTCCCAATTCATATTCCTTCGATGCAAGGAAATTAGACGAAAAGAAGATAAGCAAACAATCGCTCCCCCTCTTTTCAACCTTTGTAAACGAAAAGGAATCTCCTTTAATCGAGTACAAATATGAGATACTGCTCACTATAACTATTTTTTTATGCCTATTCAGCCTCACCGGTCTCTACTTTTACATTCGCACCAAAGGGCTGAAAGATCACTTACAGGATATTGAAAAAGATAATCTGATTATTCTAAACAACATCAAATCATCAATTAAGTTTGTAACCCCTCAGTTTAATGTAAAATGGAGCAACCAGGTTCCTTTCTTTTGCCGTTCCATAGATGGGGGGAAATACAGTTGTCTGGCATCTGGATCTTTGGAAGACTTCTGTCCAAACTGTCCTATCACCAGTGCTATTAAAGCTAAGAAGGAATCGGAAGTGATTAATGAGTTTCCCAATAAACAATTTGTAAGGATATTTGCCAATCCCGTTATAGACAATAATTCTAATTTAATTGGTGTTGTTGTTAAAGCAGAAGACGTTTCAGAACAGATGCGAATTGAAAACGAACTGCGTGAGGCAAAAGAGCGTGCCGAAGAATCCGACAGGTTAAAGTCGGCATTTCTTGCAAATATGAGTCACGAGATCCGGACACCACTCAACGCGATTGTTGGTTTTTCAGAATTGCTCGCCTCGGCGGACGAGCAACAAGAAAAAAATGAATACGTTAATATCATCAATAACAATAACGAAGTTCTGTTACAACTAATAAATGACATTCTGGATCTTGCCAAAATAGAAGCAGGGACTCTCGAGTTTGCATTCATGGACGTTGATATCAATAAATTGCTTTCAGACATAGAACAGAGCTACAGACTCAAAGTTGATCAGCATGTTAAGCTTGTTTTCGAAGAAAAAGAACCGCGATGTATACTCAGGACTGACAAAAACCGAATATTGCAGGTAATTACAAACTTTATAAACAATGCCATCAAGTTTACAAACGAAGGAAGCATTGAATTTGGTTACCACATACTCAATAATGAAATCTATTTCTACGTATCCGATACCGGATGTGGTATTGCACAGAAAGAAGCCCGAAAAGTTTTTCAGCGCTTTGTTAAACTAAACAGCTTTTCTCAGGGAACAGGACTTGGGCTCTCTATCTGCCAGATGATTGTTGAACGCTTGGGTGGAAAGATAGGCGTTAATTCTGAAGAAAGAAAAGGGTCAACTTTTTGGTTTACTTTACCCTATAATCCTGTTGAAAAGGATATATTGGAATCTTCCATTAATCCTGAAAGCGCCATCATATCTGAGAAGATGGCCACCTTGCTAATCGCTGAAGATAATGAAAGTAACTTCAGGCTCTATGCCGCTATGCTGAAAAAGTATAAAGTATTTCATGCCAGAAACGGGAAAGAGGCTATAAAACTTTACAAAGAAAACAACCCCGATCTTATCTTAATGGATATCAAGATGCCAGAAATGGACGGATACGAGGTAACCTCCGTTATCCGTCAGGAAAACAAAGCCATACCCATCATTGCTGTAACGGCTTTTGCTTTTGGTGAAGACGAACAACGTATCATGAAAAGTGGGTTTAATGCTTATTTATCCAAGCCAATTAAAAAAGAAGAACTACATAGAACCATTCATGAACAATTAACGAGCTCTTTTCATTCAAACGCATAGAATTTAATAGAGCTTTATTGAAGGCTTTGAAAATAATAAAGTATATTCGTGCCTTTTAATCTAATAGATTTATGAAAAAAGGAGTATATATATTCTGTCTGTTTTTATGTTCGGGACTTTACGGATATAGTCAGAATTCTTTTACTGTAGCGTTCAGTAAAGAAGGAAAGATGATCGTGCTTCCTAAAATGCAAACATTCCACTTAACCATCCCCGAACTATCTTACAAAAGTTATACTCCGGCTTCAACGTCACTTATTGAGGCGAAGTTGAAAGAATACAAACAAGAGCGAACTTATAAATCAGACGAACGCCCTATTGATATGCAAATTCTTTCGCCAGCTTACAGACCTCTTTTCAGTCCTTACTCCGTATTAATGAAAATGACCCCAATGATGCTTGATTTCAAAGTAACAGAATTTGCTCCGCTAAATGATAATCTAGGTATTTTAACTGTAGGGAGCAAGGAGACATTTCCGGGCCTTGGAGGTATTACATTCCTGCAAAGTTCTCTGGCATGGCAAAGTGGCCGATGGACATTAAGTGGAGGAGCTTTCGCCGCCAAATACTATAGTCCGGCTAACTGGGGACCATTACAAACTGTAGGTTTCCAGGGTACCGCCGATTATCAGGTTGCGGATTGGCTGAAACTAAAAACCTGGGGGCGTTATGTAAACTACAACGATAATCAGTCTCAAAATGCCCACATGGTCATGAATCCTTTTTATCCGCACACAGCTGCAGGAGGTGCATTTGAAATAAGGTTTAACGACAAATTTGGTGTTGGAATGGGTATGCAGTACGAGTTCAACCCCATCCGAAGAAAATGGCAACCTCAATATATTGCTTATCCTATATTCTATTAATTTATTGGGAACACATTTATAAAAAGAAGCGAAGAAATATCTCTTCCAAGACACGTCTTCGCTTCTTTCCTATTAGCAGATACTCTTAGTAAGGTTTGAACCCGATAATCCGGCGAACTTCCTGTATGGTTTTCGATGCACTTTCGCGCGCTTTTTCTGCTCCAAGACGGGCAACTTTATCCATATATTCGGTATTGGAAGCAATATCCAGGATACGTTCGCGTATCGGAGAGCAAAACATATTTATATCTTCAGCAAGTTGCTTCTTCAAATCGCCGTAGCGAATTTCGCACGTTGCATACTTTTCGTTGAAGTAATTATATGTGTCTTGAGAAGAAACAATCTCCATCATAGTAAACAAGTTTCCAATAGCTTCGGGCTTTTCACTATTGGGGACTGTAGGACCGGAATCGGTAACTGCCTTCATCACCTTCTTTTTGATTGTCTTTTCGTCGTCGATAAGATAAATAGCATTCCCTTCCGATTTACCCATCTTTCCGGAACCATCGAGGCCAGGAACCTTAACAGCTTTGTTTGATAACGAGAAAGAAGCTGGTTCTGGGAAATAATCCACGCCATAAAATGTATTGAAACGACGAGCAAACTTACGCGCCATTTCCATATTTTGCTCCTGATCTTTTCCTACAGGCACCTTAGCCGCTTTATGAATAATAATATCCGAAGCCATAAGCGTTGGGTAAGTAAGAAGTCCCGCATTTACATTTTCAGGTTGCTTACGCGCTTTTTCTTTAAAAGAAGTTGTCCGTTCCAACTCTCCCAGATAAGCATTCATATTCAGATACAAATATAATTCCAGCACTTCGCGCACATCACTCTGTACATATATAGTAGCCTTCTCGGGATCAATTCCACAAGCTAAATATTCAGCTAAAATTTTCCGAACACCGCTTACGATATTATCCGGATGAGGATGAGTGGTCAGTGAGTGCCAGTCTGCAATGAAGAAAAAGCAATTATACTCATTCTGCATCTGCAGAAAACTTTTTACTGCCCCAAAATAGTTACCCAGGTGCAGGTTTCCAGTTGGCCTGATGCCACTTACTACTGTTTCCATATCTTGATTCTTGGTTTGTTATTCTTATAATCGGAGGGCAAAGTTACAAAATTTTACAGAGTATCTTGCAAAAAATAAGTTGACCCAAGTAGATAAATAGTATACATTTGTGAATAATTAAACAAAGAGCAGGAATTAGACGGTACAGTTCGGTTCATTTCACTGTTTTAGGACATATATCTTGTTTATATTGCATGCGTTAGTTACTTTTACTAACGTATTTTTTTGTCCTGTCAAAACACGAAACATTCTATGAACAATATATTAATAAACAAAACAATCAAATTATTATGGCAAAATGCGGAATGAAAAAAGTGATTGTGCTGGGATCGGGCGCCCTTAAAATTGGCCAGGCAGGAGAATTTGACTATTCAGGTTCTCAGGCTCTTAAGGCACTAAAAGAAGAGGGCATCAGCACGGTGTTACTTAATCCCAACATTGCAACGATTCAGACTTCGGAAGGAATCGCAGACAAAGTCTACTTCTTGCCGATCACGCCTTACTTTGTTGAGGAAGTGATTAAGAAGGAACAACCGGATGGAATTTTACTGGCCTTTGGCGGACAGACAGCTCTGAATTGCGGAACAGAGCTTTACTTAAGCGGTACACTGGCACAATACGGGGTTAAAGTGTTGGGGACTTCGGTAGAGGCAATCATGAATACCGAAGATCGCGACTTGTTTGTAAAGAAGCTAACTGAAGTTGATGTTAGAACTCCGGTTAGTCAGGCAGTAGAAACAATGGATGATGCCGTTGCGGCGGCGTATCGTATTGGTTTCCCTATAATGATTCGCTCTGCTTATGCATTAGGCGGCATGGGTAGCGGGATTTGTACCGACGAAACCGAATTACGTACTTTGGCAGAAAGTGCCTTTGCTTATTCTAAACAGATTTTGGTGGAAGAGTCGCTGAAGGGTTGGAAAGAGATCGAATTTGAGATTATACGCGACCATAAAGACCATTGCTTTACTGTGGTAAGTATGGAAAACGTAGATCCTCTGGGTGTGCACACCGGCGAAAGTATCGTGGTTGCTCCTACTTGTTCGCTTAACGATGATGAGTTAGACTTATTAAAGGGACTTTCTATTAAAACCGTTCGTCACTTGGGTATCGTGGGCGAGTGTAATATTCAGTTCGCTTTCAATTCCTATACGAACGACTACCGTGTAATCGAAATTAATGCCCGCCTCAGCCGTTCGTCGGCACTGGCCTCCAAGGCAAGTGGTTATCCTTTGGCTTTCGTTGCAGCTAAACTGGCTTTGGGTTACAGTCTGGACGAGATAGGCGAAATGGGTACTCCAAACTCGGCTTACAAAGCTCCCGAAGTTGATTACATTATTGCGAAAATACCTCGCTGGGACTTAAGCAAGTTCGAAGGAGTATCACGTCAGATTGGTTCAAGTATGAAGTCTGTGGGCGAAATCATGTCTATCGGAAAGAGCTTCGAGGAGATTATGCAAAAAGGACTTCGTATGATCGGTCAGGGAATGCATGGTTTTGTTGGCAACAACGACCTCGAATTTGATGACCTGGACGAAGAACTGGCCAATCCCACCGACTTACGTATCTTTGCCATTGCAAAGGCTTTCGAACAAGGATATACGGTGGATCGCATTTACGAGCTTTCAAAAATAAATCCGTGGTTCCTTAATAAGCTTAAGAATATTGACGACTTCCGCAAGGTGCTGGAGGGATACGATAAAATTGAAGCTCTACCTGTTGATACATTAAAGGAAGCTAAACGGTTGGGATTTTCGGACTTCCAGATTGCCCGTTTCGTAGAAAAGCCTACAGGTAATATGGAAAAAGAAAACCTTAAAGTGCGTGCGCTGCGTAAAAAACTGGGCATTCTTCCCAGTGTAAAACGTATAAATACCATTGCATCGGAGCATCCGGACCTCACCAACTATCTCTATCTTACTTATGATGGTTCCGAACATGCGATTCCTTACTACCCGAACGACAAAAGTGTGGTTATTTTAGGATCGGGGGCTTATCGTATCGGGAGTTCGGTAGAATTCGACTGGTGTTCGGTTAATGCGGCACAAACAGCACGAAAGCTGGGTTACAAGTCGATCATGATCAACTACAATCCCGAGACAGTATCAACGGATTACGATATGTGCGACAGACTTTATTTTGACGAACTGTCGATGGAGCGTGTGCTGGATGTTATTGATCTGGAGATTCCCAAGGGAGTAATTGTATCCGTGGGGGGTCAGATTCCAAACAACCTGGCCATGAAATTATATCGTCAGAATGTACCTGTGCTGGGAACCTCACCTCTATCCATCGACCGGGCAGAAAATCGTCATAAGTTTTCGGCCATGCTTGATCATCTTGGCATTGACCAACCTATATGGGGAGAGCTTACAAGTCAGGACGAAATAGACGGATTCATCGAGAAAGTTGGTTTCCCGGTATTGATTCGTCCGTCCTATGTTCTTTCGGGTGCGGCAATGAATGTATGCCATACCCGCGAACAAGTAGTCACCTTCCTTAAGCTTGCAGCCAAAGTTTCTAAAGAATATCCCGTGGTTGTAACCGAATTCCTGCAGGATGCCAAGGAAATTGAGTTCGACGCGGTAGCTAAAAACGGCGAAGTGGTTGAGTATGCCATTTCCGAGCACGTTGAGTTTGCCGGTGTACACTCCGGAGATGCCACTTTAGTCTTCCCTGCTCAGAAAATATACTTCGAAACGGCGCGTCGCATCAAGAAGGTTAGTAAAATGATTGCCAAGGAACTTAACATTAGCGGTCCGTTTAATATTCAGTACCTAGCCAAGAACAACGAAATAAAGGTAATCGAATGCAATCTTCGTGCTTCACGAAGTTTCCCCTTTGTATCAAAAGTCCTGAAGCGCAACTTCATTGAAACAGCAACCCGAATTATGTTGGATGCGCCTTATTCGCAGCCGGATAAGACAGCTTTCGACGTTGATTGGATTGGTGTTAAGGCTTCTCAGTTTTCGTTCTCTCGTTTGCACAAAGCCGACCCGGTACTGGGCGTGGATATGTCGTCGACCGGCGAAGTGGGATGTATTGGCGAAGACTTCGACGAAGCGTTGCTTTCGTCCATGATTGCTGTTGGAAATACCATTCCGAAGCAAAACGTGATGGTCTCTTCTGGAGGTGTAAAGAGCAAGGTAGACCTGCTTGATCCGTGTCGTTTGCTGGATGAAAAGGGATATACAATCTATGCTACTGCCGGAACAGCCCGGTTCCTTTTAGATAATGGTGTTAATGCAACGGTCGTATCGTGGCCGGATGAAGAGGGCGAACTGAATATTATGGACATGTTCAGCAAGCATGCTTTCGACCTGGTGGTAAATATTCCCAAGGATCATAGTCGCCGCGAGCTAACCAACGGATACAAAATTCGTCGTGCAGCCATCGACCATAACATTCCGCTGATAACGAATGCGCGTCTGGCGAGTGCCTTTATTAAAGCATTTACTAGTATGAAAATGGAAGATATCAAGATAAAGAGCTGGCAGGAATATTAATCTGCCACATTCCGACTATACTATAGAGGGGAGACAATATCCGGTGTATTTACCGGCTTGTCTCCCCTCTTTAATGTTTAAGACTTATAGGAAGTAGTCCAATGCTAACGAAAAACTAATCATCGGACCTAGGTCAATTTATCATCGGACCCGGGTCTACTTTTCATCGGACCTGGGTCGGATGAATAGATGATAGAATACCTGTCACTAATTGTATGCATAGCCGGGCTTACTTACTCTATCATCTTACGAAAGTACCTGGGTTTGTAATCCGGCAACAATTCCGGATGAAAAACCCAAACAAGATCCTTAAGCAGGTAATCCGGATGCATGGGAAACTCTTCATAGTAAGGCACCTTTCCAGTGTTACAAGTATAAATTGTTTTATTCTTGAAAGCATCGAAAGAGCTGTACGGTGTATATTCAGTCTTCAATGCCTGATAATCCATCTCTTCCGCCAGGTTATACTTTACCAGCCAATAATCCGCATGGATAGCCTTGTCGAGGACCGTTTCGAACGAAAGCGGCGTACTACCCGCACCATCCAAGTCCGCAAAACTGTAGCTAGCTCCCGCATCGGCAAATAGCACAGCCATGTAACTTTGTCCAGCTGGCACAAACCAGGAAGCTCCAAATTTCTTCTCGGATAATACCGTTGGACGTTTCTCTACAGAAGCTGCCAGCTTACGAATATCAAGATAAGCTGATTCCGTTTCACGGAATATTTTATCGGCCTCTTCTTCTTTATCGAAGAACAAGGCTATAAACCGGATCCATTCGGCACGTCCCAAAGGAGTAGCTTCCATATAGTCTGCACACTCAATAATGGGCAATCCCAGCTTCTCGGCCGGACCATATCCCGCATTCTCGAAAGGAGAAACAAGAATAACCTCCACATTGATGTCGATCATCTTCTCAACATTCGGTGCTGTTGCTTCTCCCAAATCGGTAACAGAACCTTCCTTTATGCCCTTTTGCACAACCGGACTATCAATGTATTGAGGTTCGCAAACACCCACTACTTCATTTGCAACCTTAAGCTGCTCCAGAATGGAACAGTGAACGGAGCTATAAACGGCCAATCGTTTTAGAGGAACCCGCACAATTGTTCCCTCAGGAAGATTCTCAGGAATATCCTTATTCCGGTCAACCAAAAGATATCGTTGAAGAATTCGGGTACTATCCCATGGATCGCGCACCTCAACCTCCCGGTAAGACGGATAATGCTTGACCGTAAATCCCGCAGCATAGCGGATGGTGTCCGAGTAAGTCGCCTCGCTTCCTCCTTGTTTACTTCCTTTTGAGCAGGAAGTGAAGAAGACCAGCAGAACCAGAATAAAGAATACTTGTTGTTTCATACGGATGAAATAGTGTACTACGTTAATACTCCCCGGAATTTAATTATTTATTGGAAATAAAGAATGCTCCCACAGGATTAAGTCCTACTTCAAATTTATTGATAAGCTTCCCTTCTCTGGAGAAAATATACATATCACCGTTTGTTTGATAGTCTGAATCACCTATATATATATTGCCAGTTACCGGATCAACCTTAATACAAGCCGGACCATTTGTTAGTTTTGTGCCGTCAGTGATAAAATTATCCGAAATTAGTTTCTCGTTTTTGGCATCATACTTAATGTAAGAAACAGAAGGCTGGTTCCACTGCGAATAGATAGCATAAATGGTATCATTGCAAATTGTCATTACCGTAGCATCCATTACAGTTGTAACAGCCTGTGTCTGCTTGTCGATACGCTGCAAGGTGTTGTTTGCCGTTGTACCATAGTCGCCCATCGATATAACATATACATCGCCCTGACTGTCCGAGAGTACGTTGGTGGGGTTCTTTACAACATCAATTTTTGTTACTTCAGCTAGAGTTGACGCATTAAGTACAGCAACTTTGGTTCCGGTATTCGGATAATTCAATCCTTCGGAAACAGCAACATACACTTTATTGTTGGCTACAGTTAATTGTTCCGGATTTAGTCCGACCGGAACTATCGTTCCGATTTCAAGAGTGGTGGTATCAATAATTCCTACATAGCCATCAAAAAAAGAAACATATACCTTTCCATTGGCAGACGTAAAACAACGTGGCTGGTGCAATGAATTGTCCGTATTCTTTGAAGTTAGGGTTTTCAACGACTTACCCTGCTTATCCATCACTTCTATCTGTTTGGAGCCATACATTGCAACATACATTTTACTTCCGTAAATAAGCATATCCTGCCCAGTATCTCCCAACTTTCGTCCGTTCACAGAAGAAAACACATCCGAAACAACTGTTTTGCTTGCTACATCGTAATAAGAAAGTGTCGCATTGTTGCTTCCGTATTTACCATTGTTAAGGACATACACACCTTCTGTAACCTCGGGTATTTCAACAACTACAGGTTCGTCATCATTCTCGCAGGAAGTAAATGGCAATATGAATGCCGTGCTCAAAAAGACACCTAACAAAAATTCATTCTTCTTCATTTCTATACGTTTAAATACTATTAATAGTTTATTTTAAGAGAAACCCGGAAAGATCGTCCGGGCATGGGATAATATTGGATAACCTCGTAATTTATATTACCAAGGTTAATAATTTCGCCTTGCAACCGTACAGATGTATTACCTAATGCAAACGTGCGGTTGGCAGAAATACCTTGTTCTATGTAACCACCGATGCGGTTCTCTCTTATATTTTGCGGAAGAGCGTAACGGTCTCCCACTGCTGTAAGCAGATAACCAATATTAAGCCAGGGAGTTTCTGCCGTTAGAGAAGCTGTTCCTGAATGCTTAGGAGTATAAGGAATCTGATGCTTGTAGTTTTTCTTAGACGGATCTGTTATGTCAATGGCCTTTTGCCAGGTATAGGTTCCTGCCAGCTGCAGGGAGAGTTGTTTGGAAACCGGTAAGCCTGTTTCCATATTAATATCTACTCCTTTGATGGAAACCTCTCCTAAATTCATCATTTTAGCAAACGACAGTGAAGGTAAAACCACTATTTTGTCATGCACCCGGTTATAGTATCCATCAGCCGACAGACGTAGATAACTAACAAAAGGGAATGGAGTCCCGCTCCAGGTAATTCCTGCATTGTACTGTGTAGCCCGCTCCGGACGCAAACTTGTATTGCCTATACGCAAATAATATAAGTCATTGAAGGTGGGTACCCGAAAGATATCCTTGAAAGAAGCGCGTATGCGAATATTCTCATCTTCCAATATTCGCCATGAACTGCTCACTGCAGGAGAGATACGCTTGCGGTCTGCCGGACGATCGCCCGTCTTTACACGTTCTGTGATGAAAGTTCCCAGTAAACTTCCTGTCAAGGTAAGTCTTGAATCCTGATATTGTGCGGCAAGCACAGAAAGTGACGTGTAACGTGTAGGGTATGGACTCTCAGGAATGGTTGCATCCAGGGTATTCACAAACAAATCGGTTGAAAAGGAATAGGTAAGAAAATCCGTTGGCGTATACTTCAAAGCACCCGATCCATAGTACTCTTTCTGCGTATAGCGGTCATCTTGCCGGCCACCTGAATATTTGTTATTAATGTCCTGGTACCGGTTATAGTCATAATTGTATTTAAGAAGTCCCTTTACCGACCATGCAGGGCTTAGCTTATTCTCATATCGGGCCTGTGTAAAGAAGTTGCGGTCCCACATCCGTTCGCGTGCCTCCGGATTATAGAGGCTGACCGAACCTGGTAAACCTCTTTCCGAGTCAAAGTAGTAAGCTTTAAACATGAGCTGACCGGCTTGCTGTAAATCGGCATACACATTCGCCTCTCCCCTCCATGAATTGATATCGCTGTTTAATCGTTTTTGTTCTTCACGCAATGTACCGTTTACCAGAGTAAAAGGATAGTTGCCATCTGCCCGCATCCAATCGGTTTGAGCCGTTGCCGACACCCGCTTGCTAATCTTTTGGCCATAACGTAACGAAGGGTTGAAGTATCCGAAAGAACCTGTTTTAACCTGTCCTTCCAGCGTGTAATTTCTTTGAGCGAAACCGGGTCGCGATGTTTCTATCTGCAAAGCTCCTGCAGAGGCATACATGCGTGCGGTCTGAAAGATATTATCAGTCTGACCGATGGAAAGGACAACTTGCTCCACATTGTCAAGCGAATAGCGGCTAATATCTACCTGCCCGCTTTGCGCATCACTAATTGTTATTCCATCATAACTAACGGCTGTATGCTGAGCACCCAGACTGCGAACTGAAACAGTTTTTAATCCTCCGATGCCCCCGTAATCCTTAATGGTTACCCCTGAGAACCTGCGCACTACTTCCGACAATTCCTGCATGCCTAACCGCAGCATCTCGTCCCTGTTCATTACCTGAATCGGTGCACCTTGGCGGTTTACTACCGGTCGCGCCTTTTCAACCACCTCAACGCCGTTAAGGTCTCGGTGACGCATAGACACGGTGTCCTGTTGGGCACGTAATCCGACTGTTGAGACAAGACAAAGCAGTCCTGTACAAAAACATCCTATAAATCGATTATATTGCATAAAAAATTCGTTTACGATACCTTCACCCGAAGTACCGGTATAAGAATTGTGGCAGGTTTTCTGGCTTGCTCTCCCTTAGTTCGGCCGCCTTCCCGTCCGTTTGGTGGACAGTGGCAATGGTATACCGAGGTTTAATGTGAGCTTACAGCTGCGGGTACAGCTCCGGTATTACACCGGATTCCCTTTTACTAACCGTTCATGACAATGAAACAGTTACACCATGATTCGGCAACAAAGATATATAAAAAGAGAGAGTAACAAACATTTTTAGAAAATTATCTTCTGTTTTATAATTACTAAGTAATACTTTGTTATATTTGTTGAACCGCAACTTTTAATTACAAACATTATGAAAACCAAAGGATTAATTGCCATTATTCTACTATTGACGGCCCATTTTATCACAGCACAAAACGACACACTAACAGGTGTACTGCGAGATACGAAAGAGAAAGCGATTAAACGCTACGAGGTAAGGTTAGGAAACAATCCGGGCGTTACCGTAAAAACCGATAGAAATGGTGTTTTTGTATTTCCTCAGGCAAATTTGCAAGACACTATATACGTTGAAATGAATAAAAAAGGGAAAACAGCCAAGGTTCCTGTTTCAGGTTATTCGTTTCTTACTATCAGCCTGAAAGAAGGCTCTTTTGAAGTAGATCATGCCTATGAACCCGATGCCGCTTTGCAGGAAGCAATGCTTCGCGAGCGGAAAAAGATGGTTAGCTCGTCTACCCTTAACAAAGCTGAAATCCTGCAGACACGTTGCCAGGATATATATTGCTTGCTCAGACGTTTGTCCGGAGTAATGGTTCAAAGCAACGGATCAGTCCGCATCCGCGGAGGAGCCTCTTTTAATAGTCCCGCTAATGCTTTAATCGTTGTTAACGGGATTCCTATGCAGGATTCTAGCATTATGAGTACAATTACGGTTCAGGACATTGAAGAAATTACTGTGCTGAAAGATGCCACCCAATACGGAGCAATGGGTGCAAATGGGGCTATTGTTATAAAAACCGGGAAATAAGCCCGGGTAAAAAGCTTCGCTCTGTGTTATTGGTATATTCCCTTTTTATAGTAACTTTGTTATTTATCAAAAAGAGTGCCGGAAATGAAGCGATGGATGAAATGGATAGGTATTGTATGCTTGGTGCCTGTGGCGCTTATAATTCTGCTGTCTCTTCTCTTATACTTTCCTCCGATTCAGGATTTGGCCAGAAAAAAAGCAATTGCATATGCCGAAGAAACGACCGGAATGCGCATACAGATTGATAAGGTCAGGCTATCATTTCCATTGAATCTTGCTGTTCAAAAAGTTTTAATTGTTAATTCGCCTGCCGATACCCTTCTTTCACTTCAAAGTCTACAGGTGAGGATTAAATTACTTCCGCTACTTAAAATGCAGGTAGTTGCAGATGCTGTGGATTTAAGAGGTGGACAGATTAACACGGGAAAGTTTCTGAAAGATATGCTTATAAGGGGATCTGTCGGACATCTGCATGCTAAGGCCAATCATATTGATCTTTCCAAAAAGATGGCAACTCTTAATTCATTCGATTTATCAGATTCACATCTTTTTCTTCGGATTGACTCTGCATCCACTCCGGAAGATACAACCTCGACTCCTTTGGATTGGAATTTGGTGCTGGAGAAAGTCTCCTTCAACCAGGTTTCTTTTGCCCTACAGCTTCCCGGAGATACTACAAAAATGAGTACCACGATTAAAATGGCAGAGCTATCAGGAGGAACAGCTGATCTGTCCCGTTCAAGCTACTCGGCAAATAAATTCTATTTCACGGGAGATACGCTGACATACGATTCGGATACACTTGAAAGAAAATCGGGATTGGATTTTGCTCACCTTGCCATCGGTCAGCTTCAGGCAGAGGTAGACTCTCTTTCTTATTGCGGAAAAGAGTTCAGTGCGCACATTCGGGATTTTTCATTCACAGAACAATCAGGACTAAAAGTTTCTTCATTAGAAGGGAGCATCAAGAGTGATGGCGTTCTGTTGGAGATTCCTCAACTCCTTCTTAAAACGCCTTATTCGGAAGTACAGATTCTTGCAAATGTGCCGTGGAGTGCTTTCAATGAAACACCGGAAGGTTCCATGAAAAGTTTGTTTATTGCTTCGATCGGGAAAGAAGATATACTGCTTGCAGCCGGAGAATTACCTGAAGATTTTCGAAGTGCATTTCCGGATAAACCTGTATCAATTACCGCAGGCATAGAAGGAAATTTCGGTAAGTTAGAGCTTCGCGGTCTGAAAAGTGAGCTCCCCGGGGCCTTTCGGGTTGAAGCTTCAGGTCAGCTTAGTGAGATTACCGATAGTCTTCGTCGTTCAGGAAAAATCTTGTTTGCTGCAGAATCAGGTAATTTAGAATTTATCCTTGGCATGCTTGACAAAAAACAGCGGAACTATTTGGAGATACCGTCGGGCATGAACTTAAAGGGAGAGTTTGCATTCGGTGAGGGTAAGTATGAAACAAATCTCACCTTAAGCGAAGACAATTCTCGTGTTAAGATGAAAGGTCAATACAATGAAACTACCGAAAACTACGAGATGGCTCTAGAGATTGACAGCCTTCAACCCAATCATTTCTTGCCAAAGGATTCTCTTTTATGGCTTACAGCCACCTTGAAAGCCAGAGGAAAAGGGCTGGATGTCTTTTCGTCTGCTACCCGCGCCAGCATGGAAGCGGTCATATCGGATATACGTTATGGCAGCACTTCTGTTTCTGAAATTACCTTTCGGGCCTCACTAGAGAAACAGCATCTTTCTTTATTGTTAGAAAGCGGTTATCCTCTGGCGCTGTTGAAGGCATCTCTGGAAGGAACATTGAGAAAAAACGAAGTGAATATGCATCTGCAAGCTCAAGTAGACAATCTAAACTTATACAGACTTCATCTTGTTGATGCACCATTGACTACCGCTTTTTTGCTTACAGCAGAAGCTAAAAGCAATGGTAAACAATCTCATCGGCTTGAAGGAAAACTGAACCAATGGGAACTGATTGGAGAAAACCAGACATTCTATCCGGATGAAGTAAAATTTCTGGCTAAAACTAGCAAAGACTCTACTTATATTTCATTCGCTGCGGGTGATGCTCATCTGGAAATGAAGGGAAATCAATATATCGAAAGTCTATCAGCCAATCTTAGCCTGCTTACTGAAAAGCTCAAGGAACAATACAAGCACAAAAGTCTTGATCTTTCAGCCATTCGGTCGTTATTCCCTGTGCTTTCCATAGAGGCATTTGTCGGAAATCATAACCCCATCCAGGATTTACTGACCATGCAGAATATCAAATTTAATGAACTTAGTCTATCGGCATCGACTTCTCCGTTATCAGGTCTTTCAGGAAAGATGGCAGTTCATTCGCTGGTTAAAGATACCCTGCGACTAGACACCATTCGGGTTACGGCTTTCGAAGACACTGCTGGTTTAAGGTTGACAAGCGAATTGAAAATAAACAGAACCCGTTTTAGGAAAGCTTATTCAGGGAAGCTCGATGGCACAATAAATGATAATCAGGTGCAAGCACTTCTGGATGTAACTGATGGCGACGGTCAGACCGGACTTCATCTCGGTGTACTGGCCCAGCTGGAGGAAGATGGCATCCTGTCTGCACGTCTTTTCCCGGACAACCCTGTTATAGCATTTCGTAAGTTTACGGTAAATCCGGATAATTATATCCGGTACAAGGACCAAAAAAACATGGCGGCCAATCTACGTCTTACGGGAGAAAAAAATGCATCCGTTTGGTTACATTCAGTTCCTGACAGCGGGGCTTTGCAAGAACTTCATGCCGAGATTAGTCAGGTAGATCTTAGTTTACTTTCGAACAGTATTCCAACAATTCCTCAGATAAGCGGGATTCTTAGTGCCGATTTACAGTATGCTCCCTCCGAAAACTCTTTCATGCTCGTAGCAGATGCCGGAATAGATGAACTGCGGTACGAGAACAAACGGGTAGGCGAAATGCAACTTGCAGCGGTTTATCTACCATTATCAAAAAAAGATCATCAGGTAGACTTCCACCTTTTCCGCGACCGAAAGGAAATTGCATCCGCAACTACTTTATATAAGACGGGGATCCATGACAGTGTTTCGGGTCTGGTTAACATCACAGAACTACCTCTGGAAATGGCAAATCCTTTTATTCCGGATGAAATGGCCAAGATGTCCGGTCGCTTAGAGGGAAATATCACTATCAGCGGACGATCTTTAACACCCCAGACCGAAGGTTTCCTGCAAATGGATTCGGCTTCTGTATTTGTTGGAGCCGCAGGATCAACGTATAGATTTGATACCAAGAAACTGGAAATAAAAAACAACCGATTGTTGTTTTCAGACTATAACCTGTACGGTTACGGGAAAAATCCATTGGTAATAAACGGGGATATAAACCTTACTGATCCGTCTCATATGCTGGCAAATCTTAAGCTGGATGCCGAAAATTTGCAGTTAGTTGATGTAAAAAGAAACAAGGAAAGCCTGGTTTACGGGAAATTGTTTGTAAACATGAACTCCACTCTTAGAGGTCCGCTTGATGCACTCACTATGCGTGGCAATCTACAGGTATTGGGAAATACAGATCTTACTTATGTAATGAAAGATTCTCCTCTCACCGTACAAGACAGGCTGGCCGATCTGGTTACATTTACCTCATTCACCGACTCACTACTGTATGATCAGGCAGGAGAAGTCATTCCTTTACAACTTGAAGGACTGGACATACTGCTCTCCATACGAATAGATCAGGCCGTACGACTGCAAGCCGATCTAAGTGCAGATCAGGAAAGCCGTATCGAGTTGGAAGGGGGTGGTGATCTTTATTTTCAATATACACCTCAGGGCGATATGTTTTTAAATGGAAGATACACCCTGTCCGGTGGAAGCATACTTTATGCCCTTCCTGTTATTCCTAAGAAAAAGTTCAATATTCAAGAAGATAGTTATGTGGAATGGAACGGCAACCTTACGGATCCGTTAGTAAATTTAACGGCGACCGAACGGGTTAGGACCGCTGTAACCATAGATGACCAGTCACCCAGACAAGTTAATTTCGATGTAGGCATTTCATTAAAACAGCGAATGAACGACCTTCAGCTGGCATTTACCCTGGAAGCTCCGGAAGATATGTCTATGCAAAATCAATTGAGTGCCATGGGAGAAGAAGAACGAAGCAAGCAAGCCGTAAGCCTGCTAGTAACAGGAATGTATCTTGGTAGCGGAAGCGGCACAGGAAAAGTTAATATGGATATGGGTGCCGCCTTGAACAGTTTCCTGCAAAAAGAAATTACCAATTTAGCGGGTTCAGCATTGAAAACAGTTGATATTTCACTCGGAGTTGAAAGCTCGGATAAAACCGATGGAATAAAACGAACTGATTATTCATTCCGTTTTTCTAAAAGATTCTATAATGATCGCATAAGAGTTGTACTGGGTGGACGCATTTCTACCGGCGATGTTCCGGAACAAACCCAAAGCTTTATCGATAATATCTCTTTTGAATACCGGTTGGACAATAGTGGAACCCGCTATGTGAAACTTTTTCACAATAAGAATTATGAGAGTATTCTTGAAGGAGAAATTACGGAAACAGGTGTCGGTATTGTGCTCCGCCGAAAGATGAAAAATCTGGGAGAATTCTTTTTATTTAAAAAACCAAAGAAAATTATTCCGGTAAATGGAGAAGTTAACAATGAATAGTCATACAATCAACATACAATCCTTCAGAAAATTAACAGCAGGAAGCTGTCTGTTTATCTTCTTTATGATGATGTTGTTTTCATCGTGCTCAACAACACGAAACCTCCCGAAGGGTGAAATCCTGTATACTGGTATCAGGAACATTGAAATTCAACATAAGGATTCCACTAAAGCCGAACAAACAGCCCTTGAAGAAATTGAAGCAGCATTGGCCTATCCGCCCAACAATGCATTGCTTGGAAGTTCGTCCATACGTACTCCTTTTCCTTTTGGTTTGTGGATTTACAATGCCTTTGTAAAAAAAGAAGGTAAATTAGGAAAATGGATTTTTAATAACCTTGCGGCTAAACCTGTTTTAATTTCAACCGTTAATCTGGATGTTCGGGTTAAAATCGCGCAGAATCTGTTACGTGAATATGGTTATTTTAATGGAACAACAGCGTATACAACTATACCAAATGAGAAAGATTCCTTGAAAGCGAAAGTCAGCTATCTGATAGATATGCAGAATCCTTACCGGATCGATACGGTTCTTTATCCCCCTTTCGCCCCAAAGGCCGATTCCATTATACAAAATGCCATCCCGGGCAGACTTATCCGCGAAAATGATAATTTCAGTGTGATTAAACTTGAAGCCGAGCGTCAAAGGCTTGCTTCTTTAATGAGAGACAAGGGGTACTATTACTTCCGCCCCGATTTTATTACTTATCAGGCTGACACATTAAATTATCCGGGTAAAGTCGGATTAAAAGTAATAAGCAAAGCCGGCTTACCATCCAGTGCCCTCCGCCCTTGGCATGTAGGAGATATTTCCTTCCACTTAAATGGATATGACGGAGAAGTTCCAACGGACTCTATTCAATACAGAGAACTTATGATTTATTATGAGGGCAAACTTCGTGTTCGTCGGCGTGTTCTGTATAACCGACTATTCTTCAAAAGAGGAGATCTGTACGCTCAGTCCGTTCAGTTAAAAACACAGACAGCTATTAATCGTCTGGCAATATTCCGCTACACAGATATGCAGTATATGCCGATAGATACTACCAGTTCATGCGATACACTGAATCTTCGTATCAATGCCTTCTACGATTTACCGCTTGATGGCGAAATGGAAGTGAACGTAACATCAAAAAGCAACAATCAAGCCGGTCCCGGGGCAGTATTAAGTGTTACCAAAAGAAATTTTTTTGGTGGTGGAGAAATAGCGGGAGTAAGTCTCCGGGGCTCTTACGAATGGCAGACCGGAAACAGAATCAATGGCGCAAGCAATGCTATCAACAGTTACGAAATCGGGGCAACTGGCACATTAACTTTCCCTCGCGTTATATTCCCTGGATTTCAGAATAAGATATATAATTATCCGGCATCAACAACCTTTAAACTATATGCCGACCAGTTAAACCGCTCACGCTTCTTTAAACTTTTATCGTTTGGAGGAAGTGCCTCTTACATTTTTCAGCCAACCGCCTCAAGCAGGCATACAATTGTTCCCTTTCGTCTTACGTACAATTTACTGCAAAGTACAACTCACGAGTTCGATTCGATAACAGTTGCAAATCCAGCCTTATACCTCAGTCTGAAAAATCAATTCATCCCAGCCATGAGCTATACGTATACCTACGATAACGCAATGATAAAAAAAGGGAACAACCATGTTTGGTGGGAGAGTACGATTACTTCTGCGGGGAATATTCTCTCGGGAATTTATGCCCTGACAGGCAAAAAATTCTCTGAAGAAAAATCGTTATTAGGGAATCCATTTGCTCAATTTATAAAACTTACGAGCGAACTTCGCATAACTCACGAAATTGACAGGAATCAAAAGCTGGCCATACGCGTGATGGGGGGAATTATTTATAGCTACGGAAATGCAACCATTGCTCCCTACAGCGAACAATTTTATATTGGAGGGGCGAATAGTATCCGTGCATTTACTGTAAGAAGTATCGGGCCGGGGCGTTTCCGTCCTGATCCCGGGAACAGATACGCATACATAGATCAAACAGGCGACCTGAAGTTCGAAGCAAATCTGGAATATCGCTTTCGTATATTCGAAAACCTTCACGGCGCATTCTTCCTTGATGCCGGAAATATCTGGTTATTACGAAATGATGAAGCACGCCCGGGAGGCTTGGTTACCGCCAAAGACTTTCTGAATGATTTCACTTTGGGCACAGGTACAGGCATACGTTATGATCTGGAATTTTTGGTTCTCAGACTAGATCTGGGCGTAGCTTTACATACACCTTACGAAACAGAAAAGAAGGGGTACTATAATATACCCACATTCAAAGACGGTCTTGGACTGCATCTCGCAATCGGATACCCATTCTGATTTGTATACTTATAAGCGTGATGTTATATAATCGATAACCGACAAACAAAGCCTGGTTGTTTTATCATCCGTATCCAAGTCCGGGTTAAGCTCAACCAGGTCGAGCGATTTAATCAAGTTGGTTGATAACATGTGACGTACAAATTCCTTGAATTCATCCGGCGTTAATCCGTCCGGAACCCGGGTACCAGTTCCGGGAGCAAATCCAGGGTCAATGCTGTCCACATCAATACTGAAATGAACATTCCGGATCTTACGATCCCGCAGCTTATTTTTAATATCTTCTGCAACAAATTCCATTCCTTTATCCCGAATCGTATCCATTGTGTAAACACTAAGCTGCTGCTCTTCAATCAAATCACTTTCTCCATCATCGAGACTACGGGTACCAACTAAAAATACATTTTGTGGAATTACTTTATTTCCCGGAGAATAAACATTAACCAACTCTTCACTTCCAAGACCCATCAGTGCGCTAAGTGGCATCCCGTGAATATTCCCGCTAGGGGATGTTTCGCCGGTATTGATATCTCCATGAGCATCCAGCCAAATAATACCAAAATCATCATAGCACATTCCTACTCCCGAAGCGCTACCCAATCCCAGCGAATGATCACCTCCTATTACCAATGGAAAAGCTCCGCCCCGCAGCGTGTCGTAAACAAGTTCGGCAAGGTTATTATTTACTTCTACAATTGCATCAAGATACTTCAGTCGGTTTCCTTTTAGGAACTTCTCTTCTTCTTTAACAGCAGGAACGTATAGATTTCCTAAATCAAAAGCCTTATGACCATGACTCCGGATCAAATCCATCAATCCTCGTTCCCTTAAATAATTGGGAGCTTTCTCAACTCCTTTACGATCACAACCCAGATTCAGGGGCACCCCTATTACATTTATTTTCATTCGTAAAATAGTATTTATTTCTGATAGTCCGTTTTTATTTATTAAAAGCTTCCAAAGTATCCCTGATAATCCCGACAGAAGTAAGCATCTGTTCCTTCGTGATTACTAAGGGAGGTGTAAATCGGATAATATCTCCGTGCGTTGGTTTAGCTAGTAATCCGTTTTCTTTAAGAGCAAGGCAAATATCCCAGGCAGTTATATTCCCGGTTGGACGGGTAACAATCGCATTTAGTAAACCTTTACCCCGAACCTTTAGCAACATTGGATTTTTAATCTTCTCCATTTCGCTGCGGAATAACTCTCCCATCTCGTATGCATTACGGGTAAGTTGCTCATCCCTTACTACTTCCAGCGAAGCAATCGCAATACGTGCAGCCATTGGCGTGCCGCCATAAGTGGATCCGTGCTCTCCCGGAGCAATGGTTAGCATAATTTCATCATCGGCAAGTACAGCAGACACCGGATACATACCTCCCGAAAGAGCTTTACCCAGAATTAGTATGTCGGGATGAACATCTTCATAATCGCAAGCAAGCATCCGTCCGGTTCGTCCGATTCCGGTCTGGATTTCATCAGCCATAAACAAAACATTATTCTCTTTGCACAAATCGTAGCACGCCTTCAGGTACCCGTCTTCAGGAACAACAACGCCGGCTTCTCCCTGAATCGGTTCCACCAGAAAACCAGTAACATCCTTATCACGCAAAGCTTCACGCAAAGCATCAGTATCATTAAATGGTATCTTAATAAAACCGGGGGTATAAGGACCGTAGTCAGCATAAGAGGTTGGGTCGGTCGACATAGATATTACTGTAATCGTACGACCATGAAAGTTATCACAGCATACTACAATCTTAGCCCTGTTGGCAGCAATTCCTTTCTTGCGATATCCCCAACGCCTGCAAAGCTTTAAGGCCGTTTCCACGGCTTCCGCTCCCGTATTCATTGGCAATAGCTTGTCGTATCCAAAAAAATGACAGGCGTACTCCATGTACTCACCTAATACATCCGAATGGAAAGCACGGGAGACAAGAGCGAGTTTTTTGGCTTGTGCAACCATTGCTTCTACTATTTTGGGGTGGCAGTGACCCTGGCTCAGGGCTGAGTAACCTGCAAGAAAATCTATATACTTTTTCCCATCAACGTCCCATACGTATACACCCTCTCCTCTCTCTAATACAACAGGGAGGGGATGATAGTTATGGGCTCCATAGTTTTCTTCCCTAAGGATATAGGCTTCTGTTTTCATAACGACGACTTGTTAACTGTTCTACATAATGTAAGTAAACTGATAAAAGGTATTCCCAAAGATACCACAATTAGTAACAATATGATAAAATCAAATCTATGTTAAGAAACACATACTAGCAACAAAAAAGCCTCTGCATCCCAAAAGGGAACAGAGGCTTAAGTATATTTTAACCATCAATCTGAATTAATCCTGTATACTCAGATGATTTTTTAATGGATTAGAATAAATCTGCAATAGTTTGGTACGCAAGAACTTTTCATCCTTATTAGGCAATTGAATCTTATCCAGCTGACATTGCAGGTATTCTTCAAAAGATTTTTTATCCTTTATGCCATAGTTTGCGCTAAACCGGGTACCTCCATATAACATATCATAAGCAAGGTAATTACACGGATAAAAACGATAATGCTTATAAATTTCATGATCAATCGCTGTAGCAACAGCAGTAATCAGTTCATTTTTGTCCATTTCTTTGTCAAGTTTTGACAGTGACTGGTTAATAGGAGAACCCAATGTAAAATGCACACGCCCTTTATTGTAAAGAAGTCCTGTTTCCATAGCCAACAAATCGTCCCGCTGACATTTAATAAAGTCTGGATTATCACGCTTTTGCTGAAACTCCTGAGCTTTTAAAAAATCGCATGGATCAAACTCATAAGAGATAGCAACAGGAACGATATTCAACTCCATCATGTTCGTGAGGAAATCCTTATCACCACCCATATTAAGCATTTTCAAAACACTGCCCTGGGTACGATCGTCAGAATCCTTGGCCCGGCCTTCACGTTGAGCGATCCAAACCGATTCCTTTGTTTCCTTGATTGTATGATGCATATATTTTGACAGCGTTTGGCTAACTTCCAGCATCTGACGAACCGATACGCCACGCTTAACAATAAAGCTGTTGTTAAGACGAACCAATGTTTCTATCCAGGGGCGAATAAGCAAGTTATCACCAATAGCAACCTGTGTCATACCATGACCTACATCGTACAGCATTACATTCAGGAAAGCTGCATCGAGTACAATATCCCTGTGATTCGAAATAAAAGTGCAAGGCTCCTTAGGCAAACGACTTCTTCCTGAAATAGTAAGAGAAAAAGTCGTTTTTTTAGCAACAGTCATAACGGCATTGTAAGCCATAACATTCTTAAAGTCTTCTTTAGTCTTAAAAGAACGCATAAGCACAGAAAACTCTGTCCAGTTTAAATCAGGCATTATATAGCGCAAAGCACGCTCAAAATCTTCAGAAGCCAACAGCTTTTCAATTGCGTCTTTCACCTCATTGTTATTGAGCGGACGAATCTCTTCAAAATTGGGAGAAACTGTTTCTTTATCCATATCTTTATGTATTATTTACGTACCTTATTAAGTTCATTACTGATAATATCAGACATCACATCTTTGATATCCAATCCGGCAGCACGAACTTGCTGTGGAATAAAACTGGTAACCGTCATTCCCGGGGTTGTATTTATGTCAAGCAGCTTAGCTTCGCCATTAGCCTGAATAATATAATCAACCCTTATGATGCCTTTGGCACCCAAAATATCGTATATACGTAATGTTTCGCGCTGAATCTTTTCTGTCATCTCTGCTGAGATCCTTGCAGGCGTTATTTCGTCGACCTGTCCGTTATACTTGGCATCGAAATCAAAAAATTCATTGGAAGTAACCACTTCCGTAAGCGGAAACACCACTTCTTTTCCATCCACTTTATAACAACCACAGGTAACTTCAGTTCCTGATATAAAACTCTCTATCAACACTTCCTGGCCTTCGTCAAAAGCTTTGGCAATTGCTTCCTTAAGCTGTCCAATCTCTTTTACCTTTGTAACACCAAAACTTGAACCTCCGTCATTAGGCTTTACAAAAACAGGCAATCCCAACCGTTTAACAATTTCATCATCCGCCATGCTTTCTCCTTTAAAAAGGCGAATGGAATCGGCTACATTCACGTCAAAACTTTTCAGGTAATTATTACATACAAATTTATTGAATGTAATAGAAGACGCCAAAACACCACAGCATGAATAAGGCATTCCGATCAAATCAAAATATCCCTGTAATAAACCATTTTCACCCGGAGTTCCGTGAATAGTAATGTATGCAAAATCAAAATGAGTTCGAACCCCATCCTTAACGAAGCTGAAATCATTTTTATCGACCGGCACCATCTGATTGTCGCCGAGACTAACCGACCAATCTCCTTTCTTAAGGATTACAACATATAAATCATACGTTGACTTATCGATAAACGAGTAAATTCCGTCCGCACTTTTTAACGAAACAACTACTTCAGAGGAGTCTCCTCCGGCAACAATTGCAATGTTCTTTTTCATTTTTCCAATTCTTTGTTATTTACATACGTTCGCCATTTACTGATCAGCTGCGTCATATCGTCAGGCATTTCGGAATCGAAAAACATTTCCTGACCAGTAGCCGGATGAACAAAACCTAATGTTTTTGCATGCAATGCCTGTCTTGGGCAAACTGTAAAACAATTCTGTACAAACTGCTTATATTTAGAAAATGTCGTACCTTTTAAAATATCATTACCTCCATAACGGGCATCATTAAACAACGTATGTCCAATATATTTCATATGCGCACGGATTTGATGCGTGCGTCCTGTTTCCAAACGGCATTCCACCAATGTAACATACCCCAGACGCTCAAGAACCGAGTAATGAGTAACAGCTGTTTTACCCTGATCTCCATCAGGGAATATAGTCATCTGCATCCGATCTTTCGGATTTCGTCCGATATTTCCTTCTATTCGACCCTCATTATCTTGAACTATACCCCATACCAATGCCCTGTAATTGCGTTTGGTTGTTTTATGAAAAAACTGCATGCTAAGATTTGCCTTAGCTTCCGGTTTCTTTGCAACCACCAGCAGACCGGAAGTATCCTTGTCTATACGATGCACCAAACCCAGCCTTGGATCGGTAGGATCATAGGTAGGATCATCTTTCAGATAAAATGCAAGCGCATTCACTAATGTGCCTGTATAATTACCATGCCCGGGATGAACAACCAGCCCTGCTGGTTTATTAACCACCAGCAAATCGCTGTCTTCATAGACTATGTTAAGGGGAATATCTTCAGGAATAATTTCAAACTCTCTGCGGGGGCGGGTCATAACCAACGTAACCACATCAAGCGGCTTTACCCGGTAATTACTCTTTACCGGAGATCCATTAACCAAAATAGCGCCAGCTTCGGCAGCCAGTTGTATCCGGTTACGGGTGGCATTCATCATTCGGTCAACCAGAAATTTATCAACCCTCAATAATGACTGTCCTTTATCAGCTACAAACCTAAAATGTTCATAAAGGGCTGGAGCCTCCTCCAGCTCGTCATCTTCAATTAACTCCTCGTCTTCTGCCAAATCCTCTAAGGAATCGTCAGCTATATCGTTCAGTGAATCGTCCATATCAAAACCAGTTTTCTTCTTCACTGTCTAATTCTTCAACAGCGGTCGAATCTGTGGGGGTTGTCAGCATTTCGCCTTCTCCATTGCTAACCTTTAATACTAAGGCAGCTTTAAGAGATACTTTCTCTCCACTACTCAACATCCTACCTCTATGTTCTACACCAACAACTAAATCTTTATAATCACCGGGAACATACTCGATTTCGACAGAATTAAATCCGGTTGCCTCCAACAATGCCTGAGCCTGTCGAAAAGACAAGTCCTGTACATTTGGCATAGGAGCCATTTGTGTGGTAGAAGCATTGATCGTGATAAAAACTATCCGACCGTCTTTCACTTTCGCCCCAGCTTCAGGAATCATCTCAACAATGGCTCCTGCGGGTACATCATTAGAAAAAACAGAATCAATTACATTATATCTCAAATTACTTCTATCAAAATACTCGGCAGCCTCTTCTACCTTAAGGCCTCTTACATCAGGAACTACTACAGCTTCATTATGTCTGGTATATGAAGATAGCCAAAACATAACACTTCCTAATAACACCAACGTAATTACACCTGCTACCAGCAGATTGAATACAAATGGATTCTTTAAAATTTTTATAATATACTCTTTCATTTTTATCTTGAGTTGATCCTAACGCTTACCAAATACAAGCACCTAGAATAGACGTGGCAAATGTAAATAAAAAACACGATATAGCCATAAGATATAGACTACTAAGGTATAAAAACAAAGAAAGTAAAGGCTTTTTATAAAAACCTTTACTTTCTTTAATAGGAATAAACGAATACCTATAAAATTATCCGTTGTATTCGTCTGATACTGTTAATTTAGCTCTTCCTTTTGCACGGCGAGAAGCCAATACTCTGCGACCATTAGCCGTAGCCATTCTTGAACGGAAGCCATGCTTGTTCTTTCTTTTTCTGTTGGAAGGTTGGAATGTTCTTTTCATCTTGCTATATTGTTTTATTGTTATTTCTCCATACCAATTCGGGTTGCAAAGATAGGGTCTTTTTTTTAATAAACAAACGGTTCATTGTTTTTTTAGAGTTTTAAACGATTCATTTTTGGTATAAACCAGCATTTTAACTCTTAACAACGTAGAAAAAGAAACCCTGATCCAAATGATCTGACGGACAAAAATTAAAAAGAGGAGTCAGTTCAATTGAACTAACTCCTCTTGTAAAACGGCGGCTACCTACTCTCCCACTATACGCAGTACCATCGGCGTGGGTGGGCTTAACTTCTCTGTTCGGAATGGGAAGAGGTGGAACCCCAACGCTATAACCACCTTAATTTCTTATGATGTTTGAATGTTGGACTAGCAATAAAATAACTCATCTTATGAGCTTACTCTTTTCTTATCAATATATCAACCCGTTTCCACGGAAACGAAAGTTTCGGGCTATTAGTACTACTCGGCTTCGACATTACTGCCCTTACACCTGTAGCCTATCAAGGTCGTAGTCTTCAACCACCCTTATAAGGAAATCTAATCTTGAGGCTGGCTTCGTACTTAGATGCTTTCAGCACTTATCCAATCCCGACTTAGCTACCCGGCAGTGCACCTGGCGGTACAACCGGTAAACCAGTGGTCAGTCCAACACGGTCCTCTCGTACTAGTGTCAGAGCCTCTCAAATTTCCTGCGCCCACGATAGATAGAGACCGAACTGTCTCACGACGTTCTGAACCCAGCTCGCGTGCCACTTTAATGGGCGAACAGCCCAACCCTTGGGACCTTCTCCAGCCCCAGGATGTGACGAGCCGACATCGAGGTGCCAAACCGCTCCGTCGATATGAGCTCTTGGGAGCGATCAGCCTGTTATCCCCGGAGTACCTTTTATCCTTTGAGCGATGGCCCTTCCATGCGGAACCACCGGATCACTATGCTCTAGTTTCCTACCTGATCGACTTGTTTGTCTCCCAGTCAAGCACCCTTATGCCATTACACTCTACGACCGGTTACCAATCGGCCTGAGGGTACCTTTAGAAGCCTCCGTTACACTTTTGGAGGCGACCACCCCAGTCAAACTACCCACCATACAGTGTCCTCCCATCGGGAGTTAGAATTCAAATAATCAAAGGGCCGTATTTCAACGTCGGCTCCACAAACACTAGCGTGCCCGCTTCATAGCCTCCGGCCTATCCTACACATTAATTACCCAAATGCAATGTAAAGCTATAGTAAAGGTTCACGGGGTCTTTTCGTCCCATCGCGGGTAATCGGCATCTTCACCGATACTACAATTTCACCGAGCTCACGGTTGAGACAGTGCCCAGATCGTTACACCATTCGTGCAGGTCGGAACTTACCCGACAAGGAATTTCGCTACCTTAGGACCGTTATAGTTACGGCCGCCGTTTACTGGGGCTTCAATTCAATGCTTCTCTTGCGATGACATCTCCTCTTAACCTTCCAGCACCGGGCAGGTGTCAGGCCATATACTTCATATTTCTATTTTGCATAGCCATGTGTTTTTGTTAAACAGTCGCCTGGGCCTATTCTCTGCGGCCACCATTGCTGATGGCGTCCTTTTTCCCGAAGTTACAGGACTATTTTGCCTAGTTCCTTAACCGTGAATCACTCGAGCGCCTTAGTATACTCAACCCAACTACGTGTGTCCGTTTACGGTACGGGTACTCTATAAATTATGCTTAGCGGATTTTCTTGGGAGCCTGGTTACATCCATATTGCTTCGTGCAAGCACTCCGCATACTATCAGGTTCGACTCTCACTGCGGATTTGCCTACAATGATCAACGCCTACACCCTTTAACTACCTATTCCGTCAGGCAGCAGGACTTTCACTTCTCCGTCTCCACATCGCTCTATAAAGTAGTATGGGAATATTAACCCATTCTTCCATCGGAATCGCCGTTCGGCTTATCCTTAGGTCCCGACTAACCCTGATCCGATTAACGTTGATCAGGAAGCCTTAGTCTTTCGGCGAGGGGGTTTCTCACCCCCTTTATCGTTACTTATACCTACATTTGCTTTTCTGCACGCTCCAGCAGGGGTTATCCCCTACCTTCTAAGCTGAGCAGAATGCTCCCCTACCAATCATTTACATGATTCCATAGCTTCGGTAAACAGCTTATGCCCGATTATTATCCACGCCAAATTCCTCGACTAGTGAGCTGTTACGCACTCTTTAAATGAATGGCTGCTTCCAAGCCAACATCCTAGCTGTCTTTGCAATCTGACTTCGTTAATTCAACTTAGCTGCTATTTGGGGACCTTAGCTGATGGTCTGGATTCTTCTCCTCTCGGACATGGACCTTAGCACCCATGCCCTCACTCCTTGTCTAAACTAATACGCATTCGGAGTTTATCTGGACTTGATAGGCGGTGAAGCCCTCGCATCCAATCAGTCGCTCTACCTCATACTAGTAATAACAAAGGCTGCACCTAAATGCATTTCGGGGAGTACGAGCTATCTCCAAGTTTGATTAGCCTTTCACCCCTACCCTCAATTCATTCGAACACTTTTCAACGTATACCGATTCGGTCCTCCAGTTGGTGTTACCCAACCTTCAACCTGATCAAGGGTAGATCACTTGGTTTCGCGTCTACTACCACTGACTAACTCGCCCTATTAAGACTCGCTTTCGCTTCGGCTCCGGAACTTAATTCCTTAACCTTGCCAATGACAGTAACTCGTAGGTTCATTATGCAAAAGGCACGCCGTCACATCTTATAGATGCTCCGACCGCTTGTAGGCAGACGGTTTCAGGGTCTATTTCACTCCTCTATTCGAGGTTCTTTTCACCTTTCCTTCACAGTACTGGTTCGCTATCGGTCTCTCGGGAGTATTTAGCCTTACGGGATGGTCCCCGCAGTTTCACACAGGATTTCTCGTGTCCCGCGCTACTCAGGATACTACTAGGCTTCGTCAATAAGTCGTGTACGGGACTGTCACCCTATATAGCCGTTCTTTCCAAAACGTTCCACTTTACTGATTTCTTGCCACATCGTAGTCCTACAACCCCTATACTGCCTCAACAGCATAGGTTTGGGCTGTTCCCCGTTCGCTCGCCACTACTTGGGGAATCACTTTTGTTTTCTTCTCCTATGGGTACTTAGATGTTTCAGTTCCCCACGTTTGCCTTCCTTTCGGAATGACAGGCCTTCAACCTGCCGGGTTGCCCCATTCGGAAATTTCGGGATCAATTGTTATTTGCACATCCCCCGAACTTATCGCAGCTTATCACGTCCTTCTTCGCCTCCGAGAGCCAAGGCATCCACCGTCTGCCCTTGCTTACTTTCTTTTTCCGTGCACATATGCGCAGTCGTATTAATACGACCACATGTGTCGGATTGATATATTTTTAAAGCTTGCTCTTAATTTGTTACTTTATTGCTTTGTTGTCCATCATGTCAAAGATCTTCTTACCTTTGCCTTGCGGCGTCCGGTTTGTGTGGAGAATAACGGATTCGAACCGTTGACCCTCTGCGTGCAAGGCAGATGCTCTAGCCAGCTGAGCTAATCCCCCGTAAAGTTTTACTTCGTAGTCCCAGGCAGAGTTGAACTGCCGACCTCTACATTATCAGTGTAGCGCTCTAACCAACTGAGCTATAGGACTGGCTTTCTAACTTGTGCCTGAAGCTCTTTCCGTGTATTGACCGTTTCCGGTCTTTCGGGGCAGGCGCTTCAGCCTCTTGTTTCTCTTCTGGTTTCCCAGTTTTATAAGATCATATATTATCACATATTCAACAGCGTAGTACAAACGAACGTAAAGTTCCTTCCTTAATACCTTGCAAACCGTAAAAGGGAACTCAGGCTCCAGAAAGGAGGTGTTCCAGCCGCACCTTCCGGTACGGCTACCTTGTTACGACTTAGCCCCAGTCACCAGTTTTACCCTAGGTCGATCCTTGCGGTTACGAACTTCAGGTACCCCCGGCTCCCATGGCTTGACGGGCGGTGTGTACAAGGCCCGGGAACGTATTCACCGCGCCATGGCTGATGCGCGATTACTAGCGAATCCAGCTTCACGGAGTCGAGTTGCAGACTCCGATCCGAACTGAGATAAGGTTTAGAGATTCGCATCCGGTCGCCCGGTAGCTGCCCTTTGTCCTTACCATTGTAACACGTGTGTCGCCCCGGATGTAAGGGCCGTGCTGATTTGACGTCATCCCCACCTTCCTCACAGCTTACGCTGGCAGTCTCTCTAGAGTCCTCAGCTTGACCTGTTAGTAACTAAAGATAAGGGTTGCGCTCGTTATGGCACTTAAGCCGACACCTCACGGCACGAGCTGACGACAACCATGCAGCACCTCGCAGACAGTCATTGCTGAAAAGGATGTTTCCACCCCTGTCTCTCTGCGTTCAAACCCGGGTAAGGTTCCTCGCGTATCATCGAATTAAACCACATGTTCCTCCGCTTGTGCGGGCCCCCGTCAATTCCTTTGAGTTTCACCGTTGCCGGCGTACTCCCCAGGTGGATTACTTAACGCTTTCGCTGTGCCGCTTACTGTGTATCGCAAACAGCTAGTAATCATCGTTTACTGCGTGGACTACCAGGGTATCTAATCCTGTTTGATCCCCACGCTTTCGTGCTTCAGTGTCAGTTGTAGCTTGGTAAGCTGCCTTCGCAATCGGAGTTCTGCGTGATATCTAAGCATTTCACCGCTACACCACGCATTCCGCCTACCTCATTTACACTCAAGTCTAACAGTTTCAACGGCATTTTTACAGTTAAGCTGCAAACTTTCACCGCTGACTTATTAAACCACCTACGCACCCTTTAAACCCAATAAATCCGGATAACGCTCGGATCCTCCGTATTACCGCGGCTGCTGGCACGGAGTTAGCCGATCCTTATTCTCAGGGTACATACAAAAGAGGACACGTCCTCCACTTTATTCCCCTGCAAAAGAAGTTTACGAACCATAGATCCTTCTTCCTTCACGCGACTTGGCTGGTTCAGGCTCTCGCCCATTGACCAATATTCCTCACTGCTGCCTCCCGTAGGAGTCTGGTCCGTGTCTCAGTACCAGTGTGGGGGACCAACCTCTCAGTTCCCCTATCCATCGTCGGCTTGGTGAGCCGTTACCTCACCAACTACCTAATGGAACGCATGCCCATCTATCAGCAATTAATCTTTAACAAATATCACCATGCGGTGCCCCTGTTTTATGCGGTATTAGTCCGACTTTCGCCGGGTTATCCCCCTCTGATAGGTAGGTTGCATACGCGTTACTCACCCGTGCGCCGGTCGCCACCAAAGTATTGCTACTTTTATGCTGCCCCTCGACTTGCATGTGTTAAGCCTGTCGCTAGCGTTCATCCTGAGCCAGGATCAAACTCTTCGTTGTATAATTTGTTTGTCTTAATATCTCTTGCTCAGAATTCCCTTCTATTATTAGTTTACAATTGACGGTATTAATTTCATTCTTTACGTCCAACTATCCCGAAAGATAATTTTTCTTGTACTACTTGTTGATATGTAAATTTTTCAAAGAACTCTTTTTCGCATTTAGTCGCTGTATGTTACAGCGGCAAAGCGGGTGCAAAGATACGTCTTTTTATTTTTAACTTCCAAACGTTTTGGAAAGTTTATTTTTAAAAAGTTTCGGAAGCCGTTTCAGTATGACTGCAGGTTTCTCGCTTAGCTCTGCTAACCTCACCTTATGTACACCTCTGTTCGTTTCCTCATCATGTTTGCTGCGCCACTCTCTCTTGAATGCGGGGACAAAAGTAGTGCTTTACAACATACAATCCAAACCTTTTCCTATCTTATTTTCATCACTCGCCTCTCAATATCACCTTAATCTCTGATAACCCGATTGTTAAAGCTCAATCTTTTTTTAAAGTTTTTTCAAGGGGGATAAACCGGATTTTGTCTCGTGTACGTTATATATATAAGGGTAAAATATCGTACAAAGGACTTATAACCGACAAAGATGAAAATCATCTGTCACGAGACATTCCTCACCCTCAAAAGCCTTTTCAATAAAGGGTTTTCATCCAATTAGTGACAGATGAGAGATAAATATTGAAAATTTATGTATCTTTGAGTGTCCAAACTAAAATTACAATATTACAAAATGAACAAACTTAATTCGCTTTTATTGGGAGGATTGGTTATTTCGACCCTGTTTTCCTGTAAAGATGTTCTTCCGCCTAAAGCAGTGTATCCGGTTCCTACACCCGAACAAGTTGCCTGGCATAAACTTGAAACGTACGCTTTCATACACTTTGGGCTGAATACATTCAACGATCTGGAATGGGGTTACGGGAATACGCCGGCAAGCACGTTTAATCCGACTCAACTGGATTGCGACCAATGGGTTTCCACGATTAAGGCGGCCGGACTTAAAGGAGTAATTCTTACGGCTAAACACCATGATGGTTTCTGTTTGTGGCCAACGGCAACCACCGAATACAGTGTTAAAAACGCTCCCTGGAAAGACGGAAAGGGTGATATGGTGAAAGAACTCTCGGAAGCCTGTAAAAGGCAGGGACTTAAATTTGGTATCTATCTTTCTCCCTGGGACAGAAATAATGCCAATTACGGCAAACCCGAATACGTGGAAACTTTCCATGCACAAATGAAAGAGTTATTAAGTAACTACGGTCCGATTTTTGAATATTGGTTTGATGGTGCAAATGGAGGTAACGGATGGTACGGTGGTGCTGATGAAGCCCGTTCCATTGATGCAAAGACATATTATAAATATGAAGAAGCCAGAGAAACAATTAAAAAGCTTCATCCAACAGCTATGATTTTTGGAGGTACTGTTCCCGACATCCGTTGGATTGGAAACGAAGAAGGTTGGTCAGGAGATACTCAATGGAGTTCGTACGACTATAATAAGGAAAAACACTACAGTGAAAGTCAAAGAGGCATGGAAGGTGCCGAACACTGGATGGGTGGCGAATGCGATGTATCAATCCGTCCGGGGTGGTTTTATCATGCACGTGAAGATCATCAGACTCATTCTCTGGCTCACCTTGTGGATCTTTATTACAGAAGTGTTGGGCATAATGCCAACTTCTTGTTAAACTTCCCGGTGGCGCTGACCGGCAAAATTACCCCGACTGATTCGACTCGCGCTGTAGAATGGCATCAAACCATTCTAAACGATTTAAAAGTTAATCTGCTGAAAGGAATTAATGTTAAAGCCAGCAATACAAGGGGACGTGAATACAGCGCCAGCAAGGTAACAGACGGCAACTGGGATACTTACTGGGCAACAGAAGATAGCGTTACTGATGCGACGCTTACTTTCACCCTAAACGAGACAATGGATGTGAACCGCATACTGATTCAGGAATATATTCCACTCGGACAGCGGGTAAGAAACTTTACCATCGAAACTGAATTCAACGCCCAGTGGAAACCGGTAGAGGCTGTGGATTCCACTACGACCGTAGGGTATAAACGGATCGTTCGTTTTAATACAGTAAAGGCTGAAAAAATACGTATTCACTTTACGAATGCCCGAGGTCCGCTCTGCATAAATAATGTAGAAGCATTTCATGCTCCCGCATTAATTACCGAACCAATTATCAGCCGGAACGGAAGCGACAAAGTTACCATCGAGGCAGGCGACAAGGGATCGGATATCTACTACACAACCGATGGAACAGAACCGACAACCAAGTCGGTACACTATTCAGAACCTTTCACATTTTCGAAAAAAGGAACCGTAAAAGCTATCTCGCACGATGCTTCATTCGATAAGAAAAGTCCGGTATCTTCCATCCGTTTTGATATACCAGCCAGTGCCTATATGCTTGTAAATCCGAAAGACGAAAAGGCAAGTGTTATGCTTGATGGCAACGGATACACGGCATATTACCTGCCGGAAGGAAAGCAACAACTTGAGTTGGAACTGAAGAAAGAAGCCCTTATAAGCGGATTCACGTATGTGCCAAATCAAAACAGGGATGCAAGCGGACACATCTCCAACTATCAGTTATATGTTAATAATATAAAGGTAGCCGAAGGTGAGTTCTCCAATATAAAGCACAACCCTATTGCTCAGGAGATCCGCTTTAAAGCAACAAAAGGCAAACTCATCCGCCTGGTGGCTACCCGTATTACAGAAAACGGAAAACGGGCTGGCATTGGAGAGTTCTCGGTAATCACCGAAAATTAAAATCTCTTATAAAAAACAAAAAAGGATACCTTGCCGGGTATCCTTTTTTGTTTTCAGGAAGAGTAACTCATAAACCAATGGGTCACCTTCTCGCTGTATGTTTTAGAAATGGGGATATCCGGAACCTTGTCGATGCCCAATTCAAGGTATATTCCATCTTTTTCGCGTCGTATCACCTTTACCTGCTCGAAGTTTACCATAAAGGAGCGATGACATCGCAGCACATGCGTATCCGACAAAGTCTCTTCGATCGCTTTTAATGAATTGCGCAACATGAACTTTGACAGTATTCCTTTATTAAGATACCAGATACAAACATAATTGTCCGCCGACTCCAGGTAAAGCAAGTTATTCCTTTTCACGGAGAGTTTGAAATCATTTTTCTCATCATAAAAGGAAAACACACTTTGCTGAGCAGATAAATCCGCCTTGGTCTGTTCCAGCAAGCGCAACATCTTCTCCTTTTCCTGATATGAAAAGTATAAGTGCAAAATAAAATACGGAAGCAGCAAAACCAAACTTGTATTTATAACAGACTCTTTAAATACACCCATCCAATCTCTTTCGGAATTCAATGTCAGCGTGTAAAAAGTATAAAACAAAGCCATGGAAGCGACTTCAATAATAATCCAGACAGTGTAAGCGCCATAAGTAATACCATGTTTCCTTCCATAATAAAACATACAGATACGGCTTATAACGACCACCAACACACCTGTTAGTATTATCAAACTGGAGAACAGGAAGAATTTTAGTTCAGAAACCGGATACCAGTTAGAAGAACTGAAAGGCTTGTAGATATTAATAAACACCAGCGCGAAGAGAGCTGTAAGGAGAATAAGCTGAACAATATTCGGCTTCTCGTAAACATACTTTGGAATTTTGTTGCTAAGCGCACCCATTTTTCTTTCGTGTTAGTGGTAGCAAATGTACTATATTTCTTCGTTATTTTCTGAATAAGCCGTCGAAGAGTAGCTGGATTTTACCCCGCATTCCCGATTTTCGTCCCTAAATAGAGCTTTCTGCCCCTACTAATACCCCATAGTACCATTAATTTGCTTATTAGACAGGGATGTTGTTTGTTTGCATCAAAGAAAAACAAAAACGTATGGATATGATTAGTCGCACTCAACAGCTTAAAGCATTATTTTCCTACGAACATCGTGTGGAGTTGGAAGAAAAACAGCTGGAGATAATCCCCTTCCATTTTTCGCAAACAATGGGCGCGCAGGAAATTGACAAATTGTTACAGATTATGCCTACACCGGTTTTTAGTACGGTTCCTGATAATGGAATAGAAGAAAATAAAAACTTCAATTATATTATATTCGCACCTAAAAGACAAGAAAAACACAAAGAAGCCATATTGCTTCTCCACGGGTTAAACGAACGAAGCTGGGAAAAATACCTTACCTGGGCCGAATATCTGGCAGAAAATACCGGAAAGGCGGTAATCCTATTCCCTATTGCTTTCCACATGAATCGTACACCTGCATCCTGGCATCAGCCAAGAGCCATACTTCCATGGGCAGTGAAAAGAAAAGAATCGATTGAGAATTTGTGTAATTCTTCATTTGCCAATGCAGCCCTGAGTAGCCGCATCTCCGGTAATCCTTTACGGTTTTACGCTTCCGGAAAGGAGACCGTTTATAACCTATGGCAGCTTACGCATGAAATTAAAAACGGGAATCATCCTCTTTTTTCCGAGGATACGTCCGTAAACATCTTCGCCTATTCCATTGGTGCACTGATTTCGCAGGTTACCTTGCTGGCCAATCCGGAAAATTTGTTTGCCGACTCAAAACTATTCATGTTTTGCGGAGGTTCCATTTTTAGCGAGATGAATGGAAACTCGAGGGATATAATGGATCAGGAAGCATTCAGTAAATTACAGCAATATTTTCAGCATGACTTTCTGAATCCTGAGAAATTACCATCAGAATGCAAAGATGACTTCCTTGAACAGGCCTTTAAATCGATGATTAATCCAGGTATGATGCGAGAATACCGGGAAAACTTTTTCCATAAAGCATGTACGCGGATCCGTGCTATTTCTTTAAAAAAGGATATTGTGATGCCTACTCAGGGAATTATGAATGCACTTGGCAAAAAATGTGCTGATGTTGTTCTGAAGGAACTGGATTTTCCTTTCGACTATTCACATCAGATTCCTTTTCCTTCCAATAACAAAACAGCGCCTTCGCTGGTTGATAATACATTCCGGGATCTGTTTGGCAGAGTAGCCTCTTTCCTGTAGAAAAAAAGGCGGAACCAAAACGGATCCGCCTTCCTTATATATATATGTAAATTATTAGCTCTGTTCTTTCAGGATTACATCATGCGCGCCACCTTCCACAATACTGGTCGATGAAACAAGCGTGATCTTTACATTATTCTGCAATTCAGGTATATTCAGTGTACCACAGCTACACATGGTTGCTTTCACTTTTCCTAAAGTAAGCTTCAGGTTGTCCTTCATCTTCCCTGCATAAGGAACATAGCTGTCAACACCTTCCTCAAACTTAAGACTTTCGGAACCTCCCATATCATATCGCTGCCAGTTCTGCGCACGGTTTGAACCTTCGCCCCAGTATTCCTTTACATAATTGTTTCCAATACGCAACTTCTTCGTAGGAGATTCGTCGAATCGGGCAAAGTAACGACCCATCATCAGGAAGTCGGCTCCCATAGCCAGAGCAAGAACCATGTGATAGTCATGTACAAGACCTCCGTCACTACAAATAGGAACGTAAAAACCTGTCTTCTCAAAATAGGCATCGCGGGCCTTAGCAACATCCATAAGTGCAGTTGCCTGTCCACGGCCAATACCCTTTTGCTCGCGGGTAATACAAATAGAACCGCCACCAATACCTACTTTTACAAAATCGGCTCCAGCTTCAACCAAATAAAGGAAACCTTCCTCGTCTACAACATTTCCGGCACCTACAAGCACCTGATTGTTATAATTCTCTTTAATCCAGTGAAGTGTTTCATATTGCCATTCCGAATAACCATCGGAAGAGTCTATACATAAAACATCCACACCAGCCTCAACCAAAGCAGGTACCCGTTCTTTGTAATCGCGTGTATTGATCCCTGCCCCTACCAATAACTTCTTATCTGAGTTATCGGATAATTCATGAGGATTATTCTTATGACTATCATAGTCTTTTCTGAATACGAAATAACAAAGATTCTGATCTTTGTCGATGATAGGCAACGTATTTAGTTTATGGTCCCAGATAATCTGATTGGCTTCGGAAAGAGACATTCCTAACTTACCAACGGTTAGTTTAGAAAAGGGAGTCATCAAATCTTTAACCTTCGTATCATGGCTGTCTACACCAACACGGTAATCGCGGCTAGTAACCATACCCAACAATTTGCCGTTAGGAGTTCCATCGTCCGTTATCCCAATAGTAGAGTGTTCTGTTTTTTGGATTAAAGACAGAATATCTGCCAACGTATTTTCCGGAGTAAGATTTGAGTCACTTACAACAAATCCAGCTTTGAATTTCTTTACTTTACGTACCATCTCAGCCTGCGAAACAATTGGTTGAGAGCCAAATATAAAAGATAAACCTCCATTACGAGCCAGTTCAATTGCTAACTCGGGACCGGAAACAGATTGCATGATTGCCGATACCAAAGGAATATTCAACTCAATAGCTGACTTTTCACCTTTTGCGAACTTAACTAAAGGTGTTCGTAAGGACACATTGGAAGGCACACATTGCTTCGTTGTTAAACCCGGAATAAGTAAATACTCCCCGAAAGTTCTTGATACATCGTTTAAGTAAATTGCCATAAGATTTCTGTCTTTTTTTGCGATATAAAAATTGTGTAAAAGTAGGCATTTCTCCATACATAGCCTAATTTTGACTTTACTTTTTCTGATTTCTCACCTCCGGTGCTTTATCTCATTCATCAATAAGACACATTTAGACCCTAAATTATTACACAAATAACATATGAAGTAGTTTTCAACAACTATTTTTCCTAAGTTTGCATTTAATTTACAAAAAAGCAAATAATGGAGAATCAGCAAGTAAAGACACCCTCCCCTCTTCTTTCGCTCGTACCAATATTCGTATTGGTATTCTTACTGTTCGTCACTATCAGAGCTTTTGGAAGCGATGCCCTTAATGGCGGAAGTCAGATTGTGCTTCTTGCCACAACAGCCGTATGTTCTTTTATTGCTATGGTTGTATGCAAAGTCCGGTGGAAAAGCATCGAAACGTCTATTGTAAATAATATTACCGGTGTAGCCGCCGCTCTGCTCATATTACTGATTATCGGATCTATATCTGGAAGTTGGATGATAAGCGGAGTAGTTCCAACCCTCATTTATTATGGAACCCAGCTGATTCATCCAACGTTCTTTCTTGCATCTACCTGTATTATTTGTTCCATAGTATCAGTTATGACAGGTAGTTCCTGGACTACAATCGCCACCATCGGAATCGCGCTCTTAGGCATTGGACAAGCCCAGGGATATGATGAAGGCTGGATTGCCGGTGCAATTATATCCGGAGCATATTTCGGCGATAAAATCTCTCCGCTATCCGATACTACAGTCTTAGCTTCTTCCATTACCGACACACCGCTCTTTACCCATATCCGTTATATGATGATTACCACTGTTCCGTCTATGACTATTTCTTTGATAATTTTCACCATAGCCGGATTTTTCCATGAAGCTACGTCAAGCAATCAAATAGCCCAGTTCTCTCTCTCCCTAAAAGAAAGCTTCAATATCTCGGGTTGGTTATTAATTGTTCCTATCGTAACAGGCTTACTGATTGCCAGAAAAGTGCCCCCGTTGATTACATTGTTTATATCATCTGCACTCGCCGGTGTCTTTGCCTTATTCTTTCAGCCTAATCTTTTGGCCGAAATAGCCGGTGAAGATGCAGTTGGAGCTACTGCCACCTTCAAAGGATTCATGAAAATGTTTTATGGAAGTACACAGATTGAGACAGGGAATGCAGAATTAAATGATTTGGTCTCCACACGGGGAATGAGCGGAATGCTCAGTACAATCTGGCTTATTATTTGTGCGATGTGCTTTGGTGGAGCTATGGCTGCCAGCGGAATGTTGGGAAGTATCACTAAACTATTTGTCCGATTTATGAAACGTACCGTTGGAACTGTCGCGTCTACAGTAGCTTCCGGACTGTTTTTTAATATCTGTACAGCCGATCAGTATATGTCCATAATTCTTACAGGAAATATGTTCAAAGATATTTATAAACAAAAAGGATACGAAAGCAGACTGTTGAGTCGTACAACAGAGGACACCGTTACAGTAACCTCTCCCCTAATACCCTGGAATACCTGCGGGATGACTCAGGCAACCATTTTGGGAGTAGCAACTCTGACATATCTGCCCTACTGCTTTTTCAATATAATCAGTCCGCTAATGAGCATCTTTATAGCTTCAACAGGATATAAAATTAAAAGAATGCATGAAAAAGATTAAAATCACACTCCTTGCCAAAGTCGTAATTGCCATTGCCGCAGGTGTTGTTTTCGGTCAGTTTTTACCCGCCGGAATAGCCCGCCTGTTTGTTACATTCAATTCACTTTTTGGGAACTTCCTTAGTTTCTCTATCCCGTTGATTATTCTGGGTCTCGTGGCTCCCGCCATAGGTGAATTAGGAAAAGGGGCCGGCAAGTTGTTGTTCCTTACAGCTCTGATAGCTTATGTATCCACTATTTTATCAGGTTTTTTCACGTTCTTCAGCAGTGCGGCTGTTTTTCCTTCAATTATACCGGTAACCTCGAGCCTCAGCGCAGTCGATAATCCGGAAGAATTTATGCTGCTTCCCTATTTTAAAGTGGCAATGCCTCCGTTAATGGATGTGATGACAGCCCTCCTGCTCTCTTTTACCATTGGATTGGGACTATCATCTATTTTTGGAAATACACTGCGTAACGGATTCAAAGATTTTAAAGAAATTATTACTAAACTTATTGAAGCGGTAATTATTCCTCTTTTGCCTCTTCATATTTTCGGCATATTTCTTAATATGACAGTAAGCGGCCAGGTGTTTAGTATCATCACTATGTTTTTGAAAATAATTGTTTTCATATTCATATTACATGTGCTATTGCTGGTTATGCAATTTTGTGTGGCAGGAGCTGTAGGAAAAAAGAATCCGTTCAGATTACTGAAAACAATGCTTCCCGCTTATATGACCGCATTGGGCACTCAATCTTCGGCGGCAACTATTCCAGTAACGCTTGCGCAAACCATAAAAAACGGCGTACGGGAAAATATTGCAGTATTTACTGTTCCTCTTTGTGCGACCATCCACATGGCAGGTAGTACAATGAAAATAACAGCCTGCGCAATGGCAATTATGTATATGTCGGGCCTACCAGTCCAATTTACTGAATTCGGGGGATTTATTCTGATGCTTGCTATTACCATGGTAGCAGCTCCGGGAGTTCCGGGAGGCGCTATTATGGCGGCTTTAGGTCTTTTGCAAAGCATGCTTGGATTTAATGAAACATTACAAGCCTTAATGATTGCACTTTATATTGCCATGGATAGTTTTGGAACTGCCTGTAATGTAACGGGCGATGGTGCCATCGCTGTTATAATGGATAAGATTGCCGGAGAAAGGAAATAATCCGAACTCTTATAAATCGCACAACCGACTAACAGCTCTCTCCTGCATTACCTTTATGGCAATGCGGGCGCAGGCTTCGGCATCGGCAAGGGCTTGGTGATGATTGGTAAGATTATATCCGCAATGTCCGGAAACAGTATGAAGCTGGTGATTCACAAGCGAAGGATATTGACGGCGTGAAAGCCTGCAGGTACAATAAAACTTATACATGGGATAGGTCATTCCGTAAAGAGAAAAAACAGCTTTCAGGCAACCTTCATCGAATGGGCTGTTATGAGCAACCAACGGAATACCCTCCAATTGAGGAGCAATACCCTCCCAAACAGAAGGAAAGTCATCTGCATTTTGCGTATCAGAAGCAGTAAGTCCGTGTACAGCGGTTGTCCATCGCGTATAGAAGTTGGGACGCGGACGAATTAGACTATATATTGAATCTGTAATTTCACCCTCTTCCACCAACACCACTCCAACGCTGCAAACGCTGCTTCGCTGACCATTGGCTGTTTCAAAATCTATAGCGGCAAATCGTTCTGTCATTATTCTTTCTTTTTCTCGGCTACAAAGATAAAAGAAGTTCGGGATATGTCAATTTAAATGGAATCTTTACCTTTTGGCAATAAGGAACGCTGACCAAGAAATTCCATAAACCTGGCTTTGTAATTATCTGAAATTGGAATATATTCTTTTCCAAAAACAATGCGGTTGCGTTCAATTACCTTTATTTTATCTGCCTGAACAATAAACGAACGATGTACCCGGATAAAATTTCGGGACGGGAGAAGTTCTTCCATAGCTTTCATACTCATCAAAGACAATACAGGATGAATATTGTCTTCTGTATAAATCTTCACGTAATCTTTAAGCCCCTCAATATAGAGGATTTTGTTTAATGAAATTTGCAGCAGCTTATATTCTGTTTTGATAAAAATACTTTCGATTTCTTCTTTTCCTGATGCCTGAGCCGGTTCCTCATTCTTTCTCAGAATCTCGAACCATTGCAATGCTTTGTTGGCCGAGACAAGAAAATCGGGGTAGCTGATCGGTTTTAGCAAATAATCAAGCGCATTCACTTTATAACTATCCAGGGCATATTGCTCAAACGCGGTGGTAAAGATAATACGTGTCTCACCTCCAACAATACGGGAAAACTCCAACCCATTAAGCTCAGGCATCTGAATATCCAATAACAACAAATCAACAGGATTATCGTTCAATGATGCCAGCGCATGTATCGCACTGTTAAATTTACCCTTTAATTCGAGAAAAGGCGTTTTATTCACGTAACTTTCCAACAAGCTTACTGCCAACGGTTCGTCATCTATAATACAACATGTTAAGTTCATAAGCATTCCTCCTTCAATGTTAACCGTAAAAGAGCACGGTAAGTCTCTCCTTCACATCCATATTGCAATACATACTTATCGGGGTAAAGTAATTCCAACCGTTTATGCAAATTCGCCAAACCTATCCCCGAGCCACTTTTGTCCTGTTCAGTCTTAGGAAAACAACTATTAGTTATATCGCATACCATTCGGCCTTCGCTATCCGGTGAAATAAAAATATGGATAAACGATGGTTTGCTGTAACTAACTCCGTGTTTAAACGCATTTTCAATAAGCGAAATAAATAAAAGCGGAGCAATCAAAGCTCCCGAAGAATCACCCGATGTGATGTTTGTTTCCAGTTTTACCTGTTCCGGCAACCTGATACGCATCAACTCAACATAATTCCGGATAAAGTCAAGCTCTTTTTCCAAAGGGACGAAATGCTGGTTATTCTCATAAAGTACATAACGCAACAATTTACTAAGATCGTGCACTGCTCCCTGAGCCCTGTCAGGACTGAAAGCGATGAGCGAATAAATATTATTCAGCGTGTTAAACAGGAAATGAGGATTTAGCTGACTTTTCAGATTCTTCAATTCCGCTTCTGCACGTTCTTTCTCTATCTCCTTTTTATCGGCCTGTACCTTGTACCAGCTATTGGTCATTTTAATAGCAACGCTTAATCCTGCTACCAACAAGTAAAGAATGGCATTACCAAGGAAGAACATAAAAGAGTCCTGCCATTCCCTGGGAGGTCTGGGCTTTTCTATATGAGGATCTGGAAGGTATTGCATCATAAGATGGACAAACAACATAGCACCCGCTATAACCAGCACATTTGCCAATACAAAAGTCCAGGCTTTTTTGGTAAAGAGATATTTCTCAATTAGAAAGAGGGTGTTAATATAAAAAACCATCATGAATGAGAGAGGTATAATTACAAAGCGCAGGTAGCTTTCAAGCGTAACGGACTGTGCCTCTCTTCCTGTAAAGAAGAAAGGCAATCCGAACAATACCCCCCAGGCGGCAAAGTGTATCAGCCACTGAAAAGGTCTTTTGTTCTCTAATTCATTCATATATATTTTGTTCTTTGACACAAAGATAAGATTTATCCGGATATTCAGTATTAATATTATTCGTAACGAATCGCTTCAATCGGATCGAGATCGGATGCTTTCCGGGCAGGATACCAGCCAAAAAATACACCTGTCACCGTACAGACAAGGAAAGACAACGCAACCGACCATGCCTGAATGGAAATAGGGAAACGGAATAGCAGGTTTACCATCAAGGAAGATCCAACGCCAAAAATCACCCCGATCAATCCCCCGGTTACACTTATAAGTACTGCCTCAATAAGAAACTGGGCAAGAATATCTCTTCCTTTGGCTCCAATACTCATTCGGAGACCGATTTCGCGGGTACGTTCAGTTACTGACACATACATTATATTCATAATTCCTATACCTCCAACTAAAAGAGAGATACCAGCAACGCAAGCCAGCAAAACCGTCATAAGGTCGGTTGTTGTTGTAAGCATACTACTCAACTCCTGCTGCGAACGGATATTAAAATCATCATCATCCGTTAGCTGTAGTTTATGGTTCCGGCGCAGCAAATCTTCAACCTCTTCGATTGCCTGTTCCGTATATTCCTCTTTCAGAGCAGAAGCTGTAATTCCTTGCAGATGGGTAATTGCCAGCACTCTTTTCTGAACCGTTGTATAAGGTGCCAGCACCAGGTTATCCTGATCCATCCCCATACTGTTGTATCCCTTTGATTTAAGTACGCCGATCACCTTAAAAGGGATTTTATTGAACCGGATTACTTTCCCTACAGGGCTTTCGCCACCTGCAAAAAGATTATCCACAATGGTTTTTCCTATAACACAAACTTTTGCTGAAGAAAGAATATCCTGTTCTGTAAACATATCTCCCTCTTCTACCGAATATTTCCGAATAAACAAATAATCTTCATTTATACCGTATACCGTAGATGGATAATTTTTAGCCCCATAAATTAACTGGCCGCTGCTATTAACGGACGGAGAAACGGCGCTGATATAGCGGGTTTCATTCAAGATAGCCTCATAGTCTTCCAGCTTCAGGGTTTCCATGGCGGAAGCATCCTGCCGAACGCCTCCCCGCATATCAGCACCCGGCTGAATCATGATCATATTGGATCCCATCTCAGATATCTGGCTCTGAATGCTCTTCTTGGACCCCTGACCAATGGCTAACATCGTAATAACCGAGGCTACACCGATTATGATACCCAACATTGTCAGAAAGCCACGCATTTTATTGTTGGCCAATGCCCGGAGTGCTATCTTTAATAGATTTGTATAATTCATAATGTGTTCTCTTTAATCATCATTTTTGGGTAATTTATCCAAAGCTTCGCGGGCCGAAAGAATATTCGTATTGATGGAATCACTTATAACATGACCATCTCTCAGTAAAATATTCCGACTGCAGTAGTGGGCGATTTCCGGGTTATGAGTAACAAAAATAATTGTTCTTCCCATCTTGTTCAATTCTTGAAACAAAACCAATATCTCGTACGAGGTACGTGAATCGAGGTTTCCGGTTGCCTCATCGGCAAGAATAATTACCGGATCGTTCACCAGAGCGCGGGCAATAGCTACACGCTGCATCTGTCCTCCAGACATCTGATTACTTTTATGATGTAATCTGTCTCCAAGACCTACTGCTTCCAAAGCATTGATAGATTTGGCTCTTCTTGCAGATGCCGAATAAGATGGATTGTACATCAATGGTAATTCAACGTTTTCAATAGCTGTAGTCTTCGGTAGAAGGTTGTAGCTTTGAAAGACAAAACCAATCTTCCTGTTTCGCAGCGAAGCCCGTTCATTCTTTCCCATTTTCCGGACAGGAACTCCATCCAGAAGATACTCGCCGGCAGTTGGGGTATCAAGACAACCCAACATATTCAGCAACGTAGACTTTCCGGATCCGCTTGTACCCATAATAGTTACAAACTCACCTTCGGTGATAGAGAAAGAAACGCCACGCAATGCGTGTACAGTTTCTTCTCCCACCTGAAAGTCTCTTTTTATGTTTTCTAATTTTATTATAACTTTATTCATACGACCGATCCTCTTATTTCTTTTTATTTGATCCGGGAGGCTGTGGCATGAAAGGACTTTTTTCTGCGGATGGAGCTTCTGTCTGAACAGCCGCTGAAGAAAGGCTTACTACAACCTCTTCGCCTTCTTTTAATCCTTCTGTGATTTCTGTATTACTTCCGTTGGTAATCCCAACTGCTACCAGCTTGGGTTGTAATACTTGTCCCTTTTTCTGCCAGATAAGTTTCTTTCCCGCCGTTAGTTTAGGCTGTTCGGAAGTAACGGATATACCAATCGGTTCCAGTAAAGCAGCATCCGGGACAAAGCGAAGTGCCTTTGATGGAATGGTAAGAATATTATTACGTTCCAGTGTATAAATTGTAACATTAGCGGTAAGGCCCGGTTTCAATTTCAAATCAGGATTCGGCGCATTGATAACAACCTCGTAAGTTACTACATTGGAGGTAGTAGTTGCTTCCAGTCTCACTTGGGTAACCAGACCTTCAAATACATCATTAGGATATGCATCTACTGTAAAAGAAACACGTTGTCCCTCTTCAACCTGACCTATGTCTGCTTCGTCCACATTGGCAATCACCTCCATCTGTGTAAGGTCATTGGCTATGGTGAAAAGAGTAGGTGTACTAAATCCGGCAGCAACTGTCTGCCCCTCTTCCACTGCACGGGAAATAACAACGCCATCTATAGGAGAAGTAATCGTTGCATACCCCAGATTCCTTTTTACTTTTATCAAGTCTGCCTGATTTCCTTCATAGGTATTTTTCGCTTTCTGAAAGTTATAAGTCGCCGTCTCATAGTCCGTATCACTAATCAGGTTCTTCTCGTGTAGGGTCTTACTTCGGACATAGTTTTTTTGTTGATATTCAAACTCTGTTTTGCTGCTAGCCAAGGCTGACTGTTTGCTAGCCAATTCACTTTGCAAAGTCACCCTATCCATTTCGGCAAGAAGCTGTCCTTTCTTCACCTGACTATTGAAATCAACATAGATCTTATCAATAATACCAGAAACCTGGGTTCCTACTTCAACCTCGGTTATAGGTTCTACTGTTCCGGTAGCCGTAACCATGGTATTAATGGAGCTTAGAGATGTTTTCCCCATCTCAAGAGCCATCGCTCCTTTGGATTTATCTCCGGATAAAAAGAAGTATGCTCCAATGGCGATAACAGCTACCATTACTATACCTGTTATGATTCTTTTTTTATTCATATTACTTATTTATTTTATTGTTCCGTTTATTTTCTTCTGTCTTACGCTTTTGGGATCTTTAATGGGGCGGCACGTCGAAGCCGCCCCTTAAAAAACCTTTTCACAAAGGCATCTAACAAAAAGAGAGTGAAATGAAATTCATTAGTAATTAATATCTATCGGTTTCTTCTGATAAAAATTCAGAAGCTGAATACTCATAATGGCCATGTACTTACTTTGCAGCACTTCTTGTTGAGCTATAAGCAGATTGTTCTTTTCAGTAAGCAGTTCGAGGGTATTCTTCATACCAAGATAGAACTGTTCTTCAGTAAGTTTATAGCTTAGTTCTACAGAATTAAGCCGTTCCATTGCTGAGGTATACTGGTTTTGAGAAGAAGTTGCATCCAGATAAATACCTTCAACGGTTTTCAATAACTCTTTTTGGGTATTGAGGAGTTCAAGCTGACTTGTTTGGTATGCCAACTGTGCTTTTTGCACAGCCGATTTGTTTTCCCGGTTGGAAAAAATAGGAATACTCAAGGTAAGACCGACACTCTGGTTAAACTTATTCCACATCTGACTTCCAAAAGAATAATCAGTTCCTGAAAGGTGTCCGGTTCCTATGCCTGCATTCATGGATAAGGTTGGCAAATAGCCTGCCTTAGCCTTTTTCGTTTCCAGTTCGGCAATGGAGATATTCATCTGACTGCTTTTCACTTGAGGCATTACACTCAGAGATGTCTGATATACCGTTTGCTTATCCGGAAGAGGAACCATCACATCATTCGAACTCAGTTCCGGAAGCTGAAGTTTCATTTCTTCGGAAATATCCAACTCAAGCAGCTGTTTTAACTGTAACTTGTAGTTATCCAGATTTGTTTGAGCAACAATTAACTGGTATTTATCCGTACTCAGCTGCGACTCCATCTGAGCCAGGTCTGTCCGGGAAATAGAACCGGCAGTCAGCAATTCGGCAGAACGGTCACGTTGGGCCTTGGAGACCTCTACCGTATTTTCATTAATGCGAACAGATTCATAAGCATACAGCACCTGCAGATAGGTTTGCGTTATTGCAATTTCAATATCATCTTCACTTTGTTCAATGCCCAGTTCCTGAACCTGATTCTGCAGTTGCTGTTGCTTTATAGCTGTTATACGTTTACCACCATCAAACAGTTTCAGGTTTGCATTCAAACTATAGTTTCCTGAATAACTGGTGTTAGTCGCAACTTCATTGGAAGGGTAATTTACCAATCCCTGTGTTACAGAAGCCGAAAGAGAAGGAAACAGCTGAGCTTTAGCCGTCTTGGTGTCTACCTTACTTTCTTCTAATGCGATTTTGCTTTTCTTTACCTGAATATTGTGAGCCAACGCATAATCAAGGCACGATTTAAGTGTCCATTGCGAAGGCTTCTCCTGTGCCTGCATTCCATAAGGGAATAAAAGCAACAGCGAAAATAGGATAAGCATGTATTGTTTCATATTTTTTCTTCTTTATTTCTAACAGAAGCAAAACTACGACATAGTAATTCTATGTACAACAATACTATAAGTAGAGGAAGTATTCGTCGACAAAGACGCAAAAACAATCGACAAAAAGAAAAGGCGACCCCTCTTCGAGATCGCCTTTTCTGATGACATTCAAGAAAAATGTCTGTTTATAGTTTATGAATTACTTTGAGCATTTGCTCTCCCAAACCAATCGTGTAACCTTGTGAAACAAATACTACACGTCCGAATGTATCGGCAATCACAAAAATGGGCAACGTATCAGAAGAGGGAAGATTCATTGCTTTTACAAGCATGGATGTAATTCCCCAATTTGTATCCACTCCGTAAGTGATCGTTTTGGGTAATCCCTTGAACTCTCCTGCATCGAAGTTCTTTAATTGCTGTTCGTTCGGAAACAACAGAACCATACTGCGCCCCCAGGTTTCGTATTCTTTTGCGAATTGGGTTAAGTCCCTCAATGCGTGATTGGTCGGCTCCTGTCTTGCTCCCAAAATAGCAACAATAAAATAACCTCTTCCTGTAGTGGCAAGGATGGTCTTATCTTTTCCGGTTGAAGCATCTTTAAAAGAAGCTTCGGCATTTATACTACCTATAACCTGTACATCATCGGTGTTCTCACGCATTACCAATTCAATTTGAGTAGTTTTTCCTGCTTCAACATGAAAAAAAGTAACATTAGAAAGAACTGATCCATTGGCCATACGAGTACCTGTTACCAACATATAATTGCCTTCATCTATATCAAGAGGGGTTTTTAGAAGTCCACTCCACGAATTACCCAATCCCATGTCCGCACTTCCGCTTCTTTCGAAGTTCAATGTTTGCATTTTTCCGTCGTCATTAATTTTTGCAATTGAAAAATGACTATAATACTGAGGATCCGGCAAAGCCTTAATGGCCTTATACGAAGCTACCACCTTTCCTTGTTTGACATTCTCCTGCGAGACGCCGCTAAAGTCCACATCAATCCATCGATCAGCGTGATAATACTGCACTTTGCCTGCAACTGGCTCTACTTGTGCCGGAATCCCCAAAGAACGGGAAAGGGCAACAAAAAATACATCTCTTGAATCCGTATCGGCAACACGCGATTTCCATACACCCAAAGGCATTACAGGAATCCGCTGCGCATTCAGGTCGTCTGCTATACGGATACTATCCTTCACCCATTTTACCAACATTTGCGGGTTCTCGCGTACACTCTTAATAAAGGACGAATCAAATCCTGCAGACAATACTTTTTTATATGGAGTAATGAACTCGCTGGTAATACGTGGGTTCAAAATATAGGAGGTAAATAATAATGATTCATTTGCCCCTGTGTTATTCAGGTGATCTAATAAAACACTGGCTGGCGTATCGCGTAAATCCTTTGCAGAGATTACTCCCAATAGATCCATTGCCATACTACGCTTTTCAGCAGATGCTTCAGAAAGGAATGATTCAATTTCTTTCCAGTTTCCACGACTTCCAATTAGGTAATCGGCTGTTTTAAGCGGATCAATGCCCAGTGATTTTGCCAACGAATCGGCTTTCTCTTCCGTATAGAAAGTCTTCACATAGGCATTTCTTATCTTATCTTCTTCAAGCAAACGCTTCGCATTTACCTGTTTTTGTTCTTCAGTAACCGATGTTTGAATGGAACCGTCAACCGGAGGCACGATATCCATGGCAAAGGTTGTTACAAAGCCTGGTTTTTTATCGAGAGTAATGGTTATACCTTCCTCTTTCCCCATGGAAATCTTACCATACCCGAATGCATTTCCTTTGGAAGCCCAGACAAAAAGATCGCCTTTTCCTGCAGAAAGAAAACTTTTTCCTTCTGCATCCGTTTTTTTGGAAGCAACCGAATAAAATTCGGCGTAATTGTAAATTTTAAACTCCACATCCGCACCTTCAACAGGCTTCCCGGCAGCATCCACTACTGTTACAAAGGCTTTGGCTGTTGGAGCATAATTATCAATCACATTTATTTCAGTATAGTTAGCCGTTACAGTCATCACCTCTTCTGGTCCGTTGTATCGGCCAAAAGCTTTTGTATGCATTAACATTCCACGATACGCCGGGCCATTAAACCAACCCAAATTAAGAACTGGTTCAGGTTCGCAAGCTCCCATAAAATACCACTTACCATTAACCCAGGCTTCCACCCATGCATGATTATCGTCAGTGTGTGCCCACCGTGGAGTGTACACCTGACGTGCAGGAATACCTACAGCCCGCAAAGCAGCCACTGTAAAAGTTGACTCTTCGCCGCACCTTCCGTAGGCCGTTTTAACCGAAGCCATAGGCGAACTGGTACGCGAATCCGAGGGAGTATAAACAACCTTTTCGTGACACCAGTGATTTACTTCAAGCACGGCATCATATAATGAAAGGTTTTTCACTCTCTCTTTAAGTTCATCATAAAAGACAATTCGGCTCTCGTCGAGTGTTTCATTATTTACCCGTATTGGCAAAACAAAATGACGGAAAATATCTTCAGGGATGGAATCGCCCCATGGCATTTCACTCTGAGCCTTGAAAGTAGAGCGAACACTCCTCAGATACAAATCTCCATCATAATCCGTCAGATCGCCGATAGGCATATAAGCATACAAAAAGGTAAGTGCCTCTTTTTCCTGCAAAGTCATTGAGTCGTTAAAAACCGCAAACAGATCTCCGTTGGGAAGCTGCGTCTGCTTCTCCAGAAAATCTTTTTCAACCTGTGCCCGGTAAGAGTCGTCTGTTATAAAATGCTTTTCCGAGCATCCGGACAGAACAATCACCGTCAATAGTACAAGTAAATGTATTTTATTCATAAGTGTAAAATATAATAGTGTGTGCCAAAAATAATAAAAACCGCGGATAAAAACAGAAGCCACCGCAATTATATTCTGCAGTGGCTTCCCTATATGTCTGATAATAAATATTATAATGCTGTAATCTCCACAAGTTCCATTTCAAAAACCAACGTAGAATAACCCGGAATCTCTCCCGATCCTGTTGTTCCGTAACCCAGTTCCTGCGGAATCCAAACTTCCCATTTATCGCCCACATGCATATGCTGCAAGGCGACTGTCCAGCCCAGAATTGTCTTTCCGGCAACCAATGTATTAAAAGGAGATCCGTCTTCAAACAGCTTCTGATCGAAAACCGTTCCGTCAACTAGTTTTCCTTTGTAGTAAACATTCACCGTACTGGTATACAACGGTTGTTTGCCGGTTCCGGTTTTGAGTACTTTATAGTAAACAGAAGCTTCTTTGCCTTCGGACTCTATTTTTTTGAATTCAGAATCAGTAGCCTTTGCTTTAAAAGCTTCTTCGTTCTGCTGTTTCCACACCTCATCAATTTTTACATCGTCGTCGTCATTGCTGCACGAAGGCGCCGTGAGAAGAACACAGAGCAACATCAGAACTATATGCCAATACTTTTTCATTCGTTAATTTTTTTGAAAAGTGATTTCATACTAATCTTTTCTGAAATGATATCATGCAATTTGTCGATCGAAACACGTTCCTGCAACATAGTATCGCGGAAACGAATTGTTACACAGTTATCATTAAGCGTATCGTGATCAATAGTAATACAGAAAGGAGTACCGATGGCATCCTGACGACGGTAACGCTTACCAATTGAATCCTTCTCGTCGTACTGACAATGGAAATCAAACTTAAGGCTGTTCATGATCTCTTCCGCTTTTTCAGGAAGACCATCTTTCTTAACCAAAGGCATGATTGCAAGTTTAACCGGAGCAACCTGTGCAGGGAGCTTCAATACCACACGTGTTTCCCCATTTTCAAGTGTTTCTTCGCAATATGAAGCAGACAATACACTCAGGAATAAGCGGTCTACGCCAATTGATGTTTCAATTACATACGGCGTGTAGCTCTTATTTAGTTCCGGATCAAAATACTGCATCTTCTTGCCAGAGAATTTCTCATGCTGACTTAAGTCAAAGTCGGTACGGCTGTGAATACCTTCCACTTCTTTGAATCCGAAAGGCATTTCAAACTCAATATCAGTTGCCGCATTGGCATAGTGAGCCAACTTGTCATGGTCGTGAAAACGATATTTATGATCACCTAAACCTAATGCTTTGTGCCATTTTAGACGAATCTGTTTCCATTTGGCAAACCAGTCAAGTTCTTCACCCGGACGAACAAAGAATTGCATTTCCATCTGTTCAAATTCACGCATACGGAAAATAAACTGACGGGCCACAATTTCATTTCTGAATGCTTTACCGATCTGGGCAATACCAAACGGGATCTTCATCCGACCTGTTTTCTGTACATTCAGGAAGTTTACAAAAATTCCCTGTGCCGTTTCGGGACGCAAATAAACCTTCATTGCTCCATCAGCAGTAGATCCCATTTCTGTAGAGAACATCAGGTTAAACTGACGAACATCTGTCCAGTTTCTTGTTCCTGATACCGGACATACAATTTCGCAGTCGATGATAAGATCACGAAGGTCTTCGAAATTGGCATCGTTCAGGTCTTTTGCAAAACGGGCATGCACCTCATCGCGTTTCGCTTGGTGTTCAAGCACTCTTGGATTGGTTGCACGAAACTGCACTTCGTCAAATGTTTCACCAAAACGCTTAGCGGCTTTGGCTACTTCCTTGTCAATTTTCTCATCTATTTTAGCCAGATAATCTTCTATCAATACATCTGCGCGGTAACGCTTCTTTGAATCTTTATTATCGATCAAAGGATCATTAAACGCATCCACATGGCCTGATGCTTTCCAGATTGTAGGATGCATAAAGATAGCTGAATCAATCCCTACCACGTTGTCGTTCAGTAAGGTCATACTATCCCACCAATATTTTTTCAGATTGTTTTTAAGCTCAACGCCCATCTGTCCATAATCATACACTGCCCCTAAGCCATCGTAGATTTCTGAGGACGGGAATACGAATCCGTATTCTTTACAGTGCGAAACTAACTTCTTAAATACATCTTCTTGTGCCATATTACGCAGTATAAAAATTATTCTAACTTTAAAGCATGCAAAGTAAGTGATTTTTTTCGATTATGTTCGTATATTTGCCAAAGCATGCGCTAAATTTAGCATTATATATGAGACCGGAAGATATTACAGAGCTGAACGAAAACGAAGACATTAAGGAAAATGACGATGAGACACCAGAAACAATTGAATCGGTAGTCTCTTCGCATACTGAATATAAAATACCAGGAAAAACCGAGGGGAGAGTTTCTTATCATCTTTCGGGCATGTATCAGGACTGGTTCCTGGATTATGCTTCGTACGTAATATTGGAACGGGCCGTTCCTCATATAAATGACGGATTAAAGCCTGTGCAAAGGCGTATTCTTCACTCCATGAAGCGGTTGGACGACGGCCGATACAACAAGGTGGCTAATATTGTTGGGCATACCATGCAGTTTCACCCTCACGGTGACGCATCCATTGGAGATGCTCTTGTTCAGCTGGGACAAAAAGATTTACTTGTAGACTGTCAGGGAAACTGGGGAAATATCCTTACCGGCGACGGCGCTGCTGCACCCCGTTACATAGAAGCCCGCTTATCTAAATTTGCACTCGAGGTGGTTTTCAATCCAAAAACCACTGCGTGGCAGCAATCCTATGATGGCAGAAATAAAGAACCTATCACCCTTCCCGTTAAATTCCCGTTGCTTCTGGCTCAGGGAGTTGAAGGCATTGCAGTAGGTCTGGCGTCAAAAATTCTTCCACACAACTTTAATGAACTACTTGATGCTTGTATAGCCTATCTTCAGGATCGTCCATTTATCCTCTATCCTGATTTTCAGACTGGCGGATACATAGACGTGTCTAAATATAACGATGGAGAACGAGGCGGGTCTGTTAAAGTAAGAGCCAAGATTTCTAAAATGGATAACAAAACACTTGTTATTTCGGAAGTCCCTTATGGAAGAACAACCTCTACTATCATTGAATCCATTCTTAAGGCAAACGACAAAGGAAAAATTAAAATAAAGAAGGTAGATGACAATACAGCACGTAATGTTGAAATTCTGATTCATCTGGCACCGGGGGTTTCGTCGGACAAGACTATAGACGCCTTGTATGCATTTACAGATTGCGAAATCAGCATCTCGCCAAACTGTTGTGTTATCCGGGATAACAAACCTCATTTCCTTGGTATTAGTGAAGTATTGCGCCATTCGGCAAACGATACAATGAATCTACTGCGAATGGAGTTGGAGATCGAGAAAGCAGAACTTGAAGAGGCTTTGTTTTTCGCTTCACTGGAAAAGATATTTATCGAACAACGCATATACAAAGACAAGGAGTTTGAAAACTCTCGCGATATGGATGAAGCGGTAGCTCATATCGATTTACGGCTTACTCCGTTCAAACCATCTTTTATCAGGGATGTGACACGCGATGATATTCTCCGTCTGATGGAAATCAAGATGGGACGTATTCTTAAATTCAACTCCGACAAGAGTGAGGCTTTCATTGCCCAAACGAAGGAAAACATAGAAAAGATAAATCATCACCTGGCTACTATCGTTCAGTACACTGTAGACTGGTTTAACATGTTGAAAGAAAAGTACGGAAAGAGCTATCCACGTCTTACCGAAATAAGAAATTTCGATACCATCGAAGCTAGCAAAGTAGTGGAAGCTAACGAGAAATTGTATATCAACCGGGAAGAAGGATTCATTGGAATGAGCCTTAAAAAGGATGAATTCGTATGTAACTGCTCTGATATTGACGATATTATTATTTTCTATCGCGACGGTAGTTATAAAGTAGTGAAGGTTTGCGACAAAATGTTTGTGGGAAAGAATGTACTCTACCTGAACGTTTTCAAGCGTAACGATAACCGTACAATCTACAATGTAATATACCGTGATGGAAAAATTACGCCTTACTATATTAAACGATTTGCTGTTACAGGGATTACCCGCGACAAGGATTACGACCTTACAAAGGGAACCCCGGGTTCACGAATTGTGTATTTCAGTGCAAATCCCAATGGTGAGGCCGAAACAGTCAAGGTAATCCTTAAACCAAAGCCCCGGCAGAAACTGCTTGTTTTTGAAAAAGACTTCAGTTCTATTGTTATCAAGGGACGTGCTTCTATGGGCAATCTGCTTACTAAAGCCGAGGTACATAAAATTAGTCTGAAGCAGAAAGGAAACTCTACGTTAGGTGGACGCATGGTGTGGTTTGACCGCGATGTTCTGCGTCTTAACTACGACGGAAGAGGTGAATTGCTGGGTGAATTCCAAAGCGAGGATCTAATTCTGGTAATTTGTCAGAACGGAGACTTCTACACAACTAATTTTGATCTAAGTAACCACTACGAGGATAATATACTAACCATTGAGAAGTTTGATTCCTCCAAAGTATGGACAGCTGCGCTGTATGATGCCGATCAAAAAAATCCTTACCTGAAACGGTTCCAGCTTGAAGCCGGGTCACGTAAACAGAACTTTTTGGGAGAAAACTCAGGCAGCCGTTTATTGCTGCTTACAGACGAGGGATATCCACGGATAGAGGTTATCTTTGGGGGACACGACAGCTTCAGAGAATCGCTGGTTCTGGATGCCGATGAGTTTATTTCAGTTAAGGGATTCAAGGCTAAAGGGAAGCGAATTTCCACTTTCGAAATAGAAACGATCAACGAACTTGAACCTGTCCGGTTTGCTCAAAGCAAAGAAGAGCAACCCGATACTGTTGAAGAAATTGAAAACAACGACGATATAAGTGATTCAGATATTATTGATGAAATAACCGGACAGATGAAACTATTTGATGAATAAAGCCTATGAAGCGTATAACCTTGCTCCTGCTTGCGTTTCTTTGTCTTGTGCCTGCTTTGAGAGCACAGGAAAATAACGAAGATAAACCTTGGTCAGTAAATGAAGCAACCCTGTTTGGGGTGGGTGGATACAACATAAAGGACACTTATCTTTCTCCTCTTAAATATACGGGATGGGGAATGAGAATTCTGAATGAGCGGATGAAGATGACAAGGCTGTCGGATTACCGTATATCCCGACAGCAATTTATTAATGTAGATTTTGCCTTTACGCGTAATCCGGCAGAAACAGCCTCTTCATTTGCCGGGTTTGTAGATTACAGTTTAGGGTACCATTACCATTTTCAGCCTCAGCCGGCGCTTAAGCTTCTTGCCGGTGCTTCAGTTCGAGCTCTTGGAGGTTTTATTTACAATACACGTAACGGAAATAATCCGGCCTCGGCCAAGGTTGAAACAGATCTTAACCTGTCTGCTATGGCTATCTACAAATTTCAGGTAAATAACTATCCGTTTACCCTCCGTTATCAGATTGAAATTCCGATAGCCGGTGTTATGTTCTCTCCTCACTACGGACAATCGTATTACGAAATATTCAATCTGGGAAACAGCGAAGGTGTTGTCCTTTTCAGCTCACTGCACAACAAATTTGCCATGAGAAATTTTCTGACAGCCGACTTCCCTGTCGGTAACTTTACCATCAGGGCTGGTTACCTGAATACCTTTACCAAAACGGATGTGAACGGAATTCAGAGTCATGTCGTTTCTAATTCGTTTCTTATAGGATTTGTCAAAGAGTTTATTGCTTTTGGAGGCAAACGTTTAAAGCAAACCAAGCGTTATAACAGTGCATATTATTAATCTGATGAAAAGAAATATAACATATTGTCTTTGTCTGATTGTTGCATTCCTTACTTTCTCGTGCGAGAAAGCAGACGAATATACGTCGTCTCCACGGGAAAATTTCGAAGCGCTTTGGAAAATCATGGATGAACACTACTGTTTCTTTGAGTACAAAGATGTGGATTGGAACGAGATACACGATCGCTACAGCGTGCAAATCAGCGATACGATGAAACAGGATAAGTTGTTTGATGTACTGGGGAATATGCTTAATGAGCTGAAAGACGGACATACCAATCTTATTTCTGCCTTTGATATTTCAAGATACTGGAAATGGTATGAAGACTATCCGGCCAATTTTTCGGTAGACATTCAGGATCTGTATCTGGGAACAGATTATCAGATTGCAGGAGGATTAAAATACAAGAAACTAAACAACGACGTAGGATATGTCTATTATAGCAGTTTCTCTGACGCCGTTGGAGAAACAAATCTGGATTATATGTTCCTGTATTTTAAAGAATGTAAGGCTATAATCTTTGATGTACGCGATAATGGGGGAGGTTCACTCACCTATTCCGATCGTATTGCTTCCCGCTTTCTGGAAGAGAAGATTACTACAGGATACATATTGCATAAAACAGGAACAGGACATAATGATTTTTCTGCACCTTACGAACTCACTCTCGCCCCTTCAGACCGGGTTCGTTGGCTACGTCCAGTTGTTGTTCTCACCAATCGCCATTGCTTTAGTGCAACCAACGATTTTATAAACAAGATGGGGATGATGCCGCATGCAACGATAATGGGCGATCGAACAGGTGGAGGGAGCGGTTTTCCTTTTAGTTCGGAGCTGCCAAACGGATGGAGTGTTCGTTTTTCTGCCAGTCCTATGCTAAATGCTTCCAACGAACATACAGAGTTTGGAATTGACCCGGATATTAAAGTAGATATGAACCCGGAAGACATGCTTCGTGGTAAAGACACCATGATTGATGAGGCTTTGGTGCTAATAGAAAAGATGAATATTAAAATTTGAAAAAGAAAATGCATAAAAAAAGAAGCAAACATTTGCAACTTTACAAAAAAGCATTACCTTTGCACCGCAATCAAGAGCGGCTGTGGCGTAATTGGTAGCCGCGCCAGACTTAGGATCTGGTGACGAGAGTCGTGGGGGTTCGAGTCCCTTCAGCCGCACAGATTACAAAATCCTTGCAAGTTTACTTGCAGGGGTTTTTTGTTTTATCGCTAAATTGATTCTCTTTGTTCTCTTTGTTCTCTTTGTTCTCTTTGTTCTCTTTGTTCTCTTTGTTCTCTTCTTTCTTACTAATAGTCTCAGGGAGTTCTTCTTCGGCTATTGATATTTCAACAGGAGAGGCTCCATTGCCGAGGTACTCTTTTTTGAACAGATCGACGCAAAGGATAAAGACGGACAATAAAAGCGGACCGAATATTACTCCCATGAAGCCAAACAGGGAGAGTCCTATTATAACACCAAAGATCGTAATCAAAGGATGCGTGTCGGCCAGCTTCTTCTGTAAAACAAAACGGATAAGATTGTCTACGTTGGTGATAATAATAAGAGAGAAAGCCATTAAACCTATTGCATTGGCCCAACTGCCAGTTAACGCCAGGTAAACAACCAGCGGAAACCAAACCAGAGCCGTCCCCACAATGGGGATAATGGTAGCAAAACAGGTAAGCAGACTAAAGAATAGCGGACTGGGAACATTGAAAATCAGATAGGCAACAAAAGCAATCGCGCCCTGAATAATGCCAAGTAAAGGTATCCCGATTGCATTAGACCTTACAATTACACTTATTTCGTTCAATACATTTCTTTTTTCTTTGTCATCGAAAGGCAGAATATCGTACATATAGTTTTCCATTGCCTTTCCTCCAGTCAGCATAAAATAAAGAACGACAAGCAAAGTTGCAACATTGACAGCAAAATCGCTCAAACTACCAACCAACGTCTGACCAATTTTGGGCAAAAAGGAAAGAGCCGTATCGATATTCTCTTTTTCTAACAGATTATAGCCGGTTTTAATCCGGATAACTTCAGCAATATGTTCGGCCGAACTTACCAAAACACCTGGATCAAGATTCAGGCTTTGCAGCTTATCCACCAACAACCATACAATCAGAAACAAGGGTATTAAGAAACAAAGGATGGCTTCGCCCAGAAGGAGTAAGGCAACCATATTTTTCCTCATTTTTTTCTTTTCAAGAAGAAACAACATTTGTTTTCTTAACAACATATAGATTGTAAAGGCACCAAGTATACCACCCAGAAATGGCATAAACTCCATAAATAATACGATTCCAAGTGCCAGAATAATAATTATGAGGGAATATTTCCAATATAGTTCCTTAAAACTCATAGGTGTATTTATTTATTGTAGATCGTAAAAGTACAATTAATTCAGAACATTAAAGGAAGTTGTCCAAACGGTTTTATCAACATTCGAAAAAAAGGAAGTCTATTCTGATAAAGAATATTATTTAGGTCCTTTTTTATGTTAAAATTAGCATCAAAACAGGGGTAACTGAAAGAATAGATGCAGAAAAAAACCGATTATTTCCTATATTTGTAAATGACGCTTTACAAAGGCTTATGCAAACCGCTCAAGGAGTTGCCAATCAAAGCGAACTAACCTATTCGAATCATTAATAATATACCTAAATAAAAATTAATAGTCTATGTTTCATAACGGAGAAGAAGTTTTATTAATTAGTTCGATCATCCTTTTCATTAGCATCTTGGCTGGTAAAGCCGGATTTCGAGTGGGATTACCCGCCTTGCTCCTATTCCTTGGAATAGGAATGCTATTCGGGAGCGATGGCCTTGGACTTCAGTTCAGCAATCCGCATATCGCACAATTTATCGGGATGATCGCCTTAAGCATAATTCTGTTCTCGGGGGGGATGGACACCAAATTATCGGAGATCAAGCCCATCGCTTCCCAGGGTGTTATACTGGCAACTGTCGGAGTACTTGCCACAACCATTATTACAGGTGTTTTCATTTTCTGGCTCACAGGACTGGTTACAGGATATGAAACCCTCACCCTTCCGGAGTCACTACTTATGGCGGCAGTAATGTCGTCCACCGATTCGGCATCCGTTTTTTCCATTCTCCGCAGCAAGGGGGTTTATCTGAAGCAACGTCTGCGGCCAACCCTCGAACTCGAAAGCGGAAGTAACGATCCCATGGCATATATGCTTACCATCATTTTAATCGCTTATATTCAAAGTGGAGGAATGGATTTTCAGGAAGGTATTATTTCTCTCATTGTTCAACTTGTACTGGGTTTGATTTTTGGCTACCTTTTAGGAAAAGTAGCCGTATGGATAATTAACAAAGTAAATGTTGAGAATCAGTCGCTGTACCCCATCCTGTTGCTTGCAGTTATATTTTTTATTTTTGCTGCCACCACCCTCAGTAAAGGGAATGGTTACCTTGCCGTTTATATTGCCGGATTTGTAGTAGGAAATGCCAAAATAGTACACAAAAAAAGTATTGGCACCTTCTTCGACGGATTTACATGGCTTTGGCAAATCGCCATGTTCATCATGCTGGGCTTGCTTGTCAACCCCCACGAACTGCTTCCCGTTGCAGGAATCGGACTCACGGTAGGTATTTTCATGATAATCTTTGCCCGCCCCATTTCGGTATTTCTTTGTTTACTTCCCTTCGGTAATTTCTCAACAAAGGGAAAACTATATATATCGTGGGTTGGATTGCGCGGAGCTGTACCCATTATTTTTGCTACTTACCCTCTTATTGCGGGTATCGAGAATGCCGGACTAATATTCAACGTCGTATTCTTTATCACCATTCTTTCGCTGTTAATTCAGGGAACAAGTGTGACTCATGTAGCCAAATGGCTTAATCTTACAGACGAACCCGACCGCAAAGATGAGTTTGGCATCGAGCTTCCGGAAGAAATAAAGTCGGCCATGAGCGAAATAGACATTACTCCGGAAGTATTGACCCACGGAAATAAGCTGATGCAACTAAAATTGCCGGATCATACCCTGGCTGTTATGGTTAAACGAAACGGGAAATTCTTTATCCCTAAAGGCAATACCGAGTTGAGGGAGAACGACAAGTTGCTGATGATATCCGACAACGACGAAGCGCTGCTGCAATCGTATCAATCATTGGGGATAAAAGGTTTTACAATGAAAAAGAATTAATCTCAACTATTTACTTACATTTGTAGCAGAAACCAAGGGATAAATATGGCAACAAAAAAGGACAGAATCTTATGGGCAGATGATGAGATTGATTTATTAAAACCTCATATCCTGTTCCTGCAAGACAAAGGATACGAAATCGTACCTGTTATCAGCGGGCAGGATGCCATTGATTGCTGCCGCGAGCAGTCGTTCGACATCATCTTTCTTGATGAGAATATGCCGGGATTAACCGGCCTCGAAACACTTGTATTTATAAAAGAGATAGCTCCGTCTGTCCCTGTTGTAATGGTTACCAAAAGCGAAGAAGAAAGCATTATGAACCAGGCAATCGGCAATAAAATTGCCGACTACCTGATTAAGCCGGTAAATCCGAACCAGCTGCTGCTTTCCATTAAAAAGAATGTACACAAACAGGTTATAATCTCCGAAACCACCTCGGTGGGGTATCAGCAGGAGTTTAATCGTATTGGCATGCAGATAAATGACTCATTAACGGCGGCCGACTGGATGGAGGTGTACAAGAAGCTGGTTTATTGGGAACTGGAACTCGAAAGCGGTCAGGGACCGATGACAGATATGTTGCGCATGCAAAAGCAGGAGGCTAATCAGGCTTTCGGGAAGTTCATCAAAAGGAACTATATGACCTGGATGCAAGATTCAGAGAACCGCCCCTTGATGAGTCCCGATTTATTTAAGAAGAAAGTATTTCCGATGCTGGATAACGATGAAAAGGTATTTTTTATCCTTATAGACAACTTCCGGCTGGATCAATGGAAAGTGGTAAAAGAGCTATTGTCGGAGTATTTCACATACGACGAGTCTTTGTATTACAGTATTCTTCCAACGGCTACCCAATATGCCCGTAATGCAATATTCTCCGGACTAATGCCTCAGCAAATAGCCAAATTATTTCCGGAACTATGGGTAGACGAAGATAGTGAGGAAGGTAAAAACCTGAACGAGGCACCGCTTATCCAAACGCAAATAGAGCGTTTCCGGAAGAAATATTCTTTTTCGTATAATAAAGTGTATGACTCGGAGCATGGAGAGAAACTCATTACCTCCATCCCTCAGCTAATGCATAACCAACTCAATGTTGTAGTGCTGAATTTCGTTGATATGCTTTCGCATGCCCGTACAGAAAGTAAAACTATACGCGAACTTGCACAGACAGAAGCTGCCTACCGAAGTCTTACCCGTTCCTGGTTTCAGCATTCATCCACACTGGAGCTTTTTAAGCGAATAGCCGAAAAAGGGTATAAGGTGGTTCTTACTACCGACCATGGAACAATTCGGGTAAACGAACCTATAAAAATAATAGGCGACAAGCATACAAGTACAAATTTACGTTACAAAGTGGGCAAGACATTAAACTATAATCCCAAAGAAGTGTTTGAAATAAATGATCCGGGAAAAGCGGGCCTCCCCTCTCCCAACATCAGCAGCAAATACATTTTTGCATTAAACGATAGTTTTATGGCTTATCCCAATAACTATAATTATTACGTTTCATATTATAAAAACACCTTCCAGCACGGAGGAATTTCTCTCGAAGAAATGATTATTCCATTTGTTGTGCTGGATCCTAAAAAATAATCGTATTACCAAGCATGACTACAATTCAGATTAGCAGTTTAGATTCTATCCGCGAGGCAGCCAAAACGTTTATTGCTGCGATGGACGACCGTACAGTATTTGCATTTCATGGTCCGATGGGTGCAGGCAAAACAACCTTCATCAAGGCAATTTGCGAAGAATTAGGCGTAGAAGACGTTATTAACAGTCCTACTTTTGCCATTATCAATGAATATCGTTCCGAAACAACGGGCGAACTCATTTACCACTTCGATTTGTACAGGATTAATAAGCTAAGTGAAGCCGAAGAAATCGGCACAGAAGATTACTTCTATTCCGGAGCTCTTTGTTTTATCGAATGGCCCGAAAAGATTGAAGAACTTCTTCCGGGTGATGTAGTTGACGTAACAATCAGTGAAAACGAAGATGGTTCACGTACCGTTGAAATAAAGTAAACTTATGAATCCCTCGGAATATTTCATTTTGTTTATTTTTATGGCCTTGGGCTTGTTTTCACTTGTAGCGGCCATATTCAATACTGACTGGTTCTTTCAAACCAGCGGTGCTGCCACCTTTATTAAATTATTCGGCCGGCAAGGTGCACGTATCTTTTATGCGTTGCTCGGATTAGGCCTTATTACCTGTGGAGTACTTGGATTGCTGTACTGGTAATTTTTAATTTTCAAATTAAACAATATGCAACAAGCTACTAAGTCGGGAGGTATCCGGTCGTTCAGCCGGAACTTCTGGACTGTCGTTCTAATGGAACTTTTCGAACGGGGTTCTTACTACGGAGTAATGTCCGTGCTATCGGTCTATCTTGTTTTGGCAACAGACCAGGGCGGATTAGGTTTCTCTAAAGAAAGTGTAGGGGTAATAAAAAGTACCATAACGCCTTTGCTATACATACTTCCTATCTTATCAGGGGCAATCGCCGATCGGTACGGTTATAAGAAAGTGCTTACTTTTTCCTTTATCGTAATGTCTACAGGATACTTTCTGACCAGTCTGAGTACAAGCTATGCCCTTGTATTTGCAAGTCTTTTGCTGATGGTGCTTGGTGCAGGATGTTTTAAACCCATTATTTCGGGAACTATTGCCCGCGAAACCAACGAGAGCAATTCAACGCTCGGATTCGGAATCTTCTACTGGTCAATAAATATGGGAGCCTTTATATTCCCGTTACTGCTGGTTCCGTATCTGAAATCCATCTCGTGGAGTTACATCTTCATCATGGCAGCTGTTGGAACCGGTTGGCTGCTTTTCTTAAACCTGGCTGTCTATAAAGAACCAGCACGTCCGGCTGTTGTAGGTAAAGTAACAGACCTGCTACGTAATGTGGTCCTGGTATTGAAGGATGTGCGTTTTATGTCCATGATTGTTATATACAGCGGTTTCTGGATTCTGTACTTCCAAATGTTCGACACCGTACTCTGGTACCTTACCGAGCATGTGGATGTTACCCCCGTGAATCAGGTTGTCAATCAGTTCCTGGGTTTGTTCTCCGAGCATCCTGACTGGAAGTTCGAGGCAGAACATGTAACCGTTATCAACGCCTTTGCCATCATTTCGCTGCAATTGATTGTTTCCAACATAGTAAAACACACGCCTGCACTTCCTACCATGATTACAGGCTTGTTAATTGCAACAGCGGGAATGGCTTGTCTGGCTATTTCAACCAGCGTATGGATATTTATAGCCGGAATCTTCATATTCAGCATAGGCGAAATGGTAGCTCATCCAAAATTTATCTCGTACGTTGGACTGATAGCTCCCGAAGATAAAAAAGCATTGTACCTGGGTTACTCCTTTTTGTATGGAGTGATCGGAAGCGGTATCGGTGGAATTCTGGGGGCCAAACTATATGTCCATTATGTTGACAAGCTAAATCAGCCCGACACACTCTGGCTCATCTTCTCAGGGATCGGACTGGTAACCATCCTCGGATTAATTGCCTACAACAAATTCCTTGCTCCTAAAAAGTAATAATGAAATTACGCGCGTAAATGGACTCAACCACTGACTTAAAATTATTTAATCAACTATTTCAGAACTATCAAAACCGATTTATTCGTTTTGCATACAATTATGTAAGAGATCTGAGTATTGCTGAAGACTTTGTGATGGAATCCCTCATGTATTATTGGGAGAATAGAAATTCTCTCGATCCTCAATCTAACGCGCCGGCATATATACTAACAGTGATAAAGCATAAGTGTCTGAATCATATGAAAAGAGAGCAATTGCACCAAGGAGCAACTGATAAAATGCAGGAACTAGCCGATTGGGAACTAAATACACGTATTTCAACTCTGCAGGCTTGTAATCCTGAGGAACTATTCTCCGTAGAAATACAGCAGATCGTAGACGAAACATTAAACATGTTACCAGAGCGAACACGTATTATTTTTACAATGAGCCGCTATCAAAATAAAAGCCACAAAGAAATTGCTCAGGAATTTGAGATAACCACCAAAGGGGTGGAATTTCATATAGACAAGGCTCTCAAGACTTTACGAATAAGTTTAAAAGATTATTTCTCTGTATTTACTTATCTTTTTATGTAATAGTAAAAAAAATAGCTTTTTTTACTAGGGATTCTTTTCTACAAATTGCTTTATATATAGAAGGAACAATATGGAAAAAGAATTACTTTATAGGTTTTTTGAAGGAAGAGCTTCCAGAGAAGATCAAATTACTATCAAAGAATGGATGGATTTATCGGAAGAAAACAGAAATATATTCTTTCGGGAACGAAAGATATATGATGCAATCATCGTATCAGGAAAGGCCGAAAGACTTTTTGAAACTTCCCCAAAATCAATCCGGAGACTTAATTGGCTTAGAATTCCGGTTGCAAGGGAGTTCCTCAAAGTAGCTTCAGTCGTATTACTCACTCTTGTGGGAGTATGGGGATATACTTCTTTTGAAAAACAAGGAGATATGCATGCAATGCATACAGTTATTGTTCCAGCGGGGCAGCACGCAAATGTAATCCTGCCCGATGGAACAAGCGTTTGGCTAAACTCGGAAACAACCATAAAGTATCCTGGCAATTTTGACAAGCATATCCGCAATGTGGTACTGAATGGAGAGGCCTATTTTGATGTTACAAAAAACAAAAAGTCACCTTTTGTCGTAACAACCAATAAAGGCCGGATAGAAGTACTGGGTACATCTTTTAATGTAGAGGATTATGCCGACAGTAAAATATTTGAAACTACACTGATGAAAGGCTCAGTAAAGGTCTCTACACTTTCTTCACCAGAAAATCCCGTTATTCTGTCTCCCGCAACAAAATCCGTATTAAAAAATGACAAGCTTGTTTTAGAGCAGGTAGCATCTTTCAACTCGTACCGGTGGAAAGAAGGTTTAATTTGCTTTAAAAATGATTCTTTCTCATTTATAATGAGGCAGCTTGAAAAGAACTTTGGAATTACCATTGTTGTTGAAAACAGTGAAGTAAATAAGTATAAGTATACCGGAAAATTTCGTCAGACTGATGGCATTGATTATGCGTTGCGGATATTGCAAAAAGATATCAGTTTTACTTACAATAAAGATGATGAGAATCAAATAATTCACATAAAATAAATTGCTAGTACTAATTCAATTTTAACCGTATGAGAAGATATCACTAACTTTAAAAAAGCCGCTAAATGCTGGAACATTTAGCGGCCCAGGTCAACACAATCCATTCGAATTATGTATACGAATAACAAATTTATGATAAACAAATACAATAGTGGAATACTTATGCCAGTATTTCACGATATTAAACATTTTTTAAGACTCATGCGAATTTTATCATTCTTACTGCTTGTCAGTATGTTTTGCGCACATGCCGAAAATTCTTATTCGCAGAATAAGAAAGTAAGCATAAATAAGAATAACGTTTCATTGGAAGAGATCCTGAATGAAGTGGAGAAACAAACGAATTATCTTTTTATATATAACAATGAGGTAAACTTAGAACAGAAAGTATCCGTAAAAGTTGCTGGGAAAACCATCAAGACTATGTTGGATGATCTTTTTAGTAAAACTGGAATAACGTATAGTATGGAAGAAAACCATATTATTCTGTATCGCAACAAAAGTACTAATCCCGGGCAAATAGATGCCATAAAAAAAACAATTACTATAAGCGGACTCGTTCTGGATAAAGCAGGAGAACCAATTATTGGTGCTAACGTAGTTGTTAAAGGAACAATCAAGGGAGCTGTAACCGATTTATCCGGTGCATTTAAAATTGCAGCAGATTCAAAAGCTATTCTAGAGGTAACTTATATTGGTTATTTAAAATGTGAGATCCCTGTAGAAAATAAAAAGAATCTAAAAATTGTTCTTACCGAGGACAGTCGAAATCTGGACGAGGTAGTTGTTACAGCAAAAACAGTTGACGAGAACGTTGCAAGCGTTACTATGGGAGTAGAAAAATTAAGTATTGGACAAATACGTAAAATGCCATCACTGATGGGGGAAGTTGATATTATCAAAGCAATACAACTGTTGCCCGGCGTACAAACAAGCGGCGAAGGCGGTTCTGGATTTAGTGTACGAGGAGGCTCTCCTGATCAGAATCTTATCCTCCTAGACAACACCACCGTGTACAATGCGTCCCACTTAATGGGTTTTTTCTCCGTATTCAATAACGATGTAATCAATGATCTGGAGCTTTATAAAGGAGATTTACCTTTAAAATACGGAGGCAGATTGTCTTCGCTTCTAGATATCAAGACCATCGACAAGATGCCGGAAAAAATAATCGGCTCGGGAGGTATTGGTCTTATATCAAGCAGACTGATGTTACAAGGTCCAATAGAAGAAAAAACATCCTGGCTTATCGGAGGCCGGCGAAGTTATGCAGATATGTTTCTTAAACTATCAAGCGATGAGGACTTAAAAGATCTTACTCTTTATTTCTTTGACCTTAACGCCAAACTGACGCATAGGTTTTCGAACAAAGATATCCTTTCGCTAAATAGCTATTATGGACAAGATAAATTCGGATCTGATATTTTTGGATTCAATTATGGTAACTTGGCCACTTCGTTAACCTGGGGGCATACTTTCACGGACAAAATGTATTCAAAATTCAGTTTGAATCTTAGTAATTACAGTTATAATATTCAAACAGACATTGACGGGGCAACAATGGATTGGAAATCCAGAATTAACGACCTGATGTTTAGGGCTGATTTTACCAATCTTATTAATGAAAATCATAGCCTATCTTACGGACTATCTGTAACCCATCATAATTTCACTCCGGGTACAGTTAAAACTCCGGAATACGGGTCTTATAATGTTCCTCACAGCTATGCCCTGGAGAGTGCTCTGTATGCATCAAACGAACATAAAATAACTGACAGATTTACCTTAAAATACGGAGTTCGGTGGACCTTGTTTCAAAACTTAGGTAAAGCAACCGTATACAAATATGACAGTAATCATCAGGTTTCTGATTCAACCTTCTACCGTTCAAATGATATATACAACACGTACAATACAATCGAACCACGTTTCGGCGCTGTTTACAAACTTACAGATAATTCTTCTATAAAAGCGAACTACACGCATAATACACAATTTATACAGCTGGCTAATAGTTCGTCGTCTGGCTCTCCATTGGACGTATGGTTCCTTGCCGGACCGAATGTTAAGCCTCAAAAGGTTGATATGGGATCTGTCGGCTATTTTCGTAATTTGAATGATAATATGTTTGAAACCTCCGTGGAGTTGTATTATAAATCGCTTACTAATGTTATCGATTTTGCAGACCATGCCGATTTGATTCTAAACGAACATCTCGAAGGCGAAACCCGAATAGGTAAAGGTAAAGCATATGGCGCCGAATTTATGGTAAGAAAGAATTCAGGAAAGCTCACTGGTTTTGTTAATTATACACTATCGCGAACCGATAGAACAATTTCAGGAATTAATAACGGGAAAACATATTTATCGCCCTATGATAAGCCCCACACCCTGAACATCGTGCTTAATTACGAATTATCAGCGAAAGTGAGCCTTTCAACTACTTGGGTTTATTCTACAGGTACACCTACCACATATCCCACAGGACGGTTTGGCGTAGGCGATGAATATTTACCTATTTATTCTGGAAGAAACGAATTTCGTAAGCCAGATTATCATCGGTTGGACTTATCATGTACTTACAACCCGAATCCAAAATCAACAAAAAGATATAAAAGTGAATGGAACGTCTCTATATATAATGCCTACAGCAGAAAGAATTCATATATGATTACCTTCGATCAGGACGACATAACCGGGATACCATTTGCTGAAAGCACCTATTTATTTGGTTTTGTTCCTTCCATTACTTACAATTTTAAATTTTAAAACAATGAAATATTTAATTCTATATTTGGGAATATTGTTATCATTATTTACCTCTTGTACGGAACGAATTGATATAGATACAACGAACTCCGATCCGGTGCTTGTTATATACGGTTGTATAACAAACGAGCTGACTTATCAAAAAGTTGAAGTAAGCAGATCATCTCCTTACTTTGATGATCAGCCAAATCAAGGAATATCGGGAGCTAAAGTAACTATTTCATCTTCGTCCGGAGATGAAATCTGGCAGATGGAAGAGAGTAAATCGGATAAAGGGCAATATCTGACTATTCAGCCGGTAGCAGCTAACGCCAGTGAAAGATATACGTTAAAGGTTGAATACGATTTCAACAACGACGGGACTACCGAAGTTTACGAAGCTGTTACTACTGTTCAACAACCATTTGAAATAGATTCAGCGAAAATTAATTCCTTAAATATTATTGGACGTCATCAATATAGCTTTAATATATACGGGCAAGATTCTTCAGAAAAAGATTTTTACGTATGTAAGTTTCTTGTAAACGACTCGCTAGTAAGTTCTTCAATCAGTCAATATATACTGTTTGACGACAAAATAATTAATGGCGCTTATCTAAATGGTCTAATGATAACTTCCTTTGCAGATGTAAAAGAAAAAGCTGATTATGGCGATGATATCCCCGATTATTTATTTTTTGTTGAGTCGGGAGATAAGATTACTATCGAAATAAGCCGGGTAGAAAAAGGTTATTATGATTTTATTATGCAATGTCAGCAGGGAATTGATGGAGAGAATCCCTTTTTCGGAGGTCCGCCATCCAATATTGATACAAATATAACAATGGGAGCTGTCGGTTATTTTTCAAGTTTTAGTCCAACAAAGTTTACCGTTACAGTGCCATAATCTTTGTATATAATTTAGCTCCGCGATGTTCCTGGATTGCTCCATCATAAAGCTATCCTTATTTTTACAATTTATTAAATGAATAGTATCATTCTATGAATTCAAAACAAAATAGATCCGTACAAGACAAGAAGACAGATTCCGTTACGTCCCAATTGATTATTGCAAGAATGACCTCCGACAATTTTTCTCTAAATGAATTGGGCGGGGGAAGAATCAATGCGCAATTAAACCATTCTGAAAACCTTTTTGGTTTTATAATTGCAACTAATGGCATGTTGGAGTTAGAGATCAATGGACGGAATACGGTTCTTTCGCCGGGAGAATTTGTTTGCATATCTCCGGGTATATCTTTCAAAATACTTTCAGATAATACAGAATTCGAAGGGTACATGCTCACTTTCTCTCCATTATTTCTGGAGTCTTTACATCTTCCGAAATCTATAAATTGCAAGCTGCATTTTATAAATTACGATCGACATAATACAACTGCTGCAATCTTTACGCGGGCCAAACAATTACTGTGTCTCATAAAAAATGAAACAGAAAATGCAGAACACTTTTACAGTCGCGAAATTATACAAAATCTAGTATCAGCGTTTTATCTGGATATTTTTAACGCACAGCTAAAAGATAACTGTCCTGCACAACTTTTTAATCAGAGCGCAACAACTTTCAGAGCTAAAGAGCTTTGCAAAAATTTTATATTACTTGTAAAGCAATACGCCTCCGAACAAAGACAAGTTTGCTATTACGCTGATAAACTTTGTATCACTCCACAATATTTATCGACACTAGTTAAGGCGACTACAGGTCTTACAGCTAACGAATGGATAAAAGATTCTGTTGTAAATATGGCTAAACACCTCATTCAAACATCCGGAAACTCTACAATTAAAGAAATATCTTACGCCCTAAACTTCTCAAATCCGAGCTTTTTCGGGAAGTATTTTAAAAAGGCCGTAGGAATATCTCCTATTGAATATCAAAAAACTTTATTAGTGGAGGGTTTCAAGATATAAATCAGAGTCATATTCGGGAGAAAAATCGTTTGTATCTGTAGAATAAAAAAAGAAAAGCAAGCACATCGTATAACAATGTGCTTGCTTTTCTTTTATAAATTGAATTCCGTTGATCAGTCAACCATGGCAAAATCCAGTTGTTTCCTTTCAAGATTGGCTTGCGCCACCTTAATAGTAATAGGATCGCCCAAACGATACACACGTTTCTTTCTGCGGCCAATCAAACAGTAATTCTTATCGTCGAATTCATAGTAATCATCGTCAAGGTCGCGGACAGGAACAAGGCCTTCGCACTTGTTTTCGTTTAGCTCGACATACAATCCCCATTCGGTAACACCCGATATAACACCGTCGAACACCATGCCCAGCTTATCGCTCATAAACTCTACCTGCTTATATTTAGTGGAAGCCCGTTCGGCATTGGCCGCAACCTGTTCCATGGCAGAACAATGCTCGCACATATCTTCATACTTGGCTTTATCTACACTACGGCCACCGGCAAGATAACGTTCCAGCAAGCGATGTACCATCATATCCGGATAACGACGAATCGGACTGGTAAAGTGGGTATAATAGTCGAAAGCAAGGCCGTAATGACCTACATTCTCTGTCGAATATACTGCCTTTGCCATGGCGCGGATAGCCACCGTTTCGATAAGATTCTCCTCACGTTTCCCCTGTACCTCGTCCAGCAAATGGTTAATCCCCTTAGAAACCTCCACTTTGCTGCCATCTGTCTTCAACTTATAACCAAAGCGACGAATAAAGGCTGCAAAATTTTCCATCTTATCCGGATCCGGAAGATCATGGATACGATAAACAAAAGTCTTTTTATGTGATTCAGGCACCTTGCCAACAAACTCGGCAACCGTACGATTGGCCAGCAACATAAATTCCTCAATCATTTTGTTGGCATCCTTCGACTCCTTAAAGTAAACACTAAGAGGTTTACCGTATTCATCAATTTCAAATTTCACCTCGTAACGTTCGAACGCTATGGCACCGTCTTTAAATCTCTTGGCGCGAAGCTTTTTGGCAAGAGCATCCATGGCAAGGATAGCCTCTTTGCAATCGCCTTCCCCTTTTTCTATAATATCCTGCGCTTCCTCATAGGTAAAGCGTCGGTCGCTCTTTATGAGTGTACGGCAGATACGTGAATTCTTTACAGTCCCATCATGTGCCATCTCAAAAACAACGGAGAAACAGAATTTCTCTTCATTCGGACGAAGGGAGCATAAACCGTTACTCAACCTTTCGGGAAGCATAGGAATGGTTCTATCTACCAGATATACACTGGTTGCCCGGCTTTGAGCCTCTTTATCAATTATACCATCCGGTTTTACGAAATGAGTTACATCCGCAATATGGACACCTACCTCAACCAGTCCGTTGGGAAGCGTACGGTAAGAAAGCGCATCATCAAAATCTTTGGCATCTTTCGGATCCACCGTAAAAGTAAGCACCTCGCGGAAATCTTCCCTTTCAGCCAAATCTTTGTCGGTGATATCACCGGATATCTCTTCAGCAGCCTTTTCCACACTCTCCGGATACTTATAAGGTAATCCGAATTCAGCCAGAATTGCATGCATTTCCGCATCATTCTGTCCGGCTACACCCAAAATATCAACCACTTCACCAAGCGGATTCTTTGCTCCTTCGGGCCATTCTATGATACGAACAATGGCTTTATCACCATTTTTTCCGTCTTTCAGGTGCTCCTTCGGAATAAATATATCATTCGCAAGCGTTCTGTTTTCCGTTACAAGGAAAGCAAAACCTTTCGCAACCTGCAATTTTCCAACAAATGTTTTTTCCGAACTCTCCACTATTTCAATCACCTCGGCCTCCTGTTCAGCACCCTTGCGTTTAGCAAAAAGCTGCACCTTCACCTTATCGCCATTCATGGCATGACCCGAATTACGTTCGGCAACAGCAACAGGCGTACCGCCATCTTCCGGAAGAAATGAATTCTTTCCGTTACTTCGGCGCGTAAAGGTACCCACTGCAAGCGTACCAATTCCGTTATAACGATACCTGCCGCGGTCTATTTCCGAAATAAAGTCGTCGGCAGCCAGGTCGTAAAGAATATCCACGACCATTAACTTCTGGACCTGAGCTTCAAGTCCTAATATCTTACTTATTTGTTTGTAATTAAAAGACTCCTTGGAAGAAGCCTGGAAAGCTTCCATAACGGCCTGCACCATTGCCTGTTTCTTCATTCGCTTTCCCGAACCTTTATTCTCCTTTTTTTCTTTATTGTCTTTCTTTACTGTCTTTTTTCTTATCATATTCTTCAATTTTATTGGCAGCGCAGGCTACCTGTCTACAAAGTAAACAAATAAATCCGACAAAGCGTTTAGTAAGTAGCTAAAAAGACTTATCCAAACCGTTACTTGGTAAATCGGAACGCTTCTACACCAACCGCTCCGGGTTTACAAACAAACAAGCTTCCGCTTAACGGATATTTTTCAAGTTGCTCTTCCGATAGTCCTGCCCGCGCAGTCGTAATATACAGAATATCCAGATTCTCACCACCGAAAGCACAAGAGGCTACGTTTGGAGCAGGAAGTTCAATTTTCTTCAGCAATTCGCCTGTCTGCGGATTATAGCAATACACGCCGTATCCTCCCCACTGGGCCACCCAAAGATTTCCGTTCCTGTCTATTGTCATTCCATCAGGCGAACCTGTTCCTTCCTCCATCTTTACAGCCACACCATCAAAAGTAATAATTCCTGTTGCCGCATCATATTTATAGCGGGCAACCTGACCTGTTGGCGTATCATTGTAGTACATAAATCTTTTATCTGCCGTCCACACAATACCGTTAGAAATAGTTACACTATCCAGCATAACCGATACAACCCCATCGTGGGTAACCGTAAATAATTTCCCCGCACCCTTTGGGGCACCAAAACCCATCGTTCCTACCCAAAGACGACCTTCCGTATCGCATTTCCCGTCGTTGCAGCGAACTGTTCCGTTTTTATCATCAATGGAAGCAACATGTGTATTCTCTCCAGTCACCAGATTTACCCGTACTATCTCATTCTGCAAAGAAACAACCACAGTCGAATCGGTTTCCGGAACCACAGTAGACACCATACGGTCGAACGACCAGGTTTTGCAAGTAGACGATTCCGGGAGATACTCATACAAGGTTTTACCTTCTATGTCCACCCAGAAGAGAGACTTACGCTCCGGATGCCAGATACTGCCTTCGCCGGTAGTAGCCTTCGCTTCAAAAGCAACAACAGGCTTTTCGGTCAGCGTATTTCCGGAACAAGACGAAAAAAGCAATAAGCAAAAGGCAGGTAAGCCCCAAGCCAGTAAAGTCAACGAGTCAAACAGAGCGGATGTTTTCATACATAATTCATTTTGATAAACAAAAATAGTAATTTTCTTTCCAACAAACAGATACGTTTACAGATATTCCACACCACCCCCTCAAATAATTGCTTTCTACAACTAAATCCGATTTTTACGCAAACCATCTACCATCTCTCATTTTTCTTCACTTTCCCCTGTATTTAAGCGAGGTTTGGCGGTGATAGATCCCTTTTTGCATCCCTCACCAATCCTTCATCTGTCACCGGCTTCGGGAGCCCGGTTTTCATGTTAAATCCTGCAACAGTTTACACACGAAGGCAAATCATCCTGTTATACTATATAACTATCTCTTTTACTATTACATAGTACTGCATTCTATTAAGAGATCTATCCATTTGCTAACGAACATCTATTCGTTTGTCATATGTCAAACGCAAAGTCAACATATGGATACCTTGCGTTTGACAATTGCCAAACGCAAGGTATCCATATGGCAAACGAATAGATCTTCGTTAGCAAAATTATAAAAGACTACAGTAAACGTACTAAATATGTTAATAGAAAGTTCTAGTTAACACTAGTCAAAAACTCCCAATAAACACTTATTCAATTGTTTATTAATCAATTTTAATAGATTAACCCTTCAAACAGACTGAATTAATTATATATTTGAAAAATATTATCGGACTCTTCCATAGATGATGTATGGACACATTCAAATGGCACATAGTCTATTGAGGGTTGTTTGCGTAATACTACCTGCTAACAATTAAATACAAACCATAAACATGAAAAAGACAACAGTAATCTCAGGAATCATATTGCTCGCTGGATTGGCAGGATGCGGACAAAGACAAGCAGGGAACGATGATCTCATCACGGTAGACATTACGAAAACTCCTTCTTCCAAAAAGGAATTAATACTTCAGGATTTTATGGATGTGGAATATGTTGCTTTGGAAACAAAAGATGACTTTCTTAATCAAGGTATTGTAATGGATATTGGGAAAAAATTCATGTTAGTAAAAAACCGAAACGACGACGGAGATATTTTTGTTTATGACAGAACCGGGAAAGCAATAACTAAGATAAATCACAAAGGGCAAGGGGGTGAAGAATATACAAATATTACAGGTATTACCTTGGATGAGGATAACAGAGAAATGTTTGTCAACGATCATTTTTCACAAAAAATCGTCGTGTATGATTTATTAGGCAACTTTAAAAGATATTTTAAATACAAAGAAAAATATGAAGATCTGTTTTACACCTATATATATAATTATGATAGAGATAATCTGATTTGCAATGATCAATTTAATGAAAAAATTGCATTTGTTCTTATATCCAAACAAGATGGGAGAGTTACTAAAGAAATTAAGATCCCATTTAAAAAGAAGAAGTTATTAATGAAATTTTTAAGAGATAAAGAAACTACAAACAGTGTCTCTCCCGGCCCTTATCGTACAATAATCTTACACAAAGGCAATTGGATGCTTTTAGAACTATCGTCTGATACCGTCTACTCATTATTGTCAGATTACAGTTTGCGCCCATTTCTCGTAAGAACTCCGGCAATTCAATCCATGGATCCGGAAGTTTATTTGATTGTGAGGTTGCTTTCCGACCGATATTGTTTCATGGAAACCATAAAAAATGTATTTGACTTTGATAAAGATTCAGGATTTCCAAAAACTTTTTTCATGTACGACAGGCAGAAAAAAGCCTTTTTGCGATATACTGTTTATAATGGCGACTATACGACCAAAAAGGAAATATACATGAACTGGTTAAGGCCTGTAAATCACGAAATCGAATCTTGGCAAGCTTTAGACGCCAACCAACTCGTCGAATCTTATAAGAATGAGGAGCTGAAAGGGAGACTGAAGGAAATTGCTGCGACATTGAACGAGGATTCAAATCCGGTAATAATGTTGATAAAGCATAAGAAATAAAATACATACCATAAACATGAAAAAGACAACAGCAATCTCAGGAATCATATTGCTCGCTGGATTGGCAGGATGCGGACAAAGACAAGCAGGGAACGATGATCTCATCACGGTAGACATTACTAAAACTCCTTCGTCCAAAAAGGAATTGATTCTTCAGGATTTTATGGATGTGGAATACGTTGCTTTGGAAACAAAAGATGACTTTCTTAATCGAGGTATTGTGCAGGATATAGGCAAAAAAACAATATTAGTAACCAACCAAGACGATGGGGATATTTTTGTTTATGACAGAACCGGAAAAGCATTAAGAAAAATAAACCGTAAAGGACAAGGGGGAGAAGAATATATTAGTTGTTTTACTATTACTTTAGATGAGGATAACGAGGAAATGTTTATTAACGACATCTCTCTCCAAAAGATCCATGTATATGACTTATATGGAAACTTTAAACGAAGTTTTCAACACAAAAAAAGCGGCGGAACTTTATTTTATAACGATGTATTTAATTATGACAAGAATAATCTGATTTGCTATGATCAATACAATGAAGAAGTTCCATTTGTTCTTATATCTAAACAGGATGGGAGTATTACCAAAGAAATTAAGATTCCTTATAAAAAGAAGATATTATTTCTACAGCAATCAAGGGATGAAGAATCTTTTTATATTAAAACTCCCGGTCCTTATCGTAGAATAATCACTTACAAAGGCAATTGGTTATTATCAGAACCTTCATCCGATACCATTTATACACTTTTACCAGATTACAGTTTACGGCCATTTCTCGTAAGGACTCCGGCAATTCAATCCATGGATCCGGGAGTTTTTCTTATATTGAGATTTTTTTCCGACCGATATTGTTTCATGGAAACCATAAAAAATGTATTTGACTTTGATAAACAAAAAGGATTTCCAAAAGCTTTTTTCATGTACGACAGGCAGGAAAAGGTCTTTTTGCGATATACTGTTTACAATGGCGACTATACGACCAAAAAGGAAATATACATGAACTGGTTAAGACCTGTAAACCACGAAATCGAATCTTGGCAGGCTTTAGACGCCAACCAACTCGTAGAATCTTATAAAAATGGGGAGCTGAAAGGGAGACTGAAAGAAATAGCTGCGACATTGAACGAGGATTCAAATCCGGTGATAATGTTGATAAAGCATAAGAAATAAAATACATACCATAAACATGAAAAAGGTAACAGTAATCTCAGGAATCATTTTGCTCGCAGGATTGGCTGGATGCGGGCAAAGACAAGCAGGAAACGATGATCTCATTACGGTAGACATCACGAAAACTCCTTCTTCCAAAAAGGAACTGATACTTCAGGATTTTATGGATGTGGAATATGTTGCTTTGGAAACAAAAGATGACTTTCTTAATCGAGGTATTGTGCAGGATATTGGCAAAAAAACAATATTAGTAACCAACCAAGACGATGGGGATATTTTTGTTTATGACAGAACCGGAAAAGCATTAAGAAAAATAAACCGTAAAGGGCAAGGGGGTGAAGAATATATTAGTTGTTTTACTATTACTTTAGATGAGGATAACGAAGAAATGTTTATTAACGACATCTCTCTCCAAAAGATCCATGTATATGACTTATATGGAAACTTTAAACGAAGTTTTCAACACAAAAAAGGCGGTGGGACTTTATTTTATAAAATTATCTTTGGAAGATAACTTTTTGAATAAAAGGCTGTAAGCGAGATTATTTAGCGGTAGAAGTAACGATTTGGCAACCGTACTTATTTCTGCGTTTTGCGCTGTATTTCCTCAAATAACTCACTACAAATCTACTAATTATTTATCACTCTCACAATACATTTTTTTCTTTTTCAATTGATATACATCTCATTCATGCAGACAATAGATAAGGCAACCCTTTTTAGAAATTTACTCTTTTCGTATTTGAAAAGGAAGAAATTTCGAAAAACCGCTTGCGACTTGGTATTGACGTTCTATTGCGAAAATGTATCTTTGTAATTCAAATGAATAATGAACCTTATACTACTTCTCTTTCTTTTGCCATTTCCTCTTATAGTACTCTTTAAGTTTATACCCATAAGTTTGAACTTTATCAATAACGTGATATGTATACCAATTTTCTGCTTCTAACAAGATTGGAGAAGTGGAATATTTTTTACGTACGCTGTTAACATATGATTGAAAATCGACAATTGTATCAATCGCTTCAAAATCAATCTTATTATTGGATTTTGCTTTGAGGAGAAACTTTTTCAAAGAATCTTTGTTTTCAAGAGATTCTTCCGTAAAATCTATATTGCTAAAATATTGCACCTTAGCATCTTTCCAAATAGGATATGTAATTAGTCCAAAATGTTTTCTTTTGAGGGTAACTAAGTATAGTGTTTGGTTACCATAAGTACCATAATCAATTGCAGGATTCGTCTGCTCCTTTTCTCTACCCCTTCTCCCATAGATTGAATTGTCAGAATAATACCTAATAGGATTAATTACCACAGTCCCATAATTACTAAAATAATCGGAAATAGGACTCCATCCTTTTTTGAAGGGGCCAACAAGAACTTTACCTTGATTAGTTGATAAAATAATTTGTCTACTAATCTTATCATTAGCAAAGAGTTGAGATAGATTTACTAAATCAGTTCCAGAAGTATATTCTATTGCTGGTCCAAATCGAAATTCTTTTGTACTTAGTGCAGGAATTATATGAAAATAGCTTTCATTTAAATCGTCTTTATCAAGCATATCTAAGTATATGTTATGTCCAAAACGAACAAAAATATCAAAGATTACCAAATCCTTATCTTTCAAATTTTCTAAAACAAGAGTATGAAAATAACTGTTGGTTGATGTTATTGAAGATGAAATCCCTACCCATCCACGAACCTTATATCCATATTTTAGAATGTAAGTTTTGTAAGTAATTAGAAGTACAATTACGGATACGAACAGACTGATACTAGAAATCACTAAAACTAATAAGTCAGATTTATTTATATCTTTAAAAAAATCTTCCATTGTTATTTTGCATTATAAAATTTCTATTTGAGGAATAACAATTAGATAGAATAAGTTCAGTGATGTAAGCATAGAATTTCTGTTATAGAAGTAACAATTTAAGGTTACATCTATTCTGAAACAATTATTCCCTCAAACAATTAAATGCAAATTTACACAATATCCATTAAATTATAGACATGTTTCCTTTTAGATATTAGGTAACCAAACGAACTTTATATATTTCAGGAAACGATAATCGGTCTGGCAAACGAATACGTAGAATAATAGCGCAGGGGCAAAAAACAGGAGCTATCCCTCCTATCGGATGCTCATCCAGACGGGGGCGCCCTCTGGGAAATACAACGTCCGAATGTGTTTCCGTAAAATTTATTTATATTTATGAACTTTTTCAATAGATTCAGCATGTGAATATTAAAAAAATAACCATGAAACATTCAATGACTTTTTTGATAATAGTTTTAATAATTACTTCTTGTAAGATTGATAACTCAAAGACTAACAATATGATTGATAAATTTACTTGGGAAGTTCAGCTTGCCGGATATGATTATCAAAAATTGGATGAAAAAGGAGAAATAACACTTGAAAACTTTATTTCAGAATTCGAGAAGTTTCCGTGGATAGAACAAATAGAGAGTCGCAATAATATACAGCAAGGTAGTGCTCCAAGCCTTTTTGTAAATGACCATAAATCTTCAACATGTCTTTGGGTCTCGATGGCTGGTGATAAAAAAGAATATGTATATTTAATCGGATACGTTTATCCAAAGATTGTAAAAGATCATTATGGTCTTGGAAAACCTAAGGAGATAAATTGGGTTGAAATTTATTTGACTGACGATGCCGAACTAGTAAAAAGATGTTTTAAAATGTTTTTTCATAGAGAGACTGACAACTTAGTTAGAAGAATTAAAAAACTTGAAATGTATGGAGAAATGGAGTCACTACAACAATGATCTGTACTACAAGAAAAACTTAAAAGACCGACTCAATCTGATTTGAGTCGGTCTTTTAAGTCTGTCTGTTTCTATTCTATTTGTTGCATTGACTTCTAATCCATGTGTACCGGTCTGAATTTTGTTCGGGGAAAGTCCAGTGCCCTGTTTCAAGGAAAAGATGAAGATCTTTGGGTGCTTTAATAACATTATAGGCTGCATGCATGGATGTTGGAGGACAAGTCACATCGTTATAGCCCCAGCTGTACCATCCCTGTGCTTTTACTCTGCTGGCAAAATTCACCACATCGAAGTATGACAGTGTTTCTACTTCGTTGGGCTGAGGTTTGGCATTCTTAAAATAATGAGGCCAACCACCGGCACGGTTATTCAAATATCCGGAGAAATCGCAAAGAGCGGGATATAATGCAGCCAGGAATTTGATTCTGGAATCCAGTCCTGCTGTAACGATAGACAAAGCTCCACCCTGGCTTCCGCCGGTTACACCTACTGTTTCTCCATTAAATTCAGGTAATGAAAAAATGAAGTCGACGGCTCTTACGCAACCAAGGTAAACCCGTTTATAATAATGGCTGTCGCGATCGTTCTTGTTAAGCGCATTATAGTTACGTAATGCCCCTGACGAAAGATTATTGTACACTTCCTGGGGCAAGTTAACAGGTATGCCATGAATGCCAATCTCAAGAGAGATTATATCATCGCCAAAGTTGGCACCGCCGTAGGGACGAATACCCGCGCCCGGAACCTGTAAAACAGCGGGATATTTGCCAGGTTTCACAGGCACGGAAAGCATGCCGTAAATACGGGAACCTTTCGTGTCATTTTGAAAACTTACATGGTACACATTAAGCGTAGACGTACACTTTTCGGAAAGTAATACCATGGTAGGATCCAATGGTGTCTTACGTGCTTCACTGATTGCGTTGGTCCAGAAGAGGTCAAAGTCTTTCGGATCGGGAGTGGTAGGCCGAATCTTATCCGCTTCGTAGGCTACAGTTGCCAATCCTTCGTATTCTCGACCATCTACTTTGGCTACAACACGGCAACGGAGAAATCCAGGTTCCTTCAGGGAAGCCTTAAGTTCTGTTTTCCCATCTTTCAAAACTACATTTTGTTTCTTAACAGATGGAAATACCTCGGGTCCCAGTTCGTAATCGACAGATACATTGTCCAGAAGGATCTGGCTTTTAAAAACCTGCACAGTAAATTTGGCTTCCTGCTTTACTTTATACTCCCAATTGGAATGATCCGGAGATATAACCACGCTAATCAATTTCTGGGCAGGCTGAGCTTGTGTTATGCCAAAAGGCATTACTAATAATAAGACAAATAACGGGAACAATAGCTTTTTCATATAATTATTCATTTATGCATCATCATGTTTTCGATGATTTCGGTTAATTGATCTTTAGGCATTTTAAATAACAACCGGGCATGCATTCCGTTTATACTCTTTTCCCATTGATTACTTCCATCATCCAAGACTGTCATTGTACCTTGTTCTGTATCAAAATAGTTACTTGCTCCTCTCACGGCTACTAATACGGCAGTCTCATCCCAACTGTTACGTCCGTTCGGATCATCCTGAGGCAGGCACATGGTGAATGCGTCGATGACAGGACTTCCTGTCTGTCCCGATGCGGCCAGTTTCTTTCCGGTCAGAATTTGTTCGCCTATTTCAAATCCGCTAAGGAGGATTGGTGTAGGCCATTCCCGGAATACTTGTTGCGACGACTTTGTATCTACTTCTACATTAAATTCTTTCCCTTCCGGAAATTTACCTGCCATAGATACCAACAGCTTCACTTTGGCTTTAATCAGCTCTTTTCCGGTAAGCGGACTTATCTGATCTGGTTTAGATAAAAGTAAATTTTTAAGATTGGTAAAAAAGCCAACGGTTACAATCGTTACGCTACCGTCCGGCATTCCACTTAAGACTTTCCTATAAACTTCAACCGCATCATCCGATGCAGAAGTAGATTTCACGCGGTGCGGGTATCTGGCAGGCAGCTCATCCGTCCACCGAAGACCTTTATGCCAGGTGGATTTGTCGGGGCCCTCCCCTTTAACTGCTCCCAATGGAATAGCAGGTCGGCCAAAATAGGTGTTAATAACTTCAATACAGGGAACTGCCGTTTCGCATTTATTTGAAGCAACGGTTGCCAGTATATTTACTTCACCCGAGTCGGCCATGGCATGAAGCATGGCAAGCGCCCCTACATCATCGTAATCGGGCGCCATATCGGTATCAAAAATCAAATTCACGGGCTTATTTTTTGCATTACATACAACGCAAAACAATAAAAACAAAAGGCAAATACTCTTTTTCATCTGTTTGTGATTCTTTCTACTATTCTGAATTTCACAAAGTAACAGAAGATTTATTAATTACACAAGAATGATTTTCTCTAAATAATAAGTTATTGTTAATAAAGTAAAAGACCTTCGGAGCATTCTTCTCCGAAGGTCTTTTCTTTACGTTTAAGGGGATTATAAACTATTTGTCAAAAAAATCCAGCTTCCATGAATCCATCCAGTGCAATACGGGAATTCCGTTTTCAAACTGTATGGGCAACCATATATATCTGGCATCGGAAGGGTGCTTGGGACGCCATCTGTCTGCCATGAAAATAAAGGCATCTTTCTTTCCTTGAACCGGAAGGATATAGGTGCTCTGAGAATGGAAAGTGAGCTCCGCATCCGTCCCTACACAAGGATTATCGAGCTGCTCCCATGGTCCCAGAATATGGGAAGACTTAAACATCCTGGCTGCATTGGGATCCCATCCCGTACATCCGGAAGTTATCATCCAGTATGTTCCATCCTTTTTAAAAATGGCAGGAGCTTCATTATGCCCTGCTGGTGCAACACGGATATACTTTCCTGTGTGATTCAGGTAATCGTCGGTCAGTTCTGCAATTTGAAGGGTTAGATTCTCCTCAGAAGAATAGATATGGTATGCCTTTCCATCCTCATCCACATAAACGGTCATGTCTCTCGACATCTGTCCGCATTCAAAATCCCTGCGGGTAAACATCCCCTCTTCGACCGCTTTGCGCCAATCGGGAGTAAACCATTTAGCATAATCTTCGGGAGTTGCGGTAAGCATCGTATTTTCTTCCGGCATATCCGCAGGCCAAAAACCAGCATTGGGGCGACCAGAACGTACAAAACGATAGGGACCCGTTACCTTGTCACTCACAGCCACGGCAGCACGTGCTGCTGCATATCCTTTTCCTTTTAGTTCCAGATGAAACCACATTACAAACTGCTTGGTTTTATCGTTGTAAATAACTTTTGGCCGCTCAAGAATACATCCTTTGGCTATATCGTGGGTATCGTCGTTTTCGATTACCTTCAGTACAATACCCTCGTCTTTCCAATTATACAGATCTTTCGAGGAATAACAAGTTACTCCTTTTAGCGCGACGCTGGTTGTATCGCTTTTATGTTCGCCAAACCAATAGTAGGTTCCATTATGATACAGAATACCTCCACCATGGGCATTGATGTGTTGCCCGTTGTTGTCGGGCCAGAGTTCGCCCGGTAGAATCGTTTCTTTTCTTTGTTCTTTTTGATATACTCTAACGTAATCGATCTCATACTTCAGAGGGAAAGCGTTCACTGCCGGTTCTCCGCCGTTTACGCCTCCAATGGCAAAGTTCAGCAACAAGTAATGAGGCTGCATAAAAGGATTGGTTTTATTACCAAGTGTTCCATTTATGGTTTCCTGCAAAGAAATTTCATTCAATAATTCGTTATCCAGGTAAAGTTTAATGGAACTTTCGTCCCAATCCATACGCCATACGTGAAACTTCGAAGCCCAGTTTTTGTCTTTATTCGTGAAATGGGTAAACGGAATCTTCTTGCTGTTCCATTTAGCATCATATTCCTTATCCGTTCCCCAAGCTGCATTGGCCAGAATATGTGGTTTCCCTTTAATCCGGTAATACTCCATGATGTCTATCTCCCCGCAAGAAGGCCATTCCATATCCCTGCCCAGTGTCCAGATTGCAGGCCATGATCCGCTGGCAACAGGAATTCTGGCACGGACTTCGTAGCGTCCATATTTGAATTCCTTTTTTCCTACAGTCTTTATAGAAGCAGAGGTGTATTCGGACTGTTTTCGATTCTTCCTCCAATCGTTACTTTTATCTTCAAAATTCGGGTTTATTACCTGTTCTTTCCTTGCTTCAAGAATCAGCATGCCGTTCTCGCACCGGGCATTGTTTGGTTGATACCATTGCAACTCCTGGTTACGGGTAAATCCGTGTTCATAACTCCAGTTCGTGGGATCGGGCTTTCCTGTGTAATTAAACTCATCATTCCATACCAGTTCCCATCCGGGATATTGTTCCGGTTTATCCAGATAACGAACCATTTCGCAAGCCGCCAGCAAGAAAGCCCCTACCCCAAAGTTCGCAGTAGATTTAGCATCTACCACTTGTCCGGGTATTGCCTTTTCGCCGATAGGTTGCACATAACCCACCTTTCCGTCTTTCTGCACAGCTACCGAAGAGAGATAGTTCCATCCTTTCTTAGCGGCAGGCATATACGTGCTTGCATCCAGATAACCATTATTTATACCCCAAAGCAGTCCGTAAGTAAAAAAGGCAGTTCCACTTGTTTCAGGTCCGGGGGCCTGTGCAGGGTCAAGCATACTACGGGTCCAGTAACCCTGGGGTTGCTGACAAGCAATAATAGCAGCTGCCATATCTTTGTAAAGCCGTACATATTCGTCCCGGTATTTATCCGTTTTAGGAAGATCTTTTAATACTTTAGCCAAACCTGCAAACACCCATCCATCACCACGTGCCCAGAAGTCTTTCTTCCCGTTTGCCGTTTTATGTTTGGGGTAGATATATTTTGCATCACGGTAAAAAAGCTTCGAACCGGAATCATACATAATTTCTTTCGCATATGCCAGATAGGTATACAGCTTTTCAAGGTAAAGGGGATTGCCGGTAAGGTTATATAATTTGGTCATCACGGGCATTACCATGTAAAGTCCATCGGCCCACCACCAGTAATCTTTGTTTGGCGTACTCATCTGATAGTCCAATACCTCTATGGCGCGGGCTATTTTTATGGGGTCGGGATTGACCTTATATAGATCAATGTAAGTTTGAAAGCATACCTGCCAGTCGCCAAACAGAACATGTTCGTCCGTTTCGCCATACTGATACTTCCACAAGGATTTGTCGGTCGACTTTGCTCCCATCCACTTGTTTTGCCTGGCCCATTCTTCGGAATACTTTCTATATGCTTCATTTCCGGTAAGGAAATAGACTTCCATATTTCCGGTATGATAGGCAGCATTATCCCAGAAAGCTCTTTCATGCTTCGGGTGACTCTTTTGCCAGGTATTATTCACTTGAATCAGCAAATCCATTACCTGATCCTTCGTCGGGTTCTTCTCTGAAGCAGAGACTGAGAAAAAGGCTAACAGCATTAATACCGGGATAAATACACTTTTATACGCCATAGTAATATATATCTTTATTTTTCTATACTTCATTAAGGATTTAAAATGCCACAGGATAGTCTTTCAAGAATTTTTCGTTGGAAAAAGCTCTTTTTGAAGTCCAGCTTTCTGCTGGTGCTGTCCAGAAAGAATCGTCGGCGGGCAGGCCTAATGCAATGAAACTTTCTGATGTAAGGTACATACTCCCGTTATTACTATACCAATCTCCGAGTTCGGGTTGGTGACCAGCAAAGCCTATAGTAAGGTAACCATCAGAGGTAAAGTTGGTGGGATTTGAGAAGATCCGTTGGTGTACCGCAGTTAGGGCTGATCTCACTTGCCCTTCGGTCAGTTTTTCCGGCAATAGTTTTTTCCACGCCAGTAACGATAACGGTTGAAAAGCACCCGTCCGATAGGTAAGCGACCGACCGATTGGCGGGTAAGTTCCCTCCGGAGAGATCATTCTTTCGAGGTGCTCGGAATAACGCTGGATTCTTTTCAGCCCCTGATCGTACAGCTTCTTGTCTGATTCGCCCGATTTACGGAAAACTTCCAGAATTTCAAAAAGCATGGGGTGTATAACGAAAGAATTGTAGTAGTCGTAATGAAACTTGTCTCCGTCCATATACCAACCATCCCCGGTATACCATTCATTCATTTTCTTTACAGACAGATCGACCCGCATCACATCGTAAGACTCGCCAACCGAATGTAGAAATGCTTCGTTCATAGCGGCAAACAGCAGCCAGTTTGTATAGGGAGGTTTCACTCTTCTCAGTTGTGTCAACTCTCCTACAATTCTATCTTTTGTAATTTTATCTAAAGGAGACCACAGTTGTTGCGGAGCCCGTAAAAGGGCATTAGAGAAATACGCCGAATCGACAAGGGGTTGTCCTTCCGAACGCCACAACAGGTAGTCGGGACTTTTGGGGTTAACCGAATGTTCAAAGCTTAGAAGCGCCCATTCCCGCAATTGTTTCCGTTGCTTTCCTTCCGGAGTGGAATCGTCCGGCAAAGATAACCAAGGTGCGAGTCCGGACATTAATCTTCCGAAACACTCCATATAAGTAACAGCTTTATCGCGACCATCCCAATTCGGACTTACTTCCACGGACATTTTCTTTCTGAGCTCGCCTTTCGACATAACCGACAAAACCGGCTCAGCTATTTTATACATCAAGTCGCACCAATAAGTTCGGTCTTGTCCGTCCTTACTGGTTAGAGCGGCCATAGAATCGCTTGTTTTAGCCACTAAAATATCCGGGGAAACAAACCCCAACGCTGTAGACGCTGCCATCGTCTTTACAAAGTTTCGTCTTTTCATAGCATACTAGTATAGGTGGTTTTTATTCAAAGAAATATAAATTAAAAAGAGCCGGAGAATCCTTCAGGTTTTCCCCAGGTTTTGAAAAGAGATTTCAACTCTTTTCCGGTAACCGGAATAATGGTGCCATGTCTGGGGTGAAAATCCATATATACTTTATCATCCGCCTCCTTATAATTTTCAAGGTCGTTGCTCTGCATGAATCTGTATTTTCCTTCTGTATACCTGTCGTACATTAAAATATAGGCATCGGAATTGAACAATTTAAAAACCGATGAACCTTCGGCGGGTTCTTTCTCCAGATTTAGGTATGTATCTTCTTCCATCCATTTTCCGGATGTAAGAGACTTGCTTGTTGCTTTCTTAATGCCATTGCCATGACCTTCCGTTTTATAAAACAAATGATACAGGTTATCTTTGTAAATAATATCTCCGTCAATACAAGATTTACCATTTTCCGGGAAAAAGAGTTGTTTTGGATTTCCCTCCAGATCTGTAAAATCTTTATTAGCATAGGCATAATAAATAATATCCGGGCCATCTCCATGTTTCATTGACCAGTACACCAGGTATTTCCCGGCAGCAGAATCGTAGATGGTTTGCGGAGCCCATACACGTAAAAGATTCTCATTTCCGGGATACTTATTCTGAATATTTACTATACTCGATTTCCAATGTAACAAATCATTCGATTTGAGCAACACCATGGCCCGATTTGAATCCCATCCTTTGGCAGAAACCATATCAGTAACAACCATATAAAATGATTTTCCGTCTTCGCTTCGCAGGATATGCGGGTCGCGGACACCTCCGGTTGATGAGATCAGTTTTGAATCGAGAACTTGTTTATTATTGTTCAATGCATAGTAGGTATATCCGTCTGCACTAACAGCATAGTGAACAGATTCTTCTGCGATGTCATTCCCGGTAAAATAAACAAACAGATAACCTGCATATTCCTCATCTGGAGTTGCAGAAGTATGGTGTTTAGCAAATGCGGGCAATACTGAACCCAGTAACAAATAAAAAACAAGACAACTAATGGGAAAAAACTTTTTCATATTCATCAATCTTAACAGAGTTTCTAAAATAACAAATTACAAAATAAGCCTATTTTTTCATTAATTGAGTAGAATTATAGCCGAATTATATCCATTTATGTGTATAAAATGATTTATAAATACTATTATCAATGCAATTTTAATATATAAAAAGAAAAGCCTTGATCTGAAAAATCAGATCAAGGCTTTTCTATGTTCTTCTAAATTTATGTATTAGAGTTCGCGAATCTTGATGTTTCTAAAACTAACTGGCCATCCATGATCTTGCAAACCGATAAATCCTTCTTTCGCAATTCCTTCTGTAAAACCAGGGAAAGTTTTGAATTTACTGTTATTAACTAGATTATCCCACTCGCTTGTCCACAAAGTGTATTCCACAACCTTTTTGCCATTTTGAGTGTGAGTTACTTTACCGTCTTTTACACGGATAACAATCGTATTCCACTCGCCGGCAGGGTTTACAGTCTTAGGGTCGGCCGGAAGCATATCGTAAAGCGATCCTGCCAGGTGGCTGTCGATCTTGTTGTCGGTTGCTTCCACATTATCCAAAACCTGCACTTCGGGGGCAGCATAATAAATAGGCTTGCCAGGTACTTCACGCACGTAATAAAAGATACCTGAGTTAGCCATTTTACCGGCGTTCCAGTCAATAGAAAGTTCAAAGTTCTTAAAGTTCTTTACACCAAAAAGGATATCACCGTTGGCTCCGTTACCCGGTTTTGATCCTTCTGCAGTAAATACCTTCATGGCACCATCTTCAATCTTCCAGTTTTTTGGCATTTCAGTGCCATTACATTGTCTCCAGCCGGTAAAGTCCTTTCCGTTAAACAGAAGTTCCCAACCTGCTTTTTTTTCTTTAGAGCTTAACACGTTCAGCTTTTGCGCATGAACAAACGTAGATGCAGACACAAATGCCAACATCATAAATGCATAAAACAATTTCACTTTCATCTTTTTCAGATTATTAGATAATTAACAATAAAAAAAATCACTACTGAGACCTTAAAACACAAAAGAATTCAAAACACAGACACTTATAATTCTTAACTTCATTCCTGTAATTTGAAGCAGGTTGATCAAAAAAGATTTAAAAGGCATGCAAATATATACCGAAACGAACTTATATAGTGCGATTTGGTATACTATAATTATAGAATTAAACTTTTTTCATATTTAGAATTATATATTTCCGTTATAAGAAATTAGTTACTTACAATTGGAGCTTTCCTGATGAAACGGGTATCGTCAATTTGAGAAAGAAGAAAATCGGCCAGGTCGTCTCTACGCAATGAAAACAGCTTAATCATTCCGTCTCCTCTGTAACCGGTAACAACCCGACCCAAACCGGGCTTATCGCTCAGCATAGGTAACCGGACAATTGTCCAGTTCACTTTACTGTTACAAATCAAATGGGCCGATTGAACAATATTCTGATAGGCATTATTCATTACCGTTTTAACCATTAAACGAGCCAATACGAATGAAAATTGAAACTGGTCATCCTCAATCTCGAAACTTGGGGTAGAAGTTGCGATTAATCGATTCACCTTATATTCATTCATTGCTTTCAGAATATTGTAAAATCCAGCCATGATTGGCAATCCTTTTCCTTTATCAGCGGAAACAGGACCAAGCATACTAATTACAATATCGGTCTGCTTTATCGCATCTCCAACTGCCTGATAATTGTTAATTTCTCCTTTCACAATTTTCAGCTTATCATGCACAATGGAAATTTTTGAGGGAGAACGGGCAAACACCGTTACACTATATCCTTTATTCAATGCTTTGCGAACCACAAGCTGCCCAGTCTTTCCTGTTCCTCCGAAAATTGTTATATTCATAATTCAAATTATATTATTCCAACTCATCCAATACAAAAATCACGTTCGAAGGTTCAAAGATAGTAATTACAGGCGAGCTGGCAGTTTAATTGTTTTCCCGGCAGCAGCACTGTTTCTTGCAGCTTCAAGTATTTCAACTACAATCAGATTATTCGCAAGTGATGAAAGATCTGAATCTGCCACCTTTAATTCTCCTTTGATCGCTTTAGCAAAGTATCCGAAAGGTTCATTCTCCGGAGCTGGCAGAGGTTGAAGTCTTTCAATACTTTCCGGACTTTCCCGTGTTAACCTATAGCTAAAATCTGTTCCGGTAAGAGCCTTAACGTACCCGCTTACGCCATAGACCTCCATGTCTTTTCGGTCGACGGGCCAGTTCCAGGATGCCTGTATAATTGCCTGCGCTTTTGGATAGGTAACAACAATAGTTGCTTCGTCATCCACTTTTGGGTATACATCAGGCTTAATCTGTTGCAAGGTAGCCGAAACAGCGATAGGGCGCTGATTATTCATCAACCAAGTCATCAGATTCGCTCCGTAACATCCAAAATCAATAACTGCTCCGCCTCCATTAAGTTTTGGGTCCGTAAGCCAGACAAGAAATTCGGGGTTGACGTTGATTTCTTTCGGACCACGGTGACCATCGCAAATTATAACCTTACGAATATCACCGATAGCTTTCTGGTTTATTACCATATCAAATGCTTTATGATTGGAAGGATACCAGGTAGTTTCATAGTTTGTAAGCACCATTGTTCCATATTTGCGAGATAGCTTAGCCATTCTGGCAGCATGTTCCACACTCACCGCCAGCGGTTTTTCAACCATCACATGAATCCCTTTTGGCGCACAGACTTCCACTATCTGAAGATGATCGTAAATTGAATTGAATCCTAGAACACCTTCAGGTTTAGTCTTTTCAACCATTTCCTCTATGCTATCATAAACAATAGCCGGATCAAATCCATAATTTTTAGCATAACGCTCAGCCAGCTCACGATTACTTTCCGCAATTCCAACAATCTGAATATCCGTACGCTTCAAATCCTTAAGCAGAAGATGAACATGCGAATGAGACAAGCCCGCAATTCCTAGTCGTACCGGAGCATGCTGTTGTGCAAACATCGCAGTAATTGAAAAGCAAAATAAGAACAGAACACAAAATAAAGAACGTGTTTTCATCGTTGTGAATTTTAATAACAATTGGTCTGAATATAAACTGGTCTAAAAGATTTTTGTTCCATCTGCACACATTTAGTGTGCAGATGGAACAAAAATATATAATATTAGCTTGAATCAGAGAGATAAATATATAAACTTTATTTTCTACAATATAATTACCAACTTCATCGGCTCATGGAATAAGGACGGGAATCTTGAGTAAGCGCCCATTTTTTATTCGGTCTACTGCCCATTTCCAACACCAGGGTTCTCCCATTTATAATATCATTATGATATATATAACTTCTATTATAAGGGACTCCATCTAGGGTCGCTGATTGAATAAAACAATTTTCATCGCTGTTGTTCCGGGCAATAACTGTAAAATTTCTTCCATTCTCCAGATGAAAAGTTATCTTGTCGAATATAGGACTTCCAATCACGTACTCTGGCACACCTGGACAAACAGGATAAAAACCAGCAGAAGCAAAGAGGTACCATGCCGACATCTGACCTGCATCTTCATTGCCACACAACCCTCCGGGACCCGTAGCGTATTCTTCCCTCATAATCTTTCGGGTGTATTTCTGAGTCATCCATGGAGCCCCGGCATAATTAAATAAAAACGGGATCTGATGACCAGGTTCATTCCCATGCCAATAGTAACCTTCTGTAAACATGGAATCAAGGCGGGCAAGATAGTTCGCTTCGCCACCCATTAAGTTAATCAACCCTTTTTGGTCGTGTGGCACATACCAGGTATAGTGCATTGGTGTACCTTCTGTTATAAAATAAACTTTCAGATTTGGAAAGAAAGGAGAGATAAAACTGCCATCTGCTTTGCGTCCACGTGCCCAGTTTGTTCCAGGATCGATCATGTTTTTATAATTGCCCGACCTAGACTTTAATGTTTCGTATTCCGGTTTATTCAGCAATTTAGCTACTTGGGAAAGAACAAAGTCATCGTAAGCATACTCCAATGTTCGCGAAACCTGTTCTTGCTTATGAAAAGCATCCCACACTGAATCTTCCATTGGAATGTAATTATACTTTAAATAAGATAGTAATGCACGCCGTCCAACGCCGTCCTTGTATTCTTCCGGATTTGTTACTTCCGAAGATTCAAAGGCATTTTTCCGCATAGCTTCGTAGGCAGTCTCCACATCGAAATTATTTATTCCTTTCAGCAGCAGATCGCCTAAGAAAGCAGTAACATGGTCGCCAATCATTGCCGATGTATAACTATTCCACAATGGGAAAATAGGTAACCATCCTCCCGTCTTATACTTTTGCACCATAGAACTTGCCCAATCCGCTGTTAGAGATGGATTGATTATCGTATTCATTGGTAATGTTGCACGATAAATATCCCACATTGAAAACTCACAATAGTAATTATGATCGGTAATTGTCACTATTTTTCCCGTAGAGAATTCAGGATATTTGCCATCCACATCGTTATAGATTCGAGGGACCAGAGAGTTGTGATAAAGAGCCGTATAGAAGATTATTTTATCTGTATTGTTTTTAGTCTCAACTGCTATCTTTGAAAGTTCTTTCTCCCATATGGCTGCTGATTGCGTGCGAACCATTTCGAAATCCCACTGATTAATCTCTGCAGTCAGGTTATTCCTTGCTCCATCCATAGAAGTGAAAGAGGTACCAACCTTTACGATTAATTGTTCTCCACCTTTCATCGAAAAAGAAACATACCCTCCGCTTTCCCGTTGATTTAACGTCGCGTTTTGATTGGCAGTAGCCGTCCCATCTCCAAATGTACCAAAGTTCGTAAATGGTTTTGATAGTTTTATAACAAAATAGCCACTGAACCCCGCATATTTGCCAGATCCCTGATAAATACGATGAACAGGATTGTACCCTCTTATCTCCTGCGCTACCGTGTCTATCTCAACAAAACCTTTGGCCTCATCACTATTAGGCTGGATTACTAAATGTCCTTCGCCTCCCTTTTGATACGTAAACCGGAATATTCCACTTCGAAGTAATCCCGTCATTTCTGCCACTATACCGTAACGATCCAGATTAACTGCATAGCAGGCAGGTGATGCTTTTTCAGATTGATGACTAAACAAAGACCCTCTGGCTTCGGCTGTTGGCACGAACGATAAAGGGCCACTCAAAGGCATTAGTGTAACACTTCCATAGTCTTGGGTGCAAGATCCATTCAACCATCGACCCGCCCTGAAACCCTGGATGATTGAATCGCCGTAATAATATGGAGATAAACACTTTCTTTCGGAAGCACGTGTTTGGGGAGAAAAATGAGTCATCCCGTGAGGGACACCGACTGCCGGATTAGTATTGGCAAAAAGCTCTGTCCCTTCTCCATGAGAAACGGCGCTTATTGTTGTACTTGGAGCCGTTCCAATGAATGGATCCACATAATCAATAAAACGATCAGATTTAAATTGTCCCGAACAAATACCCACTGATAATACTATTCCTAAGAACGGAGTTAATAAAAGTCTATTTTTCATTTATTTGGAGTATTGATACAGATTGATAATCAATTCAACGTTAAATGTCCGACCCGAAGGCCGGACATTTAGAAAAATCATTAATGCTATATTTTACCACCACTATTTTGGAACAATCTGATAATCGTTCTGGGTAAGAATCGGATTAACGTCTATCTGTTTTTGAGGAATAGGGCAAATAAGATTTGTTGCATTCAATTTGTAACCTTTTGAAGTCATCACTTCAACCGCACGGTCCGTACGAATTAAATCGAACCACCGTTGTCCTTCAAAAGCAAGCTCAACCCGTCGCTCCTGCTCTACCTTTAAGAAAAACACGTCCTTACTGGTTGTGTTAATATCCACAGGCGATGCCTCTGTTGTCTGATATCCAAATCCCCTGCGACGAACCTTGTTCAAATAGTTGCAGGCCTCTGCTGTCTTACCATTTTGATTTAACGCTTCCGAATACATCAGTAATACATCTGCATAACGAATTACCGGGAAATTGTTATTGGCGTCTCCATCTTTATACGGAGTATCAAAGTACTTCTTAATATATTTGGATTCAACCCAAGCTCCGTTCTTTCTGGAATCATAATAACCGGAAGCAACAGAAAAATCTTTGCGTAAGTCGCCTGTCTCATACGCATTAATAATATCTGCACCTGGTAAATTGTTGCCACCAGTTGTTCCTAAGGGCACCACATTCGTTCCGGAGTTCTCAGGAGCAAAAGAGTTTGGAAAGTTACTTCCCTCGCCAAATCCCCCTTTTTTAAACTGAACATCAAACACTGATTCTGAATTATTATGGTTGCTGGCATTAAATACTGCGGCATAGCCATTTACATTTAATGATCCGGCAGTATTTTCCAAGAGACTATATTTATTACTGGCAATAACTTCAGCTAATTTTGTTTCCGCATCCTTGTAATTTTTCATCGTCAGATATACTTTTCCCAGCAAAGCCTTAGCTGCACCCGAAGTAGCACGTCCTTTATTTACATCTTCGGCGTATGAACCGGGAAGTGCCTCGGCTGCAGAAAGATCGGCAATAATCTGGCTATATACCTTATCTTTAGACTCCCGCAAAACTGCATAAGAATCGCTTATACTTATTTCATTTATGACAAGAGGCACATCTCCAAACACACGAACCAAATTAAAATAAAGCAACCCCCGTAGAAATTTACATTCCAACTTATACCGATCACTAACTGACTTATCAATCTCAACACCGTCTATTCTGTCTAAAACGGTATTAATCCGATTAATTGCCATATAGCTGGAATTCCAGAAATTAGCAGTAAAAGGATTGGTCGACCTGATGTAATATTTATCAAACTCGTCCTGATCCGTAACTGATCCCGAAAGTTGATTACTCGTATTATCAGAAGGTATTTCAGAAAGGACATACCAGTTGCCGTAAAGATTAGTTTCTTGCAAGGAGGAATAAGCTCCATTTACCGCAGATTCAAACTGTTCTGCAGTTTTGTAGTAATCATCCACACTTAACTGGGTTTTGGGCTTTAAGTCCAGAAAGTCTTCCGAACAAGAAGATAGAAATAAGCCCGTACTTAGTAATAATATTAAATATACTGTTTTCATAATTATCATATTTAGATAGCCTTTTAATTAAAATGTAACGTTTACACCAACCGTATATGTCCGCGCCAAAGGATACATTCCGTAGTCTGTTCCAGGAGCCAGCACGCTGTCTTCTCTGTGACTGGTTTCCGGATTAAATCCGCTGTAGTCACTGAATGTTGCCAGATTCTGAATAGATAAATAGAAGCGGGCACTTTGTACATTCCAACTGTTAATTAAAGTTTTAGGCAGTGTATATCCAAGTGTGAGGTTGTTAATACGAATAAATGAACCATCTTCAACCCATCTGCTTGAAACCGCATTGTTCTGTCCTGTTGTGGAAGAATTTGCTCTTGGCGTCCAGCCATCACCGGGATTTTCTTCGGATTGCCATCTGTTAAGCACCGATGTCATTTGGTTCTGGTTTCCTTCCATCTGGGTATAGAAGCGCTTACCTAAATGGAGCACCTCGCTACCTTGCACACCCTGCAGCATTACATTCAAATCAAAATTCTTATATGAGAATGAATTTGACATACCCCATGTAAAGTCAGGCATATTGTTTCCAATAATTGTTCTGTCGTTTGCATCAATCGTCCCATCTTTATTGATATCTTCAAATTTCACATCACCAACATGAGAATTAGATGTATGCGGATTATTATCAAGCTCAGCTTGATTCATATAAATACCAATCATCTTGTATCCGTAAAAGCTACCGATAGGTTCACCAATCATTGTTATGTGTGTTGTTCCAGCTCCGCCATCACTTTGAATCGGGTCTCCGGAAGGACCTAATGCAACCACTTTGTTTCTGTTCAGGGATATATTGAAATTAGTATTCCAACTAAAATCTTTTCCTGAAATATTTCTCGAAATAACTGAGAATTCTAATCCTTTGTTATCCAGTTTTCCTATATTTCTCCAGGCATTTGTAAAGCCAGTAATAGAGGGAACATCCACCTGAAGAAGCAAATCGGTTGTCTTTCTCATGTAAGCATCCACCGTAAATGTTAAACGACTGTCAAGGACACTTAATTCCAAGCCTAAATCATATTGCTTGGTTTTCTCCCAGGTAAGATCGGCATTGGAAATACTTGATTGCGCTGCACCCGAAACCACATTACCACTTCCGGCACCAAAAACATAATTCTGGGTGCTCATAGTTCCAATGGAGCCATAATTAGGAATACTGTTATTGCCTGTTAAACCAAAACTAGCACGGACTTTCAAGTCATTTATAAAAGAAATTTCTTTCATAAAATCTTCCTGAGAAATTCTCCATGCAACAGACCCGGAAGGAAAATAACCATAACGGGTATTCTTTCCAAACCGGGAAGAACCGTCTGCACGAATAGAAGCCGTCAGATAATAACGATTATTATATCTGTAATTTACACGTGCCAGATAAGAAAGCAGCGACCACTCATTTGTGTCTGTCGAACCGCTTTTCACTTTCGCATTGTTGATCGTTTGAATAATATCATCTGGAAAATCAGAGCCTTCGGCATACGTCTGGTTATAAATATTTTTCTGAACAGTAAAACCGGCTACAGCATCAATTTCATGAACTTTATTGAAAGAAGTATAATAGCTCAGTGTATTTTCATTCAACCAGTTCACAACTTCAACACTGGAAGAGGTGGCTTTTCTGTCTGTTGAAGGAAGTGGTGCAACAGCCCCGTTCTTAGGTACAGTAGACGGACGGAAATAGCGGCTTCTATATTCCATAATATCGGAACCGATGGTGCTCTTGAACTTCAGATTTTTAAGAATAGATACTTCCGCATACATATTGGCAAACAACCGAAGATTTGTATTTTTATTTACAATATCCGTAGCAGAGGCAACTGCATTTGGAACACCTGTGAGTCCATCTCCTGCAACAGCATATTCAGATTGTGATGCCCAAGTGCCATCGGCATTATAAACCGGAACGATAGAAGAAGTGGCCAATGCCGAATTCACAACACCATCACTTGCCCAATGTCCCTGAGTAATTGTGTTCGAATTCATATAAGTAGGTGCAATGTTAATTCCGATTTTCAACCACTTGGTTAAATCACTATCAACTTTGGCTCTGGCAGAATAACGCTCATAATCACTGCCAATAATAATACCATCCTGACTAAAATAGCCTCCGGAAAACATGTATCTCGATTTCTCATCACCGCCAGTAACTGTTAACTGATAGTTCTGAACCGGAGCCGATCTAAAAATTTCATCCTGCCAGTCGGTGCCATTTCCAATGGCGGCCATTGCAGCAGCATCATCGTAAATGGCCGGATATCTGTAACGGTTACCAGCAGGGCGAACGCTTAGCGGATCTGATGCCTTTGCTCCTGCCACCTTATCGATGTAATTGTTATTAAATGCCTCTTTACTAAACATAGCGAATTGTTGTGCATTCAGCAAATCCATTTCCTTGGTAACTTCCTGTGTGCCATAATAAGCATCAAGGGATATATTAACCTTCCCGGCTTTTCCTGATTTGGTGGTAACCAACACAACACCATTGGCGGCTCTGGATCCGTAGATGGCAGATGCCGAAGCATCTTTTAATACTTCAATAGATTCTATATCGTTCGGATTGATTGAATTCAGATTTTGTTCTCCCAATGGATACCCATCCACTACATACAAAGGCGAACTTGACGCTGAAATGGAACCGGAACCACGCACACGGATAGTTGAAGATTGCCCCGGCGCTCCTGCAACCTGCTGAACCTGGACACCGGCAAGCTGACCAGCCATTGCCTGAGTTGGATGCGAAACTTTAAGATCCTTGAGCGTTCCTGCAGATAGCTGAGATACGGCTCCGGTTAAATCTTTTTTCTTTACTACACCATATCCAATTACCACAACCTCATCGATAGCTTGTGAGTCTTCTTTCAGATGGATTACCAGCGAGGGTTCATTGGTGGTCTTAATTTGTTGGGCCAAATAACCTATATAAGAAATTTTCAGCATAGCTCCTTCAGGGCAATCCAGCGAAAAGCCGCCATCCATATCAGTAATGGTTCCGGTTGACGTATTTAGAATAGAAACGTTTGCTCCAATTATAGGTTCACCGTTCATATCAAGCACCTTTCCTGTTATTCTTCGTGCCTGCTGTTGAGAGGAAACATTGGATTTTTCTGCATGTTCTTTACTGAGAATAATCTTATTGTTTATAACAGTATAAACAACATCCGACCCAGAGAACATCTGGTTTAGAATATCAAAAATGTTCTTGTTTTTTACGTCAACTGTTACTCTTCGGGTCGTGTTCACAAGCTTACTGTCGTAAACAAATGAAAAGTCAGTTTGATTCTCCACTGCTTCCAAAACAGTTTCAATTGGCTGATTGTGGGCGCTCAATGATATCTCGGTAACCTGAGCATAAGAGCTTTCTGCCATTGCAAAAGCAATACTGATGAAAAAGAACAATATACTTAACCGCATGACTAATGGTATTTTGTTGAGAAGAAATAGAATTTTATTCCCAACAGATTTTAAGGTTGCATTTATTTCCATAAATTTGTGTGATTTATTAATAAAAAAATTGATTTTAAGGCTGCGTCAACAGCTTAGTGAATTTTCCATACGGAGGGGTGCGTCAACAGCCTTCCGTATGTTTTTGTTTTTACTTTATATCATAGGCTCATAATGTATTAAAACAGTTAACAATTCTATTTCTATTTGTATATTTCCACTACGCTTTTTTCTATAACTACTCCATCACGTATCACAGGTTTTTTGATTTCATATTTAATACCACTGGCAATTTTCAGATATTCCATCAGCTGTGGCAACTGTTCATATTCAAATTTGCCCGTAATCATTGAATTCATCACGCGTTGATCTTTCACCACAAAACGGACATTATAATGTCTTCCCAGAATCTTTAGTACCTCATCCATCGAATGATTCTTAAAAATTAGTCCTCCGTCTTTCCAGACTGTATCATATTCGGTATTTACTTTTAGTATCTTGAGTTCATTGTTTCGTTTATTGAAAATTGTTTTTTCGCCGGGTATTACACGTTGCTTAATTTCCCCTATAAGCAGTTCTACCGATCCTGAAACCAATGTTGTTTCAACATAATCATCATCTTTATAGGCCGTAACATTAAATTCTGTACCATATACCTTTACAGCATAATTCTCACCGGCTTTAACAATAAAAGGCTTACCGGGATTCTTAACAACTTCAAAATATCCCTGACCCTCCAACATTACCGTTCTGGTTCCAGTATTAAATCTGGTAGGATAACTCAACCGACTCCCCGAATTTAACCAAACTTTCGTTCCATCGGGTAATTTAAAGGACGAAACCATGCCGGCATTGGTAGCAACTTCGACATATTGTACTGGGTCTTTTCCAGCGGATAATAACAAATATGCAGATAATATAAACAGAGGTATAAATAGAATAGCTGCAATTCGTTGAACCGTTCTGATGCGGTTACTGAATATGCTTAGTCGGGTTCTCCCGTGCAACTTATTTTTAAATTTAATCAATGCTTTTTCTGGATTTACTGAATTCATCACATCCACTCTATCTTTTAAGCACATAATAAAATAGAGCTGATCCAATCGTTTCTCGTTTTCGGACGATTGTTTATACCAATTTTCAATCTGTAGGTTTTCCTCAGGAGTAAGCATTCCCAAGATATACTCAACTAATTTTTCTTCTTCTATTACCATATTCTATTTATCATCTGTAAATAATACAGTTCAGAAATGAGACATACTAAACCAAAGTCTGTTTTTTTTCATTAATTTTAGAAAATTCCTTAATAAACAAAAAAAACAGTATGTTTGCACCTCAGAACAAACGTGCTGATGACTGATATAGATTATATAAAGGAGAACGAAGTTGTTAAACTGCTTCAGGCCGGAAACGAAAATGCATACAATATCATCTACAAGAATTATTACCGTGGATTATGCGCTTTCGCGAGTCAGTATGTTCCTGCGTCCGAGTGCGAAGAGATAGTACAAGATGCCATGATGTGGCTATGGGAAAACAAGGCAACTCTTATTCCGGAGATTCCGTTGAAAGGATTACTGTTTACCATTGTCAAAAATAAATGTTTGAATTCGGTTTCCCACACGCAGGTACGTTACAAAGTTCACAGTTCAATCTATAATAAATTCGAAGAACAGTTTGAAGATCCTGATTACTACGTCTGCAACGAACTAATGGATTTGTACGACAAAGCGGTAAAGGAACTGCCTAAAGAATTTAGAGAAGCCTTTGAAATGAATCGTTTTGGAGAGATGACCTACAACGAAATTGCTACAAAGATGGGCATTTCCCCAAAAACCATTGCATATCGCATATCTCAGGCAATCAAACTGATTAGAATTCAGTTGGTAGACTACCTTCCCTTTCTTTTCTAAAATAGTCCTTACTTTTGTAAAAATAGCTGTACAGTTTTTGTCCTATGCAAGAATAATTAGCTTAGATTAGACATGGAATGACGTAAAATGAAAAAACAATCCCCACAAATAGCTATTTTACACCGTATAATACCTACATAAAGCGATTTATTACTGCAATTAGATTATTTTACTTTGCATAAGAATTTTTAAGGTTAAACAAAGTATCTTATGAGTAAATTATGTTTGAGCATTTTAATAGTGCTGAGTAATTCTTTTGTATCATTTGCTGGCGAAATAAAAGGAGTGATATATAATCAGTCCGGCGAACGTATGGAATATGTAACTATCCAAATCAAGGGGACAAATCACGGTGAAACAACAGATGGTCGCGGACGATTCAGCATCCGCAACATAAAAAATGGGCAGTATACCTTGGTTTTCTCATCAGTAAGTTACGCAAGCAAAGAATTGAATGTGTTACTTCCATCAGATAACAGTGTAGTCAATTTAGACAGCGTTATTATGGAAACAAACACACAAGAACTAGGAGAAATTGTTGTTACAGGAAATGTGAGTAAATACAATTCCCGTGATATATCCAATACAATCCGTCTCGGGGAGCCTTTGATAAAGATTCCGCAAAATGTACAGATTGTAAATTCACAGATTATGGCCGACCAGCAGATTATTAGCATGAGCGACGGAATTATACGCAATGTAAGCGGAGTTTCAAAACTAGAACACTGGGGGGATTCGTATACACGGGTAAATATGCGAGGTTCGCGTGCTGCGGCTTTTCGAGAAGGGATGAATGTTACCAGTTCCTGGGGGCCTCTTACCGAAGATATGAGCTATGTGGATCGTGTTGAGTTTATTAAAGGTCCGGCTGGTTTTATGATGTCCAACGGAGAGCCTAGCGGTATATATAACGTTGTAACCAAAAAACCTACAGGTCAAACCAAAGGTGAAGCTACATTTACTTACGGTAGCTCCGACTTCTATCGCGCGACAATTGATCTGGATGGCAAACTAAATGACAGTGGCAAGTTACTTTATCGTTTTAATGCAATGGGGCAGTCAACCAACTCTCACCGCGCCTACGAATTTGCCAAAAGATATAGCATCGCTCCAGTAGTAAGCTATCAGTTGGATAAAAACACCAAATTAACGGCTGAGTATAATTTTCAATATATGCAATCGTCCAATATCGGCTCGTACTATAACTTTGCACCGGGAGGATACGCAACGCTTCCGCAAGATTTCTCCATGTTGGAACCTGGAATGGAACCGACAGTAATCAATGACCATGCTCTGATATTGAACCTTCAGCATAACTTTAGTAGTGACTGGAAACTTACAGCGCAAACAGCTTACTTCAACTACAACAGACAGGGTAGCTCGATGTGGCCTGCGTCACTTGACCAAGAGGGAAACATGGTACGATACGTAAGTATAGGAGATGCAATAAACGAAATGAAGTTTGGACAATTATTTGTCAATGGCAAAGCTCAAACGGGAAACATCAGCCACAGAATTCTGGCCGGTTTCGATGCGGGCGACAAACATGCCTGGTATGACTGGAGCCAAATGCACTACCTGGATTCAATAAAAACATACAACATCTACAATACCAGCTATGTTTCGGGTAATCCATATTACGGTTATCCTAAATTTGACCGGACAAAAAGCCTGAAAGAGCGTGCAAACAATACTCAGGTAACCCAATCGTACGTCGGAATTTATGTTCAGGACGAATTAGGATTTTTCAATGATATGCTTCGCCTTACTCTTGCCGGACGTTACACTTATGTGGAAGACAGTTCGTACGGAACGACCCGTACTGAAGAAAAACATTTTTCTCCCCGTACTGCGTTGAGCTTCTCTCCAGACGATAACACAACGATTTATGCAATGTACGATCAAACGTTTACCCCACAAATGGGAACACTACGTAACGGAAATAAAGTAGATCCGATCACTGGTAATAACTGGGAACTAGGGGTTAAGCGTAATTGGTTTAACAACCGCTGGACAACAGGTATTGGTCTCTATCAGATTCTTAAAAATAACGAAACGTCCGGCGACCCGGATAATACTGCCCAGGAAATATATCTTATTCAGGTGGGACAGTCTAAATCAAAAGGGATTGAAGTAGACATTCAAGGTGAAATTGTAAAAAATCTGAGTATAATTGCCAATTATGCATATACTGATTATGTTGTAAGTAAATCAGCAAATGTAAACCAGCCAGTAGGAACTCGTCTTCCCGGTTATGCTAAGCATGCATTTAATATCTGGTTAAAATATAAATTTACGGAAGGAGCATTAAACGGATTCAGCTTGTCAGGCGGACAAACTTCACAAATTGACCGCAGTACATGGAACTGGGGCAGTACATTGAATAACACCAAATCATTACCAGATTATTTCCGTTTCGATGCAGCTTTGGGTTGGAGAAAAGAGAATTTGAACATTGCACTAAATGTGTATAATGTAATGGATCGGTACCTGTACAGTGGGGCCCCTTACCAAGGATTCTACTACTGGCAATCTGAAGCTCCACGAAACTTCAGATTAAGCATTGGTTATAACTTCTAATTTTAACGACGCTTTTATATGAAATATTCGGTTAGATCAATCTTTCGTAAAGTCCATTTATGGTTAGGGATGCTTTCGGGCATTGTGATTTTCATCGTGGCTATAACCGGATGTATTTATGCCTTTCAGGATGAAATTAAAGACATGTTTCGCCCATCGCTAAGCGTAGAGGCAACTGGCAAGCCTTTTCTTTCTCCCGAAGTGCTGAAAGAAAAAGCTACCGCTTATGTATTTATTACTCCAGCAGATAGTAGCAATGCTATCTACGGAGTAATGTATAACACCTTCGACAAAGCTGCGTCTTTAGGTTGTAATTTTAATGAATCCGGCTACACCATTCTTTATGTTAATCCATACGACGGCAGGCTTATTCACAAGGAATCTTTTAATAACGATTTCTTCCGTATTGCACTAGCTGGTCATCGAAGCCTATGGCTCCCATATACTATTGGAAAACAAGTTGTTGGCTGGAGCGTATGGGTATTTGTTATTGTCTTACTTTCAGGATTAATCTTGTGGTTCCCTAAAAAATGGAACAGAAAGTCAATCGGAACCGGATTAAAAATAAAATGGAAGGCCCCGTTCACCCGGGTAAACTACGATTTACACAATGTTTTGGGATTTTACACAGCTGTTTTTGCGTTGATCATAGCGCTGACGGGATTAACCTGGAGTTTTGAGTGGTTTTCTACATCTTATTACAGCCTCATCACCGGAGGAAAAGAGTTCAAAAAATGGGAACCAGCTTTATCTGACACCACCCAGGCAAGCCTTGAAGCCAATACTTCGACGCTTTTATGGGAACAGATGAAAAAAGAATATCCTATCGGCAGTAAAGGGACTTTCAGATTCGACTACCCAAGAACCAAATCTGATGCTTTCATGGTGTGTTACAACCCCAGTAGTGTGACCTATTATACGCGTGAGTACCGGTTTTTCGACCAGTTTAGCCTACAAGAGCTTACCGGAGGAGGAAGCTATGGAATAAATGCAAAACAAGTAACTCTTGGTGACAAGTTGTTTAGAATGTCTTACGATATACACTCCGGTTCTATTTTCGGACTTCCGGGCAGGATACTTGCTTTTTTGGTTAGCCTTGTTATAGCTTCTTTACCTATAACCGGAGTTATTATATGGTGGCGCAAAAAGAAAAAGAGGAAGCGTAGCTGATTATTCGGAAGTTCTCGGATCCCGAAAAATGTCCTGTATAAAAAACCGCAAGGAACTGTCTTAAAATGATTGAGACAGTTCCTTATAGTTTTATTTAATCCGGGGAGCCAATACAACCAAATATGACACACAGATTGTTAATACAATCACTGCGCCGATCTGACCCGACAAAGCATCGGAAGCAATACCCATCAGCAGAGGAAAAACGGCTCCTCCGGAAATACCCATAACCATCAGTCCCGAAATCTCATTGTTCCGTTTTGGTAAATGAAGCAATGCCTGCGAGAACATGATTGAGAATACATTGGAATTTCCAAAGCCAATCAGTGCCACACAAATATACAGGGAGAGTAAACTATTGCCAAAATAAAGACCGGCAACAGCAATAACCATAGCGGCAACACTGATTATGAAAAACTTTTTTGCCGAAAACCGCGCAAGAATAATGGCTCCCGAAAAACAGCCCAGTGTACGAAACAAAAAGTAGAGACTGGTGGAATAACCTGCATCGGCCAAGGTCATATTCAAACGTTCCATCAACAATTTTGGTGCTGTTAGGTTAATCCCCACATCCACCCCCACGTGAACCAAAATTCCAAGAAAAAGCATGAATACCAATTTATCTTTCAATAAACCAAAACACTCAGTAAACGTAGACTGTTTACCCTCAATTGGCTGTTCTTTTATGTTCGTTACAAATAAAATTGCAGCTGCCACAATAGCTACTACTCCGAAAATCGGAAAAAGCATCTTCCAATCGCCAAAAGTAACCACCGCCCAGGCGGCAATAATTGGAGCAAGAAATGAAGCTATTGCTTTTACAAACTGACCCAGGGTAAGACTACTTGCCAACCTGTCACCGGCTACTATATTGGCCACCAACGGATTTAAAGAAACCTGCATCAACGTATTTCCAATTCCTAACAATGAGAAAGAGAAAAGCATGAATGCGAAACTATAATTAAAAACAGGAGTAAGCAAAGCCAGAGCTGTTACCAGCAAGCTTATTACAACCGTTTTCCTCCGACCAATTTTATTCATTAACATTCCGGTAGGAACCGAAAAGATCAGAAACCAAAAGAAAACCATCGAAGGCATCAGATTGGCCATGGTATCCGACAGCACAAAATCTTCCTTTATGTAATTGGTAGCTATACCAACCAAATCAACAAAACCCATCGAAAAAAAAGCAAACATCACCGGGATAATCCGCGCATAGGAATTTGAACTTTTCATAAACTATCGTAAATAAAATAATTACTCGTATTAAAAAAACATCAGACTGTCCATGCACCCGCTTTAGTGCAAACATAGGCAGCTTTATCGACAGCAAACTTATGCGATTCCTGCAACGATTTTCCTGCTATCAGCGATGAGATGAAAGCGCCGGTAAATGAATCGCCAGCGCCAACCGTATCCACCACCTGCACTTTTGTTGTCTTTACACATGAATAATCATTCGGAGTAAATACCTTGCTGTAATCTGCTCCGGCAGTAAGAATCACCACTTTCAAGTCAAAATGTTCGATAAACCATCTGCAGGCATCATCTTCGTCGTAACCTTCCAACGAAAAAAAGTTACGAAGCAGGGATAGTTCATCATCATTCATTTTAAAGACATTAGCTAATTGAAGAGATTCTTCGATTAACTCTTTAGAATAGAAGTGTTGCCTTATGTTGATATCCAGAATACGGTAAGCATCCTGAGGTACCAAGGATAAAATTTCATGAATAGTGCTCCTCGAAACTTCAGAACGCTGTGCAAGTGTTCCAAAACAAATGGCATCGGTACGTCTTGCCAACTGTTTCATCTCTTCGGTTGCAGGTATATAATCCCAGGCCACCTCTTCGATTATCGTATAATTAGGAATACCGTCTTTTAGTTGTACCAAAACAGTCCCGGTCGGATAATCCACCCTTTCAATCAAGTAGTTTAATCCTATTTTATCAAGCTCCTCCAAAATTTCATTCCCCAATGGATCTTTTCCGATGGCACTGATTGCATAACTTTCGGCACCCAGCAAAGAGGCATGATACACAAAATTAACCGGCGCTCCTCCGGCCTTTTTCCCGGATGGAAGCATATCCCAAAGGAGCTCTCCAATTCCAACGATTACAGGTTTACTATTCATGGCAGTAGATACTATTTTATTGTATTTATAAGCAATTGTCGTTTTCATTTCCATATAGATTTTAACTCTGTAACCGAAGCTTCTGTTACATGAATCTGTCCATTTTCGGCAAAAAGTTCTATTAAATCGAAATCGTCTGTTGGATAAAACAGATCTGTAATAACCACCTTGTTGCCTGCGGCAAAGAATTCTACGGATGTTTTATCCACAACCATTCTCCATTCAACCGAATTTCCCTTTACAATAAAGGGGACTATATGTGTTAGGGCAAACCGTTCCGAAAAGACTTTCCCAACCGCATTTGTCCGGTCTACGTAGAAGAATGAATCAACATTATCATATCCCACCGTAATGTACTCACCTCTTGAGTTTTTCAATGTAATACCATATTTGGGAGGGAAGCCCATTTTTGTTTTGTCTGAAATGTCAAACTTAAGCTTGATATCCACCGGTGACTTGGCAAATGCTATTTTTTCCGAAATAAGCATTGTTCCTTCAATGTTCAAATTGGCAAATTCCACCTTCTCTCCATGCAGGTTCTGAATCTCTTCTACCGGTTCTGATGTAAGCAGATAGGTATCCAATTCCTTAACCAGTCCTAACTCACGTGGAAAAGTAGCGGCTCCACTCCAGTCGACACATGGTTTTTCGCCTGCATATTCCCAATTGTTCATCCATCCAATAAGAATCCGACGATTATCCGGGGCATTGCTCCAGGTTACACCGGCATAATTATCCTTGCCATAATCCATCCACTGCGTTTTCGATTGCGATGAAACAAATTCTTTCCCATTAAAATCACCTACAAAATATTGGGTTGCCGAACCACCAGCCGGACCGCCCGGATTGATATTCACAATAAGCACCCATTTAGTTTCGGCAGATCCTTTCACCTGCAACGGAAATAAATCCGGACACTCCCATACACCTTCGTGAGCCCCTCTCCCTTTTCCAAATTCACTTAGGTAAGTCCAGTCAATACAGTTTGGCGATGCGTAAAATTTAATAACCTGTCCCGATGCAATACTCATAATCCATTGCTTTGTTTCTTCGTGCCAGATTACTTTAGGATCCCTAAAGTCGCGTATGCCCGGGTTTTTCACCACAGGATTCCGTTCATATTTTGTCCAGGTACGCCCTTTATCCAGACTATAAGCAATGGCCTGAGATTCTATTTCCGTAAAACGACTCTCTTTCTCTGCTTTCATGTCGTGGTAGGTAAAAAAAGCAACCAACGGAGGATTTTCCTTTGTTCCCAATCCAGATGTATTATTCAAATCGGCTATGGCGCTTCCTGAAAAGATATAACCAAGGCTATCGGGATAAATAGCGATGGGCATGTGCTCCCAATGAACAAGGTCCTTACTGATAGCATGGCCCCAATGCATGGGCCCCCAGACTGAATTTTCCGGATAGTGCTGATAAAACAGGTGGTATTCTCCTTTGTAATAAACCATCCCGTTGGGATCATTCATCCAATGTTGTTGTGGGGTAAAGTGAACTTGCGGACGGAATTTCTCCTGAAATTTCTTTCCTGCACTTGACTCTTCTTTATCATTTGATTTTGTATGCTGACAAGCAGCCATAAAAAAGAGCAAAGAAAGCAAATAAATATATCTCGTTTTCATATAGATCGTTTTTACTCTACGTTCATATTAAGTTAATCTGTGCTCATTTTTGCAACCCTACGTTCCAGATGGACTTCATCGTACAAATTTTCAAATCCAGCACCTCTATGTTATTTCCAAAGAACTGAAAACCGTTTGTATTATTCATATCAGCTTTTCTCTCAAATGAATAAGAATAGGCTCCGCCATCAATAAAAACCTCCACCGAAGTTTTATCAATGATAATATCTGCCTCAATTTCCATACTGGAAAAATCATCCGGCGAATAGAACACTCCATTAACCAAATTAAAATTCATGTCATAATCGACTAATGACTGACCGAATAGCTTTAACCCGGCACTGGTGGCATGCGATAATTTTAGCTTTGTTTTTATTCTCATGCATGGTTCATCAGCATATGGCTTCAAATAGTTATTCGCCTGATCGATGGTTAAATTACGCCACTGCTGAACCTCTTTTTCGAGTTGATCCAATTCTTTAACCGGCTTACTATACATCCGAATTCCATTATTCGTGGTATGCAAGGACAGTTCGACTGGCAATAGCATTAACATATTGAATGGCATATCTTTGGACTGAATACGCCCCCATCCTATCTGAATTCGTCGCCCATCGGATTCTGGTATATTGGTAAACGTTTGCGCAGCATAAGATGCTCCAGTCAGAAAATAGTGTTTTCCAGTTTCGGGTGTAAACTTTTTACCATCAAACGAGCCGATCATATAAGTACCCGAAGCTCCGTACATTACCCATCTGGTAGTGTTCCCGTTCCCGTCGACCGCCAATTCAAATAATTCCGGACATTCCCAAAATCCGGTGATGTGACTTTCAAATGTCCAGTCTTTCAGATTATCCGAATTATAAATTGAGTGCCCGTCGCGTTCATTCAGCACCATCACCCATCTGTTTGTCGGTTTATGCCAGAAGACTTTGGGATCTCGCGTATCTTTACTATTCCATTTAGCTTTTGAATCGATTACAGGATTTTTACTGTATTTTTTCCAGCTACGTCCTTTGTCCAGGCTATATGCTATACATTGAATTTCCTTCTCGGGATTATCGGCCGTATAAATCGCAACCAAAGCAGGGGTATCTCCTTTATTAAAACCTGCCGTGTTATTATAATCGACAACAACCGAACCAGAAAACATAGTACCATGCTCATCCGGATAAAGTGCAACAGGTAACTCTTCCCAATGTATTAGATCCCAGCTTACGGCATGCCCCCAATGCATATTTCCCCACTCACGCTCATACGGATTGTGTTGATAAAACAGGTGGTATTCTCCTTCATAATAGAGCAAACCGTTTGGATCATTATTCCATCCTTTCCGACTGGAAAAATGGAATTGAGGGCGGTTTTGCTCTTTGTACAAACTATCCTTTCCTGCTATCTCATCATCCTGATATAGTTGGTTTAATGTACCGTCTGGTCCGGGATATACAATAGTAACGTCTTTGTTTTTATATTCAGACATATCACAGAAAACCCAATAATCCGGCTTATCTGCAGCCAAACGGATATCAAACTTCCGCTCGGTCTTTCCATCCACCTTCATAGATAGTAAGTTCCTGTCTATTTGATGGGATATCGGAAGATTCAGGTATTTCTTTGTAATTTTAAGCGTCAGGCTGTCGGCCTTTATCTGGCCTGCTCCGCTAAGTAAAAGAGCTAAAAAACCTAACACAAATTGATTAGTCTTAATCATAATAAAATAGTAAAGCATTTAATAATATTGACAAGTGTGATTTTAAGGCAAACCAAAATTAGTAATAAAATTGGTTTGCCAGCTATTTATTTACCATCCATAATTCTGGACATATAACTTTTTACTAAAATTAATCTGCTGTTTGGGGATAGGGAAGTATTCATCTCTGTTTTTTGTAAATTTTGCTTCACGAAGATGTTCCCTTCTTGTTTTCTCGACCGTGAAATAGTTATTCAAATACTCGGCGGCAATTCCCCAACGTACCAGATCAAAGAAACGGACACCCTCCATTGCAAATTCCATTCTGCGTTCCCAACGTAGTGCCTGACGGGCAAAGTCATTTGTCCAGGTACAATTTACTCCGGGTTGATAGGTGCCGACTACAAACTTGCCTGTAGGATCGCCTTGTACATCGACTAAACGGGCGGTACTATTGGCAGCTCTTTCGCGTATGGAATTGATTACAGGCAATGCCTCTGTTTCACGTCCCAGCTCAATCAGAGCCTCTGCTTTCCACAACAGCACATCATCGAAGCGGATAATATCTCTGTTTTTTGAACTGGACATAAAGGGATTTACCTTTTCAAAACAAGGACAATCCGGTAAAACAACTTCCTTTAATGACATAAAAGATCCATAAACTTCAGGCTGACGGTTCCACCAGGCTTCAAAAATAAATTCAGGATTATACTTGTACGGAAGTCCGGGGATAGCCACTGTATGATTCAATCGTGGATCAACATTATTTTCCAATAAATCATCCGGCGTATTCAGGTTCTTACTATTAAAGTCGGCAAACTTTGGCAATCCCTTATCATCAGTCTGGAAAGCATTCACCAAATTCTGAGATGCCTGATGAAAACCACAGCATCCATATTCCGGGTTCATCGGATAGTTTAGCATAGCTCCCCAATCCAGACGTCCGTGTAAAGTTCCATCATTTCTGGAATGTTGAACGGCGAAAACAGATTCTTTGCTATTTTCTGTTTCACAAAGAAAATTATCAGCATAATCGGCATTTAAGGCATATTTACCCGAACCAATTATCTCGTTAGTCAGACTAACAATCTCAGTTAGCTTTTCCTTGTTTATATTCGTTACGTTATGCTTTTCGTCTTGTTCGTAGGCTGCATACAATAAAGCCTTAGCAAGATAGGCCTTGGCCATCCACTTATTGGCGCGCCCAATTTCTGCATTATTCTCGGGCAGGGTTTGAGCTGCAAAACGGAACTCTTCTATAATTTTATCCCATAGCTGCTGACTCGTAAGTTCAACATTGGAGACATTAATATACTCTTCAACCGGTACATTTTCGTCTATGTAAGGAATCTGTTTAAACAACAGTTTCAGTTCAAAATAATAATGAGCGCGCAAGAAACGCATTTCAGCAATCCGTGTCGTCTTTTTGGAAAAATCGGCCTCATCAATGGTGTTCAATCTGGCTAAAGCATTATTTGCCCTCGAAATGTCTACATATTCTTTGTACCATTTGCTGTCCAACAAACCAATATCATCCCTCAGATAGGTAAATGTTTCGTAAAAGTGGAATTCCTGCATATCCCCGGTTCCGGCACCTCCTTTGTAAGCATCACCCGAACGAAGATCACCATAAGGCCAGGGACTGTTTGGTTCAGTATAATGATCATTTCCCAGACTTGAATAAGCCGCAATGACCATTTTCTCCACATTCTCCGGAGTATTTAGTTGTTCATTGCTTAATACACCTTTTGGATTCTCATCCAAGAACGAATCACAGGAGAAAAGGACTGCCGACAAAGAGCAGCATGTAAGTATATATTGTATCGTTTTCATAATTCTATCAATTAAAAAGTTACATTCACACCAAAAGTTACTGAGAAAGGAATCGGATAAGACAAATTAGGTGTCTCCGGATCTACCCCGGTAAACGCATCGTCGCCCCATGATTTTTTAACTGTCAGTAAATTCTGTCCCATTACATAAATTCGGGCATTTTTCATATAAACCGCCTTTAAAAGATGCTCGGGAATTGTATATCCGATCTCCATATTGGCAAGTTTTAGGTAAGAAGCATTTTCAATAAAATAAGAAGAGTAACGGCTTTCGTAATTATTGTCATTTAACGACAATGCCGGAATCGTTGACGAGCTATTTTGAGGCGTCCAGGCATCTAATGTTCTTGTTCCATAATTATGACCGCCAAAGAAACTTATAAAGTCAGTATATCTCTTAACTTCATTATTCACATTATATCCTACAAGTCCATTCCAGAACATGCTGAAATCAAAGTTCTTCCAGTTAACAGCCACATTCAAACCATAAATAAAGTCGGGATCTGCCACACCTAACCAGGTTCTGTCTTCATCGTTGATTTTTCCATCCTCATTTACGTCTTTAAAACGAAGTCGGCCAATCCCTTTTCCAGTTTGTACAACATGCGCATCCACCTCTGCCTGATTTTGGAAAATACCATCTGCCACGTAGCCAAACATTGAATTTAAAGGTCTCCCTAAAATAGTCTGATCGTTTCCGTTTCCAGCATACGAGTTAATAACATCTTCCGGTAATTTTACCACCTTGTTTTTATAACTTGATATGTTACCCGTGATATTTAGTCCTACTTCGCCAATTTTCTCGTTATACGAAAGAATAAACTCAAAACCCTTATTCTCAAGTGTTGCTCCATTTACCCAACGACTGCCACCTTCTCCAATAGTTGCAATGTAAGGAGGATTAATAAGGATATCTTTCGTACTTTTTGTAAAATAATCAAACGAGCCTGAAATCTTTTGATCAAGAAATCCAAAATCCAAACCGATATTATTCTGCGTTGTAGTCTCCCATTTCAGGTCTGCATTCATCTGTTGAGTACGACGATAGCCCGATAACAAATCTCCGGTACCTGTTCCGGTTATGTCGTATGCTGTTCCATGATCGCTGTCCCATGTTGGGTCTGATCCATATAGAGCCTGGTATAAAGCAGGAGAAGCAAAATCACCAATCTCCTGGTTACCTGTTTGTCCCCATCCATAACGCAGTTTCAAATCAGACACGCCTGGAAATGCGGCTTTGAAAAACGACTCTTCACTCAATCTCCAGCCCAATGAAAATGCAGGAAATGTACCATAACGGTTGTTTGCCCCGAATCTGGAAGAGCCATCATAACGTACCGTTGCGGAAATCAGGTAACGATTATCAAAACTGTAATTAATCTTTCCAAAATAAGAAAGTAACGAATAGGCAGTTGCCGAACCTGCATTTCTTTTGTTAGACTCGCCTGCGTCCAAATACATATAATCCGGATCTTCCGAAGCAAATACATCCCGGCCGGCCGATATAGCATTGAATGAATACTTCATCATTTCCTGACCTCCCATTACGTCTACTACGTTTTTACCCAATTCGAAATTGTAACTCAGCGTATTACTTAAAATCCAGTTACCTCCATAATTGGCTGAATTATCAAGCCGGTTTGTCGATTCCGACATAAAACCGGAAACATAGGTAAGCTGCATATTTCTCTGCCAGTAACCAGTATAGTCGATTCCAAACTTCGATCTGAAATGTAAATTCTTAATCACTTCAAGATCCAGGTTCACATCTCCAAACAAGCGAACCACATCTTCATGATTTTGCTTATTATCTTCAATAATGCGAACCGGGTTGTGTCTGTCGCTCATCCCGGCAACAGGACCACCCCAACCTCCATCCAACGTATATACAGGAATAATAGGTTGTATTTCGTGGGTCATATTCAAAATACTTTGCGCATTAATCAACGATTTACGCATTTTGGAAATCGAAAAATTCTCTCCGATCTTCAATTTATCATTTATCAATGAGTAGTCAGAGTTTATACGAGCAGTAAACCGATCGTATTCAGTTCCTTTTACAGTACCAAGATTGTTGAAATAGTCCAGGGAAAAAAGGGCCCGTCCTTTTTGTGTACCTGTTGAAAGTGTCACATTATAATTCTGTGTCAATCCGGTACGCCCAACTTCATCCATCCAATTTGTATTGGCCGGTTTCATTGTTTTTTGCTGATCCAGGTATTCCGGCATGATTACTTTATCAAGTGCATACCCAGAGGCGGCATCTCCGTGCCATTCAAAATTATATACTCCAAAATTCGGATTAACGCCATCATTCATCGCGGCACGCCACTGAACCATACCTCTTTCTTCTGCATCCAGCAGATCCAATGATTTTGAATAATCCTGTGCAGTTAAGGATGCCCGGAAATCAACTTTCGTTTCATTATTCTTTCCCTTTTTAGTAGTTACGATAACAACCCCGTTTGCAGCTCTGGATCCGTAAATACTGGCAGAAGAAGCATCCTTAAGTACTTGAATGGACTCAATATCTGTCGACGAAAGTTCATTCATAGATCTCTTGCTTGGTACTCCGTCGATAATGTAAAGAGGATCGTTATTTCCTAACGTGCCGATACCTCGTATGCGAACTGTTGCTCCGCCGTCTGGTGCTCCACTTGATTGAATAAATACACCCGGAACCCGGCCTTGTAACGATTTCATGGCATTCCCGGTACTAATATTTTCTATATCATCCATTTTAACAACAGCTACCGATCCGGTAAGGTCTGCCTTCTTCTGGGTTGAGTATCCGGTAACAACAATCTCAGACAATGCCTTCGCGTCTTCTTTTAAAATAATTTGTTTTGGAAGACCTTTAGCCGGGAGTTCTTGAGTAAGATATCCTACATAGCTAATCAAAATGATACTCCCCGGTGTTACATTCAACGAAAAATTACCATCAAGGTCGGTAATAGTTCCGTTGGTGGTTCCTTTTTCAATAACAGAAGCTCCAATAATGGGGAGTTTATCAGTATCAGAAACAACAGCACCTTGAATAGGTATTTGCTGAGCAATGGACATCTGTGTCCAAAAAAACAGAGCTAAAAGCAGACTCCATTTGAAAGATTGTGACTTCATCATATTACTATTTAGAATTAATTAGGATGCAATATTAGACCATACTTAAAAATTCCCTTATAAAATCTGAATCAGAAACAATCAAAATAGTTATAAAAAAGAACCAATCAATTGGTTTTATAACAATCGAAACAAGGTGGTATCATTTGTATAAGAAATACAATAAGACTTTTCTATCATTCTGAGATATACTCGGAGGGTGTCATATTAAAAACGGACTTAAAACACTTGGCAAAATAGGCAGGAGAAGAAAAGCCTGCTCTATAAGCGACTTCACTAACAGAATATCTTTTCTGATTAAGTAATGTGGCCGCTTTGCTTAACCGAAAATTCCGGAGGTAATCGACAGGCGACAAGCCCGAAATCTCTTTTACTTTCCGATAGAGCTGCACACGGGATATTCCTAATTCTTCACTGATTTTTTCTACATTAAGATCCGTATTTTCATACGAACTGTCCAATAAATCAATAAACTTCCGCATAAATACCTCATCCAGACTCTCTATCTTTGAATCTGTTGCAATCACGGGAATACCTCCTGCTTGCATTGTTTGCATAAATCTCTTTTGAAGCCGTTTTCTCTCTTCCAGCAATCGGATAATCTTCACTTTCACAAAATCAATATCGAAAGGTTTCTGAATATAATCATCTGCCCCTTCAGAAATTCCAAATACCCTTTGACTGTCGTCCGTTAGCGCTGTAAGTAAAATAACCGGGGTATGGGATAAATCGGCATCCGATTTAATTCTCCGGCACAATTCAAATCCATTTAATTCCGGCATCAATACATCGCTTAAAACAAGAGACACGTTTTCTGTTCTGAGAATTGCAAGCGCTTCGTTACCATTCTTTGCCTGTAAGGTTGTAAAATTAGAGGAAAATTCCGATTGAATGTATTGCTGAATATCAGGGTCATCCTCTACCACCAATATAGTATAGTTATATTTTCTTGCTAATAAATCATCCTGCAATTCCACATTCATCGTATCCGTAACCGAGTTATACAAAACATCCGGTTGTTCGACCGAACAGGAATCAATCAGATGGTCTTTGCCTTTTTGCAGCTCCACAGTAAAGACCGTGTATTCATTGGGTACGCTATCCACCACAATCTGTCCATGATGCATTTTTATGAATTCCTGTGTAAGATGCAATCCGATTCCGGTACCCGTCAATGGAGCTCCCTCCGTATAAAAACGGTCAAATATCTTATCTATTTTATCATTACTGATGCCAATTCCATTGTCGCGCACAGAGATAAAAACTTTGCCGGCATCTTCCATAATATGAATACCTATTTTACCTCCTGCTGGCGTAAATTTAAATGAATTGGACAAAAGATTGGTTAGGACTTTTTCCATCTTATCACGATCAATCCAGACTTCACAAGCCGACATTTCCGATTTAAATTCGTACGTTATCTCCTTCGATGCAGCCATGTCTTCAAAAAGAGACTTCACGTTATCTGTAAAGGAAACTAAGTCGACCTGACTAATATTCAGACCCATTTTATCATTTTCAATCTTGCGAAAATCCAACAATTGATTGATCACGCGCATCAATCTGTCGGCATTCTTCTTCATCAGCTTCAAATCGGTTAGTAAGGGAGAATCGGGGGTCGATTTTAACCATTTTTCAAGCGGACCTACAATCAATGTAAGCGGAGTACGAACCTCGTGCGATACATTCGTGAAAAACTGGAGTTTCTGAGCAGTAACCTGTTCTATTTTCTCATTCAGGCAAATCAGTTTTTGCTGTTGTTCTTCCGATTCCCTGTTTTTGATATTAAGCTGTATATTCTTTTTGTTAATTTTTCGGTTTATATAAAATATGTAGATCACAAAAAACAACAGTAATCCGAGTAAAGACAATATCACGAATAGTGAATGACGCAACATACTGAATTTTTGGAACAACATATCAATATTTCTTTTTTGTTGTTCAATTCTGTTTTGATAATTGATTAACTGATCCGACTGCAATAACAATGTTCTGGCTGTGTTTTTTTCTACTACAGCCGTATTTAATATATATTTCTTGTCCGTTTGTTCTTTATTCAAAATCTTCATGGCAACACGTATTACCTGATCGCCTCCTGTGGGATATAGAAAAGAGGCTGTTAACATCCCGTTTGCCACCGCTTCAAGTCCTGCCCCTTTTCCGAAAGCCGCATCAACGCCAAGAAATGTAATTTTTGAAACCAACGCCGAATCTCTCTCATAGATAGCCTCTCTTGCTCCCAGGGCCATAACATCATTATGAGCATAAACCAGATCAATGTCTTCAAAATTTTTTAATTGTGATACTTCTTTTTTTGCTACGCCTCTCCGCCAATTCCCAACCACCGTCTTGATATTTACATTCTTCTTTTTCAGTCCGTTTATAAAGCCCAAATGCCTTTCCTGCGCCGGAGAAGACAGTTTGGTTCCCCACACTTCGGCAATGGTTGCATTTTCAGGAAGGAAAGAACTTGCGTATTCGCCCGCTATCCGGCCAATCTCGTAACTATCCCCTCCAACATACGTTGTATATTCGTCGGAACCGATTTTCCGATCAACAATAATTGTAGGAATCCCTTTTCTATAAGCTTCAACAGCAATGGGCGTTATGGAGTCCGATTGATTAGGTGAAATGATAAGCACGTCCACTTTTTGGTCGATGAATTGCTGAATTTGTTCAATCTGGGTTTTATTGCTTTCCTTGGCATCTGCAATTACGATTCGTATGTTATTATAGTTGGAAGCCTCAATATTCATCTCCAACAGCATGGCCTGGCGCCAAACATCGTCCATCATACACTGCGAAAAGGCAATCACATACGGCTCCTCCTCCTTTACATCGGAACAAGAAAAGAAGAATGGACAAAGCATTAGCAGATAAACAAACGGATTTTTCATAATTCTGTAGAAAGTATTTATACAAATATAAAAAAAGAAGCTCACAGACGAGCTGTATTAATGTTAATAAAGGCATGACCTGCAAATTTAGTGACAGTTGCCTTGGGGGAATAGAAAATTTGATACAAAGTTGTGTACAAATGATTCAAAATATATTTTGAAAAGGATTTCCATTCTCTTTCGGATCGAAGTTAGCCTTTTCATCATTGGCTTCCTGAGCATGATAATATAGATAGAAATCTTACGCGGTTAAGCCTTTTTTATGAGGGAATACTTGAGGAATTTAATTCAAATACTCCAGAGTCTGGTTCCAAAACAGGCAACATCTATTCGTTCTACATCTGTAATCAACGATATTGATATATGTCGTTAAGGATAATGACATATATCGTCATACTTGCCGACATATGTCAATTGAATAATTTGCTATAGTATTATGATTAGATGATAGTTACATTGCACCTACTATACACTAGTATTCAAACTAAAGATTAATTGAACTAGCGACTCCGTTAAGGTATGGTATCCTCGCGAGGGTGTCAATTCGTGGCAGGTGGCAGGTGACAGATGCAAAGGATCTCTCACCAGGTATCTCTCACCGTCAAAAGTCTCTCCAATAAAGGGATCTGGTGCAATTAGTGGTAGGTGACAGATGGTTTACGTAAAAAACGTATTGTGTGAAATCAGGATACCGTCAAATAACATTTGCTATTTAAGAATCAATATGGACAGGATTAAGATCAGTATTTTTTGTAGTATTTTCAAGGCTTTGTAAATATGAGTCTCGACAGTCCGTACAGAAATATTGTACAATACGGCTATCTCAGCGTTTTTCTTTTCTTCAATGTAATACATCGAAAATATTTCTTTGCATCTGTCCGGAAGCTGATCTATCGCCTTATATAAAGAATTTATTCGCTCTTTATTAATCAGGAGGTCGTCTATCGTATAGCATTGAAGTTCTTCCATTTTCAACTCCATTACAGCTCTATCTAAATACTCCTGATGAATTACACGGTGCTTAAGGTGATTTAAACATGAATTCTGTACCGAACGATACAGGTAACTTCGTATGCTTTCATCAATAATCGTAAATGATTCCTGCTCCCATAATTTAAGAAATACATCTTGAATCACATCTTCCGCCTCGTTGTCTCCCACAAATTTGCGGGCAAACGAAATTAACGAAGGAGCATGCTTTACATACAATATCCGAAATTGATCTATACTATGTTTATCGTTATCATTCACTGTGCTTAATTGCTTCTGCCGTTTACTTTGTAAAAATAGCTTAATTAAATAAAAGTACAATAACAAAATTAAAAACAAAGAGGTTCTTTCTCTAATTAAATCCTATTGTTTAATTGGAAAAGAACCTCTTTACTAAATACAAGACAAAAATAAATTATAATAAATAATTAATCTTTTTTTATTGGCTTAATTAGTTTACTTAATTGGATGCTTTGTTGTTTTTCACCACTACGAAGACGAATCCATGTAGTCAGATCGCGCTCATTCTCTTTAAGCAAAATAACACGGGCACCATTACCTTCAGGAAGATTATTGTACTCAGTATTTCCTCCGCTAAACCGCCCATAACCCAAAGCAATCCCCTTCCAGTCAGTTACGTAATCATTATCGTGATCATGCCCGACAAATACGCCCATTACATCTCCAGCTTCCAACATGGCAGTGAAAAGACCTGTATTCAATACCGGAGCACAGGATTTCTCAAACCGATAACCCATTAAATGAACATTCTCATCGGATGCCGCCAGATTGTATTCTGGTAACGGAATATGGAAGAATGCCAATGCCGGCAACGGTTTACCGTCATTACCAGCGGTAAACCGTTTACTATTATCGGTATACCAATTTATCTGTCCGGGCTTTATCCAGTCGTATCCTTTTACCAAAGGGAGTGCAGAGTAAGCATGTGAATCCAGGAAGTAAAGAATTGCAGAAGCCCTTTTTCCTTCGTTAGGCTGAATTGTCAGAATAAAATTGGATTCACCCGGAATACCTTCGGTTTTCTTTCCAAGGCATCCAGGAATTTGTTCAACATAAGACTGCAACTCAGCTCTTGAGATGTCTTGTTCGTCGTCGTGATTTCCCCAAACCACAGCAAAAGGAAGTTTTCGGTCAACTACAGACTTCAGTATGCGGTTCAACCCTTCTTTTGCAGGCTTGGAGTAAACCAAATCGCCCGTAAAAACTACAAGATCCGGTTTTTCTACATCCAGAACAGACGCAATACAGGTTAATGCAGCTTCAGACTCAGCCTGCTTCTCAACCGAATAATGTAAATCCGTAAACTGAACTATTTTAAATGTCCCTTGTTTGTTAAACCGTAACGTCGATTGCTGTGCAGTTAACTGCAACGAAAGACATGCCAGCAAGAAAATAAAGATTCCTTTCATTCCCGTATTATTTAATTTAATCCTTTAAAATCCACATCAATTCATTTTCCGTATCCACTCCATTATACTGACTATCTACGGCTTTCTGCAAATTTTCAGTATTATAGCTATATTCTTCCTGCGGGTACATCCATCTTACCGGCATTTTATCGGTAGGATCATTTCTGTTAGATTGCGGGTTAATCGTAAATTTAGGTATACCCGTTCTTCTATACTCAAAGTAACCGCTAAAAGGAGTTTGCAAAAATGTGGCAAGATATTTTTGAATAATTATCTGATTGATTTGCTCACTCATTTTGGATGCAAATGTAACTTTTTCTCCATTAATATAGCTAGTAATATACTGGTCTGTAATTTTCATCCCATGATGATAGTCATAACTATCAGGCGTATTGTCTGCGGTAAAACGCATGGCAGCACGAATCCCTTCTTCATAATAGGCCTTCGCATTTCCTGATAAAAGGCCTCTTACTACAGCTTCCGACAAAATAAAGTTCATCTCGGCATAACTAAGCTTAAATGTCGGTTCTCCGGCAGGCAATTCACTGTAACGCAAATTCAGCTGAGATACATTTTTAGTCTCCACGGCGGATTGTATTTCAGAGAAAGTCAACGTTGGATCTACACCATTATAAGCAGACCAATCAGTCGGTTCAAGACCTAAATCAACCGATTTAACGGTTGGCTTTGCATAATAGAATAAGCGTCTGTCGCCCAGTATTTTCAACGTATCGATAACAAATGAAGATACCTGATTAAAAACAATAAAATTATTACCTTCCTTATAGAACGGATATTTCTGACCTGAATTATCTGAATGCACCAATTGAAAATTATCTTCGTTCGATGTAAAAATCGGTTTGCCCGACACGATCTTTTGGAAACGGTCTGCCACTTTCAGATCAGAGTCTGCACTCTTTTTATACAAGTTTATCAATATCTTTAACTGAAGCGTATTAACCGCTTTTCTCCATTTGGAAACATCGCCACCATAGATAGGATCTCCATCAAAATCATCACCCGACTCAAAAAGCTGATCGGCCAAATCCAATTCATTCAACAATCCAAGGAATACATCCTTTTGCGTATCATAAACGGGATATTCGGTACCCTCTTCTCCTTTCATCGCTTCACTGTATGGGATATCTCCAACCCGCATGGTTAAATCAAAAAATTTCCATACCCGAATAAAATGACCTAAAGCTGTGTATGAGTTCTTTTCCTTTTCGTTACGAGCAAATCCAATCATCTTGTCCACATTACCTAAAATGGCCATATTCTCAAAGCTGTAATTTGAAAAGTCGTCGGTTCTTCCCAATTTATTGAACAGGTAATCTATATCATTTCCCTCAGTCCAGGCAACATACTTACTTAGCATGTCATCTCTGAGAAAAGTCTTTGTGGTACCGTCTTCCTGCATAACGCCAAGTATCAGGTTGGTTGCCAACATTCCGGAAGTAACAGTGGTAGACTCGTCGGGGTTGGTATTAAATTCTTCGAAACTATCGCAGCTACTCATGCCGATGCTAAATGTCAGGCAACCTAAAGCGAGTATGTTTACTATATAATTTTTCATGTCCTTAAATTTAAAAATTAGAATTCAAGTTTTAAATTGAAACCGACGTAGCGAACTGACGGTGAAGATAAATCATCTGAAGCTCTATCCGGATCGGCATATTTATACTCCTTAGTCCACAACAAAAGATTTTGCCCGACCAAAGCCACGGAAGAAGAAGATAGACCCAGTTTAGTCGAAAGTTTCTTAGGTATATCATAGCTTAAAGAGAGCTCCCTAAGTTTAAGAAATGATTCATCAAAAATTAATTGCGGACCCTTTCTCCAATAGTCTTTAATATACGTTTCGTAGGATACTACTTTTGTGTTTTTCTCGAACACTCTTGTATCGGTAACTATTTGTCCATACGAGTCGTATGTAACAGATCCAGAAGTTATCGTTACACCATCTGCAACAAACGTCTTGTTGTTATTTACCACCTCTTCGTAACGCCATTTATTATCAGTATCAGGATGGGCTCCCGTTTGCCACATTCTTCGGTTTGTTTCGGAAGATGACAATCCGCCAATACGTCCGTCGATGCTTATAGAAAGAACAACATTTTTATATTTAAAAGCATTGCTCCAACCCCATACCCAATCCGGGTCTGCATATCCTATTTTTGATTTATAATCACTTAATTTGGGAACACCATTAAACAAGATCATGTTGCCTTCCGGATCGCGTTGAAAATCATAACTTTCATAAGCATCTAAACGAGCTCCTTTGCGTACCCATAGTTTATCTGCACTGTACTGATCATCCAATTGGGCATAATACCTTCTGGATGTAGACCAGTTGACTGTCGAATTCCATTTGAAATCTTTATTCATAACTGGAATAAAATCTAAAATTATTTCAAATCCCTTTCTTACATATTCTTCATCGTTGTTAATCAACAATGTTTTAAATCCGGAGAGTGCAGATATATTAACCTGAACAGTATTGTTATAAGTCAATTTGTTGTAATAACTGAAATCAGCTTTTATTCGGTTATTTTTCAACAAATTAAACGTAGTACCAATTTCGTAGGTCCGGTTGGTTATCGGTTTTACACTTCCTCGTAAGGTTGTTGGGTAATAAGCCGAATTCATCCCATCCCACACAGCATTATTAACCGCGTAGGCTGTGTTAATTGCATAAATATCCAAATCACTTTTTGAAACAGTCCATGAACCTCTTAATTTCCAGAAATTCATCCAATCTGGCAAAGGCATGATTTCCGACATAAGTACACTGGCGCCTACTGATGGATAGAAATAAGAATTGTCGTTGGTAGGCAATGTGGATGACCAGTCATTTCTTCCGGTCAAATCAAGGAAGAATGCATTTTTATAACCAATCGTCATTTTCCCGAAAAGGCTGTTTACCTGTTTTTTACTTGTATAAACATCTATATTCGGACTTTCTACCGAGGCTTTCAAGGAATAGAATCCGGGGATTGATAAACCATTTTTCGTTGAGGCCTCAAGGGAATTTGTTTTGTAATAATAGATTGATCCTCCCAAGAGTCCTTCTATACTTAATTTGTCAAATCTTTTTTCGGCGGATAAAATGAAATCATTATTCATGCTGAATGCGTAAGCATTTTTTTCCATATAATACCCCTTGTCTGTCCCTCCCCAATTTCGGGTTGAGTGTATTCCTATCGGAGCCCTTCGCTGGGTCTGATCGTTGCTTACATCCATACCACTACGAATTATAGCCTTTAGCCATGGTTGAATTTGATAATTAACAGATAACATTCCATTCGTTATATTATTATCAATGGCATTTCTTTTTTCGTAGGCCATCAAATATGGGTTATCATACCAACCGTTGTAAAGCCAATTCTGCTTTTCATTGGGAGTAATCCAATAATCTTTGTATTGAGTTACGTCGTATTCGGGACCTGTCCAAACCAGAAGATTGTAAATATACCCTTGATTACCATATCCGGTTCCTGCCGTATTGGGCGAAATCTGTTTGTTAAATGCCAGAGTACCTTCTACAGAAACCTTATCTCCAAGTTTCATTTCGCCTCCAATACTATACTTAAATTGTTGAGATTTGGCATTTGGATATTGTCCTTTGTTATTTACATAAGAAAACGAGGTTCTTACACTTCCATTCTTTCCTGTTTGCGTAACACTTACATTCGTATTACTGATCATACTGAATTCGAGGAAATTCTTGAAATTGTTTCGTCCTTTTGATGTAAGTTCTGATTCGCGCATTTCTTTGGCAATAGGATCCCATTGAGAATAGATTCTGCCAATATCAAGTTTATCTCCCCATACTTCATCATCAGTATTGTATTTACCATTGTACCCGGCACTATACGATGACTGAACCTCGGGCATAGCAAGAGTTCCAACATTAAACATATTACTGGTATTGACAGTAACAGAAAAACCTTCTTTTCCACCCTTCTTGGTTGTAACCATTATGGCTCCGCTTCCTCCTCTTGAACCATAAAGAGCCGATGCTGTTGCTCCTTTTAAAACATCAATGCTTAATATATCGTCCGAATTAATTTCGCCAAGAGTTATGTTGGTTGGTACCCCATCCAGCACTAAAATAGGATTCTCTCCTCGTAATTGCAGTGTTGGACTCTCCAGAAATTCTGTTGAATTATATACAGTTAATCCGGAAATACGTCCTGTTAAACTGGTTGCCACATTGGCTCCCTTCACTTTTTCGAACTCTCCTCCGCTTACCTTCTGTGTGGCATAACCCAAAGCCTTTTCTGATCGTTTCATACCTAATGCAGTCACCACCAGTTCGTCAATCTCTAAAGAGGATTCTTGTAGTGTAATGGTATAATTCCGGCGGGTTCCTATCTGTATTTCCTGGTTTACATACCCCACATAAGAAAAGATCAAAACCGATTGTTCATTGGGAGCTTTAATGGAAAAATTACCTTCGATATCGGATACAACTCCGCTTGAAGTTCCTTTAACAAGTACATTTGCCCCAATAATCGCTTCACCTTTGTTGTCAACAATTTTACCTGAAACAACTATATCTTTAATATCTGCACTCCCTTTTTTGGTAAGTACGATATGCTTTCCATTAATTGAATAAACCAAATTGGTTTTTGATATTACTTCATTCAATATCTCAATTGCAGGTTTTTTTTCGGCTTTTATACTTACTTTAATGTTATTGTCTATATCTTCATTTTTATAGAGAAACATATAATCTGTCTGCTTTTCTATTTCAGACACTACCGTATAAATAGTCCCGTTATGTATATTGAGGGAGATATTTTTGCTTTCAGTTGAATCTGCAGCCGATCCCTGGATTATACCAATAAACAAAAGAATTAAAATTGTTCCTGCCACAGTAAAACTCTTACTGTAAAGCTGATAAATTTCACATACTGATTTTTGCATAAGATTAATTTTAATAGGTAAACAATGCCCCTTTTCCAACTAAAAGGAATAAGAGAAACAGAAACATTTTATAAAGAGGAATTTCCTTTCCTCGAAGATTAACAAAGTCTTTACTTAAAAAAAATAGACGTTTCTTTCATAGGCTCAAAATTGAATTTTATTGTATAGTAATTTTATCCTCTTTTACGATGCATGAAAACTGTTTATCGTAATTAATAATATTCAACACGTTATCTATTGGCTGATCCAATTCAAAGGTTCCGGTATACCTTACATTTCTTACATGCTCGTTTTCAATCGCAATTTTTACCCCATATATCTTTTCCAGTCGCTGTAAAATATGGGAAAGTGGTTCATTATTAAAATGATAAATTTTATTTACCCAGGTTTTAGTAGGATCAATATCAACGGAAGATAAGGTTATTTGATTTGTAGTTTTATTGAAAAATGCCTGCTGACTTGGTTTCAAATAATGAGATTCGTCATATTCGCCAGACTTTTTCATTGTTTGCATTTTTACGCTTCCACTCACCAGTGTAGTTATAGCATAATCATCATCAGAATAATCCATCACATTGAAAGTTGTACCTAAGACTTCAATTCTTTGTTTGGCTGTTTTAACTATAAAAGGAACTTTCTTGTTTTTAACTACATCAAAAAAAGCTTCTCCATCTAAATAGACTTCACGAACAGAAGATCCGTATTTAGTTGAATAATTAAATTTAGACGATGCATTTAACACAACTTTCGTTCCATCAGGCAATACGAGATGACTCATACGTGGTCCTGATTCCGTACTAATTGCAGTATAAACAACCTGTTTATTTTTGTCAATCCATAATTGCACTCCAATTGTTAAACCAATGCAAAAGATAGCAACGGCAGCATACTTGCATACGGATATAAATAGTTTCTTTTTTAAGTGGTCTGAATCGCTACGATTCGTTCTTTTACTCCCAGATACACTATTAATTTTATTGGCTATTCGTTCCCAGCTTTCGTTCATGTAATCATTCGTTGGATAGGTATCTGTGTTTTTCAGATCATGAATCTTCTTTATCTGAAAAAACATATCTTTGTTTGTCTTGTTTTCATTTATCCAGGACATCAACAGCCTCATCTCCTCTTCAGAAATATTATTCTGGAGATAACGGACAATTATTATTTCTATGTTACTATTTTTTTCCATACAATCATAATACAACCAACTCACTGAAAATACGTATCACTCATCACTCCATTATATTTCTTTAACATTAAGCGGCAAACGACCCCATTTTACAGGAACAAACGTAATTAAATACAATCCGATAAGCACAATTAGAGATAAGCATCACCTATATTATGCATTTAAGTTGTTGGCTAAAGCCCCCCTTAAAAGGGTCTATCTTATGTAAGAGAAAACAGAAAATCACAGCACCTTCGTAGGGAGGCACAGGAGTTGTAGGTGACAGATGGGTTACGTAAAAACTGTAGTTAGAGGAATAGGTACGGCTTGGCGTGTTATTTACCAGGTCTCCATCGGCTGAAAAACGTAGTGGATTGGGGGAAGATTCCTTTCTGCCTGATACGTACGTCCTCGGCGGTATAAAATGTATTCTTGTCGAAGTTTGTAATATATTGGTCTATCTCCTTCAAGGCCTTACGTTCTACAACAGCTTCTACTATATAGGCTTTCATTATCGTTCCCATACCTTCCACAACTGTAGCTCCATATCCTTTTCTCTTGAACATGTTGACGAGAGAGGATGGTTCTTTATTGGTATATATGCGGCAAACTAAAATCCCGAATGCAATACGGTTTTCAATAATAATGCCCACATAATTTCCTGTAGCGTAACCGGCTGCGTAACTTAAATAGGAAAGCAGGTCGTTTGCTCTTGAAAATATCTGGGAGATAATCACAATCCAGATAAATACTTCAAAGAATCCGATAAAAGGCGCTTTGTATTTTTCGCCTTTGGAAACAAATATAATACGAAGAGTTCCCAACGTTACATCAATAATGCGGCCAAAAAAGATGATGACCGGCAATAAATACGGATACTGATCTAAAAAATCAAACATGGCTGTATTATTATTTGTTAAGACTCTGTATCTGCATTCGTTGTATGATTGAAAACTTTAGCATCAAAAATACAAAATAAATTGATTATCCTCCTATTATACCTGTTTAAGTTAGAACAAACAAAAGAGGGTGCCTTTTGGGACACCCTCAATATAAATTAGTAGAATTTCTTATTCTGCCAAAATTGTTAACTCGGCACCAGTGGCATAGTCTTGTCCATGTTGCTCGCTTAAGGCTGTAAAGCGGATATAGCGGGCTTTGACCGGTTTATCAAATGTTACCTTTTTCTCTGCGGCATTGTTTTCGAATGCAGCTTTGTGAATAGGTTCGCCCCACTCTTTACCATCGATACTTATGTGGATCGTGTAATCTTTTATATTACCATTGCCTCCACCCTGACGGGGAAGATAGGTAAATCCTTTGATCATCTTGACTTCGCCACAATCTAGATCCACCCAATGGGGGTGTTTGGCTACCGTTACAGAATACATGGTGTGCCAGATTGTATTTGGGTCCCCGTCTGTTAGATTCGCTGCATCTCCATCGTCTGCTTCCTGACTGCTTGCATAGACTACTTTAGTCTGGATGCTGGTAATTTTTTGGAATGATACGCTAATTTTGTTGGCAGGCATATCTTTGAACCACGCCGTAACTTTTCCTCCATTGCGTAGAGCTATCGGTTCACTGTAATCCTTTACTTTGCTCTTATCAACGGTATAGCAGATTACCGCACCTTTTCTGGAAGAGGTTAATGTTACTTTGCCTGCTCCATCGCGGATGATAGTAAGAGGAATATCTCCTGCCGGGGCTACGTTGGCGGTAAGAGCCAAATCTTTACCTGCCGGACGAATTATGAAGCCTGTTGTATGATGACTTGCACTCACCCGGTCGTCTGGCAACGGAGCGCCTTGTCCGCAGCTGTTACCCCCCAGACCCGTTACAGCCAGGTCTAGATGCAGGTAAGTGTCTCCCACTTTAGGCAATTGGTAAGGATGCGAAGCCAGAATCAGGTCCTTGGCCGAATAGGGAAGAGCGGATACAGATAGACGATCGGTCGCAATAAACACGGCTCCGTTACCTGCTTCGTTTGTCAATGAACACCAACGAACATCTTCGTGGTTAGCCATATCCTGAGGTTTGGGGAAGTTTACAAATTCGCCTTCCACCGTGTTAGTATGTTGCTCGATAAACTGTCCGCTTTTACGGTCGGCATAGTTATCGATCGGTCCGCGTCCGTAATAATTGAAATTCTTATACTGTTGAGGAACCTGCATTACATAACCCAAACGAGGCAGGATTAATCCCGGCTGGTTGGAGGTAATACTTGATTGCAGCTCTACAGACCCGTCTTTGTAAACAGTCCAAATCTGATTGGTGGTAAACTTAAAGTCGTCAGTTCCAAAAATCTTGTCAGTCAACTCTTCGATGCTACTTTTACCCGAACTTGTTCCTCCGAGAATCTTCGCTGCGTTAGGCGCTTGCGATTCGACAGTAAAGGAAAGAACCACTGTGCCATTGTCTTTCACATTTACATTCATGCCGGTTGCTTTGTGCACCAGGTTATGTAATCCGCGGTCGAACCACTGAGAATAGAACCAGTTATCGTTGTTTACAAAGGCACGCAAGGCATCTAACTTCGGTCCTTTGCCTTCGGCGACAACAGTCTCATTTCCGTAAGTCAGGCTATATAATCCACCTGTCGACGTATCGAATTTAGCCTCGAAATGATCACCCTTTACTGTTTTAATGGGGGATGGAGAATCAATGAAACGGATAGAACCCGATCTGCCTGCAACATCGAAAACACTCGGTCTGCTTACTGCATCTTTTACCTGAATTTGCTCTTCAGCTTGTACAAATGATTTATCTGCCCATGGCATGTTTTCATTTAGCAAGAACTGAATCTTTACAAAATATTCCGAAGACTGTTTCAGGTTATCGAACTGATAAGGCACCAAAAGGGTTGTTTTGGTACGGGGTGCAACCTTTGCAAGCGTTACGTTGCCCGACTGAACCTCTTTTCCGTTTTCGTAAAGCGACCATCTTACATCATAATCAGAAAGATCCTTGAAATAATATTTATTGAAAATTTCAAATTCGCCTTTACAGATATCTTTCGCAGTGATGCCTATGTGCTGATATACTTTTTTTACTTCATAGTATTGTGGTTTCGGTTCCAGATCGCCAAAGACAATCCCATTCATTACAAACTGCCCGTCATTGGGAGTATCCCCAAAGTCGCCGCCGTAAGCCAGGTATCGTTCGCCTGTTTGTTTGTCGTAGTTATACATGGATTGATCAACCCAGTCCCATATAGCTCCGCCACAAAGAAATTGGTCGATTCGATGGCTTCCCAGTAATCAATCAGATTACCGCATGCATTACCCATGGAGTGAGCATATTCCGAAACGTGGAATGGATATTTGATATCATATGTTCCCTTCACCGCTCCACGCATCCAGCCGATAGAAGGATACTGATTAGAGCCCATATCCACAATATCATTGTTTCGTTCGTACTGAACGGGGCGGGATAGATCCACTTTCTTTAGTGCGTCGTAAGCGGCAATAAAGTTCTTTCCGGGTCCGGCTTCGTTACCCAACGACCAGATTACGATGGAAGGATTATTGATATTGCTGTGCACCATCTCCATTACCCGGGCTACATGTGCCTTCTTCCATTCAACCGGATGAGACAGGGATGCTTCTCCATAGTAATATTGATGCGACTCTATATTGGCCTCGTCTTCAAGGTAAATTCCATATTTATTGCACAGGAAGTACCAATAGGGATCATCAGGATAGTGGGAATTACGTACATGGTTGATATTGGCACATTTCATCAACATGACTTCGTCTTCCATCATCTTGCGGGTAATGGCATGACCAACACCCGGGTTTGTTTCGTGTCGGTTTACTCCTTTTAATTTTACAGTTTTTCCGTTCACATAATAATAGCGACCTGCTAAGCCGAACTCATCTTCGGATGCTGGTGTATCTTTAATCTCCACTTCCCTGAATCCAACGATGGTAGAAACGGTTTCAACGGTTTTATTCTTTGCGTCTTTCAGTTCGGCAACCAATGTGTAACGGTAGGGATATTCGGCCGACCACTTATTAGGGTTCTGCACATTCATCACTACTTTCCTGGCATCAAGCAACTGATTGACCCCGACTAGCGGGATTGTTGCCGTAGCAGTTGTATTCGCAACCACCTTGTTATCGTCTGCATATAGTTTGTTTGCATACAGCGAATAGACTAATTTGTAGCCCTTTGCTTTTTTATTGCTTAGGTTACGGATATCAGCGCTGATAGTAAGCGACCCGTTGGTATAGGTATCATCCAAATCAGGAATTACGTTGAGGTCGCGCACATGTACCTTGGGGGTTGAATAGATGGCTACCGTCCGGAAGATACCCGGCAGACGGAACATATCCTGAGCTTCCAGGAAGGAGCCATCCGAACTACGGTAGACTTCGGCAGCTACTATGTTTTTTCCCTTACGGAGGTATTTCGTAATATTGAAGTTGGCTGTATTGCGTGAATTCTTTGAGAAACCTACATATTGTCCGTTTATCCATAGATAGAAAAAAGAATCAACGCCGTCGAAGCTGATAAATACTTCCCTGCCATCCCAGTTTTGAGGAATTTCAAAGTCACGACGGAACGAACCGACTTCGTTACGATGCTTGAAAGTTGTCCAGTTTGCAGGTGGGGTACGCATAACTCCACCGCGCCAGTCGTCCACTTTTACACTGTGCTTGAAGATGACTGGCTGGTTTACATAAATGGGTACACCATACTTCAGGCTTCCGTCTTTTTGGATACCGTAAATATTCCAACTTGAAGGCACCTTAATATTATCCCAAGCCGAGTCATTATACTCCGGCAGATAAAAATCTTTTGGACGCGAATCGGGATCGGGCGCCCAGTTAAACTTCCAGTCCCCGTTAAGTGTTTGCCAGTATCTACTGTTTTCGGGCAATACCTTACGGGCACTTTCCACATCCTGAAAAGAAAAGAAATAGGCGCGTGGCTGTTCTTTGTTTAACGCTAAGTTTTCGGGAGATTGCCATTCGCTGCCAACAGGGGCAGTTACTGAAGCATAATTAAATCCCTCTAATGATGGTTGTACCGCGAAACTTTGCAAAGCAAAGCTACACAGGATAAAACCAATTGTGATTTTACGCATGTTTTTTGTGTTTTAATTACAGGAAACCAGTTATTGACGTTTAAATTATTTACTGACAAAGATAGTAATTATTATTATTTCAGAAAGTGTTATAAAATAGAAAAGTATGTACGTTTTTTTTTACATGAGAATATGTGTACTCGCTTTTCTTACCTTCTCTTTTACTTGCTTTTAAAATAATTGTTTACATTTGCCAGTCAAACACGTACGAACGGATGAGCGTAGAAATAAAAGAAGTTATCGGTAAGAAAGAACTTAAAAAGTTTATTAAGTTCAATATTGAGTTATATAAGGATAGCCCTTTCCATGTACCCGGGTTGATAGAGGAAGAAATGGGTACTTTAAGCCGGGATAAAAATCCGGCTTTCGACTTTTGCGAAACGGTGTACTATCTTGCTATGAGAGATGGCAAGATTGTGGGTCGTATTGCCGGTATTATAAATAACAAAAGCAATGAAATCTGGAATCAGAAGCATGCACGTTTCGGGTTTGTGGATTTTATCGATGATGCTGAAGTAGCTGATGCTTTGTTTGCTGCGGTAGAAAACTGGGCAAAAAGCAAAGGGATGAATGCATTGCATGGTCCTATGGGCTTTACAGACATGGATCAGGAAGGGATGTTGATTGAAGGATTTGACCAGCTGGCTACGATTGCTACCATTTACAACTTCCCCTATTACCCCACCCATTTGGAACGTTTAGGGTATGCGAAAGATCAGGACTGGCACGAGTTCAAAATTTATATTCCGGAAAAAAATCCGGAAAAGCACGAACGTATTTCTGAGATTGTGAAAACAAAGTTTGGTTTAAAAGTGCTTAAATTCACCAGAACCAAAGATTTGATGCAGTACGTACAGCAGATTTTCGAAACACTTAATAAAGCGTACGCTCCTTTATATGGATTTGTTCCCCTTACTCAGCGGCAGATCGATTATTACGTGAAAATGTATATCCCCATGCTTCGGCTGGATCTTGTAACGCTTATTCTTCGCGAAGCAGATAATGCCGTAGTAGGTTTTGGCATAACGCTTCCAAGCATGTCGGAAGCTATGAAAAAGGCAAAAGGAAGCTTGTTCCCGTTTGGATTTATTCATTTGCTAAAAGCTCTTAAGAAGAAACCAAAGGTAGTAGATTTATACCTGATTGGTGTACTTCCTGAATACCAGAACAAAGGGGTAAACGCTCTTATTCTAAACGATCTTATCCCTATTTACAGAAATTTAGGGGTAGAGTACGGAGAGAGCAATCCTGAACTTGAAAGCAACAATGCGGTACAAGCTCAGTGGGATTACTTTAAGCGCGAACATCACAAAACAAGACGTGCATTTATAAAAGAGCTAAAATAACGGAGACAGACTATGAATGAACTGAATTCAACAATACAACATCTTACTGCGTACAATGAGGATGATATCCGTACGCTGGACTGGATGGAACATATCCGCCGCCGGCCCGGGATGTATATTGGTAAACTGGGAGATGGTAGTTATGCAGATGATGGTATTTATGTATTATTGAAGGAGGTACTGGATAACTCTATCGACGAATATATGATGGGATACGGTAAATCCATCGAGGTTACTGTAGAAGAGGGTTCCGTTACAGTACGAGATTATGGACGCGGAGTGCCTCTGGGAAAGGTGATCGACGTATCGAGCAAGATGAACACAGGCGCCAAGTACGACAGTAAAGCCTTTAAAAAATCTGTAGGGTTAAATGGCGTAGGTATCAAAGCGGTAAATGCGCTGAGCAGTTACTTCCTGATAACCAGTCACCGCGACGGAGAATGTAAACGGGTGAAGTTTAGCAAGGCCGTGATAACAGAAGAGTCTGACATTGTGCCTACCAGCGAAGCCAACGGTACAATGGTTTATTTTGTACCCGATAAGGAAATTTTCAAGGATTACGAATATAAAAGTGAGTTCATAGAGTCTTTACTGAAAAACTATGTTTTTCTGAATTCCGGACTTACAATTGTTTTTAACGGCAAGAAGTTTCATTCCAAAAATGGGTTGGTGGATTTGCTGAACGAAAACATGACCACTGAACCACTCTACCCAATTATTCATTTGCAGGGAGAAGATATTGAGGTGGTAATTACACACAGTAATCAGTACGGAGAAGAATATTACTCGTTTGTAAACGGTCAGCATACTACCCAGGGAGGGACCCATCTTTCCACTTTTCGCGAAGCAGTAAGCCGGGTTATTAAGGAGTTTTACACAAAAAACTTTGAGTATTCGGATATCCGTGCAGGAATTGTGGCAGCCATTAGTATAAAAGTCGAAGAGCCTGTATTTGAAAGTCAGACGAAAACGAAATTAGGCTCAAGAGATATAGGACCTGGCGGACCTACTGTTGCTAAATTTATTGGAGATTTCCTTAAGAAGGAACTGGATAATTACCTGCACAAGGATCCGGAAACAGCGGATACACTGCTTCATAAGATAATGGACAGCGAGAAGGAACGAAAAGCAATTGCCGGAGTAACCAAGCTGGCCCGCGAACGCGCCAAGAAAGCAAACCTGCACAACAAAAAGCTTCGCGACTGCCGTGTCCATCTAAGCGATCCGAAAGGGGATTTAACCGAGGAATCGTGCCTATTTATTACTGAGGGTGATTCGGCAAGTGGATCTATAACAAAAAGTCGTGACCCGAACCTTCAGGCGGTATTTAGTCTGAGAGGTAAGCCGCTGAACAGTTTCGGGCTTACTAAAAAGATTGTGTACGAAAACGAAGAATTCAATCTGTTGCAGGCTGCGCTGAACATTGAAGACGGACTGGACGGGTTAAGATACAACAAGGTGATTATTGCTACCGATGCCGATGTGGACGGAATGCATATCCGTTTGTTGCTTATTACGTTCTTCCTGCAGTTTTTCCCTGATCTGATCAAACGGAATCATGTGTATATCCTGCAGACACCTTTATTTCGCGTACGTAATAAGCAGAAGACTTTCTACTGCTATAGTGAAGAGGAACGGTTGGCTGCTATGGCTGCTGTGGGGAAAAATCCGGAAATTACCCGATTTAAAGGATTGGGAGAAATCTCTCCGGATGAGTTCAAACATTTTATCGGCAAAGACATTCGTCTGGATCCGGTAACAATGAAAAAAGAAGACCTTGTAAAGGACATGTTGGAGTTTTATATGGGAAAAAACACGATGGAACGCCAGAACTTTATTATTGATAACCTGGTTGTTGAAGAAGATATTGTATGAAACGTATAGCACTTTTTCCAGGCACGTTCGATCCTTTTACCATCGGACATCAGTCGTTGGTTACCCGCGGGCTAACTTTGGTAGACGAGATTGTGATTTCTATCGGGATCAACGATAAGAAGCTTACTTACTTCTCTTTGGAAAGACGTATTGAGGCTATCAGGTGTTTATACAAGAATGAACCAAGGGTTACGGTTCAGCAATACAACTCTCTCACGGTCGACTTTGCCAAAGAGATGGGGGCGGAATTTATCCTTCGTGGAATTCGTACCGTGAACGATTTCGAATACGAAAAAAGTATTGCCGACGTAAATCGTAAGCTTTCCGGCATTGAAACATTTATATTATTTACTGAACCGGAACATACCCATATCAGTTCAAGTATCGTTCGCGAATTGCTGCGTTACGGAAAGGATATTTCGCTCTTTGTTCCAAAAGAGACTGAATTGTTTTAAGGACTTCCTCCAAAGGTAAGGAGATAGACCCTTAATAGTAATGTTGACATAAAATCAAAACAATGAAACAACTCGTATTGTACCTTTTCATGGCGGCCTTCGGCTTTGCATCTGCTACCGCACAGAATATTAATCAGGATGCCCGTAAATTATCTATGGCTTTGTATGCTGTTTCGAATCTATATGTAGATACCGTAAACGAGGAGAAACTGGCGGAAGATGCCATTCGCGGCATGCTTGAAAAACTGGATCCCCACTCTACCTACATGGATAAGGATGAAACAAAAGAAATGACCGAACCTCTTCAGGGTAATTTCGAAGGAATAGGTATCCAGTTTAATCTGCTCACTGATACGTTGTATGTCATTCAGGTGATTCCAGGCGGACCGTCTGAGAAGGTGGGTCTGATGGCGGGTGATCGGATTATCTCTGTTAACGATTCGCTGATTGCAGGTGTCAAGATGAAAACAACCGATATCATGAAGCGCTTACGGGGTCCAAAAGGAACCTTGGTTCGCGTAAAGGTATTGCGTGATAACGATCCTTCCCTAATCGAATTCAAGATTATTCGTGGAAAGATTCCGGTATATAGCATGGACGCCGCATACATGGCAGACAAGCAGACTGGCTATATCAAACTTAATCGTTTTGCAGCTTCTACTGCCGATGAATTTAGGGATGCAGTACAAAAGTTACAGAAAAAAGGGATGAAACAGCTGATCCTGGATCTACAGTCCAACGGCGGGGGATACCTGAATATCGCTATAGATCTTGCAGATGAATTTCTGTCGGACGACAAGTTGATTGTCTATACAGAAGGATCCAAACAAAAACGGGAAGATGCCCGTTCCAGTAAGAAAGGTTTATTTGAATCAGGACGTCTTGTTGTTCTGGTAGATGAGGCTTCGGCTTCGGCCAGCGAGATTGTATCCGGTGCTGTTCAGGATTGGGACAGAGGAGTGATTGTGGGGCGTCGTACGTTTGGAAAGGGACTGGTACAAAAACCGATTCCTCTGCCTGATGGTTCCATGATACGTCTGACGGTTTCACGCTATTACACTCCTACGGGCCGCTGTATTCAAAAGCCTTACGAAGCGGGAGAAAAAGAACAATATAACCGCGATCTTATAGAAAGATACAACCGGGGAGAACTGACCAACGCGGACAGTATACATTTTCCTGATTCCATGAAATACAGTACACTGGAAACGAAACGCGATGTTTATGGTGGAGGCGGTATCATGCCCGATGTTTTTGTTCCGGTAGATACCACACGCTATACCGATTATCACAGAAATCTTGTAGCTTCCGGACTGGTAAACAGGATGGCAATGAATTATGTTGACCAAAACCGGAAAGAGTTAGGCAAAACTTACAGCTCGATTGCTTCTTACAAAGAAAAATTTCAGGTATCAGATGTTGTGATGAATGACCTGGTTTCGCTGGCCAACAGCGAAAAAGTGGAATACAATGAAGAACAGTTTCTACGTTCAAAAGCGTTGATAGCCCTACAGATTAAGGCATTGATAGCCCGTGATTTGTTTGATATGAATGAGTATTTCCAGGTTATCAACGATGATAACGACATTTATCAGCAGGCACTGAAACTTATCAACGATAAAACGGCTTACGAAAGAGAATTGGGAATCATAAAGTAACGGTTCTTTTAGAACTATTATGGTTTATTCTCTCAGGTTTACCGTTAAAGGACTTATATTTGCGTATGCATTAATACAGAGTGAGTACAGGTATGTTGAAACAACAGTTACAGCAAAAGTTACAACAAAAGCTTTCGCCTCAGCAGATTCAGCTAATCAGGCTTTTAGAACTTCCGGCTATTGAGCTGGAAGAACGTATAAAGCACGAACTGGAAGAGAATCCGGCCTTGGAGGAAGGGCGAGATGTGTCGGACGACTTTGAGAAGGCGGACGATGCTGATGTGACCGACGAGGGAGGATCGTCCGAATCTGAAACTGACCTTGCTTTAGGTGATTACCTCAACGAGGAAGATATTCCGGACTATAAGTTACAGGAAATAAGAGGAAAGGCCGAACAAAAAGAGGATATTCCTTTTTCAGGTAGCCAGTCGCTCAACGAGTTCCTGCTGCAGCAGTTAGGGCTACGGGAGTTGCCGGAAAAAGAGATGAAAGTAGCCGAATACATTATTGGAAATCTTGATGACGATGGATATCTTCGTCGTGATCCGGAAGCCATCGCTGACGACATTATCTTTCAGTCCGGATATGAGGTTACAGAGGAGCTGGTAAAAGAAGTATTGCTGGTTATTCAGGATTTTGAACCCATTGGCGTTGCCGCACGGGATTTGCAGGAGTGCTTGTTGATTCAGCTTGAAAAAGGGGAAAAGAATCCGGACTGCTTGCTTGCTATTCGCATTCTTACTGATTTCTTTGATGAGTTTTCGCGAAAGCATTACGATAAAATTTTAAAAGGGCTTCAAGTAGATGAAGCTTCACTGAAAAGGGCTATTCATGAAATTACGTCTCTTAATCCCAAACCGGGAGCTGCCTGGGGAGATTCCATGGAGACGGTATTGAGTCAGGTAATTCCTGATTTTCTGGTGGAGACATCCAATGGAGAGCTGATTTTGTCTATGAACAATAAAGGCGTTCCGGAAATGCGTATCAACAAGGATTATGCGGCCATGTTTCAGGATTATGCAGGAAACAAGGCGAATCAAACTTCGGATATGCGGGATGCTGTTCAGTTCGTAAAACAAAAACTGGATGCCGCACAATGGTTCATTGATGCAATAAGGCAACGACATGAAACTCTTTCCCGTACAATGGAAACGATAATCATGCTTCAGTCTGAATTTTTCTTTACCGGCGACGAAAGTACATTGCGTCCGATGATTCTGAAAGATGTGGCAGAAAGGTGCGGATTCGATATTTCTACAATATCAAGGGTTAGCAACAGCAAGTATGTACAAACCAATTTTGGGATTTATCCTCTTAAGTATTTCTTCTCCGAATCAACACAAACCGACACGGGAGAGGAAATATCTACCCGGGAGGTAAAAAAGATTCTTAAGGAGTGTATTGAAGGCGAAGATAAACGAAAACCGCTCACCGATGAGGAGCTTACTAAAATATTGACGGAGAAAGGGTATTTGATAGCCCGGCGTACCGTTGCCAAATACAGGGAACAACTGGGTATGCCGGTGGCACGCCTTCGAAAAGAAATATAAACCGATTGAGATGAAACTATTTGCTAACATAACGTCCATCATTTTTCATCCGTTATTAATGATAACGTATGGAATGATACTGGCACTTACATTTACGTATCTGGCCATCTATCCTTTTTCCATGAAGCTGATAATTGCCGGAGGGGCGTTTCTTAGCACAGCCATTATGCCTGGATTCTTTATCTTGTTGTTTGTGAAAAGCGGAGCTGCAGGCGACCTGGAGTTGACTGACCGTAAGGAACGGTTTGTTCCTTACCTAATCTTTATAATTTCTGTGGGGGCATGCTTCTATCTTATGATGAAACTAATGATGCCTGTCTGGATTCTGGTTTTACTTGGAGCTACCGCAGGAAGCCTTCTTATTGGGATGGGAGTTAACCTATTTTGGAAAATCAGTGCCCATATGATGGGAATCGGCGGTCTGGCCGGTGCAGTCATGGGTATTTGCCGTCTGCATCAGCAAAATCCCTATTGGGCCTTTATTTTGATATTCATTATAGCCGGGTTGGTTGGTACTTCCAGAATTTTTCTGGGAAGGCATACTCCTATGCAGGTGTATGCAGGTTTTTTGCTTGGTTTTTTCTGTACCTTTACAGCTTCAATACTGAGTTATATTTATTTATTCATCTAATAAAATACTAGAATTATGATTTTCCCTGCAGAACTAAAGTACACAAAGGATCACGAATGGATCCGCGTTGAAGGAAACGTGGCTTATATCGGAATTACTGATTACGCACAAGGTGAATTGGGCGATATTGTATATGTAGATGTTCAAACCGAAGGTGAAACGGTTGAAAAAGAAGAAGTATTCGGTTCAATCGAAGCAGTTAAAACTGTTTCCGACTTGTTCATGCCTGTTACCGGCGAAGTAGTTGAAATAAACAGTGCGCTTGAAGAAAAGCCTGAACTTATCAACGAAGACGCTTATGGTGAAGGTTGGATAATAAAAATCAACATAACTGATGCTTCTCAAATAGAAGAATTACTTTCTGCCTCAGATTACGAACAATTAATTGCGAAATAAGATGACTCCGGTTGTTAGTATTATTATGGGCAGCACTTCCGATTTACCAGTAATGGAAAAAGCGGCCAAACTGCTGGACGAAATGGAAATACCTTTCGAAATGCATGCCCTTTCGGCTCATCGTACTCCGGCCGAAGTAGAAGTCTTTGCTAAAAATGCCAAAGGACGAGGAATCAAAGTAATAATCGCAGCAGCCGGTATGGCGGCACACCTTTGCGGTGTGATTGCGTCCATGACAACTCTTCCGGTAATTGGGGTGCCTATCAATGCTTCACTTGACGGAATGGATGCCTTGCTGGCGATTGTACAGATGCCTCCGGGTATCCCTGTGGCTACTGTTGGCATAAACGGATCGTTGAACGCAGGCATACTTGCCGTACAAATGCTCGCTGTTGGCGACGAGGCTTTGCAGGTAAAACTGGCTTGCTATAAGGAAGATCTTAAAAAGAAAATCATTCAGGCCAACGAGGATCTGGCCAAGGTTTCCTATAAGTATAAAACAAATTAACATATCGGGGGCGAACCAAAAGGTTTGCCCCTTGTTACTTAACAGAGTGGCAAAGGCCTTGTTAATAACTAAAGTATAAAAAAGATGAATTACTTCAATTATAATCGCCGGCAATCGTCGGTTGTTCAGATTGGCAACAAACAGTTGGGGGGGAACAATCCTATCCTTATTCAGTCAATGGCAAATGTATCGACTCTTGATACAAACGCGTGCGTGGAACAAGCTATTCGTATCATTGATGCCGGAGCCGACTACGTGCGTTTCACTGCTCAAGGAGTTCGTGAGGCCGAGAATCTTGGGGTAATCCGACAGGAGCTAACAAAGCGAGGTTATACACATCCGCTTGTTGCTGATATTCATTTTAACCCCAGAGCAGCAGATGCTGCAGCCCAAGTGGTTGAAAAGGTTCGAATCAATCCGGGAAATTATGTAGACAGCAAGGTGTTTAATATCCGCGATTATTCGGAAGAAGAGTACAACTCAGGAATTGAAAAAATACGGGAACGCTTCATTCCGTTCCTGAATTTATGCAAGCAACACAATACAGCGATCCGCCTTGGAATTAACCATGGATCTCTATCCGATCGTATCATGAGTAGATATGGAGATACGCCCGAGGGAATGGTGGCTTCATGCCTGGAATACCTAAAGATATGCCGGGAAGAGGATTTTCAGCATGTTGCAATATCAATCAAAGCATCCAACACGGTAGTGATGGTGCAAACTGTACGCTTACTGGTAAAGACTATGGACGCTGAAGGAATGTCATACCCACTACACCTAGGCGTAACAGAGGCCGGAGACGGCGAAGATGGTCGGATAAAATCAGCTGTTGGCATCGGCACACTGCTTCACGATGGTATTGGTGATACAATACGGGTATCTTTAAGCGAAGAGCCCGAAGCAGAAGTGCCCGTAGCCCGAAAGCTGGTGGATTATATCCAGGAACGTGCCGGAGCAAATCGGGTAGAAGGATCAATTTCACCGGAATATAACAATGTAAAACCTGCCAGACGAATCAGTCGTGATGTATGTGGAATTGGCAAGGGAGGTATTCCTGTTGTAATTTCGGATAGAAGTTATGGACTTAACTTTGAATTCAATCAGGAAGCAAAACCCGATTATGTATATGTGGGTACGGAAGATCCGGACAATCTGCCTGACAATATGCAATTGCTTGTTGATGCGCATGTATGGAAACCGCGCGCCAATGTGTTCCCCTATTTTATAGCCTCGGATGCTAAAGAGTTAAAAAATTACGACTCTCCTCTTAAGTTTATCAGACTTACCTATGCTGATCTTAATGATCAAATACTGGAAGTACTTAAGAGTGATAAGGCAGTCGTAGTTATACTAAGTACCCATCATGCCAATGGTTTGGGTGCACAACGTGCCTTCATGCATAAACTTCTTTCGTCAGGTTGTGATGTTCCTGTTATTTTACACCGCGAATACCACGAAACAGATATTGAGTCTCTTCAGATAAAAGCCGCCGCCGATATGGGGGCAATGATTTTGGATGGTTTCTGCGATGGCATTTTTCTTAACAACACGAAAGGAGATGCATTGGCTACAGACAACTGCATGTTCTGCATATTGCAGGCTACACGTGCCAGAATCAGTAAAACGGAATATATTTCGTGTCCGGGATGCGGACGTACGCTATACAATCTTCAAACAACGATTGCAAGGGTTAAGAAAGCTACCTCTCATCTTAAAGGGCTAAAAATAGGTATTATGGGCTGCATCGTAAATGGTCCCGGTGAAATGGCTGATGCAGATTACGGATACGTGGGTGCGGGCGTGGGTCGCATCAGTTTATACAAGGGAAAAGAATGCGTTCAAAGAAATATTCCTGAAAATGAAGCGGTAGAACGCCTGGTTGAGTTAATAAAAGAGAACGGGGATTGGAAGAACTGAGAAATATTGTATCTTCGTGCCTGTTAATTAATAAGCAAAAATGAAAATAGAAATAGTAAACAAGTCGCATCATCCTCTGCCGGGATATGCGACTCCTCTTTCGGCCGGAATGGACATTCGGGCGAACCTTTCCGAATCAGTGGTTTTAAACCCATTGGAGCGTAAACTTATACCCACCGGTTTATATATTGCTCTTCCTGAGGGATACGAAGCCCAAATGAGACCGCGCAGCGGATTAGCTATAAAGCACGGAATCACCTTGTTGAATACCCCAGGAACCATTGATGCCGACTATCGTGGTGAGATTGGCGTAATTCTGGTAAATCTTTCATCCGAACCTTTCACTATTAATGATGGTGAACGTATCTGCCAGATGGTAATCGCAGCTCACGCCCATATTTCATGGGAACCGGTAGAGGTGTTAGATGAGACTGAACGGGGAGCCGGAGGTTTTGGTCATACAGGCAAGCACTAAAAAAGAGAAATAATAGAACGATAAAATAGCGAGCACATGTTGAAACAAATCATATCTTCCGGATTATTACTTTTGGTTTTGGCAGGAGGTTCTCCGATTCTGGCAGACAATACGAAGAAGGGAGCACCCTCTAAACCTGTTCAGCAAGACAATGCACAGCAACGTAAGTTAGATTACTTCTTCTACGAGGGAGTAAAGCTAAAGAATGCAGGTAAATTCGACGCTGCATTCGATTTGTTTTCGCACTGTCTGGAGATTGACTCTACCGCTTCGCCTGTTCTTTATGAACTTTCTTCTTTTTACGTTGAGATGAACAAGCCCGAAAAGGCTGTAGGTTTATTGCAGCGTGCCGTAAACTATGCTCCGGATAATTTCACTTATCGCATGGCTCTTGCCTCGGTTAGCAGAGGGCTCGGTATGTTTTCGGATGCAAGCGCCGAATATCAGACTCTCATTGATAAATTTCCGGATAAAACAGACCTGAATTATTACTTGGCTGAATCGCTTACCCAAGAGGGAGAAATCAGCAAAGCTATTGAAGCATATGATGCCCTTGAAAATAGTGTGGGGATGAATGAAGCCATATCTATTCAGAAATACAAACTGTATAATACCCTGAACGAGCCTGAAAAGGCAATGAAAGAAATTCAAAAGCTTGCAGATAAATATCCTATGGAAGCCCGCTATCAGATTGTGATGGGCGATCTTTATCTTGAGAAAAACGATACGGACAAGGCGCTGCTTTGTTATAACAAAGCCCATGAAATAGACCCGTCCAATCCTTACTACATCGTTTCGATGGCTAATTACTATGAAATTGTTGGAGATAAAGAGGCTGCAGAAACCCAAATCCGAAGCGCATTGGTCAACAACGACCTGGATGTGGATACGAAAGTAAATATTCTTTCCCGCTATGTTGTTCGTCTGCAACAGAACAAACAAGACATCGAAGGAGCAAATACACTTTTCAAAACTTTACTGGAACAGCATCCGGAGGAAACCGAGTTAAAACTCATGTACGGGAGTCTGCTTGCTATGCAGGATAAAACAGAAGAGGCCCGCTTTCAGTTTCAACTGGTAACAGAAATGGAACCCGATAATGCCGGAGCCTGGCAGCAGCTGCTTAATTTATCATTGAAAGCCGATAATATGGAAGAGGTAAAGAGAATCTGCTTAAAATGTCAGGAGCTTTTTCCAAATGCTCCCGAATATTACTTTTATCTGGGTATTGCACACTACCAGCTGAAGGAATATGATAAAGCACTGGAAACCTATCAGGCCGGCATCCGGATCATTGATAAAGAAAACACGTCTCAATTATCTGATTTTTACGGTCAGATTGGTGACATCTATTACCAGCAAAAGAATTTAACGAAGGCATATGAAGCCTACGAAGAGGCGCTAAAATACAATGATAAAAATATTGTTGTACTTAACAACTATAGCTACTTCCTTACACTGGATAAAAAAGATTTGAAAAAGGCTGAACGAATGAGTGCGCAATGCATCAAGCTGCAGCCGGACAACAGTACTTACCTCGATACCTATGCGTGGGTATTCTTTACACAGGGTAATTATACGCTTGCCAAGATTTATATTGAGAATGCCATAAGCAAGGACTCGACCAACAGTTCCGAACTGGCCGATCATTACGGAGATATTCTTTACATGAACGGAGAGAAGGAAAAAGCCTTGGAACAATGGAAAAAGGCAAAAGAATTAGGAAAGCAAAGTGAAACCCTTGACCGCAAGATTGCAGAACAAATTTATATTGAAGAGGTTATTAAATGAAACGGAATAAACACTATATCTTTTTGATCATCATTAGTTCGCTGTTTATTTTTAGCGGATGTAAGTCAACAAGAAAATTAATATCGGGTAAAAATATCGAACTAAAAGCAAAAGATGCTTATTTGGTTTCGATGCAGCAAAATGCATTTCAGTTTCAGACATTATCAGCCCGGATGAATGTAGACCTGGACATACCAGGAAAGAGTCTGAGTTCTCGTGTTGACATGAAAATGCAGAAAGACAGCGCCTTTCAGTTGTCTGTTCAGCCGTTTCTGGGCATTGAAGTATTCCGCATGGAGTTCAGCCGCGACAGTGTGAAGATTATGGACCGTATGAACAAGCGCTATGTAACGGAAAGTTACGATGGACTAAAAGGAGAAACACCTGTAGACTTTAACTACTACAATCTTCAGGCTTTATTTACCAACAGACTTTTCTTACCTGGCAAACAAAGTATTTCATCCGATGAATTCACTCAGTTCTTCTTTACAGAGAACGATGGATTAGCAGAAATAAGAACGAAAGATGAAACAGGCCTTCGCTACACCTTTACAGCCGATAAAGAAGAAAAATTAGTGGCAACCCTTATTGCCGATTCTTCAGGAGATCATTCATTGCAATGGGACTACAATGATTTTCAGATTACTAACTCACAGCCTTTCCCGATGTATATGAAAGCGTTGATCGTTTCTGATGGCCAGCAGAAAGGGAGTTTAGCGCTTCACTTTTCGAAAGTTGAACCCGATGTTCCCGTTAGAATGGATTTTACTATTCCATCTAAATACACGCGTATAACCTATGCGCAAATTATAAAAGCATTAAGTAACTTGAACAAATGAGATACGGTTGGATTATAGTCTTTTTAGTTTCTGGATTGGTGGCATTCGGGCAGAACTCTTCCAAGGTAAAACAGTTGGAAAATCAGCGTAAAAAGGCGTTGGAGGAAATCGAAATGACGAACCAGCTTCTGAATGAAACAAAGAAAACAGCCCGTAGCTCATTAAACCGGCTGAATTTAATTTCAAACCAAATTCTTTCACGTAAGAAGGTAATCAGCATTTTGAATCAGGAAATCGGAGGGATCGACACGCAGATAAACAAGATGCGCCGTGAGGTTAACAGGCTTGAACAGGAATTAAAGGTAAAGCAGAAGAACTACGGAAAGTCAGCCAAAGGCATGTACAAGCGCCGCAAATCACAAGATAAGCTTCTCTTTATTTTATCGGCCGACAATTTTGCTCAGTCTCTTCGCCGGATGCGTTATCTCAGAGAGTTTGCCGACTGGCAGAAGCGTCAGGCAGCCGAAATTGTGGTTAAGCAAAGAGAAATTGAAGAGAAACGGAGTAAGCTGGAGAAAACACGTAAGGACAAGCAAGTATTGCTAGGATCACGTGAGAACGAAAACCAGAAACTTCAGACAGAAGAATCAAGCCAGAAAACCGAAGTTCAGCAATTAAACAAGAAGCAGCGTGACCTTCAGGCACAGCTTAAGAAAAAGAAACAACAAGCCGATGCCCTTAATCAGCAAATTGAAAAACAGATAGCCATCGAAATTGCCCGCGCTGAAGAAGAAGCACGTATCGCACGACAAAAAGCGGAGCGCGAACGGGCAGAGAAAGCTCGTCTGGCAAGGGAAGTAAGAGAGATAAGAAAGAAACAAGCAGCTGCCTCTGGCAAGAAAATAGTGGAAGAAAAAGAAGAGCCGGAACCGGAACCAGAACCCATACGTGCAGAACGTGTTGCAGAAGTAAAGGGCGGTTATGCCATGACCCGCGAAGAGAAAAAACTGTCAGACAACTTTGCCGGGAATAAGGGTCGTCTGCCATTTCCTGTAACAGGCAGACATACCATAGTTGGTACTTTTGGGGAGCAGCAGCATCAGGATTTAAAATATGTGCGGACCAACAATAGCGGGATCGACATCCAGACTTCTCCGGGAGCAGATGCGCGCGCTGTATTTAACGGCGAAGTAACCCGTGTATTTGTAGTACCGGGATACAACAATTCTGTTATTGTCAGACATGGTAATTACCTGACCGTTTACAGCAACCTAAGCCAGGTATACGTAAAAGCGGGCGACAGAGTATCGACACGCCAGTCCATTGGCAAAATATTTACGGATACGGAAGACGGGAACGCAACGATACTCTCTTTCCAGCTATGGAAGGAGAAAACCAAGCTTAATCCGGCTACCTGGCTGGATTAAGCCTCTCCAATTTATGAATGCTTGAAACCGGAAAGGAATAACTGTGTCTTTTCCCGAAGATAAGAACGGTCGTCTGCCGTAAAAAGGAAGTCTCTTAAATGTGCTCCCGATGTGCGGCAGAACAGTACTGTGGAAAATGTAAGCATAGAAACGAAAGCAATACTTCCTGAAATAGCTGCACCAATAACTCCCAGTAGAGGAATGAGAAAAGAGCCTGTACCCAATAAAACCAATAACCCAATTAACGAACACGCAGCACTTGTACGAATACGTCCGCTTCCTATAAAAAAGTGACTAAGAATACTGTTACAGGCCAACGCCACAACCCCCGGCGAAAGACATAGAATAACAGTTCGGATTCCTTTAAACTCTTCACCAAATAACCATGAAGTGTACACAAATTCGGGAATCAGCAAAACAAAAGCCATCGCTGTAAAAGTAGCTGCAAATGTAAGTTTTCCCAATTGGATGGTAATCCTTTTCTGAATGGCGGCATCATCCGTTTTCGCCACATTACCATAAACAATAAAAGAAACACTCCGGCTTATGTTCCATATACTCTCCGACACCTTCGTCCCGGCATCAAGCAACCCTACACTACCCAACCCGCTAAAACTCTGTATTAGAAAATAGTTTACGCGACTGGTAAACTGCTCAGCCAGATTATCTACTCCTGCCCAAAGACCATACTGTAACATTTTTCCGGTTAATTTAGGTAATGTTCTCATTGGAACCGATTTGAATGACGGAAGCAAAAGCATCAAACTTACAAACCAAGCACTACCGTAAGCAAAATACAACCCCAAAAGATAGGCATCAACCGATTTTATTTCTAACCCATAATAAAGTAAAAGAACTGCAATAAAAAGCAGACCTCCCTGCAAAGTATATGTCAGATTAAAACCGCGCATACGATCGTAGCCAAGCAGGAAGCGCGCATTAGCTGCCGAAAGGGAAAAAAGAACAGACAAAACATACACATGCATCACATACCCTTCGGGGATTAATCCTGTTCCCCACAATACAACGCAGGCAACTCCACCTGCCAAAAAAGTCCATATATAAGCTGGTAAAAAAACCAAAAGAAAAGGATGGCGGTTCATAAAGTAAACAATCGTATTGCCGCTCAGCACACTGTTGCACATCATCACAATATTGGCAGAGGCCACCACCAAACCGATAACTCCTACCCCTGCAGCACCCAATGTCCGGGCATTAATAAAGAGAAGTATCAGATTAAGGATGGCAATAAGGTAACGTGTCCCGATGGTTTCTATTATTTTTCGCAGCATCTGTTATAGGTGTAAACCGTCCAGTAAACGTATATACGTATCAATGGCTTCTCTTATTTCGGAAGGACATATATATTCATCCGCTGTGTGCGAGCGTGAAGACATACCAGGACCCATCTTCACAGAAGGAAAACGCATCAGAGACTGGTCCGACAATGTTGGCGAGCCAAAGGGCTTTTTCCCTAGTATCAGGGCCCGTTGCACGAAAGGATGTGATATTTCTGTACGCGAAGAACTCAATCTGAATGAACGGGCTTTCACATCACTGGTAATATGTCGTTTAATCAGTTTGTACAACTCTTCGTTTGAATAAAACTCGTTGGTACGGATATCAACTGTAAATTCACAACGGTCGGGCACCACGTTATGCTGACTACCGGCATGGATAATCGTAACCGTCATCTTAACCGGACCAAGGAAATCGCTTTTCTCAGGAAACTCGTAGGTAGTAAACCAGTCAATATCCTTCATGGCCAAGGTAATGGCATTGATACCCTCGTTGCGGGCTGCATGACCCGATTTGCCAATAGCCGTACAATCCAGCACCATTAATCCCTTTTCGGCAACGGCAGGTTGCATGTCCGTGGGTTCACCCACTACAGCAAAATGAATGGGCGGAAGCTCAGCAAGAGCAAGTTCGAGTCCGTTTTTACCGGAGACTTCCTCTTCGCAGGAAGCAAGAAAAATAAGATTATAAGGTTGTTCCTTTTGGGTTAAAACGGTAAAAGCTTCATACAAAGAAACCACACTGGCTCCTGCATCGTTACTTCCCAAACCATAGAGGCGGTCGTCTTCGTTCATATCGGCATCAAAAGCGTCGCGGGTCCAACCCGCAGCCGGCTTCACAGTATCGATATGCGAATTTAACAAAACGGTAGGCTTATCCAGCGTAAAACCAGGAGCAACCATCCAGAGGTTGTTTCCTTTACGATTTACCTTGTAACCGGCCTTTCCCCAGGTTTCAGAAAGGAAATCAGCCACTTCATTCTCATCCCGGCTGAAAGACGGGATACGTATCATTCCACTGAGAATATCCAATGCATCGTAAAAAGCATCCATAATTCCTATAGATTTATGTATCTGTTTATAGTAAGCCGGAGAGTACGGCATTCACCTCAACCCTGTCTATTTCCAGTTGTTTCCGCAATGCCTCCAAACTTTCAAATTTTATATCTTCCCGCATAAAGCGAACAAAAGTTACCTCCAGTTCTGCATTATAAATATCCCCTTCGAAGTCAAGAATATTTACTTCCAAAGCAATGTCGTGGCCGTTATCAATAGTCGGACGGCGACCGATATACAACATTCCCTTATACCGTACATCAAAAAGATCTACCCAAACAGCATAGATTCCAATCCCCGGCAATACTTTAAACGGTTCATCCACCCGAATATTGGCTGTAGGGAAACCTATTGTCCGGCCAATCTTATATCCACTCACAATACTTCCCTTAATCATATACTGATACCCCAGCAGTTCCGAGGCCTTTTCCACATAACAATGGTCAAGTTGCTTCCTTACTTCCGACGAACTTACATGGGCAGTACCGGGACTAAAAGGCGATGCCTGAATAACTTCCATACCACATTCCTTTCCATATTCCACATATTGTTCGAATCCATCGGCACGGTTACGACCAAAACGATGATCGTAACCAATGAGCAGCGTATGCACATGCAAACGCTTGCACAATATCTGCTGGATGAAGTCTTTGGCACACAACTGCGAAAGTTCTACGGTAAAGTCAAGCACAACACAGTAATCCACACCGGTCGCATCCAGGTGTTTCAGCTTTTCATCAAAGCTATTGAGCAATTTGGGTTGGTAATCAGCATGCAAGACAGCCCTCGGATGTTCAGGAAAGGTAATTACTGCAGCGGGAAGATTCCGTGCGCGCGCAACGGAAAGCATTTCTTCAATCAGAAACTGATGTCCCAAATGCACGCCATCAAAGAAACCAATGGTAGCCACCAGTTCTTTTCCCTCCAATATCTCCGTATCTCTCACTACAATCATATCCTTTATTCTTTTCCTATTGAATCACAAAGGTAAAGAAAGATAGGGTATAATTACTAATAAACGAGATACAATCCGATAAAATTCCGTACTTTTGCAGTTCCTAACGAACAGAAATCAGACAATGGAATATCAGATAAAAGCTCCTGCTAAGTTACAGGCCTCTATCCAGTTGCCGGCTTCCAAAAGTATAAGTAACCGCGCATTAATACTGCATGCCCTGAGTTATAGCCCCTACGATATCGTTAATCTGTCCGATTGCGACGACACCGAAGTGATGGTAGCTGCATTAAACTCAGACAGCAAGGATTTTGATATTAAGGCTGCAGGTACTGCCATGCGGTTCCTTACGGCATTCCTTTCCAAGATTGTTGGAGAATGGACCATTACTGGAACTGAACGAATGAAGAATCGGCCAATCAAGCTACTTGTTGACGCCCTTAATTCGCTGGGAGCCCGCATCGAATATATTGAAAAAGAGGGTTATCCTCCGTTACGTATTTTCGGAAGTGCGCTGCAGGGTGGCGAGATCTCTTTATCGGGAGGTGTTAGTTCGCAATACATCTCGGCTCTTCTGATGGTAGCCCCTCTCATGGAAAATGGGCTTACCATTCGTTTGGAAGGAAATGTTATTTCACGTCCCTATATTCTGCTTACCTTACAGCTGATGGAACAGTTTGGAGTCAAGGCAAGCTGGGCAGGACAGACCATCAAGGTGGTTACTCAGGAATATAAGCCTATTCCATTTACAGTGGAATCGGATTGGAGTGGCGCTTCTTATTGGTATCAGATGGCGGCGCTCAATAAGGATGCCGAAATTGAATTGCTGGGATTATTTAAAAATAGTTTACAAGGAGATGCAGCTGTTGCAGGTATTTTTACCCAGTTGGGTGTAAGTACCACATTTACCGACAAAGGCGTAACACTGAGAAAGAATGGCAATCTTTGCGCCAAGCTTGTCTATAATTTTGTAAACGAACCCGACCTTGCACAAACTTTTGTTGTTACTTGTGTGTTACTTAACATACCGTTCCGATTTTCCGGCTTGCAAAGTCTGAAGATAAAGGAAACAGATCGTATCGAGGCCCTGCGGACAGAATTAAAGAAACTGGGTTACCTGCTTACGGTTGAAGGAAACAGCGTACTGACATGGAACGGCGAAAGATGCGAACCGGAAGAACATCCGGTTATTGCTACTTACGAAGACCATCGCATGGCTATGGCCTTTGCTCCGGCAGCATTAGCTATTCCGCAAGGAATCTGTATTGCAGAGCCTCAGGTAGTAAGCAAGTCATATCCCCATTACTGGGACGACTTGCGTAAGGCTGGTTTTGAAATAAAAGACTAAATTATTGGCTTTATGTGGTATATAGTTATTGGAATTATTGTTTTAGGCATACTTGCTGCCGTTGCAGGCTATTTCCGGAATAAAAAACTGGAAGGCATGTTGGAGCGCGGGGAAATCAAAGAGATACCCGAAGCACAGGAACTTTCAGAAGGTTGTTGCGGTCAGCACGAAACCTGCGAAAAAGACAGTCTTTTGGCTGCCGTAAGCAAGAAAATTGAATACTACGATGACGAGGAGTTAGATCGGTTTCTGGGAACAGAATCCGATGCTTACAATGAAAAAGAAGTAGAAGAATTCCGTGAAGTTCTTTATACGCTGAAAGAAGTAGAAGTGGCAGGATGGATTCGTAGTTTACAGCTTCGGGGAATTGAATTACCCGATGCGCTAAAAGACGAAGCTTTTCTGATTCTTGGCGAACGACGTATACACGCCTGACCCTATGACAGATCTGCTGCAATACGCCTTTTTCCAGAATGCTTTGCTTGGAAGCCTGCTTACCGCCATTGCCTGCGGTATAGTTGGGACCTATATTGTGTCTCGCCGGCTTGTATTTATAACCGGAGGAATTACGCATACTTCCTTTGGAGGATTAGGCATTGGTTTCTATGCTGGAGTCAATCCCATTCTAACAGCGTTGATCTTCTCTGTCATGTCTGCCTTCGGGGTGGAATGGGTTAGCCGGAAGCAAGGCATCAGGGAAGATTCTGCCATAGCAGGTTTCTGGTCGCTTGGCATGGCCCTCGGTGTTATCTTTATCTTTCTTACCCCGGGATTCGCACCTAACCTGTCGGCTTACCTTTTCGGGAATATCCTTACCATCTCGTATACCGACATCCTTTGGATCGGAGTACTGGCTGCAGTCCTTATCATTTTCTTTCTACTGTTTCACCGGGAAATCTTGTATGTGGCTTTCGACAACGACTTTGCCGTTACGCAACGTCTGCCGGTAAAGCTGGTCGAATATACCATGATGTTTTTTATTGCGGTAACCATTGTCCTATCCATTCGTCTTGTCGGGATTATGCTGCTTATGTCCATGGTAACCATACCCCAGATAACAATAAATCTATTTACATCCAACTTCAACAAAATTATATTGGGAAGCGTTGTTCTTGGATTCCTGGGTTGTCTGGCGGGACTGATTCTTTCTTACTTTCTTAATGTTCCCTCGGGCGCCTTTATCATCCTGGTGCTGATTATCTTCTTTTTGGTTGCCAAGGGGCTATTATTCTTTCGCCGCAAACAATAAAACAGGCTGATTCCTGTTTATATCATTGTTAATTCAGGCAATATTGAAAAAGCAGACCGGCTATATAAGCGCATTATTTGTGTTTGTGTTGCTGGCATCGTGTAGTACCAAGGAAAATACGATGTCCAGCCGGTTTTATCATGCCTTTACATCCAGGTACAACATCTACTACAACGGCAAAACTTCTTTTGATGAATCGTTGATGTCTCTCCAGAACGGACACAAGGATAATTACACGGAACAGCTTCCTATGTTCCCAATCAGCGCCAAGGAAAAGAACAAGACAACTACAGGTGGATCTTTCGACCGTGCCATAGAAAAAAGCAACAAGGCAATCAAGCTACATTCCATAAAAACCAAACCGCCTAAGAAAGCCGGGTGGCGTAACGATCCCAGGCAAAGAGCCGAACAGGAACAGGAAGAATACAATCCGTTTCTGAAAAAATGCTGGCTGATGATGGGTCAGGGACAGTTCTACAACGCCGACTTCCTGCAGGCTTCGGCAACCTTTTCTTATATTGCCCGGCATTACGCACAAGACGAGGAGATGATTGCCGAATCTAAGCTCTGGCAGGCCAGATGTTATTCGGAGATGGGATGGATTTACGAATCTGAAGACATTCTCAACAAGTTGAATACGGGAGGTATTCCCAAAAATAAACAGAAACTGTATGCCGCAGTGTATGCCGATTACCTGATTAAAAACAAGCAAAACAAGGAAGCTATCCCCTACCTCATCAAGGCTATCAAAGCAGAAAAGAAACACCTGCAGCGTACCCGCATGAAGTATCTGCTGGGGCAATTGTATGCAGGAGAAGGGTTAGACGGACTTGCATATAAAGCATTCGGACAGGTGGCAAATGCCAATCCTCCCTACGAAATGGAATTTGCCGCACGTATCCGTCAGACGGAAGTCTTTCCCGGAGGTAACTATGAAAAAGTAATACGTAAGTTAAAGGGAATGGCGCGCAGCGAAAAGAATGTGGAGTATCAAGACCAGGTGTACTATGCCATAGGCAACGTATATATGAGTCAGCAGGACACAATCAATGCTATACAAAACTACGAAAAAGCCATTGAAAAGAGTACCCGTAACGGACTAGACAAAGCCATTTGTCAGCTTAAACTTGGCGATATCTACTTTAAGCAGCGAGCCTATGCAAAGGCTCAGCCTTGTTTCCTTGGCGCATTGTCGGCTTTGGGAAAGAAACACAGGGAATACGAACGGGTAGCTAAACAATCGGCCATCCTGGACGAATTTGTCATCCACACCGAAGCCGTTCATTTGCAGGATAGCTTGCAAACCATTGCAAAAATGAGTGAACCTGAACGTATGGCTGTGATCGGAAAAATCATTGAAAAAGTAAAAAAGGAGGAAGAGGAACAAAAGAAAGCTGCCGAAAAAGCGGCTTATCTGGCGGAACAGGGCGCCAAAGGAACCGGAATAAACCGGGCAGGTACAGAAACCAAAACAGTGACATTACCCGTTGCCGCAGGCGAGTCGTCTTTCTATTTCTATAATTCCCAAACAGTTGCCGATGGAAAAAGACAATTCCAGAACAGATGGGGACGGCGAATGCTGGAAGACAACTGGCGGCGACTAAAAAAAGCGATGAACACATTTCAGGAAACCTCAGCAGATGCTTTAGGAAGTACCATTGCGGGTAATAATCCGGACTCATCGGCCATTGGCCTATCTCCGGTAGATAGCCTGTCGACTCCTGTTGCTGCACAAGACCCCAAAGATCCTGCGTTTTATTTGCAACAGCTCCCGCTTACCGAAGAAGACCTGAAGGCTTCTGATTTGATAATTGCCGACGGACTTTATAACATGGCGAAAATATATAAAGACAAGTTGGAAGATCTTCCGCTGTCTATCGAAACATTCGAGACGTTGGAACGACGTTTTCCACAGAATGAATATCGTTTGGAAAGCTATTATCAGTTGTACCTTATGTCGCTGCGTCTGGAAGATCCGGTACTTACCGCAAAGTATAAAGATAAACTAACACGCAGCTTCCCGGAAAGTGATTATACCGTGGCAGTTTCCGATCCCAACTATGTTTACAATATGCAGATGATGGACAGGGTGCAGGATTCTATTTACGAAGCTACCTACAACCATTACCTTGCCGGCGACACAAGTCTGGTAAGGAAAAACTATAGGGAAGTAACCTCAGCCTATCCGCTGTCTAAACTTCTACCCAAGTTTACCTTCCTCGAAGCACTTACGTATGTACAGTCGGGCGATGCCAACCGCTTTAAAGACGCGCTGAAAGCCTTAGTTGAAAAATACCCCAAAGCCGATGTTACCGAACTGGCCGGCGAAATGCTGAAGGGCGTATTGCGTGGCCGGTCCATGGTTCAGGGAGGTATAACCGGAATGAAATGGAACCTGCGATTCGGTCTGGGCGAGAATGGAGAACTTGCCATCAGCGATTCTGCGCGCGTATTTACTGCCGGAGTAAGCGAACCTTGCCGTATGTTGCTGATCTATCCCACAGGGAAAGCCGACCGCAATCAATTACTGTTTAGCGTAGCGGCCTTCAACTTCGCCAACTTTATGGTGAAAGAGTTCGATTTGAGCGGAGAATCCTTCGGAGAGATGAGTATGCTTTTCATACGCGGGTTTGTTGGCTTAGACGAAATTCTCCAGTATTACAAGATGATTCATCAGGAATCGGGCTATGCCTCAGCCATTGAAAAAACCGTTGGCATACTCCCTATCTCTGAAACCAACTACGAAACACTTATTCACGGAAAGACACTGGACGAATACATCTCCTTCTTCAACCAAAACTACGGCGAAACAGCACCCGAAATCGTTGCCCGCTGGCGTGCACGTTTATCGGAAGAGGCAGAAGAACCTGGCAAAACTTCGGAGACTCCGGCTGTTTCCGATCTTGAGGTACAGGAAACAGACTCTGAAAAAGCAGCAATAATTTCGCCGGCAACTACTATCCCCGAACAGACTGTTGATTCCCTTCAAACAAGTAAAGTAGAAAAGGAACAACCGCTTTCTTCCGATAGCAGCCATATTACTATTCAACAGGAAGCTGTTACGCAAGCAGACAGTATTCCTGCAGTTCAAATTCCGGAAACCAAAGAACTAACCCTGAAAGAAATTCAGGCGATACGTGCCCGTGAAGCTGCAGAAGCAGAAGCTCTCAAGAAACAAAAACGCGACGAATTCGAAGCACAGCAAAAAGTTGAAAAAGAATTGCAGGAACAAAAGGCCAAAGAACGTGCTAATATTCTGAAAAAACAGGAAGAAGAGAATCAGGCATTGCTCACAGCCAAAGCCAATCGCGAAAAGAACCTTGAAAAAGAGCAAAAGCAACGTCTCAAACAAACCGAAGCTGCCCGCAAGCAAAAGATCAAAGAACGGGAGGCTCTTCGCAAACAAAAAGAACGCGAATACAAACAACAGCTCAAAAAACGTGAAGCGGAGCGTAAAGAAAAAGAAAAGCTCTACCAGCAAAAACTCCGCGACCGCGAAAAAGCCCGCCGTGAAGCGCAAAAGCAGAAGCAATAACAAGCTAAAAAATTAATACAATTTTGAACTTTCAAACATAGGACTTTGAGTTGCTAAAGTATATACTTTGGCGACTCAAAGTCCCGAAGGAAAAACAGGCCGTCTCATTAATGAAACGGCCTGTTAGTTATTTGATAAGATAATCTTATTTTACGTTCTTTACCTTAATAAGGTATTCTGCGATCTGAACAGCGTTCAAAGCGGCACCTTTCTTAATCTGATCACTTACCGTCCAGAAAGTAAGTCCATTCGGATTGGTAAGATCCTTGCGGATACGACCCACATAAACAGGTTCTTTATCTGCCACGAACAAAGGCATTGGATAATCTTTAGTTGCAGGATTATCTTGCAAAATTACACCTTCTGCTTTCGAAAAAGCTTCTTTAGCCTCTTCAACACTGATTGGACGTTCTGTTTCCACCCAAGTCGTTTCAGAGTGAGCACGCATAACCGGAACACGTACACAAGTTGCACTTACTTCAATATCCGTGTGCATAATCTTGCGTGTTTCGTGGTACATCTTCATCTCTTCCTTTGTATAACCATTTTCGGTAAATACATCAACCTGAGGAATCAGGTTATAAGCCAGCTGATAAGCAAACTTATCTACTGTGGGTTCTTCGCCCTTCAGTATCTGTTCGTATTGTTTTATCAACTCTGCCATGGCAGTTGCTCCTGCACCACTGGCAGCCTGGTAGGTTGAAACATGTACTTTCTTAATGTGAGAAATACCTTCAATTGCCTTTAAAGCGACTACCATCTGAATGGTTGTACAGTTTGGGTTGGCAATAATACCACGGGGACGAGTCAATGCATCGGCTGGATTTACCTCGGGAACTACCAAAGGCACATCTGCGTCCATACGGAAAGCACTTGAGTTGTCGATCATCACCGCACCATGCTTGGTAATGGTTTCCGCAAACTCAACGGAAGTACTTCCTCCTGCCGAAACGAAAGCAATATCGATCCCTTTAAAGTCGTCGTTATGCTTGAGCTCTTTGACGGTGTACTGTTTACCTTTAAATGTATAAACACGTCCGGCACTACGGGATGAACCAAAAAGGATCAGCTCATCCATCGGGAAGTTTCTCTCGTCTAGCACACGTAGGAATTCTTGTCCTACTGCTCCGCTAACACCAACAATTGCTACTTTCATTTTGAGCACAATTTTAAAATTAAAAATAATCAGTACTATTTCGTTCTAAATGGAATAGTTATATATCTTTGTACTTTTTGGGCACAGTTACCGATTATACCAAAAATCGGCTTGCAAAGATATACTATTTTCTACAAAACCTTATTATTATGAAACAATTCTTTATATTATTGCTCTGTTCGCTTTCATTTTTAACAAAATCTCAAATTACCGAAACTTTTCCGTCAACTTATATTACAGCCTCCAATGCATGGAAAGGAGATACCAGTTTATACTACATCACTCAAGACGGATGGCTTCAGCTGGATGATATGTACGAACAAGGCAATGCATCGGTTCAATTGCCTGTAACCTATACTAAAAACATGGAATGGGAACTGGATGTTCAATTGTATTTCAATTCTTCCAATGCAAATAATGCCCGTATTTATGTTATTTCGTCAGGCAAGGATACCGATCCGGACGAGACCCACTACTATATTCAGGTTGGACACAACGACGACAATATATCTCTATACAGTGTAAAAGGATCAGGTACAGCCAAAAGACTCATAAAAGGACGGATGGACTTACTTGATAAGGAAGAAGTAAATGCGCGTGTCAAGCTACTGCTTGCCAACGGAGATACATGGAAACTCTATACCCGCTTAGCGGGAGAACCAGCTTTCACTCACGAAGGGGATACCACGATTAAACAATTATCCATTCCTCCATCCGGTATTTTTAAACTGAACTGCCGGTACAGTAAGACCCGCAGCTATCATTTTGCCTTCGACAATATCAGAATTTCCGGAGATTCATCCGTAATAGCAGACACGACTCCCCCATCTATTTCGCAAATTGAAACCGTATCCGACTCCACACTCTTGTTTACTTTCAGCGAAGCGGTACGCATATCTTCAGCCTCTTGTACAATCGAAAATATGGGTGAAGCAGCTCTTGAAGCCGATTTAACCTCGGCCTCGAAAGTCTTGGTTCATACCCCCGGAGTCCTTGAGTCTGGCAAAGAGTACACCTTATGCTTAGACAACATAACTGACCTTGCCGGAAATCTTTTGGAAGATGCTTGTTTAAGCTTTACATTTACAAAAGAGAATACACCTGAAGAGCCGGAAGAAGAAAATCCCGGGGAGGAAGAGCCCGATGCTTCGGCGGATATCACATTTCGCGAAATCATCTTTAATGAAATTTTACCTGATCCCCGAACAGGAGGCAGCGAATACATTGAACTGTATAACCGCAGCGGCAAATCTCTTTCGGTTGCCAAACTAGCTATCGCCACCCGAAAAACAGATGGCACGCTTAGCACGCTGTATCCCCTTTCAGAACTTGCATTTTCAATGGAGAAAGAAGATTTTCTGGTTGTTTCGAAAGACAAGAATGGTGTCCATTCCCAGTATGCTTCTCCAAATCCTGAAAAAGTGCATTCGATTAAACTACCTGTGCTGGCTAACACATCCTCCACGCTTGTTCTGCTCAATACGGAAACACAGGAAGTGATTGACGAACTGTCGTACAATTCAAAATGGCACAGTGCCTTTGTTACCGATAGCAAAGGAATTGCATTGGAACGGATTGATCCGGAAGCTGCTACCCAAAGTTCGGAAAATTGGGCATCGGCAGCCGCAGAAGAGGGGCATGGAACTCCTGGCTACCTCAATACCCAGTTCGGCGTGATTAAGAACGGACCAGTCGTGGGCATAGACATTCCAGTATTAGCCCCTAGCGGAGATGCCTATACAATTGCTTACCAGGCAGATCAATCGGGGTACAGTTGCCGGATATTTATCTTTGATCCGGCTGGCAGACAGGTGGCAATGGTCCAAAACCACGAATTAATCGGGCAACAAGGCACATTGAGCTGGGATGGAAAAGGTACCGGCGGAGAAAAACTCCCCACCGGTCTTTATATTCTCTATGCAGAGATATACCACCCATCGGGGGCCCTGCATAAATTTAAGAAAGTCTTTTCTGTCCGTTAAAAACAGAAAGCTGTTAATAACGGAAGCTGCTGCCTCCCAAAAATTCTCGTAACAACGAGGTGGCGGGAAGTTCTGTTTCGTGGATATAATTAAAGTAACGCAGAAAACGAATCAAGCGGTAAGCCTCCGCGTTCTCTTCTTCTATTTCCATTACTTCCATAAGGATTGGTTCTGCATATTTTCTCAAAGCCGCCAACTCGTAGAGCATGGCACTGTTAAACATTGCGTCCGCATTCTCCTGGAAAGGAAAAATCCATTTATCTTCGCCTTTCCGCACACTCTCCCAACGGGCAATGGTTTCTTTGGCCGAATACCCCCGGAAACGGTAGTCGCGGACAATTCTCCTTAACAAACGGTTGTCTGTGGTAGGAATCCAGTTATGGTTATCCAGCGAAATGGAAGTCAACGCCGAAACATACACTTTATACTTGTAGCGATCGTCGATCGTAGGTGTTAACTCAGGATTAAGGGCATGTATTCCTTCAATAATAAGCATAGAGTTTTTCTCCATTTTCAGTTTATTGCCTTTATACATCCGCGATCCGGTTTCAAAACTAAAGGTAGGAAGTTCCACTTCCTCCCCGTCGATTACTTTTTGAAGATCGCTGTTAAAATACGGAAGGTCAAGCGCGTAAAGCGACTCGAAGTCATACTCTCCTTTCTCATCCTTTGGAGTATGCTCTCTGTTCAGAAAATAATCGTCCAGCGAAATACTGACAGGATGAATCAGGTTGGTGATAAGCTGAATCTGAAGCCGTTTACAGAAAGTGGTTTTACCCGACGACGACGGTCCCGAAATAAGTACCACACGCACACCGTCTTTGAAACGACCTGCAATTTCTTCGGCAATCTTAGCTACAGCCTTCTCCTGCATGGCTTCAGATACCATGATAATCTCCGGAGTTAAGCCTTTACGGATGGCTACGTTTAAATCGCCTACATTACTTAACCCTACTGTCTCAAGCAAAGTAAGATGCTCCTTATAGGCCTGAAACATTTTATCTTGTTGTATTACCGGTTCAAGCTCCATGGGATTGGAACGTTTTGGAATACGCAAAAGGACCCCGTCGAAATAAGGGACAATATCAAACAACTGAATATATCCTGTAGAAGGTGTCAGACAACCGTAGAAATAATTGATATACCCGTCTAAATCGTAGTACATGGTATAAGGCATCCCGGTTGTTTCCACTAAAAGCTCTTTATCGTACAACCCCCTTTCATGAAACAGCTTAACGGCATCGGAAGTCCGGGTATTCTTAAACCGGAAAGGAATATCGGAATCAATTATCTCCCGCATTCTCGTTCTGATCTTCTCAATAGTCTGATGATCGATCGATTTCCCGTTGTGTATCTTACAAAAATACCCTTTGGAAACAGGATGTTCCAGATTAAGAGTTGCCGTTGGCAATACATCGTGTACTGCTTTGGAAAAAATAAAACACAGCGAACGTACATAAGTACGTAATCCAGACAATTGGGTATAATCTATAAATTCAACATCCTTAGGGTAATAACACCTGAAGGTAAGTCCTTCCACTTTATTGTTCACACGGGCGTTCATCGGGCGATGTACAAGCGGACTTCCTACTGCGGCATAAATATCCAGCAAGGTAGAACCAAGGGGGACATCTTTATACATATTGTTATTCTTACAGTAGATTGTGATCGTTTCGGCCATATCTTTTCAACATTTTTAATAATTTTGCACCATAAAGTTAGAAATATAAATCGGATATTACGATCCAATTAATCGATTTTTAAATGGACTATTCATTTTTTGACTTTCTGACGCTTATCGGCTCACTGGGTTTATTCCTGTACGGAATGAAAATAATGAGCGAAGGGCTTCAGAAAGTCGCAGGGGATAAAATGCGTTCTATCCTATCTGCAATGACTTCCAACCGTTTTACAGGAGTTCTTACAGGTGTTTTAATTACAGGGCTAATACAGTCTTCTAGTGCTACAACCGTCATGGTTGTAAGTTTTGTAAACGCGGGGCTTCTTTCTCTGGCCCAATCCATAGGTGTAATTATGGGGGCCAATGTTGGAACCACTGTTACTGCCTGGATTATTTCTCTTTTTGGATTCAAAGTAGACATAAGTGCTTTTGCCATTCCTCTAATCGGACTAAGCATTCCGCTTATTTTTTCAGAGAAAAGCCGGCGAAAGTCGATTGGAGAGTTTTTAATGGGTTTCGCTTTCCTGTTTATGGGATTGGACTATTTAAAGGATTCTGTCCCTGACTTACAAAGCAATCCTCAGATTCTCGCCTTTCTTCAGAACTACACCTCCATGGGGTATGCCTCTCTTTTTATTTTTCTTGGCATAGGAACTCTGCTTACCATCATTGTTCAATCATCCAGTGCAACCGTTGCCATTACGCTAATTATGTGTACAAAGGGTTGGATTCCGTATGATATGGCTGCAGCAATGATATTAGGCGAAAACATTGGGACCACCATTACAGCCAATTTGGCTGCAATACCGGCAAATGTTTCAGCAAAAAGAGCGGCAATAGCTCATTTATTGTTTAATGTATTTGGCGTACTCTGGGTAATGGCTCTTTTCTATCCTTTTACCCAAATGGTTTCGTGGATCGTTACAAATTATGGCCCGGGCGATCCGCATCAGATTACCGAGTTTCTTAAGGGTTTAGATTCCAGAACTGTTTCTCTTATTACCTCCAACACAGAATTGAGTGATCCGAAGCTGATTGCATTGCAAAAACAGCTGCTTACGTTGCAGATATCCGTGTCCTATGGTCTTTCTTTATTTCACACCATGTTTAATATAACCAATATTTGTATTATGATATGGTTTGTCAAGCTATATGTATATGTTTGCTCTGCCCTCATTAAACCTAAAACAACCGAAGAAGAAGAGGAGTTTCAATTACGATACATCCCTTCCGGTATTCTTTCAACTGCCGAGCTTTCGCTGATGCAGGCAAAAAAAGAAATTGCTGTATACGGAGAGCGGACTTACCGGATGCTTGGTATGGTGAAAGACCTTTTTTACGAGAAAAATGAAGATAATTTTCTGAAAATTTACAGCCGGATTGAAAAATATGAAAGTATTAGCGACCGGATGGAAGTAGAAATTGCAAATTATCTTACTTTTGTTTCAGAAGGCAGGTTGAGTTCGGAAAGTAAAGAAGAAATCCGCACCATGTTACGTGCTGTTACCGAAATAGAAAGTATTGCAGATTCATGCAATAATCTAGCTCGTGCAATAAGACGCCGTAACGAAGGAAAGGGCGAATTCACCGAAGGATTGAATCACAACATGGATCAGATGTTTGCCATTGTTGATCAGGCTATCAAAGAAATGAACGTGGTTCTGCACAAAGCGGAAGTAGTTCATGATGACATCAATGTTTCTTACAATATTGAAAACGAGATTAACAACTATCGCAATCAGCTAAAGATCAAAAACATGGAAGACATCAACCTTAAGCAATACGATTACCAGGTTGGTGTATATTACATGGATATGGTTGCAGAATGCGAGAAATTGGGCGACTATGTCATAAATGTTGTACAAGCTGTTGTAGAAAAGAAAATATAAACGTGCACCGTAGTTAAGAAAGGGCACAGCTAAAGGAGTTGTGCCCTTTTTATTTTATTGTAGAATCAATTTAATTGTAAAAACCATGCGAAAATCACTGTGTTTTATCTTATTACTATTGTTTGTTTGTGCTTTGTACGCACAAGAGAAAAAGGTATTTTTCCCCAAAAAGAACTTAACGACTGTGGGAGCCTATTATTATCCGGAACACTGGGATGAAAGTCAGTGGGACCGCGATTTGCAAAAGATGTCCGAAATGGGATTCGAGTTTACGCACTTTGCCGAATTTGCCTGGGCACAATTGGAACCCGAAGAGGGTAAGTACGATTTTGCCTGGCTGGATAAGGCTGTTACATTGGCTGCCAAGCACAACCTGAAAGTAATTTTGTGCACATCCACTGCCACACCTCCTGTCTGGCTCACCCGCAAGCATCCGGAGATTCTGATCAAGAATGAAAATGGAACAACCACAGACCACGGGTCCCGGCAGCATGCCTCATTCTCCAGTACATTTTATCGCCAATACTCGCTGAAAATGATTTCCGAGCTGGCCAAAAGATACGGAAAAGACACCCGGGTTATCGGCTGGCAGCTCGACAATGAGCCAGGTGTTCGCCAGGATTTTAATGAAGATGCCTTATTGCGGTTCCGTTCTTTCCTGCGCAACAAGTACAGCAACAATATTCAAGAGCTGAACAAGACCTGGGGAACAGCTTTCTGGAGCCAGATTTACAGCTCTTTTGATCAGATTAACTTTCCATTACCTTCCAACTGGGGACAAAATCCGCATCAGATGTTGGATTTCAGACGGTTTAACGCCTATCAAACGGCTTCTTTTCTGGATGAGCAAGCAGCCGAAATACATAAGTTCAGCAATCCGGATCAATGGATTACCTCAAACTATATCCCCGACTTCCAGGCCGGACACATTGGGTTGTCCAAATTGTTCGACTTTTACAGCTATACTCGCTATATCGTTTCAGGAGGATTGGGTATCGGTCAAAAGGGATATCGTATTGGCGATCCCATGTTGATTCCTTTTGCAAACGATTTTTTCCGTCCGATCGGAGGTATTTACGGAGTAATGGAGCTTCAGCCGGGTCAGGTAAACTGGGGCAGCATTAATCCGCAACCCTATCCGGGAGCCGTTCGCTTGTGGTTATGGTCGGTGTTTGCAGGAGGCAGCGACTTTACATGCACCTATCGGTTCCGTCAGCCTATCTACGGAGACGAACAGTATCACGCAGGCATCGTAGGAACCGATGGTGTTACTCCGTCGCGGGGTGGATTGGAATACCAGCAGTTTATAAAAGATATTGCCAAACTCCGTAAGGAATACAATGCGAAGGCTACCCAACCGGCAACCTATGCAAAACGCAAAACGGCTATTTTGTATAACGTGGACAATTCCTGGAGTATGAGCAAACAAAAACAAACGCAGGAATGGAACACGGACAGTCACATTCAAAAGTATTACAAACCTCTTAAAAGCTTTGGCGCGCCGGTTGATGTAATCAATGAAAACGCTGATTGGAGCAAATATCCTGTATTAATTGCTCCTGCTTACCAATTGGTAGACGATCAACTGATTGAAAAATGGACTACCTATGCAAAACAGGGAGGGCATCTGATCCTTTCGTGCCGCAGCGGACAAAAAGATCGTTCCGACAGGTTGTTTGAACTTCCTTTCGGAGGGAAAATCGCCGATTTGATCGGAGCTAAAATGGATTTCTTTGATTTGCTGGTTCCTTCGGATCCGGGTGCCGTAAGCCTAAACGGAAAAAACTATCCATGGGTAAGCTGGGGAGAAGTATTCACTCCCGAAGCGCAGACCGAAGTATGGGGAAGTTACGTAAACGATTTCTATGCCGGCAAAGCTGCCGTTCTCCATCGTACGTTAGGAAAAGGAAGTATTACCTATGTGGGAGTAGACAGCCGCGACGGTTCTTTGGAAAAAGAAGTGTTGAAACGGGTATATGCGCTTAACAATACATCCTTGCTGGATCTTCCCGAGGGAGTATGGATGGAATACCGCGACGGATTCGGGATTGCCGTAAATTATGGTCCTGTTGCATTCGATTTCCCATTAAGCGACAAGGCAAAAGTCTTGGTTGGAGAGAAACAAATACCTACCGCAGGCGTATTGGTCTGGAAAGAGTAATAACCCTGTTTCATAAAACCGGTCTGCATCCACTGCTGCTAAAAGCATCGGGATGCAGACCGTTCGCTTTTTAAAAAAAAATACTACTTTTGCATAAAAAGAAGTACTGATGAAGGTATTAATTACAGGAGCAAGTGGATTTATAGGTAGCTCTTTGGTAGAAGAATCGCTGCGAAGAGGATACGAAACCTGGGCAGGCATACGTGCCACCAGTAGCAGGGCGCGATTACAGGATAAACGTATTCAGTTTATAGACCTGAAATATGATGATCCAAAGAAACTAGCCGAACAACTTTCGGAATACACGGCTTTACATGGAGCATGGGATTACGTAATTCACAATGCCGGTTTAACCAAAACCCTCCGAAAAGAGAACTTCTTCCGTGTCAATGCCGAACACACCCGTAATCTTCTCGAAGCACTCCATGCATCCGGATGTGCTCCGCGAAAGTTTATTCTGATGAGCAGCCTCAGCAGCTTCGGACTAGGCGATGAAGTAAATTTTACCCCTTTCAATCTTTCCGACACCCAGCGTCCGAATACAGTATACGGACAAAGCAAACTGAAAGCAGAACAATACGTGCGCGACCAAAAATACTTTCCATGGATAATACTTCGTCCAACCGGCGTATACGGACCTGGCGACCGGGATTATTTCCTTGAAATAAAGAGCATTCAGTCCGGGTTAGATCTGGCAGTAGGCTTTACCCCTCAGCGCATCACCTTTATTTACGTAAAGGATCTGGCAACCGTTGCTTTTATGGCCATTGAAAACGAACAAATAAAAAACAAGCATTATTTTGTTGCCGACGGAGACCAACATACGGACGAATCATTTGCCAACTTAATTCAGGAACTGCTGGAAAAGAAGAAAGTTATTCACGCCAGAATCCCCCTTGGACTGGTAAAAGTTGCCTGTTGGTGTTCGGAACAGATAGGAAAATTGCTGGGAAAAGAAATGACGTTAAATACGGATAAATACATCATCCTGAAGCAACGTAACTGGATTTGCGATGTTACGCCGCTACAGGATGACTTAGGTTTTATCGCCTCTTACCCTTTAAGAAAGGGACTGGAAGAGAGCATAGAATGGTATCGTAAAGAAGGGTGGCTTAAGTAAACTAGTCTACTTTCGTCACACTCCCGGAACCCATATTGGAGCTTTCAATCTGAGTTACAGGACCTTTATAGCGGATCTTTCCACTGCCGGCAACCGACGATTTGATACTGTTTGTTACCGTAACATCCACTTCGCCACTGCCGGCTATGTTAGATGTAAAGTCGTATATTTCGCAATCGAAAGCACTAACATCGCCACTGCCGGCAATATCCAGAGAGAAAGTGTGTACTTTTCCGGCAAGTCCTATTGCTCCAGAACCTGCTATCTTAGCACCCAATTCATTACTTTCGATATAATTGGCAGTAAATTTACCGCTACCAGCCATGTCGACACTTACTTTCTGGGCACGAGTGGTATCTTCCAAAAATACATTTCCGCTGCCGGCAAGGCTAACATCAAGATTAGTCGTAGTAAGCGGAGAGGCAACCGTAAACTTTCCACTGCCGGCAAATTCCACTTTATTCAAATGAGCAGAGCTACTTTTTATGATAAAAGCTGTCGGACTAAGATTCATTCCCCTTTTTATCGGGCGGATAATTAGTTTATCTCCCTCAACTTTAACTTCAAGATTCTCTTTAAGATTCTTGTCAATCGTAATTTCAAGAGAAGGAACCGAGTCTGCCTGCTGATAGATGTATTCCACATTTCCTCCATTGACAGACACTTCAGAGTAATCAGAGATAGCAATGGTTTCTGTTACAAGGTTTCCATCACCCTTTATAACATGCATGGAGCACCCGCAAGCCATCAACAACATCATACAGGTTGATAGAAATAATGCTTTTGTTTTCATTTTAAGTTCTTTTTTTATGATTAGTTAGCCTGATGAATTGATCCGGAACCGGATGTATGGATATCAACGGCAGGAGTTCCTTTATAAGCAACATCTCCACTTCCCGATACCGATGCTTTTAGCCTTTTTAATGCCTGCACTTTCATGTCGCCGCTACCGGATACCGAACAAGACAGATCATTTATCCGGCAATCATAGGCATTCACATTGCCACTTCCCGAAACCGCGAAATCTCCCCGTTGTGAACTTCCTCCCAGATTGGCATTACCGCTTCCTGATATACGAACTTCAAGGTCATTGGTCAGAAGGTTAGTCAAATACAAATTACCGCTTCCGCTAACGCCGGCATTAATCGTTCCCGACTTCACATTTTCCTTGGCACGGATAGAACCGGAGCCAGAAATCTTAAGGGTCAGGGCATTTGTAGTAAGCTGTCCGTCGATACGGAAATCGGAACTGCCTCCCACCTTTACCTCATTCAAAGAAGCAGAATGACTGCGAATTTCATAACGGGTCGGATTCAATTGTTTATTGTCTTTCGTCTGAACAACCAACTGACGATTCTCTACATGTATATCCAGGTAATCATACAAATTCGAATCGATTGTGACTTTTACAGTAGGACTTCCGGGTGTCTGAGTATAAATAAAAATGGGTGTAGCACTATCCTTGTTTTCACCCGAGAAAAGACTCTTCACCATATCTCCGAAAGAGGTAGAAATATTGCCCCCCATACGAATTGACGTATATTCAGAGACTTTAATTTCTTTAGTCATCATTGTACCATTTCCTTTAATGCTGGCAGAGGCCAAGCTGCTTAGAGTAGCCATCACGAGAATAGCCACCCAAACGAATCTCTTATTAACCATAACTTTTCAATTTATATTTCTTATCTTGAAATAAGACGTTAATATACGTATAAAGGTTACACGTAAAGCAATAAATTTATAAAAATAAAAAAGCCTCCTCAACAATTCGGTTGAGAAGGCAATTTTTTTTGCTTTTCAATGAAACAATCTCCCGATTCCTTCTTTGCAAAGACTTGTTAACCTTAGATCTAAAATACTATGAAAAAAACTCGTTGCAAATATAAAACGAACTCTTCCATATTCAATCAAGTATTGATACAATTAATTGTGTTATTGTTTCATAAGCATGCAAATTTGATATAAATCAAACATTTTTTGAACATATCCCGAACTTTTCGGGTATTTCATCCAGAATTCCAAACAATTCGTCAACTGTTTCAGCACGTAACATAGCAATACGGGTCGACTTAAAATCGGCAATTCCCTTAAACAACGGAGTAGCAGCAAGATGGCGTCTGATATGTAAAATACCCCGGTGTTCATCCAACCGTTCGATACTTTGCATAACTTGCTTTTTCAACACATCCAGATACCATTCAAACGGAGCAGCCTCAAGTAGCTCATTCGTTTGCATATAATGCTTTACCTCCTTAAAAATCCATGGACGGCCAATACTACCACGTCCAATCATTACCGCATCCACACCATAGGTATCGAAACGCTCCTTGCATATTTCGGGCGAAGTAACATCTCCGTTTCCGATAATCGGAATATGCATCCGCGGATTGTTTTTTACCTGCCCGATCAATTCCCAGTCGGCTTCGCCTGTATACATCTGGCTTCGTGTACGGCCATGAATCGTAAGGGCGGCAATACCACAATCCTGAAGCTGTTCCGCCAGGTCGACAATAATCTTGCTGTCGTTATCCCATCCAAGACGAGTTTTAACCGTAACAGGAATGTTCACAGCCTTTACCACCTCGCGGGTAATTTCAAGCATAAGGGGAATATTGCGCAGCATACCCGATCCAGCACCTTTTCCGGCCACTTTTTTTACAGGACAACCAAAATTAATGTCCAGAATATCCGGCCGCGCGGTTTCGCATATTTTAGCCGCGCCCACCATGGGTTCCACTTCCCTACCGTAAATCTGAATAGCCACGGGGCGCTCATCTTCGGCAACGGTAAGTTTCTGCTGTGTTTTAGATACATTACGTATCAGCGCATCGCTGGAAACAAACTCCGTATAAACCATATCGGCTCCAAATTTTTTGCACATCAACCGGAATGCTATATCAGTAACATCTTCCATGGGTGCAAGAAATACGGGACGATCACCTAAATCTATAGTACCAATTTTCATTTTGCTGATAATTTTTATAAAATAAAGGAATAAGGGAACAGGCTTGTTATCAATCACATTCTGCTGTAAATAACAACCTTATCCACTGTGATATCTTGTATATCGGCGGCAAAAGTACGGCTTTTCTTAGAAGAATAATGTATATTTGCCGCGCTATAAATTCTTAATGTTATGAAAAAGAACCGTTTTCAAGTCTTTTTGTTCATTTTTGGCCTGCTGTTATTTGCAACAAGCCATGCCCAAAGCTCATCAGAGCCAGTCGTTATCCCCGCAAGCCACCCCAATATTTCCTATATTGGCCGGGTTAGTTTTACAAATCCCGAATCTCCCCGCTTTACCTACCCCGGCGTACAAATAAGGGCCCGTTTTGTAGGGACTTCACTTTCTATGCGCGTAAAGCCGAACAGTGGTTATTTTATGGTAGAAATTGATAAGCAAGAACCCTTTAAGGTAGCATCACTTGAAAACGATTCGGTTGTTTTACTGGCAGACAATTTAACCGACGCCCTTCACGATGTAACCATAAGTCTCGCTTATGAAGGCTACCAACGCCGCCCCGAATTCCGTGGCTTTATATTAGATCCGGGCAAAACACTACCGGAAGCCCCGGTTCTTCCGCAAAGAAAGATCGAATTCATCGGCAATTCCATCACTTGCGGCTTTGGAACGGAAGTAACAGATCCAAATGCTCCATTTAAAGATGAAACCGAAAACCATTATTATACCTATGCCGCTGCAACAGCCCGGGCGCTACATGCGCAAAGTCTGGTCGTAGCCCGTTCGGGAATTGGCATCTACAGAAATTATAACGGTCCTAAAGCAGGAAATCCTGACTGCATGCCTGCCATGTATACCCAAACACTATTTACGGATTCGACCGAAGTATGGGATTTTAACCGTTATACACCTGATGTTGTTTGTGTGAATCTGGGAACAAACGATGTGAGTACCCAGCCCTACGATACCCAATTGCTGGAACAAGGCTACCGTTCTTTTCTTAAAACACTGCGTGGATACTATCCAAAAGCAAAAATAATTCTCTTAAGCGGATGTATGCTGAATGGAAAACCGCTTGCTGATGTACAAGCAGCCCTTAACCGGGTGGCCGAAGAAGCAAAAGCAGCCGGAGATAAGCAGGTATACCGCTTTGATTTAACGCCAACCGACGGAAGTCTGGGATACGGTGCCTGCTGGCATCCATCCAAGGCTCAGCAATACAAAGGAGCCGGCGAACTTACTCCTTTTATCCGAACCATTACCGGATGGAACTAATTTTTTGTAACTTTGCAGCCTGTAATCATTAAACATCAATAACTTGAGCGAAAAAGAATTTGAAATAATGGCGCCGGTTGGTTCGTACGAATCACTGATGGCTGCTATACAAGGGGGTGCCGATTCTATTTATTTCGGTATAGAAGGGCTGAACATGCGTTCACGTTCGTCCAATAATTTTACTACAGAAGATTTACATAAGATAGTTGGAATCTGCAAAGAGCACGGAATTAAAAGCTACCTTACTGTTAACACAGTTATATACGGAGAGGATTTGTCCTTAATGAGGACAATTATCGATGCGGCAAAGGATGCCGATGTTTCTGCAATCATTGCCTCGGATGTTGCTCCAATGAGTTATGCAAGAAGCATTGGTGTGGAAGTGCATCTTTCTACCCAGCTTAATATTTCCAATGTGGAAGCGTTAAAGTTTTATTCGCTGTTTGCCGATGTAGTTGTACTGGCTCGCGAACTAAACCTCGAACAGGTTAGCGAAATATTCAAACAGATCCAGGAACAACAGATAAAAGGTCCGAACGGCGAATTAATACGTATCGAAATGTTTGCGCACGGTGCTTTGTGTATGGCTGTCTCGGGTAAGTGTTACCTTAGTCTGCACGAAATGAATGCTTCGGCTAACCGGGGAGCTTGCATGCAGATCTGCCGTCGCGGTTATACTGTAAAAGACAAGGAAAGCAACATCGAACTGGATATAGACAACCAATATATCATGTCTCCCAAAGACTTGAAGACCATCCATTTCATGAATAAAATGCTTGATGCGGGTGTACGGGTGTTCAAGATTGAAGGACGTGCCCGCGGACCGGAATATGTTCGCACGGTGGTATCTTGCTACAAGGAAGCGATTCAGGCCTATTGCAACGATTCCTTTACGGACGAAAAGGTGGCTGACTGGGACGAACGTCTGGCTTCTGTATTTAACCGGGGTTTCTGGGATGGTTACTACCTGGGACAACGTTTGGGCGAATGGAGCAGCAAATACGGCTCTGGTTCAACCAAACGCAAAGTATATGTGGCCAAAGGTGTGAAATATTTCAATTCACTGGGTGTTGCCGAATTCGAAATGGAATCGGGCTCGCTTAAAGTGGGCGACGATATATTGATTTCGGGTCCGACTACCGGAGCTGTTATGCAGAAGATCGAAGAGATTCGGGTTGATATGAAGCCGGTGGAAGAAACCGTGAAAGGCGAACGCTTCTCCTTTAAGGTAAACGAAAAGGTACGTCCTTCCGACCGTCTTTACAAAATGGTTCCAGTAGAACAGAAAAAAGAATTTAAATAACAAACGATACTATTGAATCAGATCTTTGCTATTAAAGCAAGGGTCTGATTTTTATTTTAGAGATCCAACGATGAAAACATACTTGTTTAAACTAACAATGAAGGTCCGCGATTACGAATGCGACTTGCAAGGTGTTGTAAACAATGCCAATTACCAGCATTATCTGGAACATACCCGCCATGAGTTTCTTGAATCACTGGGCGAGAATTTCGGGGCCATGCACGAGAAAGGGATCGATGCCTTCGTTTCGAGGGTGGATATCCAATACAAAAATGCGCTTCGCAGCGGCGATACATTTACCTCTTGCCTGAATATTGTGAAGAACGGGCCCCGGCTGCAGTTTCTTCAGGATATTTACCGCGACAGCGACGGTGCGCTTTCCGTAAAAGGAGTGGTAGAATCGGTGGTGGTAGACAACGGCCGACTTACCCGCGGCGAGTATTTCGACGATCTTTTGAAAAGACATAACCTTACATGATTATCTACGACATGAAACAACCACTATGACAGACAAACGAATTTACCAAATTGGCCTTACTATGATAAACGGGGTGGGCGACATTCTTGCCCGCCATCTTCTGGAAGCTTTAGGTGATGTGGAAGCCATTTTCACAGAGAAAAGACACCTGCTCGAAAACATTACGGGTATCGGTCCGGCTATATCGGCCGAGATTCAGAAAGCCGATGTATTGCAACGGGCGGAAACGGAGCTTGCTTTTGCCGAAAAGAATAAAATAGATTGCCACTTCTTTACAGACGACTCCTACCCTATGCGTTTACGCCAGTGCGAAGACGCTCCTGTTTTATTCTACAGCAAAGGGAATATTAATCTGGATGTGCCGCGGGTAATCAGTATAGTGGGTACACGCAACGCCACCAATTACGGTAAAGAGCTTACCGAAGCGCTGCTTCGGGAATTGGCTGTTCACTTCCCCGACTTATTGGTGATAAGCGGTCTGGCTTACGGAATTGATATCTGTGCGCATCGCAGCGCACTGCAGAACGGACTGTCAACTGTAGGAGTGCTTGCTCACGGACTGGACCGTATCTATCCGGCCGTTCACCGGAATACTGCTGTAGAGATGCTTCAACAGGGGGGGCTGGTAACCGACTTTCCCAGTGGAACCAATCCCGACAAACAGAATTTTGTAAAACGGAACCGTATCGTAGCAGGACTTTCCGAAGCGACCATCGTGATTGAATCGTCGGAAAAGGGAGGATCTCTTATCACCGCAGACATAGCATTCTCTTACGGGCGCGATGTGTATTCTTTCCCGGGAAGGGTTAAAGACGAACAATCCAAAGGGTGTAATAAGATAATACGAGAAAACAAAGCGGGACTTATTACCTGCGCCGCCGATCTGATTGCCTCCCTTCGTTGGGAAACCGACGAAAAGCCTGCAACTTCGCCTCAACAAGCCAGCCTTTGTTTTGAAGATGAAAATAATCATCCCATTGTTGCGCTTCTTAAAGAGAAAAAGGACCTTCATATTAATCAGATTGCCATTTCGCTGAATATGCCGGTAAGGGAATTGTCGGCTCAGCTGTTTGAACTTGAAATGAACGGAGAAATTAAAACCATGCCGGGCGGCATGTATAAGCTTATAAAATAAAAAAGGGAGATCACTCCCCCTATAAACAATTAAAGGATGTCATCCCGACATCCCCTAACCAAACTTTGTTAACCTTAAATCTAATACTATTATGAAAAAACCACGATACAAAGATACATGCTTAAGCAAGTTTTGTCAAGTCTTTTTCAAATAAAACATGTTAAAGAACATGCATATTTTAGCCAAAAAGCTTTAATCAAACAAAAACAAACAAGAAATAAGTCAAAATATATTAAATATTAAAATTATCGGTTATTTTTGTTTTCTGAATAAGAAACCCTCCTCTCATAACGGAGACAAATTAATAACTTTATTCAGAATGAAAAATCGTACTTTATTATTATTGTTGCTTGTAGCCGGCATTTTTATGCCTGTTATGGCTCAGCAGGAAATGCAACCACTTCCTATCGACCCGAAGGTGAGATATGGGAAGCTTACCAACGGATTAACCTATTACATCCGGCACAACGAACAACCTAAAGAAAGAGCCGACTTCTACATCGCGCAGCGAGTAGGTTCCATGCAGGAAGAAGATTCTCAGGCTGGTCTGGCTCACTTCTTGGAACACATGGCCTTCAATGGATCAAAGAATTTTCCGAACCATGGCATCGACGACTATACAGAAAGCGTTGGAATACGTGGCGGAGAAAACCTGAATGCGTATACATCGTTCGACGAGACCGTTTATATGATAATGAATGCACCGGTAACCCGACAGGATGTTGTTGACTCCTGTATGCTTATTCTGCACGACTGGTCAGGCTTTATTGCGTTGGAAGATACGGCCATAGAAAAAGAAAGAGGCGTTATCCGCGAAGAATGGCGTACACGTCAGGATGCACAGGCACGCTTATGGGAGCAGCAACTGCCCAAAATGTATCCGGGAAGCCGTTACGCAAACCGTATGCCCATCGGTTCGATCGATGTTATCAATAATTTCAAACCCGAAGAACTGCGCGCCTATTATAAAAAGTGGTACCGTCCCGATTTGCAATCGGTAATTATTGTAGGCGATGTAGACGTTGACGTGGTGGAAGCCCGTTTAAAAACTATGTTTGCCGATATTCCATCACCAGTAAACGCTGCCGTAAGAGAAATGCATCAGGTTCCCGACAACGATCTGCCGCTGGTATCGGTTGCAACCGACAAGGAGGCATCCAACATTATTTTGTATCTTTTCTATAAACACGATAAACTGCCGCGCGACTTGTACGCCACTCCAATGGGACTTGTAATGGATTATATCCGCAACGTTGCCAGTACCATGATGACCGACCGGTTCAATGAACTTCTTCAGAAAGGAAATCCTCCCTTCGTAGATGCACAGGCATCGGACGGCGATTACATGATTGCCAAATCCAAAGACGCGTGGTCGGTCGCTTGTCTGGCTAAAGAAGGAAAGATAAACGAATCTCTTACCGCCATGGTTGCCGAAACACAACGGCTTAAACAGTACGGATTCACAGCTTCGGAATACGAACGAGCACGAATCAATGTGCTGAAAAGCTACGAAACCCAGTTCAATGAGCGCGAAAAACAGAAAAACGATGCCTATACAAACGAATATGTTTCTCACTTTACAGACGGAGGCTACATTCCGGGTATAGAAATGGAATATACGTTAATCAACCAAATTGCACCCGGCATTCCCGTAGAACAGGTAAATCAGTATATACAGGACATGATTGGGGAGAAAAACATTGTCATCTCTCTTACGGGTCCGGCAAAAGAAGGCCTCACCTACCCTTCGGAAGATGAACTGCTTCGTACCTTCATGAAGGCTCAAAAAATAGCCGTAGAACCGTATAAAGAAACTATATCCAACGAGCCGTTGGTTGCCAATCTTCCTGCCCCGGGTAAAATTACAAAGCAAGAGGTTGATCCGCTCTTTGGATCTACCGTGTTCACCCTTGGAAACGGCGTTAAAGTGGTTGTAAAACAAACCGAGTATAAGAAAGATGAAATACTGATGACAGCTACCAGCCCGGGCGGAAGTACCTTGTTCGGGAAGGCTGATGTACCCAACCTTAAGCTCTTTAACGAAGTAATCGGCCTTGGTGGGTTAGGCAATTTCAGTGCCACTGATTTAACAAAAGTACTTGCAGGAAAGCAGGTTTCTTTATCAGCAAGTCTGGGATTGGACAACGAAAGTCTGAATGGACGCTCAACACCGGCCGATCTGGAAACCCTTTGTCAGCTTATCTACCTTCAGTTTACAGCCTTGCGCCCGGATACAGAAGCCTATACTTCTTTCGAAGGACGCATGAAAGCCCAGCTTCAGAACCTAGAACTGAATCCTATGGTTGCCTTTAGCGATACGATTACCAAAGCTATCTACGACGGAAACCCCAGGGTTCAGCGTTTAAAAGAAGCCGACTTTGCGCAAATAAGCTACCAACGTATCCTGGACATGTATAAAGAAAGATACGCAGACGCGTCAGACTTCATTTTCACGTTCGTAGGAAATGTAAATCCGGATACGCTGAAACCTTTTATACAACAATACCTGGCTACCCTTCCCTCATTGAAACGGGTGGAAAAAGGGAATGTAAAAGAGGTTCCTGTATTGCGCAATGGCACCTATACCAATCACTTTGCCCGCTCTTTGCAAACACCAAAGGCATCAATTGTTAATTTCTTCAGCGGAAATCTGCCTTTTACTTTGGAAAACAGGCTGACTATAACCATGCTGAAACAAATTCTCGATTTAGTTTACACGGAAAAGGTTCGTGAAGACGAAGGAGGAACCTATGGCGTGCAGACTTCCGTGAAGATTGCAAGCTTCCCCGAAGGACAAACGATCCTGCAAACTTACTTCGACACCGATCCGGCCAAACGTGCACAGATGAATGCAATTGTGCATAACGAGCTTAAAAGAATTTCCGAAACCGGACCACGCGTGGAAGACTTTAACAAAACAAAGGAAAATATGCTGAAAAAGCATGCCGAAGCACTGCAGGAAAACAGCTACTGGCTCAATACCCTGGACACATACTACGATAAAAAGCGAGACGATCATACAACCTACGAAACCACCCTGAAAGCCATCACCCCCGCCGGCATTCAGGCCCTGGCCAAAACGTTGTTAAAACAAGGCAATACCGTAGAAGTAGTAATGGAACCCGCCAAATAAAGGCAATTACCTTCTCTCACTAAAAAAGGCAAATGGAGCACCCATTTGCCTTTTTTTCGTCAAACCATTCCCGTTCAACAAAGAAATGAATTCATAAATTAAACTAAAATTGATATTTTCAGTAACATAATTATATCGTATTATTTCTTAATTAATACCTTTGTTTCAAGATTAATTTAATACTTTAAACTTAACCAGTTGAATCATGAAGTATATTATTCTAATTCTTGTATTTTCTCCGCTCTTTATGCTCTCCTGTACGAGCGATGAAATCCTTAATGACAATTCTAAGGAAATGACTATTATCGCAAAAACAATCGATGATTTAGATTTTAAATTGAATCCGACGGCCTTCGATAAGTTTACTTTCTCAATTCGTTCTCAGGCAGGCAAAGCCTATTCTCTTATATTGAAGAAAGATAACAAAGAGCTGGCTAAAAGCTCTTTTGTTGCAGACGAGCACATTATAGGAATCTCAAAAGCTTCCATCAAATACGATTTTAATACAAATGATAATTATGAAATTGTAATTCGCGCTACACAAGAAGTAAACGACACCCTTTACCAGGAAGATTTTAATATAAACTATTACAAACATGAATACGCTAACCGACTCAACTATGAAGAATTGGTTTCGGTCAATCAACTGCTGGATTTTGATCTGTCTCCGTCCAGAAATGTAGTTTTTTACAACGACTATATCAATAACAAATGCGTTTTGAAACGACTTACACTTTCTGAAAATAAGGTGGAAGTTTTAGACGAGGATTTCTTTTCGTTGTTAATTCGTTCAAAAAGCGATAACGATCTAATTGTAAGTACACGAAACTATGCAAATCACTTTTTGGAGGCGGACTCCTGTGCGATACTCAATTACAATGTTAACACGAAAAAAAGTTCATTTATTGATTGGGGATCTGCAGATTATGGCCGATTCTCGAGGGTTGTAAACAACTCAATTATAATCTCAAAACCCCTTGTCTCAAAATCTGTTTCGTATATTAATTTTGATGAAGGCTCCAAAAAAGAATATACTGCCGATTTGACCAATTTAAGGGAATATAGTTTTGAGAAAATCTATTTAAAGAATACTACATTTGATTTTAATAAGGCCGAATTTACGAAGACATTAGGCATAAATGACAATTTATCCTACATAGTTTATTCCGATGAAAACTCAGGTTATTATATTGTTGTCGATTCCTATTACGATTATAATTATAAAGCTGACTATAAAAGATTGGTAATCTACAAAGATGATAAAATTGTTTTTCAAGAACCATTCGAAAAAGGCAAACAATACAATTTTCCACGTTTAGTCAACTTAAGCGACAATAAACTTATCTTCTTTAAGAGCTTTGATTATGACTCTGAAGTAAAACTAGACGGTTATTACCTCTTAGATTTGAGTACAAAAGAGGTCACACTTCTGAAAAACGATGATAATAATTTTGTAAAAAATGATTTCTTCATTTACAACGATAACAAATCATTCATCTCCGTACGGCATAACGGCATATATAAGATATCAATGTAAACAGTAAGACCATTAGCTATTTGTCGAATTATTCTTTGTTTAAATCTTTTGTCATAGAACCGTTGGTGTTGTACAATTCCTCAGTAAATGAATTTTTGGAATATAAGCCTTCCCATATAAAAAAAACACCCCAGATTCTATCCCATAGAAAACATATTGGGTTGGAATCTGGGGTGATTTATACAATTAAAAACTACCGGATAGGGAACTCAGTAATACGAAGGGTTGTACAACCATAAGGAATAAGCTCAACCTCCTCTTCATTCTCTAAATAATCCTTCCCTTGTTGGGTAAAAAACGGAATTGAACCTGTCGACCCTCTATATAACTGCCATCCAGGAATTCGTCGTCCTTTGGTTCGGATAGTAATGGGTGCATTCTCTGTATTCCAAGGATAAGAAGCTATAGTTGACTTTTTTTCTACAACAAAATTCTGTCCAATACTATCCTTCTTCAGCGAATTACTAAGCAACGAATAGTTCCACGGAGAATTGGATGTAACTTCATAATACCAATTCCCATATTTATTATCCGAATTCTTTTCAACTGGTTTCTTTACCCATTTTTCTTCCATTTTTAAAGAATAGAGCAAAGGACCTCGCTCAATTACAGCCGCACCATCGAACCAGTAACTAACATCGACATGCATCGGAAGCTCAACACTCAGTACATCGCCATTAACCCATTCTCTGTTAATCCTTGCGATTTCGCCGGAATAAACATCAACAGGAATAACCTGTCCATTTAAGGAAACTACCGGACTGGTACACCATGCAGGAATACGGAAATGGAATGGGAAGAATGATTTTTTAATTTTCATATCAACAAATTCAAACTGAAAACGCACTCTTTCCTCAAAAGGATACCCCGTATCTTCTTTAACACACACTTGCACTCCATTTGAAACCTTTATTGTCACCTCAGAAGGTGCATAAACTAATGCGGCAACACCATTATCATCTGTGGCATACCACAAATTTTGCACCAGTTTAGGCCATCCCTGATGCAAATTCGACGTGCAACAAGGATACCCAGTCAATTTACCAAACAGCAAATCAGTATCATCATGAGGTGTAACAAAATCCCTCCAGTCTCTTGTTACAGAAACCTGATTTACTTGCTGAAAATACTGACGCGAGGAATAATCATCCGTTACCTGAGTAGGAAGCACATTATAAGCTATCCGTTCCAAATAATCAGCCCACTGAATATCACCTGTTATTTCCAGCATTTCCTCTAAAGAAAACATCATTTCCACAGCAGTACATAATTCGGAACCTAACGTAGGATTTCCAAATCTGAGCAGCTCATCTCCACCCCATAGACCAGTTGGTAACCCAATCGTATGGCGCATATCTCGGACAGCCTTTTTAACCGCGGCGATTTGTTCCGTATTTTTATTCTGTTGATAATAAATCACGGGTTCCTTAAAACCTTGAGCAAGATTCACGCAATGCATGCTGAGCTGGCGCGACAAATGATCTTGATGCAAAAAGACATCCGTCCAGTTAAATGTCTGTTTATGGATAAGTTCCCCCAGATCAAGTAAAAATTTGTCCCCAGTAATATTATACAACCAATACACAATCATCAAATTATCTCCGCCACGCTGAGCACCCCAGAAAGTCCATTTATCCAACGGATTTACAGGTAATTGTTCCAGCTGATATTTAAAATATTTTGTTAAAAAACCAATTACACGTGCATCTCCGGTAGCCGAATAATACTGCTGCATCACTTTAAGCATAACCATTTTAGGCCACCAATCATGCGCATTATTCCTTTGAAGACCTGGTTCATTGGCTCTGTCAGTATCAGGACCAAAGTAACCGTTCTCTTTTTGAGAAGCCAGGCACCACTCAATCCAAGGTTTTACTTTATCCTTTAATGCTTGGTCGTTAAGAATATATGCCAAGGGCAATAATCCGTCAATCCAATAAGGCCCCCGTTCCCAAACATCACCATCTCCTCCTAACCATCCGTTTCTTTTACCCATAACCATTTCATAAACCTTATCCAGATTACCAGTCATTCCCTCTTGCATAAGCTTGAGTTGTTCCAGCATCCAACCTTTTGGTTTAATCGAACCCAAAGGTAGCTTAACATAAGGTTTTCTTATCAATGGATACCGGTTATTAAGATAATTAATGCGATTATCACCTTTATCTTTTTCCGAAGCGCTAATTGCAGGAAAAACGATTAAAACAGAAAAAATAAGTAATAGTATTTTTTTCATGTCAACCTACTAATATTAATTCGTTTTATAATCAATCCATACCTTCATCTTCCCAGCCTCTCTGTTGTCCCATGCATAGTAAGGAATCAACAGAAACTTTTGATCTTTATTGGCAGCCTCAATTGAGGTAACACCATCAAGAAAATTGGACTCAAACTTACTTTTAAAGGTAGTTTTCGGAGAAATAGCCACCCTGTCAAAGCTGTCTTTATTGTCGGCTTCTTCCAAACAGTAAACAATAGGTCCCCTTTGGATGGCACGTTTCCCTACATTTTCTTTCACTCTTTCGTCCGCAGCAACCACTTGAATATCCATGTCCATTTTAAAAACAATTACATCACCTGTTTTCCATTTATTGTTAATAACGGCATACCCATTCTCAACCGGCGCATTAAATTTTTCATCATTCACTTTAATAGAATATTTTTTGCACCATCCCGGAATTCGCAAACGGAATTCTTTATCCAACCCTTTGGGAGAGGTAATCTTTAATTTAACATTACCATCCCAAGGATAATTAGTTTCCTGTTCAACAAGAAGAGTACCATTATCCATTGGAATTTCAGTTCTATTACCAATATAAAGATTAACCCAGACAGCCTCTTTAGAAGTTCCATAAATATAATTGCCAATTGAAGGAAGGAACCGGGAAATTTGACTTGGACAACAAGCGCAGCCATACCACGCCTTGCGGTGGTGAGAGCCATCAGCCTCCAACGGATTCACATAGAAAAATCTGTCGCCAGACAAGGAAATACCTGCCAGAGCCCCATTATACATCGAACGCTCCAAAACGTCAACGTACTTTGAATTACCCGTAAACTGATTCATGCGCTGATTCCAATATACCATACCTACCGACGCACAAGTTTCACAATAAGCATCTTTGTTAGGCAAATCATAATCTTCGGTAAAACCTTCATTATGCTTTGAAGAACCTATTCCTCCTGTAATATACATATTCCGCAACACTACATCATCCCATAAACGATTCATGGCAACAATATAGCTTGTTTCATTTTTATAAGCAGCGACATCTGCCATACCACAATACAAATACATACAACGAACAGCATGACCTGCAATATCTGTCATTTCACGAATTGGTTTCTCATCCTGATAATAGATAGGTTCCCATTTACCCTCATCTCCTTTTGATCCATGACCATGTCCTCTTTCTTCCAACAACCAGTTTGAGAAATTCAGGTATCTTTTATCTTTGGTTACCTGGAATAATTTCACCAAAGCCAATTCAATCTCTTCATGTCCTGGTACCCAATGACGTTTATCCGGACCAAAAACATTCATCATATGATCCGCCATACGAATACTTACATCTAATAGCGTCCGCTTACCAGTAGCTCTATAATAAGCAACTGCCGCCTCAATCATATGACCAGCACAATACATCTCATGCTTGTCCATATTTGTCCACCGCTTATCAAGTCCGGTTAGCGTATAGTACGTATTTATATACCCGTCGGGTTGCTGAGCGGAGGCAATTTTAGCAATCCACTCATCCGCCTTTTTTTCAAGATTGGCATCTGGGTGATTTATCAATGCATAAGCCATTCCCTCCAGTGCTTTATACACATCTGAATCATCAAAAAATATTCCCGAATGTTTTCCTGATTGTTTGGCTGCATTCACAAAATTCTGCATGCGACCAGTTTGATTCTCTATTTGATCTATACAAACCGGCAAGGTAGCCGTGATATGTTTTTCTAATCGTGGAGACCAGAATTTATCCTGAATATGAACATGAGAGAAATCTACCTGTTCAACCATTTTAAGAGGCGTTTCTCCCTCCAGTTTCTGACATGTTAACAAAGCTAAACTAGCTAACGACACTAATACAAACTGTTTCATGATAATGATTTAAATGATTACTACTTTATTTATATTTTCAATTTCATTTATCTATTTGTTTTTTGAAAACAGATAATTTCCAATAACAAGATAATCCATTCCAGTATTGCAAAAACAACTATAGGCATCTTCAGGATTACAAACAATTGGTTCCCCTCTCACATTAAAACTCGTATTGACTAATATGCCGCAACCAGTTTCTGTTTTGAAAGCTCTCAGCAAGTCGTACAATAAAGAATTATTTTCTCTTGATACTGTTTGAATCCTGGCAGAGAAATCCACATGTGTTACAGCCTGCAGAGCAGAACGTGCAGCGTAAAGCTTATTTGAATAAGTAAGCTGTTTGTAGTTTTCAGGCAATTGTTTTCTTAATTCTGGTAGAAGACCTGTTGTAAACAACATGTATGGCGATGGCCCTGTTCTCTCAAAATAGTTAGACACATCTTCTTCCAGAATACATGGGGCAAAAGGTCTGAAACTTTCTCTAAACTTGATTTTTAAATTTAATCTTTTCTGCATCCCCTCAGCTCTTGGATCAGCAAGGATAGATCTGTTTCCCAAAGATCGCGGGCCGAACTCCATCCGACCCTGAAACCATCCCACAATGGCGCCGTCTCTTAAAAGAACAGATACTTTCTGAAGTAAATCAGTTTCGGAAAGCAATTCAGCATGAGCATCCTTATTACGAATCAAAATATCAACACATCTTTGAGAGAATGAAGGACCCAAATAAGTATTGCTCATTCCATCTTTCTTGTTTACAATTCGTTTATTATTCAAAAAAGTATGCCAGATAGCCAAAGCCGCTCCTACAGCACCACCCGCATCACCAGATGCAGGCTGGACCCAAATATGTTTAAAAAGACGGCTGTTATAAAGTTTTTCGTTGGAAACACAATTTAAAGCTACCCCCCCAGCCATTACAAGCGTATCCGAATTTGTAAGCTCTTTAGCTGTATGGGCTAACTTTAACATCACTTCCTCGATAACGAACTGTGCAGCAAAAGCAAGATCTATATATGGTTGTGAGATATCACTTTCCGGTTTGCGAGGAGGAACATTGAAAATTTTTTTCCACAATTTATCATTCGTCATAGTTAATCCTGTCGCATAATTATAATAATTCATATTAAGCAAAAAAGAGCCATCCAAACGAATATCAATAAGATGTTCTTTAATTAACCGAATGTAATCCATTGCTTGTTGAGAATATTGCCCATAAGGAGCAAGCCCCATCAATTTGTATTCCCCTCCATTAACTTTAAAACCACAGTAGTAGGTAAATGCCGAATAAAATAAGCCTAATGAATGAGGAAAATGAATTTCTCTCAAACATGTAATTTTATTACCTTTACCTTTTCCAATGGTAGTGGTTGCCCATTCTCCTACTCCATCAACTGTTAAAATACAAGCATCCTCATAAGGTGAAGGGTAAAAAGCGCTTGCTGCATGTGATAAGTGATGTTCAGGGAATAAAACCAAAGATTTAATATCCATTGCCTTTAATTCACTTATTATATGCTGCTTTACAAATAGTTTTTCTTTCATCCATAAAGGAATTGATTTTACAAAACTAACAATGCCTTTGGGAGCAAATGCATAGTAAGTTTCAAGTATGCGTTCGAACTTAAGAAACGACTTTTCATAAAACGCCACATAGTCAACGTTTTCGCCTGTTAAGCCTGCTTCACGAAGAACATAACTTATAGCATGGGTTGGAAAAGAAGCGTCATTCTTACACCTTGTAAAACGCTCTTCCTGCGCTGCTGCGATAATCTCCCCATCAATAACAAGTGCAGCAGCACTATCATGATAAAAAGCCGATATTCCCAGAATAACAGTCATACTACTAAAAGATTGAATAGATAAAAGGCGCCAAAGCAGTACCTTGAGAAAGTGTTATCACAACAGAAAGCAATAATAATATAATTATCAAAGGTATAATCCAATATTTTTTCCGTTCCACTACAAAACTGAAAAATTCTTTAATAAAATCCATCATATCTTTTATTATTAATATTGTTTCTTCAAATCTTTAGAATCAGCAGTTCTCTCCATTTTAAGAAAAACACTTTCGGATCCATTCTTAAACTCACGAATCAACAAACTGTCTTTAGATACGTAACGGCGAATAAAGGCCAGGGGTGTTACAACTAAGAAAAAAGTAATAAAAAGAAGCACAACAGTCACCCACTTGCCCATAAATTCTCCAACGAATAATAATAACCTGCTAATAGGAGAAAAAACTACTGGAACCAATAAAGAAAGAATTAGAATTACGAAAAGTATTTCTTTCCAACATATTTGCCAATATTCGTTTAGAACTAAAGTCAAAACAGACAAAATAATTCCCACCTCTCTGTTAATATCTTTATTTACCATTATAAGTGGGTGTATCTAGTAGTTGCATCAATTCTATTTCTTTATTAGAATAAAAACGCGCTTTCTCCTGCAAATCTAATAAGCCAGACAAGCGAGCAGCCTGACTTACAAACATTATTTCATATGGAACATCAAGGCACATCTGTTCAATTACTCTCAAAGCGTTCTTGTAATCTTCTCTTTGAATGTATTTATTATTCAACCGTTGCATAGCCTGGCCCCAGTTAATTTCTCTTCTTTTATATTTTTGCGCCATTTTATATTCAATAGTATTCGTATCAGTTTTAATTACTTGTGGAGTTTCATTAAAAGGCCATTGTTGTTTTAATTGCCTGATTGAAATATCACCACAAATAGTATCAAAAGCCGTATAAGGATAATCTTCCTCCTTCAAATCGAAGCCCTTCTCTTCCACACTTTGTTTGTCCAAATAATTATCTTTAATGATTTCAAAATAATTATCCGCCATTATCCGATGTCCGGCAAGGTTGGGATGCACATGCTCCAAAAGCAATTCATTGCCGATAATACCACCTACAGATTTCTTTTTAAATGCCTTCTCAACATCGACAACATAAACATTGGGATATTTATGTGCTAGCCATTGAATAATACCATTAAATACGCTTGGCGCACGAAACCTAAGCTTGTCATACTCTTTTGCCATCTCAAAATGCACTTTAGCTTTTTGGTAATTTTTTATCACGAACAATGAATCGCCCAATGTATATTCTTTCCATGCGTTCAACGAATCAGAATCGGAGTGAGCAAAAGGTTCCTGATCTTTCATATTACTAACCAATGTTCCTATAAAAACAGGAATCCGATGTTGACTAAATAATGAAATCATATCCTCCATATTCGTTCTATACTGCACTATCCCATCTTCATATAGTTGTGAATTATATGGAACCATTTTACGGTCAGCCATCCTTTCCATCAACGTATGATCCTTATTTATCAACTCACCTCGTGTTCCGTGTAATTTATTAACGATTATATTAAGTAACTGAATTAATCTAAACTCTTTAGCAGCCAGAATAAGACGTGTCACATAAACATTGCGGGCAAATTTACTGGACGAGGCAACACCCAATGCGCCATAAAACTCATTCTGACCAGCGTACACCAACACTCCGTCAGGTTCATAATCGATCAATTGTCTGGAAAAATCATATAATGTATAACTATTAATCGCCGTTAGAGACAAATTAACAATCTCTATGTTTGTATGAGGATAAGTAAATTGTAATCGATACTTAAGCATACGGGCAAAACAACCGTTATACATATAAGGAAAACCGAGAGAAGAAGAAGCTCCCAATACAAAAAAACGTAATGTTCCCGAAGGCTTCTTTTTGAAAAATAGATCTTGATTACCAATCGTTGCATTCTCTCCAATGGTAAAATACTTAGCAGAGACATCTGGATTCATAACATAGAACCGCTCATCTGCAGCCGGTATAAACAATTGCGTATTATAGCCAATCTTACACACACGCAAAACAAGCTCAGCCATTCCCAATAAAAAGAATGGTAGCATAAAGGCCAATATTTTATGTATCCAGATTTTTTTCATAAAGTTCATTAATTCAATCAGCCTGCTATAATCACAATCCGCCTTTTATACATTTAGAGAAAATCCTTACTTTTAGTATATATTTCATTCTTGTTTTCGCAGAGCACAAATAGTAATATGATAAGTCTTTACATTATAAGATTTATCGATTTAGCAGAAGGAGCAAGTTTTTACCCCTTCTGCCAAAATGGATTAACAAAGAATCAATTGGAATAATCAGGATTCTGTGTCAGCATTGGATTTGACGTAATTACACTTTCAGGAATCGGGAATAGTTTACGATACTCTCCCTGTGGTTTATGAGACAACCAACTTTTTTTCGTATATACACCAAAACGAATCATATCTCTTCGTCTGTGCATTTCCCAAGCAAACTCCCAACCTAGCTCGTCCAACATCCTGCCATACAAAATTGGATCAGTGTTTCCTTTATCAACAATCTTATAGTCCTCCACATATCCGTATTGGTATGAACTGTTTTCCAACAGCTGCGCATCAGTAACAACGGCTTTGTCTGGATTATCCTTAAACGCCCGCCTTCTCACTTGCGTAACCAACTCTCCGGCGCCAGGGGCACCAGTCCTCAAAAGGCATTCCGCTTTCATTAGTAACACCTCAGAGTAGCGGAACAATGGAACATCAGTACTAGATGAACCCTGAGCCCCTTTTACAATCTCGTATTTATTCATTCGGTAGCCTTCAGCCTCCTTCGTATAGTTGCCACTTGGTATATCCTTTGTAAAATTCAGAGGCTCTCCTTTCATATCATAAGTTCCTAACAACAATGTTCCATTAGCTGCATATTGGGGCCCCATTAGCCATGTATCTGCAAGACGTGAGTCTTCCGTATCATAGGTGTCTATAAATTGAGTGACTCCCATAGCCGAACCACTTCCCCAAGGAGTCGCTTCAGTTTCATATTTCTTTTTAAGTTCACCATGCCATGAAAACATGTGAATACTATTTCCTCCAGCTAATTTTTCATCAAATGGAATCGTAAATATAATTTCTTTCGAAGTCTCCACTCCCACTGTCCGGAATGGATCACTGTAATTAGCAGAAAGATCGCACTTGGTACTGTTTATAATATCATTACATTGAATAATACAATCAGCCCAATGGGGTTCACCTACATATACTTCCGCATTCAGATATACATTTGCCAAAAGTGCTTTGGCAGCCCATTTATTCATCCGTCCATACGATGTGCCGCCCTGAACTTCACTAAGCGAAGGTATTACTTCATTCAGTTCACTTACAATAAAATCATAAATTTGCTTTCTTGTGCTTTTTTCTGGCAAATCCGTACCAGTAGCAGTCACCAGAGGTGCATCCCCGAAATTATCACAAATCAACCAATAATAGAATGCTCTTGCAGCCCTTAGTTCGGCAAGACCTGCAGTCTTATCATTTGCCGAGAGAGCCGGAATTTTATCTGTTTCAATCTGCTCTATTACTTGATTCGACAAAATAACTCCTCTATAAAAAGCTGACCACATAGATGAAATATGCGCTTGTTCAGAATTCCACGTATGATAATGCATTCTGCGGTAAATTCCTCCATCATCCCATCCTGATGCGTTAGGAGGCATCACAATTCCATCAGCAGTCACCTCTTGCGCCTGCCAGTAACCTCCATGAGAAATAAGTGATCTAAGATAAGAGTAAACACTGGAAACAGCTGGATCAAAATCGGCTGACGTATATTTATAACTTTGCTCTGTAACCGACGAATATACATTCTCATCTAAATTATCACTGCAAGAAATGGTTGTGCTAGCGAAAAGCAACGCGATAAATAGTTTTATATATGTTTTCATATGTTTCTATTTTAAAAATTAACGGATAATCCAACGGTAAATGTTCTTGCTGCCGGATAACGATTTTTATCGTCACAACCAGGATTCAGACCACTGATACTAACTTCCGGATCGATACCGGTATAACCAGTAAACGTAGCCAAATTGGAAACGGTTCCATACACTCTTAGTTTGTCAATCCATGATGTTTTGAAGTCAAGCGTATAACCTAAAGTCATGTTATCAATTTTCCAATAATCCCCTTTTTCAATATAATAACTCACATATTGAAGTTCCTGATCATTTGCCAATCTTACTTTACCATACACTTTATCAAAAGCACTGTTAAGAATATTTCCTCTCGAAAGCATAACAGGTTGCCCGTATTGCAATTCCGCCATGTTCAAAATATCAAATTTAAATGCTCCACGCATAGTTAACGTAAAATCGATATTCTTATACATCACTGTGTTGTTCCAGTTCAGATAATGTTTAGGCAATCCATTTCCAATCACTTTTTTGTCAGTAGGCTGTTGTTGAGAGATAGGCTTTGCTGTTCCGTCTTCACCTTCGATAATCCAGTGACCATTTTCATCAATATCTATACTCTTGAATCCATAGAAATTGCCAATTGATTCACCTTCCTGGATACGATGGGTAGTCTGCTGAATCGGTTCACCAGTATTTCCCTGGTCCGAATAACCGCTGGATACAAACTTGTCATTTGATAAAGAAAGAAGCTTATTACTGTTCGTCGAATAATTTACAGAAGTAATCCACTGTATGTTCTCAGTCTTAACAGGAATTACTGTTACAGAAGCCTCAATTCCCCGATTTCGCATAGAACCGGCATTAGCTGTCATACTCGAATACAAATAAGGAGGCGAAGGAACTGTATAATCCCATAACAAATCTTTCGTTTTACGATTATATAAATCTACAGTAGCCGTGATGCGATCATCCATAAAACCAAAGTCAAGACCAATGTTTGTCTCTTCCTTACGCTCCCACCTCAAATCTGGATTCGAATTGGAAGCAGGGCGAACAGTTTTAATCCACGCTCCGTTATAATAAACATATGTAGAGAAGCTCAATGTATTAAGAGACATATATGGATCTGAAGGTTCCGTTCCAGTTACACCAAAACCGGCACGCAATTTTAAACTGCTTAACTTGTTGATATTCTTAAGAAACTCCTCCGATTTGATATTCCAGGCAGCAGAGACAGCCGGAAAAGTACCCCACTTCTGATTCGCTCCAAACTTGGAAGACCCTTCATGACGAATACTAGCAGATAACATGTATTTACCTCGGAAGCTATAATTAAAACGCCCGAAATAGCCTAACAACTTATTTTCACTTTGGTAAGAATATTCCGTTCCTCGCCCTTTTGTTAATGCAGAACCTGAACCTATGTTGTTATAAGTATAATCGTCCGATGGGAAATCAAAGTTCTGCATATAGTAGTTTTGGTAATTCCTTTTAAACCAACTATAGCCTCCAAGGAGGGTGAAAGTGTGATCTTCAAACAAGATTTTGTTCCACTGAACAGTAAGCTCTGTCAGATCTTCTGTATTTCGGGTAGTACCTCTGGAAGCATATCCATTCTTATCATCTTTTATAGTGGAAATATGCTGTTGGGTTTCGTAATATCCTCTCGCCTGATTATATGTATTGGAAGAAACAAGGTATTTAATATCCAATCCTTTTATCGGAGTAAAAATAGCCGTTGCAAACATTCTTAGACTTGTTGCTTGATTTTCTCCTTCAACTTCTTCCAGCAAAGCAACCGGATTAAAATAATCTGTTTTAGAAGGACTTTCAGACCAACTTCCGTTCGCATCCTTAAGTGGCGTTGTTGGATTGAATGTTAAAGCATTTCTATAAATAGCCGAATTGTAACTTCCTCCATCAGAACCGGAAAAGTAACTTTGCTTGTATCCGCTCAGACTGGCAGTCAGTTTCAACTTGTCATCTAACATACGGTGCGAAATTTCTATACGAGGATAAATCATTTGATTATTTGTACGTTTTATCAATCCATTCAATCCTCTATATTCAAAGCTTGCTGTATAATTGGTAGACTTGCTTCCCCCTTTTAGACTTAAATTATAAACCTGCGTAAAAGGAGTTCTCATAACCTCATCTAACCAGTTTACATTATCACCGTCATCCTGCGCACCTGGAATACCCTCGGCCACTTTCGCCCTATATTGTTTAGTATTCATAAAATCCAGTCTCTTTGTGATCTGCTGAGTAGACAAGTAAGCATTAAAATCAACCTTTGTAGGCATTTCTCCTTTTGCATTTTTGGTAGTAATCAAAATTACACCATTCGTTCCACGGGTTCCATAGATAGCAGCTGCAGATCCGTCCTTCAAAACATCAATCTGTTGAATGTCATCAGGAGAAACAGAATTCAGATCAGCTGGGATACCATCAACCAGCACCAAAGGACTTGCGCTCGATTTTAACGTTGTAATACCTCGTAATGAGATTTCGGAAGTTGATGTAGGATTCGCATCCTTGGAAATAATACTCAAACCAGCCACCTGACCTCTGATTAACTGAGCAGCATCCGGAGAAGGAACTTTGATAAAATTCTCCGATTTTATACTTGAAATAGCACTCGCAACCTCTCCTTTTTTCTGGGTACCATACCCCACAACAACAACTTCTTCGAGTGTTTTGGCATCTTCCGCCAATTTCACATTAAGCAATGTGTTTTTACCAACAATATATTCCTGAGAAATATATCCGATGTAAGAAAATAGGAGAACCGACTCTTCAGAAACCTCTAGCGAAAAATTACCATTATAATCCGTTACTGTCCCATTTGATGTTCCTTTCTCAACGACATTGGCCCCAATAATGGGCTGTCCCTGTACATCCTTTACGGTACCAGTTACTTTTTTTTGCTGTTGTTCTGAATAACTTGTTTTGTTAGAGCGTCTTTCAAATAAATAGACTTTCCCACTTTTCACTTCATATGCCAGGGAAGTTCCTTCCACCAATTTATCTAGGACTTTCTCCACCTCTACATCTTTAAGATTGATGCTTACAATTCGGTTGAGATCAACAATCTGTTTACTATAGGCCATTGAGAGACCGGTTTGTTTAGAAATGGTTGTTAAAATCGTCTCGACTTTCACGTTTTCCAGAGTTATGGATACATGTTGATTAGCTGCATTCAGGGTAACGCTAAGAAAAGAAAAAACTAAAGATAAGAAGGTTGACTTCATGGCATTAGGTATTTTCTCCATAAATAATAAAATATGCCTGGAAATAGGGCAAATTTGTTTTTCTTTCATATATTTGTATTGATTTTAAGTATTTGAAATAATATTTCAGTACGCCATCAGCCGGAAAATGTGAGAGTTTTTCGGCTGTTTTTATTAATTATGATGTATCATTCATTGCGCAGACAACAATTACAGGTTAACATTCCGTTTTATAACACATACATTAAATAGACACACAACAAAAGAAAGAGTATTAGTTGCAACTATTTTTTTATCATTTTTACTCTAATATCGTTCTCGTTTATAATAAATCGTACAGGTGTAATCTTCTCCAGTTCCTTTAGAAGGAAAGCCAGGTTCTTACTATTTGTAGTAATCGTGTAAGTATAACTCAGGGCAACAGAATCTTCAACTATAAAATTTACATTATAGGTTCTTGATAAAGTTTTAATCACATCAGACAAAGAAGAATTATTAAATACTAAAACATTATGCTTCCATGCAGACGACAATTTATAATTGTCAGAATGCAATATTTTGCAACGACCTGACGATCTGTTATAAACGGCTTTATCTCCGGGAACCATATTAATTGAATTTGACATTACAGTTTTAAGTTCAACTGATCCACTCTCCAATACCACAGAAATATCATTTTCATTCGGATAAGCTTTTACATCGAAAATTGTTCCCATAACCTTAACCCGTAAGCAGTTCAGATCAACTATAAAGGGTCTATTTGGATTTTTTGCAATATCAAACCATCCCTCACCCTCCAATTCCACTTTTCGTTCATTCAACCCGAACTTACGAGGATATCTTATTCTACTCTCAGAGTTCAGATAAACTTTACTGCCATCCTGAAATATAACCTGCATACGTTCACCCTTTGGCACATAAATCTCATCATATTCGTTAACTGCCAATAAATCCACCTTCGAATTAACATAAAAGAACGATGCCGCCACCAAAATAAAAGGTATCAGTAAAGCAGCTGCCTGAAAAATTCTTCTCCTTAACTTTTGTGTCTTCAATCGTTTTAAGATGTTACTGTAAATAACATCCGATGGAATCTTATGATTAACCTGAAAATGCTCTTCTCCTTCCAAAATTAATTTTTCATCCTCATCAATTCTGGATGAAAGCCACAACTGGCCTTCTTTGGTTTTAAACCAGCGAACAACCATTTTGGCTTCATCTGGTGTCGCTTCATTATTAAGCGTTCTCTCAATTATATCGTTATCTGGAATATTCATAATCATACTTTTACTTTGTTCTTTTGTTTCCTATTAATTGACACTTGAAATTAAAAATAGGTTGAGTTGACAATTGAAATTATTATCAACATTAGTTCAAAATTTGATTGAAGTATTTTGATTGCCTGCGTATAGTGGCTTTTTACAGTTGCGACAGAAATGTTCATTTTTTCTGCAATCTCCTGATTAGAAAGATTATCTTTTAACTTGTAAAGACAAATTAATTTCTTTTGCAATGGTAACTGTTCAACAAGCAGATACAACCGGTCCATCATATCCTTATCTTCAATTTTAGTGAGCAAATCGTCTTCGTATTCCGATCCTGACTGGGCCATTTCATAATTTTTTTCAACCGCATTATAATTGTTGCGTATTTCATTTAGTAAATGATTCTTCAGCATAGTATACAAATAATTACGCAGATTGACAGAAACAGATAGCAACGAATGAGTCTCCAGCAATTTCAAAAAAACAAATTGAACAGCATCTTCTGCCATGAAAGAACTTTTCAAATACTTAAAAGCAAGCACATACAATAACTTATGATACTTTTCATAAATCAAAGTAAAAGCTTTATCACGATCATAATGAAGTAAGGATAACAATTCGGAATCACTCATTATTATGTCAGGAGAATCTAATTTACGCATTTATACTAATAAAAGATTATTTACAAACTTATTTAAGGACAAATATCGTACACTAAAATCACATTCATTTTTAGGACTTAAAAAACAAAGTTAAATAATTAATTCAGAAAAACAATGCATTATTATAGTCCGTTAAATCATAAAAACAAACCAAGCAGTAAAAATAGCGATATCAATGAGTTCTGTGACAAGTATATGTCATTTTTATCTATCATCACTTTTACTCTATTTACATCCGTAGATGAAGCGTTGAATACGAAGTCCAATCACTCTTAATTTTTAGCCTGAGAATGGCAAAGCCTCATGATTTGCAACGTATTGCGGAATGCTTACGGTTTTCCGTTAGGAATTAACTGCGTTCACTAAGGGAATAAATAATTTGAGCTTGTGTTTAATTACGAAAGGTTAAGGGATTTATTCGATTGACAGTTGTCGTTAAGGATGTTGATATCTGTCGTTATGCTTGTCGACAGTTGTCAACAAGTATAACGACAGTTGTCGAACGAATACTTCCCTTAAGGAAAAAATATTTTATATTACTGTCTTACAATTAGTTACCTTTATAGTTGAGCTTAATTACAGGGAGTAAAATTTTACGTGCTTATTATAAAGATAACATTGGCTCTTCCCCCGAGAAATTTTGGGTGGGAGATGTAAGATGGGGTGAGGGATGAAAAAGGCATCTGTCACTCACTATTCTATTGCAAATGTGAGGATTAGGGCCTAAAAGTGACAGATGAGAGATAGATTCGGTATAAATCGAATTTGGTTGGCAAGGTGGTCTGTTTTTACTCTATTTGTCTTTGAAGTAGTAGACGTAGTAATACCATAGTAAGCCAATCCAGTTTAGGACAAGGATGGTAAGTATCCATAATCCTTTTTGCCCTTTTCCGATAAAGGGATTCTGCAATACGGCGGTTATTCCGAAGATAACACTGGCTATGGCAACGATGTAACCAATTTCGGGTAGTCCTATGAGTGCGAGTGGGTACATGTATCGTCGTCGTGTTTTTTCAATACCCTGTGAGGAAGATTTCCATGCCCTATCAATTCGATCGGACAGGCATACTTTTCATTTAGCCAGTTTTCGGATATGTCGGCGCCCGAATGGTAATGGGCCGTCTCATTTACACAGGCTATATTCTTAACCATGGAAAGCACGGTCCCTATATCGTGCGAAACCAGCACAATGGCGCTTTTCTTGTTTATCTCGTCCAATAAGCGGTAGAAATGCGATTCAAAACGCTTGTCCACATACGAATTGGGTTCGTCCAGGATGAGCACCTGGGGATCGGACACGATAGAACGTCCAAGCAAAACCCGCTGAAGCTGCCCACCGGAGAGTTCGCCGATAGGCCGTTTAACAAGGTTTTCGAGACCCATCTCGGTCACCACCGTATCAATTCGTTTGTTTTGCTGATCGTTAAATCCCCGGATCCATCGCTTCTCTGAAGCCAGACCAGAGGCAATCACATCGCGAACAGTGATGGGAAACTTCTTGTCGATGTTATTAAGCTGAGGTAAATAGCCTATGCGAAGAAAGGGCACTTGCTGGCTGCCCTGATAAAACCGGATAGTTCCCGAAGAGGGCTGCAACAAGCCGAGGATAACCTTCAGCAAGGTTGTTTTTCCACCCCCGTTCGGACCAATTATTCCAAGGAAATCTCCTTCGTAAATATCCAGAGAAACATCCCTTAAAACCGTTTTGCTGCCATAGCCGGCTATTACATCTTTTATTTCAATTAGCTTCTGCATCTTTTAATGATTGAGCGATTTTAATCATTTCTTCACTCCAGTTATAAGAAAGCGGATTAATCCGCACTAACTTACAACCTGTTTCACGGGCAATAAGTTCGGCGTTCTTCTGATCAAACTCCTGCTGAATAAATACCACACGGGTATTGTTGGCACGGGCAACATCTACCAAATCCTTCAACTGAGCCGGACTCGGTTCCTTGCCGTCCATCTCTATGCAAAGCTGAGTAAGCTGGTATTCGTTGGCAAAATAGCCAAGAGCCGGATGGTAAATAATAAACGTACGGTTGCTTAATCCGTCGAGCAGTTTATTAATGACAGCTTCCGTTTTCTCTATTTCAGCAAGTAACGCCGTATAATTTGTAAAGTAATACTGGGTGTTTTCTTTATCCAGCGCGATAAAAGCCTGTAATGTATTCCATGCAACGGCTTTTGCTCCGGCAACAGAGTTCCAGGTATGGGGGTCTGTTCCTGTATGCTGGTGTCCGTGTTCGTGCTCGTGCTCGCCGGCTTCATCGGCATGGGCTTCATGCATCTCTTCGTCCGGATTACCGATTAAGGAGATTCCTTCGGAAAGATCAAAGATTTTCAGGTTTGGATTGTTCTGAATGATATTATCCATCCAGGCCATTTCGAATCCAATGTATCCAATCTTTAGGTAAGCAAGACTTTTGCCGATATTGATCATCTGCTGAGGAGTAGGATCGTATGTTTCGGGACTTTGCCCCGATGGAACCACGCAATTGATGATGAATTTGTCTCCGGCTATCTTCTCGGCAAAATATTTCTGAGGTTCTATGGTTACGGATACCATCTTTTCGGACGTCTTTTTTTCTCCGCAGGAAAATAAAAGAAGAGAGAATAATAGAAGTGTAAGCTGTTTCATATCTATATTGTTTTAAACAACAAAGATACTGAATTATTTCTTTCAATAACGGCTACTTGATTTGACTCATGCAAATAGTTAGCTATGTCATCCAAAATATGTATATTTGTAACCTCAATAAAGTTTTATATAGTTATGGAACATCCATTAAGCATTTACAACACGCTTACAAGAAAAAAGGAACAGTTCGTACCTTTGCACGAACAACATGTGGGAATGTACGTTTGCGGTCCGACGGTATACGGTGATGCCCATCTGGGACATGCCCGCCCTGCCATTACATTCGATTTGTTGTTCCGCTATCTTTCGCACCTTGGATACAAAGTAAGATATGTACGCAATATAACCGACGTTGGTCATTTGGAAAATGATGCTGATGCCGGCGAAGACAAGATTGCCAAGAAGGCTCGCCTGGAACAGCTGGAACCTATGGAAATAGTTCAGTATTACCTGAACAGATACCACAAGGCCATGGATGCCCTTAATGTGCTCCCTCCCAGCATTGAGCCGCATGCATCGGGACATATCATCGAACAGATTGAGCTTGTAAAGCAGATTATAGCCAACGGTTTTGCTTACGAAAGCGAAGGTTCGGTTTATTTTGATGTGGAGAAATACAACAAGGCGCACAACTACGGCGTTCTTTCGGGTCGCAATGTGGAAGATATGCTCAATACGACCCGTGCCCTGGATGGACAGGACGAGAAGCGTAACAGCGTTGACTTTGCTCTTTGGAAGTGTGCGGCACCGGAACATATCATGCGCTGGCCTTCTCCCTGGAGCAATGGCTTCCCGGGATGGCATTGTGAATGTACGGCCATGGGTAAGAAGTACCTGGGCGAGAGTTTTGATATACACGGTGGTGGCATGGACCTGATATTCCCGCACCACGAATGCGAGATTGCCCAAGCGGTTGCTTCGCAGGGAAAAGAGGCTGTTCATTACTGGATGCACAACAATATGATTACCATCAACGGACAGAAGATGGGAAAGAGTCTTGGCAACTTTATCACGCTGGACGAATTCTTTGCCGGTAGCCATGCTTCGCTTGAACAGGCTTACAGCGCGATGACTATCCGTTTCTTTATTCTGATGGCGCATTACCGCAGCACGGTAGACTTTAGCAACGAAGCCTTACAGGCATCGGAAAAGGGTTTATCGCGTTTAATGGAGGCCTGGTCGCACCTGGATAAACTAAAGGCATCGGCAACCTCATCGGTTGATGTAAAGGGGTTGCGTGCCAAGTGTTACGAAGCGATGAACGACGATTTAAACAGTCCGATTGTTATTTCGCATCTGTTTGATGCCACCCGCGGAATCAATTCCGTACTGGCTGGTCAGGCTACGCTTACAGCTGAAGATATCGAAGAGCTGAAAAGTGTATTCCATCTCTTCCTGTTTGACATACTGGGAATGCAGGATACTGTTGTTGCCGCAGGCGCCAACACCGAAGCATTTGGAAAAGCGGTGGACTTGCTGCTTACCATCCGCAAGCAGGCCAAAGACAACAAGGATTGGGCTACTTCGGATAAAATCCGTAACGAGCTTACTGCTATGGGATTCGAAATAAAGGATACCAAGGACGGAGCCGAGTGGAAGCTGTCCAAATAAGAAGGATATGACGATAGACGAATTCTTAAAGGGCGACAAGTTCGCCCTTTTTGCCGGAGTTGAGTTGCTGGAGGTTGGTAACGGTTTTGCCAGGGCCCGCATGGAGATAAAGGAAATGCACCACAACGGGGGCGGAGTTTGCCAGGGTGGTGCCATCTTTACCCTTGCCGATCTTGCTTTTGCTGCTGCCACCAACAGTCACGCCCGACTCACCCTTTCCATTCAAAGTAACATCCGGTTTTTTAAAAGTGAGGCTACCGGGTTTCTGTATGCCGAGGCAACCGAAGTGTACAATCACAAACGGATATCCAGCTGCGAAGTGAGAGTTACCAACGAAGCCGGAGAGTTGATTGCGACTTTCAGCGGTACAGGTTACCGCAAGGACAAACCGCTACCCTTCGAGCCTATACTTTAAAAAGGAGCCTGTTTAACTGGTGGGAATAACAATTCGGCTGGTAAACGGATGACGGTTTCCGCTTATGCTTTTGAAATGTACCTCGGCCGAACCAACTTTGAGTTTGGCCTTTATTTTGATAGGTATTTTGTTTTCATCGTCGCTTATCCATACTTCTACCGCTTCTTTGGTTTCCGTAAAGGCTTCGTCGAAGATATCCATATAGAACAACTTTGTTTTAAACTTTACATTGTCTCCCTGCTCAACAATACGCTGTCCGGCATACCGGAACCGGACATTAACCCTGTCGCGGCCAACGGCGATACGAAAAGGAATCACATCTCCGGTCGACATGGAAGATATATCGTACATGCGAAGGAAAAGGGTTGCTCCCAGCATATCGGTCATGCAATTCTCGCTGACAAGTGTTGTGTCTATTTTAGTCTTTTCCAGGTTATACCGATGCGAGCGAACCCGGGTCAAGCCTTCGTTGTAAGTGAAAGTCAGATCGTCCACGTTGTATTTACCTCCTTCGTTTACCCGCTTCTGACTACGCAAAAGCTGCATATCTTTGGAGTAATGGCAATCGATGGTATCCCGCATTTTAAAGATATGATCGAACATGGAGGTGGTTTTAAACAACAACCGGTAACGATAGGCTGCCCCTCCATTGGTGTTATTGACAGACAGGGTAACGTTTCCTGCCTTAGGCATCAGCAATCCCCACTTAAAGTACACTTCCATTTGCAAACGTTCTCCGGGGAGAAAAACATTATTCTCCATGGCACACTGACTCTTTACTCCCGTAAACGGGAATGCAAGCAGCAGTATAAGAAACCCGAGGAATGCTTTAGAAAGGCATGCCTGACGAGCTTGAACTTCCGGACGATTGTCTTCCTTCATTTTTATAATCCCTCTTCTTTTTTGTAGCCTCTTTAGGCTTATTCTTGGTTATTTCCAAAGGTTTCTGCTTTTCAACCGGTACCGCCTTCACATCCCAGCTTTCTTCCACATCGAAGTTTTGCATAACGGTAAAGAATCCGGGATAATAGTAGACAGTCTCCGCCTGTCGCTTCTCCGAATACTTGCCGGGATCCCATTTCCCATTGTTATTCCAATCGAGAATGATTCGGGCATAATACTTATCCGGCTTTAGATCCATAAAAAGGACACCTCCCTCTTTAACCGGTGCTTTTCTTACAGGCTGGTCACTGGCATTCATCAATTCGACAAAAGCCGTAGTATCCACACCAGACAAGTTAATATATAGGTTGCCGTAATCGTCTTCTTTCTTTATGTTGAATTCGGCCGAAAAGCCATTATTCCACTTGCTGTACAGACTGAAAATCGTAGCGGAGTCTACCTCCAGACGGTAGCTTTCGCCATACTTCCACTCTCTGTCGATATAGTATCCAAGTGCATTTGTACTGTCCTGATAAAAGGAGAAGTCCACCGGCGTCCATACGGTGTCCACTTTCATATCAAGGTAAAACAGTTCCTTTTTCAGATCCAGTACGGGTTCGTCAAATACAACAGATACCGTATCAAAAACATCCATGGAAGAAGGTACATCCACGTTCATTCCCAAAAACTGGATAGGTTCGGGTTCTCCCTTTTTCCTTTTTTGTTTTACTTCTTTCTTTTTACGTAAAACAAGCTGCAACGTATCAGTCTGATTACGTAATATGTTTAGTGAATCGCTTTTCATATAGTTTACTTCCACCTTGAGTGTGTCCTGTTTCCATAACAGAGAGTCGGTAAGCCAGTAATGAACGGCCTTATCTTCTTCTGTTTTCTGCGACACATACCACTTGGATTGCTGTGGCTCCACATTCAGCAATCTGGGAGCAGGAACTGTGTCGACCGGCGAATTAAACCGGATAGTAAACCTGTTTTCCTGCGTTCTTTCTGATTTAGTAAGATACTGCCGGTCGAATTTTTCCTTAAAAAGCAACAGCTGAATGTTGTCTGGCATAAACCGTGTGTAGTTAACCAGTTTGATGGAATCGACCGTAAGCGAGTCCTTCCATACCGTATCGTTCCGGGAGGTGAACTCGAAGGTTGTTGTGTAGAGTGAATCGGAAAAGGCTATATCTTCGCCGGGCTGGTCAAACATATAGTCGCGGTTGATGTCGTTCAGACCAAACACATGGTAACTTCCCATGGCAATGTTGCGGATGGTAAATTTCCCTTTATCGTTGGTACGCGAAATCCGGTCGAAGGGTTGTTTAGAAAAAGCGGTATCCTCCACACTACTATGCAAACCAATGGTAATACCCGGCATCGGTTCCAGGTTCTCGGCGTTAAGCAATGTGCCGGATATTTCGAGGGAGTCTATCGTGTTGCCCGTTGAAAATGCAAACGAATAGTTTTCGAATACATTTTTCTCGTTATTGTCGGATATAGAATTTGTAAAGTCTATTGTATAGGTTGTATTGGCTTTCAGCGAATCTTCCAGTTCGACAACGGCCTTTCTTCCCCTGGCCTGAATCACCGGCAGCAATCGCTGGGGAGGTGTTACAATCACATTCTCGGTAGGTTTGTCAATCTGGATCAACTCGTCAAATTCTATTTCAACCTTCTTTCCTTTAAAGTTTGTTTGATTGGGCGCAGGTGTACTGGTAACAAAACGGGGAGGCGTTTCATCGTAAGGTCCTCCGTTGGGAGATGCCATGTTCGCACAGGAATACATCACCACCAGAAGAAAAATGCCAATCAGTACAGCAATACTATTTCTCAAAAATTGTTGGTTCATTGACTCTATCTTTTATGCAATGGGACAAAAGTACAAAGTTATGCCGATAGAATAAGCATTTAAACACCTTTTAATCAAATCGCTCTCTTTCGAAAGAGGGAGATTCTGTTACGAATGCTTTAACAAACGGTATCCTATCCTGCAATACATACATTTCTTGGTTTCGCAGTAGGCCCTTTTTAGCTGAATCAACGCCTGACTGTCGCCGGCGTTTCTTACCTTTACTCCCGCCTCGGTAAAGGACGATACAATGCTATTCCGCTCGGCCGGAATACTTTCCAGTAAGCGAAGGGCCTTTTCATTGTATTCGGGACGGTTGTTTTTAACGCCGTATGCAAAGAACAGAGGTACTACGGTATTGATGAGGACGATGTTCAGGGCATTTTCGCCCAACGACTTTTCCTGTTTTGGGGATGTGTGCCTGAAATGATAATGTGTTTCCCAATAATCGGAAGGCTCTGCCCGGAAATATTGTTTCAACTGCCTTGGTGTGCCGGCTTCCAGAATTGCCGAGAAAAGCGTATCGTGCTGCATCCAGATGGACGCCAGCTGAGCCAGCTTAAGGTGCGGAAAGTAAACCGGACGGGTACGAAGACTTTTAAAAAGGCTCTCGTCCAAAGGTTTTAGCTGGTATTTATGTTTCAGAAACTGATACTCTCGCTGAAGCAGCCGGTAATAATGGCACTCAATATCCGTATCGGACAACATGCCGGCTTGTCCGAACAAAAGGGCTTCGATCTGAGATATACTTATTCGCTGCTTTTGAATAATCCGAAACGGCAGACTTCTGGCCAACCGTTCGAAGGCGTCTGTATTCACGCCAAATCCGAAGTTGCGGGAGAGCAGCACATAAAAAACCTCGTTCCAATCTTGATTGTACTGTTCAAGTAATCTAAAAATATCCTGTATTTTTCTTTCCAACCGTTCACTCAGCAAAGCCTCCATCCATGAATTTATGTGCAAGGAGTCTATTTCATGCAGGCGGGCAAGACAGGGAATTGACACATTTTTCCGCATCAGGTAATCCAAATTGGTTCCTATCGAGGAAGGAAATTCAAGCTCTAGCTGTGGAATCAGGAGGCCGTTAGTACGGTATACTTCCGTATCGGCAGAAGTAACAACATGGAGTATTACGGAATCGTACGCCTTATCCATATGATGTTTGTGTACTTTCCAATCCGATGATTTGTGGTGAATTTCTATACTTCCGGCCCAAAGGGTATCGCCGATCTTGATTTTGGCATTAAAAAAATCAGGTCCTGCGTTGGTATTCTGTATCCCGGCATCAAGTACCGTAACTTTTTCGCCGGAGGTTGTGGTTAATTCATGTTGATAGAGTTTAAACATCCATACGTAATGCAATAATTGTTCCATTTTCTCAAAGTTAAGATTAACAACACAAATCTAATTCATTTTCTTTATATTTGCAGGCTAAAGGGTTAACTAATTCAACCAAGGTATTATTTTTACAATATAAAGTTATGAAGATTGCGCTTATCGGTTACGGAAAGATGGGTAAAACCATCGAAAAGATTGCATTGGACAGAGGTCATGAGATCGTTTCTATTGTTGACATAAGTAATCCCGAAGAGTTTGGCTCCGAAGCATTCAAAAGTGCCGATGTGGCTATCGAGTTTACTGTTCCCTCTACGGCGATGGACAATTACATGAAATGTTTTGCTGCCGATGTACCTGTGGTGTCGGGAACAACCGGCTGGCTGGACAGAATAGACGAGGTAAAAGAAATGTGTGACAAGGAAGGTAAAACATTCTTTTACGCATCGAACTATAGTATTGGCGTGAATATATTCTTTGCGGTAAACACATACCTGGCTAAAATCATGAATAATTTCCCATCTTACAACGTGAAGATGACAGAAACACATCATATCCATAAGCTGGATGCTCCGAGTGGCACGGCCATTACGCTGGCGGAAGGTATCATGGAACAGGTAGATCGTAAAAACCGCTGGGTGCTGGAAACAGAAGAGAATCCGTCGGACCTGGCTATTCATGCTATCAGAGAAGGTGAAGTTCCCGGTATTCATGAAATCATTTACGATTCTGAAGTTGATTATATCAGCATCAAACATGATGCGAAGAGCCGTGCGGGTTTTGCTCTCGGTGCCGTTGTAGCCGCCGAATTTACCGCCGGAAAAAAAGGATTTCTCGGAATGAAAGACCTGTTTAAATTTTAATCTGTACGAACTAAAATGAAATCAATTACAAAAAAACAATGGATTAAGTTTGCCGTAGCGGCTTTCTTATACATGATGTTTGCTTTATGGATGGAAAATGCATGGCTGCTTTTTGGCCTTGTTGTTATTGTTGACATCTTTCTTACCAAGTTTATCCCCTGGGGTGCGTGGAAACAATCAAAAAACAAAACAGTACGCTCTGTGATGGAGTGGGTCGACGATATTCTTTTTGCATTAATCGCCGTGTATTTTATTAATCTGTTTGTTTTCCAAAACTATCAGATTCCGACTTCCTCGTTGGAAAAGTCTCTCTTAGTGGGCGATTACCTTTTTGTAAGTAAATTAAGTTACGGTCCTCGCGTACCAAATACTCCCCTCTCCTTCCCGCTTGTTCAGAACACATTGCCTGTACTGAACTGCAAATCGTATCTGGACTGGCCTGAATGGGGCTATAAAAGAGTGAAAGGTACAGGCGTGGTAAAACGAAACGACATTGTGGTATTTAACTTTCCTGCGGGCGATACTGTTACGCTGAAGGTATTGAATCCGGACTTTTACTCATTACTCGATCAAGTTGGCCGCGAGCGAATTATGCTTGATAAAGCTACCTTTGGCGATATAACCTACCGACCGGTAGATAAGCGCGAGAATTACGTGAAGCGATGCATCGGAATGCCGGGTGATAGTCTTGAAGTGCGCAAGAATGTAGTGTATATTGATGGTAAAAAGGCAAAAGAGCCTGAAAACATGCAGCTGAATTACTATATTCAGACGGATGGAACAGCTATTACTGATGAGCAATTCCGCCTGATGGAGGTTAGCAAAGAGGACCGGGCTTTTGCTTCTGATCAGAATTTGCTTTCTTATCTTGGCTTTACTCCAAACGAAAGCGGGCAATTCAATCCTGTTTACCGCATACCGCTTACAAAGAAAGCGCTCGCTATTGCTGGCAAACTAAGTTCTGTTAAGCGAATAGTGCTTGAACCGGATGTATTAGGTGGCCCGACTTATCCTGCCGGATACAATACGGGTTGGACGCGTGATAATTTTGGTCCACTTTGGATTCCAATTAAGGGAGCTACCATTGATCTGAATGGACGTAACCTGGCTCTTTACAGCCGTTGCATCAAGAATTATGAGAACAATTCGCTGGAAGTTAACGGCAATCAGATTCTGATTAACGGAAAACCAGCTACAAGCTACACATTCAAATATGATTATTACTTTATGATGGGAGACAACCGTCATAATTCGGCCGACTCCCGCTCATGGGGTTTTGTTCCCGAAGATCACATCGTGGGTAAACCAATTCTTATCTGGTTGTCGCTGGATAAAGACAGAAGTTTATTTGACGGTGGCATTCGATGGAACAGAATGTTCCGGATGGTTCATGCTGATTAATAAACTATGGATAGTAAAAAAATTATAAAAAGAGTTAGTCAGATTATGGGAGGAGCATTGCTCCTCCTTGCTGTTGTACTGGGGGTACGTATGTTTTGTCTGGAGTCGTTCCGCATATCGACCAATTCCATGGAACAAGCCTTGCTTAACGGCGATTATGTGCTGGTTAACAAGCTGCCGATGGAAGGCAATCCGGGTCGTAACCGGGTCGTACTGTTTTCAAGCCCGCTTATCCGCGATTCGCTTCAGGCTCCGCTTTTCGTAAGCCGGCTTGTCGGAATGCCAGGCGATACGGTAACGGTAGAGAATAACAGTTACCTTATTAACGGAAAACAAATACCAAAGTCTCCCTTTACACTAGCTACTTATTTTATAAGCAAGGATATGGAAACTGTCTTTAGAGGTTTACTTTCCAAATTATCAGTCCCCGTGCGTGAATGGAAAAGCGAACCTTTTGGATTTACCCTTTGCCTTACTGCTTTTGAAGAATATAAAATCCGCGAAGAACTATCGCCCGGAATGAACGGACATTTCGTTCAGGAGAAGTCTGAAGAGTATAATGTGATTGTTCCGAAGAAGGGAAGAGCTTACCGGATTGATGAGGTGTCATTGAAAGCCTGCCGGGAAATCATCCTGCATGAAACTTCCGGCAAAGCGCTTTTGCGCGACGGTAAATTATTCCTTGATGGAAAGGAAACTAATTTCTTCTATTTTAAACAAGATTATTATTGGGTTTTGTCTGATAATATAAAACAGTCTGTTGATTCCAGACATCTGGGATTTATCCCGGCCGATCATATAATTGGAAATGTATGGTTTTGCTGGAAAAGCGAGGACCCGGAACGAACGTTCAAAACAATTGATTAATGAAACCAGCTTATCTTTCTTCGACTTACCTTGGCCCGGTGCAGCAATACTGCAAAATGTATCAATATCCTGAGGTACGGATCGAAGCAGCCGAGAATTACCTGAAACAAACATACCGCAACCGTTGCCTCATCGCTGCAGCTAATGGCCCTTTGTCTCTGTCTATCCCGATTGTTAAGCCAGACACACTGAAATGCCTTACAAAAGATATTCGTATTTCGGACCACGGAAACTGGCGTCATTTGCATTGGAATGCCATTTCTTCCGCTTATAATTCAAGTCCGTTCTTTGAATACTACGAAGACGACTTTGCTCCTTTCTATGAGAATAAATACGATTTTCTGTTTGACTTTAACGAAGAACTGCGTCAGATGGTTTGCAATCTGCTGGATATTCATCCCCATGTAGTCTTCACTACTGATTTTGAAGCGGAGGTGGAAAATGATTTTAGGGGAATAAGTCCTAAGCGGGAATCGGGGGATCCGGCGTTTTTACCCAAACCATATTACCAGGTTTTCCAGGATAAACATGGCTTTATTCCCAATTTAAGCATTATCGACCTACTCTTTAATACAGGAAACGAAGGAATCCTCGTATTGAGAGATTCCTTCGTTTCCAAATAAATTATATGTAAGAATCAGCGGACTATTCCATCTGGAACTTCCGGCTTACTTTTATCAGATTGGAGGTAAAAGAGACCACATTCTGTGTTTCCTGAACCATATTCAGATAAACCATACTTACCTTCGTGCTGCCTGTCTGGCCCTGGATACGTTTTAGCTCACCCTTCTTAAGCAATGTTAGCCGGGTAGTCAATGTTCCCGCCATTTCCACCAGTTGCTCAAAATTAGTATATTCATTGAGCCTGATTTCATTTGAACATTTCATTAGGTAGGACGTAATCTCCTCGGCCATCTTTCCAAATTCTTCCTTTTGAACATCGCTTAGCGGTGTGAAATTATTGTCAATATGATCCTTGCAAGGTTCAGTTAGCCTGCGCAGACTAAATACAACTTCGCTGGCAAAATCGTTTCCCTGATAGTAATAAAGACCTTTCTCCACGGCAATGGCACGATCCAATTGCGTAACTCCAAGTGTTCCGATACGTTTTACTTGTTTCAGGTGGAGCTTTTCTTCTTCAATAGCGCCAAGGACTTTGCGCAAATCACGTAGATTTTCATTCATGAACCCGTTCACTGATTTATCAAAAGATTCACTTGCGAACGTAAGAACCGATTCAAGTTCGTCGCGGGTATGCTGACGGAACAAAACCAAGGCTACAGAACTGTCGTTGGTATCCATTAATTGTTTAATTGTAGGACTAACCGTTTCTTTGTTCGACTTCTTACGGAATGTAAGGTGACTGCGAACAAGTGAATAGATTGCAAGTGCAACTAATGCGAATATAGCGGCTGTACCACCAAAATAAATAACCGTGGCAACTACGAAACAAATAACAAAGGCTGCGCCTGCAGTTATAAACCAACCACCAATCACCGAAAGGACTCCGGTTATGCGATATACCGCACTTTCACGCCCCCAGGCACGGTCGGCCAGCGAACTACCCATGGCTACCATGAATGTTACATAGGTTGTTGAAAGAGGTAACTTAAGCGATGTACCAAGTGCAATTAAAAGACCTGCCAAAACAAGGTTTACAGCTGCGCGTATCAAGTCGAAAGAGGCTCCTTGCTCAAGGATGATTTCATCCTGATTAAAACGCTTATCAGTCCATTGTTTTACAGGCTCGGGAACCACACTTAATATGGATGAAGATATATTGCTGCAGGTACGTACTAAAACTCTTGCGACAGGCGAAGTTCCGAAGCTTTCATCTCCCTCGCTCTGGCGTGATAAGTCCAGGGAAGTTTTAACAACATTCTGAGCCTTCTTGGAAGTAAAAAGAGCTACGACCATCACCAATCCTGAAATAATGAGGAAATACCATGGAGTCTTGGCCGGACCAAGTAGCGAAGTCATAAGCAAGCTATCAGGAGAAACTGTTCCTCCATAGGATATAAAATCAAGGTAAGAAGAATAACCTGCCAAAGGAACTCCGATAAAGTTTACAAGGTCGTTTCCGGCAAAGGCCAATGCTAAAGCAAAGGTTCCCAATAGGACAATCACTTTAAACACATTTACTTTTAACCAGTGTAACACTTGCATCAATAAGGTAGAAATAATAAAACAGCCCCATACAATTTTTCCCGTGTTTGCGTCTACCCAGGCAAGCACGTCACCACTCATAAAAGTAGTATCCTTTAGTCCCTTGATTAGCATGAAATAGATGATAGACGTAGAGGCTATACCACCAAATATGGCTACAAAATATTTCATTTTCGGTTTGTAATTAAACGTAAACAGCATTCGCGAAAGATACTGTACCACCGTTCCGAAAAAGAAAGCAATTGCAACGGATACAAAGATAGCCAGAATAACAGTAAGGGCCTTGTCCGTATTCAGCAAATCCCCGAACTGCAGGGCTCCGTCCGTGTTGACAATTTTGATTAATGCCAACGCAACAGTACCTCCTAATAATTCAAATACCAACGAGACTGTTGTTGAAGTTGGCATTCCTAATGAATTAAAAATATCCAGTAGAACTACATCGGTTAACATTACAGCAACCAGAATGCACATGATCTCGGAAAAATAAAAATACTGGGGTTGATAGATCCCGTGCCTGGCTACATCCATCATTCCGTTGGAGAGAGAGGCTCCAATCAGAATTCCCAAAGCTGCAATAATCATGATCGCTTTAAAGGAAGCAGCTTTTGAGCCGATAGCAGAATTTAAAAAGTTAACCGCGTCATTGCTAACCCCTACTACCAGATCAAAAATAGCAAGCACAAATAGAAATAATACAATTAGTAAATAGAATGTTTCCATAAATATTATTTAATGTGGCGCAAAGATATTAAACAGGAAGTTAACATGTATTACAAAAATATTACAATGGTATTACAGATGAAATAACTATTACAAAATAATTAAACAAGCATTATTGGTAAGATTCTGTTATCTTTGCAAAGAACAAAACTCGTTTACAAATCTTAGAAACACAATTTATGAAAACTTGTCTGCTTTTCCTCTTGCTCGCCATTTCATTCACTTTACCTGTTAAAGGGCAATCAACGTTTCCAAAAGAAGAAAACTCATTGCGTATCCTGTCTTACAATGTTCGGAATTGTAAGGGAATGGATAACCTTACCGACTACCAGCGGGTGGCGGATGTTATTAACAAGATTGCTCCCGATGTGGTGGCAGTTCAGGAACTGGACAGCGTTACCCAACGTAACAATGGGATTTACAGTCTGGGTGAACTGGCCAAAAGAACACTAATGCATGCAACCTATGCGCCTTCAATCGATTTTCAGGGCGGTAAATATGGCATCGGGATGCTTTCGAAAGAAAAGCCGTTGGGATACAAGAGGATTTCGCTTCCCGGAAAAGAAGAAAAGCGGTCGTTACTGATCGTTGAGTTCGCAGATTATTTGGTTTGCTGCACCCATTTATCTCTTACTAAAGAGGATCAGCTGGCATCGGTTGGGATTATATCCGAAGAACTTGAAGGGATACAAAAACCCGTGTTTATCGCTGGCGATATGAATTCGGAATTCGAATCGGCAGTTCAGGTCTCTTTGCGAGAGAAGTTTATTACATTGAATAATCCGAAACAACCCACCTTTCCCTCCGATAAACCTTCAGAGTGTATTGACTATATTTATCTGCTAAACAACGGGCAGCCCTGTACTGTACTGCAAAAGCAGGTTGTTTCGGAACCGGTCGCTTCCGATCATTCGCCATTGTTTGTAGATTTAAGATTTCCGGCCAAAGCAGATGAGATACTTCGCACTACTCCATTCCTTCAAAATCCGGTCGGAAACGGAATTACTATTTCGTGGATGACTAATGTGCCAACCCATAGCTGGGTGGAGTATGGTACAGATCAGAATTTGGGAATGAAACAACAAACCGTGGTGGATGGGCAGGTTATTGCCAACAATACACATCACAAGATTCGTCTGACTGATCTGAAACCGGGTACTACTTATTATTACCGGGTATGCTCCAGAGAAATCACTTTGTACGAGGCCTACCGGAAAGAGTTTGGAGAAACCGGAAAGTCTGAAATCAGATCCTTTACGTTGCCAAAGGGTTCGGATACTGATTTTACAGCTCTGATCTTTAACGACCTCCATAAAAATAAAGGGTTGTTGGATATGCTGGCCGATCGGGTAAAAGGAATTGACTACGACTTTGTATTCTTCAACGGAGATTGTATTGATGATCCTAAAAACGAAGCGCAGGCTATAGACTTTATCTCGTACATGAATCAAAAGGTGAAAGCGGATCGCGTTCCTGTTTTTTTCCTCCGCGGAAATCATGAAATACGTAACGCCTACTCTATTCAGCTTCGCAACTTATTCGATTATGTGGGAGACAAAACTTATGGAGCCTTCAACTGGGGCAATACAAGGTTTGTTATGCTTGATTGTGGTGAAGATAAACCCGATTCGACAACAGTTTATTACGGTCTGAACAATTTTGAAGAATTAAGAACAGAGCAGGCGGGCTTTCTTGCTTCGGAGCTTGCTGGCAAAGCTTTCCGAAGTGCAGAGAAACGTGTTTTGATTCATCATATTCCAATTTATGGAATGAAGGACGAGCCTTTTAATCCCTGCCTCCAGTTATGGGGCAAAATATTGGCAAAAGCTCCTTTCAATGTTGCCATCAATGCCCACATGCATCGCTTTGCATGGTATCCTAAAGGAACGGAAGGCAATAATTTCCCTGTTGTTGTAGGTGGTGGAAACAATGCCACCACAGGAACTGTAATGATTCTCCGTAAAAAAGGAAAGGAAATGACACTTGAGGTATTGGATGCCACGGGCAAAACAATCAAAAAAGAAAAACTATAAAGTATTCGCAGCGATACACGATTGATAGAAAGCAGAATATAATACATCCCAAGTAGTAGGTTTCTTTGTTAGAATTCTTACTTTTGTACTCTAAAATCAGGAAATTGTTTTACTTGGGATACAAACATAACAATGATACAAACCGAGCAAATATTTAAGAGTTTTGGTCCGCTGACCGTTTTAAAAGGGATCGATCTTTCTATAAAACCGGGAGAAATAGTTGCTATCGTAGGGCCTAGCGGTGCCGGAAAAACAACTTTACTTCAGATAATAGGAACGTTGGATTCGCCCGATTCAGGTAAGTTGACGATTAACGGAACGGAAACGAGCAAGTTAAAGGACAAAGAACTGGCCGCTTTCCGTAATCGGAACATTGGTTTTGTGTTTCAGTTTCACCAGCTTCTTCCTGAATTTACAGCGCTCGAGAATGTAATGATTCCGGCTCTGATAGGCAAGGTTAAGGCTGCTGATGCAGAGAAAAGAGCAAAAGAAATGCTTGATTTCTTAAAACTATCGGATAGGATGACCCATAAACCGGCTGAATTATCGGGAGGAGAAAAACAACGCGTAGCTGTTGCCAGAGCGCTTATAAATCATCCTGCTGTGATTCTTGCCGACGAACCTTCCGGAAGTTTGGATACACATAACAAAGAGGAGCTACATCAGCTTTTCTTTGAACTTAGAAACGAGTTTAATCAAACCTTTGTCATTGTTACGCATGACGAACAGCTGGCGGCAAATACAGACAGGGTAATTCATCTGATAGACGGAGTAATTCAAATCTAACAAAATAGAGATTTATGACTGAAGTGAACAGAGCCACCTTTGGCAGTAAGCTTGGTGTTCTTATGGCAACCGTTGGTTGCGCAGTTGGATTAGGTAATATCTGGCGTTTTCCATATATGCTTGGAGAAAACGGAGGTGCCGCATTCCTCGTAATTTATGCTCTTTGTGTGATCCTGCTGGGTTTTCCGGTAATGGTTACCGAATTCTTTATTGGCAGGCATACAAAGCGTAATGCGGCAGGTGCATTTAAACAAATGTCTCCGGGAACCAAATGGTCCTTTATCGGTTACAATGGCGTTTTGGCTTCTTTTTTAATTCTGGGATTTTACTCCGTCGTTTCCGGATGGACATTGGAATATATGTTTCAAGCTGTTACAGGTTCACTAAGTAATAAAACTCCTGATGAATTTGCTCTATCCTTCAATCTTTTCAGTTCTGAAATAGTTCGTCCGATTATCTGGACAATAGTATTTATAGGACTTACCCATTTCATCGTTGTCTCTGGAGTAAAAGAGGGAATTGAACGGACATCAAAAGTAATGATGCCGATGCTCTTTATCCTATTAGTTGCCTTATGTATCCGGTCGGTTACTTTACCAAATGCCGAAGAGGGGCTCTATTTCCTTTTCAAGCCAGACTTTGGTAAGATTACGTCTGCCGTTATACTTAGCGCAATGGGACAGGCTTTCTTTTCGCTTAGTATAGGAATGGGCTGTCTGATTACCTACTCTTCTTATTTCGACAATAAAACTAATATGCAGAATACCGCCTTGCAGGTTACAATTCTGGATACAGCTGTAGCAGTTTTGGCTGCAGTGATGATTTTTCCAGCTGTATTTAGTTTTGGCATCGCACCTACGGCTGGTCCCGAGTTGGTTTTCATCACATTACCCAATGTATTTCAGCAATTACCTATGGGCGAAATATGGGCTTTTGTTTTCTTTTTGTTACTTGCACTGGCTGCACTTACTTCCACCATCTCCCTACACGAGGTGGCAACAGCCTATGTGCACGAAGAACACCATATTTCCCGTGCAAAAGCGGCTTGGTTTGTTTCGGGAGGTGTATTAGTCCTAGGGATAATCAGCTCTCTGTCTATAGGCATCTGGAAAGAGTATACGATTTTCGGCCTTACGTTTTTTGATTTACTAGACTATCTTACAGCAAAGATTATGCTTCCGTTCGGCGGGATGTTAATATGTATCTATGTGGGAACCCGGGTCGATAAAAAAATATTGAAAGCCGAACTTACCAATAAAGGGACTTTACCTTTCTATTTTTTCAATACATACGCCTTCTTTATGAAGTATATTGCTCCCATAGCAATCGGGATGATTTTCCTGAATGAACTGGGAATAATCAGCTGGCTGATAAAATAAAAAACCAAACCAAAACCTTCTAATACTATTTTTTATGTGGCGTGACTATCTATACTTCTCCAAAGGAGAACGAAAGGCTCTGTTGTTATTACTTTGCCTTACAGGGATTGCCTTATGTCTGTTAATCTTCACCGAAGCCCCAAAGGATATTTCTTCGGATAAATCAATTGCGATGCAGGCACAAGACTCCTTGCCTTCGATAATACATAAGAAGACTCCTGTTTCAAAAAACAGGTATGGGAAGAGCAGGTTTAAGGTACCATCATCTGATACTTATCAAAGAAAAGATGAATACAGCTCATCCTACAAGACACAAAAAGAAAACTATCAGTCTTCCAAATACCCCGAAGGAACCAAGGTTGCATTAAATACTGCCGACACAGCCGAGTTAAAAAAAATACCCGGAATAGGGAGCACATTCGCCAAGCGCATCGTGAAGTTCCGGAATTTGCTGGGAGGATTTTATACAGTCGAACAATTACGTGAAGTATACGGTATGGATGAAGAACGATACCAGTCGTTATCCTGTTGGTTTACGACAGACATAAATGCAGTAAAACTGCTTCACGTGAATATACTTCCAGAAGATTCATTACGGAAACACCCATACATATCCTATAAACAAGCAAAAGTCCTTGCTCTTTTACGGAAGCAACAAGGACAATTATCCGGATGGGAAAATCTTCAACTATTGGAGGAATTCACGGATGCAGACAGGAAAAGGCTTGCAGCCTATCTGTCATTTAAATAAAAACGTTCTTCGTTATAATCAGTCGGGAGCAAAAATAAGACTGAAAGACTGGGCCGGATCAAATACCTCATTAGCCACTTCCAGCAATTCTTCCGCAGTAACTTTTTCAATCCGATGAAATACTTCGGGAAGTGTATCGTAACGATTGTAATGAAGGAAACTCTTTCCCAGTCCGAGGAAAGTACCTTCCTTGTTATCTCCCGAAACTCCGAGTTGTCCGATCAGCTGTTTTTTAGCTGCAGCCAGCTGCGAAGATGTAAGCTTCGTATTCCGTATGCGGGCAATTTCCGCATTCACCAGCCGAAGGCTCTTTTCCATATTTTTGGGGTCTGTTCCAAAATAAATATTATACAGGCCTGTATCTGTATAGGTGGTTACATTAGATTCAACATTGTAAACCAATCCATGTTTTTCTCTTAGAACAACATTCAGCCGGCTATTCATACCCGGACCACCCATCAGGTTGTTTAGCAAGTAAAGAATGGTTCTTTTTTCGTCAAACATGTTGTATGCCCTTCCTCCCAATAAAACATGAGCCTGGTAGGTATCTTTGTGGATTCGTTGAGAAACGGGCACAAAAGCTTCGGGGACACAACGGTTACGCACCGCCGAAGGCAATGCGAGCGATCCCAGCGTAGCTTCAGCCAGTTTAACTATCTTGGAAAACTTAGATCGCCCCATAGAAAAGAAAACGATACTATCCGGCGTGTAATAGCGATTTACAAATGAGCGTCCTGCGTTAGAATCAAGCTTAAGCAGCGAAGATTCGTCTCCAAGGATATTATGCCCCAACGCATGGTTTTCAAATAAAAGATTTTCAAATTCGTCAAAAATCAGCTCAGATGGGTTGTCCTTATACGAATTTATTTCATCCAGAATTACGTCTACTTCCTTTTCAATCTCCTGCTGAGGAAACTGAGAATTAAGCATAAGATCAGAAAGCAACTCAAAAGCCCGTCCGTAATGCTCTTCCATAAAGATGGAATAGACAAACGTTTCTTCTTTGGTTGTATAGGCATTCAGTTCTCCTCCTACATTCTCCATCCGGTTAAGGATATGCCAGGATTTTCTTTTCTGAGTACCCTTAAACAACATATGTTCAACAAAATGGGCCAGACCAAACTCGTCAGCCGCTTCGTCCCTGGTGCCGGCGTTTACAGCAAAGCCACAGTAGGAAACAGGCGATTCCACTGGCAGATGTACGATACGAAGACCGTTAGAAAGGACATGCGACAAGTAATTCATATTTTTTCTTCACTTTATAATAGCAGGCAAAATTAAAATAAATACTTTTGCAAATCATTTGATTTGGGTTTTATTGTCAAAAATAAGAAAGCAATTATGATAAACGAAGATATCTCGTCTATCCTGAGACAGGAAGCAGAAGCAGTGCTTAACATCCCGGTGGTAGCCGAATATGATGAAGCTGTAACACTTATTGTGGAATATGTACATCAGCGCAACGGAAAGTTAATAACCAGCGGAATGGGTAAAGCCGGTCAAATAGCTTCCAATATTGCAACGACTTTCAGTTCTACAGGCACACCTGCCTTCTTTTTGCATCCCAGTGAAGCACAGCACGGCGATTTGGGAATAATCCGTGATAATGATATTATGCTGTTGATTTCCAATTCCGGAAAAACCAGGGAACTTGTTGAACTTATTCAGCTTACCCGTGGACTCGCTCCCGAAATGAAGTTCATCGTAATTACAAGCGACATAGCAAGTCCCTTAGCCCTGGAAGCAACCATTTGCCTTCCTACCGGAGCACCGAAGGAAGTGTGCCCGCTTGGACTTACACCTACTACCTCAACAACTGTAATGACGGTTATCGGTGATATCCTGGTAGTCAATACCATGAAACGCATCAATTTCAATAACAAAGACTATGCTAAAAGACACCATGGTGGATACCTGGGGTCTAAATCCCGCGAACAAAGTTTGAAAGAATAGCAATTCACCTCAATAGAGTACATGCTTATGAGAAAGGTAATTGGAATTGGAGAAACCATCCTTGATATTATTTTTAAAGACAATCAGCCACATGCCGCTGTTCCAGGAGGATCAGTGTTTAACGGCTTAATCTCTCTGAGTCGTCTGGGAGTATCGGTTTTATTTATCAGCGAAATAGGCAACGACCGTGTAGGTGATATCATCGGAGCGTTTCTGGAAGAGAACAATATCACGACCGATTACATTGATCGTTTTCCTGATGGAAAAAGTCCTGTGTCCCTTGCCTTTCTAGATGACCAAAACAATGCAAACTATATTTTTTATAAAGATTATCCGAAGCAACGGCTGGATGTACCTCTTCCAAGGATAAATGAAGATGATATCTTTGTATTCGGCTCCTATTATGCCCTGAATCCGGTGCTTAGGGAACGAATGGTGGAATTTATTCAGTATGCCAAAGAACGCAAAGCAATCATCTATTATGATCCAAACTTCCGCAAAGCGCATGCACATGAGGCAATAAGGCTTACACCTACGGTACTCGACAATCTGGAGTACGCAGATATTGTTCGTGGTTCTGATGAAGACTTCCTTAACCTGTTTCGTAAAACGGATCCGGCCAACGTGTATGAAGAGAATATTAAATTTTACTGTCATAACTTTATCACAACCCACGGAGCCGACGGTGTAAACCTGTATACCGACCGATTTAACGGACACTATGATTCAAAGCCGATAAATGCTATCAGTACAATCGGTGCTGGTGATAATTTCAATGCAGGTATTATCTATGGCTTGTTAAAGTACGATGTACGATACAAAGACCTTCAATCATTGGATAAAGATACATGGGGTAAGATTATTGGCTGCGGAATCGACCTTTCGTCCGAGGTTTGCCAAAGTTATAACAACTATATATCAAGGGAATTTGCTTCTGCATACGCCCAACAGTCTTAAATATCATTAACCTTCGCACTATGAGGATGTTTTTTTGTTATCTTTGTGTTATAGCTTAAGAAAAAGATGTTAGTAAAATTAATATCCCTATTTGTATGTGCTTCGGCTTTTGTTGGATGCACATCTAACAGTCCTGAAATCAGGACGCTTTGTTTGCGTGACGATATCGGTAATTATGTTATTAAATGGGAAAGCGATTCACCTCTGCAGGGCAACGTTAAGCTTTTCGTGTCCGATAATCCTGAAAAATTCGATATCTCGACGCCGGTAGGGAATGTTAATATCAATGATGGGGTTACCACCTACATCACCAATGACAATATGACAAGGAAATACTTCATGCTGTCTTTTAACGACAAGACGTTTCAAACCATCGGATCCAGAGGCGTGGCAATGGATAGCGTGCAGAATCTTAGGGATATAGGAGGTTATGTAAATAACAGGAATTTCACTACCCGTTGGGGTAAAATCTACCGAAGCGGTAAATTAAATACGTTAAGCGAATGGGATTCCATGCGGTTGGACAATCTGGGAATCAAGACTATTATTGACTTGCGCGGTGCAAATGAAGTTCACAAAGAGCCGATTCGCTATAAAAATCTAAAAGTTATAAACCTTCCCATACCCATAGCTGATGAAGACAGCGTAAGCAGACTAATTGAGGAAGGGAGAATGCGTAAAGGGGATGCTATCCTTTTTCTGCAGGATATGTACCTTCAGTTTATTAAAGGCAACAGCCCGATGTTTGCCTCAGCAATGAACGAACTTCTTGATAAAGAAAATTATCCGGTTCTGATAACCTGCTCGCTTGGAAAAGACAGAGCGGGCTTCCTTTCAGCCTTGATTCTTGGATCTTTGGGCGTACCTGAAGAAACTATTTTAAAAGATTATACCACTAGCAACGATTGCATTGAAATTAACAAAATTGCAAAATTAGCTAACGGGCTTAATGCGGACGCACAGGAAACATTCACCGTCATAATTAATGCAGACGAAACATACCTGGACATCGCTATAAAAAAGATATTGAAGGACTATGGTTCTATGGATAAATACCTCGACAAAGAAATCGGGATGAACGAAAAGAAAAGGGCTAAATTAAAAGAAATAATGCTATACTAGCGTGAATTCGAATTATTTACGTACCTTTGCACTCTCAGATATAATATATATATAATTACTTATCATCACAATTTGAAAACATTCGAAGAATTAGGAGTTGCCGCACCGATTTTAAAGGCAATTCAGGAGATGGGCTACGAATCGCCCATGCCAGTACAGGAGGAAGTGATTCCTTTCTTATTGGGAGAAGACAACGACGTAATTGCATTGGCACAAACAGGAACAGGTAAAACGGCAGCATTTGGCCTCCCTATTCTACAAAAAATTAATGTATCCGAATATCAACCACAAGCTCTCATACTTTGTCCGACGCGCGAGCTTTGTCTGCAGATAGCAGGCGATTTGAATGATTATTCAAAATACATTGACGACTTAAAGGTTCTTCCGGTATATGGAGGATCAAGCATTGAAAGTCAGATCAAAGCATTAAAACGCGGCGTACATGTTATCGTGGCCACTCCAGGCCGTTTATTGGACCTAATGAACCGTAGAACGGTTGATCTTGGTACTGTTCGTTCAGTAATTATGGACGAAGCAGACGAAATGCTTAACATGGGATTTACTGAAAGCATCAATGCCATTTTGGCTGAAGTGCCTGCTTCAAGAAACATGCTTTTATTCTCGGCAACAATGCCTCAGGGAATAGCAAGCATCTCTAAAAAGTACATGAGCAATCCTAAAGAGGTTGTTATCGGCAACAAAAACGAAGGGAATAAGAATATCAAGCATATTTCCTATATCGTACAAGCCAGAGACAAGTACCTTGCTCTTAAGCGTATTGCGGATTTCTATCCCAATATTTATGGTATCATTTTCTGTCGTACACGTAAGGAAACACAGGAAATTGCTGATAAATTAATTCAGGATGGCTACAGCGCAGACTCGCTGCACGGCGAATTAAGCCAGCAGCAACGTGACTACGTTATGCAGAAGTTCCGTGTGAAGAATATACAACTTTTGGTAGCAACAGATGTAGCTGCACGTGGATTGGACGTTGACGACCTTACACACGTAATCAACTACGGTTTGCCGGACGAAGTAGAATCTTACACTCACCGTAGTGGTCGTACAGGCCGTGCCGGTAAGACAGGTATTTCTATCGCAATCTGCCACGTGAAAGAAAAAGGAAGAATTCGTGACATTGAACGGATTATCAACAAGAAATTTGAAAAGGGTGTAATGCCTACCGGTAAGTCTATCTGCGAAAAGCAGCTGCTTAACCTGGTTGACCAGATTGAAAAGGTAAAGGTAAACGAAGAAGAAATCAATCCGTTGATGCCTGATATTTACCGTAAGCTTGAATGGCTGGAAAAAGAAGACATCATCAAACGTATAGTTTCTATGGAATTTAACCGTTTGATCGAATATTATAGCAACGCACCTGAAATTCAGGACGCAACAGACGAACGCAGTGCACGCAGAGGTGAATTCGGCGAACGCGGAAGCAGAGAATTTGGAAGCAGCGACCGCGGCGAACGTGGAAGCAGAAATCCTTCGCAAGCTCAGGAAGGCTATTCACGCCTGTTCCTTAACTTCGGAAAAACTGATGGATTATTCCCGAACCAACTTATTGAGCTTATCAATAAATGTGTACCGGGTAAGGTTCAGATCGGCAAAATCGATTTACGCGACAACTTCTCTTTCTTTGAAGTAGAATCTGCTGAATCAGATCGTGTTATCAAGGAAATGAGTGGATTCGAAGTAGATGGCAGACGCATCTCCGTTGAACCGGCTCAGGGCAGAAAAGAAGGCGGCGACCGCGGACCACGCGGTGGTGGCGAATACAAAGGAAGACGCGATCGTAAGGACTTTGGTAGCGCAAGCGGAAGCGGTCGTCCATCTTATGGCGCAGGCAGACGCGAAGAAAGCGGAGACAAACCATGGAGACGCAGCTCTAGCAGCAGTGACCGTGACCGTGATCGCAAACCAAGCACAAACAAATACCGCCGGTAATCAACTGGTGATTGTATAATACAAAGCCGCCTGTCAGACCTCTTAACGAGGATTCTGACAGGCGGCTTCTTTATGTACTGCCGGCATTGCCGGGAGTGTTATTTTACAAGCTTAAGCTCATTGATTAGGCGAGGACATTTACCCCACTTGTCTATCATGAACAATACGTAGCGGATATCTACCGAAATAGTACGCTGTAAAGCTGGTTCGAAGGCAATATCACCACTCATCGCTTCCCAGTTACCATCGAAGGCCAAGCCTATAAGACGGGCATTCTTGTCGAATACAGGGCTACCTGAATTTCCTCCGGTAATATCATTGTTGGAAAGGAAGCAAAGATTCATGTCACCCTTACCGTTGCCATACTGTCCAAAGTCTTTTGACTTTAATAAGCTTATTATTTCGGGTTGTACCCAGAATTCATCACTCTCAGGATTTTCCTTTTCAAATACCCCTTGTGTGGTTGTATAATAATCGTACTGAGCTGCATCATAAGGACGATATCCGCCGATTGATCCGTAGCTTACACGCATGGTGAAGTTGGCATCCGAGGATAATGCTTGGTTAGGATTCATTTCTTTCAGACCGGCAAAGTAAAGACGTTCACCTTTGGCAATATCGAACTGAGACTCTCCCATAAATTGCTGCATTTCGAAAAGCGAAATCAAAACAGAAAGACTTAATTTATAAGAAGGATCGTTCTTAAGTTTTTCGTAACGAGCCGGATTCTTAAGAGCCTCAGCTATTTTATCGTACGAAGTAAGGGCTGTTTTCTTAAACAGATCAGCGGCATATTTCGCGTAGTTGCCTTTGTATTTTTTATCAATCGATGGATAAATATCTGGCAGATACTTAGACGGAACACGCTTTTTTACCACTTCCATCATAGAAGCAAGCACCTGTTGGTCCAAAGCAGCATCATAATCCTTAAAGAAAGGCTTAATTTGACTGTCCAGAATAAGGTCGATCTCTTCGGGAGTTGAATTCTGTACATCAACCGACTGAACCATGCGGGCCAGCTTCACGATCTCTGCACCACCGGCAAAAGCTTCACCCAGGTAGGTAGCAATCTGGCGGTATTCGTTGGTCGTTGTATAGCCCTTTTCAAGCAAAGACAATACATCTCCGTAAACAGCCTTACGTTCTGGCGACTGAGCCACCCAGGCAGCAAACTCTTTTTCCTGCTCCTGTTTACGCTCTATAACATTCAGATTGGCCAAACCACGATTCATACCAATGGAATTCTTCCAGTAATTGGAGCTTCCCTGGTATTTTGAAGCATACTTGATGCGAACTTCGTCGCTTGCCAGCATGCCTTGTTTCCAGATGTCTTGTTTAATACCACGAACCTCGATGCGGGGTTTGTTGCTGTTTTCAATCCGTTGCTGTACACCCCATGAACTCAGGTAACGATCCGTGCTTCCCGGATAACCAATTGTCATAGCATAATCCTTGTCCTGATAACCCTGCAAAGATACCTCAGGTACGTATCGAGGCTTGTAAGGCTTGTTTTCGGCTGCATATTCAGCCGATTTATTGTCGGCCGACGCATATACGCGGAAAACAGAAAAGTCGCCTGTATGACGCGGCCACATCCAGTTATCGGTATCACCCCCGAATTTACCAACCGAACTTGGAGGAGTAAACACCAGGCGAACGTCGTTAAATACATCGTACACCTGCAAATAGTATACATTGTTGTTGTAGTAAGGGAAAACTTCTGCATACTGCGTATCATCGTTACCAACAGAATCGCAAAGAACTTTGCTGATCGAATCGGCAGCCTGAATACGTGCCACTTCATTACTCATCGTATCAATCACAGCCATGATACGATCGGTTACATTAACCGTTTTCTTTAAAAACTTAACAGATAAACCCGGGACCGGAAGTTCCTGTTCCTTGGTTTGCGAAACGAATCCATCTTTCAGATAATCATGTTCTACACTACTAAGGCTCTGGATAGAGCCGAAACCACAATGGTGGTTAGTAAAAATTAAACCCTCTTCGGAAACAGCGATGCCGGTGCAACCGCCTCCGAAAATCACCACGGCCTGGCTGATACTGGCTTGGTCTTCACTATGCAAACTATCGTACGGCAAATTGAAGCCAAGCTCCTTCATCCGTTCAATATTTTGTTTGTTCAACTCGTTCAGCAACCACATGCCTTCGTCGGCCCGTACGCTGCTCACTGCAATAAGAAGCAGCAATAAAGGCAACAATCTTCTCATAAACGTCATTCTTTTTTAGTTATTCAATTATTAATTTGATCTTCTTCATTTTAGTTCTGGCTATCAACCACTCTCTAAGTTTCTCACGGTCTTTTTCATTGATTTTATTAATACTTTTAAGGTAGACAAGCATCACAGTATCCTGTTTCATGCTGTCGGTACGAATCACATACGTATGGGAAAAAGAAGCCTCCTGAACGGTTGGAAAGAGCACTTTCATTTCCGGTAAAAGCCGTGAAGTTAGCAACCCATACGATTTATATTGGTCTAAACTGCGTTTTAATGAATCAATAGTATGCGACTGAACACGAAGAACCTCTTCGCTATTTTTGTACAAGTCCTGCATCAAAAGGCTTTTCAGTTCGTTGATGTCTGTTGCCTTCTCGCCTAATCCCTGTTGTACTGTCAGGGTAGTTCCCTCCAATCCGTAATCCTTTAATCTCAGACGCACACTGTCAATCAAGGACTGTGGCACTTCGCGGCCAATCAAGACCACCTTGATTTCTTTTTTATCGCTGGTAAGGGTAACCTTTTTATTTAATATCTGCGTATTGGGGAAATTCATTTCCCTCGCGATATATCGGTTTACCCGATCATTAAAATAGGTGGTTCTAACCAGGTTATAGCTCAGAAACAAACTGGGAACAAGAGTGAAAAACACAATTATTCCCACGTAGCGGTGAACTGTCTTTTCGCGTTGTTTGTCCAAAAACACTTTCTTCGGATATTTAAGTAAGCGCACCACTATAAAGGTGGCCAAACAAATAAAGACTGCATTGATAGAAAAGAGATAGAATGCCCCGAAGAAGTAGTAAAGATTGCCTGTAGCCAATCCGTATCCGGCGGTACAAAGAGGAGGCATCAAAGCTGTTGCGATAGCCACTCCGGGAATAACATTGCCTTTAGACTTGGTTGAACTAGCCAGAATACCGGCAAAGCCTGCGAAAAGAGCAATCAACACATCGTATACCGTAGGTTGAGTTCGCGCAAGGAGTTCGCTTTGCGCATCGCTTATGGGGGAAATAATAAAATAAGCCGTCGATGTTATTACACTGAAAACGATAGCTGTGACAAAGTAGCGGAACGATCGTTTGATCAGTTCAAAATCCCAGATCCCCAAGCCCATTCCCAATCCCATGACAGGTCCCATCAGGGGGGATATCAGCATGGCACCTATAATTACGGCAGTAGAGTTGGTATTAAGCCCAAGTGATGCTATAAAAGTGGCAAAAATGAGTACCCAAAGGGTAGTTCCTTTAAATTCTACGTCTTTACTTATGGATTCGATGGTTTCCAGCTCGTCTTCTTTATCTTGACGAACATCAAAGTTGCGGACAAAAAAGTCCGACACTCTACCCCGAAAAATCCTTTTATCCATCTCACTCTATTTAATAAATCTTCCTACATAGGGCAGTTCCCGCAAGGGCAAATCGCGCCTTACTATGAACCCAAGGAATATCAGCAGCCAAACTGTCCTGTACAACAACCGAAGCACTTCCGATTCGATGGTTGGCAGCATGGCGAAAGCGTAAAGTATCCCAGCCACCACAAAGTAAATAAAAGCTGATTTCATATCATATTTAATTGGAAACTTCTTTTGCCCAACAACGTACGACATAACCATCATTAACAAATTACAGGCAAAAGAGGCCCATGCGCAGGCCATAAATCCATATTTGGGAGCAAAAAAGACGATAATGGAGACAGTAGCGACGCATCCGATGGTAGAGAAGTAAGCTCCCCATTGTGTTTTGTCGCTCAGTTTATACCAAAGAGAAAGGTTAAAGTAGATACCGAAAAAGAGTTCGCCAAGCATAACAATGGGTACTACTTTCAGGCCGGGGTAATAGGCCGGGGCCACGAAGTACTTCAGGATATCCATGTAGAACATCACGCCAAGGAAAATAACCAGCGAGAAGATGATAAAATACTTCATTGCCTCGGCATACGACCTGGTGTTATCTTCGTTCTTGTTGCGGGCAAATATAAACGGCTCGTAAGCAAAACGGAATGCCTGGGTAAACATCACCATGATGACGGCTATTTTGAAACAAGCACCGTAAATACCCAATTGTTCGGAAGCATATACTTTGTCGTCAAACAGGAACGGAAACAGAATTTTATCTGCTGTTTGGTTGAATACACCCGCCAAACCCAGAATAAGTATGGGGAGTGAATAGCGAAGCATTTGTTTTAACAGCGCTCCGTCGAAGGTATATTTGAATCCGGTTAGCTCTTTTGCCAGCAGCAGCAGGCACAGAGCCGATCCAATCAGATTCGCAACAAAGACATACCCTACTCCATAATCCGGAATATAAAACCAGCTGATAGATTGGGGATAATGGGTGTGCAACCACGGACAGAGCACGAGTAAAAATATATTGAGCCCGATATTCAGAAAAATTATAAGCAACTTGACCGTTGCAAATTTGATGGGGCGGTTCTCATACCTGAGATAAGCGAAAGGAATGGCACTGAAAGCATCCATGGCTACAATAGCAATCAGCATACCCACATACTCGGGATGCTCGTTATAACCCAGTCCGTTGCTAACAGGAATCAGGAACATTAAACCGAGGACCACAAAAAGCAGCGAAGTAAAACCAATCGAAATCAGGGTAGTGCTGTACACCTGCATGGGATTATGAACATCCTTTTTGTTGATGTACCGAAAGAAACCTGTCTCCATCCCATAGGTAAGGAAAACAAGCAGCAGTGCTGTCCATCCGTAAAGGTTAGTCATCACCCCGAACTCGCCCGTTCCGGCCAGCACCCTGCTATACATGGGCACAAGCAGCCAGTTAAGCATCCTGCCAATAATACTACTTAATCCATACACGGCGGTATCTTTAGCCAGCCGTTTCATTCCTCCTCCTGCCATACTTTTATAACATCATCCGCTCTGAACCGTCCGAAAGACGATCCGCATTATTACTCAAAAAGAAAACCTTGTGAACTGTTAGGTGTGCGGCCCAGGTGACGGTAGGCCAGTTCCGTTACTTCCCTTCCCCGGGGAGTACGCTTAATAAAACCTTCTTTGATAAGGAACGGTTCGTATACCTCCTCCAGCGTTCCGGGATCTTCGCCCAGCGCTGTGGCAATAGTAGTAATGCCAACCGGACCTCCGCCAAACTTATCGATGATGGTGGTAAGCAATTTATTGTCTATCTGATCCAATCCGTACCGGTCGATGTTAAGAGCCTCCAGCGAATAACAGGCAATAGCCTTGTCGATATGTCCGTTGCCTTTTACCTGAGCAAAGTCGCGTACACGACGAAGCAATGCATTGGCGATACGGGGCGTACCACGACTGCGCGACGAAATTTCATGGGCGGCGCTCAGTTCGCATTTTACATTGAGAATATCGGCACTACGAAGGATAATCTTCGTAAGCGTATCCATATCGTAATACTCAAGGTGCATGTTGATTCCAAACCGGGCACGAAGGGGACTTGTAAGCAATCCGCTCCGCGTAGTGGCTCCAACAAGGGTGAAAGGACAAAGATCTATCTGAATAGACCGGGCACTGGGGCCTTTGTCTATCATTATATCGATACGGTAATCTTCCATGGCCGAGTACAGATACTCTTCCACAACAGGACTAAGCCGGTGTATTTCGTCAATAAAAAGCACGTCGTTTTTTTCGAGGGATGTAAGCACGCCGGCCAGATCGCCTGGCTTATCCAGCACAGGACCACTCGTTACCTTGAATCCTACGCCAAGTTCGTTGGCAAGAATATTGCTCAGGGTTGTTTTTCCAAGTCCGGGAGGGCCATGAAGCAGCACATGATCCAGCGCTTCCTTACGCATTCGGGCAGCCATAACAAAGACCTTGAGGTTATCCACCACCTTGTCTTGTCCGCTAAAGCTGTCGAACGTTAACGGACGAAGCGCATTTTCGTACTCCCGTTCGTATTCGCCCACACGGGGTTCGCGTATATCAAATTCGTCTTCCATCTTTCTCTTTTAAGCAATTAACCTGCAAAGTTATAAATATAAGGGATAATTCTTTGGCGTTACGCCTTATTTCTTTTACATTTGTGGTGAGCAATTTATAAAAGCATGTACATGTAAATTAAAAACCATGTACATGCTTTTCGAAAAGGATGTACATGTAAATACAAAAGCATGTACATCCTTTTTAATATATATCCTCTGTTTTACAGAAAAAGACGGTTACATGTAAACTTTAAATCAATATAGAATGAGCATTTCATACAAATCGCGCCGGATGGTAAGTAACTACCCGGGAAAAGAGAAAGTAGGATTTATGGCCACCAAAGCCAATGGAAAAACAATACATACCGATGAGCTTTGCCGGGCTATTGCCGACAAAACAACGCTTTCGACAGCCGATGTAAAAGGGGTAATCGAAGCCCTTGTTTGCGAACTGGAATCGTCGCTGGAAGAAGGAAACCAGGTGCACATAGGCGACATGGGCACTTTCGGTATTACCCTTACCAGTCCTACTGTAGAAAAGCCCGAAGAACTTCGCGCCAACTATGTAACCGTAAAAAGTATCAACTACCTCCCTTCTACCCGAATTAAGGAGCGTTTGCGGAAGGCCACCTTTACAAAAGCAGGTAAATAGTCTTTGTCGGTCAGCCTCAAAAAGGTTGTCAGGGGGTTGTTTTGTAAACAATGAGGGACATGGTGCTTCGTTTATTACAAAATAACATCCTGCGGATTTGTCTATCTATTACATTTGTGTGCAGAATACCAATAGTAAGAGTAAAAACACATAGAGAGTATGAAAAGATTAAAAGTGACAATGGCTCTCCTGGCCGCATTTATTATGCTTCACGGCGGCATACAGGGGCAAAAAATCAACAAAGAAAATCCGCAGATGGAAAAGCGTATTCAGAAACTCATCAGCAAGATGACATTAAAGGAAAAGACCGGCTTGCTGCACGGAAATTCCAAGTTTTTTGTATCGGGAGTAGCCCGGTTGGGCATTCCTGAATGGAGTCTTTCGGACGGTCCTCACGGTGTTCGTGCCGAAATTAACCGTCACGACTGGGGCTATTCCAACTGGACGACCGACTCGGCTACTTATTTCCCGACGGGTACGGCTTTTGCTGCTGCCTGGAATCCCGATCTGGCTCGCCTGCGTGGTGAAGTTTTGGGAGAAGAAGCTCGTTTTCGTAAGAAGGATGTACTTTTGGGACCGGGTGTTAATATTATCCGCAGTCCGCTTGGTGGCCGGAATTTCGAATACATGAGCGAAGACCCGTTCTTAAACGCCCGTCTTGCTGTGCCGTATATTCAAGGACTGCAGTCGCGCGATGTGGCAGCCAGTGTAAAGCATTACCTGGCCAATAACCAGGAGACAAACCGTACCACGGTAGATGTGCTGATGAGCGAACGTGCGCTTCGCGAAATTTATCTTCCCGCCTTTAAAGCGGCTATCGAAGAAGGTGGCAGCTACACGATTATGAATGCCTATAACAAGTTCAGAGGTGACTGGTGTTCGGAGAATACATACGTAAACCGTACGCTGCTCCGTGAAGAGATGGGATTCAAAGGGGTAACAATGACCGACTGGGGTGGCTCTCACAGTACAGTAAAGGCTGCTTTGGCTGGTCTCGATCTGGAGATGGGAACCACGGTGGACGATTACAACCAGTGGTTTTTTGCCGATCCGTTGATTGCGGCTGTTAAGAGTGGGGCCGTTCCCGAAAGTATTGTGGACGAGAAGGTGGCCAATGTATTGCGTGTAATGATTCAGACCAAGGTGCTGGATCCTAAAAAGCGCTTCAACAAAGGAAGCATGAATACGCCGGAACATCAGCAAGCCGCCTATCAGTCGGCCGTGGAATCCATTGTTCTGCTTAAGAATGAAAATAACCTGCTTCCGCTGGATGTAGATAAGATTCAATCCATCGCTGTTTTGGGAGATAATGCCACCCGCTTGCATGCCAACGGAGGATTAAGCTCGGAAATCAAGGCGCTGTACGAAATTACACCGCTACAGGGATTGCAAAATAAGCTGGGCGACAAGCTAAAAATTAACTACGCACAAGGATACGAAAAGCTCTCTACGTTTGTAGAAGGCTCTAACAACGGACAGAATCCCGGAAACTTTAAAGGAGGAGGCGAATTGGACGAAGCCGTTCTTAAGGAAGCTGTAGAAACAGCTCGTAAGTCGGATGTGGCTATTATCTACGCCGGATTGAATCATGACTATGATACCGAATCGTCCGACAAGCAGGGATATGCCCTTCCCTACGGACAGGTACAGCTAATTCAGGAAGTTTGCAAGGTAAATCCACGCACTATCGTGGTAATTATAGCCGGTTCGCCGGTGGATATGGCCGCGATCGACATCTGCGCTCCTGCGATAGTTTGGGGATGGTTTAACGGCATGGAAGCCGGAAATGCCATCACCGACGTACTTACAGGAAAGGAAACTCCTACAGGTAAGATGCCTTTCTCTGTTCCGGTATCCTTGGATCAGTCGCCCGCCCACGCATACAACAACTTCCCTGGTCACGACCTGGTAGTTCGTTACGACGAAGATATTCTGGTAGGTTACCGCTGGTTCGATACAAAGAAGCTGCCCGTAGTATATCCTTTCGGATACGGATTATCCTATACATCCTTCGAATTCGGTAAAATGAATACGGATAAAAACGAATACGCTGCCAACGATTCCGTCCAGGTAAGCTTTACCCTGAAAAACACCGGAGCACGCAAAGGAGCCGAAGTAGCTCAGCTTTACGTAAGCGACCCTGTATGCTCGGTGATGCGCCCTGCCAAGGAACTGAAAGCATTCGAAAAGGTATTCCTTAACCCGGGAGAGACCAAAGAGATTACCCTTAAAGTTCCTGTCAGCAGTTTTGCTTTCTGGAGCGAAGCCGATAGCAAGTTTGTTGTAGAACCGGGCGAGTTTATCCTCAGCCTTGCTACTTCAGCGCAGGACATCAAGCAAAAGGTAACCATTCAGGTTAAGTAATAGCTTTATCAAAGTAGGTATAAAAGAAACGGCTCCCGGCAATCTTTACAAGATTATGCCGGGAGCCGTTATAATTTTTTAGTGAGTGAATCTAGAGATAAACCTCTTTACTTCCTATTTCGGTAAACAGAAGCGCCAGCTTTTCCACAACGGCTTTTGCATAACGTTCTCCCTTTTCGGCCGATGATTTACGGGGATCTCCAATACCGGTATCTGCCGAAACTTTACTCCAGTAACGGGGAACCCAGGCCACTTGTTCGTTCAATGAAGATAAGGCAAACGGTTTGGATGTTCCTTCTCCTGCCTCTTCCAGATTTACAAGCTCGGGGTGATAATACATCATAACGGAGGTTTCCTGCTCACCGGCATGGTCATCTTTATTTTCGAAATAACCTTGCTGAGGAACTATGCCATACCAGTTGGTGCAGGCAATAAGGAAGTCGGGGTAGTCGACAGACAAATCACGAATCATATTCTTGAAACTGTTTCCGCCGTGTCCGTTTACGATAATCATTTTCCGAATACCCTGCAAATGCAAAGCGGCAACCACATCGCCCAAAATAGCCCGCTGTGTTTCGTAACGCGCGTGCAGACAAAAGGGATAATCCCTCTGGCCGGGGTTCTGAGAACCGTAGGTAACCGGTGGAAGCACCATGCATCGTACACCAGACTCACGAAACGCCTTTTCGGCTGCATCAACGGATGTGTCGTGAGACAAAATACAGTCGGTAAGATAAGGCAAATGATAATTGTGTGGCTCGGTAGCTCCCCAGGGAAGAATAGCCACATCATAAGAAAGATCTTTTACTTTACCGTAGCAAGATACGGACAAATCAATTTCTTTATTCATAATTAACAAGTTTATTTCATAGCTTCACCTTGGCGATCAGCTTGCGTATTTTTCCGTCTCCAATTACAGGAGCATGAGGGTCTTCCGGATACACAATCATAAATTCTCCAGGCTGAAGATGTACAAATGTACTTGGTTTATCTGAATAAAGTGCGCAATCGCCTTCTTTTTCATAAGGCTTTACTTCCTCTTTTACATCTTCTATAACTTTCCATCCAATGGTTTCGGCTCCTTCAAGCAGGATGTGCACGTCGATATAGTCGTGGTGTACTTCAAGCACCTGCTTTTCGGCTGGTACGCACTCCGGATTCACATTGTTTATAAACAGGTTGTCGCCATCAAGCACAATACGTCCGAACTCTGCATGGAGAAGATCGTTGCCTTTTACGTAATCGAAAAGCGTTTTAAACAGCGGGTGAAGTCCTTCCACCCTACTGCTGTTTGATAAATTGGATACAATCATTTTTGTTGCTATGATTAAAAGTTACATGCTAAGCTATTCCAACATATTGTCGGTCTTTGGGCGCAAAAAAAACAACTGAGCGGCCAAAGCAATGAAGACAATACCGGCCAGCATGGCAAATCCGGCACCCAGGTTGCCTCCGTCTGCCCATCTGCCCAGCAAATCAGTAATAAATGCGCCGGCAAACACGCCAACCATATTCATCACGCCATAGGCAGTTGCCCGGTTCTTGGACGATACAAACTGACAAAGAATAGGCATATTGTTGGCATCGAACAGACCGTAGCCAATCCCGAAGCAGAGGGCGGCTCCTACTACGCTTATCAATCCGCTTCCATACCCTAACAAAAGCAGCGAAGGGATAGTCATTCCTAATCCAATGGCTCCGGTGTAAACGCGTCCACGTATATTCTTTTGTACCCATTTGTCGGAAAGGATACCTCCTGCTATTACCCCAATAAAGGATGATAAGGCAATGGTGATGGTAGCTATAGGCCCTGCCTGAGACATTGGAATATTCAAACTATCGGCAAAGAGCGTTGGTAACCAGTTCTTGGTAGCCCATCCCGGTAAACTTGGTGCGGCAAAGTAAAGTAAGATAATCCAGAAAGAGAGGTTGCTAAACAGTATGCCCAGACCTTTGAACAATGATTTTTTCTCCTTGGGTACCGTAGCCGATCCTTTTGGATGTTCGGCAAAAGAACTTTTCTTATCCTTCAGAAAAAACATTAACAGTAAGGCGTATACAATACCAATGATACCAAACCAGTGAAATGTAGTATTCCAGGTGAAGGCGGCAGCAACTGTTGCGCCAAATCCTCCGATGGCTTGTCCTGTATATAAGCCGGTCATATGAATACCAACCGCCAGGGAACGTGATTTTCCGGTATGATAGTCTGCTATCAAAGAGAGTCCGGCTGGAATATAGAGTGCTTCGCTTACCCCCATAAGAGCTCTCAGCCAGTAAATCTGATGGAATGTTTCGGCCTCGCCCATGAGCGAAGTAACCGCAGACCATACGAACAAGCTTCCCACAATTAACCATTTTCGATTCATGCGATCAGCAATGATTCCCGAAATCGGACTCATTAATCCGTAGATCCAAAGGAACACGGCCATCAATCGACCAAAGTTTGTGGCTGATTCCAATTCCACGATATCGATCTGCATGGCAGATTTCATTGTAGATAACATTTGTCTATCCATGTAATTTAGCAGTGCAACGCCCCAAAGCATCGCAACTACAAGCCATGGATAAATGTTTTTGTTTTTCATAATACCTTGTTTTATAATTAGAAGTCACAAATTTATAAATTATTTATTATTAAAGAAGCGATATAAATAAATATTTTATTAATATTGCTGTAGTTTATAATAATAGTCTTTTAACAACTTATAAAACGAGCCATTGTTGATAGGTATCTGGTAATAATAGATTACTCTTTTTCCTTATAAGATTGAAGGACGAAGGATATATCTTTCGAGGCAAAAAGTATATGCTTTTAAGGGATTCTCTCACATTGTTTGCGAAAAAAGGCTTCACATCCTTCACCATTAGGGCGTTTCCTGGCAGGAATATCACTTGTTTTTGATTTGCTTCACGGATAAAAACGCTTTTCTTTCTGCTTCCGGATAATGCTCGATGGCATATCTTAATGCCGTACGGGGCATCCGGCTGGCGTTGCGTTCAAGAAAATCGGTAAGAGAGGCCCGGTCTTTCTTCCCTACTTCGCGCAGCATCCATCCTACGGCTTTATGCATAAGATCGTGTTCATGAATCAACAATTTTTCGGCAAGTGCGAAGGTATCCATAAATTCTCCTTTACGAATAAATGCTATGGTTGAAACAACGGCGATACGTTGAGACCAAAGGTGATTGCTTTCTGCCAATTCGTAAAGACGGGAACGATCTTTGCCGAGCAGGGAACTTCCCACTATGTACGGACAGCTAATGTCTACTAAATCCCAGTTATTAATCTGGCTGGTATGATTCAGATAGAAAGTATATATGTCAGCTCTTTCGGATTCGGAAGCCTTCTTAAATTGCTCGACAAGTATAAGCAAAGCGCAAAGACGAGCTTCATGATACTCGCTTTGAATCAGAATTTCCAGTTCGGAAAGAGGAGTTTGCTTGTTGGCTTTGGCAATACTCCGGGTATGAGGAACCACCAAGCCGAGAAAAACATCGCCTTCGGCATATTGACCCTTTCCGGTTTTAAAAAATCCCTGCAGAAACATAGCCTTCTCCGGATTGGCTACTGATAGGAGTTCCTGCAGAATAAAAGAGGCTGTCATGGACGCGTTACACGTGAAACGGCACGATCGCCTTCAAGAAAACCTATTACATTATTGGCGACCGCGCGTGCCATGGCTATTCGGGCATCCATGGTTTGTGTTCCAATATGAGGCGTAAGAACCACATTGTCCAGTTCAAGCAATTCGGGAAGCGGGTAATCTCCAAATTCGAATACATCCAGACCAGCTCCGTGTATAGTGCCATCTTGCAATGCCTTTACCAGAGCATGCTCGTCAACAAGCGGTCCTCTGCCCGTATTGATAAGTATGGCCGACGGTTTCATTTGTTTTAATTCGGCTTCGCCAATAATATGATACGTTTCCTGATTGTAAGGAAGATTAAGCGATACAAAATCGGATTGCGCCAGTAGCTCTTCCATCGAAACAAAGGAAGCACCCAGCTTTGTTTCTTCTTCAATATACAGCGGACGACGGTTGTTGTATATTACGTTCATACCACAAGCACGGGCTCTTTTGCAAAGGGCTTTGCCAATGCGTCCCAGCCCAATAATACCTAAGGTTTGTCCGGTTATTGATACCCCAAGATTCTCAAGCACTCCCACTTTCATGTTTTTTCCCATTGTGCGAAGCTTCCTGTCGCATTCGGTTATACGGCGGGCAGTATCCAGCATAAGGCCTAACGCAAGATTGGCGGTGGGGGCTGTTACCGGATCAGGAGTATTGGCTACAGTAAGGCCTTTCGACAAAGCATAGGCTACATCGATATTGTTATACCCTACGGCATAATTAGCTACGAGTTGCAGATTGGTGGCCCGATCAATCAAAGCCTTGTCCACCGGGAAGTCAAACATGGAACAAAGCACATCGTAATCGGAAATCATTTCCGAAACTTCGTCGTAGGTAAAATCTCTGCCATCGGGAAATACTACTTCATATTTGCTTTCCAATTCAGTAAAACCTTCTCGGAACATATCGAATGTTACCAGTATCTTCTTCATATTGTACGTTATAAATTTTTACAGCTGCCAAATTTAAACAAAACAAATCCTTTATACAAAGAAGAATTACTACTTTTGTGGGTTAAAAGAGATTACTATGGTATTGAACTACATCTGGATCGCCTTTTTTCTAGTTGCCTTTGTGGTAGCAATGGGCAAACTAATCTTTGGCGGCGACGTGGCTGTATTTACAGATATAATTAACGCGTCTTTCGACTCGGCCAAAACTGGTTTCGAGATTTCATTAGGATTAACCGGAATTCTTTCCCTTTGGCTTGGCATCATGAAGATTGGAGAAAAAGGTGGCGTTATCCAACGTTTCGCCAAAATGGCTGCTCCGGTATTCAGCAAGCTTTTCCCGGGTATTCCTGCAGGACACCCTGCAACAGGGGCCATATTCATGAACTTTTCGGCAAATTTGCTTGGTCTGGATAATGCGGCAACCCCAATGGGATTAAAAGCCATGCAGGAGATGCAATCTTTCAACAAGTCGAAAGATTCTGCCAGCGATGCCATGATTATGTTTTTATGTATAAATGCATCAGGACTGACGATTATTCCCATAACCATTATGATGTATCGGGCACAATTGGGTGCAGCCAATCCGTCGGATGTATTTCTGCCAATCCTGCTTGCTACGTTCATTTCCACCCTTGTGGCAATCATTGCAGTATGTTTTAAGCAACGTATCAATATGCTGCAAAAAGAATTGATTCTCTTCTTTGGTGGGTTAGCCCTTTTCATTGGGGGTATTATCTGGTATTTTAGCACGCTTCAGCAGGAACAGATTTCACTCTACTCAACCGTGTTCGCCAATACGCTTTTGTTTACCATTATCTGTGGATTCATAGTTAGTGGTGTACGCAAAAAAATAAATGTCTACGATGCCTTTATCGAAGGGGCAAAAGAAGGTTTTAAAACCGCCATAACCATCATCCCTTATCTCATTGCTATCCTTGTAGGCATTGGTGTATTCCGTGCTTCCGGAGCAATGAATTTTGTAATTGAAGGGGTTAAATTTGGCATAGGGTCTCTTGGTATTGACACTGAATTTGTGGGGGCTTTGCCTACCATACTAATGAAACCGCTTAGCGGAAGTGGCGCACGCGGTATGATGCTAGACGCGATGAATACTTACGGGGCTGATTCGTTTGTAGGCCGGCTTGCCTGCACTGCTCAGGGTGCTTGCGACACTACATTCTATGTGGTTGCCTTGTACTACGGAAGCGTAGGTATCCGCCACACTCGTTACACGGTGCAATGTGCGTTACTGGCAGATTTGGCTGGTGCCATTGCTGCCATTGTTCTTGCTTATTTATTCTTTTCTCATACTTAATACTTAAAAATGGCAATAGCTTATTATGCGGAAGAAGTAAAGCTTCCCGCAATAAAAAAGAAAGCGGTTGGCGACTGGATCAAGAAAGTGGCCGCCCTGTATGGAAAGAGAGCCGGCGATATCAGCTACATCTTCTGTTCGGATGAAAAGATTCTGGAGGTAAACAAACAATATCTTCAGCACGATTATTATACAGATATTATCACCTTTGATTATTCGGAAGGAACCAAAATATCCGGAGATTTGTTTATTAGTTTAGATACAGTAAAAAGTAACTCGGACATGTTTGGTACGAATTACGAGGAAGAGCTGCACCGTATCATTATTCACGGTGTTTTGCATCTTTGCGGAATTAACGACAAAGGTCCGGGAGAAAGAGAGATTATGACGGCAAAAGAGAACGAAGCTCTCACCTTGCTCTCCGAAGAAGACAGGGAAGCTTAAGGCTTTCACTATATTCAATCAACTGATTATCAATCAATAAGATATATTTCTATATTTATAGAGCGATATAACAAAAGGCAAAAAAATGAATTTTAAATACGACGTAATTGTTGTTGGAGCTGGACATGCAGGCTGTGAAGCCGCTGCTGCTGCTGCCAATATGGGCTCGAGAACACTTCTCATTACAATGGACATGAATAAAGTGGCTCAGATGAGTTGCAATCCGGCTGTCGGTGGTATTGCCAAAGGACAGATTGTGCGCGAAATTGATGCCCTTGGGGGATATATGGGTATTGTGACAGACAATACTGCTATTCAATTCCGGATGCTTAACAGATCGAAAGGTCCGGCTATGTGGAGCCCGCGTGCCCAGAGTGACCGTGCTAAATTTATTCAGGAGTGGCGTGGGATATTAGAAAACTTACCGAACCTATACATGTGGCAGGATGCTGTTCGCGAACTCATTGTTGAGGACGGACGCGTTTGCGGAGTAATAACAAATATGAATGTTGAGTTTCGTGCAGGTGCAGTAGTACTTACCAATGGAACTTTTCTTAATGGACTCATCCATATCGGACGGACCAAACTGGGCGGCGGACGTATGTCTGAACCAGCTTCTTTCGGTCTGACCGAACAACTGGTTAGCCTGGGAATGGAAGCCGGGAGGATGAAAACAGGGACTCCGGTTCGTATCGACGGACGAACTGTTCACTTTGAAGACACAACCGAACAAAAAGGGGAAAGCGACTTTCATAAGTTTTCTTATCTCGATTTTGAGCCCCGCAGACTCAAGCAACTTAGTTGCTGGATGCTCTACACCAACGAAGCAGTTCATGATGTTCTGCGAAGCGGATTAGGTGATTCGCCTATGTACAATGGGCAGATCCAAAGTATAGGACCGCGCTATTGCCCCAGCATTGAAACCAAGATTGTAACGTTTGCCGACAAAACACAACATCAACTGTTTTTGGAACCTGAAGGAGAAACAACACAGGAATATTACCTGAATGGATTTTCCTCTTCGCTCCCACTCGACATTCAGTTACGTGCGCTGAAAGAAATTCCGGCTTTCCGGGATGTTCATATTTATCGTCCGGGATATGCAATAGAATATGACTTCTTTATGCCTACCCAGCTACATCATTCGCTGGAGACGAAGCTTATTAAAAATCTATTCTTCGCAGGACAAATAAATGGAACTACAGGATATGAAGAAGCAGGTGGACAAGGTATTATTGCCGGTATAAATGCTCACATTGGCTGCCACGGAGGAGAACCTTTTATCCTTGGCCGCGACGAGGCTTATATTGGTGTTCTTATTGACGACCTGGTAACAAAGGGTGTCGACGAACCGTACCGCATGTTCACTTCCCGTGCTGAATATCGAATTCTGCTTCGTCAGGACGATGCGGATATGCGTCTTACAGAAAGAGCTTATGAAATTGGGTTAGCTAAGACCGACCGTTTGGAGCTGCTAAAAGAAAAGAAAGCACAACGAGATGTGGTATTGGAGTTTGCCAACAACTACTCCATCAAGCCACAATACATCAACGACGGACTGGAAGCATTAGGTATTACGGCCCTTAAACAAGGGTGTAAGCTAATAGACCTTATTACACGGCCACAGCTTACTATTAATTCTCTTGCGGAATTGATCCCCGCCTTTAAGCAGATGCTTGATAAACTACCGGCCTCACGCAAGGAAGAGATTATCGAAGCGGCAGAAATCAAGATAAAATACGACGGATACATTCGTCGTGAGCAAGTGATAGCCGACAAGATAAACCGATTGGAACACATTAAGATTAAAGGGAAAATTGATTACAATGAAATCCAGTCTCTATCTACAGAAGCCAGACAAAAGCTAACTAAAATAGACCCGGATACCATTGCTCAGGCAAGCCGCATTCCGGGAATTTCCCCAAGTGACATCAACATTCTTTTGGTACTTTTAGGAAGATAAATAGGATAATTGTTCCACGTGAAACTAAACAATTAAGAATTAAGAATGGGCAAAGAAACAATAAAAACAATAAAGGGAAACCTGGTTGATATCATTAAACGTGAAACCTATGGAGCCTCCATTACGCTAAAAGATGGGAAGATTTTCCATATACAGAAGACAGGATCAATAGAAAATCAATATATACTTCCGGGATTTATTGATGCCCATGTTCATATTGAAAGCAGCATGTGTACCCCGGCCAACTTCGGGGCGGCTGCATGCAAGCATGGAACAATTGGAATCGTTGCTGATCCCCATGAAATTGCAAATGTATTAGGAGTCGAGGGCATCGATTTCATGGTCAACAACGCTGAGGGACTTCCTTTCTATTATTGGATAGGCGTTCCGTCGTGTGTACCTGCTACCCCATTTGAATCTTCCGGTGCAATTATCGATGCGGCCACAACCAAGACATTACTCCAAAGAGACGACCTGCATTTCCTGGCAGAAATGATGAACTATCCGGGCGTATTAGGAAACGATGCCGAAGTAATAAATAAAATAAAAGCTGCACGAGAAACCGGCAAGCCAATAGACGGTCATTTTCCTAACGGTAAAGGGGAGGCTTTATCTGACTATATACAAAAAGGAATTAGCACAGATCACGAATGTTCGACACTTGAAGAAGGCGAAGAAAGATGCAGACAAGGAATGTTCGTTCAAATACGTGAAGGCAGTGCTGCCAAAAACTTCAACGCACTTCATCCCCTTATTAAGGAATTTCCAGAAAAAGTGATGTTATGCAGTGACGACATTCACCCAAACACGTTATTGGAACGTCATATAAACGGACTTGTAAAACGGGCTCTTGATCTTGGTTATGATCTGTATGATGTATTACGGGCCTCTTCCTATAATCAGGCAAAGCATTACGGCATGCCGATTGGTTTCCTGCAAGAAGGTGATTCTGCCGATTTTATTATCATCGACGATCTTAAAGCGCTGAACATAAAAGAGACCTTTGTAAAAGGAGAATGTATATACAATGGAAAAGATATTCATTTTCCAGTAAAGGACGTAGTTCCGATAAACAAATTCCATGCTCTACCAATCACAATGAAAGAACTGGAGGTAAAAGCCATTTCAGATAAGATGCGGGTTATAGTATGCACAGACGGAAACCTGGATACTTCGGAAGAAATTGTTCCAACTGCAGTAAAAGAAGGAATGGCAATTTCTGATACTTCAACCGATATTATTAAGATCGTGGTAGTAAATCGTTACCAAAAAGCGCCCCTATCCATTGGATTCATAAAAGGAACCGGATTAAAACGGGGAGCAGTAGCCCAGAGCATAACTCACGACAGTCACAATATAATCGCTATTGGATGTACAGAAGAAGAACTGGCAACAGCAATTAACGAAGTCATCGTACAGCAAGGAGGAATAACTGTAGTAAATGGAAAAGAGACAACTACACTGTCTTTACCAATAGCCGGACTGCTTAGTCCGCTTCCACTCGATGAAATCGATGCTACTTACAGAATTCTTGAAAGCAAAATGCAGGACCTGGGTTCTACATTAAGCTCATTGCAGATGACCCTCGCTTTTATGAGCCTGCTTGTTATTCCTTCGTTAAAACTAGGAGACAAAGGGCTTTTTAACGGTGATAAATTTAGTTTTACCACGTTATTCGTATGACAAAAGAAAGGGATACAAATTTCTCGTCTCTATTGGCAATACTTCCCGAAAAACCGGGATGTTATCAATACTACGATGAAAAGGGAACAATTATATATGTCGGAAAAGCAAAGAACCTGAAACGACGGGTTAATTCCTACTTTAACAAAGAACACGACAATAATAAGACGAGGGTGCTTGTAAAACACATCCGGGATATTAAATATATTGTCGTAGATACGGAAGAAGATGCCCTTTTGCTTGAGAATAATCTGATCAAAGAGTATCACCCAAGGTATAATGTACTGCTTAAAGACGACAAAACCTACCCTTCCATCGTTATCAAGAACGAGTATTTTCCCCGAGTATTTCAAACAAGAAATATCGTTCGGGACGGATCTCAATACTTTGGTCCGTATCCATCGTTATTTACAGCAAAGGTCATGCTTCATCTGATTAAAGAATTATATCCAATTCGCACTTGCAAATACCCGTTAACACCCGAATCCATCGCTCAGGGAAGATATAAAGTTTGCCTGGAGTATCACATTAAACGCTGCCTGGGTCCATGTGAGGGGCTTCAAAGTTCGGCAGACTACAATCGAAATATAGGAGAAATCAAAGAAATTTTAAAGGGAAACATCTCGACAGTAAGTAAAATACTCTACGATGAAATGCAGCAACTTGCCTCCGAACTTCGTTTCGAAGAAGCACAAAAGGTAAAAGAGCGCTACCTTGCCATAGAAAATTACAGATCAAAATCAACCGTAGTAACCCCTTCTTTGCACAACATCGACGTGTTTTCTTTCGATGAAAACGAACGTTCAGCCTATATCAACTACCTTCACATCGGAAACGGAGCCATTGTACAAGCCTATACCTTCGAGTACAAAAAACGGTTAGATGAGGCTAAAGAAGAGTTATTAGGACTAGGGATAATTGAAATGCGTACCCGATTTAAGAGTCAGGCACGCGAAATAATCGTACCTTTTCTTCCGGATATAGAGCTTATGAGCCAGGTTTCCTTCTTTATTCCTCAAAAAGGAGACAAGAAAAAACTGCTGGATCTGTCCCTTCAAAACGTTAAACAGTTTAAAGTCGACAGGCTAAAACAGGCTGAAAAGCTGAATCCGGAACAACGCACCACGCGCATCCTAAGTACCATGCAAAAAGACCTGCACATGCATGAATTACCAATGCATATTGAGTGTTTCGACAACTCAAACATCCAGGGAACAAATCCAGTAGCAGCCTGCGTTGTATTTAAAAAAGCCAAACCGGCAAAGAAAGATTATCGACACTTTCATATTAAAACAGTGGAAGGTCCGGACGATTTTGCATCCATGATAGAAGTTGTTACCCGCCGTTATACCCGATTAAAGGAAGAAGAGGCTCCCCTTCCCCAACTAATCATCATTGACGGTGGAAAAGGACAGCTTAATGCCGCAACCGAAGTACTACGGGAACTGGACTTGCTTGGCAAAATTACCATTGTAGGATTAGCAAAACGGCTCGAAGAAATCTTCTTTCCGGGTGATCCTATCCCCTTAATCCTGGATAAAAATTCGGAAACACTGAAAGTAATACAGCAATTACGAGACGAAGCGCACCGATTCGGAATAACTTTCCACCGTTCGCTTCGAAGCAAAAAGCAGACTATTTCCGAATTAGATCTAATAAAAGGGATCGGGGAAAAGACAAAAGTTGTACTTTTGAAGCAATACAAAAGTGTAAAGCGAATTCGCGAGGCATCGCAAGAAGAGCTCAGGCAACTGATTGGAGTGGCCAAAACAAACGTATTGCTTGAAGGATTAAAGATAATAAAAGAGAAATAGTTTGCTATGAGAACAGTTATACAACGGGTAAAGCATGCTTCAGTTACCATCGATGGAAAGGTAAAATCCGAAATTGGAAGTGGACTGTTGGTCCTGTTAGGAATAGAAGACAGGGACACTGAAGAAGACGTCGTTTGGCTTACTAAAAAGGTGGTTAATCTACGGATATTCGACGATGAAAACGGCGTAATGAACCGCTCTGTCGTAGAAACAAACGGGGATATACTGGTTATAAGTCAGTTTACACTGCACGCGTCGACCAAAAAAGGGAACCGTCCATCATACATTAAAGCTTCCAAACCCGACAAAGCCATACCAATGTATGAGTCATTTTGCGAAGAAATGGGGCTTGAACTTGGCAAACCTGTTGGTACAGGAATATTTGGAGCAGACATGAAGGTAGCATTACTTAACGACGGACCGGTTACAATCGTTATCGACTCTCAAAACAAAGAATAAAATGGAAAATATTACCATTCAAGACGCCCAGAAACTAGTGGATAATTGGATTAAAACCTATGGTGTCCGCTATTTTAACGAGCTTACAAATATGACTATTCTTACCGAAGAAGTAGGCGAACTTGCGCGAATCATGGCTCGCACCTATGGCGAACAATCCTTTAAGGAAAGCGACAAAAACCATGATTTAGGCGATGAAATGGCAGATGTTCTATGGGTATTACTCTGCCTTGCAAATCAAACAGGTGTAGATCTGACGGAAGCATTTCGCAAAAATCTGGAAAAGAAAACGACAAGAGATAAGGAAAGACATAAAAACAATTCAAAATTATAGAAATGGACAAGTATCAGGAAGCATTCAGTAAATACGCGGCTCCCCTACCCGACGAAAAAATATCGGCTCAGGTAAATGCCCTAATAGAAAAGAATTCTCAGGCAAACTTTACGCCTGAAGTTTTAAAAGTAATCCACGGATGCATCGATTTAACCTCGTTAACCAGTCTCGACAGCAAAGAGAGCATATGGAAACTGGTAGATAGCGTAAACGATTTCGAAGGAACTCGTCCAGACGTTCCCAATGTGGCGGCAATTTGTACCTATCCCCTTTTTATTGATACCGTAAAACAGGCCCTGACTGCGCAAGACGTAGCCATTGCATCAGTTGCAGGAGGATTCCCTTCATCTCAGACTTTCACCGAAATAAAGATTGCCGAAACAGCGTTAGCGGTAGCAGACGGTGCAGATGAAATAGATGTTGTAATGAATCTCGGCTACTTTATGGAAGAAAATTACGAGGAACTATCGGAGGAACTTTCAGAACTGAAAGATACATGCAGGGATTCGAAACTAAAGGTAATTCTGGAGACAGGCGCATTGGCTACAGCCAACAACATTCAACGGGCTACTGTAATGGCTCTTTACAGCGGAGCCGATTTCATTAAAACTTCAACAGGAAAAGGATATCCGGGAGCTACACCTGAAGCAGTATTTACAATCTGTGAAACCATCCGTGCCTACCATACATTAACTGGTAAGAAAGTGGGAATTAAAATTGCCGGAGGCGTACGTACCGCAGAAGAAGCTGTTCAATATTATACCATTGTTAAGGAGAAACTGGGTGAAGATTGGTTGAATAAAGAACTGTTCCGTATAGGAGCAAGCAGCCTTGTCAAAGATATCGAAAACCGTTTGGGAAAATAAAATGAAATAGTTGCTGACTATTCATCAAAAAAAGTCAGCAAAGCAATAGAATAAAAGAGGGTAATCAGACATCTGATCTACCCTCTTTTATTTTGTACGTTCTATAATATAATCTGCAAGTAAAATCAAGGCCGCTTTCGCTTCTGAATCCGGAAAGCTCGCAAGAATTTCAACAGCTTTGGCATGATATTCTTTCATACATTTGGTGGCATACTCTATCCCACCATTATTAATAGCAAAGGCTATAAGCATTTCTATCTGTTCCTGCGTGAATTCCTTTTTACGCAACAAATCCATGTACGAGGCAACAGCAGAAGGATCAGCCGTTTTTAAAGCATAAAGCAATGGTAAGGTAACTTTTCCTTCACGAATATCATTTCCGGTAGGTTTTCCTAAGTCTTTATTTTTATAATAGTCGAAAATATCATCCTTTATCTGAAAACAGTAACCAAGATATTCGCCAAAGAGCTTACTTTTTTCGATAATTTCGGCAGATGCATCGGCACAAATGGCTCCAGTTTCCGTACAGGCGGCCAACAAGGTAGCCGTCTTCTTTTTAATTACCTGCATATACGCCTCTTCATCCACGATAGATTCTTCGGCAGTCTCCAGTTGTTTGATCTCCCCTTCAGAAAGATCGCGTCCAAGATTGGAAACAATGGATATAATCTGAAGATTGCGGGTTTTAATGGCGCGGATAAGTGCAGAAGAAAGAATATAATCGCCAACCAACACAGAAATGCGGTTATCAAAAATCGCATTCAGAGAAGGTAAACCTCTCCTTTCCTTGGTTTCATCGATTACATCGTCATGAATCAACGTCGCGGTATGAAGCAGCTCAAGCAGAACCGCTACATTTATCGTGTTATCTGTAATCTTCCCACACGCTTTAGCTGTCAGAAGCACCAGCAACGGACGGACGTGTTTACCAACTGCATGCTGGATCTGGTCGATAGCCGACTGCAATCTGCGTGTCTCACTTTTAAGAGAATCAGCAAATTCATCATTAAATTGCAGAAACTCCTTAGCTACCGGCTCCTCTATTTTACTACGTGTATTCATACTAAGCTTCAAAGATATGCAAAAGTAGCAAAAACTTACAAGTAAGCGAGAATTTTCGTACATTTACCGAAGTTTATGTTTCTAAAACGTGTTAAAACGATGAAGCTTTTCCTCATAGATGCCTACGCGCTGATCTACAGATCATATTACGCCTTTATTAAAGCCCCACGTATCAACTCCAAAGGAATGAATACGTCGGCCATATTTGGTTTTATAAATATTCTCGAAGATGTGTTAAGGCGGGAAAATCCGACACACATAGCAGTGGGTTTCGATCCGTCGGGTCCAACCTTCCGCCACGAAGCCTTTGAACAATACAAAGCTCAAAGGGAAGAATCTCCCGAAGTAATCCGACAGTCGGTTCCCATTATAAAAGACATTATAAAAGCTTATAACATTCCCATACTTGAGGTTCCCCGTTATGAAGCGGATGATGTTATAGGAACAATTGCCAAAAAAGCCGAACAAGAAGGCTTCGAGGTGTACATGATGACTCCCGATAAAGACTATGGTCAGCTTGTGAGCGAACATATATTTATGTACCGCCCTAAGTTTGGCGGAGACTACGAGACTATGGGTATTCCGGAGGTGTTGGCTAAATACGACCTTACCTCCACCGAACAGGTAATAGATTTACTTGGACTCATGGGAGACTCTTCCGATAATATTCCCGGTTGTCCGGGAGTCGGAGAAAAGACAGCTCAGAAATTACTTGCCGAGTTTGGGAGCATTGACAATTTGCTGGTTAACACCGACCAACTAAAAGGAGCCCTTAAAAAGAAGATCGAAGAGAACAAAGAACAAATTATATTCTCCCGTTTTCTGGCTACCATCAAAATAGATGTTCCCATTCAATTCGATGCCAAAGGTTGCATTCGGGAAAATCCAGATACAGAAAAATTAAAGGAAATTTACACTAATTTAGAATTCAGAGGATTCCTTACTAAACTGGAAGGTGAAGCTCCCAAACCCGTAAACAAGGCTCCGATTCAAGGTGATCTCTTTGCGATATTTACGGACGAGGTTACAGAAGAAGAAAAATATTCAAATCTCAGAGACATAAAAAGCACCCCGCACACATATCATCTTATTGATAATGAAGACAAAAGACATTCGTTAGGGGCGTTTTTGGCGAGTCAGGATTATTTTGCTTTTGACACAGAGACCGACAGTATAGATCCCCTTACAGCAGGATTGGTAGGAATGTCGTTTGCCGTGAAGGAAAATGAAGCCTGGTATGTACCTGTTCCAGCAAATTACGACGAAGCTAAGAAAGTTGTCAGTCATTTTGCCGAGGCACTGCAAAATAAAAAAATTCAGAAGATCGGACAAAATATCAAATTCGATATGGTTGTACTGCGCAAGTATGATGTGAAGGTAAGCGGTCCTCTTTTCGATACCATGATTGCCCATTACCTTCTCAATCCTGAATTGCACCACAACATGGATTATTTGTCGGAAACCTATTTGAAATATAAACCGGTCTCCATAGAAACGCTGATCGGACCGAAAGGGAAAAATCAGTTGACCATGCGCGACGTTCCTGTGGAACAAGTGGCAGAATATGCAGCGGAAGATGCCGACATAACATTGCAGCTTAAAAACTACTTTGCACCAGTCTTAAAGAAAGAAGGACTTGAGTCGCTCTTCTTCGATATGGAGATGCCACTCATCTACGTGCTCGAGGAAATTGAAGTAACAGGGATTACCCTCGACATTGAAGCGCTGAAGCAATCCTCACGGACACTCACGGCAGCACTTATATCCCTCGAAGAAGAAATCTATGCGCTGGCAGGCATGCCTTTCAATATCAATTCCACCAAACAAGTGGGTGAAATACTTTTCGATCGGTTACAGATAATGGACAAGGCAAAGAAAACCAAGACCGGCAACTACACAACCAACGAAGAGACCCTTGAGAAGTTACGTTCAAAGCATCCTATAATAGGTAAACTGCTTGAGTACAGGGGTATAAAGAAACTGCTTAGCACCTACATCGACTCTTTGCCTGAACTTATTAATCGTAAAACAGGCAAGATACACACCTCGTTCAACCAAACGGTAACAGCTACAGGTAGATTGTCGTCAAGCAATCCAAACTTGCAGAACATTCCCATACGTGACGAAATGGGAAAAGAGATACGGAGAGCCTTTACGGCCGACAATGCAGATTGCCTGTTTTTCTCTGCCGACTATTCCCAAATCGAACTTCGCATTATGGCTCATCTTAGCGAAGACCCCCACATGATAGAGGCCTTCAACAGCGGAGCGGATATTCACGCGGCTACAGCAGCTAAAATATACAATGTACCATTGGAAATGGTAACAAGCGATATGCGAAGAAAGGCCAAAACCGCCAACTTCGGTATTATCTATGGAATCTCGGTATTTGGCTTATCCGAGCGCCTCACCATCCCTCGGGGTGAAGCAAAAGAACTTATTGATGGGTACTTTCAGACTTATCCGCGCATCAAAGCCTATATGGATGAATGTATTCAACTGGCAAAAGAAAAGGGATATGTGGAAACTATATTTAAACGTAAACGCTTCCTCCCGGATATTAATTCAGGGAATGCCGTTGTACGCGGATATGCCGAACGAAATGCCATCAATGCCCCTATTCAGGGAAGTGCCGCCGACATTATCAAGATGGCCATGGTACGAATATTCGGACGTTTCGAAGAAGAAAATCTGAAAAGCAAGATGGTTCTTCAGGTACATGACGAACTCAACTTTAATGTTTATAAAGACGAAATGGCAAAGGTGAAAAAGATCGTTCTGGAAGAAATGGAGGGCGCTTACAAGCTAAGAGTTCCTCTCATTGCCGACTGTGGCGAGGGTTTCAACTGGCTTGAAGCCCATTAACTTACACCCTATGCGGATGCAAAAAGAATATTTAGTATCTTTGCACCCTCAAATAGAGACGTATATACTAAAAATCGACTAATATAATGGCATTACAATGTGGCATTGTAGGCTTACCCAACGTTGGGAAGTCTACTTTATTCAACTGTTTATCGAATGCGAAGGCCCAATCGGCTAACTTTCCGTTTTGTACAATCGAACCCAATGTGGGTGTAATTACTGTTCCCGACGAGCGTCTTACCATATTGGCCGAATTGGTTCATCCGCACCGGATTGTTCCTACAACGGTCGAGATCGTGGATATTGCTGGTCTGGTAAAAGGCGCCAGCAAAGGAGAAGGATTAGGAAACAAGTTCCTTGCAAACATTCGTGAGACCGATGCCATCCTGCATGTATTACGTTGTTTCGACGACGATAACATCACTCACGTGGACGGATCTGTGAATCCTGTGCGCGACAAGGAAATTATCGACTATGAATTGCAGCTAAAAGACCTTGAAACCATTGAGTCCCGCATATCCAAAGTGCAAAAACAGGCACAGACCGGCGGCGACAAGCAGGCGAAAATGATGTACGAGGTACTTGTAAAATATAAGGAAGCTCTTGAGCAAGGGAAAAGTGCGCGAACAGTAACTTTCGATACGAAAGATGAACAAAAGCTTTCACGCGAACTATTTCTGTTAACAAGCAAGCCGGTAATGTATGTTTGCAACGTGGATGAAGCTAGCGCAGTAGGTGGTAACAAATACGTTGAACAGGTACGCGAGGCAGTAAAAGACGAAGACGCAGAGATCCTTGTTGTAGCTGCCAAGATCGAATCCGAAATCGCGGAGTTCGAAACATATGAAGAACGTTCCATGTTCCTGTCAGAAATAGGTTTGGAAGAATCCGGCGTAGCCCGTCTAATCAAATCAGCTTATAAGCTGCTTAACCTGGACACTTATTTTACGGTAGGAGTACAGGAAGTTCGTGCCTGGACTTTCCTTAAGGGAAGCAAGGCACCTCAATGCGCAGGTGTAATCCACACCGACTTTGAGAAAGGCTTTATTCGTGCCGAAGTAATCAAATACAAAGATTTTATCGCACTGAAATCGGAAGCCGCCGTTAAAGAGGCTGGAAAAATGAGTGTGGAAGGAAAAGAATATGTGGTGGAAGATGGCGACATTATGCACTTCCGCTTTAACGTATAAAACGCGATACCCTCTGTCATACTAGTTGACAGGGGGTATTGTTTTCATATCCGATATACAGCAAAACGACGTTACTGAACATTCCTTTTGAAAGCCGTTTTATACCATCATCAGTATAAAAGGCAATCAGCTGGTTAATATTGCCTTACGACAACTATTTTTTTATTATATCTTGAAAATATAATTAAAAAATATCCTGAATATTCTAAATTTGCATTCAAAACAAAATTAATTAACTACAGATGAAAATTAATACTCTGTTAAGCGTATTCGCTCCTAAAGATGTTAAGTTTTTTCCTTTGCTAGATGAAGCAACCTCTATCCTTGTACAATCATCCGTTCTTTTGAAAGAACTATTCTCGACCAATAACGAAGAACGGAGAACTGAATTATGCCGGTTGATAAAAGTAGAAGAGGTTAAAGGAGATAAAGTAGCAGGAAAAACTTTCAAAGCATTAAACGATACCTTTATCACCCCCTTCGACAGGGAAGATATTCATGAACTGGCAGATATTCTGGACGATATAATTGATATAATTAACCGCTGCGCGCATAAAGTACTTCTTTACTCTCCGCAGACCCTAAACATCAACTCGGAAATTCTGGCGGATATCATTTATAAGGGATGTATTGAAGTACAGAGTGCTGTGAACGAATTGCAGAACATGAAAAAGACAGACGCTCAGCTTCGGAATCATTGCAAGGAGATCAAAAGGCTGGAACAAGAAGCAGACGTCGTATACGAAAAAGCAATCATGAGTCTTTTCAAGGAAGAGACAAGTTCGGTCGAACTCATTAAAATGAAAGAAATTATACAAGAGCTTGAAAAAACTGTGAATAAAATAAACAGTACCGGAAAGGTAATCAAGTCCATCTTAGTAAAATACGCCTGATAATCCAGAATAATTATGACGCTACTTATTATTGTTATAGCATTAGGAATAATATTCGATTTTATCAACGGATTTCATGATGCAGCCAATTCAATAGCCACGATTGTAACAACACGTGTGCTTACCCCCTTTCAGGCGGTTCTTTGGGCAGCTGCTTTTAATTTTCTTGCCTTTTTTGTTGCTAAGTATGTGATTGGCGAATTTGGTATTGCAGATACTGTGGCTAAAACAGTAATACGTGAATACATAACGCTGCCAATCATTCTCTCCGGACTTGTTGCAGCAATCAGCTGGAACCTGCTTACCTGGCGTCTTGGAATCCCTTCTTCCTCCTCGCATACGCTTATCGGAGGATTTGCGGGAGCTGCCATCGCAGGAGCCGGAATACAATCCATACATGGAGCAACCATCATTAAGATTGCTTCATTTATTGTATTAGCTCCACTTATCGGGATGATAATTTCTTCCATCATTACCATCGGAGTACTATGGCTGTTCAAAAACGTAAATAACCGCAAAGCAGAAAAGACTTTCAAGCGATTGCAATTGGTCTCGTCCGGGTTATTCAGTCTCGGACATGGAATGAACGACTCGCAGAAAGTAATGGGTATTATTGCCACTGCAATGATCGCTGCAGGCGAACTTGATTCAGTCAATGCGATGCCTGACTGGGTCCCTTTAACCTGCTTCGCAGCCATCGGTATGGGAACCATGGCCGGAGGATGGCGCATTGTAAAAACAATGGGAAGCAAAATCACGAAGGTTACTTCTCTTGAAGGAGTATGTGCGGAAACTGCCGGTGCAACAACGCTTTTCATTACCGAACTTCTTAAAATTCCTGTGAGTACAACTCACACCATTACAGGTGCTATTATGGGGGTAGGCGCTGTAAAAAGACTATCAGCCGTTCGCTGGGGTATTACCATTAATCTGCTTTGGGCATGGATACTTACCATTCCAGTGAGTGCCGCTCTGGCTGCGCTCATTTATCTGTTGATAGATTTTTTGGGGATTAAGTAAGTAAATAGGAAATATAAAAAAGGTTGTCGCTCGGGCAGCCTTTTTTTATGCTCATTAGCTTCTGGTGTATGGCATTCTTTTTTGTATGTTTGTGTACATTCTTAATTCTTGTGTATTATGAAACGAATACTTTGTGCCATGGGTTGTTCTCTCATTCTTAGTGCTGCAAGTGCCCAGCAACAGCAGGTTACCAGCATGCTGGAGATTCTGGAAGTAGAAACCGGAACGCGTACCGTTGTAAAGGAGTTTCCTTACCTGATAGAAGCTCCTAACTGGACTACAGATGGGCAATGGCTTGTTTATAACAGCGGGGGTAAATTGTATAAGCTTGCGCCCGATCAACCGGGTGAGCCCGTGAATATCTGTACGGGATTTGCTACCCGTTGCAACAACGACCATGTGCTGTCGGCCGACGGGAAACAGATTGCCATCAGTCACGGTACAAAAGAAGATGGAAGGTCTCGCATCTATACACTACCCATCGAAGGGGGTATTCCCAGACTAATTACGCCGCTGGCACCTAGTTACCTGCACGGGTGGTCGCCCGACGGAAAGCAACTTGCCTATTGTGCCGACCGAAACGGGAATTACGATGTGTATGTAATACCTGCCGAAGGGGGCGAAGAAGTAAGGTTGACTACGGCTGAAGGGCTGGACGACGGACCTGAATATTCGCCGTGCGGACAATACATCTGGTTCAATTCGGTACGAAGCGGACTCATGCAGGTATGGCGCATGAAAGCCGATGGAAGCGAACAAACACAGCTAACTTTCGATGAGACCCGCAATGCCTGGTTCCCTCACATATCGCCCGACGGACAACAAGTGCTTTATATTGCCTATCAAAAAGGGGATTTAAAGCCCTCAGAACACCTTGCCAACAAGAATGTGGAACTTCGTATCATACCGGCGCAGGGAGGCGAACCAAAAACGCTGGTGCAGCTTTTTGGCGGACAAGGAACCATAAACGTTAATTCATGGTCGCCCGACAGTAAAAAGGTGGCCTTTGTAAGCTATAAACTGAAGTAGGCTTGCTCCTACTCTTCCCGTTCGAAACGGGCTTCCTTCATGCGCGACATCAGTTCGGGCGCAGCTCTGAAGTTGACCGACTTAACGTGTATCGAGGCAGCCCGTATTTCTTCGGGCTTGTCTACCGACCTGTTGGCTTCGGCCGACAAGGAAAAAGTTCCCAGTCCATCGATGGAGACACTGTTCCCATTCAGTAATTCTTCTATAAGTTGCGATTTAATCTGCTCGATACAGCCCAGCATCTCGCCTTTAAGAAGGGGTGATCCTTTGGATAGTCTTTTTGCTAAAGCGGACGAATCCATATTCTGGTTGCGGATAATTCGGGGATAAAGACCTTTTCCACTGGAAGTAGACAAGTTATCGGGTCGTTTAGTCATGCGATACTTAATAGCCATAAAATCTGAAGGTTGTTTAAATTAGTATGTTTCGCTTCAACAAAGTGTTGTTATTACAAGCATTCCGGGGTAAAGGTAGACAAATCTTTTAACATAAAAAATCACGATATCGGTGCAACATTCGCGTACAACTTTGCATCTAAATTAGTATATTGTGGGACGTTTTCACAATAAACCATTAAAAAACCTTTTGCCCTATGGATGCAATAAAATTATTCAGCATGCTGGCATCACTCATTCCTTTTCAAGGCATTGTAAAGACCGGGAATGAAGTAGAAATATCCGATGCCGTAATTGTTAAGGAACTTCCCATCATGCACTTCAAAGGCGATATGGAACCGGGTGAGAAAAAAGTAATACGCTCGCAAAAAGAACTTGAATGGATGTTTAGTCCGGAAGAATTTGAATCGCTCTCTTTTCTTAAAGACATTGACTTCTCCAAATACAGTCTTCTTCTTGGCGTTGGCACCTACTTTAGCCAGGTTAAGGATATGCGGCATTCTTTTATCCGTATTGCAAAGAAACACTACGCCTATATGGTTAAAGTAGCCGGAGATATGATGCATCCGGATACCTTTATGTACGGCTCTATTGTAAGAAAGCTTCCCAAAGGAGCCAAGGTTTCTTTTAAACTGGACGAACTCAATCCTTTTTAATCCTAAGTGAATCCCTTTGCTTATGGCCGGAAACAAACCGAAATTAGTTCGCAAACCTGCTTGAGCTAAGGCTCGTCTTCGTTTATACTAAAGGCAAAGATAGTAAGCTTTGTATCGTGCGCCCATGGGGGCAAAAAAATACGCCCATGGGGGTATTTTTTTATCCCCATGGGCGCACGGCAGTAAAGTACCTGGAAAGAATCTTAGTTCCTTCCGGATTTATGCTTAAAGATTACTTCTTCTTCCCTAAAAGGAAACCTATCTTGAGTCCGGCAGTAAGCGTTAATGGTGTCGAACCGTCGGCTCCCAAAAAGCCATAATGCCAGGATTCGTCCCGCGGATTGTGCCCGAAACCGTATCCGACTCCGGCAAACAGATCCACCAAAAACAGGTCATTAAATACCCATTGTTTACCACCTACAATCATAAAAGAGAACATAGTCGTGTTGGCCTTTTCCTTGCTTACATTGAATTCATTCTGGCTTTCGTTATAGGAATAGCGGTAATAGTCGGCCGTATAATGCAAAACGGTTACTTCGGGCTTTACATACGAACCTTTAAGAATATGGGAGTACCTATTACGGCGGTCGTACCAATCGGGCGAGGTTATGAACTTATACCCAAATTTAGCTACTGCACCAAAAGGATTAACATCATCCACATCCCTTCCTGCGCCAATGATACCAAGTCCGAATTCCATAGACTGACCCGGTTTCACGCTATGTTCGTAAGAAAATATGGTTGCCCCCATCAAAGGAGAAAGGAAACTCAATTTTATGGCATCTTTACGTTGCGATTCGTAATTCTCCTTTCCGAACATAGAATCAGCAAAAGTCATTTCTTTTCCATTCTCAAAAACAATCCTGGAAACATTATTTTTGTCTACCGAAAATGTAAGGTTTTGCGAATAGGTATCCGTAGAATACTTAATCAGCTCCTCTCCTACTTCAACAATCTTACACGGAATAGTGTCTGTAGGGTTTTTACGATAAATCTTGTCTTGAGCAAAAAGAGTTCCTGTAGTAAGCAATGCAATTATTGCAAACAAATTGATTTTTAGTAATTTAGTCATTTCTTTGGTTTTACAATTAGAATTAATGCTAAAAAAACACCCGTAATACATGTTTGAGGGGGACAAAGTAAACACTTTCATTTAATTAATCGTACAAACAAAGCAGGAATTAACACAATAAATCCTGATTATTCCTATTCTACACAACAGCCGGCTTATTTGCCGGTTATTATTCGTTTGATATCACTTAACTTATTAAGTGCCTCAAGGGGTGTAAGATTGTTTACATCCATATTCTTTATTTCGTCGCGAACCTGCGAAAGGACAGGATCGTCCAGCTGGAAAAAGCTAAGCTGATAACCCTCGGCCTTGGCCGCTATTCCCTTTACGGGTTTCGTGGCAACACCTCCCTGGCGATTCTCTGTTTCGAGCTGCTTCAGGATTTCGCCGGAACGTTTTACAATGCTTTTAGGCATACCTGCCATCTTTGCCACGTGGATACCAAAGCTGTGTTCGCTTCCTCCGGGAACCAGTTTGCGGAGGAAAATTACCTTGTTGCCTACTTCCTTTACCGACACATTGTAGTTTTTGATACGGTGGAAGGAGTGTTCCATTTCGTTCAATTCATGATAGTGCGTGGCAAAAAGGGTTTTGGCTCTGGCATTCGGGTGCTCGTGTATGTATTCCACAATGGCCCAGGCGATAGAGATTCCATCGTACGTACTTGTTCCGCGGCCCAGCTCATCAAACAGCACCAGACTTTTGGGTGAAAGGTTATTCAGGATATCGGATGCTTCGTTCATTTCCACCATAAAGGTAGATTCGCCTACGGAAATATTATCGGAAGCTCCAACCCGGGTAAATATCTTATCTACCAAACCGATACGGGCGCTCTCGGCAGGAACAAAGGAGCCAATCTGTGCCATGAGGGTAATAAGGGCGGTCTGACGGAGCAAAGCCGATTTACCCGCCATATTGGGACCGGTAATCATGATTACCTGCTGGTGTTCGTCGTCCAGATACACATCGTTGGCAATATAGGATTCACCCAATGGCAATTGCTTTTCGATAACCGGATGGCGGCCCGCCTTAATGTCGATCACATCCGATTCATTTACTTCCGGGCGCATATAGCGGTTGCTTTCGGCCGCTTTGGCAAAGGAAAGCAGACAGTCTATCCGGCCTATCAGGTTGGCATTGCCTTGAATCGGTGCTATATATTCCATCAGGCAAAGCACCAGATCGCTAAACAGACGTGTTTCCAGTGAAAGGATCTTTTCTTCGGCCCCCAGAATCTTTTCTTCGTACTCTTTGAGCTCCTGGGTGATATAACGCTCGGCGTTCACAAGCGTCTGTTTTCGTATCCATTCCGCCGGGACTTTATCTTTGTGCGTGTTGCGGACCTCTATATAATACCCAAAAACGTTATTAAATGCTATTTTAAGGCTCGATATGCCCGTCAATTCTATTTCACGTTGCTGAATCCGCAGTAAATAATCTTTGCCCGAATAAGCCAGGCTACGGAGTTCGTCCAATTCAGTGTTTACTCCTTCACGCATTACCCCGCCACGATTTATCTGCGAAGGTGCATCGGGATTGATCTCCTTTTCTATGCGATCGCGGATCAGCGCACAGGCATTGAGTTGTTCGCCAATCCGGCGAAGACTATCATCATCGCTTTCCATACAGGCTGTTTTAATCGGATCGATGGCCCGTAGTGCTACCTTAAGCTGTATCACTTCACGGGGCGACACACGTCCAACGGCCACTTTAGAGATAATGCGTTCCAAATCGCCTATAAGGTTAAGCTGTTCGTCAAGCAATTGCTTCAGGTCCGGGTGACGGAAAAAGTATTCCACCACATTCTGCCGGTCTTCAATAGGTTTCACGTCTTTCAGCGGAAACACAATCCAGCGACGCAACATACGCGATCCCATGGGAGAAACCGTTTTATCCAATACTTGCAGCAGACTGGTTCCTTCGTCATTCATAGTACCCACCAGTTCCAGACTGCGCACTGTAAATTTATCCAGGCGCACGTACCTATCCTCTTCTATCCGGGAAAGCGAGGTAATGTGCGCTATTTGGGTATGCTGGGTAATATCCAGATACTGAAGAATGGCTCCTGCAGCCACAATGCCAAGCTTAAGATGCTGTACACCGAATCCCTTCAGGTTGTTGGTTTCGAAATGCTTCAGCAACCTGTCATTGGCAGCATCGGAGGTAAATACCCAATCTTCGAGCTCAAAAATAAAGAAGCGCGGACCAAAACATTCTTCAAAACGTTTCCTGTTATTCCGTTCCACCAGCACTTCCTTGGGAGAAAAGTTATTAAGTAGCTTGTCTACGTAATCGAAGGTTCCTTCGGCCGTAAGGAATTCGCCCGTGGAGATATCCAAAAAGGAGATCCCACAGCAATCTTTTGTGAAATGAACGGCCGCCAGAAAGTTATTTTCTTTATGATTCAGTATGTTATCATTAATGGAAACCCCGGGAGTAACCAGTTCGGTTATTCCCCTTTTTACCAACTTCTTAGTCATCTTCGGATCTTCAAGCTGATCGCAGATAGCCACGCGCTTGCCGGCGCGGACAAGTTTAGGTAAGTAGGTATCGAGGGCATGGTGAGGGAAACCTGCCAGTTCAACAAACTGTGCAGAACCGTTTGCACGGCGGGTCAGTGTAATGCCTAATATTTCTGCCGCAACGATGGCGTCGTCCGAAAAGGTTTCGTAAAAGTCGCCCACCCGAAACAGTAAAATAGCATCCGGATGCTTCGTTTTAATCTCTAAATATTGCTTCATCAAAGGGGTTTCAACCACTTGCTTTGCCACGGTAATTCTCTTTAAATTGTTCTAATGCGAAAGACAAAGATAGAGTTTCTTACGGAAAAGCGTGCACCCTCTTTTAAAAAAGGATGTACCCTTTCCGGAAAAAGAGTGCATCCTTTTATCTAATTGTTATTCCATATATTTTTTGGAGTCCGCCAGGAATGTAGCCAATCCGCTGTCGGTTAGCGGATGCTTAAGCAATCCTAAAATAGCACTTAAAGGACATGTAGCCACGTGCGCACCCACTTCAATGCACTGAATGATGTGCTGCGTATGTCGAATGGATGCAGCCAGCACCTGGGTTTCAAAACCATAAATGGAATACATCTCAACAATCTTACGTACCAAATCGATGCCATCGCTCGAAATATCGTCCAATCTTCCCACAAATGGAGAAACATAAGTCGCACCCGCCTTAGCTGCCAGTAAAGCCTGTCCGGGCGAAAAAACCAAGGTACAGTTAGTCCGGATTCCTTTGCCATACAAATAGCGGATGGCTTTTATACCCTCGGCAATGCAGGGTATTTTCACAACAATGTTGGGATGCAGAGACGCCAGCTCTTTTCCCTCTTTCACCATTCCTTCAAAATCTGTTGCAAGTACTTCGGCGCTTACATCTCCTTTTACAATATCACAAATATCAAGATAATGTTGTTTGCAGCCTTCTGCACCTTTAATACCCTCTTTAGCCATCAAAGAAGGATTGGTAGTAACCCCATCCAAAACGCCCAACGCATTGGCTTCGCGTATCTGCGCTAAATTAGCAGTGTCAAGAAAGAACTTCATAGCATTTTAATTTAAAGTGATGAAACAAAGATAAATAACTTTACAAGGAATTGCATATAAAAGAAGAAAAAGTATCTGTTAAAGATAAGCAGTTTTATGTAACTAAAAAAGCCGGTCAGGAGAATCTCCTGAACCGGCCATCACACACACCATTGGTTATACTCAAATTATGAACGAAGAAAAAAAGTCTATTCCACAACGAAAGAACTTTCAATGCCTTCCTGACTATTGGGACCTACCCACAGGTTAAAGTCGCCTGCCTCTACAACATGCTGCATGTCGATGTTCCAGAAAGCAAGCTCTTCTATCGGTAAGGTAAAGGTGACCGTCTTGGTTTCGCCGGCCTTCAAAGCTATCCGGTCAAACCGTTTTAGCTCCTTTACCGGACGGGCTACAGATCCAAACTTATCCTGCACGTAAAGCTGGGCTACCTCTGTCGCATCGTATTTGCCGGCATTGGTCAAGTCGAAACTGACTGTAAGTACATCCGTCGTCTTTAGCCTGGTGCCCGATAACTTCACGTTGTTGTACGTAAACTTGCTGTATGATAAACCGTATCCAAACGGATACAAGGGTTCAAAACCTGCATCCAGGTAAAAGGACGTATTGCCCAACGATGTTTGGCCGGCTTCGGCAGGGATATCTTTTAGCATCGTTTCGGTGCCCTGATAAGGACGACCTGTATTGTAATGACTGTAGTACATCGGAATCTGACCTACTTCCTTGGGGAAGGTTACCGGCAGCTTGCCGCTGGGAACGGCCTTGCCAAACAATAAGTCCGCCAAGGCGGGGCCACCCATAGTGCCCGGATGGAAGCTGTAAAGCAACGCCCTGGACAAGGACGCTTCCTTGCCAATAGTCAGCGGTCTACCTGCCATTACAATCGTTACTACCGGTTTACCGGTCTTCGATACCGCTTCAATTAGCTGGCTCTGAGAACCCTGAAGGTTCAGGTTGGCCAGACAGTGCGCCTCACCCGACAGGATGGATTCCTCTCCCACAAAGGCAAGGACAATATCCGCACCCGCGGCGGCACGTACGGCGGCGGCTATTCCGCTTGTTTCCGGATCTCGGCTATAGGTTAAACCCGGAGCGTATACTATGTTAACCTTATCACCATAAGCTGCCTGCAATGCCTTTAACGGTGTTTGAGTATGGGTTTTGTCCCCGTCAAATACCCACGTTCCCATCTGATCGTGAGGGGCATCGGCCATTGGGCCGACAACGGCTATGGTTTTTATGTTTTCTTTAAGTGGCAGGATATCGCCGTCGTTCTTCAACAGAACGGCCGATTCTATAGCTGCTTCCTTCGCTTTGGCAAGATGTTCCTCCGCATACAGGACGGAAGGTTTGCTTTCGTCTACATATGGATTCTCGAACAGTCCCAGACGGAACTTTACCCGAAGGATGTTACGTACCGCATCATCGATGGTTTCTTCCTTTACTTTCCCTTCGGCTATCAACGCTTTGAGGTGCTTTACGTAGGTGTAGCTTACCATTTCCATATCAACGCCCGCATTTACCGCCTTTAAGGCTGCTTCCTTTTCGTCCTTGCAGAAACCGTGAGGAATCATCTCTCCTATCGAAGCCCAGTCGGAGACTACAAATCCGTCGAACTTCCACTCCTTGCGAAGAACCTCTTTCAGGATAAAGCCATTACCCGAGGCGGGTATTCCGTCGTTGGCATTGAACGAAGTCATATACGTGGCGGCTCCGGCTTTGGCGGCTGCCTCGAACGAAGGAAGATAAACGTTGCGCAACTGGCGTTCGGGGATGTTGGTCGAGTTATAGTCTCGTCCACCTTCTGCAGCTCCGTAACCCACAAAGTGTTTCGGACAGGCGGCAATCGATGTGGGATTACTCAGGGAATCTCCCTGGAAACCTTTTACCATGGCGGCACCCAGTACCGAAGTAAGGTAGGTATCCTCGCCAAGACTTTCGGCAATACGTCCCCACCGCGGATCACGTGAGATGTCGACCATCGGGGCAAAAGTCCACCGGACCCCCACCGAAGCAGCTTCAATGGCGGCCACACGGGCACCATCGGCAATCAGCTGAGGGTTAAAAGAGGCGGCCTGTCCCAGTGGTATCGGGAAAATGGTTTTGAATCCATGGATAACATCCCGGCCAACGATCAAAGGAATACCCAGACGCGACTGCTCGACAGCGGTGCGCTGGTAAGCATTAATAAGTTGAGGGTCGGCAATATTAAGTATAGATCCGATCTCCCCTTTCTTAATTAGTTCCGCCGTAGCATTCACATCTCCGGAAGGACTTATCTGGTTCATCTGACCAATCTTTTCTTCCAGTGTCATTTTACCCAGCAACTCTTCCACTCTCTTTTCTACATCGGTGCTTTTCACAGAAGTGGAACTTTGGCAGGAAACCAAAGCAGCCAGTGCCATTGTAATTAGTACATTTATTTTCATCTGTAAAATGTTTACTTATTTTTTCAATACCTTGTCGGAGTGAGTAAAAGTACCATTGCTGGCTGTAAATACATACAAGCCTTTTGCCCAACCTGAACAATCAATTATCGTATCTTCCTTGCAGTTCTTTCTTTTCTCAATCAACTGACCATGTAAGTTAGTTACACTAACCGTGTAACTGCTACTATTATTGGCCGAAACCACCACCCTGTTGTCTGCCAGCGTGGGTGATATGGTGAATGGCGATGCACTTTTCGCCTCCAGTGAAGGGCGGGAAGTTTTTACAGACTGATACACCCTTACATAATCTACTTCATATACAGCAGGACAAAGGTTTTCGTCTATACCCATTAATCCCCCCCAGTTGCCGCCTATTGCCAGATTCAGTTTTAAGTAAAAAGGCGCATCAAAAGGCCATGTGTTTTTATCTCCCAGCTTATCATTCAGGAATGTAAAGTAAGGAATCCCATCCACAAAACCTGTTATTTTATCTTCTGTCCATTCCAATCCATAGATATGAAATTCCGTTTCAGCATTCGAAATATTCTTAGTGGCTGTTTTCTCCGTATGAATTACATGATTGTAGCTTTGCGTATGAATGGATGTCTGGGTAACGTTGGGACGGTAGCCCACATATTCCATAATATCTATCTCGCCATCCAAAGGCCATGCGGTAAAATTCTGAGGCATCATCCAGAAAGCCGCCCATGAACCTTTTTTACCTGGAACTTTGGCCCGGGTTTCGAAATAACCGTATTTCCAGTTTTGTTTTGTATTCATTCGGATGGATACATAATCCATGCTGTAGTAACGTTTTTTTAACGCTTTAATCTTTAGCGTGCCATCGGAAATAAGTGCCAGCGTATCTTCTCTGGCTTTACCGGCCACATAGTATTGCAGCTCATTATTCCCCCATCCGTTTCCGCCTGTTTCATACCACCACTGGCTCTCGTCAGGCATGGCGGGAGCAGAGGCAGTAAATTCATCGGACCAGACCAACGAGTAGCCCTCGGGGGCCTGCGCCTGGCTACCCAGGCAACAGAACCCCAGAAGGATAATCTGTAATACAATACACTTGTGGTTCATCATTTATTTTTTAAAGCTGAAGTTGTCTAAGAAGAAAATACCAGGAGCAGCATGACCTTCGGCACCAAACTGAATCACAATCTTATCGTAATCCTGACGGTTGCTAACAGTGCTGAAATCAAATGTAAGCTCGATCCATTTATCTGTTGCAAGATCAGCCTTCACTATCTCTGTTTGTGTTTGCCATGCATTACCACCTTTGCTTGAATCCTGCAATTTTACAGCTACCTGGCGTTTCAATTTAGCATTGGTAATCCAATCGCCTGCAACAGGGAAGTCAGTTGTATAGTCATTGTAAGAAGGAAGGAATACCTTGATAGATACCTTATTCTGTTCTGTCAGATCAAACTTATACCCGGAAGCTGTAAAGAATATGTTTGAATAGAATTTGTCAGATTTCTCGTACAAGAACACTTTGCCGGATGTATTCACGCCCAGCGGTGCCGGATTTGAATAATAAGGATCAACCAACGAGCCCATATCTTCGTAAGCAAATGTAACTTTAGGAGTAGCCGATTCAAAATCTTCATTCAGTGCAATAGCTTTCAATGGAATAATAACCACCGGTTTGATATTCTTTTCTTTAGGAATAAAACGGTACCACCAGCCATTGCCATTTTCTACTGTACTGGCACATTTGATATACATTTCATCCTCAGTAAGACTGAGGATCTCGTAGGTTGAAGTTCCTGCATAATGACCAAAGAAAGCCCCGTCGCTCAATGTAATCGTTTTCGCTGCTTCGTTCAAGGCAAACGTGTAGGAAGGTTTCGGAGCATAAGCAACGTCAAAATCGCCTGCACCGGGAACAACAGAGTTGGTATAACCCAGACCTGCCAAAGCAGCCCGTCCGTTTTCATTGGAATATACATATCCATTATTCTTCCAATCAAATTTAACACCTACCTGAGTAAATGTAAATTCCTGCGTATACATAGAGCTTTCCGTTTTACCTTCTGCCGGGCAAGACCACCAGCTTGGTTTAGTGTCGGTAACAGGACCAACGCCGAAATGACCGTCGTGATACTGGTCAAACACCCATGTTTTGCCTTTTAAATTGGCAGCTCCACCGGTTAATGCGTTGTACATCGGTGTATCAAGCAAAGACATATCGTCGTTTTCAACAACAATTTTCTTTGTAATGCTGGTAGATCCGCCGGAAGTATAAAGAGTCATTACAACCGTGTACTCTCCCTTAAATGCATAAATTCCCTGAGCCGTTTCGCCTTTTGCCTTAGAACCATCACCTAAATCCCAGGTAGCTACCCCTTTGACAGAAGAAGTGTTCTTAAAATCAATCACATTTGCTTTCGCAGCTGTAGGGATTGCGTCAAAATTCAACTGATCCGCGGTTGGCATATCCCCCAACGCGTAATCAGAACTTTCTTGTGGATCGCAGGCTGTCATCAGCAAGATCGACATAAACGCAAACAATCCTAATTTAAATATATTTTTCATATGTATGCTTTATTAGATTAAGAGTGAATTAATAACCTGGATTTTGTTTCAACAAGAATTCGCCTTCAGTCTTTTCGATTTCAGATTGAGGTATAGGCAAATACTTACAATGATCGTCCCATATCCGGTTGGAGGAAAATGCAGGAAGGTTCTCGGTAAGAACAGAGGCATCACCCCAACGAACCAAATCCCAGAAGCGTAGCCCTTCCCCTAAAAATTCACGACGACGCTCCAATTTGATATTGGCAGCAGTAGCAGGTACAGAAGCAAGACCGGCACGAAGACGGATCTGGTCCACACACTCCTGGGCAGTAATTCCACTTGGAGCAGCACCACCAATTACCATCAGGTCGGCAGCATTAAGCAATACTTCTGCATAACGGAAAATACGGAAGTTATTATCAAAGTTCAGATCGATATCACCCGGAGGAGGGTTATATCCCTTGCGGGCAGCATATTTTGCCATAAAGTAACCTGTGTTCTGGAAGCGTACGGTATAAGTGCCATCTTCGAAATGATTGATGGAACCTTCTCTTCTCTCGTCGCCTTCTTCATACATAGTCCAGGCAGACTCACGAACGGGACCAAATCCCCAGCCACCAATAAACAATTCTTGTCCGCTTAAACCATTTGGAGAAATAAAGGCCGGAAGGTTCGTTCCGTATCCCTGCCAGCTGGCACCCCAAGTTTTTCCTTCGGGCAACTGATTGGTTTCAAAAATAGATTCGTCACAAAACTCTCCCGAATTTAACCAGATACTTGCAAAATCATCAACCAAACGGAACTTGTTGCTGGCGATAATTTCATTCATATCACTTAATACTTCCGCATATTTAGACTGGTCTTTCTGATACATTACAACACGGGCCTTCAACATCATTGCGGCAGCTTTGTTTACACGTCCGTCGTTTGCAGCAGTTGTGCGCATCGGCAGCTTGTCTCCTTCGATAGCAAAGTTAACGTCTTCAATGATTTCATTGTAAATCTCATCGGCAGTATACTGTTTTGCCATATAGGGAGCAGGAAGGTCTTCTTCAAAGTAAGGAATGTTTCCCCAGAATTTCCACAACCAATGAACGTAGTATGCACGCAGAAAATGTGCCTCTGCTTTGTATTGATTCAACTTATCTTCCGGAACATCGATTGCATTTTCGCAAGCAAGAATCACATTGTTGGAACGACTTAAGCCATTGTAGTAGATCTGCCATATACCCATTGGCAATTCTGTAGATGTAGCATCCAATTGAGATAAACGATACAGCTGACCCTGGTCGCCTGCGTCGCCACCCCCTTTAAAGATATCATCCGCACGAAGATCCGACATCAAAGGGATACTATTGTAATTGCTGTTGGCATAACTATCAAAAAGAAGGATCTGGTAACAAGCACCTAAATTCGACAAAATGGCTCCTTCCGTTGCAGCTCCTCCCGCTTCCTGAGATTGGGTTGGATGGTTAGTCAGAAAGTCATCGCCGCAAGAGGTAAAACCAATAACGGCCGCTATTAATAAAATGAATTTATACTTTTTCATATTCATACTGTTTTTAAGATTAGAAAGTAAGGTTTGCACCTACCGAAATAGTTCTTGACTGCGGATAGATTCCCTTGTCTACACCGATATTGAAATAATCGCCTGCTGCGATTTCCGGATCAAAGCCATCGTAATCAGTAAATGTAAGCAGGTTTTCTGCGGTAACGAACAAACGAAGACGTTGAACGGATGCTTTCTGCAAAAGAGCAGAAGGCAAAGTATAGCCAAGTTGGATCGTTTTCAGACGTATATAAGAACCATCTTTCACGTACAAATCGGATGAACGCCAGTTACGGTTCGGGTTAACAGCTGTCATGCGGGGAATTTTGTTTGATGTACCTTCGCCAATCCAACGATCCAACATCCACGACGGACGGTTCATTGCCTGAATATCTCCACGTTGAGAGAAGTCGAACACATCGTTTCCGGCTGTTCCCTGGAAGAAAAGATTCAAATCGAAGCCTTTCCAATCTGCACCCATACTTAGACCAAATGTCCAGTCGGGCATACCCTTCCCAATTTTGGTTTTATCAGCATCGGTAATCTTTCCGTCTGGAACTGCATTACCGTTTGCATCTGTTGCACCGGCAATATCCTGGAAGATTACGTCACCGGGCTGTGCACTTTCATTAAATTTGGTATTATATTCGTTAGCCTGTTGCTGTGTTTGCAGAATTCCACCTGTCTTGTATCCGTAGAAGTATGGATAAACTTCGCCGTTCTTACCTTTTACATAGCTGCCTACACCCGAAGCTCCTGCATCAGCATAGATAGCTTCGCCGGAAGCATTTCCCAATTTGATAAGCTTGTTGTTCAGGTAAGAAGCGTTGGCTCCGATATTGAATGTGAAATCTTCAATCTGCATTTTATAAGTAGACTCAAACTCAAGACCCCAGTTTTGCATATCTCCCGCATTGGCGATAGGAGCCCCTTTTCCTACATAAGCCGGAATTGGCTGGTCCATCAACATACCGTTGGTATTCTTTTTGAAATAGTCAAAACTAAAAGTGAGCGCATTGTTGAAAAAGCGAGATTCAAAACCTAAGTCAAGCTGCTCTGATTCTTCCCATTTTACATCCGGATTCGCAATTTTTGAAGGACTGCTACCATACTGCATGGCTGCGTTATCGCCCGATCCGAAATAATAGTTCTGACCACCATCCATTAAACTGGTATAGCGGAACTGACCGATACGTTCGTTACCATTCTTACCCCAGCTACCTCTGATTTTCAGGTTGCTGAACCATTCCGGGCGACTTTCCATAAAGGCTTCATTGGTTACATTCCAACCTAAAGAAACGGAAGGAAATACTGCCCATTTGTGATTTGGACCGAAGTTTGAAGAACCGTCACGGCGAACGGTAGCCTGAATCATGTAACGTTCGTCGAAGTTGTAATCAATACGTCCGAAATAAGAAGCAAGTGTCTGATTTGAGAACCCTCCTGTACCACCAGCTACACGTTCTTCATCGCGGTCTGCGATTGCTGAATTGATGTTTGCCTTATCGGGGTTGGTTTCCAGCAAATCGAAATCGTCGCCAAACAATTCGCGCAGCGTATATTCTTTGGCTGACTGACCCAATAATACAGTCAGGTTATGCTTTTCGGCGAACGACTTTGTATAGGTAAGGGTATTTTCCACCTGCCAGGTAAATCCTCTGTGCATATTGGAATATACAGAACTCTGCGTAATGTTCTTTCCTTGGGTTGCCAGGAAGTAAGGGAATGTGTAACCATCATTTCCCCAGAAAGCAAGGTCGGCTCCGTAGCTTGATTTAAACTTCAGACCTTCATACAAGTCTAGTTCACCCCAGAAGCTGGCTACAAATTTATCTTCATTCAGGGTTGACGAGGTAGGTGCATTAAGCATACCAACCGGATTGGCAATTTCCTGAAAACCTCCGGAAGGAATAGAGAAAACATTGCCATCTTTGTCTTTAACAGCGTTTGGGTAAGAAGCAAGCACAGAGGCCGGATCTTTTGCATATACGGAAACCGTAGGATCAAAAGCCAATGCACTTCCTAATACGGATCCGTATTCAGAGTTGGTTTCGATACCTGAAGATTTAGATCTGGCGTAGCTGACATTAACTCCCACACGCATTTTATTCAGGAATGAACGGTCTTTTGTATCAAACACATTGTATGTGCTGTTTGTACGAAGTGACCATCTGTTGTAGTTAGACTTTCCGTAGTTACCACCCACAATACCTTCCTGATCGAAATAGCCTAAAGAGAGGAAATAAACAATTTTGTCGGATCCTCCGTTGATGCTTACCTGATGACTCTGAACAGGTGCGTCATAATTAAATGTTTCATCCTGCCAATCGGTCCCCTTACCTGCCGAAGCAATCTGATCGGCTGCATACTTCGGTGCACCTCCATCATTCACTGACACTTCATTCATCAGCGTCATGTACTGTGTAGCATCAAGAACAGCTCTTTTTTTCCATGGGTTTTGGATTCCATAGGTAAAGTCGTAACTGATGTTGGTCTTCCGGAAGTACCGCTTTTAGTAGTAACAAGAATTACTCCATTGGCAGCACGTGCTCCATAAATAGCTGCGGATGCAGCATCTTTTAAAATTTCCACTGATTGGATATCTGTAGGATTCAGGTAATTAATACCTCCGTCTACCGGCATACCATCTACAATGTAAAGCGGCTCACTGTTGTTTACCGTACCAACACCACGGATACGTACCTTGGAGTCGGCTCCCGGCTGACCAGAACTTTGTGTGATCTGAACACCTGATACTTTTCCTTTCAGTGCATCTTCAATACGTGAAGGGGTTGTATTATTCAGATCTTCGGCTGTTACGCGGCTGATGGCTGCAGTAACCACACTCTTCTTTTGTACACCATAACCTACTACTACGACCTCGTCAAGTAACTCACTGTCTTCTTGTAAAACAATGTTCATGACTTTAGAGCCGTCGGCTATTACCTCAACTGGTTTATAACCAATATACGTTATGGATAAAATACTTTTTGCCGGAACAGCAAACGAGAATTGACCGGTTAGGTCGGTCATAGTACCAATTGTGGTCCCTTTCACAACTACGTTAACACCTGGAAGCGGAAAATTGTCCCCTCCCGATACCACTACTCCTTTAATCTGTATATCTTGTGCAAATACAGAAAAGGCAGTGCACCATAGAAACACGATTACTAATAAATTTCTCATAAATTATTAAATTAAGATTGACTGTGTCTAAACAGTTGCAAACATAAGTTAATAAAATATGCGAAAATGAAATATAACCTACACGCAAATACGGCAAACGCTCAAAATTAATACGGCAACAATACGATTAAAAACCATAAATAGCTATTAATCAATAGCATTTAAATACTCAAGTAAATTCACTTCCCGATCCAGACCAATTCTTTTGCGTAGTCTGTATCGTAAAGCTTCTACCCCACGAACAGACATATTTAACAGGGGAGCCATCTCTTTCGATGAAAGATCCATCTTAAGAAAAGCACACATCTTACGTTCGCTTAACGTTAGGTCGGGATGCCTTTCACTTAATTTTTTCATAAAATTGTTATGAACCAGATCGAACTGTTCTTCAAAACGTTTCAGCAGTTCATCAGACTGCATGTTGGAATCGATGCTGTTATTTACAGTTACAAGCATTCGTTTTACCTTAACAAACGGTTCTCCTTTCATTTCGGCCATCACCTTGAAAAGCTCCTCCTTGATATCAGCCAGTACTTCATTCTTTCGGGCAAAGTTTATCATCAAATTGGCCATTTCCTGGCTTTTGTGTTTTAGTTCATATTCTAACTTCTCGTTGTTAAGACGCATAATCTCTCCCTCCTGAAGCGCCGTAGCCTTGATGAATTGCTGCTCTTTCAGCCACATCTCTTTCTCTTTAATTGCTATTTCATGTTGCTTTTTACGCCTGATTCGCCATTCATCCCACAGATAAACCAGATAAAGAAAAACAACAAGTAACAGAAAATAGACTAAATAGGCCCACATGGACCGGTACCAAGGCGGAAGAATCACAAAGGAAAAAGAGGTCGTCGAAACAAGTCCGTCGTTGCCAATAGCTTCAACCCAAAAGGTATAACTACCTTCATGCAGGTCACTGAACTCCTTTGACTCGGACGAAGAAGGATCCGACCAAGCTCCGTCCGGACTTAGTTTATAACGGTAACGAACCAACTTTTCCTGATCAAAAGAGTGGATGGTGTATTCAAAACGAAGAGAATTATTTTTAAAGTCTATTTCGGGAACGAATCCTTTCTCCATAAAGTTCGCAGAATACAAGAGCGTATCCTTAGGAAAAGTGGCATAAACATTTTTAATAAAAAGCTCGTTGCCAGCTTCCCGGGATTTACTGAATTTAAGATCAAGAAGTGAAAAACCATTTTCATTTGGTATGATAACCGTCGAGTCGTCTATCACCTGAAAGGTTTCATAATATTGAATAAAGTCTGTTTGCTTGTGATTAATGGGATATACATGCGCATTTACGACTTTTCCCGATGCGTCTTGTTTAAGCATTCCGATTCCGTCAACGTCCATTCCAAATACATAAGAACCGCGCTTTTGAAGTATTGAGTGAGGAAAAGAAGAAGGGATCGTTTTGCTTACTTCCATTCGGTTGCTCTTTGAATTGTACTCATAAAGTCCGGAGTCGGTGGAAAAGTAAAGTGATTTATTTATTTTATTAATAAAAAGATTACGCGTGGACTTAAATCCATCCCTGATTGTGTAAAAACGGCTTCTTTTAACGGTGTAATTTGTAGTATCTATCTCTACACGCAATGCCCCTTCTGATGTATTACGTATCCAAACCACATCGGGAGATTCAAATTCAAAGTTTTTAAACCAATCAGACAGACCATCGATCTTCTTTTCAACTCGCCACTTACCGTCCGAAAGCCTTAGTAAATAGAGCCCGTCATACGATCCAACCCATAATTTACCGTTGGCTAAGTAACCAGAAGTACAGGTCCACACACCGCGTAATCCGGGTACTGATTCAATTTTATTACCATCCAGAATAAAAAGGCCCTTGTCATGCATACAGAACAACTTGCCATCAATCTCCCGCAGATCCCATACCTGCCCGCTTAATTGAGGAATAAATTCGATATCGGCCGAAGTTTCTCCAAAACGAACCGGCCATGCTGTGCGGTATACGCCGCTATTAGTTCCCAGATAAAGTGATCCTTTATAGACAAGGGAAGAATAACCGGCACCTGATGAATATGGGTAAGTATATAGATTTGTAAAAGGAGTATTTAAAGAAATATAGTCGATGCCGTTATCAAGTCCCAGCCACAGATTATTCCGGTTATCGAAGCTTATGGATAGAACTGTATTGTTTTGCAAACCGTTACGTTCATTAAAATATCGGATATAGTGGTTTTGCCTGTCCACCAAAACAAGGCCGCGACGAACCGTTCCAATGGCCAGCAAATCGCCTGAAACAGCCAGAGAAAACACTTCATTTGCTCTCATAAATGACTCTGCGCCGGTTATAAGAGGAGTAACCGCAGACGCTTCAACGTAGTAAAGGCCATCAAGGGCTGTTGCAACTAACATGCCGGTTCGATAAGATACAATACTCCGGATGTGTTTTCCTTTAAGCAAATCACCTCCTGTAAGCGGAAAAAATTTATTTCCAACCAATACAAATACCCCTTTGGAAGTCCCTATATACAATGAACCGTTAACAACACCCGAGCAGTCTATTTTGGCAGAAGCGGATATCAGCGAGAATTCATCTCCGAACTGCTTAACAACCACCCAATCTGCCACATAATAGAAAAGATTATCAACCTGATAAACTCCCCAGTAAGATCCATTGAATCTTTTTTCAGGAGGAAGTGAGTCTGAAAGATTGGTATAACGAAGCTGACCATTGGTATGCGGTTGGAAATAACCAAATTCGCTGTCACCTCCCACATAGATGCGATTCAATTTTTTAGAAACAAATAGTGACCTGACATCGGATTCATTGTGAAGCGGATAGCGTTTCCAATCACTTCCTTCGTATTGCAGCAACCCGTTTTTGTTACCGAAATAAATCCAATTCTCGTTATAAGCTTTTATTTGCCACGTCTTTGATCCTTTGCCAAAAAGTTCTTTCTTGTAATTTATTACATAATTATTCCATTCCGCAAACAAGTTCGTGGTTAACAACAATAAAAGACAAAAGGTATAGGTTATGCGGTTTATATACATCACTCGTTAGTATTCAAATTCATTAACAAACACAAATGTACAAAAAACAAACAATAAGATACATGTAAAATCAAAAAATCCCGGAAGCGATCTATACACTTCCGGGATTAACTTCAATTGATTACTGGGAGAGCTCCTGGTAAAATATTTATTCCACAACGAAAGAACTTTCAATGCCTTCCTGACTATTGGGACCTACCCACAGGTTAAAGTCGCCGGCTTCTACAACATGCTGCATGTCGATGTTCCAGAAAGCAAGCTCTTCTATCGGTAAGGTAAAGGTGACCGTCTTGGTTTCGCCGGCCGTCAAAGCTATCCGGTCAAACCGTTTAAGTTCCTTTACCGGACGGGCTACAGATCCAAACTTATCCTGCACGTAAAGCTGGGCTACCTCTGTCGCATCGTATTTGCCGGCATTGGTCAAGTCGAAGCTGACTGTCAACACATCCGTCGTCTTTAGCTTGGTGCCCGATAACTTCACGTTGTTGTACGTAAACTTGCTGTAAGATAAGCCGTATCCAAACGGATACAAGGGTTCAAAGCCTGCATCCAGGTAAAAGGACGTATTACCCAAGGACGTTTGGCCGGCTTCGGCAGGGATATCTTTTAGCATCGTTTCGGTGCCCTGATAAGGACGACCTGTATTGTAATGACTGTAGTACATCGGGATCTGACCTACTTCCTTGGGGAAGGTTACCGGCAGCTTGCCGCTGGGAACGGCCTTGCCAAACAATAAGTCCGCCAAGGCGGGGCCACCCATAGTGCCCGGATGGAAGCTGTAAAGCAACGCCCTGGACAAGGACGCTTCCTTGCCAATAGTCAGCGGTCTACCTGCCATTACAATCGTTACCACCGGTTTGCCGGTCTTCGATACCGCTTCAATCAGCTGGCTCTGAACCCCCTGAAGGTTCAGGTTGGCCAGACAGTGCGCCTCACCCGACAGGATGGATTCCTCTCCCACGAAGGCAAGGACAATATCCGCACTGGCGGCGGCACGTACGGCGGCGGCTATTCCGCTTGTTTCCGGATCTCGGCTATAGGTTAAGCCCGGAGCGTATACTATGTTAATCTTATCACCATAAGCTGCCTGCAATGCCTTTAACGGTGTTTGGGTATGGGTTTTGTCCCCGTCAAATACCCACGTTCCCATCTGATCGTGAGGGGCATCGGCCATTGGGCCTACAACGGCTATGGTTTTTATGTTTTCTTTAAGTGGCAGGATATCGCCGTCGTTCTTCAACAGAACGGCTGATTCTATGGCTGCTTCCTTCGCTTTGGCAAGGTGTTCTTCCGCATACAGTACTGAAGGTTTGCTTTCGTCTACATACGGATTCTCGAACAGTCCCAGACGGAACTTTACCCGAAGAATGTTGCGTACCGCATCGTCGATGGTTGCTTCCTTTACTTTCCCTTCGGCTATCAACGCTTTGAGGTGCTTTACGTAGGTGTAGCTTACCATTTCCATATCAACGCCCGCATTTACCGCCTTTAAGGCTGCTTCCTTTTCGTCCTTGCAGAAACCGTGAGGAATCATCTCTCCTATTGAAGCCCAGTCGGAGACTACAAATCCGTCAAACTTCCACTCCTTGCGAAGAACCTCTTTCAGGATAAAGCCATTACCAGAAGCGGGTATTCCGTCGTTGGCATTGAACGAAGTCATATACGTCGCGGCTCCGGCTTTGGCCGCTGCCTCGAACGAAGGAAGGTAAACATTACGCAACTGGCGTTCGGGGATGTTGGTCGAGTTATAGTCTCGTCCACCTTCTGCTGCTCCGTAACCCACAAAGTGTTTCGGACAGGCGGCAATCGATGTGGGATTACTCAGGGAGTCTCCCTGGAAACCTTTTACCATCGCAGCACCCAATACCGAAGTGAGGTAGGTATCCTCGCCAAGACTCTCGGCAATACGTCCCCACCGCGGATCGCGGGAGATGTCGACCATCGGGGCAAAAGTCCACCGTACCCCCACCGAAGCAGCTTCAATGGCGGCCACACGGGCACCATCGGCAATCAGCTGAGGGTTAAAAGAGGCGGCCTGTCCCAGTGGTATCGGGAAAATGGTCTTGAATCCATGGATAACATCCCGGCCAACAATCAAAGGAATACCCAGACGCGACTGCTCGACAGCGGTGCGCTGGTAAGCATTAATGGTCTTAGCATCGGCTATATTCAGGATGGATCCGACCTCACCCTTTTTAATAAGCTCCGCATTGGAATTGACGTCTCCGGAAGGACTTATCTGGTTCATCTGACCAATCTTTTCTTCCAACGTCATCTTTGCGAGGAGCTCCTCCACTCTCTTTTCTACATCGGTGCTTTTCACAGAAGTGGAACTTTGGCAGGAAGCCAAAGCAGCCAACAGTAAACAACAGGCGATAATTCTTTTATTCATATCTCATAAATTGTTAAGTAACTTTTACCAAATAAAGGAGTTGACGCTTTTGGCTGGTACAGCAAAATGAAAGGTGTTATTTCCTTCGGAAACCTTAATATCAACAGCAACATCTGTCTCATTTTGCAAAACAATGCCATAAGAACCATCCGGATTCATAACGGCTGTATAATAAATACCCTTTTTCTGCCAATCAGAAACCCCGATTCGATAAGCCCCGGGCTTGATTACCTTAGACAAATGGCCCATAGCATAATAGTGGCTGTTTTTTACCATCGTCTTGTAATCAGTAGAACTAATATCAATGGCACCCAGACACATGTTGCATCCATGAGGACGATAAGGAGCATGTTTATCGTCAAGCATCAGGTTCCACACCATAATCGCTTTACTAAAATTATTAATAGTTCCAATGCCTACTTCGCGCAAATTCCACATTAAATCGCTTGCAAAAGAGTAACCATCCCCCCACTCTCCGATTGAAATCTCCGTAAAATAAAGATTCTTGTCCGGACGCACATTGTGAATACGAAGCATTTCTTGCTTATCTCCTCCATATGCGTGAAAAGCGGCTCCATCAATATACTGAGCTGCTTCCGGATCTGCATAAATATGTTCGGGATAACCTACCTGATCAGCACACTCCTCTTTATCCGGATAATCGTAATTGTAGTTATGGTCGTAAGCAACGATTTTAGTCTTAATACCCGCCTTTTTGAAAGCCGGACCCAAAGCCGTTTTAATGAAATCACGCTGTTCCTGCCAGGTCATGAACAAGGAAGCAGAATTTCCTCTGTTTAGCGGTTCATTCTGAATCGTTGTCGCGTCAATGTGGAAACCTTCTTTTTCCATAGCCTGGATAAATTTCACAAAATAAGTCGCATAGTCCTGATAGAATGCAGGATTAAGCTGACCATTTATCCATGACGGAAAAGGCTTGCATTCCTTCAGATTGTTCACCTTCATCCATATGGGAGGAGTCCAGGGCGAGCTCATTATCTTTACCTTCGGATTAATTGCCAGAATCTCTTTCAAAATAGGGAATAGATCGCGCTTATCCAGTTCATGAATAGCAAAGTTCTCGATTCCGACCGAGTCGCAATGGGTGTACTCTTCCATCGAAAAATCGGAACATCCCATAGCGATACGAATATAACTATACCCCATACCCTGAACCGGATCGAAGGTTTCCTTCAGTAACGCTGCACGGTCCTGCGCTGTCATCTTTAGCAGATTATAGCACGTCGAACCGGTAATCGCGGCACCAAAGCCATCCATCTCCTGGTATTTTACAGCAGGATTCAACACAATCGTATTCGCATCCGAAGATGAACCTTTATCCACCGGAATGGATAAAGGTTTAAAGACCATGGACTGGTCTGCGGTGGTAACATACGCACTCACTTTCTTCTGCGCAGTACAAGCAGAGAAAAGTACGGACGTTAACAACCCCAGACCAACCACGTTACATGTAATTCTTTTAATGCACATAAATCATTATTTTTTTTCAGCAAGTGTCATCACAGCTTTCTTGTTTCCCTGAGTCAGATCCATTGTAATTACATACCATTTTACTGGATCCAGAATAAGATCTGCCGCTGCCTGGAAGTTACCGGACTCGGTCACGTAAATCATATCTGTTTGTGTGGAAACATAATCGGCACCCAGGAATTCGCCACCCCAGTTCTTTTGATAGAAAAACTTAAAGTCGTACTTGCTTGCAATCGTTCCATCTCCATTAAATGTTACAGGATAAGGTTTAAAAGTAAGCTGGAACTTCTTATCACCGATTTTAGCCATGCAAAGAGCCTTGTCTGTGCTCCAATTCACATTATTATCGTATGTTGGCTTTCCAATTCCCCAACCTATTATCCAAATAGCATTTCCATCCTTATCCAAAGCGGAAAGATCGTTACCATTCATGTGTTCCACAATAAAGTAATTACGTTCAAAGTTAGCAGTAATTCTGTATTTTCCACTTACCGGCAAGAACGTTAATCTGCCATCTGTTCCTTTTTGGAAAAAGTCGGAATCGATCCACCAATCATTGAAATTGGCAATACCTGAAACCTCTATAACCTGGCCTTTTGTAAGCTCTTTCTCTATCTTGTAATTATTGTCGTCCACCATACTCATCTCACTTCCGGCAAACATCAGTTTAATAAACGGTGCAGCCTCGTACGTCATGGTATTGAAATCGATATCATAAGTACCGGCAGTGGTGTTAGAGAAAGAAATGGCATTGGTTGTACCTTGTGCTATGGCACCGCCAGCCCATCCAAAAACAATCTCATTTCCAGCTGCAGAAACTACCGGAGTCTTGATATAGCCTTTAATCTTCTGCGGGAATTCGGCTGTTGCCTTGTACTGATACAAGCCCACACGTTCCATACGATACTCTTTATCCGAAGTTACAAACGTAAGATAGGGATAATCCGGACGCGAAAGTGCCAGGTTGAACTCCTGCTCTGTGATTGTAAAATTAATATTCTGCAATACCAGCTTCAGGGTAGCTGTTGCATTAGGCACATTGGCATAGTAAGGAACAAAGATTTTACCAGAATAATCACCATCTGTCTTCGTCCGTATGACTGTTTCGGATACTTTTTCAGTACCGTAAAACAGCTGTGCTTTCAAAGTGGAAAGAGGCACATCTCCATCGGCAACATCAGCACTAAAAGTAAGACTGTCTCCAAACATAGCTTCCCCGAATTGTGTTGTGGAGCTAATAACCGGATTACCCGTAGCCAAATCGTCGTTCTCGCAAGCCGCTAAACTAAACAAACCTGCAAGCGCAAATACAATTGATTTATATTTTTTCATGATCCTATTATTTTAAAAGTAACGATTTAATTTTTCCATTTTCCCGAAACAACAGCTTTAGCCGGAATCTCGAAAGTAAATGTATGCGACCCTTGTGCCATCGTAACACTCATCGACTTATCTGTATCGTTTTGCAATACAACCGCATACGAGGCGTCAGGGTTAGAGAAAGCAGCGTAATACAATCCGGTTGCTTTATAACCTGTGGTTGCAATACGTTTTGCTCCGGGAGCAATCACCTTAGCAAGGTGACCGATGGTATAGTAATGAGAATTGCGTGTCATGGTCTTGTAATCTGTCTGAATATCGATTGCACCATAACAAGTGTTGCACCCCCCGGGACGATTCGGTCCATGATTTGTGTCGAGCATAAAGTTCCACACAATAACCGCCTTAGCCCAGTTGTTGATCGTACCCAAACAAACTTCATTCATATTCCACATTAAGTCGTCTGCAAAACTATAACCCCAGCTACCAATGGATATTTCCGTAAAATACAGGTTCTTTGCCGCATTCTTACTGTGCACATCGGCCAGCTCTGCTTTATTGCCTCCATAAGCATGATAGGCAGCACCGTCTATATACTGAGCAGCTTCCGGATCGTTGTAAATATGAATCGGATAATCGATCTGATCCTGGTTTTCGGCTCTGTCGGCGTCATAATTATAGTTATGATCGTAGACGATGATTTTAGACTGAATACCTGCGTCTCTGAATGCCGGTCCGAGGGCCGTCTTTATAAAGTCGCGCTGCTCCTGCCATGTCATGTACAACGACGCAGAATTATACCGGTTCAACGGCTCATTCTGAATAGTAACCGAAGTAATATTGATTCCTTCGGCCTTCATCGCCTGAATGTACTTTACAAAGTAAGTGGCATAATCACCGTAATAGGCGGGGTTAAGCTGACCGCTTGTCCACGAATCGAAAGGTTTTCTTTCCGTAAGATTATTGACCTTCATCCACTTCGGACATGTCCACGGCGAAGCCATGATACGGATATCCGGACGAATAGCCAAAATCTCCTTCAGCACCGGAATCACATACGTTTTATCTTCCGAATGCATGGCAAAATTTTCTATCCCCTTCGTATCACAATGCGTATACTCACTCAGTGAAAAGTCTGAGCAACCCATCGAAACGCGGATGTAACTATATCCCATACCCGATACCGGATCAAAGGTATCCATAAGCAGTTTTGTACGATCTTCGGCTTTCATTTTCAGCAAATTATAGCAGGAAGAACCCGTAATTGCTGCTCCGAAACCCTCCATCACCTGATAACTTTCTGCCGGATTAAGCGTAATAGTATACGGAGACATGTTCGGCTTCGAGTTAAAAGCGAGCGAGTCATGGAAAAACCGTCTGCCACCGTTGGCTGTGGTAATATACAAATCCACATCGGGAGTTACCGATCCGGGTTGATCCGGATCAGGCACTTCTCCATTGTCTTTTGTTTCACCGCCACAACCACTAAAAAGCAGCAGAGACATCGAAAAAACTGTAACTAGTTTTGCAAACATACGTATGGTCATTAATATCCCGTATTCTGTGTAAGATTCGGATTCTTATCAATTTGAGTCTGAGGAATTGGCAACAGTACCGTTGCTTCGGTTACCGGAGTAACAGGCAAACGACCTGAATCGCGTGAGTTCAAACTGTTCATCACGGCAAACACCTTGCCGGTACGAACCAAGTCAAACCAACGTTGACCTTCGAAAGCCAACTCAAGACGACGTTCATTTAATACCGCATCAGCCATTTTATCTTTCGAAGTAGTCGTAGTTCCTGGTAAATCTTCCAGCTTTGCACGATTACGGATTGTATTTACAATGCCGGCGGCAGCCTGAAGGTTTCCTGTCTCCACGTAAGCTTCAGCCTTAAGCAGAAGAATATCGGCCAGACGAATCTTTATAATACTGTTGTATTTTGAACGTGTTTTGTACATGAAAGGATAGTGATCAGAAGGATAGTGATTGCTCCAGGAAGGTTGTCCCCAAACAATGGCTTCATTCATACGAACATTATCTCCTTCGTTTTCGAACGCCTGAATAAGATCTCTCGAGGGAGTGATCCACTTTGCCCAGTTATACGTACTGCTTGGATCAACATGATCGATACCAAACATCCAGGTTACCCAACTACCACTACCAACCGGATAAGTAACTTCGAAAATAGACTCGGTTGTGTTACGGAAGTTAACATCGGTTTTTGCATCATTCACAGAGAACAGATCCGAATAATCGGCAACCAGTTCAAAACCATCGTCTTCAACCGCCTCGGCATACTGAATAACTTTCGCATAATCGCGTACAGGTTTTTCAGCATATACACGGGCAAGAAGCGCCTTAGCAACCGATTTAGTCAGTAAAAATTTGTTAGACGCGTTTACATCCGGAGCACCACCCGCTTCCAAAGCAGCGTTAAGGTCTGCGATAATCTGCGCGTACACTTCGGCAACAGGTTTACGAGACGGATACAACAAAGGATATACCTCTTCCACATTTTCCGCTGTAATATTGGGAGCTTCCTCTGTAACTACAGGAACATCGCCCCAAAGCCGAACCATGTCGAACAAAATCCAGGCTCTCCATATTTTTGCTTCCGCTTTCCATTGCTTCCGTTCCGCCTGAGTAAGAGACTGATCGGGAACAAGATCCACATTATTGATTACACGATTGGCCGAATTGATATAACCAAGGAATGAATTCCAGTCACGTTCAATATTCTTGTTTGTTCCATCCTGCGTTTGCTGTTCAAGCGAAGTAAGCTCGGCGCCCGAAGAACCACAATAAGCATTATCAGCATGCGTTTCATTCAGCACAAGCATATCCGCGTACCAGGCTTCCTGCGCATCCTGAATGGATTTATAAATACCATCATACTGGGTTTTCATCTCTTCTTTGGTCTTATACTTAACCGAAGTATCTGTCGTATCCTTACCTCCCACAGTGATTTCACTGAATTCGGAGATAGGATCCTGGTCAAGGGAACACGAGGTGGCGAAAAGCACCGCTCCCATGAATAAACCTAATTTTACGCTATTTTTCATAATTCGATTCTATTAAAATTCAACATTAACACCAAACACATACGATCTTACCTGAGGATACGTACCCCAGTCGATACCCTGTACCGTAGCACTTCCACCCCACTGGTTTACTTCGGGGTCGAAGCCGGAATAGTTCGTAAGCGTGAACAGGTTTTGTGCAGTGAAATAAGGCTGCAATCTTCCGATATTCCACTTCTTAAGCAAACCACCGGAAAAGTTATAAGACAACGTAACCGTTTTTAAACGCATGAAACTGCCATCCTCAATAAAGCGGGTCGACGCTTTCAGGTTGTCGGTTGTTGCAACCGCGCGTGGCATATCAGTGATCTGTCCCGGAATTCTCCAGCGATTAAGCACCTCGGTAGATTGATTCTTGGCATCATACATTCCTTCTGTTTCCATACGGGAAGCATTGTAAATATCGTTACCTACAGAACCCTGGAAGAAAATATTCAGGTTAAATCCTTTGTATGACAAATTGTTGGTTAAACCGAAAGTGAAGTCTGGATTAGGGTTTCCGATGTAACTTTTATCGCTTGAAGTAATCTTTCCGTTTCCATCCAGATCGCGGTAGATTAAATCGCCTGTTTCCGGATCAACGCCATCATTGATATAACCCCAGAACATTCCCAAAGGCTGACCTGAAGTCATACGTACCACATTCTCGCTGGTTGCTTCAGATGTCTGAGCGAAATAGTAAATATCCTGAAGTGTGAATTTTTTCACTTCGTTCCGGTTGAACGAAATATTAAAGTCTGTATCCCATTTCAACTTATTTACAAGGTTCTTTGAACTGATGGCAAACTCGATACCCTTGTTAACCATCTCTCCTTCATTGCGTGTAATAGAGCTTACATCTGCGGTAGAAGGCAGAGGCACATCCATCAACAGGTCTGTTGTATACTTATAATAAGCATCTGCATTGAAGACCAACCGGCTGCTGAACATAGACAAGTCCACACCAATATTAGTCTGAGTGGTTGTCTCCCATGTCAGATCCTGATTCTTCATATTAGCTGGCGAAAGAATAACCATTGCATTTTCCTTACCAGTTTCCCACCAGTTCTGACGGGTAATGTTATACCGTTGAAGATAGGCATAATCGCTGATACCAGACTGGTTACCCGTTTGTCCCCAACCTCCGCGAAGCTTCAGGTCGTCTATCCAGGTAATGTCCTTCATAAACTCTTCCGACGAAATACGCCATGCGGCAGAGAATGAGGGGAAATAACCCCAACGCTTTGTCGGAGATAGCTTTGAAGAACCGTCTGAACGGAAGTTTGCCGTAAACAAATACTTGCTGTCATAGTTGTAAGCCACACGACCCAGATAAGACATAATGCTCCAGTCGGCCGCCGATGTCCCATTTCCCTGAGAAACCTTATTACCGGCATTCAACGTTTTGATTTCCGAATTCATAAAGTGACTAACCGATTGATAGCTTTGCGACCACTTGGACGTTGTTCCGGAAGTACCGGCCATTACATTGAAGCTGTGCTTTCCAAAAGTCTTGTCGTAGTTCATAATGTTATCGAACACCATGATAGTTGTCAAAGAACGGTTATCGGTAGCGTTACCATACTGAGAACGGCCATATTCCGTCTTCTTCGGATCAAGGAAGCTTGTGTTATGATAGTACACACGGTCGATTGAAGTTGTAGTCTTGAACTTAAGTTCCGGAAGGAAAGTAATTTCGCCACTTACACTACCCACAAGGCGATTGTTGTTAGTCTTGTTGTCTGCCGTACGAGACATGTTTTCAACCGGATGCGTGATATTGGCTCCGTAAAAATTGTTGTTGTACTGTCCGGGGTTTTCGCTGTCCCAGATAGTTGCATACGATGGCGTGTTGATTACCGAAAGAACAACACCTGCGCGGTTGGCTCCCTGACCAGAAACAATCCCATTGCTGGAATAATCAGAATAAGCAAAATTGGTATTGAACTTTAACCAGGAACGAATCTGATTTTCAAGATTGGCTCTTAAGTTGTAGCGTTCGTAAAAAGCCACTTTAATTACACCATCTTCTTTGGTATAACCTCCTGATACGTAATACTTCATTTTATCATTTCCGTTGGAGAATGACAATTGATAGTTTTGTGTTACGCCCGTACGATAAGTTTCATCAAACCAGTTTGTTTGATCCGTAAGTCCCTGGGGCAGGTTAACACGACCTATTTCCTTCATTAAATCGCTGTACTGAGCCACGTTTAACGACTCCATTTGTTTAGCCACATCAGTTATACCAACGTGTGCTGTAAACGAAATTTTAGCATCCCCTCTGGCGCCGGCTTTTGTTGTGATTAAAACAACCCCGTTGGATGCACGCGAACCATAAATTGCTGCAGATGAAGCATCCTTAAGGATCTGCATGCTTTCGATGTCGTTCGGACTAAGGAAGTTGATTTCACTCATAGGTACTCCATCCACCACATACAACGGATCGTTGCTGGCATTGATTGATGAATTACCACGCACACGAACCACCATTCCTGCACCTGGTTCTCCACTAGGTTGGATAACATTAACCCCGGCAGCTTTTCCCTGAATGGCGGAAGCGGCAGAGATAAGCGGACGTTCGTCCAGGTCCTTGGTTGATACACTGGCAACCGAAGTTGTTACGTCTTTTCTCTTCACGGTTCCATAACCTACCACTACGACCTCTTCCAGCACTTCAGAATCTTCGTGCAGAACAATTCGCATGGACTTTGTTGCATCTGCAGCCAATTCCAGCGGTTTATAACCAATGTAAGAAACAACGAGTGTACTTTTTGCCGGTGCGGCAAAGGAAAACTGACCGTCGAAATCGGTCGTCGAACCAATGGTAGTACCTTTTACTACCACATTCACTCCGGGTAAAGGAAGGTTATCCTCCCCGGAAATAACAACACCCTTTATCTGCACGTCTTGCGCATAGGCAGAAAGGATTGTGCACCACAGGAGCACAAATGTTAACAAATTTCTCATAAATAATTAAATTAAAGTTGCTCTGTCTGAAACAGTGCAAACATAGAGCAATTAAAACCAGAGTAGTTCAGTTTCGGTTACCTCCGAATACGCCAGGAAAGAAATAAGAATACGTCAATTGTTCGTTAATAAAATATAAGTGTCTATAAATCAATGGATGTTAAATACTCCAATAAATTCTCTTCACGTTCAAGACCTATTTTTTTACGCAAACGATACCGGAGTGTCTCCACACCGCGAACGGAGAGATTTAACAAGGGAGCAATCTCTTTCGAAGACAAATTCATCTTTATAAAGGCACACATTTTACGTTCGTTAACGGTTAGGTCGGGATGTTTTTCACTTAATTTTTTCATAAAATTGTTATGAACCAAGTCGAATTGTTCTTCGAAACGTTTCAATAAATCGTCCGACTGCATATTGGAGTCTATGCTATTGTTAAGGGTTACCAGCATACGTTTTGCTTTTACATCGGTATCTCCTTTTATTTCTGCCATAATTTTGAACAGCTCCTCCTTTATATCGGCAAGAATTTCGTTTTTACGAACAAAGTTAATCATCAAATTGGCCATCTCCTGACTTTTATGCTGCAACTCATATTCGAGTTTCTCGTTTTTCAATGAAATGATTTCATTTTCCTGACGAGCGGTCGCCTTTATAAATTCCTGTTCTTTTTGCCACATTTCTTTTTCCTTTTTGGCCACCTCCTGCTGCTTTTTACGCTGGATACGCCACTCATCCCACTGATAGAGCATATATACCACGACAATTAGAAAAAGAAAATAGACAAAATAAGCCCAGATAGAACGATACCAGGGGGGAAGAATAACGAAAGAAAAAGAGGCGGTGGATAACTTCCCGTCGTTGCCGAGGGCTTCCACCATGAACGTGTAAGTACCTTCCATCAATCCGCTGTATTCCTTTATTTCGGAGGTTGTATATTCCGACCACTCCGTACCGGGGCTAAGTCTGAACCGATAGCGGACTACCTTCTCCTGATCAAAGGCATGCAGGGTGTATTCGAACCGAAGGGAGTTTTGGGAAAAGGCAATTTCGGGAGCAATTGAATTTCCCGTATAATTGGCCGTATAGAGTAACGAGTCTTTGGGATAGGTGGAAAAAACATTGCGGATAAAGAGTTCTTTACCTGTTTCCTTGAACTTCCTGAAATTAAGATTCAAAAGAGAGAAGCCGTGTTCGTTGGGTATGATAACTGTAGAATCGCCTATTACCTCAAAGTTTTCGTAATACCGGATAAAATCTATCTGCTTGTGATTAATGGGATAAATAACCGAGAACATTTTATCTCCGGTATCATTCTTCTTCAGCACACCCAGTCCATCCCGGTCGAGACCGAAAATATCCTTACCTACCCTTTTCAGGACTGAGTGCGGAAAATTAGTGGAGATAGTCTTGCTTGGTTCCATCCTGTCTTTGGCCGGATTGTATTCGTAAAGACCGGAATCGCTTGAAAAGTATACTTTACCGTCTACTTTCGTGATAAACAGATTCCGGACAGACTTAAATCCGTCCTGTACAGAATAGAAGCGACTCTGCTTTACTTTATAAGACGTTGTGTCGAGCTGAATGCGCAACGCCCCGTGGGATGTATTTCTGATCCAAAGCACGTCGGGCGATTCGAATTCAAAGTTCTTAAACCAATCCGATACACCTTCTACTCTTTTTTCGACACGCCACTTGCCTTCTTTTCGTTCCAGTAAAAATAAACCTTCGTAAGTTCCTGCCCATAGTTTATCGGAATCGATGGCATGGGGAACACACGTCCACACTCCACGTAATCCTTCTACCTGTTCTATTTTATCGCCATCGAGTACGAACAACCCTTTGTCGTGCATACAAAACAATTTACCGTCTACCACACGCATGTCCCACACTTGTCCGCTTAACCGGGGCATAAATTCGATATCCGCCGATGTTTCACCAAACTTTACCGGCCAGCTTGTATGATATACACCGCTGTTTGTACCCAGATAGAGTTTTCCCTGATAGACAACAGAGGCATAACCTGCTCCGGACGAATAAGGATAAGTGTATAGATTGGTAAAGGGGGTATTGAGCGAAATATAATCGATGCCATTATCCAGACCAAGCCAAAGATTATTCCGTTTATCGAAGCTGATGGATAAAACCGTATTGTTTTGCAAGCCATTCCGTTCATTAAAGTACTTTACTGCCTTGGTATGACGGTTCACAAGTATAAGTCCCCGGCGTACAGTCCCGATTGCCAGGTAATCGCCCGAGGCAGCCAGGGTGAAGACTTCGTTTTCGCGCATAAAGGCTTCTGCTCCGGTTAGTAAAGGAGTCACTTTACCACCTTCCACATAGTATAGACCGTCGAAGGCTGTGGCAACAAGCATGCCGGACTGATAAGGGATGAGGCTCCGTATATGCTTGCCAACAAGCGACTCTCCTCCCGAAAGGGGGAAAAAGCTGTTGCCAACCAATACAAAAACGCCGTTTACCGTTCCTATGTACAAGGAGCCGTTTACAACTCCCGAGCGATCAATCTTATGGGCGGAAGGAATCAGCGTAAACTCGTTTCCGAGCTGTTTGATTATGAAATTATCGGATACATAGTAAAAGATATTGTCCACTTCGTATACGCCCCAATAGCCCACGTTGAATTTGTTGTTGTCAGGGAGCGAATCGGATAAGTTTACATAGAGCAGCTTACCGGAGGCATCGGCGTGGAAATAACCAAATTCCCCCTCTCCTCCTACATAAATACGTTTCAGTTTATCGGACAGGTGAAGCGAGCGTACATCCGATTCATTATGAAGGGGTAACAGCTTCCAATCGCTTCCTTCGTATTGCAGCAAGCCGTTCTTATTGGCAAAATACACCCAGTTCTCATTAAATGCCTCTATCTGCCAGGTCTGCGAACCTTTGCCAAAAAGTTCTTTCTTATAGTTTATTACATAATTGTTCCACTCCGCAGACACATCTGCAGCCAACAACATAAGCAAGCATAGCATGTAAAATAGACGATTGTTAAACATGTATCTGCACAATTCAGGTTTATTCAGCACAAATGTACAAAATCAAACAACATAAACGTATGCATCGGTTTTAGATTGATCCTAAATAAATAAAAAGTAGAATCCAATGGCTATCACTTTATCCTTCTACAAAATCCACCTGCTCGTCAGATGTTCATTTAATAAATCGCATATTTTATCTTAACAAACTGTCAATTTTCTTTAATGAATTTTTTTGTGTACATTTTATTATTCGAATCTTCACTAAAAATGATAGTCTTAGAATCCTTAATTAATCCCTGATAATTTTTTGAGGTTTGAAAAGAGTAGTTATCCCAAATATCCCAATGTATATAGCCTTTTTTAGCAGCATCTTTTGACGATTTTATGGAGATATCTATCGGTTTGGTAAAAAAATCGGTTTTCTCTGGCTTTAATGTAAATTTTATAGTATCACCATTGATATATAAATCATAAGTTCTTAAGACGAAATATCCAGGCAAGTAACCCTCTCTGGCATCCACGAATTCATCGGTTGTACCATAATACAATCCTTCAATTCCATTATTGCCATTACTTATTACAATCCGATTATCTTCATTTAAAGTTGATGCTATTTCTATGGGATATTTCCAAAGATAAGTACCAACAACTTGAGAATTCATTTCTAAAACACTCGATTTTTCAACATTTTTAGATTGGCAAGACAAAAATATGCAAAACAGAATAATGTATATATAATAATTTTTCATATAAAATATTTATTAAATTATTGAGGAATTTGGACACTTGTATCTCTCTATATTTATATTGTTTCTTGCAGTTTCATCCGAGCCATATTCTACGAAGTCGTTTAGGAAGAAAATCGAGTGTTCAGGACATTCTTCCAAACGCTTAAAGATGGTCTGTTTTATGCTGTTTTCTTTTTTAGTTAACATCTATTAATACCGATTTATCTTTAATATTTCGGTGTAAACTTAATGTTTTAATCTACAAAAAAAATGTTTTTACAAGAAAAAAGATTGTTGTCAGCGGATATACTTTTATAGGTCATCACTGATTTGAACCGAACAAATAGAAAATTGATGTAAGAATTGTAAATAGAAATAATGGGAAAGCCACTGGGGCGTCCTCCCTGTCAGTAAAAATACCTTTTATATTATTTTTATTTCCAAATGAGAATAGACCGAGATTGACGTTAGCACCAGTGGATACGCTGTTTTTTATAGAGTATCCTAAAAAAAACATTATAACTCAATACAGGAGCTGATTTTGTAACATTTACACGATGGAAGTCAGATGGAATCCAAGGAGTATTTGAATCTCTTTCCTTCAAAACACGAAATTCTTCTTGTTGTCCAGATTTAATTACCACATTGTCATCTAAATTATCGTTTCACGATGTAATTAGAAGTCCACTTACGCATAAACATAAAGTGATTTTTTGCTTAATCTCGATTGGTTTTATTTAATATTAGAGTAGATTCTGTGCTTATATCCATGTCTCGTTTCAATGTCAATTGCTTTTTGGATAATTGATATATATACCAATCTCCCAAAAGAATATTATGAACACCGCCGAATATTGAGACAACTTTCTTGTCAATAGTATATTCTATAGTAGTTTGTTGAGAATATTCGCTTTTTGTGTCAAGATCGCTAGTAACATATCGTCCTCTTGAAGGTGTTTCAAAGCTAATATTAATGTCACAATTATATGGAACATTAGCCTCTTTAAAAGAAAGAGAACCTGACCATTGCGTTTGACTGAGTTGATCTTTTGATAATTCCAAGTTATCATTCTCACAAGAATTTAAAATGAGTAAAGTTATACCCATCAAACAAAAATTTAGTATTTTCATAAGCTAAAATTAATAAATTAATAATATTAATCAATATAAAACGTTCCCTTACAAAAATGCAAGAGACTTATTCTTAAAAATAAAGGGGCTAAAAAAAGTATTTTTAGATTATGTACCAAGTAAATCTAAAAACAAAACTATATTGGCAGGTCTCCGGACTTATCCAAATTTAATCTTCCTTCCCATGTCTTCACACAGTGGATTTATGATAGTGATTAAATCGTAAAAGGACTTACCGTAGCTGGTCTGTTAAGAATTTTCATCTTATTCCCTCTTCGTTAGTAATTTTTGATTAAAAAGTACTAAAACCAATACGGCGCAAATGTAAATAATATATTTAATTAATCAAAATAATTTGAAAAAGAATAACAATTGATTATTCTTAGTGGATAAAAAACTGTAAATCTGGCAGATTTAGAAATGTTTGTTAAGTCATAAAATAGAGGCGTATCTGCTTTTTGGGTGGGTGCATATCACCGGAATAGCTATATTTCAAAAGTCCAATATAAGCCGTTCAACCCAGCTTTTGGCAATACCAAGTTACCTGCTGGCATTCTGTCTGTCGTCATTTTATTGTTTTTAATGATTTCTTCACATTGTCTCAATAGTTCTATTTTATTCTCTGGTGTTAGTTCCTCAAAGTCGGGAACGCTTGAACCAATTACTTTAACAGGTCCATTACTTGTTATTATATAACCTGGGTCGCCTTCAATTTCTAATAAGTTAAATTTACTTCCACAATTTTTGCAATAAATATTTGTCAAGTTGTGGGGTGGTTGCCAATGATTTGTAGTTCTACACATACAAGTCAAATTAATTATATTTTGAGAGCCAATTAAACCTTGCTTAATAAAAAAATAGTATTGGCTGTTTCTTGTTTTTAAGTCAGAATTTATTTTAGAAATAATCTGATTTATTGAACTTTTAAACGTCTTAAAAGTATTTAGCTCAAATACTTTCTCAAATGAAGAAATTACCGATGGAAGATAAATTTTAGAATAGAAGTTGGTCGCTGTTTCAATAATTTCATATTTCAGTTCACTAAAATTTTCTGTGCTTGGAAGGTATGGGCTAATGCTGTCGACAAATATTACTTCCGAAGTAATTGAACTTGTAAAGAAAGTCGAAACATAACCAATATGAGTAAACTCTGATGAAAAACTGAACAGATTCTTAATTTCTTGTTTAAAATCTGTGTCTGCAGATAAACCCAAGTTGTTAAAAAGAAAATCGACCTTCTCTCCAAATGTTTTTTTGTCGCATTTTGTGATTGCAGACACTTGACCCCGAACTCTTTCATTATATTCAAGGTTTTCAAATTTTGTTAAAGAGTTTTGAACGGCGGTATTAAAAAGTGCCTGTCGGATGGATTTTGTAGCATATTTATTGAAACTGTTTAGCGAAGTTAAAACTTGAAAATTAGTTTCCTTCGGGTCTAATAATGTAAGTTGATAAGCGTCTGCGACTAAACTGTCAATGAATTGTCGTGCCGATGTAACTAAATTATTGAAGTCAAGAAATGTTCGTTTAAGTTTTGCAACATTTTCAACCGTTATTCCTTCTCTGTCGTCTGGTTGAGTGTAAGCTATGAATTTTTCTATAACGCTAATGTCATTGAGTATAATTCTGGGAATGATTGTCCTAAAATAGAAAAGAGGTTTAGAATTGTCTTTGAAGTCAGCCGTAACAGAAGTGTCATCTTTGAAAACTCTCTCTGTCTGGTTTTGAATTGTTTTTAATGAATTAACACCTCTGTCCAGAAGGTCATTTACGTATTTGATATTGTTACAAAGAACTTCGTAATTGTTTAATGCAGCCGTTGATCTTCTCTCGGATAAATTGTCTGCAATACTTTTTAAAATGTCAATTTCATTCATTTGTCTATGTGTTGTGTAGGTCGTCCTACGCTTAAAGGTAACATCTTTCATAAGAATAGCAGCTTATTGCGTGGCACTTTCCAAAAAGTTCTTTCTTATAGTTTATTACATAATTGTTCCACTCCGCAGACACATCTGCAGTCAACAACATAAGCAAGCATAGCATGTAAAATAGACGGCTTTTAAATATGTATCTGAACTATTCCGGTTTATTCAGCACAAATTTACAAAATCAAACAAAATAAACGTATGAATCGGTTTTAGATGATCCTAAATAAATAAAAAGTAGAATCCAATGGCTATCACTTTATCCTTCTACAAAATCCACCTGCTCGTCAGATGTTCATTTAATAAATCGCATATTTTATCTTAACAAACTGTCAATTTTCTTTAATGAATTTTTTTGTGTACATTTTATCATTCGGATCTTCACTAAAAATGATAGACTGAGAATCCTTAATTAATCCCTGATAATTTTTTGAGGTTTGAAAAGGGTAGTGATCCAAAATATCCCAATGTATATAGCCTTTTTTAGCAGCATCTTTTGACGATTTTATGGAGATATCTATCGGTTTGGTAAAAAAATCGGTTTTCTCTGGCTTTAATGTAAATTTTATAGTATCATCATTGATATATAAATCATAAATTCTTAAGACGAAATATCCAGCCACGTAACCCTCTCTGGCAACATCGAATTCATCGGTTGTACCATAATACAATCCTTCAATTCCATTATTGCCATTACTTATTACAATCCGATTGTCTTGATTAAAAGTTGATTTTGAGGGACTGGTCCAAAGATAAGTACCAACAACTTGAGAATTCATTTCTAAAACACTCGATTTTTCAACATTTTTAGATTGGCAAGACAAAAATATGCAAAACAGAATAATGTATATATAATAATTTTTCATATAAAATATTTATTAAATTATTGAGGAATTTGAATATGATAACAACCATTATCTGTCAGAAACCTAATATTATATGCTCTTAGCAAATATATCACACCAAATGTGCCACTTGTCTTAATTGTTCCACTTTTCACAGAATCTAACCTACTTTTGATTTAAAAGTACTAAAACCAATACGGTGCAAATGTAAATTATTTATCTAATTAATCAAACAATTTGAAAAAGAATAATAATTGATTATTCTTACAAGATAAGAAGCAGGCATTTACCAAAGAAGACGCGTACTTACCACAAATCGGAACCGATCACCAGGACCAATAGCTGATAATAAGGTATACTTAAATTCTTTCAGCAAGTGTTTAAGTATTGTTATATAAGTAAAGTATTCGATTGACAACTGTCGGCAACGATGTTGACATATCTCAACAAGTATAACGACAATTGTCAATAACGATGTTGACAGCTGTCAATTGAATAATATACTTAAGTATAAATAATTTATAATGCTGACTAATAATTAGTTTACTTAAGTCACGGAGCTTAGTTACTTATACTAAAAATCCGAATAAATTAATACAGAATACAATCGGTACTGCGGAGGCGTTTATCACTTGGGTAAGCGTCTCCGCGATACCGTCTTGACAGCATAAATGCATAATCTTACTTTTGTTTCCTAAAAAAGGAACAAATGAAAGCATCCGAACTTTATGCATTGGCCATTGAGGAGTACAAGCAGATCAGTATTTCATGCACTATGACATTACGCGATTATTGCAAAGAGCGCCATATCTGTTATAACGGCATTCAATGTTGGATGAGCAGGCATTCCATAAAAGTAGTAGATCTCAAACCACGTCCTGTATTACCTGAGGTTTCTGTTTCTGCTTCCGCTCATGAGCAAGCCTCTTGTGAAGGACAGCAGATTTATCCGCTCTCCTTTACAAAGGAGGCATCGGAGAAACCGGTTTTCGCAGGGAATGTTTTCCCTGTGCTTAAAGGTGTCAGTATTACCTTTCCCGATGGCGTAGTTATATCCATTAAAGAGATAAGCCAGGAAGATCTCAATAAATTTATACAAACTTACTCTAACTGATAAACCGATGTTTGCACTTACAGAATCCATGAACTATTATCTATGTCCGCATTATGTGGATATGCGCAAAGGTATCTATTCCTTGTACCAGTTGGTAAAGTCAGATATGAAACGTAATCCTTTGTCGGGGGAGGTTTTTCTCTTCCTTGGCAGGAACCGGTCGTTAATTAAGATCCTTCATTGGGAAAATGGAGGATTTGTTTTGTATCAGAAAAAACTGGAACAGGGCACCTTTGAAGTTCCCCGATTTAACCCTTCAAGCAATGAATTTGAGATGAAATGGAAGACTTTTGTTTTGATAATGGAGGGCGTCTCTGTTCGTTCGGCAAAGTACAGGAGAAGGTTTAAGTATTGATTTAATACATTGATATACAAATAGATATATTATATATTGTTTGTGTTTTTCTTTGATATCCGAAGTATTGTCCGTACCTTTAGGGCATGAATAGCAAACGGATGATTGAATTACTGGAAGACCAGCTGAAACTTTTTTCTCAAAGAGAAAAGATTCATTTGGAACAACTCATCCGGCAATCTGAACAAATAGAAAGACTCTCTGTGCAGGTTGGTAGTTTAACCGATACAATCCGTTCGCTGGAAGAAAACCTGCTTCAGAAGAACGGGGACATGCAGAAGCTTAGCGGGAAAAACAGGGGAATGAGCAAGCTTCTCTCCAACAAATCAGAAAAGCTTGTGCCCGATGCCGCAAAAGAAGATCCGGCAGAAACCGATCCCCCTGTTTCACTCAAGAACCGAGGCAACAACAATGCCAAACGGAAAGAACACTTCTCTCTGGAAACCATTGTCGAGCATGTATATCCCGATGATCCTGCCTTTGACAAAGAAAAGGCCAGGGTGATCGGGTCCGTAGACTCGGTCATGTACACCTACAGCAAGGCTACATTTAAGAAAATCATATACAGACAATACAATTGTGTACAGCAGGAAAAGGTTTACTCGGGTAAAGCCCCCAGATCTCCCCTGCAGAACTCAAATTATGATGCCTCTTTTATCGCCGGCATGCTTCAACTGAGATACGTTTACTCCATGCCTGTGGAGCGGATTGTCAAGTATTTTACAGAGAATGGCTTTGAATTAAACAAAGCTACCGCCCATGGACTGATTAAAAAATCTGCGGGATTAATGGACCGACTGGATGTTGTTCTTCACAAAACCATCCTTGAGGATGACTATCTTTGCATGGATGAAAGTTACCATACGATCCTGACCAAAGAGAAAAACAAGGATGGCAAAGGGGTTCGTAAGGGATATATATGGGCTGCGCTGGCCAATAAAAAGAAATTAATCCAGTACTTTTACGAAAACGGTTCCCGATCCCGTGAAGTTCTCACCAACTATATCGGCAATCAATATAAAGGAGCCATCCAGTCAGACGGGCTGATCAACTATAAAATACTTGAGACAGATGCCTATCCCGATATAATCCGGTTGGCCTGCTTCCAGCATTGCAAGCGCGAGTTCCTGGATATCGAAAATGATAAAGAAGCCATCGGGATTGTTAATACAATCAACCGACTCTATCAGGCGGAGCATAAGATCGAAAAGAAATGGACGCCCGTCAAAATCCTGAAATATAGACAGAAGTACGCCCCACCCATACTAGCCGAACTAAAAAGCAAACTGTTGGAAATACAATCCAACCCATCTACCCTTCCACAGAGTCCGCTCTCTAAGGCCACGAATTATACGCTCAACGAGTATGATTCCCTGTGTAATTACATTGTTAGTCCGGACTATGCTTTGGACAACAATGCTGTGGAACGATGCATGCGAAGTATATCTTTAAGCAGAAAGAACTCTCTTTTTTGTGGCTCTCACCAGGGAGCTAAGAGAACGGCTTTGCTATACTCGCTGGCCATCTCCTGCAAGCTCCATGGAATTAATACCTTCGAATACTTCACAGATATATTAAGTCGGTTGGCCTACATTAGCCCAACAGCTCCTGACCAAATATACCGGGATTTACTCCCTGACAAGTGGACTAAACTGTAATAACAGTTTATTGAATCTTACAAGACGGTATCGCGGAGACGCTTACTCACTTGGTGAGAGATGACAGATGGAGTGAGGGATAAAAAAAGTATCTCTCACCCGTTTTATGTTTGAATATCAGAATATTAAACGCTAAAAATGATAAGTGACAGATGTTTTTGTGAAAAATAGGTTTCATGGAGGTGATAAGCTAAAATAAAGTATCTTTATTTGAAGCATTAGCTATGATTAGAGATAACGAGTCTTATTTTTTCTTATTTTTGCACAGAAATTCAAAGATTTGATTTCTAAATACATAGTTACGGACGACAATAATATAAAAAATCAGATACAGACATGGAGTACAATTTCAGAGAGATTGAAAAAAAGTGGCGTGAGTACTGGATTGCCAACGAAATTTACAAGGTGAAAGAAGATGAAAGCAAACCCAAATACTATGTATTGGATATGTTTCCTTATCCATCTGGAGCAGGACTTCATGTTGGTCACCCGCTTGGCTATATAGCTTCCGACATTTACTCTCGTTTCAAACGTTTACAGGGATTCAACGTATTGCACCCGATGGGTTACGATGCATACGGATTGCCAGCCGAACAATATGCCATTCAGACTGGTCAGCATCCCGAGGTTACGACTAAAAACAACATTGCCCGTTACCGGGAACAGATGGATAAAATAGGATTCAGCTACGACTGGAGCCGCGAAGTTCGTACCTGCGAGCCCATTTACTACAAATGGACACAGTGGGCTTTCATTAAAATGTTTAACAGTTACTACGACAATACGCTGCAAAAGGCAATGCCTATCGCAGCGCTGGAATTGATTTTTTCAAAAAAAGGATCCGAAGGAATCAATGCTGCTTGCAGTGAAGTTGAACCTTTTACGGCTGACGAATGGAATGCTAAAACGGAAAAGGAAAAACAAACTATCTTACTTAATTACCGTATCGCTTACCTGGGCGACACGATGGTTAACTGGTGTCCCAAACTGGGTACAGTGCTTGCCAACGACGAAGTAAGCGAAGGTCTTTCTGTTCGTGGTGGTTATCCGGTGGAACAAAAGGTGATGCGTCAGTGGTGCTTGCGGGTTTCTGCTTATGCACAGCGTTTGCTGGATGGTTTGGATGAAATTGACTGGACAGAATCGCTGAAGGAAACACAAAAGAACTGGATTGGTCGTTCGGAAGGTGCCGAAATGAATTTCAAGGTAAAGGACTCGGATCTTTCTTTTACCGTATTTACCACACGCGCCGATACGATTTACGGTGTTACTTTTATGGTACTGGCTCCCGAAAGCGAATTAACAGCTGTGCTTACAACAGAAGCACAACGTGCGGAAGTTGATAACTACATTTCGGCCACCAAGAAGAAAACAGAGCGCGAACGTATTGCCGACCGCCGTGTAACGGGTGTATTCTCCGGTTCGTACGCCATCAACCCTATTACAGAAGAAGCGATTCCTGTCTGGATAAGCGACTATGTGCTTGCCGGCTACGGTACGGGGGCAATCATGGCAGTACCTGCACACGACAGCCGCGACTATGCTTTTGCCAAGCATTTCGATCTGCCTATCATTTCATTGATTGAGGGTTGCGATGTTTCGGAAGAGAGTCTGGATGCCAAGGAAGGAATCATGATGAATTCTCCACGTGCCGGTCATGGTGTGGAAGGTGGATTGGTTCTTAATGGCTTGCAGGTAAAAGAAGCTATAGCTAAAACAAAAGTATATATTTCGGAAAAGGGCATCGGAAAGGTAAAGGTTAACTACCGTTTACGTGATGCCATATTTAGCCGCCAGCGTTACTGGGGCGAGCCGTTCCCTGTTTACTACAAGGATGGCATGCCTTACATGCTTGACGAATCAAAGCTTCCACTCGAATTACCCGAAGTAGACAAGTTCTTGCCTACCGAACAAGGCGAACCTCCTCTGGGTCGTGCTAAGAATTGGGTGTCGGACGAAGGTTTCCCTCTGGAGCTTTGTACCATGCCTGGCTTTGCCGGATCATCGGCTTATTACCTGCGTTACATGGATCCACGGAATACCGAAGCGCTTGTTTCAAAGAAAGCCAACGAATACTGGCGCAACGTGGACTTATATATTGGCGGAACCGAACATGCCACCGGTCACCTTATCTATAGTCGCTTCTGGAATAAGTTCTTATTCGACCTTGGCATTGCCTGCGAAAACGAACCGTTCAAGAAGCTTATCAACCAGGGTATGATTCAGGGTCGTTCCAACTTTGTATATCGTATCAAGGAAACGAACACGTTTGTATCTTTGAACCTGAAAGATCAGTATGACGTTACTCCTATCCACGTGGACGTGAATATTGTAAGCAACGACGTGTTGGACATGGAAGCGTTCCGTAACTGGAATCCGGAATACAAAACAGCCGAATTTATACTGGAAGATGGCAAGTATGTATGCGGATGGGCAGTAGAAAAAATGTCGAAATCGATGTACAACGTAGTAAACCCGGATGTGATTGTTGAGAAGTTTGGTGCCGATACACTTCGTTTGTACGAAATGTTCCTTGGCCCGCTGGAACAATCCAAACCTTGGGATACCAATGGTATCGATGGTGTTCACCGCTTCTTGCGTAAGCTTTGGGGGCTATTCTATACCAACGACGACAAGCTGCAGGTAACAGACGCAGAAGCTACTGCCGAGGAACTGAAATCGCTTCACAAACTAATCAAAAAGATTACGTTCGATATCGAGCATTTCTCTTTCAACACCTCGGTGAGTGCCTTTATGATTTGTGTAAACGAATTAAGCGCGCTGAAGTGCAGCAAACGTTCCGTATTAGAACCTCTTATCGTGCTTCTTGCTCCGTTTGCTCCCCATACTTCCGAAGAATTATGGCATGTATTGGGCAATATAATCACTGTTTGTGATGCCCAGTGGCCCGTATGCAACGAATCGTATCTGATAGAAAACACAGCAACTTATGTGGTTTCTTTCAATGGGAAAGCGCGTTTCAATCTTGAGCTACCATCAGACATGTCTGCCTCCGAAGTCGAAAAAGTTGCTTTGGCTCACGAAACCTCAGCGAAATGGATGGAAGGAAAGACCCCTAAAAAGGTTATTGTAGTTCCTAAAAAGATTGTCAATATTGTAATATAATTTACCGGCCTGTTCATCGAATCCCATAGGTGTTTGATGAACAGGCTTTTTTTCAATATCTTAGCTACTAAAATACGATGCTCAAAATGAAGGCTAAACAATTTTCTCAGTTATATTACTCAATCCACGATTACTTACTTATAACAATAGGGCTTGTGATTTACGCATTCGGTTGGACGGCTTTTATCTTGTCCAATCAAATTGTAACCGGTGGTGTAACTGGTGTATGTGCTCTTATATTTTTCTCGACCGGATTACCTGTTTCCCTCTCCTATATTTCCATCAACTTAGTTTTACTTGTCATTGCATTCAAAGTACTCGGCGCGAAATACCTTATTAAGACCGTATTTGGGGTAATTGGGTTGTCATTGTTTCTTTCCTTGTTCCAGACAATTTTCACGGAGCCTATACTCAAAGGCGAACCGGCCATGGCAATCGTGATCGGGGGTATTCTGTGCGGGGCGGGACTTGGTTTGATTTTCTCGGCTAATGGTAGTTCGGGAGGGACAGACATCATTGCTTCCATTGTAAATAAGTACAAAAACATATCCATCGGACGTGCCTTGATTTTCTGCGATTTCCTTATTATTGGTTCTTCTTATTTCTTGTTTCATAGTGTTGACAAGATTGTTTTCTCCTTTGTGGAAATGCTTGTTTGCAACTACGTACTGGATATGGTACTTAACGGAAATCGACAGTCGGTTCAGTTCTTTATCTTTTCGCCCAAGTACGATGAGATATGCGAACGTATTATAGCCGACATAGGCAGGGGATGCACTATACTGGACGGAACGGGAGGTTATTCTCACAAATCAGTGAAAGTAGTGGTTGTTCTTGCCAAGAAGTCGGAATCAATTGCCATTTTCCGCCTGGTAAAACAAATAGATAATAAGGCTTTCATCTCCCAAAGTCCTGTACGGGGCGTATACGGAGAAGGTTTTGATCCGATCAAAACATAAACTCTGTACTTATTTCTCCGAAGTAAAAATACTAAGCGAAGGCTCTTTATAATGAGAATCGATTCCTGCTGCATCCAAAAGGCTGTGAAAAAGGAAATCGGTTCTCATTCTTTTTTCTCTGTTTTTAAGGGCCTCTTCATAGCGTTCGGGATAATCTGACTTGTATTGTTCAGACATCCAGACCATGCAGGCTGTTGTATGGGTATAAGCAGATTCGGCCGCATGCAACCAGATACCGTCTTCGCCAAGCGCTTCCCCGTGATCGGAAAGATAAATAAGTATGGCCCTTTCATTTTTCAAACGATCAATCAGCTCCTTCAAAAAATAATCGGTATAAAGTATCGTATTATCATAAGAATTTATCATCTCTTCGGTGGTACAGGAAGAGATAATCTTACTTTTAGTGGTGGGTTGATACACCGCAAACTGATCCGTATAATGGGAGTTATACCACCAATGAGATCCAATCGTATGAAGTATAACAAGTCTTTTTTGATCGGGAGATTTCAATGCATTATCGAACAAAGGAAGAAGTGATCCGTCTACCCAATTATCAAATACATAGGAAGATTTTTCAATATTCGCATAGAAAAGGGAATCGCATTCGTGCATGAAATAAGAGTAAGTCTGTGCCGATTCCTGATTTGCCAGCCAAACTGTATAAAAATTACTGGCATTAAACAGGCTTATAAAAGATTCTTCCGTATAGGCCCTGTCGGGATGAATACTGTCGGCACGGGTAAGAATATGAGGTATACTTCTGTTGGTATAGGTATATTCTGTATAAACCCCCGGAAAAGAAATAATATGTTCCTTACTTAACAGCGGAGTTGTATTACGCGCATAGCCATTTAATCCGAGATGATCGGGGCGCAGGGACTCTCCTAGTACAAATACTACCGTAATTGGTTTACCATCGATGCATGCAACCCCATCTGTTAGCTTGGTTCTTTTCTCATTTACACTTTGTTTTTCGTTGTTGTATTTGCTTATTGTATAATAAATATTGAAGGGAATACGTTCTGATATAGGTCTATTGAAGGAATTTATGTTCATAATTAATAGCATGCCCGATATTCCTGTAAATAAAAGCGTTCTTTTATTTTTTATTTTTCCTAATTTGAAACGAAAGTAAACCAGCAACAGAGAAATAAAAACCGACAGAACCACATAAACAAGTAAGCCAGAGCTTACAAGCTGGGCCGATGTGGTAATGTCGTTATCCATTGCCGCATCCAGTATCATGGGTGTCAATGCAGCGTTCATGGTAAATCGGAAGTAAGCAAGTAGGGCAGATATAAAAGTTAAAAGAGGCATCAGCAGTAAAAACAGGTAGCTGTTCAATGAAAGAAGAAGCATTACAAAAAACAGACAAAAGGCTACTATAAACCATTGAAGAAAAAGAATACATACATCTTTTACCGTATGAAAAGGGATGGTAAGAAAGTCGGTGGATGTAAAGAACAATGCTACAAAAAGTGTACTAAGCAAAACAAATAGATAGTAGCTTTTATGTAGCTGGAAAATGGATAATAGCTGATTTAATGGTTTCTTTATGCTTTTCATAGAGTAAGAGATACTATTTTTGTACAAAAATAGAAATATAAGATTAATAAACGATGAAGAAAATAGTATTTGCTACAAACAATCAGCATAAGCTGGATGAGGTAAAAAAGATTACGGAAGGACTAACCGAGATTGTAAGTCTTTCGGAAATTAATTGTTTTGATGATATACCCGAAACAGCCGATACGCTGGAAGGAAATGCATTGCAAAAGGCGCGCTACGTAAAAGAAAAATTTGGCTTTGACTGTTTTGCCGATGATACCGGATTGGAAGTTGAGGCCCTGGATAATGCTCCGGGAGTTTATTCGGCCCGTTATGCAGGTCCCGAACATAATTCGGAGTCCAATATGAAATTGCTTTTAAAGAATATGGAAGGTATAACAAACAGAAAAGCTCGTTTTCGCACTGTGATTGCTTTACTGATGGACGGCAAAGAGTATTTGTTTGTTGGCACAGTGGAAGGTGTTATTATCCGGGAAAAAAGAGGAAACAGTGGCTTTGGCTACGATCCTGTTTTTGTACCTAATGGCTATAATGAAACATTTGCTCAGTTGGGCAGCGATATAAAAAACAATATCAGCCACCGTGCCAAAGCTGTTTTAAAGCTTCATGATTTTTTATCAAAATTAAATGCCCAATAAATGAAATGAAAAAGTTAACAGGTTGTCTGTTTATAGTATTATTACTGGTAGCCGATTCCGTATCGGGACAAGCGGTAGGTGCCTGGAAGTCTTACCTGGCTTATACAACAACCACCGAATGTGCGGAAGCCAATAACCTGGTCTACGCCATTGCCGATGGTTCGTTATTCAGTTATAGTAAAACGGATCAGGAGGTTGTTTACTATTCCAAAGAGAATGGTTTGAGCGACAATCAGATCAGTCACATTGGTTTTAATGAAGATATAAACACCCTGTTAATTGTTTATTCCAACGGAAACATCGATTTATTAAGCGAGACTGGTATCGCTAATATTCCCTATTTTAAATCGTCTTCGGTTGTTCAGGATAAAACGGTCAACTCCATTTCGTTCAATAAAGAGTTTGCCTATCTTTCTACCGAATTTGGTATTTTGGTGGTTAATATGAATAAAAAAGAAATCACAGATACTTACAAATTAAACTGTTCGGTTTACGATGTATGTAATGTTGGCAGCACAATCTATGCATCTACTTCCAAAGGTTTGTTATCGGGAGATGTTAATTCAAATCTGCTGGATGCCGGCAATTGGAACGTGGTAGCATTGAATACGACGCTGATTAATGATAAAAATATCAAACGAATTGCTTATTTTCAGCAGGTTCTTTGTCTTTTCGTTCCCGGTAACGGGGTTTATTACTTAAACAACGAGGGTGGCCTGATTGCGCTGCTTAAAGATAACACCTTACAAAACATGGTACAGCAGAATGGTTTACTTATTCCATTCTCATCCTCTTCTCTTACTATTTATTCATCGTTAGCCGACAAAGAGAAGGTAAATGCCGGAACCATAAAATATGTTTCCACGCTGAAAGATAAGTCTGTTTTATGGATTGCATCCGGCGACGAGGGTTTGAAATCTATTAAAAAAAGCAATACGGGTAGCTACGAGATGCTTGTTTCCGGCATCGTTTCTAACGGACCAAAACGTAATCTTAACGCTTTTATGACTACAGTCGACAATAAATTGGTGGTTGCAGGAGGTGGAAGGTGGGCCGATCGGTATAACAATCCAGGTACCGTAATGGTATACGACGGACAAGATTGGTTCAATTTTGATGAAACAAAGATTTCCAAAGAGAGTGGTATTAAATTTTCGGATGCGACATCCATCGCTGTAAACCCTGTTGATCCTTCCCATTATTTTGTTTCGACCTGGGGAGAAGGGGTATTCGAATTCAAAGAAAACGAATTTGTAAAACTACATAATCATACCAACAGTACTCTTTCTACTATTTTTCCCGGCGACTCTTCCGAATTTCATTACATCCGGGTAGAAGGACTCTGTTTTGATTCGGCTACTAATTTGTGGATGACCAATAGTGGAGTTAAAGAGGGAATAAAAGTATTGAAAGCAGATGGAACATGGAGCAAAATCTATTTTGAAGCGCTGAATGATAAAATGCTTGTAGATAAAATTCTTATTACACAGAAAGGATATAAATGGGTAAATATGCCAAGAGTAACACCTGGTATATTTGTTTTTGATGATAAGGGAACCATCGATGATGCAACGGATGATGTATCCAATTTCTTCAGCTTGTTTTCTGATGCCGATGGTAAAACAATTGAAGTTAGTGCCTATTACTGCATGGCGGAAGATAAAAACGGAACCATATGGATGGGCACAGACAAGGGTCCTGTAATCTGTACCGTTCCTTCACGGGCCATAGAAAATCCAGGCAGTTTATATTGTTCCTATATTATACGTCCGCTCGACGATGGTACATCAAACGGATATCGTTTGCTCGAAAACGAGAAGATAAACGCGATAGCTATAGATGGAGGTAACAGAAAATGGCTTGGAACGGAATCCTCAGGCGTTTTCCTGCTAAGTGAGGACGGTATGGAGACCATTGCACATTTTACCACAGAAAACTCCCCTATCCTCTCCAATACGATTCAAAGCATTGCTATCAACAACATCACCGGAGAAGTGTTTATTGGAACCAATAAAGGATTGGTTTCTTATATGGGAGATGCCATTGAAGGGAAAAAAGATTATTCGGAGGTTCGCGCCTATCCAAACCCGGTTCGTCCGGAATATAATGATCAGGTGACTGTTACCGGTTTAATGGAACAGTCCAATGTGAAAATAACCGATTTAAATGGAAATATCATTTATCAGGCAACCTCGGTTGGCGGACAACTTACCTGGAATTGCCGGAACCGGAAAGGCGAACGGGTGGCTTCAGGCATTTATCTGGTACTTGCCACCACTCCCGACGCAGGAGAAAGCGTGGTCACTAAAATAATGGTAATTAAATAACAATAAAGGCGATTTACACCGCCTTTATTGTTATTTGTAATTATAGTCCTAATTTTTCTGAAACTTCAAGCATTCGCTTAATAGGAACAATTGCTTTCTCTCGGACTGTTTCATCCACATGAATTTCGGGTAATTCAAACTTAAGACAATTATAAAGTTTCTTCATGGTGTTCAGACGCATGAAATTACACTCATTGCAAGCGCAGGTACTGTCGTTGGGAGGAGCAGGAATGAATTCTTTATCCGGACTCTTTTTACGCATTTCATGAATTACGCCCGATTCGGTAGCTACAATAAACTGTTTTTTTTCTGATTGTAACGTATGCTTAATCAAGGCGGCCGTAGAACCAATGAAGTCGGAAACCGTAAGCACTACTTTTTTACACTCAGGATGAGCAATTACTTCGGCATCCGGATATTGCTTTTTAAGCGCCAATATTTTTTCTAAAGAAAATTGCTCGTGTACATGGCAGGCACCATCCCAAAGTAACATGTTACGGCCCGTAATACTGTTTATATAATTACCCAGGTTTCTGTCTGGTCCAAAGATTATTTTTTCATCAGCCGGAAAACTATCAACAATCAGTTTGGCATTGGTAGAGGTTACCACTATATCCGTTAAAGCTTTTACGGCGGCAGTTGTATTTACATACGATATCACCGTATGATCCGGATGAGCTTTTACAAACTTTTCAAACTCAGGAGCCGGACAGCTATCCGCCAATGAACATCCCGCATTTAAATCAGGCACCAAAACCTTTTTATCAGGGCATAAAATCTTAGCAGTTTCACCCATAAAGTGTACGCCGCACAAAACAATAATATCCGCCTTTGTTTTAGCCGCCCATTGAGCCAATGCCAGACTATCACCTACAAAGTCGGCTATATCCTGTATATCACCTGTCTGATAATAGTGAGCAAGTATTACAGCATTCTTCTCTTTTCTAAGTTTATCAATAGCCTTGGCCAAATCTATATTTTCCGGAACCGGTATATCCATGTATCCGATAGATTGATTTGTCAACATACTCTATATATTATTTTAATATTAGTTTTTATAAAGAAATAATTAATGAAGATAATAGTCTGTTGAAATGGTTGATAAATATACTACTTACTTTACAATATTTATAGATCCACAAGATATCAACATATTTATTACTCCATTAATAACTGATTATCTGATAATTATAAATGTTATCAACTCTATGTTTATAAGTAGCAAAGTTATAAACTTTCTTGATTACTTTCAATTAAAACTGTGTGAAACAAGCTCAAAAGAAATGAATAATATATATCATCTAAGCAATTACTTATAAGATTACATCATGTATATACATAATTATGAATTATCAAACATAAATTTATCATTTATTAATCACCGTTTATAAACATGTTTTCAATAGCTTTTCAAAAAAAAAGATACGGAATTAGTTTAACTCCGTATCTTTCATTTATACATTTATGAAAATCACATTATAGTATCATTCCTCTATCTCAATCATTAAAGACTCGGCTTTTACAAATGAACCTTCTTTTACAAATATACGTTTCACTTTACCTGAATACTCCGAAGCAATATTATTTTCCATTTTCATTGCTTCCAGAACTATTACCGAATCTCCCTTATTTATTATATCTCCTTCCTTTACAAGAATTTTCCATATATTTCCAGGCATCGGACTATCTATAGTTTTACCTGTTACAATGTCTTCTGTAACATTAAAGACTATCTGATCCTTATTTTCAGCAGCCTTCTGTTGATGAAACTCGTTGTATTCCTTTTCCCTCAAACCCTTAAGATAATTAAGTGCAACAGTAGGAAATAGTTCAAGTAAGAGTTCTTCTTTCTCATCCTTAGCCAGATGCACATTATCAAATTCCGGTAAAACGGGATTATCCTGACGTTGATAGTTTGATGTATCATAAGGAGTTTCTTCGCGAGTTCCAGCAATATTTAGTCTGAATTGAGGATCAACAGGTACAGGTGTTTTTCCGTATTCGCCTTTCACCAGTGCAATAAACTGGTTGGAAGCATTAGAATATTTGCCTCTGTTACTTTTTGCAGCAAGAGCCGAATTAACAGCTTGCGCGCCAATAATCTGACTCGTAGGAGTTACCAAAGGAGGAAGACCAGCGTCCAAACGTACACTTGGAATAAGCGCCATGGCATCTTCAATAATATCCAGCGAATTAAATTGTTTTAGCTGAGCAACCATGTTTGTATACATTCCTCCGGGAATTTCTGCTCTTTTCACCAACTCATTTGGTTCCGGAAAATTGAAATATGCCTCAATGGCATGACAAGCTTTCAATAAACTTTCTTCCTCATTATTTTGGGCAGCAACAATCGCTTTATCAAACTCTTTATCTATTTCCGGTGGAAGAATATCAACTAACGGATTGAATGGTTTAGGAAACTGTTTAACAGCGTCAAAAGCATCCAGCTCTTTCCTTATAGTATATAATTCTTTATTTATTTTAGCCACTGCTTCCATATTCACATCTAATTGAATACCGAGTTTCTTGCAGAAAATATAAATAAGTTCAATGGCTGGTGCAGCAGGTCCGCCGGCAAAATTCCATATGTTCGTGTCCACAATATCAACACCATGAATAATGGCTGCAAGTACAGCACCTAATCCATAGCCAGGTGTACAATGCGTGTGAAAGTCAACTGGAACGTTCAGGTGCTTTTTAAATAGCGGAATAAGCCGAGTTATCCTCGAAGGCTGAATAAGCCCGCTCATGTCCTTAATTGTGATTATATCGGCACCCAAAGCAACCATCTCTTTCGCTTTGTTTAGAAAATACTCGTCTGTAAATACTTCTTTGGGAAGAGGCTTGCCTTTAAGTTTGGATTTCATTCTCTCCATTTTCGAAAAATGAGGATCCACCGTATAACAAACGGCACAATCGGCCAAACCATGGTATTTTTTAATATACCTTATACTTGATTTAATATTGTCTACATCATTAAGAGCATCAAAAATACGCATGATATCCAATCCGGATTCAACGGCATTCTTAAAAAATCCATCAATAATCTCGTCTGTATAAGGAGCATATCCAAACAAGTTTCTTCCTCTTGAAAGTGCTGTCAACTTGGAAGCATTACCTACCCCTTTTTTAATTAGTTCGAGTCTATGCCATGGATTTTCACCTAAATATCGCATAATGGAATCAGGAACAGCCCCACCCCATACTTCCATTGCATAAAAACCTGCATCTTTATAGTAATCAAGAACTCTATCCACCTGCAACTGATTCATTCGGGTTGCAAAAGCTGATTGCTGTCCATCTCTCAGCGTAAGATCTCTGATTAAAAGTTTTTTTGTCATAAAATTTGGATTTTAACAAAAATCAAATAACTATCTTTTTAATATATTTTAGTCCACCTAAACAAGTGCAAATATATTATATTTAATTTAATTAGGTAAAAATCAACGATAAAACTTTCAAAATAATATTTTAACAGTTATAATATTTTTAATTAGCCGGCTGTCTTTATTTTTGAATCCTATAGATTTATAAAGTGGAATTTTCCGGTTGCTCTTGTTATCAACACTCTTTATATTATATTCTTTTTATGTTTAATTTTTAAAAAAAATAATATGAATATGATATCCTGTTGAAATGGTTTAAAGATTTTGGAGTATATACTTGTTTTTAGGGTTATTAAAGTATGGTTGTTCCTTATCTACAAGATACCAACAGGTGATTAACAATTTAGTAAAATGAAAATCAGTCATTTAAATGTAAATAAGAAAAACTGTTGATAACCTTGCATGTCTATAAGTTTATATTATTTTACCTGTTTAAACAGTGAATAAGTGGTGTTGAAACTCCCTGATAAATAAACCATCTACTTACTTGTATATGTTATCTACTACCTTGCTTAGACAACTTTATCAAATAAGCAAGGATTATTTTTCATTTTCTTTACACAGTTTATCAATACCATTTCAACACCCTATCCATAGTATTTCAACATTCTTTCCTTACTTTTGCATCCAAATAGTATTATATGCGCAAATTAAAGATAACCGAAATGAACCGTCTCACTCCAGAGGCATTCAGGGAAAGTAAAAAACTACCTTTAGTGGTTGTTTTAGACCATATTAGAAGTCTCAACAATGTGGGTTCTGTATTTCGTACTTCGGATGCTTTTCGGGTAGAATCAATCTATTTATGTGGTATAACTGCTCGTCCCCCGCATCCTGAGATTCATAAAACAGCTTTAGGTGCCGAAGATACTGTAGACTGGTTTTATTATGAAGATACGCATAAGGCTGTTGATAACTTAAAAAAGCAGGGGTATGAAGTGTGTGCTATTGAACAGGCACATGGAAGTGTTATGTTGGATAACCTGTTGTTAGACAGAACTAAAAAATATGCTGTGGTATTGGGTAATGAGGTAAAAGGTGTTCAACAGTCGGTTGTTGATAGCTGTGATTACTGTATTGAAATTCCTCAGTATGGCACAAAGCATTCACTGAATGTTTCCGTAACAGCAGGAATAGTGATATGGGACTTTTTTAAACAATTGTCAGAGTAATCCGTGTTCAACCAATACAACCACACGTTCGGTAACTTTGTCTTTTCCTTTGGGGTCGTACTGAGCTTTTAAACTGGCGCCGAACATACTGGCAAAGAAATTCCAGAAACCGGCGCGAAAAGAACCCAGATATGCCTTTAGTAAGTGATAACTGGACTGGTTACATTCTCTGTCTACCAGTTTGATAAGAAGTTTTCCCTGGGAGTAGGAGAGTCTTTTCAACTGCGGTTTATATTCTTTAAACAGCTCTTTTTCCATCCGTTTAAGATGTGCCTGCTTTGCTTTTTCATTTGGCAGCGTTTCCATATATTCATAAGTTTCGATAAGCGTAGCATATACCATCTTTGCATAGGGTAATGTACGCTTTACGTCGCGGACAAGTTTATTATAATTATCCTGTTCTTTCTTGTTTTTAAACTTCATGTCAGGATATATGTAAATGTTAGGAAGATTTACAATAGCAAACGTGTCCGCTCCAACTACATAGGCGGGCTGAAACCCTTCGGGAAGGGTATTCACAGGAACATCCTGTGCAAAAGCAGATGCACAGCTTAAAATAATTCCCACTAATATGCTATATAAACCTCTCTTTTCCATAACACTGCAAATGTATATTATTTGTTGATTGCTTGTATTGATTTTAAACTATTTTCTGATTTGTATAAGATAATCCTTTGATAGCATTATTTATTAAGTTATTTTTGTGTCCATACAACCAAACCTTTTTTTATTAATACTATGAGAATCAGCCTTACTCTCTTATTTTTATTCATTTTTGTTTTTATTACAGCTTCTGATTATACCCGAATTTCAAACACACGTTCTCTGGGAATGGGTGGAGCAGGGGTGACTCACTCTTTTTCATTTAATCCGGCGCTTACAGCTTTATCAACAAGTAAACATATAGATGTTGATATCTATAATAGATTTTCTGTGAACGGATTAAATACCATTCAGACTTCTTTTTGTTATCCAAATCCACTTTTGTCGGGAGGAATTCATGCGGCTTCGTTCGGAAACGATCTATACAGAGAAAACCTTTTTATAATTGCAGTTGCTAAACAGGTAAGCGAAAAGGTTACCCTGGGTATCTCTGCCAATTGCCGGTTTCTGCAGAGTGACTTGCTTGAAACGGCTCCGATTCGCTTAGCGGTTGATGCCGGAGTTGTTATTAAACCCGTTGATAAACTGTTAATAGGAATTTCCTTACTTAATTTTCCCTCTGTAAATCTGTCCGTTACAGATAAAGAACTTGAACAAACACCTGTTTATAACCTTCGTGCAGGATTTAACTGGGAGTTTGTACCTCTCTGTTTATTAACAGCCGAATTGGTAAGTTCTGCCGAAAAATCAGTAGCAGTTAATATGGGTGTCGAATACTCGCCTTATACTTCTTTTCAGTTGAGAGCGGGGCTACAAGGTAATCCTTTCATGCCTGCTTGTGGTATTGGGTATGAATTTTCGAAGTTTACATTGCAAATGGCGGCACAGTTTCATCCTTTGTTGGGTACAAGTACGGGTTTAGGTATTCAGGCACACTTTTAATTGATTAACCAGATGAATAAATTGTTTATAAAGTTGTTAATACTATTGTTGATTACTAGTTATAAGGCTAATTCTCAAACGATTGTTCCTGTTGATAACTGGATGGATTATTTGGAATCTATGGCAACTGATACCGAAAACCAGCAGCAGGCAGAAACCTTGTTTGCCGAATTATCTTACCTCACCGAACATCCTTTCAATATTAATTTGGTTACGGCCGACGATCTGCAGCGGCTCCCTTTTCTTACGGACAAGCAAATAGAGGAATTGTGTAATTACAGAGAGAAATACGGACAGTTTGTTAGTCTATATGAATTGAAGCAGCTTGTTTCATTTGACTTTACAACTATAGGACTGATTCTGCCATTTGTGTATATTGAGGATCAGAAAGATAACCAGTTTAATGGCAAAAAAAGAAAAGAGTATGGTAAAAGCGAAATTCATCTCCGGTATGATCAGGGTTTTCAACAGAAGAAAGGATATATGAACTATCCGGATTCGGTGTTGGATGCGAGTCCCAACAAAAAATATTTAGGTGAACCATACTACCATTCTCTTCGCTATTCATATTCACGCGGATCAAATATTCAGTTGGGTGTTCTGGGAGAGAAGGATTCCGGAGAACCATTTCTTACTAATGGGCGCAAGGGATACGATTATTACTCGGCACATTTGTTGATAAAGGAGATAGGGGTGTTGAAAAGTCTTGCGATAGGTGATTATAAGGTTTCTTTTGGACAGGGATTGGTTATTAGCAATGATTTCTCTCCCTCTCGCAGTTCGCAGGTTTTGCAGACGAAAAGAAGGACAAATGGCTTCCGTCGCCACTTTTCTACCAACGAAACTGACTTTTTCAGAGGGGTTGCTTCTACTATTACGCTCGACAAGGTTGATCTCAGTTTTTTTTATTCTCAAAGAAAGCTGGATGCCACAGCCGACAGTATGTTGATAACTTCGTTTAAAACCGATGGTTTGCATCGATTACCCAGGGAGAATGATAAAAAGGGAACTGTTTCAACACATACCACAGGAGGAAATATCCGGTATGCCACGCCTCCGTTTTCAGTTGGATTTACTGTAGTTGGTTATTACTTCGGCGATAAACGGATTGAACCCGAGCAAAAGCCCTATAATGTTTTTGCTTTCCGTGGAAATTCAGCTATGAATATGAGTGTGGATTATCAGCTGAAAATTAAAAAGGTCACTTTCTATGGTGAAACGGCTCTAAGCCAAAATGGAGCTTTGGCTACCCTGCACGGATTGCAACTTTCACCTGCTTCATATATTTCATGGCTCGTTTCTCACCGGTATTACGATAAAAGATATAAGGCCTTTTATGGCAATGCCTTTGGTCAGAATAGTTCTGTTCAGAATGAACAGGGTGTTTATTTAGGGATGCAACTCTTTCCGGAGGCTTCATGGAGGTTATCCATGTATGCCGATTTTTTTTCTTTTCCGTGGTTGAAATATGGAGTGAACACCCCTTCGTCAGGGAAAGAATATATGGCTGAAGCTGTTTATACTCCTCGTAACAAGTTGTCTTTATCCATCAGATATCAGCAGAAAGAAACAGAATCTACACAGATAAACCGCCGACAGCGTTTAAGATTGCATACTATTTATGCACCCTTGCCTGCACTGACGTTGCGTACCACGTTAAACGGAACTTTTTACAGCAATTCTCCCGAAGAAAGTTTGGGCTGGATGATTTCCCAAAGTCTGGGTTTTAAGCCTTCCTCTTTTCCGTTTCAATTGGACGGGTATCTTTCTTATTTTGATACAGACGACTATTACAGCCGGATCACATCCTACGAAAAGAATTTGTTGTACTCTTTTTCAATGCCTTCTTATTATGGTAAGGGCTTACGTCTGGCATTGTCTTTTAAAGCTGAAATAGTAAAAAAACTTTCTTTTTCAGCTAAAATTGGATGGGCACATTATTACGACCGCGAGTTAATTGGCTCTGATATGGAAGAAATTAGCGGAAAGAATAAAATGGATTTGAATACTCTTATTTGTTGGAAATTTTAGGTTGGCGAGTTGCTTCAATACAATTATAGGGAATATTGTCTACTTTTGTATGACTGAATTAAAAGCAACGTAACTATGTCAACTTTTCTTTTCGACAAGATAGTATTCGGACCTGTTCATAGTAGAAGGCTGGGGGTTTCGCTTGGTATAAATTTATTACCGGTAGATGGTAAACTCTGTTCTTTCGATTGTATTTACTGCGAATGCGGATTAAACAGCGAACGACGCACCAAGAGCAAACTTCCTACCCGCGAAGAAGTGAGAAAAGAGCTGGAAGAGACGCTCGTCTCAATGAAGGCATCTGAAACTGCTCCCGATGTAATTACTTTTGCTGGAAACGGTGAACCTACTTTGCATCCCGATTTCGGTGGAATCATTGAGGATACGGTAAATTTGCGTGACCGGTTTTTTCCAAAAGCAAAGATTGCGGTTCTTTCCAATTCAACCATGCTTCATAAAGAAGAGGTTTTTAATGCTCTGCACAAAGTGGACGATGCTATTCTAAAGCTCGATTCTGTTTTGGATACCCGAATACAGCAGCTCAACGCTCCCAATCTTCCTTCTTTTACATTTGCTAAATTAGTGGAACAGCTTTGTCGTTTTGAAGGGAAACTCATCATACAAACCATGTTTATTAAAGGAGAATATAACGGAACATCTGTAGATAATACAACAAGGGAAGAGCTTACAGGATGGATCAATGTGCTAAAGCAGATAAAGCCCAGACAGGTGATGATTTATACTATAGACAGAGAGACTCCTGTTAAAAACCTGTTGAAAGTTTCTGAATCCGAACTCGAAAGGATTGCAGACATTGCCAGGAAAGAAGGATTTGATGTGACTGTTTCTGCATAACAGGATTGATATAAAACGCCGTACTTTTGTTTTTACTTAGCCAGTCTTTGACTGGTAAAGCAAGGCAAAAGTACGGCGTATATTATTGGACAATTTTACAGTTTAATATAAATCTGTTTTTTGTATAAGTAGTAACCAGGAATCCAGTTAAGAATTACATAGAATAAAGCCCATGCAAGCGAACCTCCAACAGCTCCAAATAAAGGTGAAAAAACATCATTGTACATATAACCTTTAAATGTTGTAACACCTTCGGCTCCAGGAAACCAGGTGCAAAAACTAATGATTGAGGATAGTATCCCTGCCTGTACATACAGATAAAGTGGATTTATACCGAATGATTCAAAGAACAAACTCCATTCTTTTTTCCCGTTGATATCTATAATCCATATAAGCAATCCTAGAAGAAGGGAACCAAAACCACAGGTGGTAAGGGCAAACGTACTGCTCCATATTTTTTTATTTATCGGGCATCCGTACTGAAGAAGCAAACCGGCAAACAAAAGTATTGTTCCATAAATAAACAATCTGCGAATAATAAGTTCGTTGTTTTTCTTGCTGTCCATTATCAGCTTACCGGCGTAAAAACCAAGCAACACATGTCCCACACTGCCTAAAACGCTTAGTAATCCCTCCGGATCAAAAGCTACGATCGTTCCATCGGCCAGACTATCGTGATACATACGTTCGGCACCAAACAATGCTTTGTCAATTACTGCTATAAGGTTATTTTCCGATAAAACCATACTGTTTGTAAAGCCCAGCAATGCCCAGTAACCAACCAATATTGTTGCAGCCAATGGCAAAATATGTTTGTGTTTGATCGATAATCCTAATAAAGAACCAATTCCGTAGGCAAAAGCCAGACGCTGCATTACACCTAATATGCGTACATTCTGGAAATCGGTAAAACCACGTGCAATACTTTCGAGCATCGGAACACCTTCGGACTGCAGCGATTTAACGTAACCCATACTGTGTCCAAACCAATTGAGACCGTAACCAACCAAAAAGATCAGTACCGTACGTTTAAGTATCTTCTTTACGCTTTCTGCTGAAAGTTCAAAATTGTACTTTCTGAGAGAGAGAAACATAGATACTCCCATGATAAACATGAAAAAGGGAAATACCAAATCGGTGGGGGTAAGTCCGTCCCATAATGCATGCCTTAAGGGTGAAAATACAAATTCCCAGCTTCCCGGGTTGTTTACCATAATCATTCCAGAGATTGTTATGCCTCGCATAACATCTAAAGAAAGGAGTCTTCCAGATTGTGCCATAGTATTCGAAATATGATTTAAAGTTTAATTTGCAGGCTTCAAAAGTAGTGCAAAGTAAATTAAATCACAACTAAACTGCTGTTTTTAGGCACAAGTTTGTTTAGGGCTTGTTTGTTTTCTGGCTTGTTTGTTCAAGTTTATCAATCAGATATTTCAAATTTTCGGCAGCGAGTTTAGATTTCTTCCCATCAGGTGCCAGCATAGGAAGCTCTTTTACGCCCTGAAAGAACATATCCTCATAGAAAGATTGAAGAAGTTTTTTTAGGTAACGTATTTGTTTTGTATCCTGACCGTTGTTATTATATTCGTTGGCTAACAAATACTGGATAAAAAGACCACGCTGCTTTTCCTCATCTGTAGCGTAGTCTTCTATATTTTGAACAGCATACATTTCACTAATATGGAAGAGACACTCCAGTTGTTTCGGATTTTTAAGATAGGCTTCATAATAAAGACTGGATGATTCCTTAAATTTTCGATCTTTTTTATAGGTCTCTGCCCGGAAGAGAAGCAGTTGATTTACCAGAAGTTCGCTTGGTTGCATATTATTCTCTGCTTTATCAAGCAACTCGAATGCCCGTTTGCGGTCATAGGTCTTCCCAAGGGCTGATCCTAATAAAAGACATACCTCCGCACTGGTTGTATCCATTTTATAAGCCAGCTCCAGGGGCTCAATCGAAGTAAGATACAATCCTGCGTTGTAACGCGAAACACCGGCATAAGAAACAGTATTGTAAGAAGAATCTCCTTCTGCCATCAGTTCCGTGTAGATTGAATCAGCTTTCGCATATTGCTTGTTTGTGTAAAGAGCCATTCCTTTGTTCTGTCTGAGTAATCTATTTCCCGGATTGTAATACAGAGCTGTATCACAAATTGCCAATGCATCGGTAGCATTCGGTCCACCTAAATGGAGTAGGGTATTAATAAGGGCGCTTGCCAGACTCGCATTTTCGCGATTTAAGGAATAAGCTTTGAAATAGGATAAGGCCGCATTCTGCATTTGTTTCATCCGGCTGTAACAATCTCCCATATTTCGCCACAAAGATGAATTTTCCATATCTTTATCAAGCAATGCCGAGTAAATATTCATGGCATTTTGAAACTCTTCCAGTTGAAAATGAAGACGAGCAAGCTGGTAATTAGCGTAAAAGTTACAACTATCCATGGCTAATACCTTTCGAAAATAGTATTTGGCATCAGATATTTTCCCCAGATTGGTAGCTGTCCTGGCCATAGCGTTCATTAAATCCAAATTGGTTGAATCCATGGTCATGCAATAGTTATAGACGCGGTAAGCGTCTTTGTATTTTAATAGTCCGTCGTAGGCATCACCAACAGCGTACATGGTTTTAAAATCTGTTGAATCATCTTTATTAAATTCGACTGCACGTGAAATAACTTCGGCATATTGTTTCCTGTTTACCAGTTCCTGTAATGAAATAATTTGCGCATTGACCGAAAAGGACAGACAACAAAGAAACAAGGTTAATCTAATCATGACTTAAAGGATTATAATGTTACCGCAAATCTACGAAATCTACGTAATAGCCATAAATAAAAGTGATTAAATAGTGTTAATTGTTTGTGTATATAAATACATCGGTCAGATATCACTTTTTTTATCAGGATAATGAAAGTATGGTATGGGATAATAAACAGTCGGGGTTCATAAGGGTTATCAGTATATATGTTTTTTTTATCAATTTCTTGTCGTATATTCGCTAACTGTTTTAGTAGTTATAATAGCAAATCCAAGAAAGAACACTCGTTTTATGAAGAACTTACCTTTTGAGTTAGAAATTAAGAATTTGACTGAACTAAAAGCCAATTCCCGTCTTAGTAAAAGCCCATTGAAAGCAACCTTTTTTCAACTGATATGGATATCAGAAGGAGAAGCTATTTTCGATATAGATTTTAAGCAGATAAAGATAAAAGCCGGCGAGCTACTTATTATTTCACTTAATCAGGCGTATAGTTTTGATACAACATCTGAATATTCAGGCAAGGTAATATTATTTTCAGATTCATTTTTTAGTAAGTCTGATGCAGATACTTATTTTCTGCTCTCATCAGAAATTTTGAATCCGGAGAATCTTAACCAAACAGCGCGGCTGGATAGTAGCTATCTTGAAAAGATATTTTCTCTTTTAGAAGAAGAACTTAAACTAGACGCAGATAGTTATCAGCCTTTAATTATTCATAGTTTATTGCAAACATTACTATTTGCTGCCGAACGAAACCTTGAATCAGGGCGGGATCCTCTTCTTTATGATCTGAATGAGAATCTTGCACGTCGGTTTTGTAATGAAGTAGAAAAACAATTCAAAGTACTGAAGCATACCGAATTTTATATGCACTCACTTGGCGTTTGCGAAAAGACGCTGACAAGACAGTTAAAAGGGACGATAAACACGACTCCTAAAAAATATTTGATAAGCAGGGTGATTCTTGAAGTTAAACGACTTCTTGCTTACACTGATATGTCTGTAAAAGATATTAGCGCTGACCTTGGGTTTGATGAGGTTACAAATTTTAATAAGTACTTCATTCAACATGCAGGCATGACACCTGCTGCTTTTAGGGAGCAATTTCGAATTAAACAGTCAATTTGAAATTTGCATTCCTGACGAATTTTATCGCCCGATTCTTATTTAAAGGATATTTATTTTTACTTTTGCATCCATCAAAATAAGAATAGAATATGCATGATCTTTGTTGCGTTGGTCACATTACTTTAGATAAAGTTGTAACACCAAAGAATACAGTCCATATGCCTGGCGGTACTTCTTTTTATTTCTCGCATGCCATCAAGCATTTCGATGATATAGATTTCACGCTTGTAACAGCCATTGCCGAATCGGAAATGGCTGTTGCCGACGATTTGAGATCTAAAGGCATTGATGTAAAAGTTTTGCCCAGCAAACATTCGGTTTACTTTGAAAACATTTACGGCGAGAATCAAGATAACCGCACACAACGGGTTTTGGCAAAAGCAGATCCGTTTACAGTAAATCAACTGGAAGATACAGAAGCCGGTATATTCCATTTAGGAACTTTGCTTGCCGACGATTTTTCGCTGGAAGTAGTTAAGTATTTATCGGAAAAGGGGCTTGTTTCGGTCGATTCGCAAGGTTATTTGCGTGAAGTGAGAGATCAGAACGTGTATGCCATTGATTGGACTGGCAAAAAGGAAGCCCTTCAATATATACATTTTCTGAAAGCAAACGAACATGAAATGGAAGTGTTGACAGGTTATTCTGATGTTATCAGTGCCGCCAAACAGTTATATGCCTGGGGTGTTAAAGAAGTGTTGATAACACTAGGTAGTCTTGGATCTGTTATCTATGATGGTGAAACATTTTATAAAATACCAGCTTATAAGCCAAAAGAGGTAGTTGATGCAACAGGTTGCGGAGATACCTATATGACAGGCTATCTGTACAAACGAGCCAAAGGAGCAGGAATAGAGGAAGCCGGACGTTTTGCCGCTGCGATGTCTACCCTCAAAATAGAAGGTTTGGGTCCGTTTAAAGGAAACAAAGAAGATGTAATATATTGTCTCAATACAGCAGAACAAAAAATGCCTGAACTTTAATAGTTCAGGCATTTTCTTAATTGTTTTGTATCTTTTATTTGGGCTCGTTCACCTTGAACGAATTGCAAAAGGTAGTCATCAGCACAATACAAAGGCCCAGTAATCCAACCACTATATACGCATATTTCATATTAAACGCCTGAGAAATGGCACCGATTAGCAAAGGAGCAATAAGCGATCCAATAAAGCTTATACTTGAAAGAATAGTAAGGGCAATGCTTACGGGTGTTTTCGACTTAGCCCCAACCAGGCTGTAAATAGTAGGCACCATGCATGAAATACCTAAACCTACAAACATAAACCCGATCGAATTTACAACTACCTTTGCTATCATGGAATCGAAGTAACCAGACAAAAGAGACGAAATCATAAATCCGGCAAAGATTAACGCTCCGGCCAATTGCAATACCCTTTGTTTACCAAGGAGATGGTACGCGTAATTAGTAAGGAATCGTCCAACTGTCATCATCACCATAAAAACAAGGAAGCCAATCTGCAAAGATTTAGGAGCTTTCAGAACCGATTCAAAATAGATGCCACTCCAGTCAAACATAGCACTTTCCACAATCAGGGCAAACAACCCAACTACCCCTAGTTGAATAAGCAACATTTCCGGTTTTCGGATCCAACTCATTTTGTCCACCGCAGGCTTTGCTTCTGTTTTTGCTTCGGATTCCTGTTCCACATCGTTTTGCAAGTATTTACGGCTTAACAGAACAATACCGAGTATAATTACGGATATTATGGTAAAATGCCAGAAAGGAGTGATGTCGGAAACAATCATGATAAATCCGATGAGGGCACCTAAGCAAGCCGCCAGACTCCATCCGCCGTGGAAGGAAGCCATAATGGTTCTGCCGTAAAGACGTTCAATGCCTATTCCCTGTGTATTAAGAGAAATGTCACACAAATTCCAGAACACGCCAAAGCAAAATAAAAAGACGCCAAGCATGTATATGTTGGTTGATGTGCCAATAGCAAACAAAGATAGTGCATACCCGAGAATGCTAACCTGAACCATTATGCGGCTTCCAAGCTTCGTGACCAGATAGCCTGCCAACGGAATAGCCGTAAACTTACCAACGGGGATTAAAAACAAGATCAGTCCCCAGTAGAATGCATAATTTACTGCAAAAATATCTTTGATATCCGGTATCCGGCTGGCCCAACTAGAGAAACATAATCCTTGGGCAAGATAAAAAGAAAGCACGGCATAGCGTATAAGCCCTTTGGGATACACAGCCTGAGTTGAAGCATTTTCCATGATAAAAATTAAAAACGTTAAAAGAAAAACATGCGAAACTACAGTTTTTATTTCTTTTATTATCCAATTTAACGGTATAATTTATTAAAAATTACCACCTGCCGTGGCCCTGACCGCCTTCAAATCTTCTTTCCCGCGTACCGTCCCGCATGCCTTCCGGTCTTTCGCCCGGCATAGTACCCCCCTTTCCTCCCAAAAGGTTAAACCGGTAGGTAAATGAGGCCAGAAAATAGCTCGTAAGGCTGTTATTAATAGATTCTGTGATGGCCGTTTCTGATACAGAGCGGCTGATATTTTGTCTCTGTTGCAAGATATCGTAGATACGAAAAGCCACCATACCAGCATTTTTTAATACAGACTTCTGTATATTGGCATTCCATATTGTCTGGTTCTGACTATAACCTGCAGAGTAGCCCGAACTTGTTTGGTAACCGATATCGCTCGAAAGAGAAATATTAAGAGGCAGGAACAGGGTAACATTTCCATTGGCACGATAGGTAAATACATCCTGATTGCTGCTTGTTTTGGCGGTACTTCGTACACCATTGTATCCCACAGAACCGTTGGCCGCCAATTCGATGACAGGATTAATAAAACGAATACCCAGGTTCTGATTCAATATAGAGTTCTTGGTGGTATTCTTAGTCGGGACAGTCGCCAGTCGGTCGGATGTATAGCCCACGCGATTATTGAAACTGAATCTGGTATAAGAATTAAACCTGAATTTAGTTGAAAAAGGAAGGTTTGTCATTAAAAAAGCAGAAGTATTCCAAACACCGTTCACATTGTCGTAAGTGGTCTCTCGTTTACCGGAACCATCTTCGGCGTAGATTACTTTCGAAACAATGCTGTTGTTTGTTGTGCTACCTTCCAGACTTGCCATGATTGACTTTTGCGACTTACGTTCCATTAATTGCAGACGAACTTCCATGGATTGTGTAAAGCTTGGTTTAAGACCTGCATTACCATATAGGATGTTACTTGGATTTGAATCGTCAATCGTTTCATCAAGCTGAGTAAGATCTGGTTGAGAGGTGTTTGTGCGGTAATTTATACGCAAATTCTTTTCCCGGGAGAAATTATACTGAAATCTCGCCGTAGGGGCCCAGTTGGTTACAGAACGACTCAGTACCTTATTTTCCGATTCAACAAGATAAAAACGTCTGCTGGTAGATTTTTGCGGTTCTATATTCACACCAAGCTGGTATTCGTATTTTTCTCTTACGGTACGGAAACTTGCCTGAATCTGCTGACGGATATTGTCATTTTCAAAGTTGTTGGTCAGACTAATGCTTTCATCCAATACACCCGTCAGATCATCTTCCGATTTACGTGCATAGGTCTTTTTATCACTTTCCCTGTTATTAAAGCGATATGAGTAGGATAATTGCAGGAAACGATTGGTAAAAACCGGTTCCACATACGAGGCGTAGACACGGTAATTATAGGACGAAGTCACATTTTCAACCCTACGTATCAGATCTGTATTGTTTGCATCCGGATTGATGGTATAAATAGCTGTGGAGCGTGAAAACGACTCCGATTCATTTTCACCCATTGTTCCGCTTAGGCTTAAGTTAAATCTTCTACCCGGCTTATTTTTAAAAGAGTGACTGTAATCCACATCCATTCCTCCATTTTGCGAAGACGATTCGGCCGATGATTTTGAATTGCTTTTATTCAGGAAATCTTCTGGCTTTCCGGCTTCGGTATAGGTGTTATTGTCACTTTGCGAAAAAGAATTCGATTTCGAATAGCCCGCACTTGGTTTGAACCGGAACGTATTATACTCATCAGGTTTCCATTCAAAACGAAATTCGGTGTTGAAATCGTCGGTTTCAGAAAGATTAAAGGAGTTTCTGTCCGAAAACTGAGAGGTATTACTTAGAAATGTTTCGGTGTAACTTTTAGATTCGGCATCCGTATTGCGGAATGAATACTGTCCGCTTCCCTCTATTTTAAGCTTCGGACTGGTTTCGGTACCTACCGAAAAGTTTAGCGATCCGGCTTCGGTATTACCGCTTCCGCCACCGTAACTACGATTCCCTCCGCGTCCGGAATTTGTGTTTCCTACGTTACCTATTATTGAATAAACGTTTTTCCCGATAAACCTATTGAACATCCCATTACCTTCATACCGGTCTTTGTTCCCGATGCCGGCACCAAAGTTGCCCAGCCAGCCCTTTTTCCTTTCGGGTTTAATCTGAAGGTTGATGATTGTTTCCTCTTCTCCGTCGCTGATGCCTGTAAGCCTTTCCATTTCCGATTTCCGCTCAACCACCTGCAACTTGTCGACCATGTCTGCCGTTAGATTTTTGGTGGCCATGGTGGGATCATCAGCAAAAAACTCTTTGCCGTCCACAAGGATTTTTTTTACTTGTTTCCCTCCGGCCGTAATTTTACCATCAGAGCTGACCTCTACGCCCGGTAATTTTTTCAGTAAATCTTCTACAACTGCATTTTCCTGCGTTTTAAAAGCTTCCGGATTGTATTCTACTGTATCATTTTTTATGACCATTTCTGCGGCATTACCAACAACGGTAATTCCGTTCAGCATCACATTATCGTCGTCCAGCTTGATTGTACCCAACGAAAATACCCTTTTCGGAGAAGAAATCAGAACCTGCTTAGTGTTAGATTTAAAGCCAATATAAGAAGAGCGGAGTACATATTTCCCGTCCTTTATCTGGTTCAATGAAAAGAAACCTTTCTGATCGGTAACAGCACCCTTAATCATAACACTGTCGGGAAGACTCAGCAATACAATCGTTGCACGTTCGATAGGTTGATTGGATTTATCTGCTACAAGTCCGGAAATAACACCAGATGATTGAGCGAAAGTCATTGTGCAAATAAAAAACAGAAGCAATAAAAGATACGTTTTTTTCAAAATAGGTTCTAATTTTAATCGTGAACAATTAATTATCTTGATTTTTAGATAAAGATACGTAGAAAAGGTTTAATTGAGCAAATAACACATTTTCATTTTTAATTCTTATTTTTACAACTTGTATTATTTATAATTAGCCACAAACATATAAAATTAATTTTGTTAATCGAATGGAGCAGATAAAAGGAAGGAATCATGGATTTGATTTATTGAGAGTACTGGCCTGTTATATGGTGATTCAGGTGCATGCCGGTGAATTTTTTTATATTGGAGCAGGGGGAGCCGTATTACCGGGAGAAGATCCTTACTGGGTAAATTTGTTTAATTCTTTATGCCGTACGGCAGTTCCTTTGTTTGTTATGCTTTCGGGTTTCTTTTTGTTGCCTGTTAAAGAAGAAATGAGTCAGTTTTTCCGCAAACGTTTTATACGTGTAGTCATTCCCTTTATTGTCTGGTGCGTGTTGTATGCCTTCTATCAGTTTATGATGGGACAGGTCGGATTTATAACTGCCCTGATAAACATCCTTAAAATCCCGGTTAATTTTGGTGTGGAGGTAGGGCATCTTTGGTACGTATATATGCTGCTCGGACTCTATATGATTGCTCCCATTATTTCGCCCTGGCTAAAAGTTGCCACCCGCAAACAGGTAGAATTTTATTTGTATGTATGGGGGCTGACTTTATGTTTGCCTTATATTCATTTGCTATTTCCCTCGGTTTTGGGAGAGTGTTTTTGGAATAAAACGCCAATGCTTTATTATTTTACAGGCTTTTTAGGCTTTATGATTCTGGCATTCTATGCGAAAACATATTGGCTTGCTAAAAAAAGCTGGAACTTACCAGTGGGAGTTTTATTGATTGTTACGGGATATGCCATTACTGCCGGAGGATTTGCTGCAAGTCTGGGTAAGGTTGCCACCGTTCCCGAACTGGAAATAACCTGGGGCTTCGAATCCATCAATGTGGCCATGATGTCTTTAGGGCTGTTCCTGCTAATCAAAAACATTCAATTCAGCAATGAAGAATCTCCTGTACTCAGAGTGGTTACCGATATTTCAAAACTCAGTTATGGAGTTTACCTTGTTCATATCATGGTACTTAATTTCTTTTACACTGTTTTTAATCCTGTTTACGACACTGCGCTGATAAAGATACCCCTTATTGCCGTTTGTACGTTTGTGGTGTCTTACATAGTGATTAAGGCCATATCCTTACTACCCAAAAGTAAATATATTGTTGGGTAAATGGCAAGCGGATATTTATGTTCGGTTTTGTAAGGATATACAAAAAAATAAGGGTGTCAAAAAATTAATTTGACACCCTCGTGGTTTTTAAATAATAGAAATCAGCTATTTATGAGAATTGAAATTAGTGACTTGTACCTTCGAACAAATCGTGAGAGTCGCGGGATATGCTGTTTTGTTGTTTATCCTGATTGAATGTGTAACTCAACGTTAAACTTATCAATGGATAACAGGGCTTTATTCGAGTTGCAGAATTTAAGTTGGAAGAGTTTATATTGCTGGTATATCGTGCCGTATTAAATACATCCCGGAAAGATAGTGTACCTGTTAATTTGCGTTTTATCAACTGTTGCCGGATATCCAGATTAATATACCAGAACGAATCTGTACGCCCCTGAGTTGTAACGGAGGGACCAACAAAGTTGCCATCCGCCTGTATACGTGTTGATTTACCCACATCAAACGTATTATTCAAATAAATATCATAATTCGTACTGGTCTCAGATAGATCGCCCAGTCTGAATTCATTTTTCACTTTGTAACGATAGATGTTTGAGTTTGCATTCATATTCCACCAGCGACTAATGCTTGCGCTACCGCTTAATTCAATACCCGTTGAATAGTCGTGACCCACATTGGCCATGGAATCCAGCGTTACTCCGGCGGTATAAGGAACGCGGATACGCTCTATTTTATCTTTTCTATTTCGATGAAACACCGAAGAGGTGAACGTGTATTTTTCTGAACTCCATGAATAATTTAGTTCGAATGAATGGATATATTCGGGACGAATATCCGGATTACCTATCTCGGCTGTATAGTAGTCGTGAAACGTAATATAGGGTTCCATGAAATACAGCTCCGGACGAGTGGTACGACGGCTGTAGGCGGCTTGAAGTTTGTGTTTGTTTGGTAAATTGTATCCCAAATGAACGGAAGGAAAAAGTTCGAATCTATTTTCAAAACGATTTGCCCATTCTTTTGAACTCCGCAATACCTGATGTGTATGTTCTCCGCGCACGCCTGCCTGAAAATCAAACGAACCAAAACTATCAGCTACTATTCCGTATAAAGAATTGATCCCTTGCTGAAAATAGAAGGTATTGTAAATATCATTCCGCCAGTAAAATTCTTTTCGATCAGGATTCCAAAACTGCATACTGTAATCTCCATTTTCCAGATACGAATAGTATTGATAACCTGTCTTTAATTGTCCGGTAGTGCGATAGGGGAACACATAGTCCAGGTTGCCTCTAACCGTCCACCGGTGTTCTGCTTCCCAAGCGCGGTGTCCTTGCTGACGTACATTTTGTGCATCGTACAGGTTACTTTCAAAATACTCCAAAGCATCGCCTCCATATTTCAAATAAAAACCGGCCTGCAAAATATGTCCTTTGTCATTAAATTTATGTTCGAAACCCAGATTACCCTGTCCGTATGTTTCGTGCTGGTCGTAATTATCTAAACTTTTAAACAAACCTTGTTCAATAAGTTGCCCGTTGGTCCACCGCTGTTCCGTATAATCAAGGTTGCCATCTTTTTTCCATCCTGCATATCCACCTTCCAATCCGATAGAGTAGGAGGTTTTGGGAGAAGAGTAATTCCATCCACCGTTGATTGAATAGGCATAGGAAGCTCCGGTTCGCGGACCGTTAGAGTGAGAAATGGTTGTAGTATCGTTTACAAGAGTTGTTTTTTTCTGATCGAATTTACTTTTACGTTTACGATCGCCGGCATAACCACCAATATTCCATTGGGAGGCACCTTTCTTCCCTACTAGCATAAAATCCACCGCACGTGTACGTACCGTACTCCCTGTAACATTTACAATACCGTTTACACCTTCTTCAAAATTCTTTTTTGTAATAATGTTGATCATGCCCACGTCGCCACCAGTATCATTTTTAGCTGAAGGTGTAGTTATAATTTCAATATTTTGAATTTGACTGGCCGGAATCTGCTGCAAGGCTTGTGAACCCGAAAAAATACTAGGTCTTCCATCTATATAGACCGCAAACCCACTGCTTCCCCTGAATGTTACTTCTCCTTCCGCATTGATGCGGATAGAAGGGGTGTTTTCAAGAATATCTACAGCAGTACCTCCACTGGCAAGAAGATTAGAAGAGGCCTCTATCACACGTTTATCGAGCTTATAAATGACCTGTTTCTTTTGGGCTACCACTTCAATTTCTTTCAGTCCCACTTCAAGAACGCTTAGCGGAATGATTCCAAGGTCTTTAGTGGATTGAGATAGGGTAAACGTTTTGCCTGTGTACAAATCGTATCCCAGCATACGTACAGATAAAGTATATTCGCCGGCAGATATATTGGGAATTGTAAATGAACCATCCGAAAGGGTTACGGTGGAAGCAATCATTTTCTCGTTGGCATACAAAATGATCTGGGCGTATTCCAACTCCTGTTTGGAAATGTTGTCTATAACCTTTCCTTTAATACCTGGATTGGCAAATATGGGAAGTGTAGTAACTGTAAGTAATAAGACTAAATAGAAATTTTTCATTTTTTGACATGGATTAATTAGTTGACAGTGCAAACCTATTCAATAAGAAAGGGAATAAGCAGGACAAATCGTTCAAAAGGCAGGATAAATAATTCATACTACTTATTATGCTGGTTTTCATGGATAAGAATACATATATTTGGGCATAAATTACGAAAATGAAGAAATCTGTTTACTTGTTGTGTTTGTTGTTTTTTTCATTTATGCTGCAGGCAAATGATTTTATCTTTAGCCGGATAACACCCGAAGATGGACTTTCTTCTGCCGAGGTTACCTGCTTTCTTCAAGACAAACAAGGATTTTTTTGGATTGGAACATCAGACGGATTAAACCGATACGACGGTTACGACTTTAAAATCTTTCGCCATATCCCCGGGCATCCGGAAAATATTCAGGGAAATGTTATAGATAAGCTTTTTGAAGATGGAGCCGGGAATATATGGATCTTCTTTTCTTCGGGCGAATTAAGTTATTATATACCATCAAAAGGTCGCTTTGTTAACTTTTCTTCCGAATGGATGCAGCAACAGTATCGGGTATACGGTAAACCAATTTGTTTCTCGTCTGCCTTGCCTGGTAAAACCCTAATTGGAACCGAAAACGGATTGCTTGTTTTCGATCATTCTTCAGGAAAGTTTAAACGCATAGAAAACAGTAGGTCTGCTGTCTCTAACAGCCGGATAAGCTGTTTCTATGAAGCCGATGATAATACGTTTTGGGTAGGCACGTTGTCGGGATTCAGTAAGTATGATCCCAAAACGAACGATTTTCGGGATTATGCTATCAAAACGCCAGGGAAAGAATCTTTTCCCGCTGATAACCTGAATGGAGTGGATTGTATTTACAAAGACAGATGGGGATATCTTTGGATAGGAACCGGAAAGAGAGGGGCTTACCGTTCCATAAAGAACGATGGTTCCATGATGTTTCAGTCTGTAGGAAATCCGGATACGCGCATCCATAAGTTTTTGGAAACCCGCGATGGAGATTTCTGGATAGGTCACAGTCTCGGCGCCTCAAGAGTAAGAACAAAAAATAGCGGACAGCTTAGTGTTGCCCATTTCTTTGACCAGCCCGAAGACAGGGCTCCCACCGGCGAATGTCATATAAAGTATATATTAGAAGACAAAAATGGATTAGTTTGGTTTGGCAACGACCGTTTTAATCAAGGACAGTTTTTCTACGATCCTCAAAAAGGAGTAATGAAACAGCTAAGTCATCAGCCCGAAAATCCATACTCCATTAGCAGCAACCAAATAACATGCCTGTACATTGATCGTTTTGATAATCTGTGGATGGGACATTCCAATTACGGATTAAGCAGGTGTAGCTTAAATAAATCTCCATTTAATTATATATTTGGCTATGAAGGCGATAAAACCAACCTTTCATCCAATCATGTTCTTGCTGTCAGCGAAGACAGTAACCGTAATCTTTGGGCAGGTACGATGCGCGGGCTCGATCGCATTGATGGCAAGAGTTTGCTTGTTGATAAAAAATTTCAATTTAATGCGCAGCCATCGCAAACCGGACTGAATGGCAAAGTAATTAGTTCTATTGCAGAAGATGTTTCGCGGTCTATTTGGGTAGGGTATCTGGATGCGGCACCAGATCATATTAATCAACAATCATTCCGTGTAATCCCATTTTCTCTTGCAGCTAATGCTGTGCAGGGTCAACCCAAACGTCGTTTGGCCCGACTATGTACCGATAATAAAGGTGAGGTTTGGTTTACTACTTCCAACGCCGGATTAATCAGATACAGTCCGGTTACCAATAAAACCGCTTACTTCAGCCAGTTTACCGTTCCCCGTACAAGCAATAATAATTCTTCATATTCGGAGCAATATACCATCTGTGCAGATAAACAAAACCATATATGGATTGGTACAGACGGAAACGGATTGAGATGTTTCGATATTGAGACTGAAACTTTTACCGACTATTTACATTCACCATCAGACACAACCAGCCTATCCTCTAACCAAATACGACATCTGTTTTGTGATTCAGGCGGAACGATGTGGATTGGTACAAATGCAGGATTAGATCGCTATAACCGACGGGAAGGAGCGTTTCAACATTTTACAACCCGCGAGGGACTGGCAGGAAATATAATACGGGGTATTCTGGAAGCCGAAGAAGAAGTGTTTTTTGTTAGTACCCATAAGGGACTTTCCAGATTGGATACCAAGCGAAGAATTATTACTAATTATTCCACAGACAATGGTTTGCTTACCAATGAATTTATTCAGGGAGCTTGCTTAAAAAGAAAATCAGGAGCACTTGTTTTTGGAACAAACAAAGGGCTTTTGATATTTGACCCTTCCGAAGTGGTTGAAAAAGGCCGCAGCGCCACGCCGGCATTGTTAATAACCGATGTTTTTGCTCAGAGAAAAAGAGTGACAGCCAAAAAGATTATTATTCCTTATTCTGCTTCCAAAGATCTGAGAATTGATTTTATCGCGTTTAATTACGAACACCCTCAGGCCACTCATTTCAGATACAGATTAATAAATCAGGACACTGAATGGAAGGAAACGGATGCCAACCATCGGTATGCTTTTTACAACCAGCTTCATCCCGGAAAATATAGATTCGAAGTAAAAGCAAGCGAAGACGGCGATACATGGAGTAAACCGGTAACACTTTCTATCGAAATACTTCCTCCCTGGTGGCTTACCTGGTGGTTTATCTCTTTAGCCTCTATCCTATTCTTTTTACTGCTTTATTTCTTTTACAAAAGCAAGGTACACTTCTATAAACTTCGCGAACAAGAACTTGAGCAAAAGGTGTCCGAACGTACCCATAGCCTGATGCAAACCCGGCGTGATCTGGAAGAAAAAGAAAAGGAGTTGGCCAAACTAAAGGCAATGAATGAACAGGAAAGGGAATTTGTCTGTAAAATGACACAAATTGTAGAGGATAACCTTCAAAATCCCCAGTTCGATGTAGATATGTTTTGCTCGCTTGCAGCCATGAGCCGTGCCAACCTATTCAGAAAGCTAAAGGCGACGACCGGACATTCTGCATCCTCATTTACGCGTGAAATAAGAATTCGTAAGGCTTTACAACTTCTTAAGCAACATAAGTATACCGTAAACGAAGTGGCTTTTCTTGTTGGCTTTTCCGATCCCAATTATTTTTCACGTTGTTTTAAGGAAATGTACGGAGTTTCTCCAAGCAATTATATTTGACCCCGTATCAAAAGACTATTCAGCTTGCTGTCACTTTTTATTTTGAATGAACTATTGATATTTATTTAGTAAAAATGGTATCTGATAATTAATTGTATCATCTATGTAATATTGCTGAAACTAGCAGACTGTTTCTTTACCCAAAAAAGAAATATGAAAAAGATTTATCTTTCCATGGCACTTGCCATATGTGTCCAATTATTATTCGGACAGGCACAAGACAAGAACATTACTATTCCTGATTTGGATAATTACAAGACTCTCAAATGTGATTTTCACATGCATACTGTCTTTTCTGACGGGCTTGTATGGCCTACCGTGCGGATTGATGAAGCCTATGCCGAAGGTCTGGACGCAATATCGATAACAGAGCATCTTGAATACCGTCCGCATAAGGAAGATATCAAAGCCAGTCACAACCGTTCATTCGATATCGCAAAAACAGCTGCCGAAAATAAAGGGATTATACTTATAAAAGGAAGTGAAATAACGCGTAGTATGGCTCCCGGACATAATAATGCTATATTCCTGCAGGATTGTGATAAGCTGGATACTCCGGAATATATGGATGCCTTTAAGGCTGCAAAGGATCAAAACGCCTTTATTTTTTGGAATCACCCGGGTTGGGATGCCCAGCAACCGGAAGAAACCCGTTGGTGGGATATTCACACGCAATTATATGAAGGGGGATTCATGCAAGGAATTGAAGTTGCAAACGGACCAGAATACTACCCCGAAGCACATCAATGGTGCCTGGATAAAAAACTAACAATGATTGGTACATCTGATATTCATCAGCCAATTCAGACAGATATAAACTTTGCCAAAGGAGAACATCGTACCATTACACTAGTATTTGCAAAAGAACGTTCTTCCGAGAGTATAAGGGAAGCGTTACTTAGTCACCGGACGGCTGTATTTTACAAAGACATGCTTATTGGAGAAGAAGTATATCTGAAAGAACTGTTCAAAAATGCTGTAGCAATTGAAAAGGTGGACAAAACAGATAAAAATGTGCGCATTACTTTGAAAAATAACTCAGGTCTTACATTCCGGTTAAAAAAAGGAAATCATGATCCCGCTCTAACCTATTTCCGCGAATATACGATCGAACCCAATAGCCTCCACACCCTGGATATTCGCCTTACGCAATCCACTCAAAGTGGTAACGTTAATTTCGAAATCACGAATCTTCTAGTAAAGCCTGGAAAGGGCCTCGACTATCAAATATCATTTTAAAACACTTCATTAATCCGAGTTGAACGTAGATTTGTGACTTTGTTACCCTGGGGAGGTGATTCAATCGTTTGAATCATCTCCTTTGATCTATGTAAAGCGAGTCATTTGGGCCATTTACGTTAAATAGTCTTTACAACATTGTAAATGTATTGTCATTTCAAAGAAATATCATACGCGGTTCTTTGTGCCAGCAAAAAGATTAACATCATTTCAGTAAAACAAATTAATTTATACAATGAATCAAAACGCGAGAAAAGCAAAAGTAAGGAGGTATCCGGCCATTGCCGTACCCATTCTTTTCATGGGGCTCCTAAATTTGCAACCGATAAATGCCTCTCATTCTGAAAAACATTCTGTAAAGCAAAGTATTGAATTACCCATACCACAACAGAATTTTTCAATAAAAGGAAAAGTGACTGATACAGCTGGCGAACCAATCATTGGAGCTAATGTTGTTGAAAAGGGTACATCAAATGGAGCCGTAACAGATATTGATGGCAATTTTTCTCTTACCATACAAAACAGAAAAAATCCTGTTGTAGTAACATATATAGGGTACTTACCATTGGAAGTTGCGGTAATCAATAATCAGCCTCTAACTATTAAACTACAAGAAGATACAAAAAAACTGGATGAAATCGTTGTAGTAGGTTACCAGACAATGCGCAGAACAGATTTAACCGGTGCTGTTGCAAGTCTTAAGGCTGGAGAACTTAATCTTACCACTCCTTCTGTAGGTCAGAGTCTTGTAGGAAAAGTTGCCGGAGTACAAATCTCGCAGGTAAGCGGGGCTCCCTATGAAGGAACAAAAATACGGGTACGTGGTGTCGCTTCTATCAATGCCAGCTCTGATCCACTGTATGTGATAGATGGCTACCCTTCAAACAACGACCTGTTTATCAACCCGGAAGATATTGAATCTATAGAAGTTTTGAAAGATGCGGCTTCTGCGGCCATTTACGGTTCCCGTGCTGCCGGGGGAGTTGTACTTATTACGACCAAAAGAGGAAAAGAGGGAAAAGCTCAGGTGAAGTATGATTTTCAGTTAAGTGTAAATCAGCTAAGCAAAAAGGTAAACATGTTGAATGCGCAGGAATTTGCAGAACTACATGTGGAAGGGCACAACAATGCTTATAAAAATTTGCTGGTAACCAGTGGAAAGGAATGGAACGATACGATGTTCAGCGACGACAACGCTACCCGTGCCAAACGATTGGGATCAAGCAACAGTGCCGCCATGATACCCGAATTTCTGTATGATTTTGCCAATCAAAAAGTAATTACACCCCAATACGATACAGATTGGCAAGATGAGCTGTACCAAAATGCGTTAAGTCA